>NZ_PVYW01000012.1 GCF_003001675.1 Cohnella sp. SGD-V74 | reverse complement strand
CTCTGGCCATAAAATATCCTCCCCCGAATTGATTCTGAGGAGGATTATCTCATGGTTGCTGCAAAGAACGAAGGTGGGTAGGGTTTGACGCTTACGAATCTTCTGCTCGTCAATGGAGGAATCGCCGCCTGAGTGTCCGGTCTGGATCATCGCGCTGTTATTCCATGTGGTGAGATAGAAGTTGTGGGTGGCAACAGCGGCGTTGCCGCTTGCATCGCCATACCGGAACCAGATGTCCCCGGAAGCATATTGATAGAAGTTATGAGAGCCCGGTACTATAAGAACACTGCCTACATCCCCCAAGGAATAAGGAAAATTCGTCAACAACCCTTTCTTGTAGACGACGACAAAGTTCCCCCCGTAATCGTTGCCGTTCCACGGATGGGCTTGCAGATTCAAATCCGTCTGGAACTTCATGAAGTTAGGATGCCCGGGAGGAGCGAGATTCGCAACGGTGTCATGCCCCAGCAGCATACCGCCTCCGTAATCTATAAAGCTGCGGGCAGCCGCGTATCCTTCATCGGATAAATCCAAATAATTATTTGAATCCCATGCCCCGAAATAGACCACGTCATAGCTGTAGGTTCCATCTTCATTTTGCAAATATACGTCCGGAGCGTTGTTGAAGTCTGTAAGAGAAACCTTGTCCACCGTCATCGTGTGCTGCACGCCATCGATGATCGGACTGCCCATTGTGTAGGTTTCGCCTTCGACTGTCGTTTCCATCCACTCTTTGAGTTTGTCGGAACCGGTAACATCCGGAAACACATTCAGCACTTTGACATCCGATTTTGCCGGAATGGTCTGGTACTCGTCTGTCCCGTCGTCATCCTTCTGGTAAATCATAAAATGCGAGGACGGCATCGTTGACGTCCACGACAATTCGACATAGTTCTTCTCGTTATTCGCCGTTGCTGTCAAGACAGGCTTGTTGACAGGCTCCGCCAACGCCGCCGTCGGCAACAGCGTCAACAGCATTGCGAATGACAGCAGCAGTGCCGATAAGCGTCTTCCTTTTTTCAACGTTGTCATAATTCCAACCTCTCTCAATTGCAGATTATGTCCAATATACTAAGAACCGCTTACAATCCACTTACACAAAAAGACGGAAAACGACAACGATCGTCGTCTTCCGTCATACTCCAGACCCTTATTCTCCGCTCCTCTCTTATCTGTTAAGCACCTCTGTAATCCTCTCCTGTCTGCAAATATAATCTTCGCGCAGCAGCTCCGACCACGGCCAGTCCTCTCCCTCCAAATACTCGCCTCTGTAACGGCTTAGCGCTTGTTTGGCCGCTCTGACCGAGCCCGTCCGGTTGAAAATTTCGTATTCGGCCTCGAACGCTCGAACATCCCAGTCGACGTCTATCGTTCTCAGAGAATAGCGATCATCGGAATATTGAATCTCAAGCTGCGAGCATCCCGCTTCTCTCAACCCTTTTCTTAAAGCATGCACACAGATTTGAAGATAGGCCAGTGCCCGCTCCGGCAAATAATCCGGCCACAGCTCGTCGCAGAGCTTGTACTTGGTCAGCCATTTGCCTTCATGCTGCAGAAGAAACGCCAGAAGCTCCTTGGATTTGGAACGGCCCCACTTCAGCACACGGCTCCCGACGATGACCTCGAAGGCTCCGAAGCACCTGATGCTGCAGTGGGCCTCCTGGATTGTCTTCCTGCCGGCGTTCCTGGCCAGCAGCTTGTCCAACGCTTTATTGAGCCTCTCCGGACGAATCGGCTTCAGCATATAGTCTATCGCGTTAACGTCAAATGCCTGAGCCGCATAATGATTGTAGGCCGTGGCAAAAACCACCTCAAGCTCCGGAATCGAAGCGGCAAGCTTCTCCGCCAGCTCTATCCCGCTGATTCCGGGCATCTCGATATCCAAAAACGCGCAATCCGGCCTGACGGAAGGCATCTCCTTTAACGCTTCCATCGGGTCTGTATAGGCGCCGACGATGTGGGCCTGCTCGTTTTCCTCCAGCATCGTTTTCAGCTTCTCCAGTATAATCGGTTCGTCATCCACCAATACGATTCTCAGCATGCTTGTCTTGTCACCTCACCTCATCTGATCGGGAATGACCATGGTTACGATTGTCCCCCGACCTTCTGCGCTCTGAATGTTCAATCCGTGCCCGTAATTGAGTATCATTCTGCGCTGAATATTGCTCAGTCCGACTCCGGATTTTACCCCCTTCTCCTCCAGCAGCCCGTCCAATTTCTGCGCGGGGATGCCCACGCCATCATCTTCGACGGTAATTACCGTATGACCGCCGTCCCGCTTAATACTCAGTCTTACCGTACCGCCTTCCGGCTTTTTGGACACTCCGTGGCGTATGGCGTTTTCGACCAGAGGCTGGATGAAAAGAATGGGAACCGCAATCCCAACGCTCTCATCTATCTCGTATTTGACCTGCAGTTTTCCTCTGAAGCGTTCTTTCTCGATCGATATATACGCCCGAACCGTATCCAGCTCGTTGGACAACGGCACTACGCCGTTATAGTTCTCAAAGTTGAAGCTGCCTCTTAAATAATCGGACAAGTCGTACAGCAGCTCCTCGGCGCGCTGCGGCTCCTTCGTGCTGAGTGCTGCGATCACGCTCAAGGAGTTATACAGAAAATGAGGCTTGATCTGCGCCTGCAAGAAGGAAAGCTCCGCTTCCATCCGGGTGCTCACCAGATCCTTTAATTGCACAAGCGTCTTCACCCGCGCCTTGAGCTCCAACGCCTCAAAGGGCTTCGGCAAATAATCGTTGGCTCCCGCCTCAAAGCCGGCTTCCAAATACTCCGGCCGCGCCTTGGCCGTCAGCAGGAGCACCGGCATATCCAACGGCATAAACCGCTGCCGGATTTTTTTCAGCGCCTCGTAGCCTGAGAGCTTGGGCATCACCATGTCCATAATGACAAGATTATATTCGCTGTGTCTGTCAAGTTCCAGCAGAACCTCCGCTCCGTTGGTCACTCCTTTGACGTAATAGCCCTCGTGATCCAAAATATTAAACAGCGCCGTCAGACTGGCCGGATCGTCGTCTGCAACGAGAATGGAGTATTTTCTCGCGCTCTTGCTTCGATTGGTTTCCCATAGGGGAGCCCTGGCACTTTCCCTGGCAATAGTTACGGCTTTTCTTAAAGGAATATCCTTTCTTGGCTCCGCGCTTAAGGGCAGCGTGAAGGTAAAGCGGCTGCCTCTGCCTTCTTCGGATACGGCCCGAATCTCCCCGCCGTGGCGCTCAATCAAACTTTTAGTAATATAAAGTCCCAGCCCAGTGCCTCTCGTATCTCCATTTTCCGTATTCTCGCGATAAAACGGCTTAAAAATATCGTTCAGATTGTCCGAGGAAATTCCACAACCCGTATCCTCCACCCAGATTTCCGCCTGTTTCTGACGGACAACCGCGCCAACTTCGATTGTTCCTTGCTGCGTAAATTTGAGCGCATTGCCGATCAGGTTGTAAAAGATTTGGTATAAGCGTTCTTCATCCGCGTAGAGGGGCGGCACCTCTGCCGGAATGCTGTTGATAAACTCAATTTCCTTACTCCCTTTAAGCCTGCTGATCATATACAGCGTTCCATCGGCGATCGACCGAAGGTCCACCATTCGCTTGTTCAACCTGAGTTCCCCGTTTTTAATACTGGACGTATCCGAAATATCGTTGATTAGGCTGTACATCCTGCGCGCCGTCGAAGCCACCACCTGAAGATTCTGCCGCTGCGCCAGCGTCAGCCCGCCCCTGTCGCTCTCCAGGACCGAATTCGTAATATTAATGATCCCGTTCAACGGCGTATGCAGTTCATGAGAAGTATTGGCCAGAAATTCGTCCTTAAGCTTGTCCAACGCCCGAAGCTCTCTGTAGACTTGCCCGCTCTGCAAGTTTGCATAAGCGATCAAGAGCGCGAAAGACAGACAAAGCCACGTCAGGCTGGCGCCGAAAAATAAACTTTGCACAGCGCCTCCGAGAACGGGAAGCAGCGCAACGCAAAGCGATACCCAAAATTCATGCCTGAGGATCTGTTTGCGCTTGACGATCATAAGCACGATATTATAGATCAAATAGATATAACACATGGCAAGCATCAGCCAGAAGTACGGCCCCCGATGATAGACGTTGTTGCCATCTATACCGAACAGAAACTCCCCGTCCCCGAATAGACTTGCGACGGAAAAGACGGCATTAAGCGCCACCGGCAGAGCAACGAGGAGATTGAGCACTATGTTTTTCTTCGGCCGGTTTCTCTGAATAATCGCATACAAATAGACGACCCACAGCGCCTCCGGCAGCGGATTGAGCACATACATGATAAAAACAACCGCAGGCAGCAGCAACCGCGCTTCGGGCGTATCCACACCGGTGAAGATGTTAAGCAGCATTTCCGTCAACAGCAAAAGCATATTGGATACGATGAGTCCCCAAAAAATCTTCCGTGAAGTGGTCTTGTGGACATCGCGCGCCATCATATGAAAAGATATAATCAGCAAAATAGCTATTCCAGTGATGGAGGTCTGCACGTAATAAACCAGAGGCATACGATTCCTCTCTCTTTTCCGCAATTTTTCTAGCGCTCGACTGACGATACTGTAACATTGGAAGAAGGACGAGCACAATATGGAGATGCATCGAAGTTTGCCGGAGAGCACAGGAAAGTTAAGGAACCCTTATGAACTCGCCTCTTAAATAACGAAGGCAAGGAGACGATCGGGATGACCGCGCATAAAACTCCGCCTCCCGCTTCGCGGAACCGCTACAGAGGTTCTTCGGAGCTGCGGGAGGAGCTTCCTTTTCAACACGACTTCGACAACCTCTCGTACATCGGTATCCAGATGCTGAGCGCCTGGCAGGTGGAAAGGCATATGCACGAGCATTTCGAGCTGTGCTACGTAGACGAAGGACAGGGCTGGTTCTCGATCGACGGGGATATGTATCGCGTGCGCGAAGGGGATTTGTTTCTGACGAAGCCGGGAGAGGGCCATCAGGGCGCGTCCTTGGGAGAAGCTTACCGCCTGTACTACACCGGCTTCCGGCTGACGAATCGGCAGAAGCTTGAAGCGGATTTTTACCGGCTTGGGCGAGCCCGCACGGTGAGGGATACGAGCGGCGATGTGAAGCGGCTGTTCGATGCCGTCTTCGCCGAGATCGAGAACCCCGGCCCGCATTCGGCTCTGATGGCGGAAAGCCTGTTCCAGCAATTGCTCGTTCGCGTCATCCGGCTTTATCGCGAGGCGGCCCTGCCGGACGGAGCTCCGGAGGACGGTCCGCTCGCTCCGGCGATGAAGGAGTTGCTCCACTATCTTCACGAGCATGCGAGCATCGGCATCAACGCCTTGGATTTGGCGAAGAGACAGCATCTCAGCCGGACGCATCTGGAGCGGGAGTTCAAGCGCTCGTTCGGCATTCCGCTCGGGAAGTACATCCGCATGCTGTGCACCGATCGGGCCAAATATTGGCTGGCGGAAACCGGCGAGACGATCACGTCGATCGCGGAGCGATTAGGCTTCTCGTCGCTCCATGCCTTCAGCGTGTTCTTCAAGCGTCAGACGGGAATTTCGCCTTACGCCTATCGGCATCCTCTATCGTCGAATGACGAAAAACGTTAACTTCCGGTTGAAGCCGGACAAAGCCGAACGCCGAATACTCGCTTATGATGAAGGCAACGCATGAGGAAATCGTGCGGCCATCAGCGAAGCGGGAGGAACGGAAATGTCGGATCGGAACAACTTGCTGCCAACGGAGGCAGACATCGCTTTTTTCAAACAGAATGGGTACTGGGTAGCGCCGCAGCTCATCGACGAGGCTCGATTGGAACGACTGCGCGAGCATATGGAACGAGTATACGAGGGGCAATTCGAGACGGGGCGAGCACCGTTCGACGGGTATTGGACGCCCGAGAAGGGCAATGGGCTGCGCAAAACCGACAATTCCCACTGGGCCGATGCAGAGCTCCGCTCGCTGGCCACCGATCCCGTCATCGGCGAGATCGCTTGCCGTCTGATGGGAGCCAGCTCCATTCGCCTGTGGCACGATCAGTTGCTGTTCAAGCCGGGCAATCCCGATCGAAGATCAGGCGGCAACGTCGGCTGGCACCAGGACTACGCCTACTGGCAGTGCGCGGCTGAGCCGACGCTCGTCACCGCCTGGGTCGCCTTCGACGACGTCAATCTGGACAACGGCTGCATGCAGGTCGTTCCCCGAAGCCACCAATGGGGGCTGCTCAACGTGAACGATTTCTTCGAGCAGGATATGGAGAAGCAGCGGCAGGGCATGAACCTCCCCGAGGACGCTTCGTTCGAGCCCGTACCGATGGTCATGAAGGCCGGCCAAGTGAGCTTCCATCACGCCCTCGCCATCCACGGCAGCGGTCCGAATACGACCTCGCGGCCGCGCCGTTCGCTGGCCGTCCATCTGATGACGGGAGATACCCGCTACAAAGCCGGCACGCGCGGCGACGGCCACATGAACGTGGGCCTGCTGGGCGGCGGCGACGGCGATCTGTTCGCGGGAGAGGCTTTCCCCGAGCTGTTCCGAGCGGACTAAGCGGCTTAACGTCAAAAACACCTTATTCCGGCGTCTTGGCGGCGGAATAAGGTGTTTTTGTGCTTGCTGCAGCAAGCACAAGCTTATTTTCCAGCTTTATCGTTGTATTCCTTGGTCGCCGTGTCCAGCATGGACTTCCAATTCGCAAAATCCGTCTCCCTGGCGATATGGCGATCCAACAGCTCCTCAAGGATATTGTCTATATCCTCCCAAGTCTTAGCTTGGAAATTGCCCTTCTCCATAAGCTCGTCAAAACTCGCAGAGCTGGAATGCCTGCTTACGAACGCTTCATTGAACAGCTTGCCCAACGAGATATGGTTCGGATCTTCCTGAATGGTCTTCTGGCCTTGCAAATCCTTCAACAGTTCATCGAACGACATTGGCTTTTGCTTTCTCAAATCCCCACTCCTTGAATGTAGTATCACTCTTTAATTCTGCACGAAGATATTTATTTTACAAGCTTTTTATTATTCGTTACTGGTCTACTTCGACTGTCGAAGCGGCCCAGAATCCGAAAAAAGGAGACCGTATATCGTTAGCGACCTACGTTTGTGTCCAAAAACACTATATGTCCTGTCCATGTTCGAATTCCTTAACCTTGTTGCGAAGATAATCAAGTCCGGCTTCTTTGCCGTATATGCGTTGATTTTCACGATCTTCGCGACTTTGCTCAACTTGCCTTATGAGATCGGCATCCTCCGCAAGCGCATCTTGTTCGGGAATTTGATCGATCAGTTGCTTCAATTCTTCCCGGTTTACACTCATCATGTTCACCGCCTCGTCATTCGGAATCGCCAACGCTTTAATCCCATTATACCACAAACCCTGAGTATCTCAGACAAACGAGCCGGTTCAGGCAGTTCACTAATCAAGAAACATTTTTGCGTTTCACAATATGAAAGACGTTGGACATGCCTGTCAGAACGCCGGCAATGGGAAAGATGACCCAATTGATGTCCCAGCGATGATAGACGAAGCCTGTGAACAGGAACAGGGCTGTCGCCAGAGGCCACACCACCGCGTTCACCGCTGCTGCGATCCGCTCCTCTTCCTTCTTCTCCGGAGTCAGGTCCGGCTCTTTCAGCAGCTTCGTATACGCTCCCTGGATGTTTCCGTAATAGATGAACAGAAACACCGCCGCTGCCGCGCTTACCAGAAAGGCCGAGACTCCGTAAGGAACGAGGTCGTCATTGACATAGATCGTGGCGAAGATGAAAATCGGCGACAGCACGCACAGACAGACGCCCGTGATCAGCGCCAGACGGAAAGTCCGGGCATAATGGAATTGACCGCGCTGGAAAGTCGTCTTGAGAGCATAGGGCAGACGGAAGACTTGCTCCAGGTTCTTGAAGCGGCCAAGCTTCATTCCGCTGTGAATGAACATTCCGACCGCCGCAGCGAACAACGTGAACATACCGATCAACCCCAGCATCGTACCCGATCCGTTATCCGAAAATAGAGAATGGTTTTCGAATATCGTATCCAGAACGAGAAACAGCGCTACCCCGCAAGCGGCTAGAAGAATGCCGAGACCGGTCCATAATCCGGAGCTGCGCTTGGCAGCCATATAGAGGTAAGCCTCTTCCTCCGACAGCACGGGCACAGCCTGCTTCGTTCCGGCCGGTCCGATGCCAAGCTCGGCCGTCAGCTCCTCGATATTGCCGAATTCGGAAATCACGATGCCGATCGCCTCGTTCTCCGACTTCCCCTCCCGCTTCAGCTCCAAATATTTCTCTTCCATCCCGGACAGAAGCTCCCGCTTCAATCGCTCCAGCTCCGGGTTCCTCGGCAGACCGGCAAACATATTGTCCAAATATACGCTGATCGTCTCCATGCTCCGTTACCACTCCCTAATAAATTGATTAACAACCTGCTGCGTGACTTTCCATTCCTCGCATTTCTCCTTGTAATAGGCAAGACCCAGCGGGGTAATCCGGTAATACGTGCGCCGCTTGCCGAAGCTCTCGTCCCGATAGAACGATTCAATGTATCCGTTCTTCTCCAGCCGGGTGAAAGCCGAATACAATGTCGTCTCCTTCATGACATACTTCTCTTGCGTCAACTGCCTGATATTCTTGGAGATCTCGTATCCGTAGGACTCTCCATCCAGCAGCATGTAGAGAATCATCGTATCGTTGTAGCCCCGAATCACATCACTGCTGATCACAACCGGCATCCCCTCTTGATTACTTCATCTGTCGTAGTAATCATAGTATAACACAATTACTACGACAGATGAAGTAGTTGATCTGAATTAGGCGAATCAGCCGATTTCCTCTGAATGCAAAAAAGACGCGGATATCTCCCGCGCCTTGGCTCCCATTTGTTATCTTTAATTGCGGTGTTCGACCGCAACACGCGTCCAATTCAAAACGATCGTATCGACGCAGCATTTCTTTTTACTCTCAAATTATGATTTAATAAACAGATAGATTAAGGAAAATAAAGGATACAAGAGGCGCGCAATTCATGAAATCATCTAAACTTCCGATTGTCTTCGGCATCGTCGTCATCGCCGCCGTGCTGCTCATGCTGCCCAAATATGCCTTCAACGATCCGGATACGTTCTGGCATATCGAATTGGGAAGCTACATGCTCGAGCACAAGCAGGTGCTCCATCATGCTATCCACACGTTCTATGAAGACAAGCTGCCTTACATTCCTCACGAGTTCGGCTTCCAGATCATATTGGCCTTGTTCTATCAAGCGTTCGGTTGGCCTGGCGCTTATTTGCTGACCGCGCTCAGTCTGCTGCCGCTCATCCCTGGCCTTCTTCGCCTTGCCCGCGTGTCGCGCAAGGAGCTGGGCATGGAGGAAGATCATCCGCTGTTGCTCTTGATCGCGCTGCTGGCAGCCGTCTGGATTTATTACGGTTATTTCAAAATCAGGCCGCAGATGATCTCAGCCGGGCTGATCGTCTGGTTTGTCGTGTATTTGCGTGAATTCCAACTGAGAGCGGGTTGGAAGCCTGCCGCCGCCCTGATCGGACTGTCGCTGCTCGTTGCGAATGTGCATACGGGGGTCTGGCTTGTCGTTGCCGCATTCACGGGCATGGCGCTATTGGAATCGCTGCTAAACAGGGAGTTGAATAAGCCGCGGATCTGTGCTTTTCTGGGCGTCTGGCTCGTCGGGCTGTTGAATCCGGGCGGCTTGCAAAGCCTGTTCTTCATTCTGACCGTGACGAAGAACGATTTCAATATGCTCATCAACGAATGGCACCCGATTGCGTTCAACAAGCTGGATAACTTGCCGATTATGCTGCTGCTCCTGTTTTTCGTATTGACGCTGCCTTACGCGGTGCGAGGCAAGCCGTTCCGATTCTTCCTGGCTGCGGGCATCTTGTACTTGGGCGTCGCGAATTTCAAACAGAACCTGTTCATGTGGCTGCTCATCCCTTATTTCGCCGCAGCCGCCCTGGACGCTGTGCCGCGGTTGCGGGAATGGCGTCCGCAACTGCGCATGTCTGCCGTCCTGATCTGCCTGATGGCCGGGCTGGCCGTCAACAGCGCTATCGTATTCATTAAGACGCCGCCGGTGAACGCGAAGGATTATCCGGTCGACGAGATGAGCTATATTATGGCGCGCACCCCGGAAGGTCATCGGCCGAAGGTGCTGTCCACCTACGGCACTTCCGGTTACGTCATGTTCAGGGGCGGCGATATTTTGACCGACGGCAGACAGGACCCCTTTATTACCGCCGACTCCAAAGGAACGCTCGGCTGGACCGCGTTCGAGCGATCGATGCACGGCTTCTCGGTCTACTTGCCGGAAATCGTCTCCTATGACAAGCCGGACTACGTCATCGTCCGCCGCGATACGTCCTGGAAGCTGTATGACGGCTGGGTCGAGGCGTTCGGGGAGCCTTCCTTCAAAGGAACTTACGGCAGCGTGTTCGTCATGACCAACGCCTGAAACAAAGCCGAGATCTCCTCGCTCGGCTTCGCTCCCAATTCTGTCTTCAGCAGCTCGGCGTATTCCCCGAAATAAGCTTCCGCCCGCTTGCGGCCGCCTGTTCGATAATGGAGCCTGAGCGCCGTCGCGCGCAGGAAATCGTCATAAGGATCATGGCCGACCAGCATGTCCGCAAGCTGCAGCGTCCGGCGAGGCTCCGTCTCCGCACACTCGAAGTACGAGAGCAGCCGCCTTCCCAGGCGCAAGTAATATTGACGGTACTGCGTTCGGTATGCCTCGCACCATTGGCCGTCGAACTCCTGCAGCAGCGGCTGGTTGCAGTCGGACAGCTGCTGCTCGCACCGTTCGCAATTATTGGCATCGACCTCGGCGGAATCGACTACGAATCGCTCCAGCCGGTGCGCGTCCACCTTCAGTTCATCGTCCGCCAGGCTCAGGCGATACCCGTTTTTGACCGACGACAGCGCCATGCCCGCTTGGCGGTCCCTTAACGTCTTATTGATTCTGCTTACCGTGCTGCGCAAGTTGATGTCCGCCTTCTCCGCATTTTTGTCCGCCCAGAGCGCCTCGAACAGCTCCCATTTGGTTACTTCCTTCTCTCTCGGCTGCAACAGCATATAAGCGAACAGCTCTGCGCACTTGGACGTCACCCAGCGGACCGGCTCGGGGCTGTCCCCGATATGAACGGACAGCTTGCCGAACAAGGATACCGTCACTTGCCTTTTGCCGCCGATGCCGGCGGCCGCCCCATGAAGGTGACGTCTCTTCGCCACCCGCTCCAACGAGCGCTGCAAATCTTCCTCCATGACCGGTTTGAGCAAATAATCGAGCGCATTGACCCGGAAAGCGTCGATGGCGTATTGATTATGGGCGGTAATGAAGACGATCTCCACATTGAGCTTGGCCGCATACACCCGCTCCGCGATCTCCAGCCCGCTCAGCTCCGGCATCTCGATATCGAGGAAGAGCACGTCGGGCTGCAGCGCCTCGGCCATCCCGAGCGCTTCGTAAGGATTCGTGCATCGGCCCGCCACTTCAATTCCCGCATGGTCGAGCAGTCTCTCGATATGCTCGACGTTCAGTTGTTCGTCGTCTACGACGATCGCTCTCATTTCCTTGTCACCCGCTTGTTCGGTCAGGCTCCGCGCGGGAAGGAATCCACATCGATACCGTCGTTCCTTCCCCTTGAACGCTCTCGATTCGCAAGCCTTGACTGTATTCGTTCATGAGTCGTCTATGCACGTTAATCAATCCGATGCCGCCGCCCGATCGCTCCGGCGACAGGAGCAATGCCGCCTGTCCGGCGTCCATTCCGATGCCGTCGTCCCGGATTTCGATCCGCAGACCCTGCGGATGCGAATGCGCATGGATGACGACGGTGCCTCCCGTTATCCGCTTCATCAAGCCATGACGGATCGCATTTTCCACAAGCGGCTGAACGATCAATGCGGGAATAGATGTCTCCAGCCCCGCGTCGACGACCATTTCCGTTTTCAACCGTTCGCCGAAGCGCGCTTTCTCCAGCTCGATATACGACTTCACGAGGGACAGCTCGCGGCCCAGACTGACTTTGGCATAACGAGGCTCCAGATCGAAGCCGAGCCGCAAGTAGTTGCTGAACTCGCCCAGCAGCTTGCCGGCTCGCGCGCCGTCGCTGTAGCACAGGGACATGATGCCGCTTAAAGCGTTATAGATGAAGTGCGGCTTGATCTGCGATTGCAGGAACAGCGTCTCCATCCGAACCGCCTGCTCGACCGCCTCTCTAAGCTGAAGCAGCGTATTGACCCGAGCCATCAGTTCCTTGCCGTCGAAAGGCTTGGCGAGAAAATCGTTGGCTCCGGCTTCGAGGCCCGCGGCGATATCGGCCGACGAGCTGCGGACAGTCAGGAGCAGAACGGGCAGCTTGTAGATCGGGTACTCCATCCGGATGCGTTGACACACTTCGTACCCCGACAATCCGGGCATCATCACGTCAAGCAGCACGAGGGACAAATCCCGATGTTCCTCGATCCGCTTTAACGCCTCCTCGCCGTTGGAGGCGACGATCAGCCGGTAGCGGCTGGACGAGAACAACTCCCGCAGCACCTTGATGTTGGACGCTTCGTCGTCGACAAGCAAAATCCGAATCGTATCTTCCTGCTCGGAGGCAAGGTCCTGCTGCGACTCCGCCGCATTCAGCTCCCGCGGCGAGGACGTCTGAGGCTCGGCATCGGCGCGGTGCCGCCCCGGCGCCTTCCCGGCCTCCGGAAGCGTAAGTCTGAACACGGTGCCTCGGCCCGGCTCGGACCATTCCAATGCAAGATCGCCGCCCATCTGCGAGGCGATTATTTTCGATATTTTCAGCCCGAGTCCGGAGGAAGTATAAGCCGAAGCAGTTGGTGTGCTCCCGCCCCCGAAGGCTTCTCCCGTGAACAACTGCCTCCGATGCTCCTCGCTTATGCCCGTTCCGGTATCGGCAAAAGTAAGATGCAGCAGACCGTCTTGCGAGCTTGCGGCGACCTCCACGTGTCCTTGCTCCGTAAATTTAAGCGCGTTGCCGACAAGGTTGACGACGATCTGCTTAAATCGGTTCTCGTCCGTCAGCAGGAAATGCTCTCCCGGCAGCACGCGGTTGACCAGCCGAACCTGATCGCTTCTGCGCATAGGGCTCAGCGCTTCGAGCGTCGCCTGCAGCGTGCCGTTCACATCGAACGTCGTATTGTGGAACGCCAGACTGCCGCGCTGCAGGCTCTGGAAGTCGATAATGTCGTTCACCAAGGTGGACAGCCGGGTCGCCTGCGCGATAATGTAAGTCATGTTCTCGGTCTGCTTCTTCGTGACCTCGCCGCCGCTCTGATCGAGCACTACCTGAGCCAGATTGATGATGCCGTGAAGCGGCGTCTTGAACTCGTGCGACGTATGGATAAGGAACTCGTCCTTCAGCTTGTCGGTTTCGATCAGCTTGCTGCTCATCTCTTCCAGTTCGTCATACGCTTGCTTGTATTGATCGGCGAACATTCCCGCGGTTCCCAGCAGAAAGAAAAACTGGGCGAGAACCGGCACAATGTTCGTATTGATGAAGGAGTACAAATACAAGGTCATCATGCTCAGCTGCAGGAACAGCAGTATAATGCCGGCAAATAGCTGCCAAGCCGTCTTGCGGCTCAGCCTGCCGTGCCGCTTCCTCGCAATCGCCCTCAAAATGAAAAATCCGAGGGACAGCAATATGAGCAAATACACCCACACCAAAATCGCTTCCACGCGGCCATAGTATTCCGTCGGGACAAGCAGGCCAAGCGTGAGCAGCGCGATCATGCCGGTAACGAGAGCTTTATTGAACAAGGCCGGAATGAGGGTTCTCTCCATCGCCCGGATGAACAGGCACAAACACGCGATGCCGCCGCTCATGACAAAAAATTTGACCTTCAGCACCGACATATATGGAAATATCGGGAACAGCTGCATGAAGATCCGCTCGCCGCTGGACGCCACGACAAAAGTATAGCCGAAGCAAAAAGCGGTAATGTAGAGAAATCTTCTGTCCTTCGGTCGTCTGAAGCAAAGCGCTAAATAATAGATCGCGGACAACAGCAGGAAGGAGATGCCGATCGTATCGAGCAAATTCGTCTTGAACGCTTGGGCGGTAATGCTTTGCTGCGTGCCCAGATAGATGCTCTGGATAATGCCGCCGTAATAATAGTCCAGATTCGCCGCCTGCACCGTAATGACGACCCGGTCCCCGTCCGGCGCGAAATACGCCGTATACGGAACGTTGCGGCTTTCATACCCGTCAGCGACGCTTTCGGCAGGATTCCCGCTGTTTCCGACCCATTTTCCGTTTACGTAGATTTTGCTGGCATTGCGGATATAGGTCGTTTTGATGCCATACAAAGAGACGCCCGAATCGACTTTAACCTCAAGCCGATACGTTCCGAAGCCTTTGTCCTTCATGAAGGAGGACGTTTCCTTGTTGCTCCAGCCATTGGGAACCTCGATATACCGCTCAGGGTGCACGGCATTCCCTTCTATTTCCTGCGGCGTCAGCAAGAGATTCGGATAGAACCTCCAATCGCCGTCCAGCTTCACGTTGCCTTGCTTGTCGAAATCCCAACCGGACAGATCGACAAACCCTTTCTCGGCCGCAGGCGCATTGCCATTGTCGTCGCTGCCGAAGCCAAACCAGCCGATGAGCGCCATAGCAAACGCAATCAATAACGCGCCAAGCGCTTTCCTCACCATTCGTATACGCATCCCAGCATCCTCTGCACACGGTTTCATCCTACGGAACGCCATTCGACAGGATTATAACATATTCGAGCCTGCCATTCGTATCGGAAACCGTTGCATGACCAAAAGAGGATGTCCCATAAGTAAAAAGGGCTTACTTAATGCTTGCTTCCATTTTCCTGCGTCGCTAGATTCGAAATGATTTGATCCAGGAACTTATCCGCGTCGCTGTTGAATTTCCAGCAAACACCGAATCTATCAACCAGCATCCCAAAGCACGAAGACCACGGCACAGCGGATAACGGCATAATAACATGACCGCCAACAGACAAATGATTAAAGTATTGTTCCAATTTGAACTTGTCGTCGATGACCAGACTGATCAGTACGTTATTTCCTGTCAACAGCTCTCCGGTTACCCCTTTCATTGAAGGCAACAGATCCGACATCATGATTTTCCCGCCCGCGAATTCCAGCGAGGACTCCATGATCATGTTTAATTCATTTTCAGGCAGCGGATAGTTCGGATCTTGCGGAAAATCCTTGAATTTAACTTTTTTCACTTCAGTCGCCTGCAGAGCCTCCGAGTAAAATTCAATCGCTTGCTCTGCAATTCCATCAAAGTTTAAGTATGCAATAGCTGACATAGGGCAATGCCTCCTTCTTGAGATACCTGTAGTATAATGGATGAAAGGTGACAGCTGTATGTCGCTATTCTTGGATGAAGCAAAGAAAAAAGAGGGAGATAGATGGACAAAGTTGAGAGACTGATTTCAATAATCATGATCTTGCTGAAAAAAGACGTCGTCTCGGCCAAGGAATTCTCGCAATTATTTAACGTTTCCAAAAGGACGATTCTTCGCGATATGGAAACGCTGAGTTTGTCGAACATCCCGATCTATTCTATTCATGGAGTTAACGGCGGCTACGGTATTATGGAGGAATACAAGGTCGATAAACGTCTGCTAAGCAACTCGGACTTGGAGAATATCTGGACTGCGCTCGGAGGATTGGAACAAATTCTGATCAGCGAAGAAGTTGAGATGACGATGAAAAAAATAGAAGCGATGGTTAGCCCATTGCCTCTGAATCGCTCCATTCAACTGTCATTCTATGATTGGGAGGGTCGGTCTGAGATTGTTCGAACCTTGCAGACATGCCAACAATCCATATTAAAGAGAAGGCTGGTTTCATTCGATTATATCGATAAAAATGGCGCTGCGACGAAGAGAATTGTCGAGCCGTATCAGCTTCATTTTAGCGAAACGAGCTGGTATCTGAAGGGCTTCTGTTTGCATCGCTTGGAGTACAGAACATTTAAACTGTCCCGGATTGATCATCTGAATATGGACGAACAGACGTTTAACCCTCGAGAATATTTAGCAGAGCATGAACGCGAGATGGGTTATCAACCGGAACTGGTCGCTATCAAGGCATTGATCGCGCCTAGCGTCAAAGATCAATTCATTGAGAGGTATGGCCGAAAAAGCCTCTCAAGCTATAATTCGGATTATTTATTAGCCGACACGATTGAGATACACTTCCTGGAATGCGCGAAATTCCGCCGAATAACGCCGGATTTGCGAAATCCGCTGCACCGCTGGCTGCTTTTTCTTGATGAACGCACGCCTCAACAACAGATTAAGGAGTTGATCTCGATGGACGCTTCCATCAAATCCGTGGGTATCGATATCGACAAAATCGAGAAAGCGACCGGGCTGACGGAGGCGCAGTTTAAGGCGGATTGAGCTTGGCAATTATCCTTGCCAAGTCCGCTCTTTACTCCGCAAAATCCCACTCCGGATTCCACACGACTTCCCAGAGATGGCCATCCGGATCTTGAAAATGGCCCGAATATCCTCCCCAGAAGGTGTCGTGCGCAGGGTCGGTAATGACGGCTCCCGCGCTGCGAGCCTGCTCCATGATCTCGTCCACCTCTTCTTTGCTGCCTACATTGTGGCCGATCGTCATTTCGGCAGAACTCGGAGTCGTCAGGGGAACCTTGGCTTCGTGGGAGAGATCGCGACGATTCCAGATGGCCAGCTTCAGACCCGATTGCAAGTCGAAGAAAGCCACCGCTCCATGCTCGAACTCCTTGCCCACTATCCCTTGCGTAGGCAGCCCTAATCCGTCGCGATAGAAGGCCAGCGACCTTTCCAAATCGTCAACGCCCAATGTGAGAACCGTAATACGCGGCTTCATGATAGAGGCTCCTCTCTCGATTTATTTTCTTTACAAATTTGATATAATACGAGTGTACAACAAACTTGGGTGGGAAAGTATTACCTCCAGAGCGGAGGTGATACTCATGCAATTTTCGTTAACTGAAGTGATTATGCTCGGCATGTTCTTGCTGACGTTGCTCACATTCACGAATAAACGAAAATAACCCGCCCAGGTTGGCCGCCTGCGGGTTATTTTCTGGCTTTGGCTGGAGGTTCCCCACCCAAAATGTTGTACAGGGAGTCGGATGGCGGTCCGGCTCCTTCTTTCTATTCTAATCATATCATGGCAGTTGCATGCACGCAATTTGATTACTTGCTCTCCGCCGATTTCTTGAGATAAAACCGGATGACCAACTCGTCCACCTTCCGGCTCTGAGCTTGAACCTCTTCGTTCACTCCTAAGGGAATTCCCTGCTCAAGCGACTTCAGGCCAAGTTCGTTCAGCTTCGTCTTCTCTTCCTCGTATTCTCGCATCAGATCTTTCATCAGTTGGCCCACTTCCCTTCCTGAGCTCCTCCTGACTGTACCTGGTGCATGTCGTTTATGTCTTATTAATTTAACACAATTTTACTTTTTAGTATAATAGGACACGGTAGAAGGCGACTCGCCTACATTTAACTCTCAGAATGAGCTCGATATGCGAATTCTCCGTTTCCTGCTTAGAAATCTTCAAAAATCTGGCATAGTCGCTCTTTAAAACATCCGAACCGGGTTGAATTCGGTTGACAGTTGGAGTAGATCACGTAACATGGACCGTTCACGGTTGCTGGGGTTAGCCGGCTTTCTTGCCTTTAGCCTGTTCTGGCTGGCTTCAATCGCATTTAGCTTCATCGAAGCTTTTGTATTGCCTTTGCTCACAACCGAGGCTCCGAAATTTGTGAAAGGGTTCTTGGGAATTTTCGGCGGAACGGACGGCGAGGTTGATCTTGGAGTGCTCCCGGCTTTAGCGCCGATTGCGGGAGTGCTCTATTTGCTAGGCGGGTTGTTGCTTGGCATCGCTACGTTTCGTGCCGGCGTTCTCCCGCGCTTGGGGGCTGCCCTCCTTGCCTTCGGCGCAGCGGTGACCCTAGCGGGCGGAATCATCCCCCATCCTCTCGACCGAATCTTGGCCGTACCCATGGGACTTGCGTTTATCTGGTTGGGCTATGCGCTTTGGTCGACATCTCTCTCAAGGAAATAAGGTTATCCCGCACGTCGATAACACATGCGGGATAACCTCAGTTAGAGAATATGAGTTTAGGTTAATCACTTACTTTTTCCAGAAATCCGATATCCTCCATCAACCGCTTCAGCATGACTGCAGCTTGCGCGCGTGTGGCCGATGCCGCCGGAGCCAACCGATCCGGCGTCATTCCCTGAATGATGCCGGCGGCGACGGCTTCCGCTACCGCAGCCCGGGCCCACGGCGAAACCTCCGCGGCGTCGCTGAATCCGCTCGGCAAGTTCGCCGTCTGACCGGCGCCCGCGGCCCGCTCAGTCGCCAAGGCGCGTGCATTCGCCAGCATCACGGCCATCTGCTCCCGCGTAATCCGTTCTTCAGGAGCAAATCGCGTCCCGCCTATTCCGCTCACCAGTCCGCTTCTTAAGCCCGCTTCCACCGCGGCTGCATACCACGCGCTTGCCGCAACATCCTCGAACGCATTTCCGGCAGCATCGGCTTCCGTGCGAATGCCGAGCGCCCGCACCAGCAATGCCGTGAACTCCGCGCGGGTAATGGCACGATCCGGCGCATAAGCCGTGTTCGACACGCCGTTGACAATCCGCTTCGTCGCCATCTGTTCAACCGAAGGTTTCGCCCAGTGTCCTTGCATATCGGCAAACGAAATCAGAGGCGATTCCATCACGGCATAGATGCTGTTGTGCGGCATCCGCATCACCGACTCCGAGCCGCCGTCGTCGCGATTTGCGGTGACTGCCGGAACGAACGCAAACGATTGAGCGGACGGATCGTACAATACCGCCGTATAATTTCGCTGCGCCGCCCCTGCATCCAGCACGATGGACTTCATCATGTACGATCCGCCAAAGTCGCTGACCTCCACCGTCCGCCCGCCGCCCGTTACGAGCAGTCTGAACTCGATCGCTTCGCTGAGCAAGGTCATGCTTTGCTTCCGGGCAGCTGCGGCCAGCTCTTCCCGCTCCGCCCCCGTCAAGGTCCTGATAAGGATATTTACCTTCATCTCCCTCACGTCGACACCCAGCTTGGCAGCCAATTGCTTGAGATCCAGCACGTTCACTTCCAATTGAAAGCTGGAGCCGTTCAACCGCGCTTCGAATGCAACATCGGAACGAATCGACATGGCCTCATCTAACAAGTCGGCAGGCAATTGCAAATTCATGTCCGGCTTACGATCATGGATTACGACCCGCACCAACGGACGCTCCACGCTTTCCAGCAATTTCGGAAGCTTATCCGCCACATCTTGGGGCAATACCACCTGATCAACGGTACGGCCATCCTCCCGCTTCACTTCCTTGACATCCCTCGGAGCAACCTTGATGACGATGATTCCTTTATCAATGAAGATCTCCGTCTTCGGTTCCGTGTCCTTCTCGGGCTCCGCCTGATCAACCGGGCTTGGTCCGGATGGCGTCGTCGGGATGCGAATGTTCGTTATTTCTATCGTCTCCACGGCTTCATTGCCTGCCACATCCCGCGCGTATACGGTGTAAGTGCCATTGGCGCTCACATCGAAGCTTCCGGCGAAGATGGTCCCTTCGCCTGCGAAATAAGATGCCAGCCTCGCGCCTCCCGCCCACTTCAAGCTGTCCATTCCGCTGCCTGTTTCATATACGGCGGCTGTTACCGTTACATTTCCATAAGTTGGACTTGTCGGGCTGGCCGTCAAGCTAATTACCGGTGCGGTAAGGTCGATACCGCCTGACGGCGGCGTCGAATCCGTTACGGTTACCGGCAGCATCAGAGTCGTTCCCGAGCCGAACGTGAACGTCAGGTTCACCGTCCCGGTGGGCTGAGCGGCAAGAAACTCCTTCTTGATGGTGACCGTACTGCCCGTTACCGAATAATCCGTGTCACGCACAAGAGTGGCTGCATCGCTGGCAATGCTCGCGAGCGGGTAACCGTACAGCGTTAACGTTGTCGTAATATCCGCATGCGCCGCCGCTTCGGCGTATTTGTCGAAGCTCGCAGCGGCAGGGCTGATCGTGTTCTCCGGCAGCAGGTTGAATGTATAGGCGCTTGCGATTCCGGCCGTCACCCCATCGCCCTGCGCCTCGAGAGCCAGCGCATAGAGCACATGCCGACCGTAGGTGGCCGAGGACACCGTCGCCACCCAGTCCTCGCCGAATGCATCCGCCCGATTCCATTGTCCGAGCGTACCGTCCAGTTGATAGTACACGTCCAGCACCTTCGTCGGATTCGGGTGATACGCATTCGTAAGACGGAAAGTAAACGCCGCATTCGTTCCGCTTGCCATATGGCCCGGCAACGGCACAATGTCAACCTGCAAAGGATTCGGTACACGACCGGCGCCATCAATAATGCTCACCGTGTCGTCAAACTGGTTCGGGACATAGATGCGGTTCGTCCCCGCATTCACTGCGATGTCTCCGGGCGCACTCCCCACATCTATCGTCTCTGTCGTATTGCTGTTGCCGTCAATAACGGTAACGTTGTTGCTGAAAGCGTTGATGACATAGATTTTATTCGTGGCCGGATTTATTGCAATCCTTCGAGGGCCATTTCCCGCTGCCAGAGTGGTTGTCGAGTTGTCTGCGCCGTCGATGACGGTCACCGTATCGCTGCTTTCTGCCGAAACATAGATTTTGTTCGTAACGGAATTTACTGCAAGATGTCCCGCATTGTCCCCCACTGCGACCGAATCTGTCGTAAGATCCGCACCGTCAATAACAGTCACCGAGCCGCTGTTCCAATTCGCGACATAGATTTTGTTCGTAACGGAATTGATCGCAATCTCGTAAGGAGCGTCCCCCGCCGCTACCGTCCTGGTTGTGTTGTCCGCACCGTCGATGACAGTGACAGTATTGCTGCTGGAATTGGCGACATAAATCTTGTTCGTGATTGGATTCACTGCGACGAAAAACGGGGTGTCGCCCGTTGCGACATTCTCGACTTCGTTGGTTGCGCCGTCTATGACGCTCACCGAACCGCTGCTTAGATTCGCGACATAAATTTTATTCGTAATCGGATTCACCGCAACAGAATAGGAAGCATCGCCCACATCTATAATCTCCGTCGAATGGTCCACACCGTCTATAACGGTAACCGTTTGATCGTAATAATTGGCGACATAGATTTTGTTCGTCACTTCATTCACCGCAAGAGCATAAGAACTGCCTGCCGCCACCGTCTCGATCAGATTGCCCGCGCCATCCAGGACAGACACCGTACTGGCGAAAAAATTGGTGACGTAGATTCTGTTCGTCAACGTATTCACCGCGATCACGGTTGGACGGTCTCCCCTCGATACCGTCTCCGTCAGGTTATCTGCTCCATCTATGACGGTCACCGAATCGTCGTTCCGATTCGCTGCATAGATTGTATTCGTCACTGCATTCACCACAACGACGAAGGGACCGTCTCCCGTTGCGATCGTCCTCGGCGTGTTGCTCGCTCCGTCTACGACGGTAATATCGCTGCCAAGGGAATTGGCGACGTAGATCTTATTCGTGACAGAATTCACCGTGACGAACTGGGGACCGTTTCCTGCCGCTACCCGCTCCGTAGAGTTGTCTGTGCCGTCTATGACGGTCACTGAATTGTCGCCTTGATTCGCCGCATAGATTTTATTCGTCACCGGGTTTACCGCGATGTGGACAGGCGAGTCTTCCACCGCTACCGGCGGCTCCGTCGAGTTGTCTGCGCCGTTTATCACGGTCACCGAATTGTCGCCTTGATTCGTGACGTAAATCTTATTCGTAATCGGATTTACCGCGACCGCATTGGGCAAGCTTCCCACCGTTACCGTCTGCGTCGAATGGTCCGCTCCGTCTATGACGATGACGTTATGGCTCGCCGTATTCACGACGTAAATCTTGTTGGTCACGGCATTGACTGAGATTCGATAGGGCTCGTCCCCCGCTGCCACCGTCTCCGTCGTATGATCGACGCCATCTATGACGGTGACATCGTCACCGGCCCTATTGGCGACGTAGATTTTGTTCGTCGCCGCATTCACCGCGATGTCCGTCGGGCCATCCCCCGCGTCGATGATCTCCGTCACGTTGCTGCCGGCGCCGTCAATGACGCTGACTTTGTCGTGATCCGGATGAGCGACATAGATTCTGTTCGTCACCGCATTCACCGCGATCGCGGTTGGATGGCTTAATGTGGCAACGGTCGTCCTTGCATTCGTGGCACCATCAATAACGGTGACGGAACTGTCTTGTTCGTTCGCGATATAGATTCGATTCGTGATCGGATTCACTGCCGCGCTGAATGGACCATTCCCTGCCGCTATCGTCCCCAGCGGCGTATCCGCCGAAGCCGATGGCGGCGCTGACAACCATGAACCGCTCAGCATCGTCAGAACGATCATCATCCGCAGCAGCATGGCAGATCTATTCCTTTTCTTTCTTATACTTGACGACTGGTTCCTTGGCATCTTGCGTTCTCTCCCTTGTACTGTAGGTCTATATTTTGCCGAGCATATCTGGGCCCTATGAAACAATTACGAGAGGATTTGTGCTTGCAGCGGCCACTGATGTCATGATTTGAGGTAAAATGGAAATAGACGCGCTCAGTATAGCAAACAGCTATGAAAGAACTATGAAAGAATGGGCGTTCACGCGGTATCGTGAAGGAATCCAGCAAACCGTAAGATCAAATAGAGATGTTTCCTGCTATAAGGAGAACTTGGCAGTCATGAGTGTAACCCTATCCAATGTGGCCATGCTGGTTTCCATTGTTTTGATGATCGCGTTTCTAGGCTACGCCTTCCTGTACAGCCAGGAGCGGGGAATCCGATACTTCGCCTGGGTCATGGTCTGTCGCGTGATTTATGCCGGAAGCGTGATTATGGAAATCAACAGCGAAAGTCTATCGTCCAAAATGCTGTTTCGGAATATTGAACAGACCAGCTTGTTGTTCGTCGTGCCTCTGATCATTTTTTTCGTGCTGTCCCTGTACGGAAAAGACGACTATTTACGTCCGCTTCGCATGCTGCAGATTTTTTCGATTTTCGCGCTGTGGTCGGTGCTTATATGGACGAATCCCTATCATCACCTGCTGTTCTGGCATATGGAGCTCAACCAAGGACACTTGGAAGTAAGCAAAACCGTCTATTCGATCGCGTTTAATATTCTCTGTTACGCGGCTATTGCCGTCTGCGTCTTCTATTTGTTAGTCTATCTGCGGCGCGTTCGTCCCGAGCTTCGCAAGCCCGGCATCTGGCTGGTGCTGTGCGGCTGCATTCCCGCTGCGACGGAAGTCGCCAAGTCCGCTTATTCCGGCTTCGCGCCGTGGCTGCTTCCCCTCTCGGTCTATTGCGGCTTCTTGGGAATGACCATGCTGTGGATCGTGATCCGTTACCGGATGTTCTCGGTCGTGCCGCTTGCAAGAAACGTTGTGGTCGAGACGATGGAAGAAGGAATACTCATTGTCAATCACAGGGGAAGCGTCATCGACAGCAATGCCCATGTCGAGCCCCTATTTGCGGGTTCGGGGGGAAGCTCGATCGCGGGGCGGCGCATCGACCAATTGTTAGCCGATTGGCCGGATTGGCTGCGCGCCTGCGAGCGGATGGAAGCAAGCGAAATGGAGATCGAAGCATCGGTGGGCGGAGAATCCAGGTTCTATTCGGTCAAGGTGTATCCGCTGGCCTCCCGGGAGAAGACCGGGCAAGGAACCGTATCCGTATTGTTCGACATTACGGAAAAGCAACGGCAGATGGAACAGATCGTGAAGCTCAATCAGCTTAAGGATCATCTGTTTGCAATCGTATCCCACGATATCCGGAATCCGCTGGCGGTCCAGGCTACCTTGATCGAAGTGCTGGAAGCGGATAAAACGATGTTTAACCGCAATCACCGGGAAGTGATCGATGCATTAAGCGGACAAATTCAAAATACGTTCGCGATGATCGAAAATTTGCTGGAATGGTTCCGCAGCCAGAAGGAAGGCATGCTGCTGCAGCCCGAACGATTGCGCCTGATGGATGCGGTCGAGGAAGTGTGCAGCACGCTGCGAATCAAAAGCGAAGCCAAACAAATTGCGATACATACGGAGATCGACGTCGGCATTGAGGTTTATGCGGATAGAGAAGCGGTCAATTTGATCGTTCGCAATCTGATGACCAATGCGATCAAATTTTCCGAGCGAGGCGGGAAAGTTCTCGTTAGCGCGGAAAAGGATGCCGGGCAGGTAATCGTATCGGTCAGCGACAATGGCGTGGGAGTGGAGGAAGAGCGGATTCAGAACTTGTTCGATCCGCTGACACTCGTGTCCACGACGGGGACTGCCGGGGAGAGAGGCACCGGCCTCGGATTGCAAGCCTGCCAACAATTCGTGCGGATGAGCGGCGGACAAATAGGGGTAGAGAGCGTGCCGCGCCGGAAAACCGTGTTTTACTTTTCGCTTCGCGCCGCAGACTCGGAAAGGAACCGCGATGAGAGTATTGCTTATTGACGACGAACAAGCGATGTTGACGGCATTGAGCCAGCTATTGTCGCGAATAGAAGGCGTGGCAATCGTCGGGATGGCACGCAGCAGCGCAGAGGCGGTTGCCTTTGCCGCGCAGCATGCCGTGGATCTGGCCTTCGTCGATATCAAGATCGCGGAAGACAGCGGATTGGCACTGGCCCTTGAATTGCGGAAGATGAACGCCGATCTGGATATTGTGTTCGCGACCTCCCATAAGGAGTTTGCGCTGAATGCTTTCGACGCTTATCCCTTGGATTATATCGTAAAGCCTATTTCCAGGAAGCGGTTGGAGGAAACCGTTGCCAGAGCCGCGAGAGGTCGAGCGGAGAGGCTTGGTTCCGGTAAAGCGGACAGCCCAAAACGACTGTCGGTGACAGGCTTGGGAAATTTGCAGATCGGCAGCGCGCAGGGGGAACCCTTGAAGTGGATGTCGCGCAAAAGCCAGGAGCTGTTCGCCTACTTGTTGCTCTGTCGCGGGAATCGCACGGCCAAAGTGCGCATTTTGGAGGATCTATTCCCGGATAGGGACAGGAAGAATTCGGAGTTGTATCTGAATACTGCGCTGTATCAGCTGCGCAGGACGCTGTCTACTCATGGAATGAAGGATATTTTCGTCTCCGAGCGCGAGCAGTACCAGATGCATCTGGATCAAATCCAGGTTGATTTCATAGACTTCGAAGAGCAGTTGTCGGGCTTTCACACTATTGATGAAAACAATGAAGAGGCCGCACTGGCCGTCGAGAGCATGTATATAGGCGATTTGTTCGAGGATAAACCGTACGAATGGGCGCTTGCCGAGCGCGAACGGCTCGGCGATGTTTACGAGACGTTCGCCAAACGTCTAGTCAAGCGGCTGCTCGAACATCAGCGGATTCGCCAGGCCGTTCAGATTGCGAAAAAGCTGGTGCGGCGCAACGAATTGGATGAAGAAGCGAATATGCTGCTGATGCGCGGGTTGGCCGAGCTGAAGGACAGACCGGCCCTCCAATTGCGGTACAAGCAGTATGAAGCGCTGTTGAAGCAAGAGCTCGATATTCAGCCTTCGGCAGAGCTGGCCGAGTGGTACGGGCGTCTGTAGGCGACAATCGCACCTTTAGAGCGGCGGCATCCCTCTCGGCCGACTTGCGATACTGTTAGTTTTACACTCTCAGCGAGCCGCGGAACCCTCTTGCGCCATAGTAGGAGTCCGCTCCATTGTGGTACACGAAGACAGTGTCGTAGCGGCGATCGCAGAAAAGAGCCCCGCCCAGTTTTCTGATATTTGCAGGCGTCACTACCCAGCTTGACGTTTTCAGATCGAAATTGCCCAGCTGCTGCAGTTCCCGGTATTGCTCTTCCGTTAACAGCTCGATGCCCATGTCGGCAGCCATTTCAACGGCATTGTTGTGCGGTTTGTGCTCTTTCCGCGCCTCCAGCGCCGCACGGTCGTAACAGATGCTTCTGCGGCCTTTGGGGCTTTCCGCCGAACAATCGTAAAAAATGTATTCACCCGTCTTATTGTCCTGTCCGACCACATCCGGTTCGCCGCCGGTGCTTTCCATTTCGTGAAGCGACCACAGCTTTTCCGCATTTGCTTCGAGCTTCGCTTGCACGCTGGCCCATTCCAGACCTTCGTGGCGGTTCATGTTTTTCTCGAAACGGGCCTTCAATGCTTTGAGCAGTCCCTCGCGTTGCTCCGTCGACAGCTCCTTCTTAACACTGTTCTTACTCTCTGCCATATCCATCCCCCTTATCCTTTATCCCTAACAGTGAGCACAGCATAGCATATCCCTTTTCTCTAATGCAATAAATCCCTTCCACTATGTAAACGACCTATTTTATACATGCTTTAGGTAATCGTACAGTCCCTATTACTGGACCGGGATATATTATATACGAGTAGAAAGGGGAGGGACAAATGGTACTAGGCCATAAACACCCTATTCGAAAGTGTAAGCCCAAAATAAAGCGCGGTTGTCATAAACCTCGACCCTGTGGACCTCTTAAAATTAAAAGGATACGAGGACGTACCGGACCTGCTGGTCCCGCCGGCATTCCCGGCCCCGCCGGTCCCGCGGGGATCCCCGGCCCTGCCGGTCCTGCTGGCCTGCCTGGTCCTGCCGGCCGTCCCGGTCCTGCCGGTCCTGCTGGTCCCGCTGGTCCTATCGGTCTTGCTGGTCCTATCGGTCCTGCCGGCCCTGCCGGTCCTGCTGGCCTTGTCGGTCCTGCCGGCCCCGCCGGTCTCCCGGGACCTGTCGGCCCTGCCGGTCCTGCTGGTCTGCCTGGTCCTGCCGGCCCCACCGGTCCCGCCGGTCCCGCTGGAGAAGTTGTTTTGGCTTATGGTTCTTTAAGAGGAAGCAGCGTAGAAACGCCTGATTCAACATTTGTACCCGTACCGTTTAGCGTGGCCGGGCCTTTATCGAGCACTGTCACAGTCAGCGCATCCGGCAATGAATTAAGGGTGGGAGAAAGCGGAATTTATCAAATTACGATCTCTATTAACGCAGAAGCGACGACCGATCCCGATCCGGATCAACCCTTTTTAACGGCTATTATTACCGTCAACGGTTCGCCGCTTTTCGGGGACACCACTACTTTTTTCAAGATATCGAACAGAAGCAGTTCAACCTTCGTAGCGCAAGCCTCCTTGACGGCAGACGATGAAGTGGGAGTGAGCATTAACACGGATTTCCCTGCATTAGGCTATATGAATCGCAGTTTAACGATTATTCAATTAAGCAATTAACGATAAGCCCTCGCCTAACGGCGAGGGCCAACGTTGTATGCGCACCTTCATTCGGATTCAAACAGCCGCTCTCCCCGATGCAGCCGCCATGCAATGCGCGCCGTATGAGGCAGCTCTCTCGCTGTTGGAGCATGTGCGGCCAGATAGCGAGCGCATGCGATCAGCATCGTGTGCGCGGCGCGATCGGCTAACGCCTCGGTCCCCTTCAGCGACTGCCAATGGTCGTATTCGGCGACGGCTGCCTCGTACATTTGGAAGGAGTGAAATTCCGCGTCTTCGCGCAGCAAGCTGTGGCCGAGCGTATTAAGCAAAGCAGCGTGATCGCGTCCGGAGTCCAGATAGGCAGCCACCCAGCCCGCCGCTTCTTCCACCTGCTGCCGCCGATCCAACAACGATAGCAATTCCTCGGTGGACGCTGCGGCCATGCTTGCTGCGTATTCCTCCTTTTTCGGCTTTGGGGCGCGCGGAACGTTCAGGAATCGGTCATGGTAGATCGCAATCGCTCCGTAAAACAAAGCGCGATACAGCAGCGGCTCCTTCGAGCGCAACAGCCTTTCATGCACGGCGTGGGCATAGGTGAAGGTATGCAGAACGGCAAGCCAATCACCGAAGTCATTTTGGGTGTGGAACCGCGCTACGCGCTCCGCAGCCGCGAGAGTAATCAGCCGCGCCAACCGGTCAGGCTCGATACCGCTCAGCAGCGCATCGGCCAATTGCTGAATCGTGACGAGAGGCTTATCATCGAGCAATTGCTCCAAAAACCCTTCTTCGTCAAAAGGCGTGGTGGAGACTTCCGCTTGCGTGGACGCTCCTTGCCGCTGCAACCGTTCGAACGTCTGCTTCAGCGGCGTAACCAGATCGACCGGCGATTGCCAATGATGCTGTTCCTCGCTGCGCGACGGGTTTCTCAGCAGAGGCGTAAGCGAGGCGAGTATGGACTCGGCTGCATGAGGTCCGATAGCTTCGAGCGTCACACTTTCTCCGCCCCTTGCGAGTCGCGCACTTCCACGCAGCTTCGGTACCAGTCGGCAAGCCGCTCGGGCGATGTGTCCGCAGACGGCAGCGGACCGAGCAACCAACGGGGAGCCCGACCGGCCCCCGCGCGGGCAACATGTACCAAACCGTGATACAGCGCCAGAATACGCCCCGTTTTATCCAGCTTGGGAAGCACGTTGCGCATGGCGGCCAGTATGGTCAACCCGCTGCCCCATCCGCTGCCTTGCGATGTCCCGTACAAGATGCCGACGCGTACAATTTCGTCCTCGGACACGCCTGCTTCGATCAAGCCCACGACAGCTTTGGCAATGACAATGCCGATATTTTGCTCCAAGCCTTCTTGCAGCCGCTGCTTTAACTTCTCAATATTCATCGTGCGACGCGGCGATGCATTCACCCATAATTCCCCGTTCTCTATCTTGACATCATGCGCCAGCGCATCGTCGGCCCAGGGATCCAGCGTGCCGCCGCTGCAAATGTCAAAACGCGCGTGGTGCCAGTGGCAGGTCAATATCCCGTTGCAGAGACTTCCCAAATGAAGCGGAAACCCGAGATGCGGACACCGATTATCCACCGCCGCAGCTCCATCTTCATGAGCAAAGACGGCGATTCCTCCTTTAATGACTTTAGCGCCGTCTGTTCTTAATTGTTCTAACGTGCCGGCAGGAATCCATTCCTCTGTAAGCATTGCTTCTCCTCCTTCATGATAGCGTTATCAAGAAGACCGTCGGCAATTGCCCCCCACTGCAGGCTCTGACCGTGTACTTTTATAATATCATAAAGGCTCCAAGGAAAAGGTTCCTAATAAAGCACTGCTGCATCCCGCACAGAAAAACCCGCTAAACACTCAGAAAATCCTTGTGTTTAGTGGGTTCTCTCTCGGGAGCGTATAGCAGCGGAAGGACATACATGCACTCTCTTCTTCAATCGATCATCTTGTACGGCTCTACTTATGGGACAGCCCCATCTCGCATAAGTTATTCTCCTGCGCCAACGATCGGCAGCGTGAAATAAAACCGACTTCCTTTCCCAAGCTCGCTCTCTGCCCAAATCTCGCCGCCATGCCTCTCGACAATTTCCTTGGCAATCGCAAGTCCGAGTCCGCTGCCTTGAGCGTCGCCTTCCTTGTAGTGCCGTCGGAATATGTGCGTCATCTGTTCCGCGCCTATTCCATTGCCGGTATCTCCGACCATGATGCAGACCGCCTGTTTCTCCAACGAGGCTTGCAAAGTGATCGTGCCGCCCGGCAGGGTAAACTTGCATGCGTTGTCGACCAGATTGGACAGCACGCGTTTGATCAGGAAAGGATCCATCCAGACATCCGCATCCCTCTCGAATGGCGAAATCGCAAGCGTGCATCGCCGTCCGGCATATTCGATATCTGCCGCCAGTTCCCTACCGATCTCCTCAAACCAATCATAGAAAATGACCATCTGCAATTCGGTGCTTCCCGAAGCGACCTCGTTGCGGCTTAACGCCAAAAAATCGTCAATAAACCGATTGATGTCCAGAACCTTATCGTGAACATTTCGCAGGATTCGTTCCTGCTGCTGCGGTCTCGTTTCAAACTTATGAATGAGCGCTCCAATGCCGCTCTGCACATAAGAGAGAGGACTTCGCACGTCATGCGAAATATTTTGCAGCATCTGCGAGCGGAAGGTTTCCGATACCCTCAGCTCATCGTTAGTGCGCTTCAAGCTTTCCGTCCGTTCTTCCACCGTTTTCTTCAAATTTACGTTCCAATCGGAGAGCGTCTGTACCAGCTCTTGCTGCGCGTTTTCTTCCTTTTTGCGCATTTGATTCATGAGTGCATACATCAAGATCGCAATAAATACAAAGTCGCCGAGCAGACCGAACTGCGAAGCGAAACGAGTAAACGTATTGTTAGGCAGCAGGCCGTAAAGCAGCAGCGCTTTAGGCAGAATAGCAAATAGAACGACCGGAATTTTGGGAATCGCTAGATACAGGGCGATACGATCCCCTTTTCTCGCGCATAGAACGATAATGACTAACGCCAAAAATAAACTGACATACTTGAACCAAAACAAAAATTGCGCCATACCGAGCGGATAGAAAAATAGGATGCCTATACAAATGATCGGGCAGATTACGTTCAAGGAACGGCAAATCCACTTGGCCGTTGGCGAGTCGCTGCGGGGAAACAATATTTTGGCCAGAAACAAGGTGCCAAACCAGCGGCCGAGTACGTAAAAGAAATCATATACAGCAGAAGGACTATGCCATATTCCCTCCGCCATTCCCTGCCCTGTCAATCGCCCGGTTCCGAACAAGGGCAGCATAAACCCGTTCCAGATCAACAGGACCGTACAGAAGACCACTACATTAAGCATGTAATAAAAGTAGGCTATATTGCGAGTGTACAAGTAGAGCACGATCTGGAACACCGCAATAACCGTAATCATCCCGTAGTAGAATCCATAAAACAGCAATTCATTGGACATCTTGTCGTACAACGCCGATTGCGCCGTTAAACGAAGCGGAATGATCATCGAGCCATACGTCTCGAAGCGCATGTAAATCGTCGTTTGCTGATCTCGCGGCAAGGTAATCTCATAGGAAGGATGGAGTCGGTTTTTCGTAATCAGCGGTGCCGAGGGATAGATATCGATTTGATCCATTATCGAATTGAGTACGGTGAGTTCCCATTTATCGTTGGAGGATTCATTGTTAAGGGTGACGCGGACCCAATACGCGGATGACGTATATCCGAAAGAGGATTGGCCTCTGGCCGGTTGAAACTGTTGCTGCAGCGCGGGGGATTGCAAATCCTTCATGGACCATTGTCGCTGCGCATCTTCCAATACTTCCATTCTCGCGTTGATCGAATAACTGGATTCGTGATCCGATATTGAAAGTTCGGCTCCTTCTGTCGTTCCCATAGCGCTAACGGCGGGAGAGAATGCTAACGCGCAGACAATAGCTAACATGATCGCATTCAGAATTCGCATGATTATTTTCCCTCTCTGTTAGCTGCAATTACTATGAATTCTAGCAATATCTCATACATTTACAAGCCCCTTACACGCGTTCTTCTTTTATTCCGACAAAATTGATAAAATAATAGACAAATGCTGCAGGAGGGGGACGTTGGTATCCATGACAGCGACCATTTTAACCGTTGACGACGATATTCAATTGCAAGAAATGCTGCATTTATTTCTGACCAATGCAGGATTCCGCGTGCTGCAAGCTTATAACGGCGAACAATGCCTCGCTTATCTTGGAGACAAACAACCGGACCTTATTCTGCTGGACATTCAAATGCCGGATGTAGACGGCATCACGTTATGCCGCCGCATCAGAAGTCTGTTCCAGCTTCCGATCTTGTTTCTGACGGGGAAACAGCAGATTGAAGATAAATTAAACTCCCTCCAGTCGGGGGGCGACGATTATATGACTAAACCGTTCGATCACCTGGAATTAATCGCGAGAGTGAAATCCCATCTGCGCTGGGGAGCCCTTCTCGCAGAAGCCAAGCAACCCCGCCGCAAGCTGAGCTTTACCGGACTCGAAATCGATATGGAGCGATTGACGGTTATCGCCAACGACAAACCCGTCATTTTACTGGCTAAAGAGATGCACCTGCTGCTGACGCTCGCGCAAAACCAACAAAGAGTTTATCATCCAAGGCAGCTCTATGAGCTAATTTGGATCGATCCGATTGGGTATTCGTCCGATGTTATCAAGGTCCATATTAATAGGCTGCGCAAAAAAATAGAAGCCGATCCGATGAGACCGAAATTCATCCATACGGTCAGAGGTTTCGGCTATAAATTCGATCCAACCGAATAGAAAGAGCGGTCTCTATCAATGAACGACCGGCTGCGATGAATCATCATCCAGTCCGGTTGCAATACCTTCGTGCGGCTTTGTTTGTATCTTTATTCATGATAATGTATTATTATTCGAAAGGTGTCATCTGGAGGATAGATATGGATAACAAGTTCATTGAGGAATTGTCGTTAAACCACTGGCAGCCCGTATCCACCCTACTGTACGACGGATGGGTATTGCGCTTCGCGGACGGATATACGAAACGAGCGAATTCGATTAACCCCATTCATTGTTCAACCTATGATTTGAGTACGAAGATCGAACATTGCGAGAAGATCTATACCGCGAATCATCTGCCAACCACATACAAAATCACGCCTTTTGTTCAACCGGCCCATCTAGATCTTACATTGGAGGAATTGGGCTATTCGCTGATTGATACGACAAGCGTTCAGACCCTGAAGTTGGATCGCATAAGCGAACCTGCACTGACTTCGGTAATCATAGAGGAAGACATTAACGCGGTATGGCGAGAGGATTTCTGCAGACTTAATCACGTTAAGCCCGGTGACAAGAAAGTCTTGGAACGCATGTTATCCAACATCAAAACCAAAAAAGGCTTTATTTCGCTGTATTACGAAGAGCAAGTTATCGCTTGCGGTCTTGGCGTGATCGAACGGGAATACATAGGCTTGTACGATATCGTGACGGATATCCACTATCGAAACCGAGGCTTGGGAGAACAAATGATACTAAACCTGTTGAAGTGGGGGAAGGAGAACGGAGCACAGTACAGCTATTTGGCGGTGGTAGCGAATAATGCGCCTGCGCGGCGGCTGTATTCAAAAATCGGTTACTCGGAAGTCTATAAGTATTGGTATCGGGTTAAGGATGACGTAAACAAAACATAGTGTCTTTTCGCAAAAAGAGGGGTACTCTGCCCCTCTCTGCTGCTTAATTTGTATTTTCGTTATTGTGGAAGTCCATTTCGTTTTTCGATAAATTGCGCAATTCCGTTGAACACTTCTATCGTATCGTCTATGCATCGTTCGCTCGAATATTCCCCGTTTCCGTTTTTGACAATATCCATTCGTGCATAGAGTTGTAGCAATATTGTCTTCGCTTCGGATCCGCTCAAGGCATTTATTTTGACTTTCATTTCTTCTATTGTGAGCGGCCAAGCTCATTTAGCTTCATCTTTTCTTCCTCATACTTTCGCATCAGATCTCTCATCCGTCTGCTCCGCTCCCCTTCTCGAGCTGCTCTCGACTGTACCTGATGCCATTCGATTTTAATGCGATTATCGGTTTATTTTATTTTAGTGCGAAAATCGCATTAAAACAACCCTATCCTCACATACTATTTAAATATTGTGTGAGGTGACAGGAATGAAACATCGAAAGGATCCTCCGGGAGATAAAAACATTATCGGCACCCGGGTTGTCGCAATCCGAAAAGCTAAAAAAATGAAACAAAAAGACTTTCTTGCCAGGCTGCAAACTTTCGGTCTGGATATCAGTCCAACCAGCTTGTCTAGATTGGAAGGGCAATATCGGCTTGTACAGGATTATGAAGTCGTTGCAATCGCTAAAGCGTTGGATGTTTCTGTTGGGAAGCTATTGGGAGGAGAAGCGGAGGAGTAGTACTCTTCGGCACGCGATCTGCAACGTCCCGTTGTGCCTTGTCCACTTAAACGATATGAAAAAATCCTCCCCGCTGAATTACGCGGCAGAGGATCTTTGCTGTGCGTAGTGACATCTAAGACTTGGACGTTCCTGCTTACTGATCGATGCTAAGAGATATGGTCTAAGAGATTTCGCTTAATTTCATTCAATATTTATCGCAATATTCGTATCTAACAGGTACCCTTTCCTCATACATTCCAGTCCTCGCGCGATCTGTTGGCTTCTGCGAGAAGTTCTTTTCCTCGTTCAGGCGTTAATGAACCGGCTGCCTCCAAAAGATCATCAATGGAGTATTCGTCCTCTTGAGCTTCAACTGTCTGTTTCTCAAGATCAATCAATACGCGAGAATTGTTTATATTGAGTTTTTGAAGGATGGATTTGATCGCACTAGCGGCCTGTTGATCCAATTTTTTTGGGATCATCGTTATACCCTCCAGTGTTGCACAGATTAATTTTAAGTATAACACACCTTTTGTTATTTCAATAATTACCAATTCCTTTTCCATCCCTCTGTGTACCACAGTCGTATCCATTCATTCCATAGGGAATTTTTCTGCGTAATACGTTGGGCTGATCGGGAATAACCGGGGACCGTCGTTGATCGTGCCGCCATTTTCCCGGACCAGCTTCGTGGTTCCTTGTCCGTGTTGCGGTGAAAAGCTTGTCGTTATCGGCAGTCGTCACCGTAAACTCTCGACTGCGGCTGGAGATCAGCGTTTGCTCATCGTGCGTAGGCTTCGTTGCTTGCAATGCCGCAAGATTCATCACGAGTTGCCGGATTGCATCGTACCGTACAAGCGTTATGAATCGGAATCCGTGGAGCAAATACTCTTCGGCACGCAATCTGCAACGTCCCGTTATTGCCCTGTCCAACTTACACGATACGAATAAGCCCTCCCCGCTGAATAGCACGGCAGAGGGCCTTTGCTTCGGAATATTCGAACAGGAATCACTTCTTGAGTAAGCCTTTCAGAAAAGTAACGGAGAAGTGTTCACACAGCTCTTTTCGTTTTCCTGTATCCGCTCTAATGGTGAATAGAATGAGCCCCGTAATTGCGGCGGCTGCAACTTGACTCGTAGATTCAACATCCTCGATATCCCATTCCCCGGCCTCGTTCCCGGCACTAAATATTTCGTAATACTGGTTAATATAGCGCCGATCCAGCTCATCCATCTTCTCTTGAACGAGCTTAGATTCGTGGTCCTTGGAATAAAACTCGATCATGGCCGTTTGCAGCGGATAATAAGCATCGGTTATCGCCGATAGTTCGTTAAATCGATGGAACTTTTCCGCGTTGCTCGAACAATTCTTTTCTTCTGCTCTCCATAATTGCAGCCATCTATCTTCTTCTATATTAAGAATCTCAAGGAATAGATTTTCTTTGGTTTCGAAATGATAATAAAGCGTGCCTTTGCTGCTGCCGGAAAGTTTGACAATGTCTGCGGTGGTCGTGGAATTATACCCGTTTTTAACAAATAACTCTCTCGCCACCTCAAGCATACGTTCCCTCACTTCTCCACCTCCTGCTATCTTCGCATTTATCGCAAGTATACTATAAGTCGCCCGTGGGTTCATAGAGAACGATGTTTATATCCGAGTCAGAGCTTGACCTAACAATAATACTGGAAATATGCAAAAACGTATGTTAGAATCCTCAATAGACCGTACGGTCGGTCTATAGAGTGAAGCGTCTGATTACGAGCAGCTCAGATGGAACGGAGGAGAACCATGCTCAAATTATCATTTCCTGTTTCGGCAGAATCCATGTCGCCCAAACAACGCTGGACAGCCCTAGTCGTGCTATCCGTTAGTTTGCTCGTTGTTATGATGGATATGACCATCCTTATTATGGCACTGCCTGACCTTGTGAAAGATCTTGGCACAACATCGGTTCAGCAGCTATGGATTGTCGATATTTATTCGCTTATTTTGGCGGGTATGCTTATCCCAATGAGTGCATTAGCCGATCGGTGGGGACGAAAACGGGTCTTGCTAACCGGTTTTGCCATATTCGGTTTGATTTCACTGCTTGTGACTTTCGTTGACAGCTCGGAACAGGTTATCGCGCTTCGCGCCCTTCTTGGAGCAGCCGGGGCCATGATTATGCCGACTACCCTTTCGATGCTTCGGACGATTTTTCAGAATCCCAAAGAGCGGGCAACTGCGCTTGCCGTGTGGTCTGCCGTGTCTGCCGCCGGAGCGATCATCGGGCCTATAGTCGGAGGCGCATTGCTCGAATACTTTGCTTGGCAAGCCACGTTTTTGATTAATGTGCCGTTTGCCGCACTGGCTGTCCTCGCCGGGGTGTTCCTATTGCCTGAAGCACGCAATGCAAACGCGGCGCGTTGGGATATGCTTGCTACCGTTTTATCTATGGCTGGCATGGTTGCTTTGGTTTGGAGTATTAAGGAGTTTGCCAAGGAGGGCTTGGGCGATTCCGTCTCCTGGATGGTTTTAACTTTTGCCGTCATCCTGTTAGTGGGGTTTGTAATCCGGTGTCTGAGAAGTTCCGATCCGTTGCTTGACGTTCGTCTCTTCAAAAATAACGCATTCACCGCAGGAACGATCGCAGCGCTTATCTCCATGTTTGCTATGAATGCAATGTTATTGCTGGTCGTCCAGTGGCTTCAGGTTGTCGAAGGGTTGTCTCCGTTCAAGGCGGGTGTATACCTTCTTCCCATGGCTCTTGGTTCATTGCTCTTTGCTCCGCTTGCTCCGATGCTTGCGGCTCAAATGGGGGCCCGGACGATTCTGTCCAGCGGACTTGCGCTTGCAGGAGTCGGATTCCTTATTATGTTCTTTTTCGGACAACCGCTGGCCTATCCGCTGCTTGCGGCATCCCTGTTTCTGATCGGCGCCGGTTCGAGTTCGCTAGCCATTGCTTCGGCGATCATTATGTTGAGCGCTCCACAAGAAAAAGCCGGCAACGCCGCTGCAATCGAGGAGTCCATGTATGATCTCGGCGGCGTATTGGGGATTGCGATTTTAGGCAGTATTGCTGCACAGCTGTATCGAAATTACTTGAACGTTGATTCATTCATTAATCAAGGCATCTCAGGCCCATTAGCGGAATTGGCCAAGGAATCGATTGTTGGCGCGCTGGAAGTCTCGGCTCAGATGGGTATTGCCGGGTTTGCCGCAGAAGCGGTCTCCGCATTCAACAATTCATTGGTAACGACGGGATTGATCGGCGGCATAATTATGATCGTTATCGCTACCGTCGTGTTTATGCTGGTGCCAAAAACTCTTGATATTACAAAAGAACACCATTAACAGAAGTGATCATGCTCGGCATGTTTTTGCTGGCATTGCTTACTTATCTGCGTATACGAAAATAACCCGCCCAGGTTAACGGCCAAGAGAACGGGTTATTTGCTCTAATTCTTTGGAGGTTTCCCATCCAAATATGTTGTACGGGGAGTCGGACGGCCATCCGGCTCCTTTTTCTATCCTAATCCTATCATGACGGTTTCATTCATGCAATTTGCCTTTTGTCTTTACTAGCCAACACTAATTCAAACGATGAACCAATTCATATTTATTTCCGCAAGGATCTTCAAAATAGACTGCGTAATACGTTGGGCTAATCGGGAATAACCGGGGACCGTCGTTGATCGTGCCGCCATTTTCCCGGACCAGTTTCGCAATATGATCGACTTCAGCCTGATCATTCGCCCAGAAACCAATCAGATTGGGATTCGGCTTATGTTCCCGGTCCTCCGTAATCGCAAAATAAGCGGCGCTAGGCAATTCCCCCTCGGCGGCGAATACCTTCCAATTCAAGCTGTGAAAGGTTCGCGTAAAACCTAACTCAGGAAGAAGCTTTTCATAGAAAGGCAAGGTGCTCTCCAAATCGTTCACTCTAAGATCGATATGGCTGAATTTATTCATGCTTATCCATCTCCTCTTCATCGTTTACGGTGCTTGTTTTCTGCCAAATGTTGTTCAGAACGTTCTCCCAATGCAGCTTCATTTGTTCCCGCGTGTTCGGATGATCCAAATTCTCTTGATGGAAGCTGATCGTTGTTCGATCGGGATGACTGGATAAAAGCCGAATTTGCAGCGTGGACGGCTTCGCCCAATCCTTCCTGCCCCACTTTAAGCGAAGCTGCCGCAAAGGCTTTACTACCCGAAGCTCGCCCGAAATCCCCTCTTCGGATGCAAAGATCTCTCCCTCGTTAAATGCAGGAGGCGATACGTTTCCAAGCCACAATTTTGTCCCTTCGGGCGAGGTTAGAAACGACCATACCTTTTCCGGTGAGATGGGGAACGTCCTCCTGACACCAACTTGGAAACCTGCATCTGCTGTTTGACCTACAAGCTTTCGCGATTCCATATTCCGATGCTTCATTATGGTCACCTCTGCCGCATTGTTTGTTAGTGCTCACTATCTACACTTCGAAAAATTAAGGGCTTAGCGCCCTAACGAACAAATCGGTACTCGATCTTATAAAGTCTTGCTTAGATATTGGCGTAATCTCAGACCTAACAAACAGCTGAGAAACAAATGCCCCGTAATTCATCCACATGAAAGTGATCGCTTGCATCTGCGCATCGGTTGAAATCATTTTATTTTTCTGCTGCATGTCTATAAAATAATTCGTCAATAGCTCCAGTAGCTTCCGAGGATGCTTCTGCGCCTTTTCGCGGATTTCAGCCAATTCGTTATCGCTCAATACAATGAGGAACAATTTTCGGTTGCGCTCCATCATTTCATGATACATTTGGCTAATCATGAGCAAGTCCGTTCGCAAGTCCCCGATCACTTTCTCGTTAAAAACCTGAGTCATTTCCACCGAGTAATGATAACGGTCAACCGCCTTGTCCAGCAGGTTGATCTTGCTGCCAAAATTACGGAACAAGGTCATCTCGCTGACGCCTGCCGCTGCTGCGATCTCCTTCGTGGATACGCCCTTATAGCCCTTTTCAGCCATCAAATCTATCGCCGCATGCATCAACTTGGCTTTATTGTCCAGAGTCGTCTTATTCTCCATAGTTACCTTCCCAGCTCGATTCTTCGATTATAGTTAGCACTAACTAACATTTTTTTATTTTATAATAAGGCTAAAATGGTGCAATGTCAATATCTTTCGAAATGTGAGATGCCAAGAGCTAAAATGGAAATGCTGCCTGGATTTGAACGGCTGCAACGGATCGCTGAGCATCTCGTATCCCCTTTGTTTCTACAGTTAAAAAGGGATTTACTTTTTAATCTTACAGGCGTAATATAGGGGACGACAATTCCATACGATCGACGCTTAATCCTCTTCATAGAGGAGCGGGGGAACCATCGAGGCCGATCATCGGCTTCAGGGGTGAATTCTTTCTTGCAAAGAAAGAACGGGTACTCTCAAACCCGAATCCGACAGCTAACCTCGTCAGCGCTTGGGAGAGAAAGCTCTTCAACTTTGGCTTGTTTTGCGACGGATTGCAAAGCCCAAAGCTTGGTAGCAGAATTTCTCTGCGGCCAGGCTTTTTTTGTTTTTCAAAAATAAAACTTCAACAAAGGGAGTCCATGACTATGGAGAACAAGGAAAAATTCATGGTTTGCGTATACTACGGTCCCAACGGAGAACGGCTCATTCGCCGCGGGGGAGAATTGGCCAAACTTTTTCGTTGCCCGCTCTTCGTATTAAGCGTCATTCCTGTGCAAGAGGATGCGCTTGACACGGAGCAAAAACAAATGATGGCGGCATGGAAGCTGAAATGCAAGGAATGGGGGGCGACATTTATCGTGAAATCGAACGAGAATCGGAAAGCTTCTGAAATCATCGCGGAGACGGCCAACCATCTTCAAATTACACAATTGATTATCGGCCAATCCGGTCAAACGCGATGGCAGGAAATTACCCATGGTTCTTTCGTAAATGAATTGCTTAACCGCATCGAAGAAACGGATCTTCATATCGTGGCCGTTTAGCGAATGAATGAACTACCGATATTGAGGATTCGACTATGAAGAACGGAAGTGAAGGCAGTGAAAAAGCAATTTATCGTCATCGGACTTGGCCGATTCGGTGCAAGTTTGACAAAAACCTTGATTCAAAACGGTCATGAAGTGTTGGCCGTGGACAAAAACGAACAGCCTGTCCAGGAGATCTCAGCCATCGCTACCCATGCGCTGCAAGTGGATTGTACGGACGAATCCGCACTGAAGGAGTTGGGCATTCGTAATTTCTCGCATGCGATAGTCGCTATAGGCGATGATCTCCAGTCAAGCATTCTAACGACATTGTTGTTAAAAGAATTAAATATTCCCAAAATAACAGCCAAAGCCAAAAATGAAATGCACGGCAATGTCCTGAGCAAAATCGGTGCCGATCATATCGTCTATCCCGAACGGGATATGGCCGCGAGACTCGGTCATCAGCTCAGTTCCGAAAATCTGATCGATTACATTGAATTGTCTCCAGAGTACAATCTGGTCGAGATTAAAGCGCCTCCGGCGATGAATGGCTATTCCCTGTCGCAATTAAACATCCGTGCCAAGTTCGGGTGCACAGTTATCGCAATCAAAACCCGTGACGATCTGAACGTATCTCCCAAAGCGGACGACAAAATTTATACCGGAGATATTCTGCTCATTATCGGCAGTAACGAAGACATCCGGCATTTGGAGGAGGACTATGAACGAAAACGGTAACCGTATGAAGTATCCTATCGCTTCCGGGCGTGTCGTAATGCTTGTTGACTGGCTAAAAAACAAAATGAGTCCGCCCCAACTGATCCTGATTGTGTTTTTCTGCTTAATCTGGATTGGCGCCCTGCTTCTGACCTTGCCGCAATCGTCCTCAACAGGCCAATCTATCGGCCTGCTTGACTCGTTGTTTACGGCTACCTCCGCCATCTGTGTAAACGGGCTCGTCGTAGTCGATACAGGCAGCATCTTTTCCACCTTCGGGCAAGTCGTGATTATGATTATGATTCAAGTAGGAGGACTTGGCTTCATGACCTTCGGCGTCATGGTAGCCATTATTCTAGGCAAAAGAATCGGTTTAAAGCAACGACTGATCATCCAGCAAACGACTCATTCTACTTCATCTCAAGGACTGGTCAGACTGTCGCTCTACATGGTGCTTATTGCTTTTGCATTCGAAGCGTTCGCTGCTCTAATTCTGACGATTCGCTGGCAAGCCGAGATGGGATGGGGACAGGCCGCTTATTACGCGATTTTTCATTCGGTCTCCGCTTTCAACAATGCGGGGTTTGCCTTGTGGCCCGACAGCTTATCTTCCTCTGTCGGCGATCCCGTCGTCAATTTGACGATTATTCTGCTCTTTATCACGGGTGGACTGGGCTATATGGTTGTTGTGGATATCTTTCGCAAGCGTTCCTGGAGAAAGCTGTCCCTTCACTCCAAAGTCGTTCTCCTTGCATCAGCGATTCTATCCGCTGCCGGATTCCTTATTCTCTTCTTGCTGGAAAGCTGGAACCCGGCCACTTTCGGTCAATTGGATGCGGGAGAGCGCGTACTTGCTGCCTTCTTCCAAGGAACGACACCCAGAAGCGCAGGGTTTAACACGATCGATATCGGCAATATGCTTGCAGCGTCACAATTTTTTATCATCATCCTTATGTTTATCGGAGCGGCTTCGGGAGGAACGGGGGGAGGTATCAAGACCAATACGTTTGTCGTGCTTATCCTTGCCACTGTGAATACCTTTCGCGGCGGCGGACAAATTCATGCTTTCAAACGCAAAATTACGGAAGAGACGGTCATGCGGGCGTTGGCTGTCGTGATGAGCTCATTGGCTGCAGTACTGGTTATCGCACTCTTGCTCACGATTTCCGAAGGCATGCTGGAAGATCATTTTCTGGAAGTGCTGTTCGAAGCGACATCCGCTTTCAGTACGACGGGGCTTTCCATGGGATTAACGAGCGAATTGTCTTCTGCCGGGAAAGTCATTGTGACTTTTACGATGTTTGTCGGTCGTCTCGGTCCACTAACGCTTGCTTTCGCATTAGCGCAGAAGAAACGTTCCTCGAAAATCGGTTATGCGGAGGATCATATTTTGATCGGCTAACTCATCGAGCTGCATGACCGTTAAAACAGACTGCTTCACCAAAAATGGAGGTTCAGAAATGTCGGTTATTGAAGCAAGCAAGCTCACCAAGCATTACGGGCAAGTCGAGGCATTGAACAGTCTGAATCTTGAAGTTCGCGAAGGAGAAGTGCTGGGTTTCATCGGTTCGAACGGCGCGGGAAAATCCACAACGATTCGTATTTTGTTGGGACTGCTGCGCAAAACAAGCGGAGAAGCCCGGGTGTTCGGCAAAGATCCTTGGAAAAACGCCGTTGAACTTCATCGCCGGATCAGTTACGTCCCCGGAGACGTCAATCTCTGGCCGACACTGACGGGCGGCGAAGCGATTGATCTCTTCGGTCGATTGCGCGGGGATTGGGATCGTAAGCGTCGCCAAGAATTATTAGAGAAGTTCGACTTGGACCCTACCAAAAAATGCCGAACTTATTCAAAAGGGAATAGACAAAAAGTTGCTCTGGTTTCCGCTTTTTCCTCCAAAGCCGAGCTGTTTATTCTGGATGAACCGACTTCCGGATTAGACCCATTAATGGAGGCTGTTTTTCAGAAATGCGTAGCGGAAGTGAAGGCGCAAGGAAAAACCGTACTGCTATCCAGCCATATTCTGGCCGAGATCGAGAAGCTCTGTGACCGAGTCGCCATCATCCGCGACGGCAGTATTGTCGAATCCGGTTCCCTTGACCAGTTACGTCATTTGACCCGAACCTTTATCGTCGTGGAGACCGCGCAGAGCATTTCCGGACTTGACCGCTTGGCAGGCGTGCATGACCTTCAATTAATCGGGAATAAAGCGCAGTTCCAGGTTGACAGCTCCCAAATGGGGAATGTTCTCCAAGTATTAAGCACCTTTGATATCCAGGCGTTGACGAGCACGCCGCCAACTTTAGAAGAGCTGTTCATGCGCCATTACGGCAGCGGCGCTGCTGCCGCAGGCGCACATGGAGGTGGCCGGAAATGAATCGGCAGCAGACATTGGCAGGAACGGGAGCATTACTGCGTTTTATGCTGCGGCGGGATCGGATCGCGATTCCCGTATGGGTGGTTAGCATCCTTCTGCTCGTTCTTGCAACGCTGAGCAGCTTCGAACAGCTGTACCCGACGGAGACGGCCCGCCAGACGATGGCGGCGACGATGGTTAATCCCGCCGGTATCGCGCTGACCGGTCCCGATTTCTACCTGGACAATTATACTGTCGGTTCAATGATCTCGCATCAAATGCTTGGCATGGCCGGAATTGCCGTTGCTTTGATGAGCATTATGCTCATCGTTCGTCATACACGCAAGGAAGAAGAATCCGGGTGTATGGAGTTGATCAGGGCATCGGTTACGGGACGTCATGCCAACACGACCGCAGCTCTTCTTCTAGTCGGCAGCGTTAATGTCATCTTCGCCCTTCTGCTAGCCCTCGGAATGGGCGCGATGGGGATCGAGTCCGTTACCTGGAAAGGCTCCTTTCTGTTCGCTGCCGCCCTTGGTTCCATCGGCATCGTCTTTGCGGCTATCGCCATTGTACTGGTTCAGTTCATGGAGCATGCGCGCGGAGCGACCGGTCTGAGCGCCGGAGTTCTCGTGGCTGCCTACTGTCTTCGGGCAGTCGGAGATATCGGGAATAATGCCCTCTCCTGGTTGTCGCCCATCGGCTGGGCTCAGCAGACTTCCGCTTATGTCGACAACAAGTGGGTGCCGCTCCTGCTTAGCGCGGGATTGACAACGCTGCTCATCGTCATTGCTTATCCGCTAAGCGTCAGACGCGATGTCGGAGCCGGTCTGATGCGCCCGAGGCGGGGCCGCAGCGAAGCTTCCAAAGCATTGACTTCGCCGATTGGTCTCGCTTTCCGTCTTCAACGGATAAATCTGATCATCTGGAGCCTGGCCATGTTAGTATTCGGTATGTCCTACGGTTCCTTCATCGGAGAAGCCGAGGAGATGATGGGCTCCATGGGAGAAACGATCGGTGAAATGCTCCCGGAAGCGGGCAGCGCCTCGTTCGCGGACAATATTGCAGGCATGTTCATGACCGTGACCGCCATCCTGGCAACGATCCCGGCTCTGCAAAGCTTCCTGAAGCTGCGCAGCGAAGAGAACGCGGGACGAGTGGATGCGCTCCTGTCGGGAGCGCTCTCCCGCTCTCGCTTGCTCGGCAGCTATCTCCTCCTCGCCGTTGCAAGCAGCATCGTACTGATGTTCATGGCCGGACTAGGAATGGGGCTCACGGGAAGCCAAAGTATGAACGACTCCGCCTATTTGCCCGCTCTGATTGTTGCAGGGTTAAATTTCATTCCTGCGCTGTGGGTTGCCGTCGGAATGGCCGCCGCACTGACGGGTTGGCTGCCGAGAGCGGCTGCATTAAGCTGGATTACCGTAGTTTACTCCTTCTTCGCGGTCTATCTGGGGGGGATTTTGCAATTGCCGGACTGGATAATGAGCCTCTCTCCGCTTTACCCTATTCCGAGACTGCCCGCCGCTGCATTTGAATGGCCGCCGTTGCTGCTTCTAACGATGCTGGCTGTCGCTCTTGCGACGATCGGATGGTCGGGATTCCGGCAACGCGACTTGCAAGGATAGCTGATAGAATCTCATATTAACAAAACTAGACGCCAAGCCCGGGAGCATGTCTCCCTGCTTGGCGTCTTCCTTCAACGTCGAGTCAATCAATGCGCTGCAAAAAACGCCTCAGCAACACGTATAGAATCAGCAGATGATATAGGAAACCTGTCACGAGAGCTGCGGTGGTCCACGCAAGATCGCCCCCTACCGACGCCCCTTCCAGATAGAGCTTAGAAGGCCAATAGGTCGGCAGCGCCACGGCTAACAGCTGCCAAGGCTCGGGAGCAAAATAAGCGACGATTGCCCCGATCAACGTCAAGCTGACGATTTTGGAAAGCGCAAGCCCTTCCACTTTATTTGCAGCCGCAGTTGCTAAAAACAAGGCGAATATCGGTGCTTCCAGAGCAAGCATGCCCAGAACTCCCATGTTTTCAAACTGTCTTTGCGCAACGCCGCCCGCAAGCAGAAACAGCGTGGACATCGCCAGACCGAGAAGAGTCGGAAGCGCCAAACGATATAGGAAGTATCCCTGCTTCCTGATTGGCGTGACCGCATACAGCCCAATCAGTTGTTCATCCCGCTCATCCAGAATAAACAACCCTGTCATCGTGCCGATTAGTATCGGAATAAGCAGCATCATGAAGACGGTTATAAGATCTGTATAACGCAGCAAATCAAATGAACCAGCCGATTGCAGCAAGTCGGTTCCATAAGCCGAGCCCGTACGGACGGCCAGAATCAGAAGCAACGGACCTATCAGCATAAACAATAACAACGGATCTCTCGCCATATTGCGCAGATCGTGCTTCAATAAAACCATGTATCTATTCATGGCTTTTTCCTCCGTCCAGCTTCCTTACAGTCCCCAACACAGCCCGATTGGTCAGCCAGCCGAATCCCCCTATCCATAAGACCAGGCTGAGGATGGCATAGATCGTTTCCTGCCACCCCACAACCCGGATCGCGCCATCCAGCAAAATCAACGTTCCATGCGTAGGCAGCAGAGCCATGAACGGAGAATGCATCCAATCCAAGTATCCGGCAAGCGGCAAAACAAAGGGAAGCACATAAAGCTGCGTCAAGAGAATGAACGAGTTGATCGAGCGGCATTGAACAGCGGTCCATATACCAATCAGGGTAAAGAAAGAGGAGGTTAATGCAACTCCGATAGTAAAATGCACAGGCGATACCGGCCATCCTCCAATGGGGAGGTGGATCGCATACGCTGCCAGAACGGACAGACAGCTGAGAGACAGGCATTTCGCCAAGACGTATTCCCTGATCCTGACCGGAGTTGCGAACAAGCTGCCCATCACCCCTTGTCCCCGTTCAAGCAAAATAATCCCCCCGGCAAAAAGCAGACCAAGCGCGCTCGGATCGGAGAAAGTCAACAAAATCAATGATTTCTCTACGTAGTCCTCATGAACGAAATACAAAATTCCGAAATAGACGATGCAGATCAACGAATAGATAAGATAAAAGCCATGCTTCCATTGAAAGCGTATGTCAAACAGGAACATCCTCCACATTCTCATACCAAGCTTCTCCCCGTCACATCGATAAAAATTTGATCCATGGAAGCTTCCAAAGTATGCATGGTGATAATTTGACGATAGCGGAGCAATTCCAAAAAACGGGCATCGTCTCCTATTCCGTCCAGTGCAAAGTCTTCGCTCGACCGGCCTTGATCGCCCTCATATTCCACTCTTACTTTTCGCTCTCCGCCCCGCAGTTTCAGATTATGCGGCGTATCGATCCGTTTGATTTCGCCATCGACAATAAAGGCTACCCGGTCGCAGAGTTCCTCGGCAGCCTGCATATTATGAGTTGTAATTAATACCGTAGTCCCCGCTTCCTTGCGCTGAAGAATCAAACGTTTCAGCATAGCCGTATTCACCGGGTCAAGTCCGGAAGTCGGCTCATCCAAAAACAGGATCTCCGGGTCATTCAGCACCGCGCGACAATAGTTGAGACGCATTTTCATCCCTTTTGAAAACTGTTCTACCTTCGTATGAGCCGCTTGCGACATTCCGACGCTTTCGAGTAATGCCATCGGCTCGGCATCCCGATTTCGATATAAAGAGCGAAAGTGATTCAAGTTCTCCAATGCGGTGAATCGACCGTAAAAATTCGGAAATTCGAACGAAACGCCAATGCGCTCATAATAGTCGACACCTGCCTTTTTCATCTCTTGGCCAAAAACGTGTACAGCGCCTTCGTAATTTTGCAATTTGCCGACCAATATGTTTTGAATCGTACTTTTCCCCGCACCGGACGGACCCAGAAATCCGAATACCTCCCCTGCTCCAATCTCGAAATCGAGTCCACGCAATGTCTGCTGTTTCTTTCTCGGATAAGTGTATTTAAGCTCCTTTACCTGGATCATCGCTCATCCCTCCTTGGCCTACCGTGCTATAGCCAGTGAAATAATTAAGTCGTCCACTCCACGCTTCTCAGCAATTGATGTTTCATCAGTTCAATGATGAAATACGCATAATGATCCCTGTGCACAATAGCTCGATATTCACGATCGTAGTTCGCGTAAAATAATACCTTTGTGTCCACTCCGTTTCGCTCGTATTTCTTCTTGATTAGCTGAATTCCATCCAGGTACAGGGGCTCTTCAAGCAAAATCCGGATGTGAAACTCAATATCGTTTTCGTTAGGCGATTCTGTGATCCGTACAGCGCTTTGATCGTAGCAATACCTTAGCATGTTACGCACCTCGTTTGTGATTGATTGTCAGAAAAAGACAAAAAGAGCCCGTTGGTGGCAGGCTCCTCCAGATATACCCATATCAAGTTTTAACTCGATTATAAGTTGTGTGACATAAAAAGTAAACGATCTCCCGGAATTCAAAATCAAAAGGTAAATTTACATCTCTAGATTAACGCAACAAAGGGTTAATAAATATACGTAGCAATCTGGCATAGGTGGCAATGCAACTAAAAGCCAGCAGATAGGAAATATAGGTCCATCCGATCGTCCAGTTATTCCCGTAAGATACGATCTTGGTTAGAAAAGCAATGTATTCCAACAAAGTAGTAATCAAACTGTACAGCAACCGATCAAAATATTATATAACATACAAATTCTCCAGTTAATTTCGATTCGAAACCGTCCGCTTTGCAATTCGAACGTATTCACGTGGTTGGAATGGCACATACGGAGCTGTATAACCGTTGCCGTCCGGGGTCTGATATACAGAATACAGCGTAGTCCCGCTTCTTGGTTCAATGTATTGAAGCCGCTTATGTTCCGACTGGATATTGGACAGAAACACCCCAAGCAACACAAGTAGAAGGAAAAGCGATGCGCAGATCCCTATTTTTCTTATTAGCACAAGGGTTCACCTCTTCAGCTAATAAGTGTTGCCTAAATACACGCATCCATTCTCTGTTTGACAAATCGCCTGGTCCCACGCTACTATTGAGAATAGCGTTAAACAAAATCGGATACTTTTCTTTCGGAGGAGCCTGCCACAGCGGGCTCTTTTTGCATTTTTTTGGAAATGATACGTGTAGACTTTCATTTGCCATTGAGGAGGAAACGAACGTTGCTGCTGCACGTTGCCATTATCTTGCCGCTCTTCGTTGCTGCAATGATCGCTGTATTGCATAAATTGCGGCAGCCTTTTCATACGGGTTGGCTTGTCCTTCCCGTTCCCGTTGTATTGTTTGTTTACTTTCTGTTGCAGCTGCCTGCCATACAATCCGGAGAAACCTTCCAAAGCACAATTCCCTGGATGCCGTCGTTAGGCGTTCAGTTCACAGTGCTGTTAGATGGGTTGGCCTTATTGTTCGCTCTGCTGATAAGCGGGATCGGATCTTTGGTTGTTCTGTATTCCATCTTCTATCTGGACAAAACCAAGGAAGCGCTCCTTCCCTTTTACGCCTACTTGTTGCTCTTTATGGGCGCGATGCTCGGTGTCGTATTGTCGGATAATTTAATCGTTCTTTACGGTTTTTGGGAACTGACCAGCATTTCCTCTTTTTTGTTGATTGCGTTCTGGCACAAAAGAGAAAAATCCAAATACGGCGCTTTCAAATCGCTGCTGATTACCGTATTGGGCGGGTTAGCGATGCTAGCCGGTTTTATCCTGCTGTATCTCATGTCCGGCACATTAAGCGTCAGGGAAATCATTGCCGGTGCAGATGCGCTCTTGGAGCATTCCTTGTTTGTTCCGACCCTGCTGCTCATCTTGCTGGGGGCTTTCACCAAATCGGCTCAATTTCCTTTTCATATCTGGCTTCCGGACGCCATGGAAGCTCCCACGCCTGTCAGCGCCTATCTTCACTCGGCCACAATGGTAAAGGCAGGTATCTACCTGGTTGCACGATTAAGCCCTGTATTTGCAGGAAACGCGCTCTGGTTCTGGCTGGTATCCGCCGTTGGAATCGCAACCTTGCTGTACGGTTCCTATCGCGCGATGAAGCAGACGGATTTAAAAGCGTTGCTCGCTTTCTCGACGATCAGTCAACTGGGCTTAATCATGAGCTTGCTTGGAATGGGCTCCGCCGCTGCATTCTACTCCGGTGCTCATGGAGGCTTGCTTTATACAAAAGCGACGCTGGCCGCCATCTTCCATCTCATCAACCACGCTATATTTAAAGGCGCATTGTTTATGGTTGTCGGCATTGTGGATCATGAAACGGGGACCCGCAATATTCGCAAGCTGGGCGGTCTGCTGTCTGTCATGCCTATTACGTTTTCAATCGCGCTTATCGGGACCTTTTCCATGGCGGGACTGCCGCCGTTTAACGGCTTTCTCAGTAAAGAGATGTTCTATACCGCGCTGTTGTCCATAATGAGCCTGGACTTCATGAATATGCAATCCATAGGAGTCCTCTTTCCGGTAGTGGCTTGGATTGCCAGCGTCTTTACTTTCGCTTACAGCATGATCTTGCTTCTCAGAACGTTTAGCGGACGTCCTCAATTTGAGAAATTGGAAAAATCGCCTCACGAAGCCCCCACGGGAATGCTGCTTTCTCCTGTCATACTCGCTTCATTGGCAGTCGTATTCGGTCTATTTCCAAACCTGCTGTCGTATTCGCTCATTGAACCGGCTATGGCCGCTATTCATCCGGGACTTCTGCTTTCAGGCGAAAAGTTTGACGTTTCCATCCGTATATGGCATGGCTGGACGCCGGAGCTGTTTATGACGATTGGGGTCGTAGCGGTTGGGAGTTTCGTGTATGCCGCTCATCGCAGATTGCGGCCGCTTAATCAACCGCTATTTAACGGAACCTCTCTTAACCGTGCTTACGACAGCGGTCTTAAATTGCTTCATGACGGATCTCGCCGACTAACGAATCGCTACATGACGGGCTCTATCCGGCACTATTTGATCTATGTATTTATTTTCTTCATCCTCTCGTTAGGATGGACACTATACCGCACGGATTCGGTGAGCATGGATTTCTCGCGTTTTTCACCGGTATCCGTATACGAAATGGTGATTAACCTCGTGCTAATTATCGCGGTTCTCGCCATTCCTTTTGCCAAATCAAGAATGATAGCCATCATCCTGACAGGCGCTGCCGGTTATATGATCACCTTGTTTTTCGTTATTTTCAGGGCGCCGGATTTGGCTCTGACCCAAATGATCGTAGAAACAGTCTCGGTTGCGTTGTTCCTGCTCTGTTTCTTCCACCTGCCCAAGTTAAAACGCGAAGCAACGAAGCGCTCATTTAGAGTGACCAACGTAGTGATAGCGGGAAGCGTCGGCATCATCATGACGCTAATCTCGCTGAAAGTCAGCGACAGCAAACTATTCGAATCCATTTCCGACTATTATTTGAAATACAGCTACGAGATGGCCGGCGGGAAAAACGTCGTCAATGTCATTCTTGTCGATTTCCGCGGATTCGACACGATGCTTGAAATTGTCGTTTTGGGAATTGCCTCTTTTGGCATCTACGCCTTGATCCGTCTCAGTATGGGGGCCCAAGCAGAACGTGCAGGCGATGCTGCGGTCCCGGATACGCGTTTGCAGCCCTTTCAGCAAGTGAAAAGCAACAATGTTATTTTACAAATGATCTCCAGATTCGTCATATTTATCATATTGACCCTTGCGTTGTATCTGTTTTTTGCGGGGCACCACAACCCGGGAGGCGGATTCATCGGAGCTCTACTAACCGCAGCCTCGCTCATCCTCTTGACTATGGCCTACGGCATCCAAACCATGCGAGAGGTTATCCCTCTGGATTTCAAAAAGCTGACCGCATTCGGCTTGCTCGTAGCCATTTTAACAGGAATCGGCTCTTTCGTATTTGAAGTTCCATTCCTTAGCCATTCCTATGGCTATTTCAACCTGCCGCTTCTAGGCGAAACGGAACTTGCAACGGCGGTTCTTTTCGATCTTGGCGTCTTCATGACCGTAGTGGGCATTACAATGACGATCATTCTTGAAATCGGGAGGGATAAATAGCGATGGAACTATATATGTCCTTATCCATCGGAGTTCTATTCGCGGTAGGCGTATATCTTATCTTGACCCGAAGCCTGCTTCGAATCATTCTGGGAACCTCTCTGCTCACGCATGGCGTTCACCTGTTGTTATTAACGATGTCTCGGTTGAAAACAGGGGCTGCTCCATTGCTTGGAGAGAAAGCGGCAGCCTATGTCGATCCTTTGCCTCAAGCGCTCATCTTGACTTCGATCGTCATAAGCTTTGGAGTGACCTCCTTCTTCTTTGTCTTGGCCTACAAAGCTTATCAGAAGCTGGGAACAGACGATATGGAGCAACTGAGGGGGCAAGACGATGAGCAATAACCTGCTTGTTCTTCCGTTGCTGATCCCTCTGTGCACAGCCGTCATCCTTCTATTTATGAAGAATCGGATCATACTCCAGCGATGGGTCAGTATGATTGGAATCCTGCTCGGCGCTGTCGTCTCATGCTGCCTTGTCATGCAGGTCCGCTCCGAAGGCGCTCAAGTGCTTCACATGGGAGGTTGGCTGCCTCCCTACGGCATTGCATTTGTTGCCGATATGTTTGCAGCGTTGTTGACTCTCACGACCGCGATCGTCGCCGCATGCTGTTTGCTTTATTCCTTCGGATCAATTAGAGAAGAAAGGGAACGCCATTACTATTATCCCTTCTTTCAGTTTCTGCTTGTCGGCGTCAATGGTTCTTTCCTGACTGGCGATTTGTTTAATCTGTTCGTCTGCTTTGAGGTTATGCTTATCTCCTCCTATGCCTTAATTGTATTGGGGGGCACCCAGCGTCAGCTTCGTGAAACGCTCAAATATATTCTGATCAATATTTTGTCCTCAACGCTGTTTGTCGCAGCAGTCGCTTACGTGTACGGCGTAGTAGGCACATTAAACATGGCCGACTTGTCGCTGAAAATCGCGGAGGCAGGTCAAGGTACTATTCTGACTGTGATTGCTCTGCTGTTTATGATTGTCTTTTCATTAAAAGCCGGTTTGTTCTTGTTTTTCTGGCTGCCGGGATCATACAGCGCTCCGCCGGCTGCTATTACAGCGTTATTTGCGGCACTGCTGACCAAAGTGGGTCTGTATGCTCTGATTCGGACGTTTACCCTAATCTTTCATACAGACCAAATCGATGTTCACAACTGGTTTCAATGGATGGCCATCGCGACTATGCTGCTCGGGGCGTTCGGTGCAGTGGCGTATGACGACATTCGGCGCATTATGAATTACAACGTAGTGATCAGCGTTGGCTTTCTGGCGATGGGTCTGGCTGTCTCGTCCAAGGATGCGCTGGATGGAGTCGTGTTTTACCTTATTCACGATATGTTGGCTAAGGCGCTGCTGTTTATTCTGGGCGGACTGATCGTACAGGCTTCTGGAACCTCCAGCTTGAAACAGATGGGCGGACTAATCAGGAGTTACCCGTTAATGGGCGGCCTCTTTTTTATAACCGGATTAGCGATAGCGGGTATTCCCCCGTTTAGCGGCTTCCCCGGCAAATTCCTTCTGCTTCGAGGAAGCTTGGGAGAAGAATATTACGGGTTGTCCGCTGTCGCTCTCGCTTCAAGCCTGATTGTGCTTTACTCCCTGATTCGTATATTCGCAAGTGCCTTTTGGGGAGAGAGAACCGAGATTAGAGAACAACCGCCCGTCATTCCCAACAAGTCCCTAATGCCCGCTATTGCATTAAGTGTGCTGGTTATCGGCGTAGGCTTCGGTTCAGAATACGTATATGGGTGGGTATCCATGGCAGGGGATATCCTTGTTCAGCCTGCGGATTACATTGATGCCATATTAAGGAGCAGATAAAATGGCGCTGCAAATTCTGTTGAATTTAGTTATTGCGTTCACATGGACATTTCTGAACGGCGTATGGTCGAACTTGCAGTTTGTTATCGGTTATTTGTTAGGCATTGTTCTCATTGGATTATTTCGGCGCTATTGGTCTCATGAGTTCTATATCCAGAAGGTTTGGAAAATTCTTAAGCTGCTTGCGCTTTTTAATAAAGAATTATTCCTGTCCAGTTTCGAGGTCATCAAGCATGTTCTAAAGCCTCAATTCACCATGCGCCCGGGTATTATCGAATACAACACGGAATTGAAATCAAATTGGGAAATCACCCTGCTTTCCTGCCTCATCTGCCTGACACCTGGCACGCTTACTTTGGACGTATCTGCTGATAATCGGACGTTGTACATTCATGCCATGGATATTCAAGATGCAGAAAAGCTCTCCAAACAACTTAAAGATTCTTTTGAAAAAGCCATCATGGAGGTGACAAGATCATGATCGATTATTTTCTGATGATTGCCCTTACCTTCTTGTCGCTCGCGATTCTCGGATGCATGTACCGCCTATTGAAAGGCCCCTCGATACCGGATCGAATTGCAGCGCTGGACACCATAGGGATTTTGCTCCTCTCCATAGTCGCCATCCTGTGCGTCCTGCTGAAAACGGCAGTCTATTTGGACATCGTGCTGGTCATCGGTATACTCACCTTTATCGGGACGACGGCATTTGCGCATTTTATAGAAAGAGGGGAGGTTATGGAATATGGAGATGATCAATCTGGCAGCTGAAGTATTGATAGGAACCCTGATTGTGCTCGGTTCGCTGATCGGCCTGATCAGCGTGCTCGGACTCATTCGTTTTCCTGATGTCTACCTAAGATCGCACGCGGCAACCAAGAGCGCAACGCTTGGCGTCTTGCTTATACTGGCAGGAGTATTTCTTTATTTCATGTTGTATTTGGACCATATCAGCGCCAAGCTCCTGCTGGGCATTGTCTTTGTATTCCTCACCTCGCCTGTAGCGGGACATTTGAACGGAAGAGCTGCGCATCGGTCAGGCGTTGCCCTATGGAATAGAAGCGTCCGGGACGATCTTAGGAAGTCCTTGCATCAGAAGCGGGACTAAGTAGAGCTAATCCTTACGAGCCTTTTAAATTGTCAGAGGAGGACGGATGTAGATCCCCCTCCATTTCGTCGGTATCCAGCATGTTTAATAAGGCAAATGCAAGTTGCATACCGTCTTGCAAGCCCTGTCGGTACAGATGTTCATTCATCAATGCGTGCTTACAGTGATGCTTATCCTCCCACTCCGAAAACTCGGGCAATCTCACTATATCCATGTTAGCAAACAGTTGTTGAAACGCTTTGTCTTCTTCTTCGCGTAATCTGCAGATATCAGGATGACGTACTATGCGAGCTGCAACACAATCCACTCTATCTTGTACAGCCCTTTGACACCACAGCGGAAATTCCATTTTCCCTTCTCCCTCCAACTGCCGCTTTTTAACGCATTCGTTGCTTCTGTATGGCTTTCATACGATGATAACGAGCCATTAACTCATCAACCTTTCGGCTCTGTTCCAGAACTTCCTGATCCTCGGATAAGGGAATGCAATACTCCAGCGACTTTTCTCCAAGTTTATTCAGCTTTTTCCGCTCTTTCTCTAGCTTCCTTAAAAGACGAATTGCTCATCCTCCGCCCTTTCGCTCTAACTTCTAAGAGCTATCCTGTCATGAAGTCACATGATGTATGTTAAAAACTACCTAGATAGTACTTTTTAAACTCATTTCTGTCAACTCTCTACTCATACATAATAGGAGCTATAAACTGACACCCTAGTTAAAGGAGGTGCAGAGTAATGAGTGTATACGACAAGAAGAAGGTAGGTCAACGTATACGAAAACAACGAGAGGCTTTAGAAATTTCTCGTGAGCAACTGGCCGAACAAATTGGACGAGTACCTCGATTTTGTGCCGACATTGAACGCGGCCAAGCCGGTATGTCCATTGAAACAATGCTTAGTATCTGCACCCTACTCAAGCTGTCGCCTAACGAATTGCTTTTAGGCCAAGACGCCAACACTACAACGTACGATGAGACGGAATTGATTATAGCCGCGCTCAACCAATGCACCGAAAAGCAGCGCAAGGATGCCTTGGCTCTTTTGAAACTGTTTATAACGGCCATACACTAGGCAAATCCGAGTTATGGACCGATTGCTCACATAACCAAAAAATAACCCGCAGGCCATCAGCCTAAGCGGGTTACTTTTTGGTTATTTGACTGAGGCGTTCCATCCAATGGCGGCTTACCTGCTTGCTCCGTTTCCTTGTCTTTGATTACTTTCAAGTGACTATATCACTTCAAAGTGCGTACTATTCTCTTTCTATTCAATGTTACACAATGATGAAAAACGTAACTTTGAAAGGAAGGAATGTCTATGCTTAGTCATCCAAATCAAACCTCCGACCGTAAAACGGCTCTTGTCATTGGTGCTAACGGCGTCATAGGACGCAATCTGATTGAATACTTAACGAAGCTTCCGGATTGGAACATCATCGGGGTTTCGAGACGCGGAGGCGAGTCGTCCGGTAGAGTACGGTACATTCCCGTCGACCTTCTCGACGAAGCAGACACTCGGAAGAAGCTCGGCAGCCTGACGGAAGTGACGCATCTCTTCTATGCCGCTTATCAAGATCGGCCAACGTGGGCTGAGTTGGTTCCGCCTAATCTGGCCATGCTGGTTAACGTCGTCAATTCGATTGAGCCGATTGCCCCTTCGCTGCAGCACATCAGCCTCATGCAAGGTTACAAGGTGTATGGCGCTCACCTCGGTCCCTTCAAGACACCGGCCAAAGAATCCGATGCCCATCACATGCCGCCGGAGTTTAACATCGACCAGCAGCAATTCCTCGAACAGCGGCAACGGGGACAACATTGGACATGGTCGGCGATTCGTCCATCCGTCGTACAGCTCGTTGACACCTGTTATTTTAACATGATATGATTTGTTTAAACGTTCAAACAAAGGCGGTGTGAGAATGAAAAACGTCCCTGGAGATACGAAAAATAAAATTATCGATGCCGCTTACCAGGTGCTGGCTGAGCAAGGGTTTGAGAAAGCTTCGACAAAAGAGATTGCCAAGCAAGCAGGGATATCGCAAGGGCTGATCAATTATTATTTTTCGAGCAAAGAAGATTTGATGTTTGAGATTTTTCATTTGGAAAGCGCACGTTACATTGAAGAAATGAACAAGATCTCGGAGATCCCGTTGAACGAAAATTTCATACGCCATGCGTTAGCCGTTCCTAAAAATATGGTGCATCAGTACCCGGACTGGCATCGTCTTCGCTTTGAATTGTTCGCAATCGGTTTAAGGAGCGAAGCCGGCCGCAAAGAAATTCAGCAAAGCCTTGAGGCAGGTAAACAACAAGTGCTGAAATCGTTGAACATGCTGCCGTTAAAAGAAAGCATTAATAAAAAGGCGCTGGCATCGATTATTAATGTAACCATTGATGGCCTGGCTCTTGAGCAGATGGCTGATCCTGACTTCGATATTGACGCTGCTTATCTGACTTTAATCGAGCTATTAGAAACCTATTTATTGAAAAACTAATTTTTTTTCGCGCAAATTTGTTTAAACGTTCAAACAATTCTTTCATACGGAGGAGATAAACTTGATAGACCCTGCCCTTCATCTTGTTTTTTGGTTACCCTATGTCGTCTTACTCATCCACACCATTGAAGAAGTTCCCGGTTTTGCAAAATGGGCCACGCGGCACTTCGCCCCCATGTCAACTTACAAACATGTCCTCATTCAAGTGTTCATGATTCTGCTGGTTCTGTTAGTGTCCTATAAAGCATCCACAATCGGGTATAACGGCATTTGGGTAATAGCAGCAGCGGCATTTCAACTGCATATCGGTATCAACGCGCTTTTCCATGTCGTAACCACCCTATTATACAAAGAGTATTCTCCCGGCTTACTAACGGCCGTTACCTTGTCCCTTCCATCCACCGTATTCTTCTTCCATCAAATCTACTCAGGCAGCAGATTAACGACGACCGAACTCGCAGTTGCTCTAATTGCAGGAACGATTATTGGAGCAAGTGCCATTGGCACGTTATTTCTAAAACCCAAACAACAATAGCGAGAGGACGATGACAATGTCGATTGCAACTACAACAATACAAACGATTCTGATAATGATTTTCCTGATATCAGGCGTGGGAAAAGTATCCGGATTGTCCATGCATGTCAATAACTTCAAGAGGCTGCAACTGCCGCAGTGGTTTCGTGTCGTAACTGGAACGGTGCAGCTTATCGGAGCAGCTGGATTGGCTGCAGGTTACTTCTACCCTCATTGGGCAATGTTTGCCGGTATAGGGCTTGCCTTAACCATGGCCGGAGCTATATGGGCTCATGTGCGTATCAAGGATGACTTTAAGCAAACGGTGGCGGCAATCGTTCTGTTCTGCGTCACAATTGCGTATTTAATTTGTTTGATGGGAAATTGACTGCTATTATACACATGGGAAGTGATTTCCGAATAGCGAGGAGAAATGTATGGCGGTACTTACGATTGATCATTTAATAAAGAGAAAGGGCAATGCTCTGCTATTGCCGGAGATCAACCTGCAGATTATGAGCGGCCAGTGCGTCGTTATACAATGCAACAATGAACTGGGGCAGTTATTAATCCAACTGCTTCTGGGCGATATTCCGACATCTGGCGGTCATGTGCTGATGGATGGCGCGTCTTTACCCCAGAACTTTAAGAAAGAGGCGCACAAAATAGGCGTATCCCTTCTAAATGACGGGCTTTACGAACGGCTTACGGTGAAGGATTCGCTCTCTTTTTACAAGAACCTATACCAAGCAACCCTCTCCATCAATGAAGTCCTGCACAGAATCGGATTAGGGGACAAGCTGAACAGCCAAATTGCTTCATTAACCTTCTCCGAACAAAAACGATTGCACCTGGGGAGAACGATTATACATAACCCTGCGTTGCTCATCTGGGAAGAACCCGAGCAGAACGTGGATATCGAAAGCCAAATCATTATTCGAGCGTTGCTTACTGAACTTCTGAACGAAGGAAAGGCCATTCTGATCACGACATCCTACCTTGTCGATGCCATCACCATCACCAATGAGGTATATAGACTGAACGAGCATGAATTCAAAAAATTAGATGTAATCGATGATTCGGGAACCGATGCTCAAACGGACGTTACTGCTCCTGGCGAGGAACATCCATCCCAAACTGCCCTGCTTCCTCCAGCAGCAATCGAAGTCCGACCCGTCCGGGTGGAGAAAATCCCCGCCAAGGTGGACGATAAGATCATCTTGTTCGATCCGACCGAAATCAATTTCATTGAAAGCAGCGAGGGGATCTCCCTGCTTCATGTGAAGGGGGCCCATTTCCCTTGTGTGTTCACCTTAAACGATCTTGAGATTAAGCTTAAAGCGTTTGGGTTCTTTCGGTGCCATCGTTCCTATATCGTCAATCTGCAAAAAGTGCGTGAAGTCATCTCATGGACGCGTAACAGTTATAGTCTCATATTGGATGATGACAAGAAAAGCTCTATTCCGCTTTCCAAAGGAAAATATGAGGAGTTAAAGGGGACCTTGGGTATCTGAAGGTGCCCTTTTTTTACCGAACAGCTGCTCCATTCCCCCTCCAAAATGCAGTATTCAGCCCCCCGTGTACTCCTTTGATCCTGTAAATACTGTGCGGTTACGCGATTTTTAATACAATTCGTTTAGCACAAGCAAGATCAATCGATAAAGGAGTTAACGGGATGAGGCATGAGATTGAGGTAAGGCAGATGGTCAAAACTTTTGGTAAAAAGACAGCTCTGAGTGGCGTTAACTTCCATGTTCGAAGAGGAGAAATTTTCGGATTTCTGGGTCCCAGCGGTTCCGGCAAAACCACAATGGTGAAGATTCTGACTTCACAACTTCTGCATACAGCAGGCTCCGTGCAAGTGTTCGGGACAGATGTAAGCAAGCTGCGCGATCCCTCGCAATTGAAACGGATCGGCATCCTTACGGACAACAGCGGGTTGTACGATCGCCTGACGGTATATGAGAACCTTGAACTCTTTTGCAGGCTGTATGATGTAGACGTAAAGCGCATTGATGAAGTGTTAGAGGAAGTTAACCTTATTCAAGACAAGAAAACCGCAGTAAGGAAGCTATCCAAAGGAATGAAGCAAAGAGTCACCTTAGTGAGGGCCTTATTGCATAAACCGGAACTTTTGTTTTTGGACGAACCGACTTCTGCATTAGACCCCACCAACAAAAAACAAATTCATGAAAGCCTGCGCAAGTTGAATGAGTCAGGTACAACCATTTTTTTAAGTACCCATGACATGCAAGAAGCAGAGAGCCTCTGTCAGCGACTCGCCTTCCTCGATCATGGGAAAATTGTAGAGCTGGACAATCCTCACAACCTGCGAGTGAAATATGGAGATTCTACAATTAGCCTCGTTCTACGGAACGGCAGCCGTATTCAAATCAAACAGGATGAGGCTGGAGCACAAACTGTTGCCCAATATATCGCCAAAGGGGAGTTAATGTCGATTCATTCGAATGAACCCACTTTGGGAGAAATATTTATTCAACTTACAGGGAGGTCTTTGCAGTGACATTTTCCGTACAAAGAGTATCTGCCATTATTGTAAAAGATGTAAAGGATCTGTTTAAGAACTCTTATATGATTCTAATCACGATATTGCTGCCATTAGGAATGGCAGCCCTGTTATCCGATTCGGACTCGGACGACGCCAGCCTGCTGGGTATGCCAATCAATCTGGCGCTGGTTATAACAGGCGCCTTTGTTCAAGCGACGATGATGGCCGAAGAGAAGGAGAAAAACACCTTACGCGCCTTATTGCTGTCTCCGGCTACACGAATGGAAATTATACTCGGCAAGAGCCTCCTCTCGTCTCTAATTACGATTTTGGTCGTAATCGGTTCGATCTTCATAAGCAAAATGCATGTTCCGGGGCTCTTCTATTTCACCATTATGGTTGTGCTTTCCATAGTCATATTCGTCTCATTAGGCACCATTATCGGGCTTATCTCACGAACGGTTATGGAAACCTCCATTGTGGGCCTTCCGGTTCTCGTGATTTTTACCTACGGGTCGCTGATAAGCACAACGCTGGATAACCCTGTCTTCAGCACAATCATCAGCTATCTTCCAACCGAAAGCTTCTCCGCGGCACTCATCGGGCTGGAGCAAAATGGCGGTTTCACCGAAATCAAATGGCATCTCCTTAATATGCTGCTCTGGGCAATCGGTTCTCTCGCCATTGCAGTCATCGTCTATGGCAGGCGTCGTTTTGATAAGTAATGTAACAATAAAATACGAGGTGATATCGATGAAATTTAACTCGAAAAGCTTTATTATTCAATTTGTAATAGCTGTAGCTATTGTCGTCGCCATCTTTGCTGTCATCAAATAAGGTTCGAGAAATCAGAGCAACAGCCCTTCACCGCTGAACAAAGCGGTAGAGGGCTGTTGCTGTAATAAGGCTTAGGCGCCCCTGCCTAGTTAATTAATGGACAACCATTCCTTACAGGTATTTGCACGTAATTGCAGTTCATTAAACAGAACGCCAGCGTGATAACCGTCACAAACGGCATGATGGAACTGTACTGACAAGGGTAACAGTATTTTCTCGTCATGCTCAAAATATTTCCCCATTGTAAAGATAGGCAGTAAATAGGTCCCTTCGTTATATACATTCAGATTAAAGCCTGTGAAGCTGACCCACGGAATGCTAGAAATCGGGAAGATATTTGGCGGTTCGTTAGCTTTAGCCGCAAATTGTTTAATGCTTCCGTACATTTTCAGATCATCCAGATAGCGGCTGTAGAACTCACTGAATTGTTCATCGTACAACGTCCAGATGCTTGAAAAAGTCTTATCATCATCATGGAAAATCGTAAAGCTAGGAGCCAAGCTGTCCCAATAACCTAATCTGCCTTCAGAGTCAAAACATGTGCGAAATTCAACGTGGCGGTTTACTACCGCTGCTATCATATGGATTAATGCTGGATACAGCTAATCCCCTTATTTTTAATTACAGACAGAAGATTGGTAATGTCAATGTTTGCTGTCATACTATACGAACATCTGACATTGTTTAGATAATGATTAAAGTAGGGTTTTCTACTCCAATTATCCATGTCAATCGGATTGAAATTCATTTATTATGCCTCCTAAAATTAGGATTACATTCATTTTAGGAGGCTTGATCGACTGATTTAACCATATCCCTATCACAATCCCTCGAGAAATTATTCTGTAACATAATGCGATTCTTCTTAGTGTTCGCTATCCCCGTTGAAATCGGCTTTACCGATCGCGCTTCTGAACATACCCGGCAAGAAAAGAGAAGTCAATAAAAGGATAATTAAAATCCACCACCCTGCCCCCTTAAAAATGTCCTCCGGAACGATAAAGGTGTAGCCGAAATAAGTTAAAAACAAAGCTCCTTGGATAACCTTAAACGTTTTCGCATCTGCTTCATTCTTAATGGCCACGAGCCTCTCATCATTCTCTTTAATAAGAATAGATCGCATCTTGTGAGGAGACTTCTTGATACTCGACAGCTTCAGGAAATAAACCAATGCCATGCTTAACGGCAGAAGCGACAATGCTATCAGAGCCTTGTTGTTAGAAATGAGATGGATGTCCATTTGCGTAAACAGGATCCCTGTCGCCAGAAGGACGATACCCGCGATCAAAGTAACGTTCATGATCAACTTGGTTTCCTTAACGATCTTAGCGTTGTTCATACTCATTCCTCCCAAAATAGATCATTCAAAGTTTTGCCCAGCGCCTTGCATATTGCGATGCATAACTTAAGGCTTGGATTGTAGTTGCCCGACTCGATTAAATTTATAGTCTGCCTCGTGACGCCAACGATCTCGGCTAGTTGCTCCTGCGATACATCGGCTTCTAATCTGGCGATCTTCATTTTTTTGTTTTTCAAACTGACTCAGCTCCTTTCACATATACAATATCATCCAACATTACATAATGTCAATTATATATTACATTATGTAATGTGTTGTGTATTGAACAGATTGTATATCGTCCGGAGCTACATTTTATGTAAAAAGAAAAGTCCAAGCATATTGTCTGCTTGAACTTTTCCACTTCATCTTGATTACGGCGAGAGGTTTGTGGCAGCCTTATGCTTCTGAAGTTAAATATGCTATAATGCTGGTAAAGCAATCCATTCGGGGAGTATGATAAAAATACGGTCTGTGAATACTGATCCTAAAGTTGAGTTTAGGAGAGGGTTTCATGGACGGGGAGGAAAAGCCTATGCCAGCCGTTAAACTGAAGAAATTGGATATGACAAAGTATTCCGGCTTGACGCAAAAGAAAAAGGCGCTTCTTAAAGAGTACATGGGCAGTGTACCCACGAAAGTCGACATGAACAAGGTCAGAGATTGGTGGAAGTATGAAAATCGTTGACTTCAATGCTCCGGAGTTCAGCGGTTTCGAGCCGGAGGAAAGCATCCTCATTGACACCGGAGTTTTATATGCCTACTTCAATCCTTTTGATGCATATCACACCACAGTTAAAAATCTATTCGATACCTACGTTTTCAGTAATGAAGACGTACTTTTTTTGTTCGTAAACCCGACCATTGTCAACGAGATCGTCAATTTAGCACAGCGGGCGTTGAATCAGTATTTAATCGCGCATCCTCACGAGTCGGAGAACTTCTCCCAACCTGATAAAGAAGCCGTTCGCGATCAAATCATGCATTTCGTTCGCGATCTGGTTCAAGAGGACGTCTTACTGGTTCTGGATGGCGATAAGGAGAGCGTGCTCCAACAGATCAGCTTGACCAACCATTTGGGAGCGGCGGATGCAGTGAACATATCGATGGCTAGTCTGTACGGGATCAGCTTCATGACGGTGGACACTCGGCTGGTAAATAACATGATCCGGGTTGGCTCGGAAATAGAGACTGTAAAGAACCTGTACTTCACCAAGCCTCGCCATCGGACTTATTTTACATAGTCGCCCCTCCCCCCATGCCGCTCTATTCCGAACAGTTGAAAAAAACGTCCACGCAGTCCGCTTTCGCCGACAAACGATAGAAGCCTTCGTTCAAAGTTACTTTTCTAAAACTTAGTAAGAGGCTAAGAAGAAGCCGGGGAGCGCTCCCCGGCTTCTTCTCTGCATTTCTTAGTGCGATTGCGTGTAGATTCGATACAAGATAACTGCCGCTTCTGCGCGAGTCAGGTTGCCCTTCGGATTCAAGCTGTTGGCGCTGTTTCCTTGGAGTAACCCGATGCCAAGCAGATAGGCTAAGCCTTCTCTTGCATAGGCCGCTGCCTTCACGCCGTCCTTGAAATCGTCGATGGACTTGGACGACACTTGCGGCAGCTTGTTGTGCCATTGATCAAGCGCACGCTTAAGGATGACGGCAACGTCTTCTCTGCTGATTTCCGTATCGGGCAAGAACTTGTTCCCGCCAACGCCTTCCACAATGCCGAGCGCGCGGCCGATTCCAAGCTCTTCGTAATAAGGCGAGCTTGCCGGAACATCGGCAAAGTTGGCCGTGAAATCAGCGTCCAGTTCAAGCAGTCTGATCAATTGCGCGAGGAATTCTCCTCTGCCGATTGCAGTCCCTGGATCGAAAGTCGTTGCCGACGTCCCTTCAACTACGCCCCTGGCCGCCAACGCTTCGATTTCCTTGGCTGCCCAAGCTGCGCGCGACAAGTCGCTGAACTTAGGCGCTGCATATACGATTGCATACTGGCTAAAGTGCGAAGTTCGGAACGCCATATGCCCCGTTGTGCTGTCATACCTGCCGTTAGGAACAGGCGTTGCGTTGCCTTCACCGTCTACGTACCAGACAACAAGCTGATCGGTATTTTGTTTCTCCGATGCTGTCGGCGTATACGGCACGAGGATAGTAACCGGTGCATCACTATTGCTCCACGCCGCTGCTTTATCGTCGAACATGACCGACAGATCCAATGCCGGATGATTGCCAATCCGATCGATAAGCTGTTGACTCCATCCGCTCTTATCCGCTTGGCGAATAACGAGGGTTACGGTTTGCCCGGCGCCTTGCAATTGAGCTGCGGTAAACATCGCGCTCGACACGACAACCGAGCCGAACGGCGTTCCTACAACGACCGATCTGTCGGAGTCTCCCTTGAACCATGAGGTCGGAAGCCCTAATGCGTAACCTTTGGCGTTCTCAATGCCCGCTAAACTCACTTTAATCCGTTTCGACTCGCCTGTTGCCCGTCCGAATGCATTTTCAATCTCGTTGTGGGGCAAGTTGGTTTGAGCGATTTGGGACGAGTCGTTCATCGTTGGCGTCAAGCTTACGGTTACGTTGCCGCTGTTATCTACATCAACCTTGGTAGATGGCTGTACCGTAACGAGTCCTGAATTGCCCGAATTACTCGAACTTCCTGGCAAGGCAGCATACTCCGCTACAACGATCAGATCCGACGTCACGTTCGTGAATGCGACGCTCCACCCCGTGAACGTATACCCTGCCCGCGAAGGCTGCGTCGGCGCAGTTGCATCCTCTCCATGACTCACCGTCTCCGTCTTCAGGATCGTTCCATTCCAATCCTTGAACGTGACGGTATACGACACGGCGATCGCATTGATAAGGTTCAGCAGTTCCGTCTTAACCTCTCCGTCCGTCATAATCACGACAAAGTTGCGAGCCATCGCGATATCGGCGGCCGATTCGGACGTCAGAGCCTTTGTAACCGCAGCCCTTGCCGATGCTTCAAGCCTTTCATTGTATCCGCCTGCGCTTACCAGATATAGATCTGTAAAAAAAGTCGAATTCTTCAAATGTCCGCTTACGACTTCGAAAGTGGTTCTGGTGCCGTCCGATTCATTCGAGCCGTCGGATTCGTTGAGCATGACGGATATTCCGATTCTTTCGTTCGCCAACGCCGATGCAGGATTACTGTGAACGGTATTAAACGGAATTTTCAGATCGTAAATCGTCGTTTTCGTATTTTCATCTCTCGTAATCTGTGCCGCGACATCCGTGATCGGAGCAGTCGGCGCATTGGCCCCCGAAGGACGAGTCCAAGGGAATACGATCACTTCGTTGGCATTGGTAAGTGTGAATCCCAATTCATTCCGCGTCGTACTGTTGGTCGCAGGATTGCGCAGATCGATGCCTAACTGCAAATTATCCTCTCTCCATATATTTCCTCCGGTCTGGTTATTGAAGTGCACGTCATCCTTAACGACAATGTACGCGTACAAATGGTCGTCGTCCCATGCGAAACGCGATTCCGCGCTGAGGTCTTGCGGACCGTCCCACGTTCCCATCGTTATATAATCTCTTGTGTCCATGACGAATGCCGGAGTCGCGGCGCTCTTAGCCGGATTTTCCGAGCCTGCCGAGCCTGCCTTTTCAGCGTAAGCTGCGTCATACTTAGCCGTATAGGTGTAGGCATTTCCGTCTTCGAGGTCAAGCTCGAACGTGATCAGGCCAGCAACATAGTATGGTAAATCTATGGTTACGGATTCGCCTGCCGCCAGCGCGTTGAATCGGACGGGAGTGAAATCCTCGGCATAGGCCGCCGGAGAAACAACGGTCAATGTCCCGGGCGCGGAGGTTCTCCCTCCGACATTGTACTTAAAGTTGATTTGATGTTGATCTCCGTTGTCGGCTAGGTTAAATACGAACGGTTCCGCCAACAAATCCGAGCCGTAAATTCCGTACGGATTGTTGGCCGGGGTGCCGTTCCTCAAGCCGGATGCGTAATAATTGTTGCTAAGTTCTATCGACGCGCCGCTCTCGCGCAGCATGGCGTACACATTGTTATTTTGACCGTCCTTGGACGGCTGGAAGTAAGAAGTGTACACATGCGCCTTGCCGCCCTGGACGTCAATGCCTGGATTGTTGCTGGGCAGCTGAGTGAAGTTGGCTTGCTGTAACCGAACGATACCGTTATTTACGATCGCTCCCGCTACGGTCGGGCTTCCCCAGAACGCGCTGTTGTACAGGGCAAGTTCAGCGTCGGGGTGGATTTTCGCGGTATTCGCGACATCTCCCATTCTCACATACGCTCTGCTGGGCTCCGTCGGGATGTTCGTATTCACCAATTCCGAGTTGATCGCGATGATTTTAGTGTGTTCGTCCGCATCTTCCACATAGAGAGCGTACGTGGTTCCGTCCGAACCGTGACCGATCATCGTCATTTTGCCTGGGTAGGCGAATTGTCCGTTCCCTAAGTCCCGCTTCAGGAAGTGTATGCCGTATACCGAACCGAAAACGAAATTGTTGAAAATCGTCTGGTCTTCCACGTCGGCGAATTTGAGCGCGCTCATGTACCTTTGCACGAATCCGTACAGATCGCCAGAAGGCGCCGTATAGCCCTGACCTCCCGGAAGTCTTAAGGCGTAATGCGGATTGAATTGCATATTTCGGATAAATCCGCCTTCCGCGCCTCCTCCGACCCAGATGCCAGCTCTCAAAAGCGTACCGCCTAAATAGTCCACATAGTGGCCGTCGGTTGGATAGGAAGCCAGGTCGATGCCTTTATCCCCGATCGGGATCGTTAAGTTGATGGCATATACGCCTGCGCCTTGTCCCTGTACCAAGAACGGAGTTTTAAGCGTTTGGTCGGGATTGTTGAGGCTGACGCTGGTTAGGTTCGCTTGCGTAAGGTTAAATCCTCTGACACCTGCGTTAGCCTTGAGCTGAATCAGAGAGGCTCCATTCTCTCCCTGAGCGCCGCCGGTGTAAGTGGTGAAGATCGCCGTGCCGCCCCCCTGCGTATGGTGCTGTACGTCCCATGTTCCTCTGAGCTCGACGCCTTCGGGAACGATGACGGGATGATCCAGCCGATATCTTCCGCCCGGCAAATAAATCGTGCCGCCGCCGTGATTCGCTTTAATATAGGTCAGAGCTTCCTGCAATTTCGCGGAGATATCCACAGTCGGCGCGCTGCTTGTTAACGAGCGCGGGAAGTCAAGTCTGAGCACTGCGCTGGATGTCGGCCTCGGGTGAACGTCTATATCCGTTTTGACGTCTTTCGGAATCGGTTCGAACAGATAATCGACGTCATTCACGAGCTGCACCTTGGTGTTATTCCCGTCAGCCTTAACGTCAAGTTCGAGATTGGCGATGTGAGCGGCAAGGTTGGCGCTCTCGAGGTTAAGGTTATGACCGGAATTGACCGATTTGAACGTTCCGAAGTTCGTTCCGAGATGCGCATGTTTGTCCTCTTGTTTGAAGCTGCTCTGACTGACCAACGCGTTGCCTCGATTGAGGAAGTTCAGCGCGTAGTCGTCATATTCGTCGAACGTGCTGTCCTCGAAGGAGATAACGCCGCCTCTGGCGCTGCTTACAATCGGACCTTGGAATGCAACTCCGTTGAATTGAACGGACGTGTCGAAACGTTCGTTGAAATAGACCGCGGTGTCGCCGCCGAATTCCGAATTCGAGATCAGCAGACCGAATCCGTTAACGTTGTCGATATAGACTCCCGTTTGACTGTCTTCGATTTTCAATCCGTAGAACTGCGCGTTCGGAGCCTCGTCGCCGCCCGGTTCCCTTCCGATCCACATTCCCGTCTTATACCCGGAAATATTCAATCCGGATACGTATTCCCAGTCCGAACGGTGCATCATGAATCCGGTAGCGTTCGCTCTTGTGTATGCTCTCGATGCCGATAGAGTCGGGGCGCCGGCAAGCCCGGAATTCGCCCAATATTTCGGATTCATGCTCACGTTCTCGATCCGTCCGATGTCCGTACAGGTGTGAACCACGATGCCCTTGTAGAGAGCCGTCATCTTGCTGTTCACGACGTAATGCATTTCGCTCGGCAGGGAGATGAATCCTCCCCAAGCGTTGACAAGCGTAACATTATCCAGCGTGGCGCTGTTTCCGGTTCTCTGATAGAACGTCCACGGGTACGGAATTCCGTTAATCGTCTCGAATTCCCCTGTTTTCTGACCGTCTTCGTTCCTCTTTTCAACAACGGTCTGGGCATTCATATCCTGATTCGGATACCATACGGAAAGGTTGGATACCCCCGTGCCTTGTTCCATGTCGATGAATCGGTCGGACACGTTGGCTACCTTTTTGCCGCCGGTCTGATTCTCTCTCTCGTCCGAATCCACATAGGTGTCGTAATTGGCGGAATTATGCCCGGCATAGACCGCGAGCACGGTTCCGTCGATTTTGCCGTCGTAACCGGCCGCATCCGGGTTATCCCATTCGCCGCGGAGCTGTACGCCCGCCCGCAAATTCAAAACTTGTTTATATTCGTAGGTTGTATTGCCCGTCGTGCTTTTCACGCTGATCGTGCCGGTCGTTTCCGTACGGAACGCATAGGTGCCCGCAGGAATATAAACTACGCCGCCGCCATCGTTGTAAGCCGCGTCAATCGCCGCTTGGAAAGCCTCTCTGTTATCAAAATGAACCAAGTTCTCCGCTGCTGCCATCGCTTCCGTTTTCGCGCCGAAAGCGAGCACGTTAAAGTCGGAAATGGCCCAATCCTTCGCGTCGTGAGCCTGATCGATTGCCGTTCTCATGTGTTTGGCGTAGTCATATCTGCCCGGAACCGTCAACGCAAAGGTTTTAGTCCGGGTTACAGGAGCGGATACCGGCCCTCTTGTTACCGTCGCCGTAAGCGTTACGGCACCGCCGCCGTCCGGGCGGTTGGTCGGGATTATGCCTGCAGCGGTGATGAGGGTATCGTCGGACGTCGTCCATGCCATATCCGTCATATTCTCGCCCATCGACGGAAGAACCAGGTTCGTCGTCACATTCCCCATACCGCCGTCAGCCTCGGAAGCATTCATGCCTTTAATGAAGTCCCATGTCAGTTTGTTCAACATATGATTTACCGCATCCTCGTCGTTTCCGGTACCCGTTCCGCGAACGACGATAGGAAAGGTTTTAACAATCGGCGTTGCCGTACCTTTGCTTAGGGTCGCCGTGAGGGTTACCGCTGTATTGGCTTCTTGACGCTCTACTGCGCCGGTGTCGCTATTGATGACAGCCTCATCGGTAGAGCTCCAAGCAATGTTCGTACTCGCCGACCCCGACTTGGCAAGAATCAAATCCGTTTCAACCAGATCCTGTCTTGTATTCGTCCCCTTGATCGCGTCCCAAGTCAGCGCTTCCGAAGCCAGCTGTACCGCTTCTGCATCCGTTGGAGGAATTTCGGTGATTCGTATGCTCTGAATAATGGCTCCGGCTGTAGCAAAACGGAGATGGGCGCCTTGATTTTGCGCGCCTATCGCGAAATTCGCTCCGTTGAGCACGACTGTTGAAGCGACCCAGGAGTTGCCGCTTCCCATCGCCGGAAGGCTCGCCGATCTATACGCATCGTACCCGGAGAAATTACCGGGATAGATGGTGTTATAGTGCAGCGAAATCCCGCCGGCCGCGCTCGGTCTCCAGTATTTCACTTCCAATTCGACCTTGTTTACCGGTACAAGTCGGGGGTCGTTTACAATGACGTAAATAAAGTCGCCCACCTTCACGGCGCTTACGCCGCTTTGAGTGACTCTTTCTACCAAGCTGTTGTCCCCGTTCAGACTGATTCCTATGCCGTTGCCTTGAAGTCTTTGTGCCGGATCTCCAATTGGAGCATAGGTGTCGGGATCATTGAAGTCAATGAACACCCCGGCAAGCTCGTTCGCCATGCTGACTACGGTCAAATTGAACGTTTTAGTAACAGGCGTTGCATTACCCTTGGTTATCGTCGCCGTAAGGGTTACGGCTTTGTCTTGATCAGAGTCGCGAGTTACGCTGCCGGTTGCGGTATCTACGATACCTGCAGGTACGGCCGACCATGTGATCGCCGTATCGTTCGCGCCTGTTATCGGAAGCGTCAACGCCGTTCTGACTCCGGATGGATTCGCGTTCGCATTCTTGATCGTGTCCCAGGTCAGCTGAGCCGCCGCATCCGCTGCGGCTTGATCGTCGTCAAGATGCTCGACTTTAACTCTGGTATGCGTTCCTGCGAAAGGATACTGTGTATTCTGAGCCGTGCGCGCGAATGTATAGTAGGTGTTGCCTGCGGGTTTGGCAAAGGTCGCCGCATACGAGCCCGAATCGAGCGTCCCCGTCGTCCAATCGCCTTCTGCCGGAGCGCTGCCGGTCGTGTTGATCGCGAACTGCACAGCCTGACCGTTCGTCGGCGCTGCTGAAGATAACGTCACGTTGTCGGTAGTCTCAACGGCTGCCGGAATGGGTTTCGGCGAATCCACGGTACTCTGAAAACGAGCGTTCTTGATATAGATGTCGCCTTCAGGCACGGAAGCCCATTGCATCTGCAATCTCATTTCCGTTACCGTGTCCAACGTAACGGGGTTGAAGCCATTCGGAGAATTGGACGTCGACAGCTGCGCATATACGGTCATCCATTCGTTGACCTGTCCGTTTCTCATTTCATTCACATTAAGGTTAAGACGCGAATTCGTATCCAGATTGTTACCGCCGGATGCAATGGCGATCCAGTTATTGCCGTTGAAATTTAGAAGGTCCGCATGTGTAACATACATATCAAAAAAAAAATACTGATTCGCATAACCTAATAGATTCTGATTGCCGCTGTTGGCATTCCAAATTCGTTCAGCGCCGGCGCCTATTTTTCCAGGACCCAACTTAACCGCGCTATTGCCGTCCGGCGCCACCGTGTTGATCGTTCCCTCTTCTATATTAGGAAAATACGTCGCAGTCCGGGCATTGACCTCCGCCGGCATGGCTTTCACTGTCAAAGTAAAAGTTTTTGTCGCGCTTGCCTCGCCCTTCGTTATTGTCGCCGTGAGCACCACCGTCTTGTCTGCCTCTCTATTCCATAAACGGTCTATGCTTCCGGTGCTGCTTATGGCGGCATTGTCCGAAGACCAGATTACGGTAGTCGTGTCTATTGTCGTCGGAAGACTGAGCTGCGATTTTATGTCGTTCTCCGCAGTATTGTTGCCTTTAATCGTATCCCAGGTCAGAGACGCCGCCGCGTCATCTACCAACACTTGTTCGTCAATAGACGTTACGGTAATTCTTGAAGATGGACCGACGAAGCTGTAATTGCTGTCTGCTTTCGCGCGTGCGAATACATAGTAGGTGTCTACTGCAGGTAGTTCGGCAAATTGATAAGTATAGACGCCACCGTTATTACTCCCATCCACCCAACCGGATGCCGGAGCGGTCCCGTCTTCGCTTATCGCGAATTCCACGGCTTGTCCGCTGGCCGGTGCGTTGGCGGTTACTGTTTTTGTTGCTGCATCCAGTGCGGGAACCGTTGACGATGAAAGCGGAAGACCTAACGTACTTTTCTGGAAACGCGGATTTTTGATGAATACGTCGGTGTTAGGGACACTCGTATTCCATTGCAGATGCATGGCCAGTCTGGTGACTTGGTCCAGCCATTCGTCATTGAAATTCCCGGCTACGGTACTTGTCGACGATAACTTCGTATACACCGTCGCCCATGTACCCGCCGCTGCATTCGCGACTCCGTTTAACTCCAGTTGGAGGCGGGAATCATTGTTAAACTTGTCCTCAGCAGGATTACTGTCGCTTACGATGACGAGCCAGTTGTTGCCTTCCATATTTTTGAAGCCGGCATTTGGAATGTACATCTCGAAGGCAAAGTAGCCGTCTCTATAAGCGGAGACATCTCTTAGAGGCGCCACGCTCGGCGTGAAAAGATTATCCCACGGACCGCCGTTCTTGGAGGTCCCCGTGTTCAACTTCCACGCTGTCTGTCCGTCCGGCGCTTGGGTGGATGTCGCCGTATTTCCATCCGTACCCGCATTTACGGTCAATAGATTTACGTCATCTCCCCATGCGGCGATGACTGTCCCTGTCATAGGCGGAGAAAACAAAGTAACCAGCATCGCTGTCGCAAGTAAAGATGCCAATAACCGTCTTTTTATCATTCTTAAATTTCCTCCATGTACCCTGTTTTTAGGTTTTGAAGAGCTCCCATAACTCTTTAATGCTTTTGACCACCTGAACCCCTCCTATGTGGCCTGACACCGCTTTTCCGCTTCTATGCCCGCCTCCGCATCCCCCCTCTCTACTCTTCCATTTATGCAATCTTGTACAATCGTATCCGACCACAATCGACAAAATGTTAGCGCTTTCAACAGGTTTCAAAGAGAGCTTCGTCTGCTTGCGTACAACGTATTCTCGCTACCTCTCTCGACCCTGTGATCCTTTCCTGGAACAACACTTAGCATCTATTGTGGACTGATTTTATCATACGAGGGTTGCCATCAAGTTCCTACGAGGCAGTCTTATCCTTTACGGGGGCAATATTACCTTGAACGCAAATAACCCGCCCAGGTTGACGGCCTGCGGGTTATTTTCTGGTCACTATTAGGAACTCAATCCTTTTGTTGATCTTCGACAGAATCCACACGGAACACATCTCTGAAATCATTCATATGATAATGATGCTGATAAGCGAACCGATTGACTTCGAGTTCGATTTCGAACCCTGCCCCCTGATTCAGATAATTTAACGTATCGTACAAACTCTTGATTTCGCTAGAATCATATTTTTTCAATTTAAAATATCCCAATGAGACATGTGGAATATAGGGTTTGTTGAGAGGATACAACCTTTCAAATCGATCAAATAAATCGCCAATGATCTGATAATCCTGATCCGCAGCCGGGCAAAATTTGATGCTGATGACATCGCCCCCGCCCGTACTTACACCTAACGCTTTCATTCTGATTGTCCTGCCTTTATAAACCTCGCCTATTTTCCTGAATTCCGCTTTAATGCTGCCTTCGTTTGCTTCCATATCCCGTTTAATCTCGTCATTGTCGTTAGAAACACTATACGGATTGCTGAACGCGTGGATAGTCAAATGAAAGGTCTCCGGGTGCAGCTTCACAAACATATCTGCATGCCTGGCGAATAATTCATTCTGAATCGCCCTGCACTTGGCGCCATCTTGCTCCGACAAAGCAATGACGCTGGTCGATCCATAGAACGGTTTAAGCTCCCCGTCCATCGTTATTTTCTCAGATAAACGCTCGGATATCGTCCATTCCTCCGGAATATGACTCATGTTGTTCGTAAAGCTCTGAATCAGACGATCCGTAAACTCCTGATACTTATCACTCATCTCGCATCTCCCTACCCTTATTTCACTGCGCCGTCAGACAAACCGGAAATAAAATATTTTTGCAAAAAGATAAACATAATCGTTACCGGAAGTACAGCAAGCAGAGCCGCGGCTGCCGCCGCATTGATGTTCGAGGAAAATTCGGAAAAGAAATTGGCAATCGTCAACGTGATCGTCTGCTTCTGCGGTTTTTGCAAGAAATACAGCGCAAATTCAAAGTCGTTCCAAACCTTTAATCCCGCCAAGATTAATACGGTCGCTGTGACCGGCTTCAATTGGGGGAGAAGGATGCGGAAGAATACGCTGTACCCGTTGCAGCCGTCGACCGTAGCCGCTTCATCCAGATCACGGGGGATCGTCCTAATGAAATTCGCATAGGTAAATATCGCTAAGGGCAAGCCATGCGTAGTTAAGACCAGGATGACACCCCAAAACGTATTGATCGCATGCATGTCGTTCATCACTTTGTAAAGCGGAACGATGATGCTTAAAGTGGGGATCATCATCACCGTGAGCACCAGGTTCAGAATCCACTTGTTTGTTTTCGTTCTAACTCTCGCCAGCGGATAAGCCGCCATTGCTCCAATCATGATAATCAGGAATGAAGTGCCTACCGTAATCACGAAGGAATTGGTAAAGGCTCTAAGCATATGACTGCTATTTATGGCGTCCACAAAATTTTGCCAATATAGATAGTTAGGAATCGTCCATCTCGAAGACAAGTCCGTCATTTTCTTCAGCGCGATGGACAGGGTGATATACAATGGAGCCAGATGAAATACAATAATCAATAGGCCTGCGAATGGTAACAGTAACCCTCTCGTTTTCGTTTTCATCATCAGTGCTCCACTTCATTTCTGCTAATAAGTTTATGCGTGACTACCGTTACACATAGAATAAACAGGAATAATACGATACCGAGCGCCGTGGCGTACCCGGCATTCTGGCTTTGGAAGTACAGGGAGTTGATTAAGGTGGAGAAAGAATGCGTGCTCGATCCCGGTCCGCCTCCCGTCAGTGCAACGATCAGATCGAACAACTGCAGGCCCCCTATCAGCTTGTAAATTACGCTTATAATGATGGCCGGCATTAACAGCGGCAGGGTAATGTTGAAAAACTTCCGCCATGCACCGGTTCCGTCGATTTCAGCGGCCTCATAATAAGTTTTAGGAATCGTCTGCAGCCCGGCCAAATAAATAATCATGGCCTGCCCGACAAATTGCATGGAGGTCGCGAATAAAATGATCTTCACTCCTCTTGACCCGTCCGCCAGCCAGTCCACCCGCTCCATTCCGAACAGCAGCATGATATCGTTCAAAGCCCCTCCATCGTACTGCATGATGAAATACCAGATGAACCCCATAACAAGGCCGGATATCAGAACCGGCAAGTAAACGGCAGATCTAACCCATTTCCTCCCGAAAAATACTTGATTAAGCAGCAAGGCATAAGCGAGCCCCCAGATGTTCTGGATCACAGTGGAGCCTACGCCGTATACGAGAGTGTTCTGGAAAGCCGTGATCACTTTATGATCGGTGAATAACATCTTGAAGTTATCGAAACCCACGTATTGATAATGCTGTGAATATCCATTCCAATTGGTTAACGAGATTTGAACCCCTTCGAAGAGCGGATAAAACACAAAAACCGCAAACAGTATGAGGGCCGGCAAATACATGACGTACAAGTGGCTTCCACTTGTCCACTTTCTCCGGAAAACCTTCATAACTAACCTCCCACTATTTCATGCAGCGCCTGGCATGGAATGACAAGTTCCATGCCAGGCGCTTTCTCTTGATGGCGTCGGTTATTGAGCAGAAGCCCGCAGTCTGTCATAATCGGTTTTCATCGCTCGCGAAGCGTTCTCGACATTCAATTCGCCCGACAGCAGACCGGGACCGACGACTTTCAGCGTGTTCCACATCCCGTTAGGCAAGTACTCCCTGTCGAAGTTGTTGGTGACCGGTACATCGCTGAACTTGGAGAATACTTCTTCCAAATCTCCCAGGTTAACCTGCACATCCGTCAATGCCGCCGGGATCGAATAAGCCTCGGCAATTTGGCTGACATTCTCGGGCTGCGACATATACGTTAAGAACTTAAGCGCTTCCTCTTCGTGCTCCGTATCTTTCCAGATGCCGATGGCATCCCTCTCGCCGCTGATCAAGAAAGGAGAGCCGTTATTCACGGGAATGCGCATCATTGAGATCTGGGCATCGGGGTTGAGCTGCAGCACCTGGAATATGGAGTTGTTGGCTTGAAACGCGAAGGCGACTTTATTTTCCGCAAAGCCTTTATAAACAGCCTGCTTATCTGCCGTTAAGTAATCGACGTTGTAGTACCCTTTGTCTCTTAATTGCAGAATGAATTTCGAAACCTCGTCGAAGTGGCTCCAGTCGAACGAACCGTCCTTCAATTCATCCTTATACTCTACGCTCGCATCCTGAGTGAGAAACGAAGGCGCCACTCTGCCGAGGAATCCGGCAACATCGCCTGTGTCCTTGCCTCCGATCGCAATCGGCGTATAACCCGCATTTTTAATGACTTCGCAAGCTGCCAGGAACTGTTCCCATGTCTCCGGAACTGTGATATTCAGCTCTTGCAATATTTTCACATTGTACAGCATACCGCTGATGTCCACGTCGAAGGGCAACACGTACACATTCCCGGCCGAATCCGTTACGATCGGCTTGATTTCGTTGACCAGCTTGCTTGCCCACGGCTGATCATTCAGGGGCCGTAAATATTCGCTGTACTTGTGCACCGACCAGCCGTGCGTATTCCATAAATCCGGCAAATCATTCGTAGCCATCTTGGCGTTCATCAAGGCTTCATAATCTTTACTTTGAGGAGTAAGCTCAACGAAGATGTCCGGATTTTCTTGATTGAACTTGTCAACGATACGCTGGTAGGCTTCTAATGTACCGCCTGATGTGTTAGAGAAGAATTCCAGGGTCACCTTCTCTTTTTTGGTTGGACTCTGCGTTTCTGCGCTTTCCGATGCTTGTGCCGACGGGGTATTCGAATCTGGCGTCTGGCTGCCGGCGGCGTTCTCTTTCGTCTGACTGCAGGCTGCAAGAATCCCTATTAACAATGCCATGATCATCACAAGACTGGCTCTTCCCGCTTTATTCATCGTCATCGCTCCTCAATGTGAATTTAATGCCCCACCACTGCGAAAAGTAAGAATTGTTTCTCTCTATGAGTCATTCACTTTCCCTTGCGTTACATTTCCCGTTCATCAACTCCCTTCCATTTTGACACCGTTGTCATTTCTGCGCAAGAAGCATTTTCATTTTATTTTTTGACGCTATCTCGAATAATAAGCTTAGGATCGACTTCAACGGATCTAATATCCTCCTTGTTCTCAAGGATTTGATCGATGATGTCAAACATCTTGAGCGCCAGCTGTTCAAAATCCTGCCCGACCGTTGTAAGCGGAGGGGTGTAGTACTGCGATATCGGGATATTGTCAAAGCCAATGACCGATACATCCTGCGGAATGGATAACCCATGACGATAGAGCGAATGATAGACGGCAATGGCTTTCTCATCGCCGGAAACAAAAAACACTTGGGGAAGACGGTTCTGTTCGATCCTTTCCTCCACAAATCGATCAATATCCTCCAGTGTGCTCATGTTGTACACAATCTCCAATTGATCTAGCGACACCTGATCCTGTTCATAGGCTTCGATCATGGCTCGAGCCCGTTCCTGATTGACGTTCATATGGGCGCCGAGCAGCAAACAAACTTGAGTCAAACCCCTGCTGAATAAAAAACGGGCCGCTTCCTGCATTCCCTTCCGGTTATTGTTGGATACCGTCAGAGGCACATAGTCGGTTTTCTCAAAAGCCAAATAGGGGATATTGTTTTTCTGGGCGACTTCAAACCGTTTATCGTCATCCGTCAAATAAAACAGCACGATCACATCGATATATCCGCCTGATCTTTCCAATATGGAATTTTGCAAATCGCTGTCGTCATAGATGACTTCCTGAATCAAGGTGTATTTCTTGCGGCTGGCTTCGCCGACCAGATACGACATCAGAATATCGAACCATTTCGTGGTATGCTGGCCGTGTGTTTTTCGAATGGAGATCAATACATTTTTGGTCTTCTTATTGTTCAGGTTAGCCGCATATATATTCGGCTTATAGTTCGTTTCGGAAATCACCTTCAAAACTTTATCTTTCGTGGTTGGCTTAACATTGGGTTCGTCGTTGATTACCCGCGATACGGTCTTGATGGAAAATCCCGAAAGCTTAGCAATTTCCCTGATCGTATTTTTCATCATCGCTTATCCATTCCTCGTTCATATTTAATGACAACGGTGTCTGACACCGTTGTCAAAAATATAGCACGACTCAAGCTGTCTGTCAATTATTTATACAACGTCCCCCGTTACATCCCTTGACTCATCTCTTGTATATCGTCCGCCGCATGTGCAATCGACTTCGAGTTCTTGCGCTTTTCTCTGCGCTCCGTCCATTCTCCGATTTGAACGAACAGGAACGCTGCGGCGACTGTGAATAGAATGAGCGTATAGAATCCGGCGCCGATCCCGATCCCGACGCCGCCCGCGAAGAAGATCATCGCCGCAGACGTCAGTCCGATCACTTTCGCGCCATCTTTCAGAATGATTCCGGCACCGATAAATCCAAGTCCCGTAACCACTTGCGCGGCTAATCGCATCGGGTCCATCATCGTCTTATCGAACATCGTGCTGTATAATCCCGCGCTATTGATCGAAACAATCGTGATTAACGCGGAAGCGGCCGTGACATAGGTGTAGGTCTTAACGCCTGCCGGCTTGTGCTTATGCGTTCGATCCAAGCCAATCAGGAATCCGATAACCGCGCTGCACAGAATGCGCAAGAGCAATTCGTATTCGCCAAGATAGTGTGCGGGTAAACGATCTAAATAGGAGAGTCCGGCCAAATCCATAGCTTCACATTCCTTTACGGTAGAGACCCTCCACATGGCCAAGAAGGCCATGCAGAGGGCGATTATTGTTGCGGACGGATTAGGGTGTGTCTTCATACTCCGAGGACAGCAGATATTGCCGAATTTTCGTTCCATGCAAGAAACTTTTGTGAAGGCGTACCGGAGGTACGTCAAGCAAAAGTGACGCAGCAGGGGGCGAAAAGGCAGTGATAGATCCCCCTGAGCGGGTTTGAAGACACACCCTAGTGCACGGCGTAGAAGCTTGGACGTATGAACCACGGAATGTTCGATGACTGGTAATCGGAATATCTCAGAAGAGGGGAAAAGGGACCGGTACCTCCAAGTATATATGACATGCCCTGGTTAGGGTGGATCTTAAGTAAATAGCGGTCTTCCACTCCGTAGGGAGTAGGGTAAAAGAAATAGGCGGATGATTCCGGTACCAAGTTTGGATAAGCATAATAGTTCGAACCTAAAAACTTACCGCTGTCGGGATAGTAAAGTTCCCACGCCACCTTCTCTTGATTTTGAACGACATCGAACAGGTTCCTCGTCTTAGTAAGCCAGTACTCATTCTTGCCGTTCGTTGTCTTTTCGAGTATCACCGTATCGTAATAATCATTTACTGCCATGGCATAATCCGTTACCCCCTGTCCCACGTCGATCTGCGCTGAAAATTGGCTTGCGCCCCATAGGCCTATCTTCAGTCGCTCGTTCTTATAGAAGTTGCTCTGCGTATCCCATGTGATTGCAATCGCGCCATTTGACGAATAGGCGCCTTGAATGTTCAATACTTTCTTGTCGAACGGATTATCTAACGTGTAGGTATTGTCCTCCTTGTTATATAACAGCCGCCATCGCTGATTGTTCTGACTTAAATCCGAATAGATATTGATCGGAGTACCGCGAGGCAACGGCACACCCCCCTTAACGGTGAGCACCTTCTGACTGTGCGGGTTAACGACGGCATAGGTTCCGTCACCGCGATTGACGAATCGCCACTCCTGCCCGGAAGCATTCGAATTGTCCCAAATCGCTACGGTGGCATTCTCGGCTGTGCTATTACTTACAACGGAAATCAGCTTCTTGCTATTTTGATCCTGAAGCGTAAAAGTTGTCACCGGCACTAGATGCCATTTCTCATTCGGAGCAGACGGGGTTTCCTGCCATGCGATCACTTTCGTACCGTCAGCGGTTGCGCCCCACTCGACATTAAGCGCATAGTCATTGGAGGCATTAACAAGCGTGTATGTGCCATTGTACGTTCCGCTATCGTTATATTTCAATTTCCAATGCTGATTCAGATAGGGGCTTGCGACACCTGAGTTAAATTTGTAACTATTCAATTGGACTTTATTCGAGCCCGTAACCATCTCTAATACTTTGCCGCTGTCGCGATGGACAATGTAATAATTCGAGGGTATTCCCGGTACCTGTTTCAACCCCCATGTCTGCGCCAGCCCGTTGTTGTCTTTCAAGATCTCAAGTTTGTTTCCTGAACCGGAATAGTTGTCTTCAAGATTCAACGTTCTCTTACTGTTAAAGTCGACCAGTTTATACTGCATTTCGGTTTTGGCTTTCGTCGTATCGATTTGCTTGGAAATAGACATCTGCGCCGCATCGCGAGTGGCGATCTCCATCTTCAGCACATAGGCTGCATCGTCAACGGTGATTACGCTGGCGTTCTCGCGGACCTTCTCGTATCCTTGAGAATCTTCCTTGTACACCGGGTAAGCGCCCATGCCGTCGTCCTTCCAGTTGAAGCCGATAATCGTTTTGCCATTGGCCGGATTGACGACAGAATGTTGAACGTCTATGTCGGGCGGCCGCCACGACTTCATATTTTTCACAAGTCCGTCTGCCCAATCGTATGCCGGTTTCAGATTGCCGGTACCAGAGCCGTTATAACCGTTCTCGTAGGTGACGATGGTTGGGAACTTCTCCATCGGCCAATAATCTCTCAAATAAGTAAGCGCATCATAAGGGATTTGACTGATATCCGGACCCGGAGAATCGGGGATCACGGAAGGGCCTCCTTGCGGATTAGGCGGAACAAGCCGGAAGGAAACAACCGGAATCCAATTGTATTGATATACTCTATATCCATACTGATAAAGAGCGGATTCGAAACCTCGGGGAAATACATTGACAAAAGGCTTGAGAATGACCCAGTCTCTTGCCGGACGACCTTGACAATCCTGAACCTGATCGATTACGTTCATCGCCTCTGCCACTTCATCCGCGTGACGAAGATCAAGCACAACCGTCATCCCCGGATAGTTGTCGCCGATGTGTTCCAGCGCTTGCTTCAAGGTAGGCACTGTTTCATTAGTGACTGACCATGACCCCTTGGCATATACACTTACCCCGCCATAAGATATCGATCCTTGAATACCTAAAGACTTGTCGAATAAGCGCATATAAGTTTGTGTTATCTGTGTGGAGGTCAACTGACTAATCAAATTATTATAGGGCTGAATCGCACTCCAGTTCGTCAGCACCGGCGGAGTACCGCTTGTAACCGGACCGGTCCCATCTGGCGTCAACTGATTAAAGACATCCCAATGGTTTGCGTGGCTCCCATCCGTATACGGATAATTCGTCGTTCTCCCCATCGTATAATCGTGCATTAATACGAGCTTTTTATCGCTAGCCAGATGCACGTCGAGCTCAACCATCTCGAACTTGAGCGCTGCGGCGTTGTCAATCGCGGTGATCGAGTTCTCCGCTGCCGCTTGCGGCAGATCAGGGTCTGTCCCCCATGCGCCGCGGTGAGCCGATAGATACGGTCCGGCGATCGGCTCCTGATCGCTAGGCTCCCCCATCTTCTTCATCAGCAGTGACGGATCATACTGAAAACCTTCCCACGGTCCATAGGGCGTACACGTTCCAGACGCAGAAGCCGTTGGCGCCGCACCGCCAAATTCGTTGGCAGGCACGCCGATGCCGAACAATACAGTCGAACACAACACGATGATGGCAACAAGTTTCTTCCTCACTGTGGTCATTTCTTCGCTCCTTCACAGCTTATTATGTATTGAATCCGGCTCACTTTGACACCGGTGTCAATTTTGCTTAAGTCTCTTCACGTTTCCGTGAAAAGAACGAGTTATCGTACGCTTTCCCGTACGATCAGTTGCGGATCGATCTGTACCGACGAGACATCCTCATCGCCATCGATCAGCTTGTCAATCACTTCGAACATCTCGTGTGCCAGCCTCGCAAAGTCCTGCCCCATCGTCGTTAGCGGCGGTGAATAATATTGCGAGATCGGGATGTTATCGAATCCGATCACCGACACGTCCTGCGGAATCGACAGGCCATGCGCGTGCAAGGCGCTGTACACGGCAATCGCCTTCTCATCGCCGGAGACGAAGAACACTTCAGGTAGATTTTGTGCCTCAATGCGCTGGTCTACGTACTGGCGAATCGTCTCCAAATTGTTCATATCATATATAATTTCAAGACGATCAAGCGGTATGCGATGCTGGTTGTACACTTCCTGGATGGCATCGGCTCGTTCCCTGTTGACTTCAATCTCTGCGCCCAACATGAGGCAAATCGACGACAGCCCTCTCGTGAACAGAAACTCTGTCGCAGCCTTCGTGCCCGCTTTGTTGTTATTGGAAATCGAGAGCGGAACAAGCGCATTTTTCTCGAAAGAAATGTACGGGATCCGGCTCTTGTCGGCCATTTCGATGCGTTTGTCGTTCTCCTGCAAATAAAACATCACCAGCACATCGATGTAACTGCCCGACTTCTCCAGCATCGAGTTACGCAAATCCGCGTCATCGTAGATGACTTCCTGAATGAGCGTGCAGTTGCGGTCATGCGCTTCCTTGATCATGAACGACATCAGGTAGTCAAACCATTGCGTCGTGTTCTGCCCCTGCGTCTTGCGGATCGACACGAGCACGTTCTTGTTCATCTTGCTGTTCAAATTTTGCGCGTATATGTTGGGCTTGAAGTTCGTCTCCGCGATCACTTGCATAATCTTGTCGCGAGTGCTGGCCTTGACGTTCTTGTCATTATTGATCACGCGTGAAACCGTTTTGAACGAAAAACCGGACAGTTTGGCGATGTCCCGAATCGTATATTTCTGCCCCATTTTTATCGGATCTCCTTGAAGGCACATATCGTCCGCTGTCCGCATAAGACACCGGTGTCAATTTCTAGTCTTTAGAGGAAGGTAATGCTTCGATCATACCCCCTATTTTAAACCGCTGTCAAGAGTAGGTATAAATCTTACTGAACCATCGCGCAGCCGTTCCTTTACCGCCCCTGCTGCCGATGACGAAGTCGGGCTTTGGAAATGTGTTCGGTCAACCGGACGGGAGTGGCCAGATAACGCCGAAAGAGAAATTGCATGAATGAAATAGCCATGTTATGATTAGGATAGAAAAAGAAGCCGGACGGCCATCCGACTCCCTGCACAACATTTTGGGCGGGAAACCTCCAAAAGAATAAGAGAGAAAATAACCCGCAGGCCTTTAACCTAGGCGGGTTATTTTATATGTCGGAGCTGCTTTCAGAATGTCAAGAAACCCAGCGTCTTGTTCCGAGACGTCTGGGTTTCTCTGTTTTTTTGGCGATGGGACGGGACGCTATCCCTTGGCTTGGGTCCCGATCTGCCGGGCAACACGTTCCCCCAGCTGCGGGTTCGCTTGGGCCAGATAACCGATCACAATCCGCTGCAACTCCGGCACGGCAGCGCCAAGATCGGAGGCAATGTTATGGACTAAGTGCGCCTGCTGATCAGGCGTCAGCGAGTTGTAAAATTGCCCCGGCTGTGTGAAGTCATCTCCTTTGGGAGGTGCGGTGCGCTCCAGCCGTCCTGCCACATCGCGGCCGGTGCCGCTCGTTATCTCGTCTGACGGCTTCCAGTTCGCCTGATGGTTGATCGGGATACTGCGAAAATCCGGTCCCAACCGATGACGCTGTGAATCCGTATAAATATTGGCGCGGCCTTGAAGCACTCTGTCGAATGAAAACTCGGCGCCCTCCAGCATATTGGACGGAGAAAAGGCCAACTTCTCCACCTGATCTCTATAATTGTCGGGATTGCGGTTCAGCACCATCTTACCGACCGGCAACAGCGGGTACTGCCGCATATCCCACACCTTCGTATCGTCCAGCGGATCGAACGGCAGCGTAGCTTCGTCCTGCGGATTCATGAGCTGTACATACAGCCCATATTCGACCGGCTTTCCTTGAGCAATCGTGTCATAGAGATCCTTGCCTGCGTAATCCGGATTCTCGCAGGCGAGCCGCGCCGCCTCCTGGCTGTCGATATACTGCACGCCGGCTAGCGGAACCCAGTTGTATTTTACATAAGTACGAACACCCTGTTCATTCTTCCAAACATAAGTACTCACGCTGTAACCCGGAATGTGACGGAAGCTCTTGATCGTACCCAGATCGGAGTACAGTTGCAGCACGAAATGTGTCGCCTCCGGATTTTGCGCGTAGAAGCTCCAGAACCGATTCGGATCCATCAAGTTGTTGACGGGCGACGGGTTAAAAGCGCTGACCGTCTCTACAAACCGCATCGGGTCCCGAATCGTAAACACGGGAAGATGGTTGCATATTAAATCGAAGATTCCTTGCTCAGTATAAAATTTAGTCGAGAAGCCGCGCACATTGCGAGAAGTGTCCGGCGTCCCCCTGTTGCTGGCCGCCAGCGAGAATCGGACGGCAACGGGCACTTGCTGGCCCGGACGCTGCAGGAAACAGAGCTTCGTGTAAGCCGCCATCGAGTTAACCGTCTCGAAATAACCGAAGGCTCCGAAGCCCTTCACATGCAAAGGGCGCTCTCTTATGGTCTCATGGATAAAAGTTTCGTTTTTTTCGTGCAGCACTGTATCTTGTTCCAGAATCGGGCCGCGCTCTCCTACCGTCTGCGAGTAGCGCACCGGTCGCGGGCCGCCTGCCCATTGCGAGGGAGCGGCGCCTTGCCAGCTTTGCTTGTTCGTCTGATTGCGGGCGTTCTTGTCGTCCATTCCTCAGCCTCCCATGCCTACATCTTTCACCAATATGTATGCATGGCTACATTTACTCATTCAGGATATTTCACTGGCTGTCGGGTATCAGAACGTAAATTCATTTTTCATAGCAAACTAAGCCGCAGCTCATAAAAATACTGCACAATTGGATGCTTTGACTTTATATTCTCGGCCATGTTTAAAATTCGCTTTTTTCCAACTCGTCTGTCCACCAAAGCTAGAATATTCAATAAGATATCATTGCTCTCTAGGCTTACTTCTATAGGAGTAGATAAAAACTTATTGGCTACAACGATAAAATTTGATTTGCTCAGTGCGGACTGTTCTGACAAAAGCTTCTTGGCATATTCTGATATTTTTCTTTTTCTTACGATTACTTTTAGACGATCCTCCGGAACTGTCCCTTTGGTATCTTTTCTGACAGCTTTAATTTCTTCATTGCTGATAGGAATTTGGATGTCTGGATCATTCTTTATTTCCAACTCCGTCTGATACCATCTGATTAACGTAGTTAGATCACTCATATTGAGTACGTTCTTCTTATCTACCGCAATATAACAAATCCCTGCTTTATCAGGTAAATAACGGTAGCCGGTTGCACGGTATTCGACCCTTCCATATAACGCAGGGCAGAGAAAGCTCTCCAGATGTTGCTTCAATTTGCTCCAGGACATGTAATCCTCCTATGTATCTACATGGCTTCACTAAAACACCCTATCGCCTTTGGGTGAAATAATCGCCATCGGCTGTTTCATTCATGCAATTTGCCTTTAGTTTTTCCCCCATCCATCATCGTTCCAGTCGATCCGACTGCTCCTCAGACTTTAAGCTGACTCCATGTTTCTTCCAACCATTCAGCAAATAACTCTTCCTCCTCAAACTGAGGATAACATAAGCAACAAACTGGTCAGGCGATTTTGCGATAGCTTTCATCCCAATATATGTGCCAAAAGAATGGCCTACCAGCAATACTTTGTCTTGTCCAAATTCCTTCTAATGCTCAGATTCTGATTTGGCCGAATTCGCCTCCCCCTCCTGCTCCGCAAACGGATCAGACATCAACGCAATCGCCAGCCTCGCTCCATCGCGCATCCCCTGCAAATATAACCGTTCATTCTCCAGACCTCTGTAGTAATGGTGTTTATCTTCCCATTCCGTATACTCCTGACATTGAGTCATATTTACACAGGAGAACAACGCCTCGAAAGCGCTCTTCTCCTCTTCGCGGTACTTTCTCAGATCCGGTTGGAACTGGATTCGAGCGGATACTTCATCAAGCCGTTCCTGTATTGCGCTCTGGAACCATGACGGAAATTCCATGACCTCATCTCTCCCCGCAAACAAGCTTTATCGATTCCTTTGTTCCCTCTCACCCATTTTCTGAACATAAAATCGGGTAAGTAGCTCGTCTACCTTTCGGCTCTGAGCGAGAACTGTTTCATTCGCAGCAAGTGGAATTCCCTTCGCCAGCGATTCCTGTCCAAGTTCGTTTAGCTTTGTCTTTTCTTTTTCGTATTTGTGCATCAGATCATTTGTCAGGCGGCTCGCTTCCCTTCTCAAATGAAAGGTACACACATATCCATAATTACTTTATTTTACTTTTTGTTGAATACTTTATCTGTCGTCGATAGTATAACAGATTGATAATGGACAGAAAAGGAGTAATTTTCCTTGAGCGATCCGTCCAATATTATCAAACAAATTATCGGAAAAACCTTAAAAGCGATTCGCCTCAAGCAAGGCTTAAGCCAAGAGGATCTGGCGCATGAATGCGACGTTGACCGATCTTATATTTCGATGATCGAAGTCGGCAGAAACGAGCCTTCCGTCACGAAAATTTTCGAACTTTGCAGCGGGTTGAAAATCAAACCATCCGACTTTTTTAAGCTTGTTGAGGGTGAATATGAAAAGGTGCGGAAGAATGGGTGAAAACGAAAATAAGAGTGAGACCGGCGGTTTTGAAAGCCAGCGTCTCGCTCTTATTTAATTGTGCCTGATAGACACAAAATAGCGGGAATAGGCTTTTGCCCTTATCCTCTTACAAAGCTAAGCTACCTTTCCATCATCTCTTGACTTAACCTCCTAACTGGCCCTATTTGCTTTTCAAACATTAAATCCCAGATATCCAAACATTTTTGCGCTATACTCTTTAACTCTGACCCCGTAGCGCCTGATGTTTCATCGTATAATCCAATTATCAGCTTAGAAATTTCATCTTGTATTCCCCATGCATTGTCATATTTCATAGAATCACTTTGTATTAAATGTCCACTCATAGTTAATATAATATCTTTGTAGTCAATCACTGATTTTGATCCCTTTTCCAAATAACGCACAAATGCATGTAGTATTCTGCGACTTATATCAGAACTCATTATTTCTATCAAAAAATCTTTATCTCTTTCCAAATTGATTAGATTACTATAAAACAGTCTCGAAAGGGATATCTCAAACTTTACTAAGCTTGGCTTAAATCTCAGTATAATTTCTTTAGCTAATGCATTATATTCATCCTTATTAAAATATAACAGAGCCATATTTAAAACTTCTTCAGCTTGAAGTTTGCTCATAGCATTTGTATTTGTCATTTCGTCTATAAATTCATTTTTAAGAATAAACATTTCCGATATGCATTGTGCTCCCTTTTTAATTAATTCCTTATCATCAGAAACATAACATTGTCTGATAATTTTTATTATGCGTTGAGGATATTGAGGATACAACAAAAACAACATATTTTTTGAATCATAAAACCCGGCTAGTCGAAAATCTTGTTCATAAAGATAAAGAATTCTTTCAGATGCCCATTCTCTATGAATATTGTATGAAGGCCAAAGCGCAAACAAACTTGCTAACTTTACTGCCGGATTTTCATCCAATACTAACATAGCGATAGTTTCTTTAAACTGCTCAAACAGATTGTTATCCTTCCATAGAAGACGAGCTATCGCTTGAGCTGCCCCGCCTCTTACACAATTCAATGCGTTGCTTTCTAACATATTAAAGCTGCGCATTTCTTTATCTTCGTTACTGGTCACATTCGGCTTTCCCTTTTCTGGATTTTTATGATTAATTGCAATGTCTTTAAGGCCATCCAGTATCTTCTGGGACCATGCCGCTTCTCCATGATCCCCAATAATCATACAGATGTTACTTGCTCGGTTTGAAGTAAAATCGTATGGGTATTTAAGAATCAGTGCTTCCAATAATCCCACTGAAACCTTACTTAAGTTCTTACTAAATGCTACACCACTAATTAACGAATCAACATATTCGTCCAAAATTGTCCCATCATCATTCTCAAGTATAAGCTTTATCATTCTTTCAGGTTCTTCAGAAACGGCACTTCTAAAACTACTTGAAAATGAATGAATCGAACTTTCTACAAATCCCCCCGGAACTTCTTTCCAACGGGAAGCATTTTCTTTTCTAGGTTTTTCGTTAGTTAATATATTCATCCAGTTTTTATTACTTAGTTTTTTACCCGCAATAGGAGAACTTAAAATTCCACCGTGCCCATCTGAATATTTATATAAAGTAGGTTCATTTAGAAATTTACGCTTTAACACACACAGCAAATCTTTAGCATTTTCACTGAGTCGATTATACGGCAGTACTTCTAAGACTTCTTTTTGTAAGTCCCCCCAAAAGCTCCAAGTTACAAAATAGTTATCTTTTCTTCGGTTAAATTCAACTCTACGTTGATATAATTCTTTAGCTTCTGGTGATATATATATAATCACTTTCTGTTCCAACAAATTAAAAACTTCTTTACAACAATGTTCGCCATGCCTTGCTAGAACTTGTTTGGCAAGTAACAGTTCATCTCCGTTACCACTTGTTTTTTCAAATAAGGTATTATCAAAATTACTATAAATGTACTCGATGACAGCATCACTGTATAAATAGGGTAATTTCAATAATCCATCTAGTATTATCTCATTAAATAAATCATTTCCTGTCCCCATATATTTTCTATATCGTTCCCAAAATTTTTCTGGATTTGACGTAATCAACGCTGCATTCGCTTTTTTAATAATTTGAATGCATGTCCTTTCAAGACTTCTTCGGTGAACGTATCTTTCCGACCAATCGCTCAAAGACGATATTTCATCTTTTGAAATCGGAATATATGACAACAATAAATCGATAACTTCCAAACTGTTTTCTATTAATAGTTCCGAATCCTCTCGCAAAAATTCGTCTTCATATTCATATATAGTCTCAAACTGTGTATTCAGTTTGTTTTCTAAAAGACATGCAAACAATCGTATTGCTCTCATTTCACAATTTTTAAACATTGTCTTAAAATCAAGGTAACTATCTATCATTTGAGGATAACTTTGATAGAAATTCATTCGCAATTCAAACATCTCATCGGTATCTACACTAATATCATGTAGAAAACATCGCGAAAAGTTATTATCGTCCTCTTGAGTTTGGAATGCATACTTCTCTATAAATGCAACATCTTCTCTTTCATAATTAGGTGACATGCTTCTTATCAGATTAAATAAGATATTTTTCTTCTCCGTGTTTTTAAACCATTGGTCTAGCACTCCGTGGTCTCGAAGCAATCTAATATATTGAGGTTTTGAATATATAACATTATTGATTATTTGCGGACCATAGATCACGTGTTCACAATTTTCAACTATATAGTTCATTATAGTCTCATCCAAAATATCCAACTGATTCAAGACTTCAAAAAAGACGAACTTCACACTATATCTAACCTGATCAGATGCTAACACTCTTTGACCCGCATTAAGAAAATCTTCAGTATCAATCTCGATTAAATTCTGCAACAACATCTGCACTTGATATCTTCTACCAGGAGTCTGTTTTTCCCTGTCCCCGATAACTTCCAATATATTTCCGGTTTCATAGTATTGTTTAAGCATCAGATCGGCTATGAAACAATCTAATATTGTTTGATGAGCAAATGAAATTTTATTCTCTTGTATGACAAGGAAACCATTTGAAGATAAAAACTCGAGGCTCGATCTATTGATACTTAATAAATTTAATGGAATAGACAATCGACCTAATTTGTAAAAATAAGTAATGATTTTCCCCTTAGTTTCATTCAGCTCTCTCTCATGCAAACCATACTCGAAACATTTGCGTTCTAATTGTATCCACCATTCTAAAACTAGATGACTTGCATTCGAACATTCGTTATATTCTTTACTAGTATCCAACTGTCTCCAAATGTATAAATTACTTGGTATGCGAAGTATTTCTTTCAATTTGCCTGTGAGGCCATCATAACGGTTTCCAATAACAGTTTTTACTGTCTCATCATTCAACTCATTAACTTGAATTTTATTCCACTTAATTCTTTCGTTTTTCATTTCATCTTGTTTAAACAACAATTTAATATTATTATCGTTTTCCAAGTCATACGTCCTACATACAAAGATCACAGAAATTTTATTTTCTCTTTCCAAGTTCACTCTCTCTATTTGATCAATAATTTGAGCGCATACTAGTAAGGCATCTCTAGAATGTGCTAGAGTCCAACGCAATGCATCTAACTGATCCAAAATAATTACTGTATTTTCAGTTTTAGATATACTATGAATACAATGAACTATAGAACTAGGAAATCCTAAATCTTCGCCCCATCTTTCCGCAGTTCCACTTGGAAGGCGTTTATCCAGTTTAATCGCTAGATAGGGTATGCCACTTTCAAGACAATAGTTGATAATATCCTCTGTACAGCCACTTTTTCCTCTTCCAGCTTTTCCGTGAATAATCAAGGACTCTCCTTCTTGTATTACTTTTCTACACAAGGCAAATTCCGTTCTTTCAATTAATTCATTATTTAATGGAATGAATACTGATCTATATTCTCGATTCAATTCCTTCAGTCTTGGAACAACTCGACTATCCATGGCAAGATTTCTTAATCTAATTCCTTTTTCACTAAGTAGTTGATACACGACGGTTTGGTTAATTTGTTTTCCTAAAATGTCTCCATCTATAACCCAAGTAACTAAAGCCTCATATATGTCTACCTCATCACCAAGGAACAGATAATTTATTTTTGATAAGACTATTTCTTTTAATTCGCTATCTGGAAACTGACGATATGATATTCTTCTCAGAAGAGAAATACATTTTATAAGATCAGCATCTTCTTCGAATATTATATCCATTGATTTACAAAAGTTTTTGAAGAAATCTTGTAGTTCCTTGCTTGAAGTAAGTATCTGGTTATGATAAAAATCTTGGGGAACGTTACTAGTATTTTTTGCTCTATCCACTAGGTCCTCCAGTAGTGTAAAAGCTAATGGGGATACCAATGCAACTGTGTTTAACTCATTTCTTTCTAATTGGAACTTCCAATTTGTAAAAATTCCTCTTGCATTAGCTGTACCGTAGTCCCAATACTCCTTACTTGCATTTCTGCCTTTGCATTGTTGTGCTTCCCTGATGCCATTCTTTCTTCCAATCCATATATCAACTCCCCGTTCTTCATCCCCAAGAGCTTCCAAAGTAATAAAATCTAGTCTCTCGTCCAACACTTTAAGAATCTGATGGATTACCCATCTAATTTCAAATCTATTTCCACGTTTATCAGCTCTTCCGCCTGATTCATACGGCATACTGAACCTCCTCAAAAGACTTTTATAATGGGATTATTAAATTAGTACGTGTACTTTTCCAATAATCGTCTATTTCTTCTCTAAGCTCCTCAGTGATAATATCCGATAATACAAATAGTACCATAATCCCAATTATTTATTATACGGAGGGTCTTTTGTTAATTAAAAATTTGCTCCAATATTATTTGGAATGCCTGAAATACGAAAGTTATTATTCGATACAACTCAAGCAACAGGAGTTGGAATCGTTACAAGTCGATCCAAATGAAGTGGAAAATGTTCATAAAAGATATGAGAAGATAAGCAATCAAATAATTGATGAACATACAATTATGTTTGGTTACCCCTTGGTGCAAAAGGGACAGGGACACAAGGCTTCTCTGTTCCCATTGCTTCTTTGGAATAGTTCGACCTTCCAATCGGATCTTGATTTTTTCAAAGCAGATCAAGTCGGATTTCATCAAGAAGTGTTCAAGTCTATTTCTGATAAACGTTCAATCGATGCTATAAACCAACTAAAAGAACATTTCGCTTCTGATCCTAAGGCTTTTTTACAGGACGAGCATAATTTTGAGAAATTATTGGATTATACTGAATACAACAAACAAAGTATAATACCCAATTACGTAATGGTCCAAGTAGAGAATAAGAGTTCAAGTAATTACTTAATTGTAAACGAAATTCAAGCAATTCTCGCGGATAAACGTCAACCAAGTTCAGTACTCAGTAGCTTTCTTAACCATAGCTATTCATTACCAAGGCAAGACGCAGCCGAGAGAATACCTTTGCATTTTGTTCCTAGCAATTATCCGCAAAATGTTTCACTTTTAGATATTCAACAGACAGTGAGCATTATCAAAGGCCCACCTGGTACAGGGAAAACTCAGACAATCTTAAATTTAATAGCAAATCAGATTGACCGCCAGGAAACATGTGTCGTCGCCAGCACAAACAATCAAGCAGTAAACAATATCGTTGAAAAATTAGAAGAGGAAGGAATCGATCAACAATTTTTTGGTTTTGTTCGTCTAGGGAGCCTCTCACACAATAAAAAAGAAGTTGTAAAAATCCAATCTGCTATTGAACGAATGCAACGAGAGATGGGAAACCCAACTTCTGAAGAAAGTTACATTTCTTATGTAACAAAATCCGAAATTTTAATGAAGGAAATCAATCAACTAGAGCACGTTGAACAACAATTAATTGATTTAACGAGTACAGTCGACCAATTACATAGTTTAATTCAAATTCTAAATGATCGTTTACGTCTTAATCACTTGATGACTATGAAAAGTGATTTTGAAGCGCTCGCCTTATCCAGTAGTCGTCTTGAAACACGCTTGCGCGAGCTTGTTGACGAACCTTTACAACTATTTGGTAATGATATTTTTCGTAAGTTTCGTTCCTTCATTGCCCAAAAGATAGATGCCTATATGAAACGCCGTATAAAGAAGTACTTGCGCTCAATTGATGCCTCACAATTATGGGAATATATTGATGCTTCGAAGCCAACACATTCGCTTGCTCTGTGTGAAGAAGTCGTAAAAGTAATTAATTTGGAGCAGCGTCTTAAACAATATAAAGATGAATTTTTACAACTTCAGAAGTATCAAAACGAACAGCCTGATACCTTGAAAAATCTATATAAAGAGAAAAACAAAGTCGATCTCATTATTATTCGTACACAGTGGCTTCGCAATGCAAAATCCATTCTTTTAGATGCAAAAGAAATGATAAATATTGAAGGTCTACTCAAAGAACTCCATCAGGATGGAAGAATTCGCGCAACAGCCTCAGCTTTCTCTTCTTTTGTGAGGTTATTTCCTGTTCTATTGATAAGTAATTTGTCGGCTCGTAGTTGTATTCCGTATGGAACGTCAGTTGACTTGGCCATTATAGATGAATCATCACAATGTTCTATTCCAAGTGTATTTTCTCTATTACAATCATCTAGAAGGGCTTGTTTTTTCGGGGATATTCATCAGTTAAGTCATATCACTTCGTTGGAAGAGTCTTATAGTAAAACACTATTAGACAGATATGTTCCCGGTATCGATCCTGTGCCCTACTGTTTTCGTAATATCTCAGCATTCGAGAGGGCAGAGCAATCCTGCCTACACAGTGAAAACGGAAAGCACCTGCTTAGTTACCATTATCGCTGTATTCCGTCTATAGCCTCGTTCAGCAATCAACATTTCTATCGCGGACGATTGCGCATGATACGTCAAGAGCCAGAAAGAAGGCCTTATCAGTACGGAATATTTTCGACAAATGTATACGGATTCGTGTCGGGAACTTATAACCGCCAAGAAATAAATGAAGTTAAATCGATTGTGACTAAATTGGAACAAAATGGTGTCACTCAGATTGGTATCGTAACTCCGTTTGCTGCTCAGAAAAATAAATTAATAGAAGCATTCCGTCATAATTCGAACATTAAGATAGGGACCGTTCATACATTTCAGGGTGGGGAATGCCGAGCAATTATATTTAGCACGGTCATTTCAAGTGGATCGACTGCATTCCAAATAGAGTTTGTTCAAAATAGCTACCGTTTGATTAATGTTGCCCTGACTCGAGCTGTGGATTACTTTATTCTTGTTGGAAATCTGGCGGAAATAGATAACGGTCATGGTTATTTAACTAAGTTGAGTCATTATATTTATTCTATAGAAGCAAACAGCTTTCACCGTCCTGCTATTGAATTGTCGATTGAATTTAACCGTATCATTAGACAAGAGAGCCGCAAAGCACTTATGCATCAGGGAGAACGCATGATTTATAACAAACTTCAAATCTACCTAGGCGGCATGCCGTTAATTGTATTTCCGAAAGTTCCAATCAAAGATGTATTATCCATTAATTTTGAGTTAGACGGTACATTAAAATCATATTATTTTACAAGCCATATGGACTTTGTCATCTATGAGAAGGAATCTCTTCAGCCACTATGTTCCATAGAGTACGACGGAGAATACCATAGGCGGGACTCGAAAACTATTGAAAACGACAAAAACAAAGACAATTTGTGTCGTTATGCGAACTTCCAACAATTTCGAATTGCCTCGAACGAAGAATCGGAGGGATGGGAAAGATTAAGAGCATATTTGAACTCTCTTTCTTAGAGTAACATTAAAGCCGTGATTGGGATGAAGTTACTGTGACGACTTTTTCCGATGCGGGAATTACGGGGGTTACATCCGAGAACCTATACGGTATCCAAGGCATATTGCAAGACTATGATTACCCTTTAAGAGCGCAACCCAAAAATAAAAGTCAGATTCAAACGATTGTCACCGAGACCATTTATTTAACAGCAATCAATTATTATTTTGCATATGGTTATGGAACTGAACCTGACAAAGAAGCTTTTGATCTCGCTGGTCTCGTCGGAGTTACAGACTTGAACATAGCTGGTATCCTCATCTACCTTCAATCGCAATATGGAGGAGATCCAGGCGGGGGCTTCGGTGGTGGAGGTATGGGTGGTGTTTCCGGCGGTTCATTAAGTGCTGGGTCCACTAAACAACAAATCCAGGCAGTGATTGACGATTACTTGAACTCACTTTAAGAGTAGAAATAGCGGTGCAAGGGAAGTGAGATGCTGCCCTTACAGTAGACAGGTGAAATAATAAAACCTGCTATTGTAAGGGGAGTTTTTCCTGTCTGGCTCGTGCAGTATACTTCAGTCGCTGCTTGCAAATCCGGAACTTGAGCTGCAATATCTTCAGTTGCGCCTGCAAAATGATCCTATGAGAGATGTCCGTCCTGCAGAGACGCCTCGCACATAGGCTGCTGTCGACTTTGGCGCCAGACGACGGGTCTGCCGTCCGTGTTTCCTTCTGCCGCCTTTTAACTCAACTGCTGGCTGATCAAGTAATAATAAAGCCCTTTGGATTCGATCAGTTCTGCATGGGAACCGGTCTCCACAACAGCTCCGCGATCCAATACGACGATCATATCCGCCTTCTGCACCGTACTTAGACGGTGGGCAATGATCAGGCAGGTGCGGCCCTTCAGCATCGTATCCATATTCTGCTGAATGATTCGCTCCGACTCCGAATCCAGCGCGCTGGTCGCCTCGTCGAAAATCAGAATACCCGGCTCGCCAAGCAGCGCTCTCGCAATGGCGATTCGTTGCAATTGCCCTCCGGAGAGGCTTAACCCCCCTTCTCCGATCATCGTCTTGAACCCGAGCGGCAACGCGGCTATAAAATCGTAGGCCCCCGCCAGCTTCGCGGCCGCCTCAACTTCTTCAAGCGTAGCGGACGGGAAGCGGATCGCGATATTGTCTTGAATCGTGGCGCGGAATACCCTGTTCTCTTGCTGAACGATTCCGATCTTGCGGCGCAAGGAAGCGGCATGAATCTGCCGTATGTCGTGTCCGTCGATACGAATCGTCCCGCTCGAAGGAGCAAACAGCTTGGTCAGCAAATTCGCAAACGTAGATTTGCCGGCACCGCTCCTTCCGACAAGCGCAACCGTCTGCCCAGGCTCGATCTTTAGATTGATCTGCTGCAAGATGTTGGGACCGTCCTTGCTGTAGCGAAACGAGACGTTGTCGAACTGAATGCTGCCTTTCAGCGCCGCCAATCTCCGCATATTCTGTGGCTCCAGCTCTTCCGGAATTGCTCTGAATACGTCGTCGATCCGCTCCATCGAGACCCGCACTTCCATAATATCGTTGAGCATCTGCAGCATCTGGGTAATCGATTGCGTAACCGTAAAGTAAACAGACAAGAATGCAACGAATTGTCCCACTGTCAGTTGACCGCGCATGACGAACACAGCGCCTCCATATAGCACTAAGGCGTTGCCGATCATCTTGATAAAATCCGCTATCGTCTCCGAGGCTACCAGCAGCTGAATGGCTTTGATTCGCTGTTTCAGCGAAAGTTGCAGCTTGTCCATCAGCTTCCAGCGGATCGTAGGTTCCGCGGCAAGCGCCTTAACGGTCGAGATCAGCTTGATGGCTTCGACCATCGTCGTCTGTGACTCCGCCTCCGCTTCGAACTGCTTGCGGCTGTTCCGGCGCATCAGTGGGGAGAAGAGAAGCACGAGCGCTATATAACAGGGAAGGATGGCAAACGCGATAAACGACAGCTTCACATGATAGACGAACATGAGCGTCCCATAAATGACGATCGTCAGGGAGTCAAGCATCAGTTGGACCGCCCCGGTCGTCAGCATTCTACGGATTTTCTGATTCTCCCCCACTCGGCTTGTCAGATCACCGATCGTTCGAGCGAAGAAGAAAGACAAGGGTAAGCTTAGCAAGTGCTTATAGAAATCACCCAACATCCCGATGTCTATCTTCAGAGCGATTCGAGCCGCTATGAAATTCCTGAATGAATTGGAGACAACATAACAGAGGGATAATCCAAGCATGCCGACCAGTAATATTCGGAGAAAATCACCCTCTCCATTGACGAGCGCCTTATCCACAATGACTTGCGTAAAAATCGGAATCATAAGCGCGGTCAATTGGACGAGCAGCGACGTGATCAGAAGCGATATCAACGCTTTGCGATTCGGAGTCACATAGGTGACAAATCGGGAAACCGGGCTGCGCATTCGCTCATTGGAAGCAAGCCGATCCGTCGGGGTCAGCGTCAAGATCGCCCCGCTCCACCCCGCCTCGAAATCGGATCTGCTTTTTTTCTCCAAGCCGTACGCGGGGTCGCCGACCATAACATGCTTTTTCGTCACCTCATATACGACGATGAAGTGTTCGCCCTTCCAATGCGCGATCACGGGCAGCTTCATCCTGGAGAGTGCATCGAGCTGCGTTGTGAAGCCTTGCGCTGCGAGCCCCAGCGATTCCGCCGTCTCCGTCAAGCCGTATAACGTGCTTCCGGACCGCGACATCTCCGTTTGCTCCCGAATCCGGCCAATTGGAATTCGCGAACCGTAATAGGCCATGACCATAGCAAGACAGGCGGGACCGCAATCCATCTCGTTCTGCTGCAAGCGTATCGGATAATTGCGCAGACGGAATCGAACGGAACGTTTCCGATCCCCCTCCGCCCATCGGACCGCTTGGCCGGAAGTGACCGCAAGCTCTCCCATAACATCGTCATCGTCATATTTGGAAGATTCGGATACGTAATTGGAAGCAATGCTTTCGATCGCCGTCCGCAGAGCCGGGTGTTCCACGATCATCGCATCGAAGTCGTTCTTGCTCAACCGAAACAGCTGAGCGGCGCTGGCGGCTACGACCGTCGCTTTGCGCCTCGCTCCCGTAAGCAAAGCCAGCTCCCCGAAGAAGTCGCCGGGGATGAGCCGGTTGATGACGGAGCCGTCTTCTTCCTTGACGACCTCGCAATGTCCCGCGTGAACGATAAAGAACGCATCCCCCACGTCATCCTGGCGTACGATTGATTGTCCCTTGTCCGCTTGAATCACGGTCATCCGTTCCAGGAACTTCCGAACCGCCTGATGATCTTCGGTGGATAAGAGCGCCGTGCGCCTAAGGAACATCATGACGGCGCGGGACGACATATAGGTAGCGAGCAACTGTTTGAGCCCGGGATTATGCGCGAACAGCTCGCGAAGCGTTGCGATCGGAATGGCCAACAGCAGCGCGTTTCCTGCCGCGCTGTATATGACGGGATTACCCGGCCGCTCTTCGTCGCCCTCCCACCCAAAGCTGTCCCCGTCCTTCAACAGACCGAGGCTGCTCTCCGATCCGTCGGGCCGCTCGTCGATCATTCGGATCTCTCCCGAGATGATGCAATACAAATATTGCGGGATGTCGTCCTTCTCCTGAATCGTCTGTCCGATCGAGAACCGAAGCATTCGCGCATGCTTCGACAGCATTTGCTTCTCGTTCAGACTAAGCACGCTAAAAAAAGGAACCTGCTCCACATGGCCGATATGCCTGTTCGTCTCCATCGCTTTCGATTCCCCTATAACCTAATCTTGTGTCCACAACGCCGGCTTGCGCACGTTCGCTTCCTTGCGCCTAGCGGCAAGCCATTCCTCGAAGAGAATTCGTTCGATTCTCGCCCTGGTGTCGCCGTTCAACTCCGCCGGGTACATCTCTTCCACCTTGATCACGTAAAATTTCTTATCCATTTCGAAGGGGCCGGCTATCGTTCCAGGAGACGCCCCGAACGCTTGCGCTTCGATCGCCTTCGGCAACTGAGCCCTCTCCTTGCGGCCGATATACCCTCCAGCAAACCTGGATGACTCGTCGATGGAGTAGGCGCGGACCAGCGTGTAAAATGGTTCTCCCTCCAATGTCTTGAACCGCAGCTCGCGTGCAAGCCCACGCTCGTTCACGACGATCTGCGAGAGAGCAACCGCCTCGAAAAGGGACCGATGCTCTGTAAAGTATCGCTCTACCTTGCCGGCCGTCACATGTTGGCGGACTCGCTCCTTCAACGCTTTCATCCGGGCGAATTCGGCAAGATCGGCCATCGAAAACGCGTGCTCCGTCAGCCAATCAGCTACCTCGGAAGCTTGATAAAGTCCATTCATGACTCTCCAGTCGTTGACCGCCTCCTGAATCTCTTCCTGGCCAACCGCAATATCGTTTTCTTCCGCGAATGAGGTGACGAGCGCATGCGAAATGTAATTGTCAATCGCCCCGAAGCTTCCTTGCATGACGGCGGAACGCAGCACGATTGCTAACGAGTAGCTTCGTTCATCAATTTGAAGAGCCACGACTTGATCGAGTGACATCGTGCATACTCCTTTATGGTCCTATATAAAAGCGCGGGAGTCGCTCCCGCGCCATTCTTGCGTTAGATGAATCTTCCGCCAGCCACATTCTTCGCTTCTTCTTCGGTCAGCTTCTTCGGCAAGTCGTCCAGTTTGATCGCTTGAGCCTCATTCGCTTCCACGGATTCCTTGGTCGCGTCCGTCTTCTTTTGCTCCGCCATTTCCGTCACCTCCTCTTGAAACCCATTTACCAGAAGAATCTATCTTCGACCAGCATTACTTTCAGTTTAGCAAAGCTGAATAAAAGAATTATGAAAGAAACCCCTTGGGGTAAACTTCATGGCGTTCGACACCAGATTAAATAACGCTTGCTCCAGTCTTTGCGCATCCATCACGACAACAGGCGAATCAGATCAAAGAGGGGATTATGACGAAAAAACGAACTGAGCGAAGATTGCGGACTGTACCGAGAGAAGTACCGAACCATCAGGTACTCGTCAGCGATAAGCCTCACATAGGACGTGACATACTCGCTCTTGTGCTTCCCATAGGCGGATTGTTTTTCTTTAGTTTTCGTTGACAGAAGTGATCATGCTCGGCATGTTTTCGCTAGCTTTGCTCACTTATCTGAAAAAACGAAAATAACCCGCCCAGGTTAGCGCCGAGGATACGGGTTGTTTTCGAATAATGGAGTTGTCAAGAAAAGTGCAGTTTGAAAACACACTCTTGCAGAAATCCCCATTACTATGCGGCTTGAGACAGCATTCTTTCGCGATAAATAGCTGGGGGCCAGCCCCCTGGATTCGTGGTGTAGATCCGCCGCCTGTTGTAGTAGACCATGATGGTTCTGAAGATGATCGATTTGATATGCGCCATCGGGTAGTGTTCAGTTTTGATCTTGTACAGCTTTTCTTTCTTTAGCGTAGCAAAGAAGCTTTCCATTCTTGCGTTGTCATAACAGCGCCCTGTGCCGCGAGATCGAGCTCATGCGCGGCATTCATCGGCTGCAACCGGTTGTCGTCGTCGACGAAGCCGCATTTACTGGATCGGGAGATGCTCGAGGAAGTCCGATTCTTGCTCAACTTCAAGATGGATGCGCAGAGCCCGATGGCACTCATCTTGGTTGGACAGAGCGAGCTATGGGATCGACTCGGGCTGCAAGCCTATGCGGCGATTCGGCAACGGATCGACCTGCAATGCAAGTTGCCGCATTTTGATCGAGAACAGACTGGTGCTTATATTCATCGTCACATGGCATACGCCGGCGCCGAGCATGATATTTTTTCAGATGGCGCAATCGACGACATTTACCGTTTCTCCTGCGGCTCCGCAAGGTTGATCAACAAGGTATGTACACACAGCTTGATCTATGGCGCACAGAACAAACATCGCATCATCGACGATCATATGATCAAGCGCGTCATCTCGGGAGAATTGTCATGATTCTCCCTTTTCTTCATATCAAACCGGACAGAATGGCCAGCACCAGCAGGACAACTTATGCCGTCAACTTCCGGACATTATGCATTAGCAGTAACATTATTAGAATCGAAAAGATCCTTCGTATCTTCAAAAATTCGTAATAAAACCACTATCTCTTTAATTTCATCAATAGATAACAAACTTCTACAATCTCGTAAAAGTACAACTAATGATCGTAAGATCATATCCACTTCCCAATTATGACAATAGCCTATTGAAAGAGTATTCTGATGCTCCGTAATTTTCAAACAGATATTATCCTTAGTTAATTCTTTTAGTACTAATTTGGATGAGATATAACCAAAAACTTCATCGGTTAGCTTTGACCTGAATAAAGCTAACTTCAATGCTTCGTATGCTTTCTTTACGTCAACAGCTAAAGTCAAATTACGATGGACAGTATAATAACTTTGTATTTCTAGTACGAGATCGTGGAGGTCTTTTACATTAGCTATAGTGTTAGATTTCGCTGGGAGATAGTTGCGCATTGACTTTAAATAATATGGATAAAAGTCATCGATTATTTTACAAAGCTCTTCTACTTCGTCACTATTCAAATGAAAGCGGTTATGCGGGAACTGAACAGTATATGTAGCTGTCTTTTCATCAAAACCAACCAAAAATCTCCTTTTACATTCATTTGCAGGTGTTCCGATACCTTGAAAGAAGGTCTGAATAAGATTTTGTCCATGCAGAGTAAATTTACAGCCTGATATTTCTTTTTTAACAAATGAAACAAGACACGATGCAGAATCATATTTATTAGGTAAGAACGCAGTTAAACTAACATTTTTAATGCTGTGCTTATGGCTTGTATCATCAGACGTGAATCCAGGCTCAAAGAACTCTACAATTGGCTCGTTTTGGTTCTCCGCGGAAAACTCTGTGTTTTCTTGCAATCCTATTTTCTTTTGTAAGATAAACTCTGGAATATTCCCCAGCTCAGGTTCTTCATGTTCTGCAGTTTCAAAAATTGCGTAGAGTAACTGCTTATATCCTGTTTCATAGCAACTAGGATTCGATAAATCAATATAGATCAATGACGACATGAAGGTAGGTATAAATTCCGCGCCATCTTCGCCACGCTCGGCAAGCACTGGTATAAACTTCTCCTGCCGAACTTTTGTATAAATACTACTTGTAATAACTTGCGTCTCAACCCCAACTCCACCGATACGTTGATTAGCTTTGTCTTTGTAACCTTTATCACATATTACTAAAACCTTATGTATATCTTCAGAGCCGATCATTTCTTCCATAAATGCAAATCTGTCATGCCCAGCCTTTAGTCGCCACTTATCAATAACTGCATAAACACCATCCTTGCGTAATCTCCTTGCTAGATCTGTTACCCAATTTTCATGACTTTGAGACGTCCAACTATATGATATAAATACACTTGGTGTAATATTATTTTTTGTCATAATCCACCCTAGCCTTCCATTCTAATATCTTTTGCATGTACAGTATTTCTTCCGTAGCTTAAAAGCAAACTATCGTGAATTTAACCTCAGCAGAAGGGCTGAATTCCTAGCACGTAGTTATCGCCTGTTTACTACAATAAATTACATAATTCGTCAATAACCCCTGAAGTTCCTCCTTAATAAAGGAAAGCATCCGTGCGGATGCTACATACTTTGACCTATGACTTAAAATATACAGTTTGCTTTAACCAGTCCTTTTTGCAATCTAACTTTATGCAAAAAGGAGCCTGCCTTCAGTGGCGAAGCTCCTTTACGTATTTGTGGATTTGGCATATGGAGACGAGGGGAGTTAAACCCCTGTCTCAATAATTAAAAACGCCCGATACAAGAATTAGGCATCCCCAATTAATCTATTGATTTCGTCAACAATCAGTCAGCTCTACTTTTTTCACGCTTCTGTTTCATACTTTCAATTCATCTGTACTACTCCAAAAACCCGCTCCACCACTGCATTCTCAGCGATCTGTACCATCCCTCACCAACAAAGCCACCGATTCTACGTGAACGGTATGAGGAAACATATCCACCGGCTGAACCTCCACCGTCCTATATCCCCCATCCTCCAACAGCAGCAAGTCCCGAGCCAGTGTCGAGGGATTACACGAAACGTACACAATGCGGGCAGGTTTCAGCTCCAGCATGGTCTCAATCAGCACCGGATCGCAACCTTTGCGAGGAGGATCAACAACAATGACGTCTGGAGTGATGCCTTCCGCTTGCCAACGGGGCATAACGACCTCCGATGCGCCGACGGCAAACTCGACATTATTCATCCCGTTGATTGCGGCGTTCCGGCGAGCATCCTCAATCGCTTCGGGAACAATCTCGACGCCGAATACGCGATCGGCATGACGGGCGAGGAAAAGAGAGATCGTGCCGATGCCGCAGTAGGCGTCGATGACGGTCTCTTGCCCGGTCAACGCGGCATATTCCACAGCTTTGCCGTACAATCGAACCGTCTGCTCCGGGTTCACTTGGAAGAATGAGCGAGGCGAGATGGCGAATTGAATGCCATCGATCTCGTCGTAGATAACGTCCTCGCCCCACAGCGTGCGGGTTTCGTCGCCAAAGACGACCGGAGTCTCTGCTGTCTGGATGTTCTGGCAGATGCTTGCGATGCCGGGAACTCGCTCCCGGATCAGGCCAACAAGCTCCTGAGCGTGAGGGATATCGCGCCCGTTCGTGACGAGAACGACCATACGCTGCCCGGTCGTCCGTGCATGACGTACAACGACATGCCGCAACAGTCCGCGTCCCGTCGTTCGGTTATACGCGGACAGCCCTAGCATCCGAGCGGCCTCTTTCACCGCTCGTACCGTCTCCTCGTTCTCCTCCTGTTGAATGAGGCACGAATCCATCTCGACGATGTCGTGGCTTCCCATCTCGTAGAAGCCTCCGATCAGCCCGCCTTCGCCATGGCCGATCGGAACCTGAGCTTTATTCCGGTAACGCCAAGGCTCGTCCATTCCGATCGTCGGGTGCACGATAACAGCGGAGCGATCTAAATGATCCCCCGCCACCCTCAGCTTCCCAATCCGCTGCAAATTATCGACAACATGCTGTCGCTTCCACTTGAGCTGCTCCTGGTAGTCCAAGTGCTGAAGCTGGCATCCGCCGCATGAGTCGTGGATCGGACAAGGGGGTTCGACTCGCCCTCCTGTTCCCCGATCCAACAGTTCCGTCATTTGAGCGCGGCCGAACGACTTGCCGATGCTCAGCACCTCCGCCAGCACCCGCTCCCCGGGCAGCGCGCCACGAACAAAAAGGGTATAGCCCTCCACGCGGCCTACCCCTTCTCCGTCATGCGTCAATCCGACGATGTCGCTCTCGACACGCTCGCCGACCCGAACCGGAACGCCGGCAAGCGACGAAGGAGCGACGCGCGCGACGCCGGCTCTGTCACTACGGTTTCCAGCGCCATGCTCTTTGGCGTTGAAGTCTCTGTCTCTCCGCTTTTTGCTGCTATGATCCTTACCGCTAAATCTTCCTTTTCCCCCGCTCCTCATAGCTGAAGCGCCCGTCCTGCGCCGTGCTTGCTGTAGGAGGATTCTCCATACTCGTCCATGATGACGTTGAGGTGCCCGGGCAGCAGATTAAACGAGCAAGGAAGCGTGCCTCCGAACTCTCCGTCTACGTTAAGCTGCACCCGGTCGCTCGAATCCACTTCGACCCGGTTCGTCTGGAAATGGATGATGTGCGGATCGTCCAAAATGTCTTCCCCGCGAAGCACGATCGTCGCAAGGCGAATAAACTCCGCCAGGTTGCACTTGCGCAGAGCGAGCACGTCGAATACGCCGTCGCAAGTGCTCGCATGCGGAGCCAGGCGGTCGAAGCCCGCCACGGAGTTGCTGTTGGCGATCAGGAACAGCATGAATTCCTCGTCGAACTCGCCGACGCCCTCAGCCCTAATCTGCATACGAGTCGGATGAAGACGCGTAATCTTCTCCAATCCCTTCATATAATAGGCAAGCTGTCCGACCATCGTCTTCAGCTTGCTCGGAACTTCATAGGTCAGTTCGGTCAGCGAACCGCCGCCGGCGATATTGATGAAATACCGATCGTTCGCCTGTCCGACGTCTACCGGCTTCGTGAAGCGGCGCGTGATCAGATCGCACGCGTCCTCCCACTTCCGCGGAATGCCGTGCGCGCGCGCAAAATCGTTCGTTGTGCCCAGCGGAAGAATGCCCAGCGAAGGCCTTTTCTTGCACACCGACAAGCCATTCACGACCTCATTTAACGTACCGTCCCCACCCGCGGAAATGATCATGTCAAAATCGCGCTCCGCCGCCTCCTGGGCAGCCAGAGCCGCGTCTCCCTTGCCTTCCGTCGCGTGGCAGGACGTCTCTACGCCGCCCTTCTCCAGACGCTGCAAAATCGCGCCCAATTTGCGCTTCGCTTCTTCCCGACCGGAGGTCGGATTATAGATTAATCGTGCCCGAATGATATCCAACAGGATCCCCTCTCAATTTCTCTATCCCTGATTGCCCGCTCCGCCATCACTCTCGATTGCGAAGCCCGTTCCATTCCGAATAGGTACGATTCTGGCCTACTGGCCTATCGCTGCCACTCCGCCACTCGCCGCCCTAGCGCCGTTCCAGCCACTCCCGCGCCTGCCGCTCGATCCAAGCGGCGACATCCGGATGCGGCATCAGAGCCGCGCCGTCGTAACGGCATGCTTCAAGCCCGCCCGAACTCTCCAGATGGCGGGGAATAACCGTCTGCGTAAAATAACCTTCGCTAAGAAACAGCCCGACCGTCAATATGCGTTGGCCAGGCCTGTCTCGCCGGATCGCCTCGATTCGCTCCCCCACCTGATTCGGCAGAAGCAGCGCCGTTGCCCACGAGCGGTAGCCGCCCTTCTCCGCCGCCCGTTCCGCGATGCCGGACAACTCCCGCTCCCAACTCTCGCGGAATCCGGCTTCTTCGCTGCCATGGCCGATGAGCAGAATACATTCCTCGGACGGCTCCTCCGACAGTCTCTTCAATCGGTCCGATACAATGCTCTCGATCTCCGGAGCCTCTCCCATCGGATGCCCGTAATCGAGCCGCAGCCCGCCAAGCTCATAGGGCGTCAGATCGGTCTCCGTCCGCGCTTCCGGATAGGCGCCGAGCGCCCAGCCGATCTCGTTCACGTGGGTGCTGCCGGAAGAGACGAACAACGGAAGCGCCAACGCTTCCGTCACTCCCTCGGCAAGCAGCTTGTCGATCCCGTCCTGAATGAGCCGCCCGTCCACCAACTCGAGGAAAACAGCTTCTATTTGCAACTCGGTCCCCATCCGCGAGCGGACGGCGTCTATCGTCTCATCCACCAGAGAAATCCAACCGCGCTCCCTGGAACCGTGGCTGATGACCAGCATGCCTCTCTTCTCCAAGAACCTGACCCTTTCTCGTTACAATGCCTTTCTATTCATGCTAGCGAAACGTCAAGCCAATGTCAACGTGGAGAGCTTCCTCCTTATCGGTTATCGGCGAGCGTCCCTATCTCTATTCTCCCCGTACCGTGGACAACGAAACCCATACCGGTCCTGCAAAAGCCGAGGCCTCCTCGCCTTTCGGATTGCAAAGACGGAACAGATATCGTTCCCCCGCCTCCGACTCCCAGACGATGAAGTCTCTCACTCCCGCCGAGCCGCTGGCCTGAAGGTACAACTCCGCCTTCCCCAGCGGATGCTCAACCAGTTCGCCGCTATGATCGGAGACGCCGCCGAACTCCTTAAACTCCTGCTCCGCGGTCGCGCGGAGCGCGTTCAAGTCCTCGGCCTCCGCCAGCCGCTCGATGTCGACGTAATACTCGTCGTCAGCCTTCAAGCTCAACCGTCCGGAAGCTTCGTCAAATTCAAACCCCTCGAACACGTACAAAGAGAAGTCCTTCCCTTGCTGCAGCTCGGCCGTCCGAGGCTGATAGCCCTCTCCGGTCAGCAGCTCGAAGCTTGCGGTTTGCGGACGCTGCGCCGAAGCCCCCTGCTCCGAAGATGAAGGCGCAGGAGATTCAGTTGCCGGAGGAGTCCCTCCGCCTCCGCCCCCCTGGGGCGGTACAACGCTGCCGAAGGACGACGACGGCGAAGCAGGCCGCTCGTCGCCTCCCGCACAAGCCGCAAGCACGCAAGCCGCGGCGACAATGGAAAGCATTTTAATCGAATTAGTCGGTCGAATCATCTCGTTCTCTCCCTTTCGTCTCTTTTTCTCCAGTCGGTCCAATCCTCGAACCTCCTGCCTTCTATATAAGCAACTACCGGCCGTATCAAACGGTTATTCCGAAAATGCAGCGATTATTTCCTATGACATCAAAAACGCCGAAGAAGTTGCACCCCGTACCCGTTCCACACAAAAAACCGCCAGGGAAACCCCTGACGGTTGAAGAAATATGACTCGTACGGCCTTAGCGGGAAGCCAGGAAAGCGTCCAGCTGCTTCTGCTTCTCGGCGATCACGTCGTCCAGACCGTTCTGCTTCAGCTTGTTGTAGTACTCATCGACCTTCGCCGGATCGACCGCACCCGTCTCAAGGCCCGGAGCGTATTGCGACTGCACGTTTTTAAGCGCCGCCACCTGCGTCTTGACCGGCTCCGCATCGAACGTAAAGCCAAGCGCCGGAGAGTTGACCGAGCCTTCGTTGAATCTTTGGAACTGCTCCCATTTGTCCGTAGATTCCGTGTCCCAGATATAGTTCAGGAACTGGTTGCCGAGCATCCACGTCGAAGCGCCGGCAATGTAGTTCGGTTTGCCCGGAGCGTCGGACATCACTTCGCCGTTCAGCGTGAAGTGCTCGCCTTCGATCCCGAAGTTGATCAGGTTGTTCAAGTATTTATCCGTGTAGAGCAGGTCGATGAACATCATCGCGCGCTCCGGATTTTTCGACGTCGAGGAGATCGCGAGCATCGAGCCCGTCGTCTCGCCCGTGGAAGTCGTGATCGAGGTAATGCCGACTTGGCCGATCTTGCCCGGCAAGTTCGTCGAGCCTGCCATCTCCGCGTCTTTACCCGGTTTCAGCGGGGATACGACCATGAACACGTTGCCCTTCTTCAGAGCGTCTGTAGGCGACAGCTGGGACGTCGCGGCATCCGCGTTCACCAGCTTCTTCGTGAACATTTCGCGAGCGATGTTGAGATACTCTTTGTAGACCGGATACTCCATGACCGGTTTGATCGTCGTATCGGTGCCGTCCTTCAGCACGACGCCTTCCAGCTTCGTATCGCCGAAGAAATCGAATTTGTTCATATAGTGCGAGTTGAGGTTTTCTCCGTCTTTGACGTACAGCGGCGTCCAGTCCGGCTTCTTGGCCTTCACTTCCTCCAGAATCGGAATCAGATCGGCCGGCGATTTCGCCGATTGGATTCTTTCCGTCAAGCCGAGCTCTTCGGCGATATCCGTACGGTACAGAATGCCGCCTTGCTCCGCCATCTCTTTCAGCGCCGGGACGCCGTAGTTTTTGCCGTTGATCTGCGCGCCGTCCAGAATCGCCTGGGAGACGACGCTCTTGATGCCTTGGCCGTATTGATCCAGCAACCCTTCGTTCAGCGGCAGGTAAGCGCCTTTGCCCACGTTCGTGGCGTGACCGTTCCAGGAAGCCGTGAAAATGATGTCCATCACTTCGCGTCCGGAGACGTACAGGTTCATTTTCTGGTCGTATTGTCCCCAGTCGAGCATGCGAATGTCCAGCGTAGCGTTGATCTTCGATTTCAAATACTCGTTGATCTTCTCTTCTACCTTCTTCTCGTCCTTCGGAGGAGTTCCCGGGATGTACAAGGACAATTCGACCGGATCCAGCTTGCTGACGTCGATTCCTTCGGACGGTGCCGCGGATTCCGACGGAGAAGCGGCCGATTCGGACGGCGAGGCCGAAGGCGACGCAGAGGAAGCGGACGGCGACGCGGAGCCTTCATTATTGTTGTTGCCGCCGCAGCCTGCAAGTACGATGACCAGCGTCATGACGGTCGCGAGCATCAGCGTCCAGGATTTGCTCTTTCTGAACATGGTGGTGCCTCCCTTTTCTTCAACATGGATTTATGCTCAACCGGCCGGTAAACCGGTAGAAGCCTTTCCCGACTCTAACCTTTGACAGCGCCGACCGTTAATCCTTCCACGAAATAACGTTGGAAGAACGGATAAGCGAAGATAATCGGTCCGATTCCGACGACGGCCATCGCCATCCGGGCCGTCTCGCCCGGCATCGTGAAGTTCGGATTGTTCGCCGCCAGAGCGGAGTACGCCGCAGCGTTCGCGCTGAGATACTGAATATCGAGCAGCGTCTTGTACATCCGGTACTGAATGCTGACGACCGATTCGGGATCGGTAATGAACAGCAGGCTCAGAAACCAGTCGTTCCAATAGTTCAGCGTCGTGAACAAACCGACCGTTGCGAGCACGGGCATGGACAGCGGCAGTACGACCGTGAAGAAAATTCGCCACTCCCCCGCGCCGTCGATTTTCGCCGATTCGTACAGCTCCTTCGGAATCGAGTTGGAGAAGAAGGTACGAATGAGCAGAACGAAAAATCCGCTTATAAAATAGGGCATCATGAGCACGAACAGCGTGTTCTGAAGATGAAGCCCCTGCGTATAGACGAGGTAGAACGGAACGAGTCCGCCGCTGAACAAGATCGTAAAGAACATGAAGAAGGAGAAAAAGTTACGGTACGGATAATCCTTGCGCGAGATGGGAAAAGCGTACAGCGCCATCATCGCCAGACTGATCAGCGTGCCGAGCACGGTCAGCAGAATGGAAAATCCGTACGATTTCACGATCGCCTGCCAATCCTTGAGCAGGAAATCGTAGGCTCCAAGGCTCCATTTCTCCGGAAACAGACTGTAACCGTTAATCAGAATCGTATTCTCGTCCGTGAACGAGGCGATGACGACCACAATCAGCGGAAACACGCACAGGAACGTATAGATCCAGAAGAAAATGTTGATCGCGAAGTTCGCGCCGCCCGAAACTTGCTTGGCCAGCTTCAGGCTGGGCGTTTTGACGCCGGCAGCTTGTGACATGGTAGACCCTCCTAATCCGCTCTGCTTCTAAAACAAGGCGTCGTCTTTGCTGATTTTGCGGATGACCAGGTTGGCCGTGAACACCAGCACGAATCCGACTACCGCCTGATACAATCCGGCCGCCGACGACATTCCGATATCCCCCGCGTTGATGAAGCTCTGGTAGACGTACGTATCGATAACCCGAGTCGTATCGTAGATCGCCCCGGCGTTGCGGGTCACTTGCCAGAACAAGCCGAAATCCGCGTTGAAAATTCTACCCACCTGCAATAGCACCATAACGATAATGACCGGACGGATCAGCGGAATCGTGATCGACGTAATCTGCCTCCACTTGGACGCCCCGTCGATCGTCGCGGCCTCATAATATTCGTCGTCGATACCGATGATCGCCGCCATGAAGATGATCGCGTAATAGCCGATTCCCTTCCAGGTGTTGACGAGCGGCAGGATGAGCGGCCACCATTTCGGATCGCTGTACCACTCGACCGGATTGGCGCCGAACAGCGGCAGGATCACCTTGTTCATCAGCCCCAGCTCGTTGTTCAGGAAGGCGTAGACGAGATAGCTGACGATAACCATCGAGAGAAAAAAAGGCAGGAACATCGTCGTCTGATGGAACTTGGCCAGCATCCGGTTGCGCATTGAGTTGAACATGATCGCAAACGCGATTCCGATCACGGTGTTCAGGACGATAAACGTCGCGTTGTACAGCACCGTGTTCCTCGTAATGAGCCAGGCGTCGGACGTCTTGAACAGAAACTCGAAGTTGAACATGCCGACCCAAGGGCTGCGCAGGAAGCTCTCGAACAACGTCTCTCCGGGCGCGAACTTGATGTTCTTGAAGGCGATGAGCGAGCCGACCATCGGAATATAGTTGTTGATCAGCAGGAAGATAATCGACGGGGCCATCATGATGTAGAAGGCGCCGAACCGGCGAAAATGCCCCTGCTTCGACTTGGCCGGCTTCGCGCGGAAGATCGGGCGCTTCACCGTCTGCGCGGCTGCGGATGCGGATGCTTGCTCCATTCCTATCACAATCCTTTATGCTTATTGGCAATCTTTGTCTGTGTCCTCATTTTATCGCGCGCCTCCGTCCCCATCTATCTACTGGCATGACCTACATAGCACTTTTGTGACTTTTCGTGCAGAAAACCTTTTCCTTGATCCCCTGCGCATAACAAAACATCCCCGCTTCGCCCGGCCTCGGCCTGCCAAAGGCCGCCCGTCGGACGAACGCGGGGATGCGTTCAACGGATGATTTCAACGCATGCTTCAACGCATGATCTGATGCTTCTTGCGGTATTCCTGCGGAGACAGCCCCGTCATCTTCTTGAACAGCTTCGCGAAGTAGGAGAAGTGGACATAGCTTAGATCCTCCGCGATATGGCTGATCTTGTCGTTCGTCTCCGCCAGCAGCCGCTTGGCCCGCTCGATCCGGCACTGCGCAATGTAGTCGGTCAGGGACAGCCCGGTCTCCTTGCGGAACAGCCGGGACACATACGCCGGATTGCGGAACACCGATCGGGCGATGTCGTCTCGGTTCAGTTCCTTCTGCAGATTGTCCTGAATGAACGACTGCACCTTCGCCACGATGGCCGACGAATCTCTCGTTCTGTCCTGCAGCGCCTCCGCGCATTTGCGAACGAGTCGGACCGCCCACGTCTTCAGCGCTTGCGGCGATCGCACCGCCTGGGAGTCGGCCAGATCCGACGGGTCCAGCATCTCGTACACCGATACGCCCGCCCGGAAGGCGGCTTGATAGAGCAAGTGCAGCAAGCCGTGCCGGAACAGCTCCAGCGTCTCCCTCCCGGCTGCTTCCCTTCCGAATTGATCGGTCGCCGCTTCGATCGCGCGAATCAATTCATCCAGACGTCCATTGTCGAGCAGAATGCCCCACTCCAGGAAGGAAGGCAGCGCGACCGGCTGCCCTCCCTGGGCTTCCTCGCACCCGACGGTCGCGTCGATAACGGTCTGCGAAGCGGTGACGTTGGCGCGTTCGAGCTGCAGCAGCCGCTCCACGGCGGCCGGCAGCTCGGCCAGACGAATCGGACTGCCCAGATAGCAGGACACCCGGCAATGAAAATAATCATGGCAAGCCTGCACGAACTGCCCGCAGCGCCGCAGCAGCGCCTGCCGGTCCGGAGCGTCGGATTCGCTCAAATACAGCAGGCCCAGGCTGAACTCTCCGGGGTCCTGCACGACGGTGCCGGCGCGCTCTCCGAGAATCGTCTCCGCTGCCGCCTTGCGCAGCGCGTATTCCATAATGCTCTCGTCCCGGGAATCCAGCTCGACGTCCCACTGCTCCACGCTGAGCAGAATCGGCAGCACCCGCCCCTTCTCCGCGGTGAGCGGAATGTCCAGCTGCGCGAACTCCCGATCGAGCCTCTCCGGCGCCAAGCCGAACCGCCCTTCCAGCAGCTCGCGCCAGAACCGGTCGACCAGAATCGGCAGCTGGCTGACCCACTGGCGGCGGTAGTCGTCCAGCTTCTTCTCGAAGTCCGCCTGCTCCCGGCGGCGCTTCGCCTCCTCAATCGCACGCGCGACGATGCCCTTGAGCACGTCGTGGTCGATCGGCTTCAGCACGTAGTCGAAGCAGCCCATATGCAGCGCCTCCTGCGCGTACTCGAACCGGGCGTGCCCCGTCAGGAACACGGTCAGCGTCTGCGGGCTCGCTTCGCGAATATAGCGGAGCAGCTCCAGCCCGTTCGCTCCCGGCATCTCGATGTCGGAGATCAGCAAATCTACTGCTTGCCGCTCGATATGGCTTTTCGCCTCGGCGACGCTCTCCGCTTCGAGAATCGTGCCGATCGGCAGATCGCTCCAGTCGATCCCTTGCGTAATGCCCATCAAAGCGTACAGCTCGTCGTCAACGACCAGCATCGTCAGCATCGGACTTCTCCTCCTTCGCCGCGGCGGCGTTCTCCTCGATCTCGAACGAACGGTCCCTTTCTCTCGGCAGCTTCACCAGCACGCAGGCTCCTCCCTTTTCTCCGTTGCGGAATACAATATCGCCCTTGCCCCCGTACAGCATCTTGAATCGCCGCAGAACGTTCCAGATGCCCAGATGATTGGCCGCCGACCGCGCGACATAGGCGGAAGCGTTCAATTCCGCGAGCATCGCATCCGGGAAGCCCGGACCGTTGTCTTCGATCGAGAGCAGCGCGTACTTCCCGGGCTCGTCGGCATCGTCCTCGCAGCGAATGGAGATCCGGAACGGAGTGCCGTCCTGCACGCGCTTGTTCAACCCGTGAATGACGCTGTTCTCGATGAAAGGCTGAAGCATCAGCGGTGAAATCTCCCAACTCATGTACTCTTGGGAAACGTCGATCGCGTATTCCAGCTTGTTGACGTAGCGGATTTTCTGGATCTCGAGATAGTGCTCAATATGGCGGATTTCATCCTCCAGCCGGACGACGGTCCGATGCCCGAGCATCAGGAAGCGGAAATAATCGGCCAAGTGCAGCGACAGCTTCTGCACCGTCTTGAAATCCTTCAGCGCGGCCAGATTGTAGATGATATTCAAGCTGTTCATGTAGAAATGCGGATTGATCTGGATTTGCAGATGTTTGTACTCCGCCCGCTGCAGCCGAAGCTGCTCCTCGTAGACGTCGATCTTCAGACTCTCGATCTGCTCGGCCATCTTGTTGAACGTTCCCGACAGGAAGCTGAATTCGCTGCTGTCCGCGAGCGCCGGCAGGCGGGTGTCGAATTGCCCCTGTCCCAGCTTGCGCATGCCGCGGATCAGGCGGACGAACGGCTGGAACATGACCCGCTGCAGGAACAGCAGATAGATCGACAAGATGACCGCCAGCGACAGCGGCATCCAGAAGTTGAGCACCTTTTGGAAAAAGGGAAGATTTTTCAGAATATAAGATTCTTTCATCATCAGCGTGTAGCGAATATCGGCGTATTGGGACGGCTGGGTCAGCACGATGTAGGATTCTCCGTTGTAGTCGAGCCCTGTCTTCACTCCGTTCAAATCTCTCAGCTTGGCCATGAACGCATCGTCCTTCAGCGGCGCGTATTCGGTTTCCGTGAGAACGCGTCCATCGGCATCAAGCAAAAAGGTCGCCCCATCCTGCCCCACGTCGAAGTTGTTCATGACGCTCTGCAGCGCTTCCGCCTGGATCAGCGCGCCAGAGATCGTCTTGAAGCCGAGATCGTGCGTCTTCATCAGGAACGTCTGCCCGGCGATTCTCGTCAGGTCCCAGCGGCGCTCCCGGTCGGGAATACCCTTCGGCACGTTCTCCTTCGCCCAGGCCGACAGCACGTCCAGCTTATCCAGCGAATTGTAGACGTACTGCGTCGCGTAGACGAGCTCGCCGGACTTATCCGAGTAGACGAAGAACGTATCGATCAGCGAGCTGTAGAAGATCGAGTCGATCGCCAGCTTCTCGCGCAAGCGGGTTTTGGACAGCGTATATTCGTCGCTGGACGTCTCCAGCAGCGGCAGAGCCTGAATCTCCTGCTCCCGCTCCAGATTGATCAAGTAATGGTAGTAGTCGAGCATGCTCTTGTCGTTGTTGCGCACGTATTCGGCCAACAAAATGTTGTAGTGCGACGAGATCTGCTCCTTCACGACGCGGATCGCATACAGATTGTTGTAGATAACGAAGGCGACGATGGGCAGCAGCACCAGAAAAAAGCCGACGACGATCTTGAAGCGTACGGACTGCCAGAAGCGCATAGATATCCCCCGATGTGCCTGCGCAGGATTGGCCGAAGCCAACCTTAGCATAACTTACCAATTATTGAGCTAGCAACATGATTTTACGGTGAAGGCTACCTATTTTCTCCCACAACATCCCTAATAGGCAAACGTAAAATCAATATCACACCAAAAAAGTGTTATCAAAGATAACATTTTTGAGTATACTTATGATATAATGGTTCTGGGAGGCGAGATTCCTTGAGCCAGGATGTTGAAAGTTTTCTAACCGAAGCAAAAATTTGTATTGCAAAAATGAAACGGCGATTTATCCCTCGAGAGGGATTTGAGCAAGATTTACTGGATCTTGGTATCAACGGGATTCAGCAAGCGTGGAGAGAACTTCTAAAGATTAAGGCAAGTGATATGTGGAAATCGCCAGAACCCGATCATAAGGATTCTACTAGGCTAGTGTGGTTCTTCAAGCGAGAGTACAACGGAATCACGGCATACATAAAGCTTAAAATTGACGAACGTGGTTGCGTATGTATTTCCTTCCATCCAGATCGATAATTTGTACATAAGAGAATCGGACATCTTTATTCCCCAACTTCTCTTATTGTTCTATACAATTTCATTGATTGATCTTACAACTTCTGAAATACCAGGGGGAAAAATCCTATGAGGTATTGCGATCACTGCGAAAACGAACAACCTACGACAGAGGTGGAAAAAGCAGTTCGGTTTACATTTCGGGGGAAGCAGATTTTGATTCAGCAGAGAATGGCGATTTGTTCCGAGTGCGGGCAACGCGTTTACGATGAAGAGCTGGATGATGCTGCTTTGAAACAAGTTTCTAATGCCTATGCTGTTCAATACGGGATGACAGGAGCGCAGATCGCTGCGGTTCGTGCTCAATACGGAATCGGTATCAGGCCTTTTGCCAAAATTTTGGGTATTGGATCTGCAAGCATCAGTCGGCATGAAGCCGGTGACTTGCCAAGCGAGAAACACCTGGAGATCTATAGGCAACTGCAGTTGAACCCACAGTCCATCCTGAATTATCACCAACTGAACAAGAGTAAACTAACCCCGAGGGAACAGAAGCAGTTGGAGACTGTTTTGGAAAAATGGCAACCAGAGGAGGAGCAGGACGACGGGGGAATCATTGAGTCCATTCATAAACCATTTGAAGGAACCGAAATGACGGGGTTTTCGTTATTTAATTTGGATAAATTCGTGCATATGATTTTATTTTACACGGCCCGCGGGGTAGCAAAAACCAAGCTTATGAAGCTTCTATGGTATGCAGATTTCATTCGATTCAAGCGCCAGATCGTATCGATCAGTGGCGCAGCTTACACACGGGCTCAGTTTGGGCCTGTACCAGCAGAACATGATATGACTTTGGCTCATTTGAAGCACATGGGTATGATTGACATTGATGAAAGATTAAACGACGAAGGCTGGACGCTTTTGACGATTAAAGCCGTCCACAGCTTTGACTCCACTATGTTTGATCCGGATGAACTGAGGATTTTGGAAGAAGTGCAAGAACGATTTGCTGATTACGGATCGCGACGCATTAGTGATTATTCTCATGAAGAACTTGCTTGGCGTGAAACTTTGGACGGCAAGCCGATCAGTTACACCTATGCAGCAGCATTGCGCGACTTGTGAAAAATGCGACACCTGCTCCGGAGCTTCCCGGATGGTGTCGCATTTTTTATGAGCCGATTACGAGCAAACTGTCATAATTGGATTTGATTAAGTACGCATACTCCTGAGTCTTTCGAGTCACTCCGCCGACATTCGCTTATTTTGATCAGGGCTGTCAGTTCCCGTTCCCCGGAAGTCCGTCGTTGCCGAAGCGCCCCAGACGCTCCAGCGCCAGCTTATATCCGTCGTTGCCGTAGTTCAAGCAGCGCTTCACGCGAGAGATCGTCGCCGTGCTCGCGCCCGTCTCCGTCTCGATCTGGTTGTATGTATTGCCTTTGCCCAGCATGCGCGCCACTTCGAGTCTCTGAGACAGCGATTGAATCTCGTTCACCGTGCACAGATCGTCAAAAAAGACGTAGCACTCCTCGACGCTCTTCAGCGTGAGAATCGCCTCGAACAGTTGATCTATCGATTTATCGTTCAGCTTCTTCAGTTGCATGCGCACGCATCCTTTCCTCGATCCGATGGGCTTGGACGACGGCCGCAGCGCGCCTGTCGACAAGCGCAGCGCATCGATCTCGCTTGGTTCCATTGTACTGCGTAGCCGCTTACAGTTCAAGCATCACCGTATTCACGCATTACAGAGGTAAAATGTAACTGGGCGCGGGCATTCGTCCATTCCGAAGGCTCCAGCCCGGCATAGTCTATGTTGAAGAAAGGGTGTGATCCTATGACCGATCCGCAAGCTCCCTCTCTGCAAAGCTGGACTCCGGATTTCGGACAGAACGATTTCCCCGGCATCGGAGGAGGGTTCTCCGGCCCTCCCGCCGTTATAGATGAAGCGGTGCTCCCCGTTCAGGCGGCGGCCGCCCCCGCGACGAAAAGCGCCCTCCCCTTCAACCTCTCCAACCTTGGCGATCTGAAAACGATGTTCGATCGCATGGGCGGCATCGAAGGGGTCATCTCGACGATGGGGAAGGTTCAGAAATTCATGTCCACGATGCAGCAGGTGACGCCGATGCTTAAGCTGTTCCTCGGCAAAGGCGGCACGGCCGTGACAGCCAACGCCAAGAGCGGCTCGTCGCGCCGGCGGACGAGGCGGCGCCCCCCTCCGCGGAGGAGAACGCGCAAGCGCCGGCCGACCAAGCGCAGATAGACGCCTTCAGCGTACTCTGGACGATGAAGGCGTTTTGTCGCCGACGATTCAGAAGGGACAGCAAATTTGATACTTGCTGAATCGTTCAAAAAGAGGCTATTCCCCGGTTGTCGGCAGCCCGGGATTAGCCTCTTCTTCTTGTTAGCTCTCATATTCCAGGAACGGGTCCGGAATGCGAATGACGTGCGCCTCGGCGTCGCTAACCCCGGTGTAGAGAGAAGCGGTTCCATCGCCGTGCCTGACAAGCCCTCCGCTGAAGATGACGTCCTGCAGGTCGGGGCGTTTGGCCGGGCCGTCCGGGAACATCGCCCTCGTCGCGATCAGCTTGATCGGCGTATAGCGATGATTGTCCGGGTTGTACGCGAACACCATCGGGTAATAGTGCCGGATGTTGAACTCCTCCATCCAGGCGATATGCCCGAGCACGCCGATCAGCCCGCCTTTCAGCCGATGAGCTTCGTTCGCTCCGCCCCATTCGTCCGGCAGAAACTGCCGGCGAAGCAGATGCGCCTCGTTGATCGCCTCTTCCGTCAAGTCGTCCAGCGTCGCGATCTCGGTATAACCGATCAATGCGCGAGCGCCGTCGACCATCATCGGACGGGTGAACACGCCGATGCGTCCGTTATCCCGCTCGATCAGACGAATGTCCTTCATCGTCAGGGGCCCCTTGGCGAAAGGAACAAGCCCGCTGATGGAATAGCCCCGGTAAAATACGGTGCGCCAAGAAGTCACGTAGTGCGGATCGTCCCCGTCGAAGTACACCTCGACGCCTCCGAACACCAGCTCGTCGCCCACGAACGTGACGAACGGGTCCTGGAGCGCGAAGACGGGAGCCCCGTTGCGGGGAACCCAGCGGCCTTGGCGTTCGACGAAGAACATCACCTCGGACGACTCCTTGTCGCGATCCTCCACGCGCCCGGCGATGACCGGCTCTCCTTGATCCAGGAACGGAGCGCATATATTATACACGTCGCGGTCGCCGACTCCGGAGAAGACCAACTTCTCTCCCTCGAAAGACGGATTGCCCTCGAGAAATTCCTTCAGCAATTCGATAGTCGGTTTTGCCTGTTCCGTATACGCAAGCATGGAGAGTCCTCCTGACTGGACAGAGATGGCAGCGTCTTTACTTTATTGTAGCAATCTCGGGCGTTCAGGTTTGGGTGATCCCACGCCTATTTTTCCGACAATGCAGGTCTAATGCATGAACAATGCGAGCACGTAATAGGTGAGCGCTGCCAGGACGGAGACGATCGGAATCGTAATCAGCCACGTCATTACGATGCGCCCGGCCATGCTCCATTTGACGCTGGAAAACTTTTTCGCCGAGCCGACGCCCAGAATCGATGAAGTGATCGCGTGAGTCGTGCTTACCGGGAAGTGGGTCAGCGTCGCGCCCAGAATAACGGAGGCCGAAGCCAAGTCGGCCGAGAAGCCGTTGATCGGTCCGATCTTGAAAATCTTCGTTCCCATCGTCTTGATGATCTTCCACCCGCCCATAGACGTTCCGAGCGCCATCGCCAGAGCCGCGGACAGCTTAACCCAGAGCGCGATTTCCAGATCGGACTGAATGTTCGCGGCCACAAGCGCCATCGTAATGATGCCCATCGCCTTCTGCGCGTCGTTCGTTCCGTGCGTGAACGCCTGGAACGCCGCCGTAATCACTTGTCCGCCCCGAAAAACTTTATTCACGTGATGAGGACTGGAATTGGCGAATATGTGCTTCAGCAGGAACATGATCAGGAAGCCGAGTCCGAAAGCGATAAAAGGAGACAAGACGAGTCCTTGCAGAATGGACGAGAAGCCCGAGTAGTTGATGCCGCTCCAGCCCTCGGACGCGACCGCCGCTCCGGCCAGCGCTCCGATCAGCGCATGGGATGAGGAAGAGGGAATGCCGAACCACCAAGTAATGAGGTTCCAGGCAATGGCCGCGACCAGAGTGGCGATGACCACCGTCAGCCCGTGCTCCAGCTTGAACGGGTCGGTGATCTTGCCCCCGATCGTCTTGGCGACCCCCGTGAAGCTTAAGGCCCCGATCAAGTTCATGACGGATGCGAGAATAATCGCCCGTCTCGGCGTCAACGCGCGGGTCGACACGGACGTCGCGATCGCGTTGGCGGTATCGTGAAATCCGTTGATGAAGTCGAAGCCCAGAGCCAGCACGACGATAATGATAACTATCAGCAGTGTATAATCCATGATATTCTATTCCGTCCCCGCTTGCGCCGATCAAGAATTGCGCATAATGATGGATTGCAGCGTATTCGCGACATCCTCGCACGAATCGGTCGTCTGTTCCAGCCGCTCGTAAATTTCCTTGTGCTTGATGAGCTCGATCGGATCAGTCGCGTTCACGAACAGGTTTTTGATCCCTTGGCGCATCAGATCGTCGCCTTCGTTCTCCAACTCGTTGAGGTTGACGCAATGCGGCTGCATCGCAAGCAGTTTCTTCTGGCTAAGCAGGTAGATCGCCGATTTGATTTCTTGCGCGCTCCGTCTCAGGCATTCGCCGAACTTCCGGATGTAAGGGTCGGCTTTCGTAATCTGGTACATCTCGAACCGCGAAGCGCACGCTTCGATGCCGTCGAGCACGTCGTCCAGCTTTTTGATCAGCTCCATGATATCTTCCCGCTCGATCGGCGTAATGAAGGTTTTGTTAAGCTCAGTGAGGATAATGTGCGTGCACTTGTCCCCCTTATGCTCGTACTCCTTCATCTCCCGCGCGAATGCGGTAACGTCAGGCAAGTCTCCATTGACGGCGCTGGCGAAGTGGTCGACAGTCTCTACGATAATGTCCGACATTTCCTCCAACGTCTTAAAAAAAATGTCCTTTTTCCGAAACACGGATAGCCCTTCTTTCCCATGTATGTACCTGGCTAAAATTTACACTCCGTTAATATTGCGATAACGGTGCGTTAACCTAATTATTTTATCACATGCCGGACAGGCATGGTACAGCTTACTTTCGACTCTTTTCGATTTTTTATTACGGATTAGTGGCGAAATCGGGGGACCAGGGTCTTATCATTGGTTCCAAACCGCCGAAGTATTCCTGCCGCCGCTGTCGAAAATCCGTATGAAGGCGGCTTCCTGCGCAGTCGACCGTTCGCGCCGCTGCTCCTCGATCACGCGGCACAGCAAAGAGCCGCCCCCGATGCGGGACGGCTCCGGCTTGCTTTTCAGCCGACGCTTATTGGTACGTGACCAGCTTCTCCATAGGATTGGAGGTAGGCACGACGTGGTAATAGGTTACTCCCGGTACGAAGGGCAGCTCCTGACCGTCCTTCATCAGCCGGATCACGTCGCCTTCCTTGCGCTCCCAGCTGCAGGAGATCGCTTTGCCTTGCTGGAACAGAATCGCTTCCCCGCCCTTGTCCAGATCGACGACCAACCTGCCTACGTCGTCCTTGATGTCGTGCTTGGCGGACAGAACGACCAGATTCGCCGCAGACAGCTGTTCGTCGTTGTTCTTGTCGATGTGCGGCTGATCGTTGATCGAGCGGTAATACAGCCCTTTGACGCTGTCGTAGGCATAGGAAACCTTGTAGCTCGACAGCATGAACTTGATGTCGATATTCGCGGCGCTCACCGCCGTCGCAAGTGCCGGGGAGCTGTCGCTATACGTCAGCACCGGCACGTTCGCCGTTGCCGCGTACTTCCGCTTCTCCGAGCCTTCGCGCAGCTTCTCGAGCGTCGAGTAGACATTGTGCGGCGCTTTGCGGGTCTTGTCCCGGTAGAAATAGGCTCCCGCGTTCGTGATCTCGTCCAGATGCTCCTTCTTCTGCTTCTGCAAGATGGCGAAGCCGTCGTTGCTGGCTCCCGCGTGAACGAGCACGCCGCCGTAGAACTCGCCGACCTGAATGTAATAAGGGCGAATGCTGCGGATCGGTCCGATCGGATCGGTGAACTCCTTGCTCTGGAACACGGCGACGAACCGCGTAATGCCGCCTTCGGCAAGCAGCTCCCATACGACGTCCGCCTGCGTCATGCCCGATTGGGGCCGAGCCGGCGCGAGGTTGTTGATCATGACCGAGAACGGCCGGCTCGTCACTTCCTGCTCCGCCGGCATCCCGGTCAGAGGGGCCAGGAAAGCCGCCGCGGGCGGCGAAGGGGACTCGCTCGGGGAAGCGGAAGCGCTTGCGGACGGCGACGAAGTCTCAACCGGAGGAGCTTCCGCCTCCTTGTTTCCGCCGCAGGCGGTCAACCCTACGATCGCGGCAGCCAGCGCGAGCTGCATCGCGATTCGCATTCGTTGCGTCATGCTCATTCTCCCTTTCGCATGTATGTACTCTACCATTAAACCATATAGAGCACTCCGGGAAAAAGAGCGAAATTCCGATCTTCTTCGCGCTTTTATTCGCAACTGTGAACCGGGATAGCGATTCAATCGGAAATGCAAGCCGGCTTAAACCTCGTCCCACAGCCTGCGAACGTTGTCCAAGCCGATGGCGGTTCCTTGCCGGCTCTCCTCCATCCCCTCGAACTCCAGCGTCACATAACCGTCATAACCCGAACGTTTGATCAGCTTCAGCAAGCTTCTTACCGGCAAGTCTCCCTGACCGAATATCGCCCCACGCAGGAAGTTACCGTTCGAGGTACGGAACCATTTGCCTTCCCCGGGGTCCTGATCGGCCGGACGATAGTAGAAATCCTTCACATGAACGATCGAAGCCAAGGGCAAATTTTTGGCGACGCCGATGAGCGGCGGCTCGTCGACGCACAGGAAGTTGCCGATGTCCAGCACGGTGCGGAAATTCTGGCGATTCACCTCGGCGATTACCCGCTGGACGCGATCGCTGTGCTGCACGCCCCAGCCGTGGTTCTCGATATTCGTCGCGATGCCGCATTCGGCGGCGTAATCGGCGATGAGCCGGCTGCCCTCGACGATGCGAGGCAGATTTCTCTCGAAATGCGCGATGCCGGCTTCCTCTTGCGGAATCGTGAACAACACAACGTCATGCCGCATCGAGCGGATGCCCATCGCCGCAAGCAAGTCGACATGGCTCTTCAAGCGCTCGACCTCGGCATGAAAATCTTCGTCCGCATCGTGCGCGAAGTTGGCGGGCAGCGCGTAGTTGGACAGCTCAAGGCCGAGCTGTTCGGCCTTGCGGCGAACGCGCTCCGCAAGCTCCCCGTCGTCGACCAGCGAATATCCGTAGGGCACGAGCTCCACATGTTCGCAGCGATGTTCCTTCGCCCATTCCAAGACATCGAGGACGGTCATCTCCCCGTCTCGCAGCTTATCGACCAGACAATACGTGCTTATTCCGAGTTTCATCTCCCCGCGCTCCCTTCCGTTTGTGCGGATCGGATTCGGAGCGATCAGCCTTTGACCGCCCCGCCGACCAGTCCTTTAATAATAAACCTTTGCACGAACATATACAGCAATGTAATCGGCATGGCGACCAGCGCGGAAGCGGCGAACAATTGCGGCCAGTTGGCCGAATACTGCGTCTTGAAGAACATGAGCCCGATCGGCAGCGTCCGGCTGTCCGGGGACGACAAGTAGACGAGCGGACCGAAGAAATCGTTCCACGAGTTGATCGCGATGACGATAATGCAGGTCGAGGTTACCGGCAGCGTCAGCGGTACAACGACCTGCCAGAAGATCCGTATCGGCGAGCAGCCGTCGATCATCGCCGCCTCCTCGATCTCCAGCGGCACGGTCTTGAAAAACTGGAAATACAGGAAGATCGGCAGCGCCATCCCTCCGGCCACTTGAATGATCGAGAGACCCAGATGCGTGTTGAGCAGCGACAGCTCCCGAAGCAGCAGGAAGGATTGGATCGTTCCGGCGAACCCGGGCAGAATCATGCCGAGAAGAAAGTAGGAGAAATACCAATCGGCCTTCCAGGCTCTGCCGTGCCGCAGCGCATACCCGGCCAGAATGGAGCATACGAGCGTGGCCGACAAGGAGACGGCCAGCACGGTTACGCTGTTCGTGAAGTACAGGACAAGACGCCCGACCTCGATCGCCTTCGGATAGTTGCTCCAATGGTACGTCTCCGGCAAGGCGAGCGGATTCAGCGTGCCCGACGCATTTTGCAGCGATACCGTCGCCAGCACGAACAATGGGACAAGAATGACGGCCAAACAGACCGCGACGATGCCGTACGAAGAAACTTTGGCCGCCCTCATTGCTTGACCTCCCATCTGCCCAGCACCCGGATGATCGAGACCGTCACCAGCATGATGAGAATGGACAGCAGAATGGCCATCGCCGTTCCGTAGCCCGGTTGGGACGTCTTGAACGCGAATTGGTAGATCAGCGTCCCGAACACCTGCGTCGAGTTGGCCGGACCGCCCTGCGTCATGACCCAAATATGCTCGAACTGCTTCATGTTCCCGATGACCGACAGCACCGTATTAACCGTAATGGCCGGCACGAGCAGCGGCAGCGTGATCTTGAAAAACTTCTGCCGGGCGTTGGCCCCGTCAATGCTGGCCGACTCGTAAATATCTGAAGAGATGCCTTGCAGTCCCGCCATGTAGATCATCATCGAGTACCCGGTGTACTGCCAGATAATGACGAAGGAGATGGCGTAGATCGCCGTATCCGGCCGGCCCAGCCAGTCGATGTTCGCCAGCGTATCCAGGCCGAGCGACTCGAAAAATTTGGGCAGGAAGCCCACGAACGGCGAGTACATGTAGCTCCAGATATAGCCGATGACGACCGTGTTCAGAATGGCCGGGTAGAAAATGACCGCGCGCATCCAGACGACGCCCCGCAGCTTCTGGTCGAGCAGGACGGCCAGGAAGATGGAGATCGCGTGCTGGACGGCAATGACGACGACGGCCAGAATGAACATGTTGCGCAGCGCGGTGGCGAACAGCGGATCGGAGAATACGTTCTTGAAATTGTCGAGGCCGATCCAGTTCGCGCTGAACGAAATGCCCTTCCAGTCGGTGAAGCCGTAATATAGACCGCTGATGATCGGACCCGCATAGAACAGCGAATAAAGCAGCAATGCGGGAGCCAGGAACAGAAGAAAGGTTTTCAGATTGAGAATTCTCATAGGTCCCTCCCGTATATGCGATGCAAGCCCGCGAAGAAGCAAAGACCCGGGCCTCTTCCCCGGGTCGGAGCTATCCGTTCGCGCCTGCGCGGCGGATTACTTGTAGTCCTTCTCCTGTGCCTTCTGCATTTCTTCCATCAGCTTGGCCAGGTCCGGCTTCTGCTTCAGCAGAATTTGCTGCAGCATCGGGAAATACGCCGGCTCCATCGAAGGCGTCAAGCTCGGGAAAATCGTCGAGACGTTCGACTCGATGCTCTTCGTCAATTCTTCCGCAATGGAGTGGTATGTCGGCGAAGTGCCCCCGACGACGGTGACCGCCGATTTCGTATCCTCGGACCACAGCTTGGCGGTATCGGGCTGGGCGATGAAGTCCATGAACAGCTTCACTTCTTCGGGATGCTTGCTCCAGGAGATGCCGGTGAAAATATTGTCCGAGATCAGGTTGACGACGAGCGGCTCCCCGGCCTTGTTAAGCGGGATCGGGAACGCGCCCACCTCGAACTCCTTGAAGTCCGCAGGGAATTCGTCCAGCGCCCAGCTTCCCATCGGATACATCGCGGCCTTCCCTTCCTTGAACACCTGCACGACTTGGGCGTTGCCCAGTCCGACCGAATTTTCGAGGAAATAGCCTTTATCCACCAGCTCGCTCAGAGGTCCGAAGAAGTCCGCGAACTCCGGATCGGTCCACTTCTTCTCTCCGGAAGCCAGCTTCTCGAACACTAGAGGGTCCTTGTTCTGATAGGCGCCGAAGTTGCCGCTGGACATGAACTGGGTCGCCCAAGCGTCCTTGCCTCCCGTCACGAACGGCGCGAGTCCGCTTGCCTTGATTTTCTCGCTGACGTCGAGCAGCTCTTCCCACGTCGTCGGCACGTTCAGCCCAAGGTCGTTGAACACGCCGCGATTATAGAAAATGACAACGGCATAGTAGTTGTACGGAACTCCGTAGGTTTTGCCTTCCACGGTGCCCAATTGAACCGCGGATTCGAGATAGTTGCCTTTCCAGGCCTCGCCCGACATGTCCATCAGCACGCCTTGGTCCACGTATTCCCTCATCTGGTTCGGGAACATCCAGACGATATCCATGTCCGCTTTGGAGATGATGCGCGTCCGGATGACTTCGCGATACTGATCGGCGATCTGATCCGGTTCTACGGTGATGTACGGATATTGTTCTTCGAACTTCTCGATCACCTTCTGGCTGATCGGATTCCAGCTGGAGATTTTCAAGGTGACCGTTTCTTTGTCCGCTGCCGCTTTCGACGGGGCAGCATCGGAGCTTCCGGTTGCGGGAGAGTCGGTATTCTTGTTCCCGCCGCCGCATGCGGAGACGATAAGAGAGACGGACAATAGGAGAAGCAGTAATGCGGATAAGCGAGAATGCTTCATTTCAAAACCTCCCTTTGATCTATGAAACGGCTTACAACGTTCATTATAGGAGCCGTCCGACTCCCCTGCCATGAACGGTTTATGAGATATTGACGCTATGTTTTGCCCACTTTCGGGCTCGTCCATAAAAAAATGTACGATTCTTGTGAAATCGTACACCTTTTTGATCGACCGGATCAGTTGCCGTTGCGATAATCGATCGGGGATTGCCCGACGTATTCCTTGAACAGCTTGCTGAAATAGTGCGAATGGGCGTAGCCGACCTTCTCCGCAACCTCGTAAATTCTCAGATTCGTCTGACGCAGCAGCTCCTTGGCCCGCTCCATCTTTTTGCGAATGACGTAATCGCTGAAGTTAACCCCGGTCTCCTTGAGAAAAATCCGGCTGAGGTGAGCGGGACTGACGTGGGCAAACTCGGCGCAGGAAGACAGGGATACGTCCTCGCAGAAATGCAGATCGACGTAGTCCATCGCCATGCGGACCGCCTGACCGACCTGCCCTTCCGATTCCCCGAATTCCCGCTGCAGTTCCTCGTACGCTTTTCTCAGCCCGGAAATATCGTTCGCCAGCGAGCCGCCGGAGAAAACCAGCGCAACGTTGAGCAGATTGGCCAGGTTCTTCTTCAGCTCCGCCAAGTATTCGTTCCATGTCCGGTCTCCTGCGCGCGCCCGCGCCGGCGCCAGCCACAGCAGTTCGTCCCGCTCGCCGACCGCGACCGCGCCTCCCCAATCGTGCGACACGTACTTCTCGATAAAGTAACGGGCGGCAACGAAACGCGAGCCTCCCTGCTGCGGCTCCTCTTCCCTCCCGCCGGAAGACAGGCGGATGCCGACCGGCCGGACGCCTTCCGTCAAGTCGGGCAGACCGAACGCGGCATACTGCTGCTCCAACCTGCCGTCGTCTCCCGCGCCGGAGAACAGAGCTTGCAGAAACTCGTTCTTCTCTTTCTCCGTCGTAGCGGAGAAAGCCGTGGAAGATCCTTGCGTCCGTTCCAGATTGCCCAGCACCTTCTTCAGCATGTCGACGATCTCTTCCTTGTCCATCGTGGGCTTGTGCAAGTAATCTGTGACGCCCAGCCGCAACGCTTCCTGGACGTAGGGGAAATCGTCGTAGCTGCTGATCACGACGACCTGAATCTCGCCGCCGCGTTCCTTGATTTTCTTCGTCAGCTGAATACCGTCCATCACCGGCATGCGAATGTCGGTCATGACGATATGAATGTCCTCTTCCTCGATGATTCTCCAAGCTTCCTCGCCGTTGGACGCCTCCGCCTTCCAGACGACGCCGCAGCTCTCCCAGTCGACCAAATAGCGCAGTCCGATCCGGACGATCGATTCGTCCTCAACGACCAGCATGTTCCACATCGCCGTTCTCCCCCCTCGGTTGGTACGGGAGAAGCAGAATCGCCTTCGTCCCTTCGCCGGGCGCGCTTTCGATCGTCAGACCGTAAGCCGCCCCGTATCTGAGCCTGATCCGTTCCCGAACGTTGCGGACCCCGATACTCTCTTCTCCGTCGGCGGCCGGGTCGTTCAATTCCTTCACCTTGGCCTCGTCGATACCTTGGCCGTCGTCCTCGACGACGATGCGCAGCGTGCGGCTCTCTTCCGCGATCTCCGCCGATACCTCGATGCGAAGCTGCCGTTCCATACTGCGCGGTCCGTGGAAGATCGCGTTTTCCAGCAGCGGCTGGAGCAGCATGACCGGCACCTGGGCTTTCAGCGCCGCTTCGGACACGTTCCATTTTACGACGAATCGATTCGTATAGCGAAGCTCCATCAGCAGCGTATACTCCTTGAGCAGCTCCAGTTCGTCCCCGAGGCTGACGAGATCCTTGACCATCTTCATATTGGAATGCAGCAGCTTGCTGAGCGATTGCAGCAGTCTGGCGATATGGTCCGATTGCTGAATCATCGCCAGCATGCGGATCGAGTTAATCGTATTGTACAGAAAATGGGGATTGATGCGGGCGCGAAGCGCGTACAGCTCCGCATTCCTCTTCTGCTTCTCCGACTCCTCGATCGAATTGACCAGCTCGTCCAGATGCGTCACCATCCGGTTGTACCGGAATTGCAGCTGGCCGATCTCGTCCCTTCTCTCGTAAGGAAGGGCGACGGTCGATTCGAAATTGCCCATCTCCACCTTGCTCATCGACCGCATCAGGCTGCGGATCGGCTTGGACAAGCCTTTGGCCAGCAGCCAGGACACCCCTGCCGCTCCGATAAAAATAAACAAGACGACGAGCAGTGTCCATTTTTTAATCGCCGCGCTTTCCTGAAGCAGCTCCTCGCGGTCGACCAGCAAATAGGTCGTCCAGCCGGTGTAATCGTTGAATTTCTCCACGCCGTTCCAGGAACGGTGGTTGCCGCCCACCGTCGACTGCAGGCGGAAGGCGTTCGCGGATTCCGAGCCTCCCGCGGCGACGCTGCGCACGCTTGCGTATTTGGACACTCCGCCGGCCTTCTCTCCTCCGCCGGCCTGCGACGAGCGGAACTCCAACAGCTTCTCGGTAATTTCCGGTTCCGAGGAGTAGACGTAGCCGTCGGGAGCGGCCACGGTAACGTGAACGTTCTTGAAGCTGAGAGAGCGGACTGTCTTCTGGATGAACGCCGGCTTAATATCGACGGCCACGACCGCGGCAGGCTGGAAATCCCGGTCGATCAGCTGCCGCGCGATCGTGATCGTCTTGAATGGCGCACCGTTGAATTGGGCTTCGTCGCGAAGGCCGGAGATGACCAAGCCGCCTTCCCTGTCGATGGCCTGCTTGTACCACATTTCTTCGTATGGCTTGTAATCCGGGTTGATGGATTTGTCCCCGCTCGTCCGGTAGCCGTAGATGCTGCCGTTCGTGCCGTAGAACAGCATCCCTTCGATCATGGAGTTTACGGAGGGGTAGGTGGTGATGAGCTGAATGAGGCGCTGCTGGTTGATTAACTCCCGATAGCCCCACTGATCTCTTGGCGAGAACGGCGAGGCGATGATCTCGAAAATCTCTTCCGTGGAATAGGGGAGCATGCTGTAGCGTTCGAAATCCTGTACCTGCTTCTCCAGCGTATTGTTGAATTGGCCGATAATGACCTGCAGATCCTCGTTAACCCTTTTTTCCAGAGAATCCGCCGACTGCCGATACGCAATCAACCCCACGCTGGCCGTGGGGATGACGCATAGCATATAAATCGCGCACAACAACTTGGTCTGGTAGCTTAGACCGTTCCACCATCTCAGAAGCATCGCTGTCCCTCTCCATCCTGTCTCATAACCTCTAGTTTAGCGGTCTTGGGACGGATGCGACAGATAAGCGGCTAACTTTTTCGGGGATCAAATTAACTTGGCCGTCACGCTTCCCCGAACGCGATGCTCTCGATCTCGGCCATGAAGCGTTCGCGCTCCTTGTAGCTTCCCTCGTACTCTTCATTGCACAGCAGGACGATCGTCAGACCGCCGTCCAGGTAGCGGCGGAATTCCGCGCTGTAGCCGGGCCAATAACCGGAGTGCTCGACCAGTCGGCCCCGGCCCGGGACGTCGCGGACGAACCAGCCCAGACCGTTGCCAGCGACGCCCTCCGCGCGGGTGACCACCGGCGCATAGGCTTCCTCCAGCGCGCTTGCGGGCAGCAGCTCGCCCGAACGGAGCGCGCGGTCCCAGCGCAGGAGGTCGCGAGTCGTCGTATGCACGTTGCCGTCCCCTTGAAGCTCGTCGAGGTAAAAGCAGAACTCCATATCCGGCAAGCGATGAGGCGGTACGTACCGTCCATCTTCTTCACGGTAATATCCGACCGCATAGTCGGGCAGTTTCACCGCCCTGTCCGCATCGTGATTTTCCGCCGTGCGGTTCAGACCGAGCGGCTTGAAGAGGTTGTCCTCCAAGTAGTCCGCCCACGGGCAATCCGCCGTCCGCTCCGTCAGACTGGCCAGCAGCAGATATGCGGTATTGCTGTATTCGTTGCGTTCTCCGGGCGCGAATTCCGCCTGCGGGTACAGGCCGACGATCCGCTCGACCATCTCCCGGTTGGTTGCCCGCTTCTCTCTGCTCCAGCAGCCGTCCAGCAGCCCGGTTCGGACCGGCCGAATGTAATTCGGGATTCCGGACGTATGCCCGAGCAGGTGACGCACGGTTACGCCGCGGTAGGGCAGCTCCGGAAACCAGCGCCCGATATCGTCGTCCAGCGTCAGCAGTCCCCTCTCCTTCAGCAGCAGCACGGCTGCGGAAGTGAACGTCTTGGAGACGGATGCCGAGTTGAACATCGTCTCCGCGGTTATCGGCCTGCCCGTCGCTCGGTCCGCGACTCCCCATATGCCTTCGTAGATCACGGCGTTCTCGTCGGCGACCAGGACGCTGCCGTTGAACTTCCCGGCTTCATGGAGCGTTGCGAACAGACGGCTCAGATTCGCTTCTCTGTCGATTCCGTTTCGTCTCATCGCGCTTACCCTTTGATCAAGCTGTCTTGCAGCTTTTTAACCGCATACTTCACCGCATACGGGCCGTTCGTCGCCGCCGCGACGTCCAGGAAATGCACGTTGCCGGCCTTGACCGCCTTCAGCCCTTTCCATACGTCCGATTGCGCCAGTGCGGCTATATTCTCGTCGTATGTCGAAGCCCCGTCCAGAATGACGAGATGATCCGGATTCATCTGCGACAAAGCTTCCAGCGAGAGAACTTCCCACTTGTCCGGATAGCCTTCGGGCGCGCGCAGGCCGAGACCGTTGTTCTCGTCGAAGAAATAGGAGTAGTACGACTTGCCGATCGCGCCGAACTGATCTTTGCCCGGCAAGCGGAAAAATCCGACCGTCTCTTCGCGGAGCGGCTTCAGCTTCTCGTTGGCCTCCCTAATCTGCACGGTCAACTCCTCGATGTACTCCTCCGCTTTCTCCTCTTGTCCGATAATGGAGGCATACTCCATCAGGTTCTCGTTCCAGGCTCCCGTCAGATCCAGCATAATGACCGGAGCGATCTTATTGAGCTGGTCGTAGACTTCCTCGTGAAGTCCGACGCTCCCGATGATCAGATCGGGGTTCAGCTCGACCAGCTTCTCCATGTTCAACGCCATGACGTCGCCAAGATCGGCAACCTCGGCCTCCTTCGCGTTATCTCCCAGCGTCACCTCGAAATCCTTCAGAATTTCTTCGGCAAGCGGAGACGCAATCGGCGGAACGCCCAAAGCGAAGAAATATTCCATCTCGGCAAAATGACCCACCGCCACTCGCTCCGGCTTGCGTTCGATCGTCACTTCCTTGCCCGTGCCGTCTACGTAAGTGCGCGGAAACGCTTGTTCCGCAGCCAGAGAGCTTTGCGCCTCGTTCGTCGATACGACGGCGGACGGCGAAGCCTGCGGCGAGCTTGAAGGCGAGCTTGACGGGACTGCCGTTCCCTTCGCTCCTCCGCACGCGGCCAACACCAATGTCAAAATCAGCAATAACGAAACGGCTTTCGCCGGTCTGTCTCTGTGAATCATTTTCGTTCTCTCCCCCGATAGTTTGTGAGAATGATTATCACTCCACTGATTACTATAGATCGGGGTCAGTTCGCTTTCAATGGACATTCCCGTCCTGCTTTTTGCATCATGCACGCCTGCTTCGCCGATTGCACTCCTCCGGCGATGCCTGTATCGATTCGGGAATACGCCCGCATGCTTCGTGAACAGGCGCGTAAAGTAGAACAGATCCGCATATCCGACGGACGCCGCAACTTCGCGGATCGACAACCCGCTATGCTCCAGCAGCTTCATCGCCGTCTGCATCCGGTAGCGAATCAAATATTCGATAATGCCAATGCCCGTCTCGCGCTTGAACAGCTTGGACAGATAACGGCTGCTGTAATGAAATCGGGCCGACAGTTCCTCAAGCCCGACGGATTCGGCATAGCGCTCGTGAAGGTAGCGAATCATCTGCCTCGCGATGCGATCCGTTCGTTCCTGTCTTCGTCCGTCGTCCCACTGCTCCAGCAGCTCGGCAACGAACTGGTACAGCAGCCCCTTGGCATAGATTTGCGCGGCCGGTTCGTTCTTCGCCCACTCCATGAGCATGCGATCCGCCTTCTCCAGCAGCATTGCGGGTTTTGACGGAAGAAAGGCGTAAGGCTCATCTCCGATCGTCGCCAGCGGCTTCGAGCCCGCGACCGAGCCTCGGTAAGAGAGCACGTGTCTCGCCCGGTACAAGATCATATAGTAGGACACCGGGGCTTGTACTTGCGCAAGGCGCAGCCGCTGCCCTTTGACGCCATGCAGCAGCAAACTGATCTGCTGAGCCGGATGAACGTCCCCGTCCAGGATGAAGTTTGCCCGCCCTTCGGCCGTCAGTACGAACGCGTTGCAGGGCAGACGGTAGTCGGCCGACGCCTCCCCCGGCCTGAGCGCCAGCAATCGGACATCGATCAGTTGAATATAAGCCTTCCGCCACATGCCGGTTTGGAATTGCCAGTCCATCCTCCCGCTCCTTCCATTTTCCATGTCCGTATTCCGTTGTCCCCATTGTAATTGATAATGATTCTCAACGTCAAACGAAAGAAAGGCCGCTGTGGGGATGCGGCAGCTTGCATAGGTGTGACAGGCGATGGGGTTCGAAGCCGTGATCGGGGGCAAGGACGCGCACAGTCCATGCGGCACGGCGGTGGAGTTGGCAACGCCCCCCGACGCCCGCTATCGTTTGCTCAGCCAGAAGGAGCCCCCTTGGCAAGGGACGCCTTGCGGCCCGATCGCTCCGAGAACTGTCTGCGCTATAGCGGCCAGCGCCGGGTCCTGTGAGACGAAATGACTCGGAAACGTCACCTCATAAGCGGGATCTCCCGGCTTCTGTGCCAGTAAATACGCGGCCAGCATGTACTGCTCGTTATAATAGCGCCGAGACCAGCTCTCCGGATAATCGTCCGGCAGGAAAATATCGTGAAAATGAATAAGCACGCCGGACCTCAGCCGCGGCATAATCTCCAGAAAGGCGATATTGGCGTCCGAGTTCTGGAACACGTAGTGGCTGCTGTCCACGAACAGAACGTCCCCCGCCTCCAGTTCCTCGAACAGCGATAAATCGGTATCCTCCAGCGGCTTGCGCACGATCCGGTCGCAAATCTCGTCGATCTCCGCTCGGGGAAACGGATCGATCGATACGATCTCCGCAGCCAGCCCGTGATCCGAGGCGGCTCTTCTGGCGAACATCGTGGAATTGCCGGAGCCGATCTCGTAGTAGCGCTTCGGGCGGCGGCTCGCCACGATTCCGTACAGCGCGAGCGCGTCCAGGCCGCTGAACCAGTCGTTATTCCAGGAAGGCTGGATCGGATCGACGGCGTCCCGCTCGTAAGGAATGGCTGCCAGTTGTCCGGCATAACGCGCAAAAGCCCGCAAATCGGCCTCGTAATGAGACCGATTGCCGGCTATCATGTTGTAGAGCGGACCGTGCGCCGCCTTGTTGCCGCCGAACCGCGGCTTCGGGGTTATCGGATAGTTGACGTAGATCGGATAGAGCGCGCTCATCCTATCGACTCCTCTCATCCTATAACCGTATTCTCTTTGGCGCGCTGGTGTGTCCGCTCTTCCGCTTAGATACTCCAATGCTGCCAATCCTGCTGCCGTTTTTCATGACTCGCCAGCCACTCCAACGTGGATTGGTACAGCTCGTTTTTATGCACGCCCTGGGAGTACGTATGATCCGCTTGGAAAAGAATGTTCTTGTCGCAGCGGCCCTCGCCGCGCAGCCAGAACGTCTTCTCCAGCAGGAAGCTGTAGTCGGCCGGAATGACGTCGTCCGATGTTCCGTGCGCGATGAATACGTCGCCGTGGAATTTCGACGCTTCCTGGAACGGCTGATGCTGCTGCAGCGATTCGAAAAACTCCGGCTTCAGCTTATAGCCGAGATAATCCGCCTGGCCTTTCTTGATCGTCTCGTCGTATACGGAGCGTCCCACGATTTTCACGATGTCGTTGAACGGATAAGCGACAGGCGACCACAGCGCCAGCGATTTCACGCGACGGTCCCTCGTGCCCGTCAGCAGGGCGACGGCCCCTCCGAGGCTGTGCCCGAGCAGCGTCACTCTGAGCGGGTCCACGCAGTCGAGGCTTAGGCCGTAGTCCAGCACGGAGCGAGTTTGGGCGATCATCGAGTCGAGGCTGTGCTCGCCATATACGCCTTCGCTTTCGCCGCAGCCGGCAAAGTCGAAACGGATAACGAGAAATCCTCTCTTGGCGAGCAGCCGGCTGGCCAGCAGGAACAGCCGATCCACGCCGATCCGGTTGCCAATGAAGCCGTGGCAGATGACGACGAGCGGCATTTTCTTCTCCGGGCATGCTCCGTCCTGGGCCGGGTAATGTATCGTAGCCGTTAAGGCGAGATTGTCGTGGTAGATCGTGATCGGTTTTTCCATAAGTCAAACCCCATTCCCATATATTCCGATTAAAATAGTATGAATTAAAAGTATCATCTCCCTTGCCTTCTGTCAACCCTAATCTTAGCCTCCTTGTTCGAGTTCGATCGTTATGCCCATAGTCGCGCCACTCTCATCACCTCCCGGCTTCCCCAGCATCCCGCCAACTTAGACGATTCCGCAGCGAACCAATTTTAAGTCACTTTTTCGGCATCCACACCATCATACCCCGCCGCATCACCGAACTCCAACGCACCATCATCCTTGCTGCATCATCGAACTCCAACGCACCATCGTCCTTCCGCACTCTCCAAGGCACTTTCTTGGCCTCGGATGTGTCGGCTCATGTACGGAGGCGAGTGTTCGAGGCACTTTCTTGGCTCGGAGGTAGCGGCTCGTGTACGGAGGCGAGTCTTCGAGGCACTTTCTTGGCCTCGGAGGTATCGGCTCGTGTACGGAGGCGAGTCTTCGAGGCACTTTCTTGGCCTCGAAGGCGTCGGATCTCGAGCGGGGGCGAGTGTTCAAGGCACTTTCTTGGCCTCGGAGACGTCGGCTCTCGAGCGGGGGCGAGTGTTCGAGGCACTTTCTTGGCCTCGGAGACGTCGGCTCTCGAGCGGGGGCGAGTGTTCGAGGCACTCTCTTGGCCTCGGAGGCACCGGCACACATGCGGGAGAAAGTCTTCGAGGCACTTTCTTGGCCCTCACGTCTCTCCTCACGTTCGTCTCGCTGCCTCTCATCACGCTTGCCAGTTCGCCCCGCTCCACGCTACTCAAGAACGCTACTCCCAGCACCCCAGACGCACAGCAAAAAGAGCCAAGAAACCGCCCTGGCTCTTTCCGCATATCCCGCTAACGATTTTTACTTCACATAGAAAGTGGCGTCTGCCTGGTCGAGCGCCGTCGTAATCGACGAGATTTCCAGCGCTCCGCTTCGATGTCTCAAGTAGGCGCCCGAAATGTTGTACGATTCGAACGAGGCCGCCCATCCACTGCTGAATCCCGTCTGCAAGCGCCAGGTGGCGTCGTTCATGTACAGCGCCGTGTTGGCGTACGGATCGAGCCATACTTGCCCGTCGCGATGACGCAAATAGTGGCCCGGATACGTCACCGACTCGATCGACACCGCGGAAGGATCGGCCAGCCCCGGCACGAGCCGCCACTGCGACTCCGGCGCGTATTGGCCCCCGTCGATCTTGCCGCGCCCCGCGTCGACGCGAACGAAATTGCCGATATTGTAGCTCTGAAGCTGATTTACCGGCGTTTCGACGTCGACCCGCTGCAGCTTCCAATTCTGCGTGTCCAGCCCGTTTGCCGTCCATTGGATGACCTTCGTTCCGGCCGGAGCCCCTCCGCCCGCGTTGTCCAGCATCAGTCCGCTGTGCTCGTTCATGCTCGTATAATAGCCGTTGCCTTTATAAGAGAACTTCCAGCGCTGCGTATCCAGATAATTGTCCGTCCACAAAATGACCTTCGTCCCCGGAGCCGTCGCCCCGTTCGGATCGTCGAGCACAAGACCGGTATTCACGTTCATGACCCGGAAAAAGCCGTTGCTCCTGTAATCCGTCACCCACCATTGGGTGTTGAGCCCCAGATCGTTCCACTGGATCACCTCCGTGCCGGCCGGTGCGCCGCCTCCCGCATTGTCCAGCACCAGGCTATTGTTCTGGTTGATCAGCTTGTATGTGCCGCCCGATACGATGGAAGAGTCACCGTTCATCTGCGCGACGTTCGCCCGAATCTCGTTGCGGCTGCCGACCTTGACCGTGTTGATCTCCAGCAGCAGCGAATGGTCGAGCGGCAGCAGCGTCCCGCTCCAGGCGGCGGGCGTATTCTGGTTGCTTCCCTTGACGGTCAGCGGCGCGTCGACCAGCGACCAGGTCGCGCCGTAATCGGAGCTGGTGAACATTTTGTTGGCGGTCGGCACGACGTCGGTCATGCCGCGCACGTAGAACCTGCCGTTCGGACTGCCGTCGTCCACGTACGCGATCTCTGGCGTCTGCGAGGCGCGATAGATGCCCGTGCCGACGACGTTGCCGAGATCGGTCGGACTTCCCCAGTTAATGCCGTCGGTCGAAGTCTTAAACCGGACGGCGAAGTTCGGCGCCGCCCCCAGCATCTCGAAAAACATAAAGTACGTCCCGTTCTTAGCCTTAACCACCCGAGGCATGCCCGGACGCCAATCCCAGTTCGTGGCGCTTCCGACGGTCAGGCTGTAGTTCCCCCAGGTCAGTCCGCCGTCGCTGGAAATCTCCTGCGCAAGCGCCTGGTTGTAGCCCGGCTGCCTCTCGTCCGAGTAGTAGCAGATCAGACGGCCATCGGAGGTGATCGCGAACTCCGGCTCCCAGGTGCGCTTCGTGCCCGCCGTCCCTCTCGGCGCCAGCTGGCCGTGAAGCTGCCACGTCGCTCCGTTGTCCGTGCTTCGCCAAATATGGATCGTATAAGCCGAGGTGTTGTCCCAATCCGTCGAAGCGAACAGCAGCGTGCCCGCGGGGTATGCCCCGACCTGCTGCGGCAGCACGTATAGCGTCGTCATCCCCTGCTGGTCCCGGTTCAGCCCGTAAGCGTTCGGATCGATCTGGCTGAGCAGCGACCACGTTCGGCCGTTGTCGGTGCTGCGGTAGAACGGGAACGGCTGCATGCCGACCCAGCCCGTATTGCCGGGAAATCTTCTGGTGAACGTGGAGAGAATATCGCCATTGCCCAGCTTGACCGCCCTCGCGTAATACGGTTCGGTTTCGGTCGCGCTGCTGTAGACAACCCAGCCGGTCGAGGCCGCCTGCACGGACATGCCCGCAAACAGCGACGACGACAGCACCAGCGTTAAAACAACAAGCAGAGCTCTTCGGAAACTTCTCATTTTCTCTTCCTCCTCGGCAGGATGAATGCGGGATTGCGAAGTTCCTTCCTTTTTAACGCCAATTCATATCCTCTCGCCCGCGGGAAGCGCGATGTCGTGCGAATCGCTCAGCGGCGCCCCGAAGTCCGGCGTACCGTCCGGTCTCCATCCGAACTTCTGCACCCGGGTGCTGCGAAGCCCCGTATCGGCTCCCGGAGCGGGCAACGCGTGATATACGATCCAATCCTCGGTTCCGTCGGGCGATAGGGTAAAGCTGTTATGTCCGGTGGCGTATACGCCGTTTTCCGCACTCTTGCGAAACACCGGAACGGGAGACTTGACCCACGAAGCGGCTTCCATCGGATCGGAGCCTTCCTTCATCGTCAGCATGCCCAGGGAGTAATCCTCGGACCAGGTCGTGCTGGCCGAATAGACGAGAAATATAAAGCCGTTCCTGCGTAAAATAACAGGTCCCTCGTTGATCGCCATCCCGCCCTGCTTCTCCCATTCCAGCGTCGGAGCGGAGAGCAGCACGTGCCCCCCGTCAAGATCCAGCGTCCACGGATTCGCCATGCGGACGATGAAAATGGCCGAGCCGTAGTCGGGGTAATGTCCGTATCCGGCATACAGGAAGTACAAGCGTCCCCCCAGTTCCATGACCGTCCCGTCCAACCCGGCCAGAGGCGTCTCGAGCGTTCCTTTCCAGCTCCATTCCCCTTCTGTCGGGTCGGCGGCCCCATTTTCCAACACGCAGATTCTCCTGGACTCGTCCCCGCCTCCGTCGTTGGCCGTGTAGTAGATGTACCACCTGTCTTCCAGCCGGTGCAGCTCCGGAGCCCACAGGTTGTGACTGTAAGGGCCGTTCTCCTCGGGAATCCACACCTTCTTCTTAAGGCCGGCGGCGATCCCCGTCATCGAGGCGGATTTCGTAATTTCCAGGCAGCCGAACTGCGTGGACATGAAGTAGTAATAACCGTCGCTATGCTTGAGCAGCCAAGGGTCGGCCGCCTTCTCGACGATCGGATTGCGGAAGGTTGCGTTCATCGGTTCGTTCTCTCCTTTTTACCCCTTCATTCCGGTCAAGGTAATGCCCTCGACGAAGTATCTTTGCGCGAAAAAGAACAGCAGCAGCGACGGAATCAGCGCCAGCACCGAGCCGGCCATAATGTACGTCCATTGCGAAGTGTAGAAGCCCTGGAACGATGCCAGTACGAGCTGCAGCGTGAACTTCTCGGGAGTGTTGATGTAGATGAGCGGCCCGAGAAAATCGTTGTAGCCGGCCAGGAAGCCGAGCAGCCCTTGCGTGATGACGGCGGGTTTGGACAATGGCAGCATGATCCGGAGGAAAATATGGAGCGGATTCATCCCGTCCACCTTGGCCGCTTCCTCCAGCTCCTTCGGAATGGTCATGAAAAACTGCCTCAGCAGAAACACCGCCGCAGCCGCGCCGAACATTCCCGGCACCATCAGCGGCAGCCAGCTGTCGATCCAGCCGATGTGCTTGAACAAAATAAACGTCGGAATCATCGTGACGACGCCCGGGATCATCATCGTGGCCAGCAGCAGCGTGAACAGGACGTTTTTCGCCGGAAAATCCATCCTCGCAAATGCGTTGGCCGCCAGCGCGCTCGTAAACAAACCGACCAGGCAAGGCAGCGAGATGACGAGCAGCGTGTTCAGAAATCCTTTCAAAATATCGGCTTCCGTCAATACGAAAACGTAGTTCTGCCATTCGAAAACCTCAGGTATCCACTTGGGAGGCATTTCGAACTCGCGTCCTTGCTCCTTCAGCGACGTCGACAGCATCCATAGGAAGGGAATGGCCATCACGAGCGATCCCGCCGTCAGGAACAAGTAAGCGAAGGCTTGGCGGACCTGCTCGCCCGCTCTCTTTCTCCTCTGCCTGGCGCTCCTTGCGATTGCGGCATTCGACATGCGCGTTCCCCCCTTAATCGTAGTGCACCCAACGTCTGGACAACCAGAAATTCAGCAGCGTAATCGCCAGAATCAACAGACCGAGCGCCCAAGCCATAGCCGAAGCGTAGCCCATGCTCATATAGCGGAACGCGTTCTGGAACAAATAGTAGACGATGGTTGTCGTCGAGTAATTCGGTCCGCCCTCCGTCATGATCTGGAAGCGCGGGAAGTCCTGCAAAGCCGTAATCGTCGAGGTAATCAAAATGTAGAGCGTCGTCGGCGAAATGCACGGAATGGTAATCCGGACGAATCTCTGCCAACGGCTGGCCCCGTCGATCTCCGCCGCCTCGTGGAAGCTCTTCGGAACGCCTTGCAGAGCGGCCAGGTAGAGCACCATGTTGATGCCGAGTCCCGCCCATACGCCCTGGATGATCATCGCCGGCATCGCCCACGTCTCGCTGCTCAGCCACGCGGGGCCTTGAACGCCGACCAGCTCGAGCAAGTAGTTCAGCAAGCCGTAGCTGTCGTTGAAAATCCATTTCCACAGCAGCGTCAACGCGATGACCGAGCTGATCGTCGGCAGGAAGAACATCGTGCGGAAGAAGCGGATGCCGCGCACCTTCTGATTAAGCGCCATCGCGATTCCGAGCGCCACGGCCATGCCGATCGGAATGCTCAGCGCCGAATAGAACGTATTGAACAGGGTTTTCCAGAACAGCTCGTCGTCCATGGCGAGCTTGACGTAGTTCGCCGTTCCCGTAAAGACGGGCGCCTGATAGCCGCTGTACTCCGTGAAGCTGACGTAGACGGAATAGCTCAGCGGAATGAACGCGAACAACAGAAAGCCCAGAATCGGAGCGGAGATGAACAAGTAGGCCCATGCGTATTCCTTGCGCTTCATAATTCCCCTCCGTCGTTCGGGATCGGGCGTAGGAACTCACTCGCGAATCCCCTAAGCGTACAGGAGACAGGAGTCTCCCGATGAGCTCCCCCGCCCGTCATCCCCTTTACTTGAATACCGCCGGATTGCCTTCCTTGATCGCCGCGTCGATCTTCGGCTTCAGCTCGTTCAGGACGTCCGCGGCCGATTTTTTGCCGTCCCACATCGGGGCCAGCCCTTGGGACAGCATGTCGAACCATTTGGCGTTCGGCAGGTTTGTCCACGGACCCGGCACTTGATTTTCCGCCGCTTTGATGAACACCTCCGCATGCTCGGGCTTCTGACCCGGCTGCAGGAAGACGTCCGTGGCGGCCATCGATTTGAAGCTCGGAATCGCGAAGCCCATCAAGGACTGCTCCTTCTGGCCTTCCGGTCCGCCCAAATATTCCACCAGCTTGTAGGCCGCCTCGAGGTGCTTCGTTTTGCCGTAGATGCCGATCCCGACCGAACCACTCCAGCCCGCCCATTTGTTGACCGGCAGCGGCGCAACGTCCCAATCGAAGCCGAGCTTGCGGAACTCGGGCACCATCCAACGGCCGGTAATCATCATCGCCAGTCTGCCCGTCTGGAACATCTGGCTGTCGTTCATGTCCTTCAGAGCCGCCGCGTTCGGCACGACTTTATGCACGTTCGCCAGATCTGCCGCGAACTGCAATGCCGAGACCGACGCCTCGCCGTTGCCGACGAATTCCCGCCGATCGTCGGTGAGGAACGCGCCGCCGTTGCCGAATACGAAGCCTTCCCACCAGATTGGTCCCATGCCGTACTGCTTGACTTTGCCGTTCTCTTCGACGGTCAGCTTCTTCGCCGTATCCAGCAGCTGCTCGAAGGTCATCGGCGTATCGGCGCTCGGGAACGGCACGTTCATCTTGGTGAAAAGATCTTTGTTGTAGTACAGGACGGTCGGACCGATATCCTTGGGCAGCGCGTAGAGCGGACCTTGCCCGTTCACTGCCCCGTCGTAACGGTACCTGAGGAGGCCGGACTCCCACATGTCCCCCGTATCGAGCGAGCTGGCGTCGACGAACTCCTGGATCGGATGAAGCAAGCCCTGGCTCACCCAACGGCCGAAATCGCCGTCCGGGACGTAGAACACATCGGGCGCATCCCCTCCCGCCAAAATCGTGTTCATCTTGCCGACGTAGTCTGCCGGAATGTGCAGGTACTCCACCTTGATCGTCGGGTTTTTCTGCTCGAAGTCCTTAATCAGCTTCGTGAACACTTCCTTCTCCGACGGATCGCCCCAGCCCGCGAACTTGATCTTGACCGATTCCCCCGCGGGCGCTTGGCTTCCGGAAGCGCTGCTCTCCGCCGCGTTTTTCCCCGTGCCGTCCGGACTGGCTGAGGACTCCTTTCCGCTGTTTCCGCCGCAAGCGGTCAACCCCGCGAGCAGCGTCAACGACGCCGTAACGGCAAGCAAACTTTTACCCTTTCCGAGTCTCATCTTCTAGACACTCCCTTTTGGTTTGGATCTGCCTTCACCTTTAATTATAGGAGCGCGCCGGGGACGAACAATTGTGAAAACGCTTTATATATTTCGCAAAAAGGAGCGTAACCTCAGCGATTTCGTCGGTCGAAAACGCTTCGCGTTCAGCAAGTACGGGCGATTGGTGGATGGGCGGAACGGTCGGACGGCCTCGCAGACCGTTAACGGGGCGAGTTGGGCGGGGTGGCGGACGTTAACGGTCTGGCGGACTGCTGATTTTGTTTTCGCCACTCGAGCGGAGTAACCCCGACCGATTTGACGAACTGCTCGTAAAAACGGCTGGAGCTCGTAAAGCCAACCTCCGACGAAATGAACTCGATCGCTTTGCTTGTCTGGCTCAGCAGTCTCTTGGCTTCCTCAATCCGCAGGTTGATGACGTACTGCTTGGGGGAGACGCCTACCGCTTCCGAAAACTTTTTACGCAGAATGCTCTCCGACAAGTAATGGCGAGCGGCGATATCATGAATCGTGATCGGCGTATTGTAGTTTCTGTGAATCTCCTTCAGCACCTCTTGAACGATCCGCTTGTCCCCGTGCGCCTCGGTGTCGGGGGTGACGGTTGCATTGCGATGGAACAGCAGCAGCACCGTCTCGAAAGCGATCCTCATCAGATCGTAGGAATAGTCGCCCCGTTCCTCGGAGTGCCACTCCCTCTCCAGTCGGGTCAGGCTCATCTCCGCCCACTGGCTGTCCCCTTCGTCCAGATGTGCGCTCCAGAGACGGTGCGGCTTCTGGTAAGCGCTCAGGAACAAGTATTGGCAGAAAGCCGGAACTTTGGCATAGAGAAAATGCACGGACAGCCCCGTCCACGGCTCGGTGCAGACGAAACCGTGATGCAGGCCGGAAGGAATCAGGATCAGATCTCCCGCCGACACTTTGATATTTTGTTCGTAAGAGCTGTAGTAGCCTCCCCCGCCCAAAATCAGGGTCAACTCGTCGTATTCGTGCGAATGGGACATGAACAGGCCTTCTCCTTGCTCGGCCTGAAAAGTATGCGGCTTAAACCGTTCGATGCTCGTAATGAAGCCTTTGGCCATAGGAATATTCGCCCTTCCCTTTTTCGTCTTGGCGACCTAAGGAACCGTGCGTCGAATTCGTGGTGTGCTCTTATATTACCATGTCCCCCGCGAAGGGAGCCATAGTTCGGACCGTCCCTGAGAAAGTCTCATTATTCCGCGGGATTGGGGGAATCCTACAACGTAACCTGTCGCTTCCCTCAAGCGGCGGACAATTTTTCACACGGGAGATGTATAGCCATGGAAAGCTTCTTTCGGTGGGTGTCGTCCCACGTCTTGACCGTACTGCTTATCCTCGGCGTCATTTATGCGGTCGCCTTCGTTCTGACTCATCGCAAATCGCTGTTCTACAAAGAATAAGCCCCCGGTCCGGTCCGCCCGCTTGCGCAAGCTTCCCGAGCCGGAGGCTCAAGTTGGTTATGCCGTGACCTGGGCCGCGGAGATGCCTGTTCATCTCGTCCGTGCGCTATACGAGCGCTTTGGCTGCAATGTCCGCGTGTCGCGCACGGTTCGTTACACGAGCGCTTTAGCCGCAATGTCCGTGCGATTTTGTTTGCCTTCGAACGTAATGCCGGCCGCTGCCGCATATGCGTTGGCCCGCGCTTCGGCGATGCCCGCGCCGCGTCCGACGACGCCGAGCACGCGTCCGCCATTGGTGACGACCCGTCCGTCCTTCAGCGCCGTTCCCGCATGGAAGACGAGAGCTCCGGGAACGTTTACGCTGTCCAGACCGTCAATCGGGAAGCCTTTCGGGTATGAGCCCGGGTAGCCGCCCGACGCAAGCACGACGCACACCGCCGCCTCATCGCTCCAACGCATGTCAATATCCGCCAACGTGCCGTCGATCGACGCCAGGAAAATGTCCAGCAGGTCCGTTTCCAGACGAGGAAGAACGACCTGCGTCTCCGGATCGCCGAAACGGGCGTTGAATTCGATCGTTTTCGGACCGTCCTTCGTAATCATGAGTCCCGCAAACAGAACGCCGCGGAACGGACGTCCTTCCGATACCATCGCACGCGCCGTCGGTTTGACGATGTTCTCGATCGCATCCTCGATAATCGCCTGGTCGATGTGCGGAAGCGGAGAATACGTGCCCATGCCGCCGGTGTTCGGCCCTTTGTCGTTATCGAATACCTGCTTATGGTCCTGCGCAGGCGACATCGCCCGCACCGTATTGCCGTCCACGAACGCAAGTATGGACATTTCCTGACCTTCGAGGAATTCCTCGATGACAACCTTGTCGCCGGCCGCGCCGAACGACTTGCTCACCATCGTCTCCTCCAGCGCCTTGTCCGCTTCCTCGCGCGTGAAGCATACCGTTACGCCTTTTCCTGCGGCCAGCCCGTCCGCCTTGATGACGATCGGCACCGGCTGCTGAGCCAGATAAGCTTTAGCCGACTCGTAGTCGGTGAACGTCTCGTATTTCGCGGTCGGGATGTCGTATTTGCGCAGCAGATTTTTCATGAAAATTTTGCTGCCTTCGATTTCCGCCGCGTTTTTGCGGGGACCGTACACCGGAATCGAAGCCGCCTCGAACTCGTCCACGATACCCGCCGCCAGCGGATCGTCCGGACCGACGACGACGAGGTCGATCGACTGCTCTTTGGCGAAGCCGACGAGACGGGCGAATTCCATCTCTCCGATGTCCACGTTCTCCGCCAGCCCGGCGATTCCGGCGTTGCCGGGAGCGCAGAAGATTTTCTCGACTTTGGGGCTCTTCTTGAGCGCCCAGACGATCGCGTGCTCGCGTCCGCCGCGTCCGATAACCAGAATGCGCACCTTACACCCCTCCTTCGGAATCCTTGTTGACGACCTTCAAGGAAACTTCGCCGTCGGAGATGCGGATCGTTTTCACGAGCAAGGAAATTTTGTTGTCGTCGTTGAGCAGATTCCAGTAGAACTGCGCCGTCTCCTGTTCGTCGTCGAACAGCGGAGCGAGTTGAGGCTCGCCGGCGAAAGAAGGCAGCGGATTGCCGTCCCCTACGTACGTCGAGATGAAGTGTCCGTATCCTGCGATCGCTTTTTCATAGTGGAAAAATTGACGCTTCGTCTGGGACTCGTCGTTCTCGTTCGACTTGAGGATCGACAGCTTATAAGCATTCTGCTTGTCGTTCAGATCGACGATGCCCGAGATGCGAGGCGTAAAATTCGGCGGGTCCGGCTCGTAAGTGCGCTGCGCCAGCGCCTGCTCGAAGCTGCCGCCGCTTCGCAGGGATTCCCAGATCGTATCGGTCTGGTCGCCGTTCGTCACGATATGAGCGCCGCCCTCATGACGAAGCGGATAATAGATAATGAGCGACGGATCGGACAGCTTGGCCGGATCGCGCGCTTCCGTGCGCAGAAACCCGTTCTCCTCCGGCACGAAAATGCGATTGCGGCTGTTCTCGCTCCTGCCCATAATCCAGTAAACCTGCACGTACCGCGAAGCGTCCGGCGTAAGGCCGATCACGATTCCGCGGCCCGGGTAAGCGTTCGTCTTCAACTGCTGGACGGTGCGATCCGCCAGCTCCTGCCATTTTGCGGACATGGTTGCCGCCCCTTTCGTCTTCGTGTATACGTTCGAATGGGAGTTCAGAAAGTCAGCTTCGTGATCAAAATCGGACTTTTTGAACTTCCGCTATTAGTGATGGAACAGGCGTACGCCGGAATAGACCATAACCATATTATAGTCGTTCGCGGCTTGCACCACTTCTTCGTCGCGCAGCGACTTGCCGGCTTGAATGACGTATTTCACGCCGCTGCGGCTGGCCCGGTCGAGGTTGTCGCGGAACGGAAGGAAGGCGTCGGAACCGTAGGAAACGCCCTTCAGGCCGTTCAGCCATTCGCGCTTCTCTTCGCGCGTCAGACGGGCCGGCACGACCTCGAAGCAGCTTTCCCATGCCGCTTGCTCGATTGGAGTTACCTCGTCCTCAAGCCACAAGTCGATGGCGTTGTTCTGCTCCGCGCGAGCCAAGCCTTCGCGGAACTTCATGTTCAGCGCGGCCGGATGCTGCCGGAGATACCAGCGGTCCGCCTTATCGCCGGCAAGGCGCGTACAGTGAATACGCGATTGCTGGCCTGCGCCGATGCCGATCGTCTGGCCGTCCAGCGTGTAGCAGATGGAATTGGACTGTGTATATTTGAGCGTGATGAGCGCCACGAGCATGTCGCGCTTGGCGCTGTCCGGGATCTCCTTGTTCGCAGTGATGACATTCGCAAGGTCGAACACGGAAGCGTCCGGCACGGCGCTGTTGCGTTCCTGCTGGAGCTTCAGACCGAACAACGTACGGGTCTCGACCGGGTCCGGCACGTATTCCGGATCGATCTGCAGAATGAGGTACTTGCCGCCCTTCTTCTGCTTCAAAATGTCGAGCGCCTCAGGCGTATAACCCGGCGCCACAACCAGATCGGACACCTCGCGCTTGAGCAGCGTTGCCGTCGATGCGTCCACGACGTCGCTCAGCGCTGCTGCGTCTCCGAAGGAGGACATGCGGTCGGCTCCGCGCGCGCGGGCGTATGCGGTCGCCAGCTGCGACAACCCTTCGGCCTCGACGAAATAAGCTTTCGCCAGTTCCGGGGACAGCGGCGAATAGACGGCCGCGCCCGCAGGGCTGACGTGCTTGAAGGAAGCCGCAGCCGGAAGACCGGTCGCCTGGCGAAGCTCGCGCACGAGCTGGAACGCATTCAGCGCGTCGAGCAGATTGATGAAGCCCGGGTCGCCGTTCAGCACGGTCAGCGGCAACGGCTTGCCGTCTGCGCTGAACAGCTTCGCTTCCTTCTGATGCGGGTTCATGCCGTAGCGTAAAGCAATTTCGTGGATCTCGCTCATGAATAATTTTCGTCCTTTCCTGTTTCGGCTCGTCGTCCGGCGTTAATCGCCGAGACGGATAGTCACTTTCCGATCGTTCAACGTCACTCGGCCTTCCGCGATCCAACGCACGGTTTGCGGCAGCAATTCATGCTCGACCGCATGCACGCGCTCGGCCAACGAATCCTCCGTATCGTCGTCACGAACCTCGAGGGTCCGCTGCGCGATAATCGGTCCGGAATCCATTCCGCCGTCTACGAAGTGCACGGTAACGCCCGTCTGCTTGACTCCGTACTCCAGCGCCTGACGAATCGCACGCACGCCCGGGAAGGACGGCAGCAACGCCGGGTGAATGTTGATCATCCGCCCATAGTACGGCTCGACCAGCGTCGCGGTAATCAGCCTCATGTAGCCGGCCAGCACGATCAACTCCACGCCTTCCTCACGGAGGCGTCCGACGATTTCTTCTTCGTAAGCTTCCCTCGAAGCGTATGCTTTCGGATCGAACAGGAAGCTTGGCACGCCCAGCGCTTCCGCCCGCTGCACAACTCTCGCCGCCGGCTTGTCGCACACGAGCAGCGACAATTCCGCGGGTATCGCTTGCTCCCGGATCGCCTCGACGAGCGCCTGAAAATTACTCCCGCTTCCGGACGCGAACACCGCGATTTTCAGGGGCTGCAGAGCCTGGCGCTGCGGTGTCGAAGCGGCCGGTTGTTGAGCCGAATTCGGCAGAATCGTCGGCGATGGCTGCGAACTTGCGGGCTTCGCCTTGTCCGCTGCCGAGTCGCGACCAGCCGTCATGGCAGCTCAGCGCCTTCGAACGTCACGATTTTGGAGCCTTCTGTCACCGTTCCGATGCGATAAGCTTGCTCGCCGTTCGCCTTCGCGATTTCCAGCGCCTGCTCGGCTTGATCCGCAGGCACGACCAGCACCATGCCGATGCCCATGTTGAACGTCGTATACATGTCGCGATCGGTGATGTTGCCGGATTGCTGCAGCAGGCCGAAAATCGGAAGCACCGGCCACGAGCCGCGGTTGATGTCGACGTTGACGCCTTCCGGCAGCACACGCGGAATGTTCTCGATGAAGCCTCCGCCCGTAATATGAGCCATACCCTTGACGGAGACCGATTCGAGCAGCTTCAGAATTTGCTTGACGTAGATGCGAGTAGGCTCGATCAGCACATCGCCCAGCGTACGGCCTTCAAGCTCGGCTGGCTTGTCTGTGAGCGAATAGCCTTTTTGCTCCAGCAGCAAACGACGAACGAGCGAGAAGCCGTTCGAATGAATGCCGCTCGACGCGAACCCGATGACCGCGTCCCCGGCTTGAATCGTCGAGCCGTCGATCGCTTTCGGACGATCCACGATACCGACCGTAAAGCCGGCGATGTCATACTCGCCTTCGGAGTACATCCCCGGCATCTCGGCCGTCTCTCCGCCGATCAACGCGCAGCCCGCTTGCTCGCAGCCGTCGGCGATGCCTTTGACGATCGCTTCGATCTTCTCGGGAATGACTTTGTCGCAAGCGAGATAGTCGAGGAAAAACAGCGGCTCGGCTCCGGTCACGATGACGTCGTTAACGCACATAGCCACCGCGTCAATGCCGATCGTATCGTGCTTGTCCATCGCAAACGCCAGCTTCAGCTTCGTGCCGACGCCGTCCGTACCGCTGACGAGCACCGGCTCCTCATACTTGTCTTTGTTCAGGCCGAACAAGCCGCCGAACCCGCCAAGACCGGTTAACACTTCCGGGCGGAACGTCCGCTTGACGTGCTTCTTCATCCGTTCGACCGCTTCGTTGCCGGCCGCGATATCGACTCCGGCCTGTTTGTACGCCTCGGACAATGATTTCAGCTCCTTTTATACTTGTAAACTCGGGTATATCGTGCGCCCCGTAAGCTCGCGGGACGTGCTTATTTAGTTTGCCGCGGATCCGGCGGGGCGATTAAGCTCGCGTGGCGCGCTTATTCCGGAATCCCCGCTCCCGACGGGCCAATTAAGCCCGCCCAGCGCGCTTATTCCTCAATCGCAGCTGCAAGAAGTCAGCTTAGCGTCCTCAAAACGGACCGGAGTCGGGTAATCATTATTAAAGCAAGCCATGCAAAGCCCGTTGTTGTACTCGTCCGGGTGGATGCCGACGGCGTCGCGCAGCCCTTTCTCCGTCAGGAAGTACAGGGAGTCCGCGTTAATCGCCCGCCGAATCTCCTCGACCGACTTGCTGGAGGCGATCAGATCGCCCGGATTCGGCGTATCGATGCCGTAGTAGCAAGGGTTCATGAATGGCGGCGAAGTAATCCGCACATGCACCTCGAGCGCGCCGGCTTCGCGAAGCATGTTCACGATCCGCAGCGACGTCGTGCCGCGCACGATCGAGTCGTCGATCATGACGACGCGTTTGCCTTCGACGACTTTGCGGACGGCGGACAGCTTCATCTTGACGCCCTTCTCACGAAGCTCCTGGGAAGGCTGGATAAACGTCCGTCCGGTATATTTGTTTTTGATCAGCCCCAGCTCGTAAGGAATGCCCGTCTGCTCCGCGTAACCGATCGCCGCCGAGATGCTCGAATCCGGCACCCCGGTCACGATGTCCGCGTCCACGAACGATTCCTGCGCCAGAATCTGGCCCATCCGTTTCCGAGAAGAATGCAGGTTCGCCCCGTAGATGTCGCTGTCCGGACGCGCGAAGTAGATGTATTCCATCGAACAGATCGCCCGGCGCTCCATCGGCGCGAAACGCTCCTCGCGCAGCCCATCCTTGCTCAGCACAAGCAGCTCGCCCGGCTGAACGTCGCGCGCGTACTCCGCGCCGATCGTCTCCAGAGCGCACGACTCCGAAGCAAAAATATAAGCTTCTCCGAGCCGCCCCATTACCATAGGACGAAGGCCGTGCGGATCGCACGCCGCGATCAGGTAATCCTTCGTCTGGATCAGGAACGCGTAGCCCCCGATGAGACGCAGGAAAGCGTCCTTGACCGCTTCAACCAGATCCTTGGAAGAACGCGCGATCAGATGCGCAATGACTTCCGTGTCGCTCGTCGTCTGGAAGATAGAGCCCGATTCCTCCAGCTCCTTGCGGATGATCGGCTCGTTGACCAGGTTGCCGTTCGTGCAGACGGCCAGATCGCCGCCGCGATACTTGAACACGAGAGGCTGCGCGTTCCCCAGATGGCTGGAGCCGGAAGTGGAATAGCGCACGTGACCGATCGCTTGATTGCCTTTCAGCGACTCCATCCGGTCGCGGTCGAACACTTCCTTGACGAGCCCCATGCCCCGGTGGTAATGGAACGTGCCTTCATCCGACGCGCAGATGCCGCAGCTTTCCTCGCCGCGATGCTGCAGCGCGTGCAGACCGTAATAGGACAAGTTGGCCGCGTCGGGATGACCATACACCCCGAACACGCCGCACTCCTCCCGCACCTTGTCGAAAATGGATTCCTTGCTGCTGTTGCCCTCGTTGTAATAATCCCCGGTCCAGAGCCGCGTCACTTCTGTCCCTCCGTTCGCAACGCTAGATGTCATGCTTTCTTACCGCTCATATGGTTAGGAATCGCCTGCGACCAAGCCGCGCGCAGCTCCGCTACGGAAGCGTCGATCGCGTCGTGTCCGCCAACGCTCACCTTCAAACGATCGCCGCCAACCGTTCCCAGACGCTGAAGAGGCACGCCCGCTTTCGTCACTTGAAGCGCGAATTTCATCTCTACTTCCGGCTTGACCGTCACCACAATCCGCGATTGAGATTCGCTGAACAAAGCCAGGTCCGGACGAAGATTCGTCTCGAACACAACGTCCGCGCCCAAGCCGCGTCCGAAGCCCGCTTCCGCCAGAGCAGCGGCCAGTCCGCCTTCGGACAAGTCGTGCGCCGAAGCGACCAGACCGTCTTGAATAGCCCCTAACACCGTCTGCTGCAGCAGCTTCTCCACCGCCAGATCCAGCTCCGGAGGACGGCCTTCCGTTACGCCGTGAACGGCATATTGGAATTCGCTGCCGCCGATCTCCGCCTTCGTCTCGCCGAGCAGGAAGATCACGTCGCCTTCCGCCTTGAACTCTTGCGTCGTAATATGATCGACGTCATGCACGAGTCCGACCATGCCGACGACCGGCGTCGGATAGATCGCTCCGCGCGTATTTTCGTTGTACAACGACACGTTGCCCCCGATAACCGGCGTATCCAGGAACCGGCAAGCTTCCGCCATACCGTCGACCGCCTTCTCCATCTGCCAGAAAATTTCCGGTTTCTCCGGGCTTCCGAAGTTCAGGTTGTCCGTAATCGCCAGCGGCTCTGCCCCTGAGCAAACGATATTCCGACCAGCCTCAGCCACCGCAATGCGTCCGCCGACTTCGGGATCGAGGTACACGTAACGGCCGTTGCAGTCCGTCGTCATTGCGAGCCCTTTGCGCGTGCCGCGAATGGTGACGACCGCCGCGTCCGAACCCGGACGAACCGCCGTTTCCGTGCGCACCATGTAGTCGTACTGATTATATACCCACTCTTTGCTGGCCAGCGACGGCGAACCGAGCACCTTCAGCAAAGCGTCATTCAAATCCAGCACTTGCTCGTAACGGTTCGTATCCACGGAACCGTTCTTCAAATAATACTCCGGCACGGCGGAAGGCTTCTCATAGATCGGACAGTCGTCTACGAGCGCCTTGACCGGCATGTCGCCGACCAGCTCGCCTTTGTGGAACAGCTTCAGACGGCCGTCGTCGGACACCTTGCCGACCTTCGCGCAGTGCAATCCCCAACGGGCAAAAATCGCCTTAGCCTGCTCCTCGTGCTGAGGCTCGCAGACGAACAGCATCCGCTCCTGCGACTCGGACAGCATCATCTCGTACGCCGTCATGCCTTCTTCGCGCTGCGGCACTTCGTCCAGGTACAATTCCATGCCGTTGCCCGCCTTGCTCGCCATCTCCGCGCTGGAGCAAGTCAGACCGGCCGCGCCCATGTCCTGAATGCCCAGCACGATGCCGGAGTCGATCAGTTCCAGAGTCGCTTCCATAACCAGCTTTTCCATGAACGGATCGCCGACCTGTACCGCCGAACGCTTCGCTTCGGACTCCGCCGTGAGATCCTCGGATGCGAAAGTCGCCCCGTGGATGCCGTCGCGGCCCGTCGCCGGTCCGACGTAGAACACCGGATTGCCGATGCCTTTGGCTACGCCGCGTTGGATTTTATCGTGATCGATCAGCCCTACGCACATCGCGTTGACGAGCGGATTGCCTTCGTACGCTTCGTCGAACATGATCTCGCCTGCGACCGTCGGGATGCCGATACAGTTGCCGTAACCCGCGATGCCGCTGACAACGTGCTCGAACAAGTAACGCACGCGCTCGTTCTCCAACCGACCGAACCGCAAAGAGTTCAACAGCGCCACCGGACGAGCCCCCATCGAGAAAATATCTCGAATAATGCCGCCCACGCCCGTAGCCGCGCCTTGATAAGGCTCAACCGCGGACGGATGATTGTGCGATTCGATTTTGAACACGACCGCCTGGTTGTCGCCGATGTCGACGATGCCCGCGCCTTCGCCCGGTCCCATCAGGACGCGAGGTCCGGTAATCGGGAACCGCTTCAACAACGGCTTCGAGTTCTTATAAGCGCAGTGCTCCGACCACATCACGCTGAACACGCCGATTTCCGTATAGTTCGGCTGGCGTCCCATAAAGTCGCAGATCAGCTCGTACTCCTTGTCCGAAACGCCGAATTGCTTATATATTTTCTGCTCCGCGATTTGCTCGACAGTTGGTTCCTTAGCGGATACTTGCTGCGCCATTGCGTTCCCTCCAAGCGTTAAGTACTGACGTAAACATCCGTGCGCCGTCGGCGGAGCCGAGAATTTCTTTGACCGCGCGCTCCGGGTGAGGCATCATGCCTACGACATTGCCCGCTTCGTTGCACACGCCGGCGATATTGTCGACGGAGCCGTTCGGGTTTTCGCCCGCGTAGCGGAACACGATCTGGTCGTTCGCTTTCAGCGCCGCCAGCGTCTCGTCGTCCACATAGTAGCTGCCTTCGCCATGGGCAATCGGAATCGTAATGACTTCGCCTTGCGCAAAATCGTTGGTAAAGCCCGTCTTGGCGTTCTCGACCGTGAGGCCGACTTGGTGGCAGCGGAATTTCAGCGAGTTGTTGCGAATGAGCGCTCCCGGCAGGAGACCCGCTTCCGTCAGGATCTGGAACCCGTTGCAGATGCCGAGAATGAACTTGCCCTCTTCGGCAGCTTTCTTCACTTCGGCCATGACCGGCGCGAATTGCGCGATGGCTCCGCAGCGCAGATAGTCCCCATAGGAGAAACCGCCCGGAACGAGAATCGCGTCATACGCGGACAGATCGGTCGCCGTGTGGAACACGTAATCGACTTGCTCGCCGACCGTGTCTTCTACCGCTTTGTAACAGTCGATATCGCAGTTGGAACCCGGAAAAACAAGAACAGCGAATTTCATGAGCGCCTCAGCCCTCCAATTCGAAACGATAGTCTTCGACGACCGTGTTCGCCAGCAGCTTCTCGCACATGACTTTCAGCTTTTCCTCCGCTTGCGCGCGATCGTTCGTGTCCAGATCCAGTTCGAGGTATTTGCCGATTCTCACCTTGCCGACTTCATTGAATCCGAGCGTATGCAGCGCGCCCTGCACCGCGTTCCCTTGCGGGTCGAGCACGTTCTGCTTGATCGTCACGTAAACCTTTGCTTTCATGGGGAGGTTCCTCCTGAGTTATAGTTGGTGTGGATGTTGATCTATAAAGACGTTTGGCTTGTGAAAAAGGTAATCTTGCTGCGAGTGCGGTCAGTGAGATCCCCTTGGTGTTACGTAGGTGCTCGCCGGTACCAGGTGCGATCAAGTCATTGGCCGCCTTGCGCTCGCTCTAACCCGACTCAGTCGCCTTGCAGCGCCGTTCGACGCCTTGCGTGCGCTCTAACCCGACTCAGTCGCCTTGCAGCACCGTTCGACGCCTTGCGCTCGCTCTAACCCGGCTCAGTCGTCTTGCAGCGCCGTCCGACCACTTTTGCTCGCTCTAACCCGGCTCAGTCGCCTTGCAGCACCGTTCGACGCCTTGCGCTCGCTCTAACCCGACTCAGTCGCCTTCCAGTACCGTTCGACGCCTTGCGTGCGCTCTAACCCGACTCAGTCGCCTTCCAGTACCGTTCGACGCCTTGCGCAAGCGCCTATTCCGTAAGCCTGAGGGCGATGTCGCGGTAGCGAGCCGTCGTCGCCTCGACGACTTCGGCGGGCAGCGATGGCGGCGGGCTGTTCTTGTCCCAATCCGATCCGGCCAGATAGGCGCGCACCGGCTCCTTGTCCATGCTGTCGATCTCGACGTCGAGCTTGTAGTTCTCCTCCGCCCAGAAGCGCGAGGAGTCCGGCGTGAACAGCTCGTCGATGAGGATGATCTCCCCGTCGATCAGGCCGAACTCAAACTTGCAGTCGGCGAGGATGATGCCCCGCGCGGCGCAATAGTCACGGCCGAACTCGTACAGCTTGAGGCTGCGCTCGCGCAGCGCTTCCGACAGCTCCTGGCCGACGCGGCGAGCCATCTCCTCGAACGGGATGTCCTCGTCGTGGCCGACGTCGTTTTTGCCAGCAGGCGTGAAGATCGGCTGCTCCAGCTTCGAGTTCTTGTGCAGCCCTTCGGGCAGCTTAATCCCGTTGACTTCGCCCGAAGATTGATACTGCCGCCATCCGCCGCCCGTAATATAGCCGCGCACGACGCACTCGATATCGACGCGCTTCGCCTTGCGGCTGACCATGATGCGTCCGGCCAGCTTCTCCGGCTCCTTCACGATGTCGCCCAGCAGCGCCACGTCCGTATGAACGACATGGTTCGGCTGAAAGCTCGCGGTCTGCTCGAACCAATGCGCGCTCAGCCCGTTCAGGACGCTGCCTTTTCCGGGAACCGGAGGGTCCAGCACATAGTCGAACGCCGAGATGCGATCCGTTACTACAATTAATAAGTGCTCGCCGAGATCGTACAGCTCCCGGACTTTGCCCTTGTGAATGAGCGGGGCGTTCACGAGCCCTTCGGCCGTAGCCAAAGCTTGGGTAGTCATTGCTGCCTCCTAGCGGCGCCTGCAAGCGCGCGTATTATTTCAACCCTAACCGGTCGAAAATCGTCTCCACATGCTTCAGATGCCACGTCGGATCGAAGCAGTCGGCAATTTCCTCCGCGGACAGCACGTCGGTAATCTCCTTCGTCGCCGCCACGATGTCGCGGAAATCGCGCTGCTCCTCCCATGCCTGCATCGCGCGCGGCTGCACAGTGTCGTACGCCTGCTCGCGGGCGAAGCCCTTGTCGATCAGCTTCGTCATGACGCGTCCGGAGAACGGCACGTTGTACGTGCGGGACATGTTGCGCTTCATATTTTCCGGGAATACGGTCAAGTTCTTCACGATGTTGCCGAAGCGATTCAGCATGTAGTTCAGCAACATCGTCGCGTCCGGCAGAATAACGCGCTCCGCCGAGGAATGCGAGATGTCACGTTCGTGCCACAGCGGCACGTTCTCATAGGCGGTCAGCATATGGCCGCGAATGACGCGGGACAGGCCGCTCATGTTCTCGCAGCCGATCGGGTTGCGCTTGTGCGGCATCGCGGACGAGCCTTTCTGGCCTTTGCCGAACGGCTCCTCGACTTCGCGGAACTCGCTCTTCTGCAAGCCGCGGATTTCCGTCGCGAACTTGTCGATCGACGTCGCGATCAGCGCCAGCGCCGCCATGTATTCCGCATGGCGGTCGCGCTGAAGCGTCTGCGTCGAGATCGGAGCCGCCTTGATGCCGAGCTTGTCGCAGACGAACTGCTCGACGAAAGGATCGATGTTGGCGTAAGTGCCGACCGCTCCGGACATTTTGCCGAATTGAACGCCATCCGCCGCATGCTCGAACCGCTCCAGATTGCGCTTCATTTCCTCGTGCCACAGCGCCAGCTTCAGCCCGAACGTCGTCGGCTCCGCATGAACGCCGTGCGTCCGGCCCATCATTGGCGTGTTCTTATATTTAATCGCCTGTTCGCGAAGGATGGCGATGAAGTTCTCGATATCTTTGCGCAAAATCTCGTTCGCCTGACGGAGCAGGTAGCCTATCGCCGTATCGACGACGTCCGTCGAGGTCAAGCCGTAGTGCACCCATTTGCGCTCCGCTCCCAGACTCTCGGATACCGCGCGGGTAAAGGCGATAACATCGTGGCGGGTTTCCAGCTCGATCTCGTAAATACGGTCGATGTCGAACTTCGCGTTTTTGCGCAGCTCCACCGTGTCTTCGCGCGGAATGTGTCCGAGCTCGGCCCATGCCTCGCACGCGCACAATTCTACTTCCAGCCAGGCTTGGAACTTGTTCTGTTCGGTCCAGATCGCCCGCATCTCGGGACGGCTATAACGTTCTAACATGTGTGATTAAACCCTCCATATGTTCGATTGGGATATCCATTCCAACGCCGCCTCTACGTTCGGGGCGAGCACGTTCAGGTGACCCATCTTGCGCTTGTGTTTCGCTTCCGCTTTGCCGTATAGATGAACTTTGACCTCTACGCCCAGCTTCTCGGCAATCGGGTCCTTCTCGCCCATCCAGGCCAGAAGCGGCTCCATATGCTCGCCGAGAATGTTCGCCATGACGACCGGCGTCAGCAGCGACGGGTCCCCGAGCGGCAGATCGCAGATCGCCCGGACGTGCTGCTCGAACTGCGACGTACGGCACGCTTCCATCGTGTAATGCCCGGAATTGTGCGGCCTTGGCGCCAGCTCGTTGACGTACAGCTTGCCGTCCGCCGTTAGGAACATCTCGACGGCGATCAATCCGACGACGCCCAGCGTCTCGGCGATCGACACGGCCAGCTTCTCGGCCTCGGAACGAACCTGCTCCGAAATTCTCGCCGGAACGATCGATAGATGCAATATATTATGAACGTGGATGTTTTCCGCGGGCGGGAACGTCTTCACTTCTCCCGAAGGGCTTCTCGCCGCGATCACGGAAATTTCCTTGTCGAATACGATAAATTTCTCCAGCACGAGCTGCGTACCGCTCCGCGCCGCCTCTTCCCAAGCCGGAGCCAGCTCTTCCTCGCCCCGCAGCACCCATTGGCCTTTGCCGTCATAGCCGCCGGTAGCCGTCTTCAGCACCGCCGGAAGTCCGAGCCTTTCGGCCGCTTCCCGCAAGCCGTCCAGGCTCTCGATCTCGGCATAAGGCGCCACCTGCGCCCCCGCCGCCTCGACCGCCCGCTTCTCGCGCAGCCGATGCTGCGTCGTATACAGCAGCTTGCTGCCCTGCGGCACGTACGATTCGCGCTCCAGCATCTCGGCGACTCCGGCGTCCACGTTCTCGAACTCGTACGTGATGACGTCCGAGCGCTGCGCCAATTCCCGCGCCGCTCCCCGGTCGTCGTACGCCGCCGTAATCTGCTCCGCCGTCTGCCCGCAAGGGCTGTCCGGCGTCGGATCGAGCGTCACGAACCGGTAGCCGAGACGGCCGCCGGCATGCGCCAGCATCCGGCCGAGTTGGCCGCCGCCAAGGACGCCGATCGTCGATCCCGGCACAATCTGCCGCTTGGACGAGACCGGCACTCCGGCCACACTGTCGCTTTTCAGCGTACTGCCGCGCTCGAGGGTTTCGCTGGCCGCGCCGGCGCTCCCGCTCGCCGTCTCCGGAACAGCGCAGCCGAACTCGTCGCACGCCATGCCCTCTCCGTCGAACAAATTGACGAGCTTGTTCACGTTATCCCCTCCGCTCATGAAGGCAGCTCCGCGTTGTCCAGCACGTCGCGCGTAATGCGATCGCGCCTTGCGGCTACGCGAGCCTGCACGTCCGGATCGAACGCGCCGACAATCTGCGCCGCGAGCAAGCCCGCATTCGTCGCGCCTGCCGCGCCGATCGCCACCGTCGCCACCGGAATGCCTCCCGGCATTTGCACGATGGAGAGCAACGAGTCCAGCCCGTTCAACGCTTTCGATTGAACGGGCACTCCGATAACGGGCAGGACGGTCTTCGCTGCGACCATGCCCGGCAGATGAGCGGCGCCTCCGGCGCCGGCGATAATCACTTTCAAGCCGCGGGATACCGCGGATTCCGCATATTCGAACATCAAGTCCGGCGTCCGATGCGCGGAGACGACTTTTTTCTCGTAGGGAATGTTCAACTCCTCAAGAATCTCGCACGCTTTCTTCATCGTTTCCCAATCCGACGTGCTGCCCATGATGACGCCGACAAGTGACGACATGATTCCACCCTTCCCCGGTTGCGTTCTGTTCTTTTTCCACCCGAAATGAAAAAAAAGATCGATAGGAATACCCTCAGTATTCCCCAATCGACCTTCGTTCTCTACGTTCTTCGCAACAACGCGCAGCGACGACAAGACAAAGCCCGAACCTCGTTTGGTCCGCGCTTCTATTTCATGCCGCCTGCGATTGCCGCGTAGTCCGGAAATTAGGGTTTCCGGGTAGAGACGTTCGGGCCGATCCCCGACATATACGCGCTTGGCGTCTTGCCTTGTAACAGGCAAGTCATTTCGCTTCTTGACGCTTCTAAGTGTACCCCAGAGCAGGGGGAACTGTCAAACAAAGACGAACGCTTTCATTGAGAATTATTATTAATGTTCGTGTTTTGCTCAAAACGTCTGCGGCGATCAGGCCGCAGCAGGCGATTTATTTTATTCGGGCCAACAAATACAAAAAATAAGGCGCGCTGATCAGCGTAATGACGATTCCTGTCGGAATGCCGACGATGGCGATCGAGGAGCGGACCAGCGTATCCGCGGCCAGCACGAGCAGCGCTCCCGCCAGCGACGAGGCTGGCAGAAGCCAAGCGTGGTTGCCTCCGCACAGCCGGCGCGCAATGTGCGGGGCGATCAATCCGACGAAGAAGAAGCTGCCGCCGAACGCCACGCTGACCGAGGACAGAGCGACCGCGGCCAGCGCCAGCGAGACGAACTGGTAACGGATGCGCACGCCCAATCCTTTGGCCAGCAATTGACCGAGCGCGAACAGATCCAGAATCCGATACCGGCTGTACAGATACAGCCAGATGCCCGCGACCAGAGGCAGCATAATGCCGATATAGTTCCAGTCGTCCCCCCACAGGCTGCCCGCGTTCCATCGCTGGGCGAATTCCATCTGATTGTCGTCCAGCTTGAGGGTGATCATCAGCGTCAACGCGCCGTAGCCGGTGCCTACGGCCACCCCGGTCAGAATCAGCCCGGTGGGAGACACTTCGGCATGATGGCGGTAGGCTAGCAGGAAAATCAGAACGGCCGAAGTGATGCCGCCGACGAAAGCCAGGACGGGAAGCAGATAACGGCTCGGAAGCGCTGTTATCTGAAACCCGGCAATGACCAGCATGACGAACAGTCCGGCTCCGGCGCTGATTCCGAGCGTGCCGGGGCTGGCCATGTCATTGCGAAGCAGGGTTTGCAGCACAACTCCGGCGCCTCCCATTCCGAAGCCGACAAGAGCGGCCAGCACGATGCGGGGCATGCGGAATTGATAGACGATCGTTTCGTTGCGCTCGCTTGCTGCCCCCAGGAAAACCTCCATGATCTCTCCGAGCCTCAGGCTCATCTTGCCGGTATTCAGACTGACGAGCACGAGCAGAAACAACAGGACGGCGAATGCCAACGTAACGCTCCACCCGCGCGCTTGCTTCACCTTCATTGCGTTTCCCTCCTGATCTTGCGGGCAATATATAGGAAGCACGGTACACCGATGACGGCGAAAATGAAGCCGAGCGGCGTCTCGTGCGGGCGATTGTACAGCCGTCCGAACAGATCAGCCAGAACGAGGAAGCCGGCTCCGTAAATCGCGGACATCGGAATGATATAGCGGTAATCGGCCCCAACCAGGAAGCGCGCCAGATGCGGAATGATCAAGCCGACGAAGCCGATTGGCCCAACGATGACGACGGCCAATCCGGTCAGTGCCAGGACGGCCAGCGTGGCAATCAGCCGGATGCGCCGCGCCTGCAGGCCGAGCCCGGAAGCGACGTCGTCTCCCATGCTGAGCAAAGTGACGGAACGGGAGATGGCGAGAGCCGTCCCGATTCCAAGCGCGAACAAAGGCATCGCGACGGCCAGTTCGATCCAGCTGATGCTGGCGGTGGAACCGGACGTCCAATGAATCATTTCCTTGCCGATCCGGTATTTGATCGCGATCGCCGACGTCAGCGCCCCGAACAGCATGGAGATCGACAGTCCGGCCAACACCAGCCGCTGCGGCGTCATGCCGCGTCCTCCGGCGGAGGCGAACAGGTAAGTCAAGGACGTTGCCAAGGCGGCTCCGATGCACGAGAACATCATCTGCGTGAGATACGGTCCCCCGGGTACAAGAGCGAGGCTTACGGCGATGCCGCATGCCGCTCCCGAGCTGATGCCCATCAATCCCGAATCCGCCAGAGGATTGCGGGTCGTTCCTTGCATCACCGCCCCGCATACCGCAAGGCTGGCTCCGACTACGATTCCCGCCAACGTTCGCGGAAGCCGAAGCGCCCGGATCACCTGATGCTCGCTGATGTCGGGGTTAAAGCCAAATACGGCGCCCCATGCGGTGGCCAGGCTCATATCGGCTGCCCCGAACGACACGGAGGCGGCTGCGGCAGCCAGCAGCATAAGCGCGCCGGCCGTCATGTACAAAGGGAAAAGCCGGCCGCCTTGCGAGCGTCCGGCCGAATGCTGCGGCTGCGTCATAGACTGTTCCCCATCAGCGCCCGGCCGCTTCGAGCAGGCGGGTCGTAATGAAATCCAGCTGCGCGTTCATGGAGAGGATGTCGTTGAACCAGAACATGCCGCTGCTGGTCTGGATCAACCGACCTTCCTTGACCGCGGTCAGACTTTCCCAGACGGGATTGCCTTCCAAATTAACGACCAGTTCATCGGAGAAAATAAAATCCCCTTGGTATTCCGCCACAACCTCCATCGACAGCACCAACAATCGCGGATCGTCCGGATGATCGATAATTTCTTCCTGAATGCGCTGCGGCGCCTTCATACCCAAATAACTGTACAGCAGTTCTCCGCCCCGCCCGTATTTATTGCCGAACACGCTCACGGTGCCGGCTTCCTTCCATTCGAACAACGATACGGTATTCTCCAGCAGACCGGCCTGCTCCAGCTTGGCTTTGCTGTCGGCCACCTTCTCCTTGAATTGCTTCACCAGCTCCTCGGCCTTGTCCTTGCGGTTGACCAGATCGCCCAGCAGCTGCAGTCTCTGCAGCGACTCCATGCTGTACAAATCGGAAATGATGACCGTCGGCGCGATCAGCTTCAGCTTCTCGTACTCATCCGGATTAGCGTAGATGATCAAATCCGGTTCCAGCGCCATGACGGCTTCCAGATCCAGCTCCCATGGAATGCCGATCGAAGTGTCCCCCATCTCCTCTTCGAATACAGCGTCGTCGTTAAAGGAGGTGCCGACCGGTTTGATGCCCAGCGCCATCAAATCCCCTTGAACGAACGGCACGATAATGCGCTTGGGATTGAACGGAATTTCGACTTCCCCCTTCTCGGTGTTCACCGTGCGCGTAGCGTTGGCATCGGGTGTTTCGGAAGCCGCGGCGGACGGACTATGGGAAGCGCCGGATGCCGCCGGGCTGGCCAGGGCGGCGTTACCGGCGCTGCTGGCATTGTTGGCAGATCCACAGGCGGACGAGACGAGCATGAAACTGACGGCGGCGGTAAGCAGCATCTTGTGTTGCAGTTTTTTCAGCATGATGGTTTCCCCTCTGTTATGAAAATGATTCTCATTATCGAATCTAGTAACAGTATAGGGGGCTTGGTCCGTTTGCTCCATGAAGAAATCGCGCATGCCGTTTGTGGATTTCTTCCTGAGCTGCTCGGCGGTCATGCCGAAGCGGCTCCTGATCAGACGGCTGAGATAAAACTCGTCGCAGATGCCGGTAGCATGGGCGACCTCCTTCAGGCTGGCCGGATACAATTGCAAGTACTGTCTGGCCGCCTGCAGGCGCACCTCCTTCAAATATTCCTGCGGTCCCGCGCCGCATCGCTGCTTGAACAGCCGGTTCAATTGGCTCGCGCTGATGCCGAGCGCTTCCGCAAGTCCCTGCACGGTCAGAGGCAGATGATAATTTTGCTCCATGTAGGTCTGGGTCATCCGAACATAGTCCGGCGGCAGCGCCGCCAAACGGTCCTGCTCCAGATCGAGGCCGATTTCTCTAACGAGTTGATAAAATCCGGTCAAGGCGTGCAGCTTGCGGCGGGCGTGAGGCCGCTGCCAGCAGTCGTGCATGCTGCTGCAGCAATGGATGTAGTGCAGCGGATTGGCCACGTTGATGGCGCAGGGGCGCTGCAGCGGCTTGTAGCCGTCGAACGAGCGATTTTCCGGGAGGCAAGCGGAATTTAACGTGGCCTTGTATAAGATCAGATAGAAGTCCAGCCATCCTTCCATCGGCTCGATCGTCAGGGGCATACCTTTGGGAGCATGGAGCACGGCGAAGCGTTCCATTAAATAAGCGTCATGACCCAGAGATACAGAGCACGGACCGTTCAACGCGACGATCAGGGCATGGGCCGGAAGCGAGTAATCTCGAATGGCTTCACCCGGCTCTATGAGACGATGGCGAATATCCAGAACGGCGATCGAGGCGTTCTCCCATACCGTCAGAGCGGCCTCCCATTCGTCGGGCGTCCAGGGCTGCGCCGAGCTTAATCCGATCATCGTATCCCGCCCCCTCTAACTGAAGGTCCGCGAGCCGGCAGCTTCTCCATATTAAGCCCTCCACCCAATGATAACGATTCTCAACTCCCCCATTGTACCATACGCGTCACTCCGAGTCCTTTTTCAACCTGCACATGTTAAAACCCCGCCCCACCTCCGTCGGTTCGGAAGTGAAGCGGGGTTAGTCTATGTCATGAGCCGAGAGCGGCCCACAAACGCGATTATTCTCCGCCTACGAATACGTAGCGCGCGATAACGATGAAGAACAGCACCCACATGAGCCAGTGGATTTTGTGCTTCTTGTCGCCGGCCAAGTTCGCTGCGAACGCCAGCAGCACGTAAGCAACGATTCCGAACGAAATTCCGTTCGCGATGTTGTAAGTAAACGGCATGATCGTAATCGTCAGGAACGCCGGGATACCGATAACGAGATCCGTGAAGTCGATTTCCTTAACCGATTGAACCATGAGTACGCCGACGATAATGAGCGCAGCGCTCGTTGCCGGCCCCGGAATGAGCAGCGCGATCGGAAGCAGGAACAGCGCCAGCAGGAAGAATACGCCCGTCGTAACGGCGGTGAGACCGGAACGTCCGCCTTCCGCAATACCCGCGGAGCTTTCCACGTAGGCCGTTACCGTACTCGTGCCGAGCATCGCGCCGCCGCTGACCGCAATGGAGTCCACGAACATCGCTTTGCCGACTTTCTTGTTGCCTTCTTCTTTATTTTTGAAAAATCCGGCTCTGTTGGCCGTACCGACCAAAGTTCCGAAAGTATCGAACAACTCAACGAAAGTAAACGTCGCGATCGCCGTCAGCAAGCCCGTCGTCAGCAGATCGGTGAAATCCATATGCCAGAAGTTCAGTTCGCCGAAGTCCGGAGCCCAGCTAGCGCCCTTAAGCGTGCCGAAGTCGACCAGACCGACGCCCGGAATCGCCCCGATCAGCGTGATGATCAGCATGCCGATCAGAATCGCGCCTTTGACGCGCAGCACCATGAGCAGACCGATGATGCCGAGACCGACAATCGTCAGCCATACGCTCGGATTTTCCAGATGTCCCATCGTCAGCAGCGTGCCGCCGTCTTCGAACGTGATGATCGACATCAGGCCGCTGTTTTTCATGCCGACGATCGCAATGAACAAGCCGATACCGACCGTAATCGCATGCTTAAGCGCGTCGGGAATGGCCACGATTAATATTTGCCTGATCTGCGTGACCGTAAGTATGAAGAAGATAATACCCGAAATAAATACTGCCGCCAAACCCATCTCGGGGGTGATCGGACTTCCCGTTGCCTGGGATGTCACGATCGTCGTCGCGAAGAAGGCGTTAAGCCCCATGCCCGGAGCGAGCGCGACAGGGAAGTTGACGAACAAGCCCATCGCAATCGTGAAAATACCGGCCGCCAGAGCGGTCGCGAGGAAGACGGACGTGAAGCTCAGTCCCGCTCCCGATAAAATGCCTGGGTTAACGACTAGAATGTAAGCCATCGTCATGAAGGTCGTAATCCCTGCCATGATCTCCGTGCGTACGTTCGTTCCCAGTTCCTTCAGCTTAAAGAAACTTTCCATGTCTCCATAAACTCTCCCTTCAAAATTTGAATGAATTGGAACCAAACTAAACATACAAAAAACCTAGAAGACTTCCCTTCTAGGTTCCGCACAACCGGGAAAAGTATTCCAAAGGACGATCGCCGCCCTCCGGCTTGTTTTCCCTTTTCGTAGACAGATCATTTGCGGTGACCTCGTAGAGACTCCCGAGCCGATTCCCGGGATTATACGAAAAGATTATTCAGTTGTTTGTCCATTCCATATTCTAGGTCGAAAGCCCTCCCCTGTCAACGATTATTTACGTATAATTTGCGGTGGTAAGCGGATGCAATGTTCGGGATTTACATTCTTTTCCGCCCGAACAACGTCGAATCTTCCATTGAAAACGAAAACAAAACATACGCTGGATGAAATATGGCAGTCTTTGCAAACTGTATCGATCATCGGAATCGCAGAAAAGGCAAAAAATAAAGAGCTCATCGGCTCTTTTGGATTCCAATCCTGTTTATTCAATTACCTCTAATCTCCACTTTTTCGCTTTAATGTCCGAGTCTTCTTTTACTTTGTTCATCTCATGGAACAACCGTTCAAAATTTGCGTTGATCGCTTCGAACCCTGATCTCATTTCCTGCTTCACATCGTTTATTTCTTGCTTCATGTCGTTCATTTCTTGCTTCATCTCGTTTATTTCCAGCCCCATACCCTTCATCCCCAGCTTCACAACCTCTACTTCCTGCTTTACAACCTTCATGTCCTGCTGCAGATCTTCCACGCCCCGCTTTACATCCTTCATTTCCTGCCGCAATTCCTCGATTGCAGAAACTGCTTTACCGTTCATTTGAAGGAGCTGCGTTGTCATTTCCGCTGTTTGCTCTGTTGTCCGCTTCAGTTCATCGATTTGCGCTTGAGTTTGATTCATCTTCCTCGTCCCCTCAAAGTGAAATCGCCTCAGATTCTCTGATTCCAGTATTCAGTAAAGTCATGATATTTGCAAGGTCTCATATATTCCCTTAGCGGCCAATAGGACAAAAAAACCTCCGGAAATCAATCTGATTGTATTCAGACGATTTACGGAGGGGTTATTTACCGATTCAATCAAAATTTATTCGAACGAATTTACTCCCACTCAATCGTAGCGGGAGGCTTGGACGTAATGTCGTACACGACGCGGTTGACGTTCTGAACCTCGTTGACGATGCGCACGGAGATTTTCTCCAATACGTCCCACGGAATGCGCGCCCAGTCGGCGGTCATGCCGTCAATCGACGTCACCGCGCGAATGCCGACGGTGTAAGAGTAGGTGCGTCCGTCGCCCATTACGCCAACGCTTTTCATACCCGGCAGAGCCGTAAAATACTGCCAAATCTCGCGGTCAAGCCCCGCTTTGGCAATCTCGTCGCGCAGAATCGCATCGGACTCGCGCACGATTTCCAGCTTATCCTCGGTCACTTCGCCAAGCACGCGGATCGCCAGTCCCGGTCCCGGGAACGGCTGACGCATGACGATGGCTTCCGGCAGGCCGCATTCCGCTCCGACCTTGCGCACCTCGTCCTTGAACAGCGTCTTGAGCGGCTCGATCAGCTTAAACTTCATATCCTCCGGCAAGCCGCCGACATTATGGTGGGACTTGATCGTCTGCGCCGTCGCCGTGCCGCTCTCGACGATGTCGGTATACAGCGTGCCTTGAGCAAGGAACGTGAAGTCGTCAAACTTGGCCGACTCCTCCTCGAACACGCGAATGAAGTCGTTGCCGATGATTTTGCGTTTTTTCTCCGGATCGTCTACGCCCTCCAGATTGCCGAGGAATCGCTCGCTTGCGTCGATCTTCACGACATTCATGCCGAATTTGCCGACGAACGTCTCCATGACGCTCTCCGCTTCGCCTTTGCGCAGCAGACCGTGATCAATGAACATACAGGTCAGTTGATCTTCGATCGCCTTGTGGATCAGCACGGCGACAACCGAGGAGTCCACGCCGCCGGACAGAGCGCACAGCACCTTCTTGTCCCCGACTTCCCTGCGGATTTCCGCGATCATATCGTCGATGAAGGAGCCCATAGTCCAGTCGCCCTTGCAACCGCAGACGCCGAACAGGAAGTTGCGAATCATTTCGTTGCCGTGAACGGAGTGGCGTACTTCCGGGTGGAACTGCACCGCGAAAATTCGGCGATCCGGGTTGCTCATCGCCGCAACCGGAGCATGCTCCGTGCTCGCATCGACGCGGAAGCCGGCCGGCAGCTCCGTAACGTGATCCCCGTGGCTCATCCATACTGTCTGACGGCTCTCCAGTCCTTGCACAAGCGCCGAGCCTTCCGCGAAATCGATGTCCGATTTTCCGTACTCGCGTTTGTGCGCCGGCTCGACCTTCCCGCCCTGCTGGTGCGTGATCAATTGCATGCCGTAGCAGATGCCGAAAATCGGCACGCCAAGCTCATAAATCGCAGGATCGACCGTAGGCGCCCCTTCCGCATAGACGCTGGCAGGTCCTCCCGAGAAAACGATCCCCTTCGGAGCCATCTCGCGAAGCTTGTCCGCCGGAGTATTAAATGGAAGCAACTCGCTGTATACGCCCAAATCGCGAATGCGTCTGGCGATCAGCTGGTTGTACTGTCCGCCGAAATCGAGTACGACGATCATTTCATGCTGGTTGTTAGTCACTGTTTAAACCGAGCCCCTCTCAATCAATTGAAGCTATTATAGCTTTGCGGCTAAGACAGCGTCAAGGACAAGGGGCTCGCTTCACGAAGCTGCCGATGGCTCGACGCTCGCGATCGGATCCGTTTATCCTTCGGCAACCGCCGGCGACGAATCGGATGCGGCGGACAGCGTCTGGAGCTTGCGGTCCGTAGGCAGGAACGCGGCCAGCATACCGAGCAGCGGCAAATAGGCGCACACTTGAATGACCAGATCGATGCCGGACACGTCCGCCACCTTCCCGAGCACGGCCGAGCCGACTCCGCCAAGACCGAACGACACGCCGAAAACAAGTCCCGAGACCGTACCGACTTTGTTCGGCAGCAGCTCCTGCGCATAGACGACGATGACCGAGAAGCCCGACATTAAAATAAATCCGATAAACACGCACAATACGACCGCCCAGAGCACGCTGTGAACATAAGGGAGCAGCAGAGAGAACGGAGCGGTGCCCAAGATCGAGAACCAGATCATGTTGCGCCGTCCCAGCCGGTCGGCCAGCGGACCGCCGAAAAACGTCCCGGCCATGCCGGCAAACAGCAGAGCGAACAAAATCAGCTGCGCCTGATCGACCGAAATGCCGAAGCGATCGATCGCGTAAAACGAGTAGAAGCCCGTCATACTGGCCACATATACGAATTTGGAGAACAGCAGCATAAGCAAAATGATAAGCGAGACGCCGACGATCGCCCCTCTTGCCCCGACAGGACCGGCGGCCGCTTCTCTCTTGGCAGGCTTCGGACGAGCGATTAGATTGGCTTTGTACCAGTGCGCCACCTTCGTCTGAATAATCAAGGCGACGATCGCGGCAATCGCGAACCAAGCGATTCCTTTTTGCCCCAGCGGAACGAAAATCAGCGCGGTCATGACCGGCGCAAGCGCCTGCCCCATATTGCCGCCGACTTGAAAAATCGACTGCGCCAGCCCCCGCCTGCTGCCCGCTGCCAAATAAGCGACCCGCGACGATTCCGGATGGAGCACCGACGAGCCGATCCCGATCAGAATAACGGCCAGCATAATATAGAAGAAGGAAGGCGCGAACGCAAGCCCCACAACCCCCGCGAGTGTGAACAAAATACCGATAGGCAGCAAGTACGGCTTCGGTTTCGTGTCGGTATACAGGCCGATCAGCGGCTGCAAAATCGAAGCGGTCACGTTCAGCGCAAAACCGATCAAGCCGATCTGCGAGAACGACAAGTTAAGCGACTCGTGTAAAATCGGAAACATGGCAGGGACGACGGACTGAATCGCATCATTCAATAAGTGCACGGAGCTGATCATGAACAAAACGGAAAATACGGTCATATGCCGGGCTTGCTGCCCGATGCTTGCTGTTGCGGAGCTCATGTTGGCATCATCCTTACATGGTAAAATAGATTAAACATCTTATCATCTGATGTTTAAGAACAAAATTCGAGACGAAATTAGTTCGTCTCGCCAAACAACTCTTCCAGCGTTCCCTTCAAATAACGGGATGCGCTTGTTACGGCCGCCTCCGCATTGCCGTCGCGAATGCTTTCATACAGCTGGATATGCGCCTCCGTCTGCGGATTATGCCCTTCGGGGTTGGCGAATATCGTGGCCAGCGTCTCGCGGATGAATACGGAGAACGTTTTGTACAGATCGATGACTACCGCATTTTTGCTGGCGACGGCTACCGCGATATGAAACTGGATATCCGCTTCGATGTACGTCTTGATGTCTCCGTTGGCCAAAGCCAGATTGCGCGTGTCCAGATGCTCCTTGATCGCGGCGAGATCGTCCTCGTCCCGGCGTCCCGCGGCAAGTCTGGCAATCTCCAGCTCCATCATCTGCCGAACCTCGTACACTTCCATGATCTCCGCTCTGCGCAGCCTGCTGTCCAGCGGCTCCTGAATGACGGCGGTACGTTTCAGATAAGTGCCGAAGCCCTGCTTCTTCTCCAGCAGCCCGGCGTGCACGAGCACGCGCACCGCTTCGCGAATCGTGGATCGGCCCACGCCGAACTGCTCCATCAGCTCGGGCTCGGTCGGGATTTTATCCCCTTCCTTCAGCTCTCCTCCGGAAATTTTCTTCTGCAGCTGCGCGACGACGTCATCCACCAGCTTCGTGCGGTTTAAGGTCCGAAAAGAAACCTTTGAATTCATCTGATCATCTCCTGTTTAAAGGATTCTAACACATTCCCTCTTCTGCGGCTACCGTTAAATTCCGCCGCGTTCTACCGACGACATCCGCAGGCGTCGTATAGAAATAAAAGACCGGCAACCAGATCCAGCAAGCTTTGGCCCACGAAGGATACGGTATCGACGCTTTCGATTATGCCGCCGGCCTGGGTCGATATCGTCGGCCATGCGCCTGCATGTATTTGACAGGTTTCCGCCGGATCATGTCTCTGGCCCATGTTTTTCCGAGCTCGATGGAGGCCTTCGTGCCCCTGTTTCTTGGCCACGTTCGGATGACGGTAGATAACGGCGACATGATTACTTATTCCGCCCCTTGTAATCATATACATGAATTTATAAATCATATATATGTATTTAAATAAGTTTATCATGAGCTTATGCTATACTTGTGTCAATCATAAATTCGGATGGAAAGGAAATGTCCAAGATGAGCAAAACCGCCAAAGACGGCTTTATTCCCGTCAAATCTGCCGATCGGGTTTTGGATATATTCGAAGAGCTGCTTAAACAACCGAACGGCCTTTCGACGAACGAGCTGGGGCAGCGTCTTCAAATCGCCGGCAGCTCGTTGCATGCGCTTATTCAAACGATGCTGCACCGTAAGTATGTCAAGATTAATGAGGAACGAAAAGTCGTGCTGGGCAACAAATTTTATGAATTCGTAGGCGTCTATGCGAACGATCCCCTCATTGTGCAGTCTAAGCCCATCATGAAAGCATTGTCTAAAAGGGTGAACGAAAATATTCACCTTGCTATCCTGGAGGGGACCGATATCGTCTTTATCGCGTGCGAGCAGACGACACATCCGATCCGTTATTTCGTCGAGCCGGGGCAAACGCAAAAAGCCCACCTCACCGCGGTAGGCAAAATGCTGCTATCCCAGTACTCCGACAAGAGGATTCAAGAAATGTACGCGAATTACCCTTTCGAGAAAATAACGGACAATACGATCGACTCCATGGACAAGCTTCTGGAGAAGCTCGAGTTTTCCCGCACCCGCGGATACAGCTTGGATGACGGCGAAGCCTACTCGGGATCCAAATGCTACGCCGGTCCGATCTACGATCAATCTCATCGTATGATAGCCAGCTTAAGCATCAGCATTCCTTTCCTTCGCGTTGAGAACGATAGAGACGAAGAAATGATCTCTCTGGTCAAAGAGGCTTGCCGGCAACTTTCTTCGAGACTGGCTGATGGATGAGCGGATACTCGACGATCGTAATCTTGGCGAGGATCGGGCCTGCCAGCTTTGATCATATAAAGACAGGCGCCGCTCATTCGAGCAGCGCCTGTTTGACGATATCCACATGTCCCTTGACCCGAATATTGCGCCATTCCTGCGCCAGCTTGCCCTCTTCGTCGATCAGAAACGTGGAACGCACGATTCCCATGTAGGTTCTGCCGTACAGCTGTTTCTCCTGCCATACGCCGTACAGCTCGCAGACGCGATGGTCGGGATCCGCCAGCAGCAGAAACGGCAGTTCGTATTTCTCGGTAAACTTGTAGTGCCTCTTAAGCTCATCCGTGCTGATGCCGAGAACGACGGCGTTCAAGCCCTCGTACTCGGAGCTGGCGTCCCGAAAATCGCAAGCCTGCTGCGTACAGGCCGTCGTCATATCTTTAGGATAAAAATAGAGCACGACCTTGCGGCCGCGATAATCGCTCAGCTTGACCGCGCCACCGTTCGTGGCGGAAAGCTCGAAGTCCGGGGCGGGTTGTCCAAGCTTCGGCTGCGCGTACCGTTGTTTCGGCTTTTGCTGTTTTGGTTGTTGTTTTTGTGGCTGTTGCTGCTGTTGCTGCTCCTTTTGCTGCTTTTGTTTCGTCATGCTTCCGGCTCCTTCGCGACTATCTTATCCTTTCTATTATAGTATACGGCGTCTGCGGGAGCGAGTTAACGTTGTCGAGTGCCGGATTGGGCGACGGGCACAGCCGTCTCGAGAGACCCAGGGCCGCGAACTGGCCTTGGAGCCACGCCCCAGGCGGAGCCTTGGAACATGCGGAGCCGCACGCCAAACAGCCCGGGCCAAGCCGGCTGTCCCGAACGGGACCGGCTGTGCTCCGGGCTGAATCCGCGGCTGAGCCTCACTCTGCGAACAGAGGAGAGACGGCCGGGTAGATTCGCTTGTACTTCTCGTATTGGCGGTCGTAGTAAGCGCGCAGCGTCTCGTCGGGCGCGTACACGACCGCTTCCTTCAAGCCTTTGAAAATTTGCCCGAGCGACGAGTAATCCCCGCTCCAGCCCGCATGGCGGAAGCCGAGCGCGGCCGCGCCGAGGGAAGGCAAATATTGCGAGTCCTTCGGAACGGCCAGCTCGCAGCCGAACACGTCGGCCATGATCCGGCACCACGCCTTGCTCTTCGCGCCGCCGCCGATCAGCGTCACGCGCCGGCCGCCGCCGGAGTCCTTCGGCGTCACCAGCTCCAGCACCTGACGCATCGAAAATGCCACGCCCTCTAGCACCGCCGCGCCCATCCGCTCGCGCGTCGTTGTCGGCTTCAGGCCGATAAAGCAGCCGGAGGCGTTCGCATCCTGCACCGGACAGCGTTCGCCGTTGAGATACGGCAGGAACAGTACGTCGTCCTTGCCCCGCTCCGTCTGCTCCACGCCGCGATCGAACATCTGATAGGACATCAGATCGCCCGTACGCCCGCTTCCGGAACTGAACGCGCCTACCGCCCATTGGTGGGCGCTCCCCGCATTGGACAGCGGGGCGATCGCGATCTGCCGACCTTCCTCGACGTATGCGAGGTTAAACGCGCCGCTCTCCACGTCAATGTAGCCGGAGGAAGCGCCGGCGACCCATCCGGTCGTGCCGACGTAGGCGTATACCTCGCCCTCCTCGTACACGCCCGCTCCCAGTGTAGCCGCGCCGGCATCGCCGATGCCGCACAGAACGGGCGTGTCCTGGGAGAACCCCGTCTCCGCCGACCCTTCTGCCGTGATGACCCCGACTACGCTGTCCGAAGGCGCGATCTCGGGCATCTTCCCGGCGTCCACGCCGTAGCGCTCCAGCCAGCCGCCGACCCACTTGCGGGCGCGAACGTCCATGCAGCCGGTCGTCGCGGCGGTCGTCGGATCGGTCACGCACGCTCCCGTCAACCGGGCGATGACATAATCCTTGGAGCTGATCAGGAAGCTGCGGGCCGTTCGGAACGTCTCCTCTTCCCGTTCCTTCAGCCACAATATTTTAGGAAAGGTCAGCGATCCGTCCATATGGTTCATCGTCCGCTCGTGGATGTCCCGCTCTCCCAACTCGGACAGCAGCCTGTCCGACTGCTCCGCGGCCCGTCCGTCCGAATACAGGATGGCCGGGCGCAGTGGACGGAGATCGTCTCCGACCGGAATGCAATCCTGCATCTGCCCGCTGAACGTCAGCAGCCCGATATCCTTGGCCTTGATGCCGACCTTGAACCACGAGGCCGCGATCTGCTTGACCGCGTCGTACCATTGCTCCGGGTCCTGTTCCACGTAATCTCCGTGGCGGATCACCTTGAGCTCTATGTTTTTTTCGAGAAAAATGCCGGCATCGTCGGTGACCAAAATGCCCTTTACGTTCGTCGTGCCGATATCGAACGAAGCCATGTATCTCATCTGCTCATCCCCTTGTCGAGGAGCCCAACGTCTCCAGTTTCATCTCCGCCACCAGCCGGTATAAATAGTCCTTCTCCCTGTTCTCGCTGCGGCTGACGAGAACGGAGCCGACGACCGCTCCGTCGAAGCCGCCCCGAATCGCTTGCCCGACCAACTCCGGCGAACGAAGACCGAACCCGGCGACGACGAGGCCGTGCGGCAGATGCGGACGAATCCGGCCGCACAGCGCAGCCAATCCTTGAACGCTCGCCATCGGGTCTCCCGTCGTCCCTGAGTACGACTGGGCGTAGATAATCGTCGCCCCGTCGCACACTTCGCGAATCGTCGCCTCGTCCATGCCGCTGTTGATAAACCGGATCACGTCGACCCCGGTCGGCCCGACCTCCTCCTGGATCCGGATCTGCTCCTCCAGCGAGCAATCCGGCAGCACCAGCGCGTCGATCAGCTTCTCTTCGATCAACCGGCGGTACAGCCCCTCTTCGACGAGCTCGTTGCGGTACCCCATCGCCCAGATCGGCCTGGACACGTCGCGGCGAACTCTCCGCCACAGGTCCAGCAAGCCTTCCGAAGCTGCGGCCCCCGCTTCCAAGGCGCGCTTATGCGCGCGCTTGATCACTTCACCGTCGATAAACGGATCGGGGCTCGGCACGCCCAGCTCGATGATGTCCATGCCGGCGAGCACGCTGGCTTGAATCATTTCGTAAGACTCCTCGATTGCCGGGTCGCCCGCTACCAAGTACCCGAGAAGCAGCGCTTCTTCCCTCTCCTTGGCTGTGCGATAAGCTTCTACGTTGAATGGGCTGTGCAATTTAAGAGTCCGAATCATGAATTTCCACGTCCCAGCTTCTGCATTAGAACGGCCGCGATGACGATGCATCCCGTAATGACGTCCTGCATAAACGTAGGCACTTGGAGAATCGTCAGCCCGTTGGCCAAAATGCCGATAATAGCCGCGCCGACGAAGGTGCCCCAGATGTTCGGAACGCCTTCCTTAAAGGAAGTCATACCCAGGAAAGCCGCCGCGTAAGCGGACAAGAATAAGCCGTCTCCTCCGGTCGGATGCGCGGACCCCAGCCTGGAAGCCATCAGGATGCCTGTCAGGGCGGCCAGCATGCCGCACAGCGCGAACGCCAGGTTTTTATTCCAGGCGACGCGAACGCCCGCCACGCGGGAAGCGGATTCGTTGCCGCCGATCGCGTAAAGCTTGCGACCGAAAGACATATGGGACATCACGTACCAGAACAGAACGGCGACCAGAATCATAATGAAGGATAACACCGGAATGCCGGCCCATTCGGTCTGTCCGAGATAACGGAAACCGTCCGGAATGTTCTCGAATACGGTGGCGCCTCCGGTCAGCCGGAAGTTAAGCCCTCCGAGGATCGTCCCCATCGCCAGCGTCGTAATGAAGGAGAGGACGCGAAAGCGCGTCACGATCCAGCCGTTAATGAAGCCGATGACGAACGCGACTGCCATCGGGGCCAAGAACGCCAGCCAGATCGGGTAGCCCGCGACCGCCATCTGCGCGGCGAACACGCCGCCGAAGCTGGCGAGCGCGCCGACCGACAGGTCGAACTCGCCGACAGCCATGACCAGCGTAGCTCCCAGGGCGATGATGACCAGGAAGGAGATCTGACGGCTAATATTGATCGCGTTGTCGATCGTCATGAACGACTCCGGACTCAACGCGGAAAATGCCAGAATAATCAGTAGTCCCGCTGCGACCGTGCCGTAAGCGCGAATCAGCCGCACGTAAGAAATGCCGGAACGCGTTTCAACCATGGTGTTCACTTCCTTTTCCGTGACTGTAGCAATATCCGAGCACCTGCTCGGACGTTACGCCGTCGTTGTCCAATTCGGCTACGATGCGGCTGTCGTGCAGGACGTACAAGCGATCGGCGATATCCAGCACCTCCTGCAAGTCGGAAGAGACGAACAGGACGCCGCAGCCTTTGTCTGCCTGCGCCTTGAGCAGGCGGTGAATCTCTTCGCGCGTCATGACGTCGACGGCCTGCGTCGGCTCGTCGCACAGGAACAGCACCGGATCCGACAGCAGCGCCTTGGCGAACACGACCTTCTGCTGGTTGCCGCCGCTGAGCTGTCCGACCGCCTGCTCGGAGCCGGCCGCCTTGACGTTCATCTCCTGCATCCAGGAGCCGACCGTCGCCCGCTCCTTGCGTGAGCGAAGCTTCAGCCATCCCGAGAATCGCTTCAGCACCGGCAGCGTCATATTCTCGCGAATCGACATGCCCAGCACGAGCGCGTCGCGCTTGCGCTCCTCGGGAATCAGAACGACGCCGTTATCCAGCGAGTTCCTTGGAGAAGGGGAGGAGATCGTCTTGCCCGCTACGGAGATGCTGCCGCCCGCCGGCTCCCGGAGTCCGTAGATCGTCTCCAGAAGCTCCGTCCGTCCGGCTCCTGCCAGTCCGAATATGCCGACGATCTCGCCCTTGCGCACGTTCAGACTCGTCCCCTTCACCTTGCCGTCCTTCGTCGAAAGACCGCTTAGCTCGAGCACTTTTTCTCCCGAAGACCGGTTTCTCGATCTCTTGTGCCCCTTCTTCACCTCGGCGTTGCTCATGAGCCGGATTAGTTGGTCCTTGCCCGTCTCCGCGGTGAGAACCGTGTCGACACGCCGGCCGTTGCGGAATACGGTGATCCGATCGGAAAGGCGGAAAATTTCGTCCATCCTGTGGGAAACATACAGAATGGCCGTTCCTTGCGCCGTCAGCCGGCCGATCAGGGCGAACAGCTTCTCCGCCTCCTGGTCGGTCAGCGAGGCCGTCGGCTCGTCGAGAATGAGAAGCTGGCATTCCAGCATCATCGCGCGCAAGATTTCCAGCATCGTCTTCTCGGGAGGAGACATCCGGTCCGCGGTCTTGGTCAAGTCGATCTCAACGCCGAAGTCGCTGCGAAGCTGCTCGGCGCGCCGCTTCATCTGCTTCCAACTGACGCCGATGCACGACTTGTTCGTCGGGTATTCCAGTCCGACAAACAGATTTTCGTAGCCGGTAAAAGAAGGAACGAGGTGGCGGTCCTGGTGCACGACGTTAATGCCGATTTTGCGGGACGCACCGGGGTCCGGGATGTCGACCCGCCGCCCTTTCCATTCGATCGTGCCGGCATCAAGCCCGTACACTCCGGTCATAATTTTGATGAACGTCGATTTGCCCGCCCCGTTCTCGCCGACGAGCGCATGCACTTCGCCCGCTTCGATCTCGAAGCCGACGTCGGTGAGCGCGTAGTGCTGGCCGAACACCTTGTCGAGTCCTGCGACTTTCAGTAGGGTCAATGGGAACCCTCCTTGCTCTGCGAATTGGGCAAAGCGGCTTTCGCCGCTCTGCCGCTAGTATTAGCCATTATCTTTCGTAACTAAGCTGGCCGGGGCGTACAGCTCCGTGCCTTCGGCCGGCTGGCCCGCGAACACGAGCTCGATCTGCTTGACGACGATCTCGGTCATGCCCGTGAAGTTCTGCTTCACCGTGGCGACGAGCGGAGAGCCCTTCTTGATCATGTCGACCGCCTGGCTGTTGCCGTCGATGCCGGTCACGACGATGTCCTTGCGTCCGACTGCTTCGATCGCTTGCGCCGCCCCGATGGCCGCTTCGTCCCAGCCGGCCCATACCGCGGTAATCGAGCCTTCGGCTTTGTTGGAGAGCAGCAGGCTTTCCATCTGTTTGCGAGCGTTCTCGATCGGTCCCGGCACTTCGACTTGCTGCTCCGTCACCTTGGAGATATTCGGCTTGTCCTTTAGCAGCTCATCCAACTGCACCGTGCGGGCGAGCACACCCGGGTGCGGACGGTGAGTCAGAATAACGAGCTTGCCTTCGTCCCCGATCGTCTGGAACAGATGCTCGGAGATCAGCTTGGACATTTCCTTGTTGTCGCTCGTCGCGTTCATGACCATACCTTCAATGTAGCCGGAGTCGGCTCCGAATACCGGAATGCTCTTGTCCTTCGCGCGCTGGATCTGGCTCTTCAACTGGTTCGGATCCGTGCTGACGAGCACGATCGCGTCGGTCTTGGAGGAGATGACGTCCTCCATCCGGCTGGCCAGCTGGCCCATGTCGCCTTTCGTGTCGACAACGTTTGCTTTCCAGCCTTTGTCAGCGGCCTGCTTCTTAAGCGATTCGACCATCTCGTTCGTCGTGACGGACGACAGGTACGGCGTCAGGATCGAGATCGTCTTCGCACCGTCCTTGCCTCCGGATTTGCCTCCGCAAGCCGTCAGAGCGACGGCCAATAGAAGCGCTGTCATAATTAAGAATCCTTTTTTCATAGTGAACTTCCCCCTTGGTATAGGTGAACATGGATGGATTGCCGCATCCCAGTCCGCTTAGCGGACAGGATGCTTCTTCTGCCAGTCGAGCAGTCCCTTGGCGGTGTCCATGTCGGTGACGAGCACGTCCATGCACTTGCCGCGCAGGGCGGCGACGATCGCTTCGACTTTATCGTCTCCGGTCGCGACGGCAATCACGTTCGGGATCGCTCTGATTTCGTCGATAGACAGTCCGATCATGCGTGATTCTCCGTTATAGTGAACCCGCTCGCCGGTTTCGTTCAGGAACGAAGTGGAGATGTTGCTCACCGCGCCTTTCGCCCGAACCCCGTTCATCTCCTCGTCGCTGAAGTAGCCTGATTTGACGATGGTCGCCTGGTCGGATACTTGTCCGATCCCGATCAGCGCATGCGATACTTTTTTGGCGCTTTCCAGCACGTTGGATATTTCCGATTCATTCAAAAACAGTTCGCGGGCTTGAGGCGAAGCGACGACGGCCGGAGAATTGAGCAGCAGATGACGCGCCCTGAACTGCTCCGCGAACACCCTCGCGTTCGTGTTAGCGTGCCAAGCTCCTCCGTCCGAGCCGAACCCGCCGATCATCGGCACGAACTGCACTTCCTTGCGTCCGACGAATTGAATTTCGCGGGCGACGGTTGCGATCGTGCGACCGGCCATAATGCCGACGACGTCGCGGTCCTTGATCGCGCTTTCCAGCAACGCCGCGGCCGATCGGGCGACATGCAAGTCGATCGCCTGACGATCCCCGCCCGGCACGTGCACGACGATGACGTCATGGATGCCGAACGTCTCCGCGATCGCTCTCTCGTACGTCTGCTCCTCCGAGTACGGATTGCGGATGCTGATCTGCACGATCCCCTCCGACTTGGCGGCGGCGAGCATCCTGCTGATCTGCGGCCGCGAAATGCCGAGGCGCTCCGATATTTCCTGCTGGTTCAACCCGTCCATGTAATACATCGTGCTGACCTTGACCAGTAATCTCTTCTTTTCTTGACTTGCTTCATTCACAACGCCCAATGCCCCCTCCCCTTCTGAACATTTGTTCATTGTGGAATCTTTGTTCTGGAATCATCATATCACGGGTTGTAAGGGGTTTCAAGAACAAATTTTCGGCGTAGATCAGATGTTCAATTTGTGCGGACGCACCGAAGTCTTCTCTGTTCACGCAAAAAAGCCGCCAGGGAGAATGGCTCCCTGACGGCCGGACCGGAAAGCTATAGATTAATCAAATCCGACTTCTGAAGCAGCCTCTGCATCAGAGTCGCCACTTCGGCTCTCGAGATGAAAGCTTTGGGCGCAAGCTCGCCGGAAGCTCTGCCCGAGACGAGCCCCGCTCTAACGCTATCAGCAACGCCGCTGACGGCCCAGGCGGAAATCCGGTCGGCATCCTTGAAGATTTGCAGCCGCTCCTCCGCGCTCAAGTCGGAAGCGCCCGCTTGCAGGTTCGTCAGCGCGATCGCCTTGGACAGCATGCGCAGCGCCTGCTCCCGAGTAATGTTCTCCTTCGGACGGAAGGTTCCGTCCTCATATCCGTTCAGCAATCCGTATGCATAAGCCGTGCCGATCGCTGCGCTGTACCAGTCCGACGTCTTCACGTCGGAGAACCTCCCTGCAGCGCTGTCCGGCTTTAAGCCCAACCCTCTGATCAGAATCGCCGCAAACTCCGCACGGGTAATATAGCGATTCGGGCTGAACAAGCCTTCGCCAGTTCCGTTCACGACCATCCGGGAGCCCATATCGTTAATGGCATCCTTCGCCCAGTGAGATGCCGCATCCTCGAACTCCAGCGGATGCCATACGACAGAGTAGGCGCTGTTGGTCAAGCTGTTGATCTGCGCGTAGTATTGGCCGCCCCTCACAATAATTTTCGTCGGTACATGGCGCACCGCGCCGTCCGGATCGATGACTACTCCGGTTGTAATCCGGTTCGGATCAACCCCGGCGGGAAGCGCCACCGTGCGCTGAACATAGGCGTTGAATGTCGTAATTTCTTCCGTTTTACCGCCATAGACGGCTTTCACGCTGAACTCCAGCGGCGGCGCAAGGATCGTCAGTCCTTGTTCGGAAGCCGAAGCTGAAGCGATCTGCAGCAACCCCGCGGAAGGTACGGCAATCTCAATGCGGATCTTGATGTCCTGGAGCTCCGGATTCGCGCCGAAGCGCTTCACGAGATCGTCCATATTGATCTGCAGAGCCGGGAGCGTGTAGGAAGCTTGCTCCGTGCGAATCTCGACTACCGCTTGCCGCGCCTCCATGTTTTTCACCATGCGTCCGTTCAATTCGCCGACGACCGTCTCGCTGTCAGCATTAACCGGAATGGTGATGACCGCGCGGTCCCCCTCCGCTGCTAAACGCTCTCGCAGCTTGTCCTCGTCGACGGCAACCGTCGTCACTCGCCGGCCACCGGTTTCCACGGTCGTGACCGTTCCCGCATTTTCCGCCTTGCCGTTGACGAGCACTTCGACGCCTTCAGGCTTAGCAGGCGAAGTCTCGGCCGGCTGGGACGGGGATCCGCTTCCGTTGTCGCTGCCGCCGTTATTACCGCTCGGCGGCGCGATCGGAGTCACAGCGTTGGATACGGCCGACGATTCGCTCTTGTCCACTGCGTTGATCGCTTTCACCGTAAACGTGTAGCTCGTCCCGTTCGTCAAACCCGTCACCGCAATCGGGCTGCTTAAGCCGATTGCCTTCACGTTTCCCGGCATCGCCGTCACTTCGTAGCCGGTAATCGGACTGCCCCCGTTATCCGTCGGGGCCGTAAAGCTCACTGTCGCTTGGCCGTTGCCGGAAGCGGCCGTTACTCCGGTCGGCGCTCCGGGCACGGTCGCAGGCGTCGCTTTCACTTCGGCGGATTCCGCAAGGATGTCGGTCTCGTCGCTTGCTTGAAGCTTGAAGTAGTATGGCGTGCCGTTATTCAACCCCGTCACCGTATACGTGCTTGAAGTTACGGTCGCCAGCGGCTCGGAGCCGTACTGGCCGGGAACGTTCGTCACGTACACGCCGTATTTCGTCGCTCCCGCCACGCTGCTCCAATCGAGCCGAACCTCGCCGTCCCCCCTGGTCGTTTGCGGCGTCCAAGCGCCCGGCTGCGCGCTTACCGTCAAAGTCGCCGCATTCGACGTTACCGAACCTCCGTCGCCCGTCACGACAACCCGGAACCGTTGCCCGTTCTGCTGCTCCGTCAAATTCACCAGCGTCAGAGACGAGCTCGTGGACAGCGGCATATTGATGAATGTACCGCTGCCAAGCGCGTCGAACTGCCACTGATACGTCAAATTCACTCCCGTCGCCTGGACGGAGAAGGTCGCGCTCCCTCCCGGCGACGCCGTCGCGTCAGCCGGATGGCTTGTAATCGCCAGCGTCAGCGAGTTCAGCTTGCCCGTCGCCAGCGAAGGCGGCAGCGATGCGGTCGCGGCGATGCGCACCCGCAAGTCCGCGCCGGACGCGCCGGCATCGATCGTCTCCGTGCCGCCGGCAATCCCGCTTGTCACCGCATGCCAAGTCGCGCCTCCGTCCAGACTGTACTCCATCGCCGTCGTCGCGCCCGTCAGCTTCGCCGCGGACAAGCCCCCGCTCAAGTCCGTCCCAACGCTCGGGGCAGGAGCCTGCGCGGGAATGCTGCCGACCTTGCGCACATTGGACGGATTAGCCCCTTCCCTCACGTACACATCCTGGCCCGGCCCGAAAACAACAGTCGTGCTGCCCGTCGATCCAGTCAGCCATGTCCCGTCCGTTCCGTCCGTAGAGTCCAGGCTGTACTCCATCAGCGCCGTGGTTCCCGTCAGCAAGCCCGCCGCCACGTCGATGCCGACCGTGCTCAGATCAACTGGCGAGGCATCCCGTGAAGATTGGATGATCGCTCCGTTCCTGCCCACGGCTACGAACCCGCTGCCGCCATAGACAACTCTCAGCAGCTCCTTGTCGAGACCCGCTGGGCGAACCTTCCAGTTGATGCCGTCGGGAGAGGTTGCAACCTGCCCTCTGTACCCGACGACCTGATTTCCTACGACATCGTACTCCGATCCAACGGCAAGAAACGTGTTGTCCGCATAGGTGACGCCGCCCCTAAAATAGACCGAAGCGGACTGAGGACGCAATTGCCAGGTTAAACCGTCCGTCGACGTGGCGATCTTCCCTTGGCCGCCGACAGCGACGAAGACGCCATTGGCGTAGGCGACGTCGTAGTAGTCCTTCATCGACTCGAGCTTCGTCCAGGTGCTTCCTCCATCTTTGGAAACGCCCATGGCAAGAGTACCGACCACGATAAACGTATCGTTGCCAAAGGCCGCACCGCGATTGTAGTTCGCCACTCCCAACGAATGCTGCGTCCAGTTTACCCCTTTGTCGTTAGAGACCAATATCAGGTCGTTGCCGCCAAGTTCGCCTCCCGCAGCGACAAAGGCGCCGTCTCCGTATGTCACATCCAGGACGCTCGCGTTGCTGATATTGGCGATATTCGGCAGCTGCATGGTCTGAACCTCGAAAGTCTCCCCGTCCGAGGAGATGACCTGAGTCCCCCTGTAGCCGACCGCCATAAAGATGCCGTCTCCGAAAACGACCCCGTTAAGGGTCTGACCTACGTCCGAAGAGCGAAAGGTCCACTCCTTCCCGTCCGAGGAAGCGAGAATAACGCCGTTCTCCCCTACAGTCACGTAGGTTCCGTCGTGATAAGCCACATCGTTAAGACCGTAGCCCGTTCCCTTGTTTCTTTGTATCCAGTTCACAGCGTCCGCAGAGGTCATGATCGTGCCCCAGTCCCCTACCGCTGTATAGATCCCATTGCCGTAAGCAGCAGCTCTCAAGCTAATCTGACTCTTATACGGAATGCTTATATTCCGGTCGATCCAGCTGTCTCCGTCTTGAGAGCCGACTAGGGTCGCATTCCCTCCCGATATTACCAGATTACCGTTAACGGAATTGACGCCGTAATAATGACGAACAAGGGGAGACGTCTTGCTTTCCCAGCTTGTCCCGTCGTCAGAGGCCAGTATCGTGCCGCTTAAACCGACCGCCGTAAAGCCGGAATCTCCGTAGACGACATCCGTAATGCTGAGGTTGGAAGCCACTCCGGAATTTTGAATCGTCCAATCGCTTCCGTTGCTCGAGGTTAGCACCGTTCCTTGATATCCGACCGCGACAAATCCGACGTTCGGATGATAGGTCACTCCCATAAGATGACTTGTCGCCGGCGAGCTCTGAACCTTCGTCCAGGCTTTTCCGTCCGGAGAAGTGACAATGGCGCCGCTATCGCCAACGGCAACAAACAGGCTGTTCCCATACGCAACGGCACGCAAATTATTGACGACCCCGGAAGCCCGGCTTGTCCAGACGCTGCTGTCTTCCGAGGTAACAATCGTGCCCCCTTCTCCTGCGGCGACCAAGATATCGTCCGAATGCGCGATAGCTGCAAGATATTTCTCGATGCCCGAGCTTCGGGTTTGCCACTCGATTCCGTCGCTCGAGGCGACGATTGTACCGCCGGTTCCTACCGCTATGAATATTCCGTTCGTAAAAACGACATCCATCAAACTGCTGGCGCCAGGCAATGGACTCCTGACGTTCCATGTATACGGCGAGTCTGTCGAATCCGCCGATGCGGGCATTGGCGAAGCCAGTTCCATAAATAGCAGCAATAAGGCCAGTATTCCGGCTGACAAACGTTTAATGGAGCGTATAATGGGGCATTCTCCTTCCGAAACCAAGATTTTTGAATCCATTCGACAAATTTCATCTTGAGTATACAAAAAGCCACTAAACAAATAGTAAACAAACCACACCGCGGACACGGAGCAGACTCAATCGACACAGAAAATAGAGGCTGTCCCTTGGTCATCTACAAGACGACTTAAGAGACAGCCTCTTCGAATTTAATGCTTACCTCAGCTCCCGGCCCCCCGATATCTTTTCACGCCATAGTTCCAGAAAGCGACGCCGAGAGAAAGGAAGACGAGACCGACGACCGGCGTCAGCCAAGGCATCCACCATTCCTCCAGACGGCCGAGGAAGAACGACGCGGGATACACGCCGACGAACGCGAACGGAAGCAGCCACGTCAGCAGGAACTTGATCGTCTTGTTGTAGATTTCCACTGGGTAACGCCCGTAGTTCTGAATGTTGTAGATGAGCGGCCCGATGCCGGTCGGCGCGTCCGAGTAGAACGAGATCGCCGACATCGCCGTGTAGATGCCCATATAGATGAAGCAAGATCCGAGCACCATGACGATCAACACAAGCGGATCGTACCAATGGAACGGCAGGCCAAGCGTCATCCACGAAGAAATCAGAATCACGAGGCCGACGAGCGCTCCGAACATGGCGGGCGGATCCATATTTTCCAGCATAACCTGGGTCAGAGAATGTGCCGGACGGGTCAGCACCCGATCCATCTCCCCTTTGACGATGTACCGCTCGCTGAAATTCCAAGCGCTGAAGAATGTCGAGAAGATGCCCGAGGCCAGCATGAAGTATCCGTACACGAACACGACCTCCGCCTCGCTCCAGCCGCCAAGAGACGGCGTATGCATGAACACGATGAAGATGAAGACGAGATTCAGCCCGTTAAACAGCAGATCCGACAGCACCTCGATCCAGAAATCGGCGCGATAGCTCAGCTTCGTCTTCATATAGTTGGCCAGATAATCCCGGTACAAACCCAATGTAAACGCGAATCGGCTCATTTTCTCACCCCCCTTGCACGAACAACCGTCGCCGCGCCACGCGCCATACGAGTAGAATCGGTACAATCAGCACGACCGTCCACGCGACCTGCACGAGCAGCGCGTTCCACACGTCGGCCCCCTGAATGCGTCCTGTGAACACCGAGCCCGGCAAATACGTAATTGCCTGGAACGGCAGCCAATTCATAATCGATATCGCCCATCCCGGGAAAAAAGCGATCGGAACGACGACGCCGGACAGCAAGTCCACCATAATTCTTTTCATCGACATGATGCCCTGATTGTTCTCGAAGAAGAACGCGCCCAGGCCCGTCAGCAGGTTCAACTGCGTATTGATCAGAAAGCTGAACCAGATCATCACGAAGAAAACGATCCACTGCATCGGGTCGGTCGGCAGCTCCAGCGGAAAAATAAACGAAACGACGATCATCCCCGGAATCATGAACAGCAGCAGGCGGAACAGCCCTTCGCCGAAGCCCTGCATCATTTTCACGAGCAAATAGGAGTATGGCCGGATAATCTGGATCGCCACGCTGCCATCGACGATTTCATTCGAGATTTCCCGGTCCAGGTTGTTGAAATAGAACGCCCGCGCCATCCACGATACGGCCACGTAAGTGGACATCTGGATGACGGTGAACCCTTGAAGCGTCTCCGCCTCGCCGAAAATCGCCTTCCACAGAAAATAATAAGCCCCGATATTGATCGCGTAGATGACGATGCCGCTGTAATAATTGACCCGGTAAGCGAGCATCATCAGAAACCGGATGCGGACGAAGTCCAAGTACATGCTCATCATGGTTTGGCCGCCCCCGCTTGAACCGGCTCCTTCTCGGAGGCATCGGGGTCATCCCCGAGGGTCAGGGCCGACAAGTCGCGCGGCGCCTCGGCGCTGCCCGACTGGTAAATCTCGCGCACGATCTCATCGGTATTCGTCTCGAAAATTTTGATATCGCTAATGTCGAGCCGGCCAACGACTCGGGACAGCACCTCGGAGACGTTCATCTCACGGGGAATCCACACCTTGGCCGTCAAGTCGTTGTCCAGCGACCAGCGAACTTCGAGCTCCCCGGTCAGCTCGGACACCTTCGCCAGCGTCACCGGGTCGGTGAACTGAAACTGCACCTCGCGCCCTTTGCCCCAACGGGACTTCAGTTCCTCCAACCCTCCGTCGTAGATGATCCGTCCGTCGTCCAGCATAATGACGCGCGAACATAACGCCTCGATGTCCTGCAGGTCGTGTGTCGTCAGCAGAATCGTCGTCCCCTGCTCGCGGTTAAGCCTCTTCAGGAACTCGCGGATCTCGGTCTTGACGACGATGTCCAGGCCGATCGTCGGCTCGTCCAGAAACAGAATCGAAGGATTGTGCAGCAGCGCCGCCACCAGCTCGCAGCGCATCCGCTGCCCCAGGCTCAGCTTGCGGACCGGTCGGTTGAGCAGCTCCTGCAGTTGCAGCGTCTCCACCAGCTCGTCGAGCCTTCTGCGGAAATCCGTCTCGTCCACCCGGTACACTTTTCTCAGCAGCCTGAACGATTCGATGACCCCGATGTCCCACCAAAGCTGGCTTCTCTGTCCGAACACGACGCCGATGCCCTGCACGAACTTCTCCCGCTCTTTGTGCGGAACGAAGCCGTTCACGAGCAGCTTGCCCGAGGTTGGCACGAGAATGCCGGTGAGCATCTTGATCGTCGTCGATTTGCCCGCTCCGTTCTCGCCGATATAGCCGCAGATTTCGCCTTGGGGAATCTGGAAGCTGATATCTTTGACCGCAGTCACTTCGGTATGCTCCCGCTTGAACAGATCCTTGAACGCCCCTTTGAGACCTTCGCGGTTTTTCTGAACTTTGAACTGCTTGCGCAGCTGATGCACGTCTATCGCTAACATGATGAACCTCCTGTGGTCAAGTCGAGTTCATTAGGATTTTTACATGAACTTGCGTATGCCTTAACTGAAACTTTATAATTTTAACATACTGCCAACTGAGAGGACTATCGGAATGAAGAAGAAGTGGAAGATCACGCTGTTTTCCATACTGGGGCTGGCTTTTATTTTTTTGTGCGCGGTCGGCTGGTGGGTATGGGCAAGCGTCAACGAGATCGATAAGGCTCAGAAGCCGAAGGAAGAGTCTCGATTCGGCCAATTCGAAGAGAAACCGGAGTACCAGCCTCCGGAATGGGAAGGCTCGGAACGCGTCAACGTGCTGCTGATGGGCGGCGACGATCGCGGCTTGAGAGACAACGAGGTCGCTCGTTCGGATACGATGCTGGTCGTTTCCTTCGATCCCGTGACGAAGAAGATCCATCTGTTCTCGGTGCTGCGCGACACCCGCGTGGAAATTCCCGGCTACAAGGACAACCGCGCCAATACGGCTATTACGCTGGGCGGTCCGGATCTGGCGATGAAGACGATCGGCAACCTGATGGGACTGGATATCCAATATTATGTTTATGCCGATTTCCAGGGATTCATCAAGCTGGTGGACGCGCTGGGCGGAGTCGATTTCTACGTCGAAAAGGACATGAAGTGGACGGACAATGCGGACGGCAACCGGTACGATATCGACCTGAAGAAGGGACAGCAGCATCTGGACGGCGAGAAGGCTCTCCAGTACGTGCGCTTCCGGCACGACAAGCTGTCCGACTTCACCCGGACCGAGCGCCAGCGCGAGTTCCTGAAGGCCGTGGCGGCCAAGCTGAAGAACGGCTGGAACCTGATCAAGCTGCCGGACATTCTGAGCGAGGTCGTTCCGTACATCGAGACGAACATGTCCTCGAACGACATGCTGAAGCTGGCCAGCCTGGGGTACAATTCGCATCAGGCCGGCTCCGCGCAAATTCCTCCAATGGACCTCGTCTTCGACGAAAACGTGGGCGGCTCGGCCATGCTGGGAGTGCGGGACCGCGACAAGCTGAAGGAATACGTGCAGGAAGTGCTGGTTGCGGACGATACGGTTCCGGAAACTCCGGAGCCGAGCGCTTCTTCGAGCGCGGCGGCGGCTCAGTAGCCTGTAGGGGCAGGCTTGGGGGGACGTCGGGGACGAGGGTCGGCTAAGACGATCTCAACGGAACAAGGAAATAGATGCCCATTACCATTCGCCTATCGATAATTGTTCGGTACGCCCCGGTTTACTTATGAGACAGCTCATTCGCAAGTGGAGGGTTGGAGAAAAATGAATCAGCGAGTACGTTCGGCGCAATTGTACGAGGAAGCTCAGCGTCATATCGTGGGAGGGGTCAACAGCCCCTCCCGTTCTTTCAAAGCCGTCGGAGGAGGCGCCCCCGTGTTCATGGAACGCGCGGAGGGCGCTTATTTCTGGGATGTCGACGGCAACCGATACATCGATTACTTGGCGGCGTTCGGTCCGATCATTACGGGACATGCTCACCCCAAGGTGACCGAAGCGATCGTCCGGGCGGCGCATAACGGCACGCTCTACGGCACGGCGACGGAGCACGAGATTCGGCTTGCGGAAGTTTTGAAGGCCGCGATCCCGTCGATGGACAAGGTGCGCTTCGTCAACTCCGGCACGGAGGCGGTCATGACGACGATCCGCGTCGCTCGGGCGTTCACCGGCCGCAACAAAATTATCAAGTTCGCCGGCTGCTACCACGGCCATGCCGATCTGGTGCTCGTCGCCGCCGGCTCCGGCCCGTCGACGCTCGGCATTCCCGACAGCGCGGGCATTCCGCCCAGCATCGCGAGCGAGGTCATTACCGTGCCGTTCAACGAGCTGGACGGGCTGCGCGCGGCGCTGGAGCATTGGGGAGACCAGGTGGCCGCGGTCATGGTCGAGCCGATCGTCGGCAACTTCGGCATGGTCATGCCGAAGCCAGGCTTCCTGGAGGGGCTGTGCAAGATGGCCCGGGACGCCGGTGCTCTCGTCATCTACGACGAGGTCATCAGCGCGTTCCGGTTCCACTACGGCTCGGCCCAGACGTTCTCGGCGTTCGCCGATCAGGAGGCGATCCGGCCGGATCTGACCGCCCTCGGCAAAATCATCGGCGGAGGCCTGCCGATCGGCGCCTACGGCGGACGCGCCGATCTGATGGAGATGATCGCGCCGCTAGGCCCCGCATACCAGGCGGGTACGATGGCCGGCAACCCGGCTTCGGTGCTGGCGGGCTTGGCCTGCCTGGAGGCGCTGCGCGAGCCGGGCGTCTACGCGCGCATGGAAGCGCAGGCCTCGCGGCTGTGCGACGGGCTGCAAGCTTCGGCGGATAGGCACGGAGTTGCGCTGACGGTTAACCGGATCGCAGGGGCGTTCTCGACGCACTTCTGCGCCGGGCCGGTCACGAACTACGAGGAGGCGCAATTGTCCGACGGCGAACGGTTCGGCCGCTTCTTCCGGCTCATGCTGGAACGCGGCGTCTACCTCGCCCCGTCCAAGTACGAGGCCTGGTTCCTGACGACCGCGCACTCCGACGCCGACATTGACGCAACCTTAACGGCCGCGGAAGAATCGTTCCGCGAAATGGCTCGCGGATAAGATACAAGCAAGCCCCCGGAATCGAACTTTGACCCGGGGGCTTGCTTGTTTATTTGTTGCCTCGGTCTCTACACCCAAGCCTCATTCGCGTATCCTCGTTGTTCCCAGTAGCCGATATGCTCTCCCTCGATCAGCTCGATCCGGTTCAACCACTTCACCGACTTGTAGGCATACATCTTCGGCATGATCAGTCTGACCGGACCGCCCAGATCGCTCGGAATCGGCTTGCCGTCGTGCAGAACGGCGATCATGGCATCGTCCTTGGCCAACTGCTCCAGCGTAATGCCGCTCGTATAGACGCCGTCGCCGGAATAGAAAATCGCGGACGTCGCCTGCTTCTTCACGCCGGTCATCTCAAGCATCGTTTTGACGGGAATGCCTTCCCATGTATTATCGTACACCGACCAGCCCGTCACGCAGTGGAAGTCGCTCACCTGGACCGACCTCTTCAGCTTCACGAACGTCTCCCAAGTCCACTCCATCGGTTTGTCCACGAGGCCGTCGATACGAAGCGACCAGTTCGAGTTGTCGAACGAGGGAATCGGCGTAACCGTATAGACGCGAAAATTCCCTCTCGCCCCTCCTCCTGCCGGAGGAGACGACGCGGGAAGCGGCTGAGGCGGAGGCAGCAGCCGGTTGGCGTCTTTCTCGATCAGCCGTTCCAGACTCCCGCCGCCCCCTGCCTGGCCGAGCGAGTCCCCGATCCACTTCAGAAACGACGGCCCTACCGTGACGGCCAAACCGACGCCGATCGCGCCGCGAATAAACTCCTTGCGCGTATAGAGCGGTTGAGGGGCCGCAGGATGAAGGGCCTCAGCCTCTTTTTCCGCCGGCTTCACCTTCACCGTCCGGCGCGCGGGATCTTTCAACCACTTAACCCGTGTGAGGGAATGGTAGATGATGTATGGCAGACCGATCCACGTCAGTGCGTCGTGGGCGACGAGAGCCGCGTTCGAGACTCTGGGTCCGACAAGCTTGAACTGCCACAGCAGAACACCGGACAGCAGCCACCCGAACAAAAATCCGAGCACGACGTACACGTTAAACCTCTGCCACGGCTTCCCTCTCAGCTGCTTCCAATGCTTGCCCGCGAGCGCCAGATAATAAGCGATCGGCAGAACCGACGCAATACCGACGATCACATGGAACCACTTGAGCCATACGCGCCCCTCTCCGAGCACGCCTCGCCAATACCCGCCCAGCAGGATCAGTCCCGATAGGGAGAGCAGCACAACGATCCAACCGTTCCAGAAATGGATGGCGGCCAGCTTCTTGCCATAGCCTTGACGCAGCCTCCGCAGCAGTCCGTTCATGAGGCATCTCCTCCTGCTTCGCATCTCGGGAGCCAGCGGGGCTTGCGGAAGATTAGAATCCGGAATTCCCCAAGTCAGCTCGATACCGCACAGTCCTGTTGCTTCTAGTATACCTTTGGCGGAGCTTGGAATCGACCCTGGATCTGCTTTATGCCTGGAACTGCTCCTACATCTGCACAGTTGTCCTGTTAAGGGAGCGGTCGCGTAGTGAGGACCCGTCCATTTCCAATTTCTCGTCCGCCAGCAAACACTCATCCAGCACGGCCGTAAGCTGTCCCTGGTTCATCTCGTATCGATGAATACGACTTTGTTGATCCTGTCTGTGAAAATTGCGCCCCCAAATCCAGAAAGAGTAAAGAGCCACGTCCAATCCCTGTTTGCCAAAAACTTAAATGAAAAATCGTACATTCTATGCACCAACCTTTTTAAGATAAAAAAGAGAGAGCAATTAAAGATCTGCTCTCTCTTTATAAACAGTGTCTACGTTGACAAATTAGCTAATAAAAATGGAGGGATAACGTCGCTTCTTCTTATTCATTAAATACGCCATACACATACAGTTTCGCATTTAATTCCTCTTCCATAATTTCGTTGAAGAACGCGCCCAATATCGTGTCGGTTTTGTACATATCGATCCTCGTGGCGAAGGTTCCATGCTGCGGCGTGTACTGCGTTTCGGTATACACCGTGAACGTATCCATCGCCCCTCCCGGCCCTTGAATCGTCAGATTAGTTTGTTCAGGCTCGATCTGATCCAAGGAAGAACTCGCCAATATCTGTATGATCGATTCACACAATACTGTCTCGACTTCAAGTCCGGCCGGAGCAAAAGCTTGAATCAACGGCCACTGAATTTTCAGATATGCGTCTAAGAAAGTTGTCATGTTTGGATTCTGATAAAAGAAGTTATAACGGTAATAATTTTCGCTATAAGCTTCCCTTTGCAGCGTCACATTGACGACTTTCTTTTTTGCCGTCCCCCCTCCGCCGCCCGTATAGTGTCCCGGTAGTCCAAATACTGTCACGCCCGATCTGATATTTTGTTGAATAAAGTTGCTATCCTCCGCCCTGAAAGTGGTACTCCCGTTCGATACGAACGGGTCCCATATTCGCGGATTGAATTCAATGGCTCCGGGTTCTCCCAATACCCTATCTAGGTCCACTCTTTCACTACTATTACTGAAGTTTTGCATTGTTCCAGTCTTTTTCCCGAAACTTCCTGCACTCTGAAATGTTTTTCCCTCAACAACGTCAGCGGGGGTCGCATTCCCCTGCGGCGGAATCGTATTATTGGTAATCATATTATAGCACCCTCACTATGTTCGCATTGATTTTCCCTGTCCCTGATGCCATACGTGCGTAGAATCTTGATCCTCTCCACGTGTACACTTGTCCGGGTACTAGAGCGAAAAAACACGAACTGCTATTATGTCCAATGAGAACATTTGAAGTATTACTTGGATCAGCCTGAAGGTCATAGTATCCATTATCAATGTTGGGAACGTACGTATAAAGAATAGGAGTAGTGATCAGATTCATAGTTGAAGTGACCGTATCCATTCCGACTCCGACCTCGGTAACTCTCAGGGGTGGCCCATTCTCATTCTTAATCTCAATGTCGCCCATAATGGCGACCGGTGCACCAATAGTAATCGGGTTCGAAACCGATACCGAACCAGTAACTGCTAATGGAGATCCTGCGTCATTTTTTACCTCGACTTCTGTCATCACCTGTACTCGCAAGTTATTATCTTCCAATGTGGTCGGAAGTTGTGCTTCTTTCGCAAGCCCCACATTATCTCCGATGATATTCGCGTCTGTAGTTATAGACGGAATTTGTGATTGCATGATAAACCCTCCACTATCTAAACTTGCATATCCATTAGGAACCCCTTTGTTAGCTGAATCTTCTGGTACAAACCCAAGTGCATCCTCTTTAGCATCCCAACCTGCTTTCTCTGCATCAGTCACAAACCTATTCTCAGAATCTTGAACAATAATAGATGCAAGATGGCTTTCAGGATGAACATAGTTATTCGCCCCTGCTTCAATTCCATCCAACTTGGTCTTATCTTCGGCAGAAATAAATCCAGCAACCGATTGTGATACTAGGGCATGGGCATCTCCACCAGAACCGATATGACTTGAAGGTACAGCATCAGTAATGCCGTAACCAGATAACGTTGTTGGCTTTCCGCTCAGATTCTCCCAAGAGACATCCTCGATAACAGGCAACTGTTCAGGCAAAACTTTCCCGTCATTGCCGAGACCAGCGTAACCTCCGGGTTGATTTTTATTGGCAGCATCTTCAGGGGTATACCCCAGGGCATCCTGTTTACCGCTCCATTCAGCTTTAAGTACAGGAGAAATCGAAATATCGGCATTAGTAGTAGGATTAATAACGACTAAATCGTTGTTAGTAGATAGCACTTCAGACAAACTGCCCGCACCATCTACTCCACGACGTGCGAACAAGTCCCAATACGTTGTATTTGTCGGTGCATGGCCCGTTGATTCAAGAATGTTAATGTAGGAAGAACCGTTAAATTCAACAATGTCCCTTGGAGCGTAGGTTATCGCAGCTTGATAAGCCCCTCTCCACTTTACATCGTCGCCTTTATCTCCTTTATCTCCTGTTTCGCCTTTGTCGCCCTTTTCCCCTTGATCTCCCTTTTCTCCTTGAATTCCTTGCTCTCCTTGGATGCCCTGGATCCCTTGAATCCCTTGCTCTCCTTGGACACCTTGCTCTCCCTGATCGCCTTTATCTCCTTTGTCGCCCTTTTCTCCTGTTAAACCTTGAACGCCCTGTTCCCCAGGGTCTCCCTTATCACCCTTTTCACCTTGGATACCCTGTTCTCCTCGATCTCCTTTATCTCCTTTCGCCCCTTGAATGCCTTGTTCGCCTGTGTCTCCCTTATCTCCTTTCTCGCCTTGAATACCTTGCTCTCCCTGATCACCCTTGTCTCCTTTCTCGCCCTGGATACCTTGGTCGCCTTTGTCACCCTTTTCGCCTTTCTCACCCTGAATACCTTGATCGCCCTTCTGTGCGAACAGACTCCAGTAGGCAGGCTCCTGATTAGGCAACTTATTTACGGAACTTTGAATCGCAATATAGACAGAGCCATCAAGATAAACCTGATTATTGATTTCATAGGATGCGGCAGGATTATATTGCCCCTTGAAAGACCAAGAATTTTTATGCGCTTCGCGGGCCAACTCATTTGCCTGTCGAATACTTTCGGCCTGCTGAATAGAGTCGCTGACATCATTGGCTTCTTGAACGGCTTCGTTAGCTGCTTGAATGGCAACTTGCGCATCGCTCAGAGCTTGATCGATTTCCTCCAAATGACCAATTGCCACTTCACCCTTCTCAATAACGTCCTCCAGAGTTTCAACGACATCGTCGCCATTTCTTTTCGTCCAAATCCGCTTAATGCTCACAAAGTGATTTCCGCGGCCCACATACGTAATCGCTACCGTATTTCCCTCTTGCTCAGGCGCAAAAGTGACGATTCCCTCGTTGTAATCCACAATAAAGCCTGCCGACGGCAATCCGGTTTCAGGCATTTCCTTACACTCGAAGTAATCAGTAATAGTCACACCATTTAAGCGAACTGGAATTTCAGCAAGAACAACGTGGTTATTATCCACTTTTCTGGACTCTGTAATTGGAATATAAGGATCTTCTGGCGTACCCGCTCTGTACTTGGTAATTGTGCTCAAATCATAATCGAATGATGGCATTGTAAACCCTCCTTAGGATAATAAAAAAAGAACTCAACTGATGAGTCCTCAACCCGTGTGTTATTGAATTGCATTTAAACAAGCGACTATATCGTTGAAATCCTTGGCTGTGATCGTGTCCCCAGGATTTTTGGGGCCGGGCAAGCCAACAGTATTCATAGCAGCGATAGCATTTCGAACTTGATTGAATTGTACCGCTCTCGGTTGCTGCCCCGATACGGCAGAGTTATAACTGAATGCGCCTATTCCTTTGTAAGTTCGAAAAGCGAGAACTTTCTGGATCAGCCCGTTCCATTCCTCGGCGTTGGCATAGAAGCCAAGATTCTGATTTTTCACCTTGCCGGGTACCAGAACAAATGGAGGACTTAAACTGCGTCCTGAATATGTCCATTCAAAAGGTGCTGGCCGATCAAATTGCACAGTATTCGATGAGCCGATGCTATATAAAGATGTGTTGTTCACATCGAGTCTTGACTGCGCCCTAAAATAGTATTGTTGTATTCCGTTGGTAATCGTCCATGATACGCTTCCGCCGTTTAGACTGGTCGTCTTCGAATCTACAAGCGCGTTATTCGCTCTTAAGTATCGGTCAACAACTAAGACAGAAAAGTTCCCACTTGCTACAGAAACCGTAAGAGTTGCAGTACCATTCGTATAATTGCCCGAAAGCGTTGGGGGTCTCGGGTTTGTTGTCGCTCTGTTCGTACCAGAGTATCCCCCCCATGTCGAACGATTATTTTTACTGGCTCTGACACGAAAGTCGTACTGAATCCCCCATTGGCCCAGATTAAGAGTCGTCCAGGTTAAGGACGTAGTCGTGGATTGCCATGCCTGATTCACAGTTTGCTTGAAGTCAAGTTGATAGTCAGTCGCACCAGGCACTGAACCCCATTGGATATCAAAGCCACCATTAATTCGGTTTAAAACGGTTGGCGCAGTTGGAACCGCAGTCAATGTCGTAACCTCGCCATAAGTGAAATCACTTCGATAGTTTTCGGCATTATCGAATGCTTTTGTTCCGACTGTATACAATGTCCCGGGGGATAGACCGGATATTGTTGCATAGCCGCTTCTTCCATAAATCGTCGTATGGTGATTCGATGGAGTCGATGTTGATCCCAACTGATAGTAGACTCTATATCCCGCAACTCCCGACCCCGTATCTGTGGCTCCATCAGCAAATATTGTAATACTTGTCTCTGTAATAGAAGTGATAGAGAAAAAACCATTTGTACTGGGCGGTGTAGTATCAGATGGCATAGTTACTGTTACGGAACCGACATTCGTATAACTCCCGCTTGCATTCCTAACCGTCCCGTACAGCCTATACGTGTTCCCTGCCGAGAAGGCATTGAAACCGCTTGTCGATACAGACGGTGTTGAAAGAATACTTCCAGATCCAGGAGCAAATTGAGTATTCAATATTCCCGACGGTGCAGTCGTAGTATTGGGGGCAGATGACGTCGACAAATAGGCGGCTTGATAATACTGAGTGCGCCATGGATTGCTTAATCCGGAAATAGACCACGTAACCGTAGTCTCGCTCGCAGGAGAACAGTTAAAAATGGCCACAAAAATCTCCTCCTTCTAAATTGATAGAGTTCTTTATGCTGATTTCCATATTTTACGTTCTCATCTATAATAAAAATCATCAGCCTTTATTAAGGAGATGATGGAAATGAAACAAATGTTAAAATATGCAATTGTATTCTTAGCAGGCGCTATCTGTGCGACTGCTGGTTCCGCTTACGGAGCTGAAGCGATCAAGACCATTAGCGCGAAACTTCGTCCCGATATTAAGGTTTCGGTCAATGGTAAGCAGTTAGACGCTTCCGCAATCTCTTACAACAACTCTACCTATCTCCCATTAAGAAAAGCTGCTGAGGCCGTCGGTGGGAAGATTGAGTTGAATGGCAAGGATATTAACATTGTGACTAAATCAAGTCCAATAGAAACAGGAACGAGTTCCACAGGATCGACTACAGGAACACCTGGTAATGAACAATTGGAAGAAACCTATCCTATTGAGGGTAAGGTCTTGTATGAAAACAACGAAACATATAATAAATTTAATGGTCTTAATAAACCCATATGGATAGTCACAGTAAAGAACGGTCAGAATACAGTGGTTTACAATGGTGTTGATTATATCGCTACACGGTATACGGATTACTACTATGACTCTCAAAACGATAGGCTTTATTTCACAAGAGAATTCTTACTGCAGTTTTTGTCACAATCCGATTTGGACGGAATTGCAAGTTACAATGTGAATATCAAAAACAAGAAAATTACCCCCATCTTGCCGTAGTATTTTCAAGAACCCACAATTGAACGCTGCGGACACCGCCGAATAAGGCATTGCTGTTGCTGTCTAAGAAGATTTCATCCGTCCACACCGGAACGCCCGTGGTTCCGGTATTTTTTATACTTCGAGCCCGCCATTGGGAGTAATCAGATTCAAGCTCATCCCCCTTAGAGTCATGCCGTTCGCGTTGCTCTGCATCTTTGCATTGAAATCTCCTCCTCCTCAAATGTTTCCATTTTTTATGACCTAATCTATAATGAGAGTTGTGCGCTCTTATCAAGGAGATGAATGACATGAAACAAACGTTAAAATATGCAATTGTATTCTTAGCGGGAGCTATCTGTGCGACTGCCGGTTCCGCTTACGGAGCTGAAGCGATCAAGACCATTAGCGCGAAACTTCGTCCCGATATTAAGGTTTCGGTCAATGGCAAACAGTTAGATGCTTCTGCGATCTCTTATAACAACACAACCTATCTTCCATTAAGAAAAGCTGCCGAAGCTGTCGGTGGGAAGATTGAGTTGAACGGTAAGGATATTAATATTGTCACTAATACCCCTTCTAATCAAATCCCCCTCCCAACTAGCAGCAATCCTGATGAAAAAATTACATCAAAGCAGAATGGCTACTCTATTCTACGAGAGGGAGCTGAAAAAAACGGAATCTCCATCAGAGATATAAACTATAATTCCGAAACAAATACCCTTACTTTTACAAACACTGAATTTACCGTGATGGTACAAGACCACTTTACACCTAATTGCGATGCCTACAGAGGTGATAAAAACTACGTGTATATACGTGACAGTTTATTGAAGCAGATCAGTGAGTTTTACGAGAAAATGGATAAATAACTTCTGTTGAAGCTCACTCTTATTTCATGCCCCTTTTTGAAGTACGTACCATTAAGGCATTCAATGATTATTCCTAATGGTAATTAGAATGTCGTTTAGAGTGTTTGTATCGCTAACGATAACGTCTTTGCAATCGATCGGGTATTATCCACATTAAAAATCCCCTGATCTTTAAACTAACAATTATTCCCATCTAATTGAATAGAATCCTTAAGACTGGTTTCCATATTTTACGCTCTCATCTATCATAAAAATCATCAGTCTTTATTGAGGAGATGATTGGAATGAAACAAACGTCAAAATATGCAATTGTATTCTTAGCAGGCGCTATATTCGCAACTGCCGGTTCCGCTTACGGTGCCGAGGCGATCAAGACCATTAGTGCTAAGCTTCGTCCCGATATTAAGGTTTCGGTCAATGGTAAGCAGTTAGATGCTTCCGCGATCTCTTACAATAACACGACCTATCTTCCATTAAGAAAAGCTGCCGAGGCTGTCGGTGGGAAGATTCAGTTGAATGGCAGGGATATTAATATTGTGACTGAAACTCAAAATAAAGCTAATTCTCCGAGCAGTTCAGCAAATAATAAAGAAATCACTAACGGAAATTATCTTACATTGGTAGAAGGCGCACAAAAATATGGTTTCAATAAAAATATTATTATCTATAATCCTGTTGAGAAAACTATTGCTTTTGATGGGACAGATATCTTTATTCATATTCAAGAAAAATATGAAAATAGCTGCGATGCTTTCACCGACACGATAACCTATGTCAGAAAAGATATCTTTCTTTCAGTGTCTCAGCAACTTAAACAAAACAAAGAAACAGATATTCAAGTGATCAAAAACTATTATGAAGGGAGTGATGCACTAATCATAAACGGAGATACCTTTATAACGATAGTGACTGGGAGAAACAAATACAATTTGCCGAATGATTTTATCTACAACTCCTCACTAAGAACATTAGGTTTTAAGGGGCTTCCTGAGTTGATCATTAACATAGATGATCGGCACACAACAAATAGCACTGCGTTTTATTATGGAGTCTCTAATCACGTTTATGTGAACGAATCAATCTTCATCTCAATTAAAAACCAATTATCAGAATAATTAGCCCCACTTCGCACGGTACCCGTAACCTCTCCTGTAAAATCCCATCTACCAGCTGCAGTTTTAAATGCGCCAGAAGGACTGTAGATGGATACAGCATTCTAAGGATATTTTTGTTATTTGCATCAAATATATTAATATCTCCATATCGAGAACTCATTACAATAGCAGCACCAACATTTCTATTTCTCGTCTTAACAGTGAAACCTTCAACCGGCCCCTTGAAGGTTCCTCCTGTTGCAAAAAGCATACCAGCCAAATTTACTTTGAACGGGGCAGTGGCAAATGAACTGCTCCCCAAATAAATACCATTTTCATCAGCTTTAATTAAATATGTTATTTCCACACCAATAGCAATTGTTCCACCAAAATATTCGGTGAATATATTTGACTTCCACTTATAAATGTTCCGCCAGTATATGTGCCATTTGCAATGGCTGATGATATTGCGAGCGCGCTATAGGCTGTCGATGCGGCGGTTGTAGCAACAAGATCACTATTGATATTTGTCCATTGAATGCTTCCATTTGTCATCGTAATATTGCCACTAATATTGGCCCCAGTAGCAGTGATAACAACCGCACTGTTAACATTGAAGTTGCCCCAGCCGATGGAGCCTCCTTTCAGCTCAACGTTGCTCGCGGTTATCCTTCCATTCAAATCCATCCGAAAAGGAGCACTAGCGAAAACCGAAGCCCCGACCCACAGCCCTGTGCTGCCATCGGCTTTGACCACAGTGCTGCCACTTCCAATGCTGAGAACACCGCCGAGCAAGGCATTGCCATTGCTGTCCAGGGAGATTGGATCCGTCCACACCGGAGCGCCCGTGGTTCCGGTATTTTTTATACTTCGAGCCCGCCATTGGGAGTAATCAGATTCAAGCTCATCCCCCTTAGAGTCATGCCGTTCGCGTTGCTCTGCATCTTTGCATTGAAATCTCCTCCTCCTCAAATGTTTCCATTTTTTATGACCTAATCTATAATGAGAGTTGTACGCTCTTATCAAGGAGATGAATGACATGAAACAAACGTTAAAATATGCAATTGTATTCTTAGCGGGAGCTATCTGTGCGACTGCCGGTTCCGCTTACGGAGCTGAAGCGATCAAGACCATTAGCGCGAAGCTTCGTCCCGATATTAAGGTTTCGATTAATGGCACGCCGTTAGACGCTTCCGCAATCTCTTACAACAACTCTACCTATCTCCCATTAAGAAAAGCTGCTGAGGCCGTCGGTGGGAAGATTGAGTTGAATGGCAAGGATATTAACATTGTGACTAAATCAAGAGTTGCCGAGCCGAAATCCATTAATGGTTCGACTGAGTCTGCAGAAACGACGAATACGCTAGAGAGCAAGGTATTGCACCAATGGAATGAAGTTTATTCGCACCTATATTCAACAGATAGACCCAGAATGAAGAATGATGTGATAAACGGAAAACTATTGGTTTATTACAACAATAACACCTATCTCGTCACAGACGGTGTGGATTATTACTATGATAGAGAAACTGATAAATCCTATTATACAAGAGAATTTCTTTTACAGTTTCTTCCTTCAACTGATCTTAATGGTGTACCCTCATATCATTTATCTGGTAAAGTAATCATCCCCATCTAGCAGCCGTATTGTCTTACATATTCTTCTGTAGCTACAGGATTTCCCGAAATTGTCAGATCTCTTGCTGGAATTTCTACTCCGTTAAGTGCAAACAATATCAGTTTATCGGTACTTTGCGAAAATCGTATTCTGGCTCCCCCTATTGTGGATCCTTTGAAGTAAATATATTTATCGACGTTCTGACCATCGCCAATATATAAATTGTTTCCGATATTTACATCCGTAGCAACATTTACTACTGAAGTAGAAGAGATCGTTGTTCCAGTAATCGTTGTTCCAGTAATCGTTCCACCTTTAATTTCGTTACCGGTTATTGTCCCTCCAATAATATTGGGTGCCTGAATAAACGCCCCGACTGTTAAAGCATTAGCGGTAATATTACCGCTAATGCTGGCCCCAGTAGCAGTGATAACACCCGCACTGTTAACATTGAAGTTGCCCCAGCCGATGGAGCCTCCTTTCAGCTCAACGTTGCTCGCGGTTATCCTTCCATTCAAATCCACCCGAAAAGGAGCATTAGAGAAGGCCGAAGCCCCGACCCACAGCCCTGTGCTGCCATCGGCTTTGACCACGGTGCTGCCACTGCTAATGCTGAGAACACCACCGAACAAGGCATTGCCGTTGCTGTCCAGGGAGATTTGATCCGACCACACGGAGCACCCGACGTTCCGGTGTTTTTCTGCACCTTGAACCCGTCGTTCGGATTGATCAGCACTTTGGATTTGACCGTGGAGTTGATCAGGTTAAAACTCATGTCCGTTACAGTCATCCCGTTGGCATTGCTTTGGAATCACCACTTCCTCCTCAACAAATGTTTCCATTTTTTATGACCTAATCTATAATGAGAGTTGTACGCTCTTATCAAGGAGATGAATGACATGAAACAAACGTTAAAATATGCAATTGTATTCTTAGCGGGAGCTATCTGTGCGACTGCCGGTTCCGCTTACGGTGCCGAAGCGATCAAGACCATTAGTGCTAAGCTTCGCCCCGATATTAAAGTTTCAGTCAACGGAAAACAGTTAGACGCTTCCGCGATCTCTTACAACAACACGACCTATCTTCCATTAAGAAAAGCTGCCGAAGCTGTCGGTGGGAAGATTGAGTTGAACGGTAAGGATATTAATATTGTTACTGAATCAAAGCCCCCTAGCCCAGTTACCGACAATGGAAATCCTGATTCAAATACGAATAGTAGCGCTACTGAAACCTCTCCACATGAAGGCAAAGTGTTGTATGAGTGGAGAGAAATCGCTACGTATATTCGTGAAGCAAAAGAAACTTTTGCTTCACGAGGAGTAGTTGACGGTAATACAGTCATTGCCTACAAAGGAATCGACTATATTCCCAAAGACAAGATTGACGATTACTATGATAGCAAAAATGATCGCACCTACTACACGGAAGACTTTTTGCTCCAATTTTTACAAAAAGAAGACTTACTACACTTAAATAAATTCCAAGTAAGGAAAAATATAATTAGCCCCATTTAGCAACAATATTTTGTTGAACCCATTTTTGAGTTGCAACTATGTCATCATTTATATACAAATTTCCACCGTTAATATTAACGCCATGCATCGCGCTTAGATATATCTGAGCATTATTATTATCGTAACCAATTACCGACATATTTGTGCCAGTACGGAACCAAATTTGTTTACCATTTGCTACATCATACGACCCTACATGTAGGTTGTTTCCAACAGAAACATTGGAAGTAACGTTTATATTCCCACCATCAATTGTTGCACCTCTTAGGGTCCCCCCTTCGATAGTGGCATTTGAGGTGATGTTCCCGGAAAACGAACCCGACACAAACGTTCCGTTATTAGCATAAACGTTACCGCTGTTATCTACTGTAAACTTGCCGTTGCCAATATTAATCGTTCCTCCAAGAATCGTGGGAGCCTGAATAAATGAGCCAGCGACAAGAGCATTAGCCGTAATATTTCCGGAAGCCGTAAGATTGCCGCTGCTATCCACAATAAATCTATTATTGATATTCATGCTTCCGCCGGTTAAGTTAAACTTGCTAGCGGTCACCGTACCGTTCAACTCCACCCGAAAAGGAGCATTGATAAAAGCCGAAGCCCCGACCCACAGCCCGGCGCTGCCATCGGCTTTGACCACGGTGCTGCCACTGCCAATGCTTAGAACACCGCCGAACAGGGCATTGCCGTTGCTGTCCAGAGAGATTTGATCCGTCCACACCGGAGCACCCGTGGTTCCGGTGTTTTTCTGCACCTTGAACCCGTCGTTCGGATTGATCAGCACTTTGGATTTGACCGTGGAATTGATCAGGTTAAGGCTCATATCCGTTACGGTCATCCCATTGGCATTGATCTGAACCGATCCGCTGCTGTTGCTGATGCTCAGATTCGTCCCGACCAGAATCTGTCCAACAAGCCGTTCAGCAAATACCCCGTTCGCATTAATCGCCGTTGACCAGGTGTTGCCTCCGTTGCGGCTGATAGCCAGCAACCCTTTCTGCAAAATCAGAATGTCGTCAGGCGTATTCGGATCGCTGACGATGACGCCCTTACGGTCAATGGTTACGGTATTGTCGACGGAGGCTTGAATGCTTCTTGCCGTCGCATCCCATACGCCGTTAAGAATCTGCTGAGCCTCGGACGCTTCCTCCGCTGCCTGATTCCATGATCCGCTGTTGCTGATCAAGCTCTGCGAAGCCGTTCGCGAATTGTACAACTCCTTGAGAAAACGTTCCTCGTCGCTCAACAGCTCCTTAACGTTGCTGATCACGATGCCGATGTCGCCGGATTCGAAATCGTAGTTGAGTTCGATGATTTTCGCCTGCACGTTCAGCCCGATATGAGTATTGATAATCGTCAGCACGTCTCCAAGTCGGAGCTTGTCCCACTTGTCCTGTTCTTCAACAACCTCCAGCAAATTCACCATACTGATTTCGACGATGATCTTCGGCTGCTTGACCTTGTCAAACTCCTTCGTCAGCACTTCATACAGCTGCTCGGGACTGGTGATATTCGTGTTTTCGTACACGCCTTCGATGATGTACGGATTCAATTCCGCGAGCTGGGCAGCCGTCAAATTTCCACTCAGGGAAAACGACTGCTGTAGTGCGGAAATCTGAACGTTCGCATTAGACATTCCCGTCTCAACAGTGGCAATTTCATTGTTTTTGGCTGCAATCTGCGAGAGCTTGGCATTTTTCTGAGCGACAAGCGCACCTGTACTTTGCCGGTTATAGTTAGCTACAGCAATCTGGTCCTCGATGACCGCCAGCTCGTTCTTCAGATCGTACAGTTCATTGGTACGCTCCATTAAGGCAGCCTGCAAAGCTTGCAACGAACTAAGGTATCCCTGATAGATGCCCCGCTTCGAATCGAGCAGTTCCCGATAATCCAGCAAAGCATGACATAAACCATCGCTCATATAGTCGCTGTGAGCCAGCACGTTCCCCTGATCGTCTCTGGAAAAAGGGTACATAAAATATGAAACGTCCAACAGATAGTTGCTCCCCGTGACATTTACGCTTTGAATACCTATCCCATTGGCGCCGAATCCCTTAAATAAAGTGAAAAATTCGTCAGCGCTCTCGCTCTTGGTCGCGCTCTTCAACAGGCTGCCGTAACCGATCTCCAGCCCCTTGTTCATCCCGTATTCGTCGAATTGAAGCAGGTTGATTTTCCGCTGCTCGGAATCGAAGGTGACTAAAGCGCCGAAAGTAGCCGCCACATCGAACACGACATCTAGCGCACTCGAATCCGTCAACGACAGGGAGCGGTACATAACGTCGAAGTCCGCGTCAACCGTCCCAAGCTTCCATAGGCTCGATTCCAAAATGGTCGATAAAATTTGCGTCGCGTTTTTGCTGGTCGCTTCGTATTTTCGGATATTTTTGTCCGCTAGTTCGTACGCAAGCCCGAAGCATTGAATATCCTTGTGGTCCGTGTCCTCCATTACGTCGGATGGAGATTTGATCACAAACCATTCCGTTTCGATTCCGTATACGTATTTGATCAGGTAACGATTTTTCGTCTTCTTGATGTTCGGGTTATCCAAGTGCTTGTTCAAGCGAGCGATTCGATACGGCAGAGAGAAACTCAATGTCGAAACGTTGCCGAGCTTAGTGTTCAACTTGATATTGTAAGCTTCGGGAAGCTCGCCGACGATCGTCCGATTTGGAGTCGCCACGTATAATCGAGGGCGCTCGGGTTCAATATATTCGTTCGCATCCAGGATCATGGTTTATTTTCACCTCCTTTTATTGAAGCCTCTTGAATTGATAGATGAACTTGAGCTTGCAGCGCCCTCGAATCAGCAGCCTGTTGTCGAAAATAGGCAGAGACAAGTAGTCTCCTCTTAAATTGTCGTACCGGTAAGTGAGCGGAAGATCGGATTTGATAAGACGATTCTCGCAATCCACGTCGACCGTCTCCCCGCCGGCCAACTGTACCAAGGTCATTTCCGCATTTCCATTAGACTGATTTCGAATTGTGACATCGCCGCTGCCGACTTTATAGATCGAGACGATCGGTTTGCATTCCGCATCTCCGATATTTTCAAGCACGATGACCGAACCTTCGGAGGGGTTATTGGACAGATCGAATACCCTCTCGTAGACGGGCGTATAGGCATAAGCATCGCAGCACTCAAAATTGAGCCGAACATAGCCCTGCTTTAACGAATTGTGAATCAATTCGGGGCTGTCTACGCACAAGCAGTAGTAGATTTTGTCGGGCTGATCTGCAAACACCAGCGGCGCGTAATACTTCGGAGAAAGCAGCCATCTGGCCACTTCCCTGAGCTTGTCCTCGTTCTCCCATCCGCTTTTCCAAGCGAACGTTACGGTAAACTTGAATTCCTCCAGCTCGATTTCCTGAAAATAACCCCGGTCCCTTCCTCTGACCCGCTGCTTGCGGATCGATCTCCCGGCGGCAAAAGACTCGCTTAGCATACCAGATTCCATATTGACGTTAACGATGCCGAAATCGTCCGATCTCTGCCCGTTAAACGTAAAGTACATGCTCGATCGTATAGTCAACGTCGATTCACCTCCTTATAAACGATTGCCTCGCTGCGACTGCGTCCGGATATGCTTGAACAGAGCCTTCGCTCCCGCTTCCCCGCCTTCCAATCGCTCGATCCGAATATCGTACTCATAATGGTTGGTTACAGGCCCGGAAGCTCCCGTTCCCGACACCAAAAAACGCGGTCCGGCGTTCATACGCTGTGCCACGCTCGCAATCATCTGCTGAACGAACGATCCCGGGTCTTTAATGACCGCTTCTCCCTTCCGAAGTACGGACAGCACCTCGTCGGATTTCAGCATGCCCTGCCACCACTTGGCCGTAGTCGTTCCTTCGACCCCGACCTCTCCTCCTTCGTGGTAGATTGGAAGGTTTCTTAACTGCTCATAACTCTTATCCTGAAATCCCCATATCTCCCTCAGCTTGTTGTTGTCCTTGTTAAGCTCGATCCATCTGGGATCAGAATTTTTCAGCGTCTCTGCTTCTTGCTTATTCTCCAAATATTTTTCCCATGCCGATGCCCTGGCGGATTTCACCGCTCCGGCCCCACTTCCGACAGAAGCGTTTGGAGATGTTGGAGGAGGAGCGGATACGTTCAAATTAGGGATACCCACAATCGTATTCGCAAGATTTTGAAACCTCTGAGCCTCCTCCAGCTTCTCAACAAGGTTGCGATCAATGCTCTCTCCGATGGCATTCATATAGAGCTGCACATTGCTCGAGAAATCGAGCAATGTTTTCTGCATGTTCTGAACGTTGCCTTCCAGCACAGCCTGCTTCAGAGCAGAATAGTGCTGGTCCGCCGCAAGATCCTGCTGCCACTTTTTATCCGCAGCATCTTTAGCAACTTTGATCTCGTCCTCTTTGTTTTTGAGCAGATCGTCATAGTCCTGCTCCCGCAGGCTTCTGGTCCGGTCCAGTTCAAGCCTGCGGATCTCCTCCACCTTATCGGCCAGTTCCTGCTCCAACTGCTCTCTCTTGTACTGTCCCTCAATGGAATTGTCTAAGGAAAGAACAGCGATTTCCTTTCGCAGTTCAGCCTCTTCCTTCTGCAGCTTGGCCCGGTTATCGCTGAAATCCTCTGCCTCGTTTTCACGCCTCAGAAGCTTTTTGCGTTCCTCGATGTACCCTCTATAAGCGTCAAGCTGATCGTCTAACGCTTTCTGCGCCGCTTTGCCCTGCTTGGCATAGAAGTCTTCCAAAGCTGACATAGCGTCTTTCGCCGAAGATTTGACCGAATTCTCCCAAGCGGAGACTGCCTGAGCTTGTTCCAGAGTATAATTCTTGACATACTCCCTAAGCACTTCAAGCTTAGCTTGCGCCCGATATCTCTCTTCGTCGGTCAACTGGGTCGATAGCTTGCGCTCCAGTTCTACAATATCCTGGTTGTATCTCTCGATGCCTTTGGTCAACGTGTCATAGATTTGCTGATCGAGTTCGGCGGCTTTCTTCCTCTCTTCCTCCGAATCGATGTTGCCCAAGAGAGACTTCGCATATTTGAGTTCCTCCAAGGTCTTGTCGAATCCGGAGACAAGGGCTTCCGCTTGTGATTTCCCCTGCTGCTCGGACTCTTGAACCAAGTTCTCTTCAACTTGATTTCTCCACTTTTTCAACGCTTCGAGATTAACGCTGTAAGCGTCCTTCTCCTGCTTGCTGCTATTCTTGTTTTGAATGACGGCATTGGCCTTTGCAATCTGGTCATCTATCCCTTTGAGCTCTTGGGCCAACGCCTTAACGATTTCATTGGAATATTGAGCGAGAAGCCTTTTCTCTTCTTCCGTATTGATCTCGCCCAGCAGAGCGATCTTATGCTTCGCTTTGTCCTGCTTCCGGTTCGAAGCCGCTGCAATCTTGTCCAGACCGATCTGGAGTGCGTCGGCCAAATCCGTAGTTGCCGTTCTAAGCTGTGAAGCAGTGTCGGCGATCTCACCAGCTAGCTCGAGATAACGTCCTACGAAATCTTCAAGTTCCTCCGCGCTATGACCCAACCGGGCGGATCTCCCGACCCGGGACAGGGCAAGCAGTCGCTTCTCGACATCGGCGACGACTTCTCCGTCGCTGTCAACCAGTCCGGTTTTGGTCAGCTTTGTTCTTAGGCTGTTCCGCTCCTGTTCCTGTTCGCTGCGCAGCTTGTTTAACGCTTTCGTAAGCTCGGAATACAAAGAGATCCGGTTAGCCAGGCGTTTATCGTACAAACCGCCTTGAGCGATGGCCAACTGGATCTCATCGTTATTCTTCTCCAGCAGTCGATTGTAATTTTCAACCTCCAGCTGCGCCTTGGAGAAGTTAAGATTGGGTTTGTACTTCTCCTTCGAAACGGATGAAGTAGTTATGGTAGTAGTACTAGCGTTCGCCTGACTTAGCAACGCCAACAATGCTACCATTTTTTCAATCTCTGCTGTATATAGATTTTCCTGTTGTATCTCTTCCGGAGTCATAACATTTATTGTGCCGTTTCTTAACAAAGCCTCGTCTAGACCACGAACTTGTATATAATAAGCTTCTCTGAGACGCCGTTTGTTCTCTAACTCGTTACGAAGATTTGTTGTTGTTTGAATGGAGTTTTTTATCTCTTCAATTTTATTAGCACGTTCTTGCTCCATGACTTGCTGGAGCAGTTGGCCTTTTTGGAACGTAAAATCGTTGGTCTCAGCCAAATACTTAGCCAACTCCGGGTACAGAGTAATCAAATCAGTAACCGTGTCCGCAGATAATTGCTCGCCTTTATTTAGCTTTTGATATGCGTTCTCAAGCGAAGACAAAGACTTGATCGAATCCCTGACAAACTTGGCTGTTTCTTCTGATGACATCGCGACAGGATTACCACTTTCAAACAACGCCAGAATTGAATTTCGGAAAGAATCCGTAATTGCAATGCCGTCGTGGAAATCATTTAGGAGACTCGAGACCTGCTTTCTAGCATTCTCCATTCCTTGAACGTCGCCTGACATCTGTGCATTATTAAAATCACTCAAGTACTGTTCAAAACCTGATTCGCGCAAAATCGCATGGGCTTCGAAAATACTATTGATTTGTGAATCGAGATCCTGACCATTACGAGCAATCGAATTAATGAGTCCCTCCATAAATGCTCTCTGTACATCTGACACTTGAGCTCCCCTGCTCTGAAGTGTAGAAAGATAGAGATCCAATTCCGTTCTTAAGATGTCCGTCGTTTCTGATAAAGCTGTCTTAAGATTGCTCCTCTTTGTTTCAATCCCTTCTATTAATTTGCTGATGCTACCATCAATTATGTTTAGTTCGTCATTCAGCTCATCTTCTGTCAGAGTTTTATGTGGAGATTCCAGTCCCTTTTCAAATTCGAATGTTTCGCGGAGTCTTACAGCTTTATGTTGAAACCCTTTGATCTTTGCCTCGTCTTTACTAATCGATTCCTCAGTATTCTGAATCGTATCCGTTCTCTCATTATCTTTGGCCTTTAACTTCAGCTTATCCAGTTTGTGCTGGGCAGCAATCTCTTCAGTCAAAGCAGCAATTCTCAATTTAATCGCGCTGGAACTCGCGAACGCCTCCCCTTCCGCACTAATTGCGCTTGCCGCTACGCCGTAGGATTTGACGAGTTCCGTTTGGATGGATAATAGTTTCTGTTTTTGTTCAATTGTAGCGTATCCGGCCTTTTGTGCGGCCTGCAAGCTTTCATATTCTCTTGCTATTTGCCGCAGCTCATCTCTTTGCTGCTTCAACGAGTTAACATGATCAAGGTTGATCCGTTCTGCTGCCTTCGTTTTATCATTCGTTCCTGAGAAAGCTTTATATAACTCTCCTAGCCCCCAGACTATTCCGGTTATAATTGCAAGAGGAAGAATCGCCTTTCCTAATGACATAAATGCGGATGCGAGCACTTGCGTGCTTGCTCTAACTACCCCTTGAGAGGCGGCTACATGTGTAAACATAGTAGCAAGGGCAGCTAATTTCGTTTTTAGAGACGTAAGAACACCCTCATTAAATGAAGCTATAATGGTCATCGAATCCATTAGGGAAACCGCATTGCTCAGAGCCCCCGAAAGCCCCCCCGAAGCGGCTTCGCCAGAAACAGCCTCTGCCGAACGTGCGCTGGCTTCGGCCGCAAGCGCCTGAATCCGCACCAACTGCTCTCCCAAGGCGTTCCATTCCGTATAAGCGGCCATGGCCGACGTTCTGACCGCCTCGCCCAGGCTCGCCATGCCGGCAGCCGCCAGCTCCGTTTGTACGGAGAGCTCCGTCATTGCCTCTCTTGCCCTATTCAAGTCCGTCAAGATACTGAGCATCTTTTGATCCAGATTGATTTTTAACGACAACGACTTAAAAGCCGGATGCTTCTCCAGCTTCTTCATCGCCTGATTAATATCCCGTATAGTCGCCTCCTGATTCAGCGACACGGACAACGTTGCTTTCAAATCGTTTCCATTTGCCAAGTTCGACTCCCCTCCCTCTGTAAGACATCGCTAATCTATTCATCCTTGTAAATTCCGTCGAACAGTCTGCATACCGCTTCATACTCCAGCGCGGCTTTACCCGACCATGCTTCCGGACACTCGTCGACACACTCTTTCAGCACGAGCAGCATCTCCCGATTCGTTTCGTTCTCTTCAATGACGAACTCCTCCAGCAACAGTTCTTGCAGGTCGCTGCGAAAGGCTTCGGGATCGATGATGTCCGCCTGACCGCTGCCGTTCTCGTCCGGCTCAACGACAACGATATCGCCGTTCTCATCCAATCTCGCATGCTCCTTGATCAGATCCATTCTGAATTTCTCGAATTTCGCCTGATGCTCTCCCAAAATCTCTATCAATCGAACCCTCATGCGCGACTTCTTGCCAGCCAGAGTAAGATGCTCCAGCAGCCACTTCGAATAAAACTCGATTTCTCCGTATTTGATCTTCATTGTCCGTTCTCCTTGCCTTTTTCGTTAGGCCAGGTTTCAAGCTGAGCCTGCATATTTCGATTTACCTCTTGAATGGCCGCATTCAGCTTGTCCAACTCTTGCTGGGGAAACTCGTTCAAGATTTGCTCCATAACCCCTAAGTCAAGCAGTTTCTCGCCCACGCCTATCATCTGTCCCAAATCTTCAGGAATGATGCTGCCAAGCGTGGTGAAGTGCTTAAGCAGAAGCATGTAGTACACGAATACCATCGCTCCGCTGCCGAGCTTCCTGCCGCCTTCCTTCATCGCGTTCAGAATATCCAAGTAGTCCAGCACCAGCTTCTGGATCGACGTTTTCCTGAAACGTTGGTAGATTTCGATGTAGTCTCCCGTGCTCAGATCTACCCGCTTAAGCGAGCCGAACTCCTTGTCGTGCTTCCGGTTAATGCCGGTCATCGTTAATTTCGTTTGCTTTGCTGCCATATTGGTATCCTCTCCCGCTCGTTATTGGATGTTATCTTAAAGCCCACAATGCCGTATCATGAGCTTTAAGATAAATATAAAGGGAGAGACAAGTCTCCCCCTTTATGTATTGAGTATGAGAATTAGATCACTTCGTCCTGATCGTAGATCAGCATGCTCCACAGATCGTTCGACACAGGGTCCTTCAGCGCCTCAAGATTCAGGTCGAGTACCGCAGGGTCACCCTCCACGGCCAGATTCAGGTTAAATGCATCCTCGAACTTGGCGTTCGGAATCGTAATCTGTGCAGCGAAATCCTTCTTCGTGAACTCGTCGCGCACGAGGCAATCCAGAACGACCTTGAACGTTCCGCCGAAAGCGTCGGACGTTACCTTCAGCTTCTTGGCGGATGCGTCGGAGGTTGCGCTGTAATACACCGACAGTACCTTGCCGTCCGCGAAGTCGCCCGCATAGAAGGTCAGATTTTTGCCGGAAATCGCATATTCGCCGGTAGCCGGAGTACCGCTCGTATAGACGACCTCCTCGCCCAGAGTGCCGTCCGGATTCAGTTCGAACACGCCGATCGGCGAGCCGACCGGTGTTTTATCCAGAGCCGCACCATTCGAAGCGACTTTGACATTTTCAATAACATGAACCGGGGATACGCCTTCGGACAAAACGTTGCCGGTCAGCATCGCCAGAGCCTTATTGTCGAAAATCGCGTCTTGAAGCTTGATCTTGGATTCCCGGTTACCGGAGAACCCGACCAATTTCGGATTGCCGAAGCCGCCGCGAGAATATACCGTTTCGCCGGTCGTTTCGAGGCCGGAAGTTTTCAACGTACGAAGCGTAGTTACCGGCTTGCCGGTCACGAGGTTATAGAAGGTTGCGATGCCTGCATCGCGAATTGCCCAACGGTTAGGTGTTGCCATAGTTCATCAATCTCCTTAAGTTTTGTATTTTTTGCTCCAATGGATATTGGATAGGTTGATTTTCTGACCATCAACATGGCCGGAGTAAATGCCTTGCAATGTAAATAAGTAGTAATCCACCTGCTCGAGTCTGTTCAGCGCATCGTAAAATTGGAAAATCGTCAGATCGAAGACGTTAAAAATGTTAACGCCGCTCGACTTCCAGGCGACTCCCGAGATTTTGCTGACCAGGTCGAAGATTTGCTCTTTGCGGCTTAAGATTTCCTGTTTGCCCTTTTGCAGCTTCTCGATCAGCGCTTTGGCTTTGGCGTTTCCCGGGCTGAACTGCTCGCGCTGGAACTGGATGTTATGGGAATACATGATCAGACTTTGAAAATAGTCAAAGCTGCCGTCGTCCAGTCGCATGTCAGGATCGTCCCCAAAATAAAGATGAGCCCCGTCGGGGCTTTCTCGCAGCGTCGGTTCCATCCCGAAAAACAACTCTAAGCCCTGCTTCGCCTTATGCCAGAACTCCTCGTTCAGCATGCTGTTGATCAAAAACAGCTCGAAGTTGGTCACCCGGCTGGCCGCCGGCTCCTCCAGCGATGCCCTGTTGACCAGCAGCACGGAAATCAATGCATCGTACTTTCTGCTTCCGATGCCCGCGATCGTTCGCAGCGTGGGAACGCCGAATAACAGCCCGTTCCCTAAATCTACGGGAAGGCCGGCAAGCAGTTTTAACTCCATGTCATGATCCATTCTCATTCACCGCGATCCGCTAGCCGAAGTCAACAGGACGATACTTCAAGGTTAGTCCGTAATAGCTCGCATCCAGGCCAATTTCATTCATTCCGGCAAACTGCAGGCGACCGATTCCGATGCTTCTCTCCCGACTCAGCATCCCGTCGATTTCCGCAGCGATGTAATCCGTCCTCAACAGCTCGTAATCCGTGCGCAGCAATTCCTTGTGCGCCACCACGCCAACGGTGAGGAAGCCGGCTCTCATAGCCGAACTGCCAACGCCGTTAAAATCGTTCAGCGCGATCGTGATCCAAGTTCTGACCTCATTCTCATTCCCCGAGCCGATCGGATTGTACGGATACAAGTAAATGCTCTCGTGCAGAAGCTGCTCTGGATTCGTCACGTCCGGCTGCGCCAAATAATTGCTGTCCGAATAAAACACGGCTTTACAAACGTTCGGATTGCCGATCAACCGTTCCGCAACGATCGTTTTATACGCGGCCAACTCTCCCAATCTGGACATCTAACCCTCCTTTCCTTTTGTCCCGCCAACATGGGTCATAGAGCGAATCGTCGCCCCCTGCTGCTTATCGGACACCTTGATCGGTTGTTGCATCTATAGGTGGCAACCGTACGACAAGATCAAAAAAGGACACCCCGATTACTCGGAATGTCCTTCGTCTGCTTTGCCCGGCTTGCCGCCGTCCGTCCTAACCCCATCGTACCTGCCGTCCACCTCTTGAGCGATATTGCGGTAGGCGATCGTCTCCTCTACGATCGGGTCGACGTTCGCCTGGATGCGGATTTCCCATTTCGGGTGCAGCCGCCTCGCGGCTTTGGCGCCGGCTTCTTCCTCGTCCGCCTCCGCCGGCTCCTCGCTCAACTTGCGGGCCAGCAATTCTTCGGCTTCTTCGCGCTCCAATTCGTTCGCCTCCTTCGTCACTAGGATGGTCGAATGCGCTTCATCTCATGTGCTAGTCAGTTCCCGACTCAACTCGTCGTGGATGCGGCCGTTCGAGGCGAGCACGTTGCGCACGGCAAGCTGGTAGGGCTCGCCGCCGAAGTCGGACATTCGTCCGCCCGCTTCTTGGACGAGCAAAGATCCGGCCGCGACATCCCAGGCGCTCAGGTTGTGCTCCCAGAACCCGGACAGCCGCCCCGCCGCAACGTAAGCGAGATGCAACGCCGCCGAGCCCGCCACGCGCAGATTGCGAACCTTCGGCGCGATAGCCTGAATGTCCGCCAGATTGGCGGGCAAGGCTGCGTGCGGATCGGCCGGGAATCCGGTCGCGACCAAGCTTTGGCTCAGCGTCTCTTCCTGCGACACGCTCATCTTGCGGCCGTGCACGTATGCGCCTTTGCCCCGTTCGGCGACGAACAGCTCGTCCCGCGACGGATCGTAGACGACTCCGACGATCACTTCGCCCCGATGGGCCAGCGCGATGGAAATCGAATAGAAAGGAAAGCCGTGCACATAGTTCGTCGTTCCGTCCACCGGGTCGACGATCCACAAATACTCGGCGTCGCTTACCGCCTCCAGCGCCTTGGCCGACGCTTTCGGACCCGGCTCCACACCTTCTTCCCCTAAGAAAGAATGGTCGGGAAAATGGGTAGCGACCAAATTGCGAATCATTCTCTCCGCGCCCTTGTCCACTTCCGTGACCAAATCCTGCGCCGAATATTTCGTATCCAGTTGGGTTATATTTCCGCTCTTGCTTTTGATCCACTCCCCGGCTTTGGCCGCGCAATTGACGGCTACCGCGGTGAAGCTCTTGCCGCCGATGACGCTTTCCGGTTGATTGGCGTTCATGAATTCATCCCTCTAATCTTCGAAATCGGTTGCAAGGACCAGGTTGTCCTTCTTCTAATCATATACGAAAACGGCAGCGAGCGGTTGCGGCGTTCGCTTACGGACCGCCTTATTTTCCGCCCGACTTTCCCTTATCATAGCTTATTGTCCCCGTATCCACAAAGTTTTATAGGAAAGAGCCTTCCTCGCCAAAAAGCGAGAAAAGCTCTTCTCCCGGTCGAGGCCAACTCAGCCTACGATATTATACCCATTGTCGACATGAATGACTTCGCCGGTAATTCCTCTCGCCCACGGGCTCATGAGGAACAGCGCGGCGTCTCCGACGTCTGCGGCTTCCGTGTTGCGGCGCAGCGGCGCCTTCTCTTCGACGTGCTTCAGAATCGTGTTGAAGCCGGCGATTCCTTTGGCCGCGAGCGTGCGGATCGGACCTGCCGAGATCGCGTTCACCCGAATGCCGCTCGGTCCTAGGTCGCTGGCCAGATAACGCACCGACGCCTCCAGAGCCGCTTTCGCGACGCCCATGACGTTGTAGTTCTGAAGCGTGCGCTCCGCGCCGAGGTAAGTCAGCGTGACGACGCTGCCGCCTTCGGTCATGAGCGGATACAGTCTCTGCGCCACCGCGGTCAGCGAGTAGACGCTGACGTCGTGCGCGAGAGCGAATCCGGCGCGCGACGTGTTGACGTACAAGCCGTCCAGCTCTTCCGCCTTCGCGAAGGCGATGCAGTGCGCGAGGCCATGGACGACGCCGACCTCTTCCTTCAGCTTCGTCGCCAGCCCCTCGATCTCCTCATCGGAAGACACGTTGCATTGCAGCGTCAGCGAGCCCTCGATCGTGCCGGACAGCCTCTTGACCCGTTCCTCCACCCGCTCGTTCTCGTATGTAAAAATCAGTCTGGCTCCTTGCGATGCAAGCGCTTGCGCGATGGCCCAGGCAATGCTGCGCTCGTTGGCGACGCCCATGACCACGATATTTTTCCCCTCAAGCAAACCATTCATTTCGCGGAAATCCCCCTCTTCGCAAGTAAGAACGCCTCTTCGCTGCCTTGCGGACGGACAGGCATCCTTCATTTTCCAACGTACCTTATTTCCAAAGGGAATGCAATAATGAAATGCGCCGGCGGAATGCTTGAGCGGCGGGATTATGTCCGGATCTCCACGGTGCCTCCGTCAAGCACGCGAACAGGCTGCCCATCCGCTTCCAACGAGCGAAAATGCTCCATCAACCGCAGCAGCGCGTCATCCTTCTTCTTCGCTTCGATCATGACGTCCAGGGCCGGCGTTGTCCCGGCGATACCATGCAGAAACTCAAGCAGATGCTCCGGCTCGACATAATCGGCGTGACCGCGAGGGTCGGAGGTGCTCTTGGGGCTGGAAACGTGAATTTTCGGCGGGAGCTTAAGGTCGGAATCGGCGCCATGGACGACGTTCCATTCGAGCCGCTCCCACGTCCGCACAATTCTCGGCCACAGCTCCACGGTCGTCTCGCTGCCCCGGTTCACCGCATCGTGATGAATGTCGAGCACCATCGGCACTCCGACTTCCTCGGCGATGGCCAGCGTTTCCTCGGCTGTGAACGTCTTATCGTCGTTTTCCAGCGTAACGCGGTTGGCGATTCTCGGCTCGATGAGACGGAATTGCTCGACGAACCGTTTTCCCGCCGAATCCTTGTCTCCATAGCTGCCGCCGACATGGATATTGTTCAGCGCCCGACCGTCCAGCCCCATCGCTTCGAGCATCCGCACATGATGATCCAGATCGTTGACCGATTTCTCGAACACTTCCTGACGCGGTGTATTCAACACCGTAAAATGATCCGGATGAAAAGATACCCGCATCCCATGCTCGCGCACAAAATCCCCGACCTCCGCGAACGACGCCGTTAGAGCCGGGTACGGATCCCAATCCCGCAAATCCTCGTGTGTGGCCAGCGGAATGAGCTTCGAGGTCATCCGGTACACGTGAACGCCCAAGTATCGGTTATGCTTCAGCAGTCTCAACGTGTTGCGCAAATTTTCCTCGGCAATCTTCTCGAGCCTGCGCAGACCCGCTTCCCGGTCCGCCAGCTTGGAGAAGCTCGCCATCGTCATCGTTCTCGAAGGAGAGGCGTTCTCCAGATGCACGGACATCGCGACATAGCCGAAACGGACGATCATGCTCGTTCACACCCCCGGAAATAGGCTTGAGGGTTCTAGGATTGCTCTCCGAAGAACATTTCATGTGCGAGCGCCGTCTGGACTCTTGCTTCCTCATCCGTCAAACGGCGAACTAGCTCCATCTCCACCTGCGTCACTTCTTCCCCTTGGAAGTTGATCTCGGCGATCGACGCCACTATGCGCACGATGGCCACCGCTTGGTTATCGGGCGTATAGGCGATGACTTTCTGCCCTGTCGGGAACACGCGGAACTGCTTTTTGACCATTTTGCCGCGGCCGTATTCCAACAGTTCGTATAATTCCTGATCGGATTTAAATTTGCACACCGAATTGAACTCCGTTTGAAAACCCATGGCGTTGCCTCCTGACTCGTTAGCGCGTCTGTCTCCGCTTCGCGGCTGCTCTCGCGCTTTTCCTGACATTCATTATACCCTCCGGAAGGGATGCAGGGAAAGGGAACGGCCGAAAAGAGGTGTGCGTTTGCGAGCGTACCGTCAAGCCTTCACATTCGGGTTTCGAGGCCGCGCCGGTTATCCACTTGTGCATAATTCCCGCCGATGCAACTCATCCAACTTTACCCACAAGTAATAGTCGGTTTATTCACAATATTCAGGCATTTCTCCACAGTTAAACCCCAGGTTATCCACTTTTGTTGAAAATAACTCTGCAGTTTCGGTGCGTGCGGCACTTTTTCCACATGTGGATAAGGAGCTGATCAGCTCTCCCTATTATTACGGTTGTTCTATTTTCGGGTGAGCTTACACGGAGATATCCTTCATAACAGACATCGATTATTCGTGACATTTCCTCCCAACTGGATTAAAATGGGGCCATACGCGTGTGAAACACACCGCTCTAGTCCTTCGTGGATTGGGGCGGTTATTTTTTTGACGAGGAGCGGATGGTCGTGAACGATCGATTTGAAACGGAATACAGCGCTTGGCTGGCCAAGCATGTTGGCGAAAGTCGCGGAGAGCGACTGCGCAGACTCAGAACGCGCCATGGCTTTGGAGAGAAGCTGCTCCTTCAGCAAGCCTGGTGGCAAGTCGTCGAAAACCTGGATTTCCTCTATCCGGAGTACGAGATTGTCGCCCCGGACGGCAAGTACTATTATTTGGATTTGCCTATATTCGTTCTCCCAAGCCAACATGCCTCGAAGCCGACAGCTTCGGATCTCATGCTCGCGACGCCGACCGCGATAAGTTCTCACGAGGATTGGATCGGCAGAACGAAGTCGAGCTTGCCAATTGGAACATTTTGCGTTTTTCCATCGATAAGCTGAAGGAGGATCCTCTCTCCGCTCAACAACATATCCGCCGAATGATGGAACAATGGTATGGAGAGGAACGACCAGATTTGCTCGCGCTTCCCCTCTACCAACGGGAAATCGTCCGCCTGGCCGTACGATCCGTTACTCCGATCACGAATGCGATGGCCTGTGAATGCTTGGGCAAGAAACGCACCTTCGTAAGCGAACAGATTGATGAACTGGTAAAGGAAGGTTGGTTGGAGCCCGCCAGCGGCAAGCAGCGGATTAGAAGCTATAAACTAGGTAGTCGAGGGCGCGACTTGTGAGTCCCGGACCAGGCCGGCCCATTAGCGCCGCCCGGCGCGCTTATGCGCCCCTCCCCCACCCACAGCAAAGGCAGCGAACGAGACCGTTCGCTGCCTGCCAGAGCCCATTCCCGCCTTCGAAGCTCACTCTCTGCCTTCGAAATCTGCTACTCTCCGCCGCCGTAGTCGATGGATTGGCGCTCCTCGAAGCGCTCCAGCGCAAGCTGGATCAGCGTGTCGAGCAACTCGCGATAGGAGACGCCCGACTCTTTCCACATCTGCGGGTACATGCTGTAAGGGGTGAAGCCCGGCAGCGTGTTCACCTCGTTGATGAACAGCTTGCCGTCGCTGCGCCGCAGGAAGAAATCGGCGCGGCACAGGCCGGAGCCGTCGATCGAACGGAACGCGCGCAGCGCCATGTCGCGCACCGCGTCCGCCGTCTCCTGCGGAATTTCCGCAGGGATGACCATGATCGATTTGCCGTCGATATATTTCGCCTTATAATCGTAGAATTCGTTCGAGCTGACGATCTCGCCCGGTACCGAAGCCCGCGGGTCGTCGTTGCCGAGCACGCTCACTTCGATCTCGCGCGCGTCGACGAACTCCTCGACGATCACCTTGCGGTCGAACCGCAGCGCTTCCTCGATCGCCGCGACCAACTCCTCGCGATTGCGCGCTTTGGACACGCCCACGCTGGACCCGAGGTTAGCCGGCTTGACGAAGCAAGGGTAGCCGAGCTCCTCGATGTTCGCCAGCACCGCTTCCCGATCCTTGTTCCATTGAAATCGGATCAAATGCCGGTAGCCCACCTGAGGAAGTCCCGCTTGCGCGAACATCGTCTTCATCGCGACCTTGTCCATTCCGACAGAGGAGGCCAGAACGCCCGCGCCTACGTAGGGCAAGCCAGCCATTTCAAACAATCCTTGGATCGTACCGTCCTCGCCGAATGTTCCGTGCAGCAACGGCAGCATCACGTCGATCGCCTTGCCGTCGCTGACCGGCGAACCCTCCGTCAGCACTTTCTCCGACATTCCCTGCAGCACCGGCAGCAATGCAAGCGTTCCGCCCGCATCTCCGCTCCCGGCCGACGCTTCCCCTGCGGGAGTAAATTGCAGCTCCGCCACTGCGGACGGAGGAGCGCTGAGCAGCGGTCCCGATCTCCACTGGCCTTTAGGCGTAATATAAAAAGGAATCAGTTCGTACTTGTCGTAGTCGAACGCCTTCAATACGGCAAGGGCCGTCTGCAGCGACACCTGGTGTTCGCCCGAACGCCCCCCGTACACGAGTCCGACGCGTATTTTGTTCCCCATAGCTTCGAATACCTCCGGCTTATCGGCGTTTGCGCCCTCAGCGAATTCCGCAATCCAAGCGGAAGCCCTGCCTCCCCGCGCAAACCCGGCTTTTCTGTTCGTCAAAATTCATCCGCGATGTGATAAAAATAATAACGGGTTTTATCCGTCCAAGCATACGAATCCTTGTAGTCCCAGTAACGGTGTCGGCTGCTTACCGTGTTCGCGTTCACGAGAGGCATGCCGTCCGGCGTAAACGCGGTGACGATCGTATTGTGGCCGACCCGGCCGTTGCCTTCCCAATCGTAGCAGATGACGTCGCCCAGCTTAAGCTGCTGCGGCTCGTACACGGCTTCCGCTCTGAGCCCGGAGGCGCGCGGAGTCGCCAAATATTGCTGCAATCCGGCCGCGACCGCCCAACTGAAGCTCCACAATTCTTCCTTGCCGGAGTAGCCCTTGTACCACCAGCCCGAAGACCTTCTCCCAGTATAATTCATCGGCGCGCCCCCTGCAAAGAGACACTGGGAGACGTAATTCGTGCAGTTGACCTCGAAATTTTCGTAAGCGGGATTTGGCTCGTTCCACCATCTCTCGGCGTACGCGACCGCTTCTTCCCGCAAATAAGGAACTCCCCGTCCGACGGCTCCGTACCCCCAACCGTCGTCTCCCAGCGCATATGCCCCCGCGTACACCTTCGACTTGAAGCCGTACAGCGCGTTCGGGTTCATGAAAGGCGCGGAAGGAACCGGCGTCCTCTTCTCTCCGTCCCAGGGATCGTGAACTTCGTCCAGTTCCTCCGCCGCCAGCTCTCCCGGTCTTTCTCCGGGCAGCGGCCGTACCGTCTCGAGACGCCATACTCTGCCGACTCGTATAAACCGAAGCCTCTCCCGTTCCACTCGTTCCTCCGACCATACCTGATTCCGCTGCTCCATCAGGCGCACGAGATGGATCGACAGATCGGCGGCGACCTCGCCGCGCGTTGCCTGGTAGCGCTCGATTCTTACCCTCATTTCGCTGCGCGCCGTCCGAATCGCCCATCTCGCGTCTCTGCGCGCTGCCAGCAGCACACGCTCGTTCAGCCGTTCCCGATGCTCCCTGTCCGGAATGTCCCGCAGCTTGCGGGAATCCGTGCTCAGGGCCGCCTCATTGATCGCGTTGACGTATTCGAACAAAGCCTGCTTCCACTCCGTATTCTCGCCGGGCATGGAGATCACCTCCGAATCCGATTTCTCGACAAGCCGTCGTCAGATTGCGCCACTTCATCCTATGCCGGAAAAAATCATTCCATGCCGCCCAGCGCCCCGAACATCGAATTAATCCAGCCCAGCCACATCCCAGTCTCCGACCAAACAAGTCCACGACACTCTCGCGATCAAGCTCATCTTCCATCTTCCGACAGCTTGTTTCGCGGCTCAGTCACGAGGCTCTCCTCGGATGGCCCGAACTCAAATGAGGCATTCTATAGAAGTTCGATTCGGGAACGTCCGGGCATCTCTCTGCGCTCCAGGCACACGACATGCGCATTTGCGGATTCCTCCGTGAAATCGCTTCAAGATGGACTGAAATGACTTTACGGAGCCGCCTCGACAAGGTATACTGGATTCATAGAGTATTTTTGAAATCGCGTTTCATAGAATGAAACTCATTCTCAATTGGAACCGCGATTGCGCGAAAATACGGACTGCCCTACAGATTTCGAATCAAGGAGGTTTCACAGTTGTCTAAAATCCCTTATCAAGTGCAAGCTCAGCTGCAGTCATCCGGCAAATCCTACCGTTACTTCAGCCTTCCGGCCTTGGAAGAGCAAGGCGCAGGCCCGGTCTCCAAGCTTCCGTTCTCCATCAAGGTGCTGCTCGAAGCGGCGGTTCGCCAATTCGACGGCCGCGGCATCACGGAAGAGCACGTCAAGCAACTGGCAACATGGACGGAAGGCCGCGAGGACAAGGAAATTCCTTTTATCCCCGCGCGTATCGTTCTTCAAGACTTCACCGGCGTTCCCGTAGTCGTCGACTTGGCGGCCATGCGCGAAACCGTTAAACAAGCAGGCGGCGATCCGAAGCGCATCAACCCGCTCGTACCGGTCGATCTCGTTATCGACCACTCCGTCATGGTCGACGCTTTCGGAAGCCCGGACGCCCTGCAATACAACATGGACGTCGAGTTCGAGCGCAACGAGGAACGCTACCGCTTCCTTCGCTGGGCGCAAACGGCGTTCGATAACTTCCGCGCCGTTCCTCCGGCGACGGGGATCGTTCACCAAGTCAACCTGGAGTACCTGGCATCCGTTGCCGCTACGAAAACGAAAGACGGCGTAACCGACGTCTATCCGGACTCGCTCGTCGGAACGGACTCCCACACGACGATGATCAACGGTCTCGGCATCGTGGGCTGGGGCGTCGGCGGCATCGAGGCGGAAGCCGGCATGCTCGGCCAGCCGCTCTACTTCGTTATGCCTGAAGTCGTCGGCTTCAAGCTGACCGGCAAACTCGCGGAAGGCGCAACGGCGACCGACCTTGCCCTTACCGTTACCCAGATTCTTCGTAAAAAAGGCGTTGTCGGCAAGTTCGTCGAGTTCTTCGGCTCCGGCTTGTCCAACATCAGCCTCGCGGACCGCGCGACGGTCGCGAACATGGCTCCGGAATACGGCGCTACGATCGGCTTCTTCCCGGTAGACAGCGAGACTCTGAACTACCTGAGACTGACCGGACGCGAAGAAGATCAAATCGCGCTCGTCGAAAGCTACTACAAAGCGCAAGGCATGTTCCGCACAGACGACACGCCGGATCCGGTCTTCACTGAAGTGCTGGAGCTCGACCTGTCCACGATCGTGCCGAGCTTGGCCGGACCTAAGCGTCCGCAAGACCGCGTAGAGCTGACGGCGATGAAGCAATCGTTCAACGAGAGCATCCGCACGCCGATCGAGAAAGGCGGCTTCGGCCTGTCCGACGCTCAGATCGAGCAGAAAGCGGCCGTCAACCACCCGAACGGCAAGAAGAGCGAGCTCAGCACGGGCGCCGTCGTCATTGCGGCCATTACGAGCTGTACGAACACATCCAACCCGAGCGTTATGATCGGCGCGGGCCTCGTCGCCAAGAAAGCCGTCGAGCGCGGCTTGACGAAGCCTGAATACGTCAAGAGCTCCCTTACTCCGGGCTCCCTTGTCGTTACCGAATACTTGACCAACGCCGGACTGCTGCCTTACCTCGAGAAGCTGGGCTTCTACGTCGCAGGCTACGGCTGCGCGACCTGTATCGGCAACTCCGGCCCGCTGCCGGACGAAGTCAGCGCCGCGATCGCCGACAACGACTTGACCGTTGCCGCCGTTCTATCCGGCAACCGTAACTTCGAAGGACGCGTTCACGCGCAAGTCAAAGCGAACTATCTGGCTTCTCCTCCGCTCGTCGTCGCTTACGCGCTGGCAGGCAACGTCAACGTCGACTTGACGAAGGAGCCGATCGGCTACGACAACGACAACAAGCCGGTGTACCTGAAAGACATCTGGCCGACGAACGAGGAAATCCAGCAGGCGGTTGCCGCTTCGCTCAACCCGGATATGTTCCGCGCTAAATACAAGAACGTATTTACGCAGAACGAGCAATGGAACCAAATCCCGGTTCCTCAAGGCGAACTGTACGAGTGGGACGAGAAATCCACTTATATCGCCAACCCGCCGTTCTTCAAGGACCTCGCTCCGGAAGCCGGCGACATTCAAGACGTCAAAGCCGCTCGCGTCATGGCGCTGATGGGCGATTCCGTTACGACGGACCACATCTCTCCGGCGGGCAACATCAAAGCCGACAGCCCTGCGGGCAAATACTTGCTCGAGCACGGCGTAGAGCGCAAAGACTTCAACTCGTACGGCTCCCGCCGCGGTCATCACGAAGTGATGATGAGAGGCACGTTCGCCAACATCCGCATCCGGAACCAAGTCGCTCCGGGCACGGAAGGCGGCGTTACGACTTACCTGCCTACGGACGAAGTGATGTCCATCTATGACGCTTCGATGAAGTATCAGGACAGCGGCACGAACCTGATCGTCATCGCAGGCAAAGAGTACGGCACCGGAAGCTCCCGCGACTGGGCGGCCAAAGGCACGTTCCTGCTCGGCGTCAAAGCCGTCATCGCCGAAAGCTTCGAGCGGATTCACCGCTCCAACCTCGTCGGCATGGGCGTTCTTCCGCTGCAGTTCCCTGCGGGCCAAAGCTGGAAATCGCTCGGCATCACCGGCCGCGAGACGTTCGACATCTCCGGCCTGTCCAACGACGTAACTCCGGGCCAGACGGTTAGCGTCACCGCGACTCGCGAAGACGGAACGACTTTCGTGTTCGACGTCATCGTGCGTCTGGATTCGATGGTCGACGTCGACTACTACCGCAACAGCGGCATTCTTCAAACGGTGCTGCGCCAGATGATGGCTCAATAAGCTTCATAGAAATGGATAAGAGGTGCGGGGAGACAATCCCTGCACCTCTTTTTTGCCGTTAAACGTACACGTTGATTTCACGGATCGACCACCAGTTTGAAGCTGTTCCCGTCTGTACCACCTTGATGTAACGCGCGTTCTGGACGGCGAATTGCGAAGTTACGACGGGACCCGAACCGCTTCCGCTCGCTACGGCTCCGGACCAGTTGACGCCGTCGTTCGAGACGTACACTTCGTATCCGCGCGCGTAGTCGTCGTTGCTGCCGGTGGAGTCCATTACGATTTTGCTGAAGCTTCGAGCGGCAGCCATATCGATAACGATCTCCTGACCCGGCGCCATCGCCGTGCCCGTGCTCCATCTTGTCGCCATGCTTCCGTCCAGCAGATTGGCCGCGACGTCTCCGCTTGAAGGATTCGATGACGCCGTCCAGCCTGCACGGTTGATGAGCGTCGTTCCGCTTGGAGGCGGCGTGCCTCCCCCTCCGAACACGTTCAGCTCGCGGGCGGACCACCAATTCGATGCCGTTCCCGTCTGTACGAGACGAACATAACGAGCGCTCCGTTCCGCGAACGCAATCGTCAGCTCCGGACCTGTTCCTGTACCGGAAGCTACCGCAGTGCCCCAATTAACGCCGTCCGTAGAGACATACAGCTCGTAGCCCCGGGCATAGTCGTCATTGCTGCCGGTCGCATCGAGGACAACCTTGGAAATCGGATGGACCGCTTGCATATCGACCGTCAGCGTCTGCCCCGGCTGCATCGCCGTGCCGGTGGTCCACCGGGTAGCCATGCTTCCGTCCAACAGATTGGCAGCCGCCTCCCCGCTCGACGGAGAAGAGACAGCCGTCCAACCGGTACGGTCAAAAGCGGTCGCCGTACCTCCGCCGCCCGTGCCGTTGCCTACGAATTCGGTCAACGTCTGGCGCATCGCTTCCGCCGGCGAATTGGCGGTTACCGCGCCTCCAAGGTTATTAATGATATGGGTAATTTCGCTGCCGATCGTACCTGACAGCCAGATCGTCGTCGCATGATGAATCTTGATGCCCGGCAGGTTAGGCACCTCGATCGCGCTGTTCAGCTTCACGGGCGCATCGCGGAAGTACGAGTAGATGCCGAGACCCCATGCCTCGTGATTCGTGACCGTGTCCGCCACCTTGTAGGAAGCGTACCCGTTCACCGTTCCGCCGTGGCTCATCCAGCCCTGCTGGTTCGGAACGTCGTACGGAATTTCCGACTGGTAGAAATACAAGCGTCCGTTGTTGCCGTTCCATATCGTCTGGTACTCGTTATGATGCTCGTTAAACAAACCGTACAGCGTCACGTTGTTGCCGTTCACGACAAGACCGTTCTTGGACACGTTCGTCGTCCATGCGGCTCCGGCCCCATGATCGGCCCGCCACAGCCAGAAGTGATCTCCAATCGTATCGTTGCTGTTGATCTCGACGCCGACATCGTTCCGGCCGGCAATGGCGCCGCCGGTCCGAACCGTAATGTCGTGCAGGGAAACCGGGTTGGCCGCGCGCGATACGGCGCTGCCCGCTGTGCCGACCTTGAGCAGCACCGGCGAATTGACAGGCCCGGCGTCGATCGTCAGGCCGGCAAGCTTCACCCCGTCGACGTCGGCGACTTGAATCGCGGCGGTGCCTTGATCCGGAACGAGCGTCGGCATGCCGATTCCCAGAACGACCGTATTCGGATTGTTGATCTGGATCGCCTCGCTCAGATGGTAAATCCCCGGCGTGAACAGCACGTGTTTCCCTTGTGCCAGCGCGGCGTTGATCGTCGCCGCGGTCGATTGATCCGAGCGGGCGATATAGAACTGGTCGATCGGCAGCGACTGACCCGGCGTCGCGCCCGAGGCCCAGCTGACGCCTTGCGTATTCGTCGTCAACGCGGGCACGAATACGCGGTAGGCTCCGGCATTGTCCACATAGAGGTAGGGCTTCTCGCGCATAATCGGCGTCCTCTCCACGACCGTGTACGGCGGATCGGGGAAGTCGCCTGTCGGGGCGTTCACGCTGCCGACGAACACCATATTCCAGACTCCGTTCGTCCAGTTGCCCCATTGGCTGTTGCGGGAGAACCACTGCTGCTGCGAGGCCGGTACGATCGCTCCGTCGACGATGGAGTCGGCCAGGAAGCCGCCGCTGGCCCAGCCTGCGTTCCAGTTGTCGTCGAAGTCGAACAGATGCAGCTCTCCTTGCACGTGCAGCCGGCGCAGAGGCGCGGCCTGCGAGACCGCGATCTGCGTCGTTCCGCTGGACGGTGTGATCGTCAAGTTCTCGATGCTCCGCCAGAAGTTGCGGGTCGCGTTGCCGTTGTCCCAGTCTGCGTTCACGTTAAGGCCGCCGGTGATGTTCACGTCGCCCGGATTTTGCCCGAGACCTGCCACTGCCGTATAATAGCCGACATTAAAGTTCACGTTGTAGGAACCCGGCTTGAACAAAAACGCGTACCGATCGCTGGAAAACTCGTTCGACTCCAGCGAGGCGAACGCCGCTCCCGTAACGTTCTGAATATCGGCGGCGGACATGGACGGGTCGAACACATACACGTTTGGACCGAAAATCGTATTATTGGCCGCAGAAGGCGGCAGAGCGGCGCCGGCCTGCGGCGCAGGAGCCGCGATCAGTCCGGCCGCGATAGCCGCGATCGAGAGCAGAGCGGTTGCTTTGTTCATTTTGGGAAATTTCAAATCATTAACCTCCTCACGAATGGTAGTATTGCGAAAAAAGGGGTTTTACAGAATTCACGGACAACTATTTTATCGCCGCTTCCGTTGCACTCACCTCCCATTTCCGAGCCTGTGTCGCAGGTACGTCCCTCGCACTCCTCCTCCCTTGTTTGGCTCCGTTGCGTTGGGGCCATTTCTTGCTCCGAACGCCAACACCAAACTGGAATCGCTTACATTAATGATCATAGAAGATTTTCCGCCTCCGACGTTATGGAATGATTTAGGATATTTTGTTTGTTTTTTATAGAATGCTGACTGCAAGGCGGGTTTAATCGCAAGTTCTCTTCGACAGATGACCAATTTCGACATGTCTCTCCGCTCCTGGGCAATCGCCCACGGGACTGCTCCCCAACGACTCCATTTTTTCGGCAGGCAATCGGGCTTTTGTTTCCCGCGTCCCACATAAGGTATAATAGGATCACATGAAAGATTACGGAGGCGAATCCGGTTTGGACACCTACAAGCAACCCTCTTGGCTACGAAAATACCGGACTGCCCTCATCTTACTGGCCGTCCTTTTTTTGTTGTTCTATGCGTACATTAAGCCTTGGCCCTACATGCTGTACGGTCCCGGATCCGCGGAGCCCGTGCATCCCCGGGTCGAGACCGGCCACGAGCTCGAGGAGAAAGGCGCGCTTCTGTTCACGACCGTCTCCACCTACTCGAACCCGAACATTTTCTCGATTCTGTACGCCAGATTCAACCCTCGCATGGAAGTCAAGTCCGAGGATACGGCTACCGGAGGCGCCACCAACCTGACCGCTTATCGCAACCTGCTCTCCTACATGCGGGACAGCTCCGAAGCGAACGCGTTGTTGGCCGCTTACACCACGATGGGCAAACCGATCGACGTCCAGCCGCAGGGAGTCATCGTCGTTACGCTGCTGCCGGAATCCAAAGCGAGAGAGCATGGCCTGCAGGAAGGCGATATCATCACGAAGGTGGACGACCAAGACGTTCCTTCCGCGAAGGAGCTTTCCGACTACTTAACGGGGAAAAAATCCGGAGACGAGGTCAAAGTATCGGGCACGAGAGGCAAAGAGAAATTCGAAACGACCGTGCCGCTGATTACGATGGCGCCGGACAACCGCACCGGCATCGGCTTCAGGAACGAGACGGTGCTTAAGGTCACTGCCCCCGATCCGGTCAAATTCGACTTCGCGGATACCGGCGGTCCTTCCGCCGGCCTTATGATGACGCTGGAGATTATCGCCCAACTGACCGGAGAGGATTTGACCCGAGGATACAGAATCGCGGGCACGGGGACGATCAGCGCGGACGGAACGGTCGGCCTGATCGGAGGCATCAACTATAAGCTGATGGCGGCGGACAGGGAGAATGCCGATTATTTCCTCGTCCCCTACAGCGAGCAGAACGAGTCCAACTGGACGCTCGCCCAGGAGACTGTCGACAAGCTGAAGCTGAAGCCGAAGCTCGTCAAAGTCTCTACGCTGCAAGAAGCGGTGGAATTCCTGAAGAAGCTGGAACCGAAACCCGATGAACCCGACGGGAAGTTAAAAGAAAAGGGGTAACGTATGAGAAGCTGGCAAAAATGGTTTCTGATCGCAGCCTTGACCCTGTTCGCGTTCGCCGGAGTCCCGCAGACTCCTTATGCAGCGGCGGCGGACGGCAACGCCTCCTTCGCGCCTGCGAGCCTGAACGAGCTGAAGGACGGCACGAGGCTGTACGAGCGGATATGGCCGTTCGTGGCGGACAATCTGGAGCTGAGCGACGAAGAGGCGGAAGCCGTCACGGCCGAGAATGTCTACGAAGTAGACTTGGGCAATTATCCCAAAGGCTATACGAGGCAATTTATTTCTTTCATCTACAATTACGAATGGATCGAGCTCGTACTGGTGGCCACGAACGAGGATGCCACGAAAATCGTGCTGCTGGACCGCGCCGCAAGCAGCGAGACCGGCGACATGTTCCTGAACACCGCCAAGCTGGATTTCTCCACGGAAGACAACCGACTTTACGTCTGGACCCAGATGCCGTTCCGGGCCTTCGAATCCATAGTGGAGCTGGAATGGGCCGGCGACCGGTTCTACGTCGTCAGCCACGAATACGACGATCCGACCGCAAACTACTACATGGAGAAGGCCGACCTGCTGAAAGCGAAGGACCTGGACGGACTGATCGAACTCGCTTCGCTCGACTATCCCATGTATCCGGGAGCGTACGAAGAGAGCTATACGCTGGCCGCTCCGACGCTTAAGTTGGCCCATCAGAAAGCTCTGCAAGCGCATAAGGCCAAAGATAACAAAAAGGCGGCAGCCTATCTCGAATACGGCCTTGAGCAATACAGCGAAGCCTTCGGCACATGGGATTATGCGGAAGGCAAGCTGATTAAAGAAGATATCGTCGGCTTTGCGGACGCCTTCGACGCCGACTTCCGGCTAACCTTGGGCGCTTACGTCGGCATTCTGAACGATTACGGCTACTTCCTGTCCTTGACCGGGCAAAACAAGAAAGCGAAGCCGGTGCTGGCCAACGTCGTCAAGCTCGTCCCTTCCCGCACCGTCGCCTATCTCAATCTGGCCGACGTCGAATGGGCGCTCGGACAGCGATCCGCCGCCAAATCCCACTACAAGATTTACTGGAACCAGCTCGGCTCCAAGGCCTCCTCCGTCGCCCCCAAGCGGGTTCAGGAGCGCATCAACAGCAAATAAGTCGGAGGCAGAGAGGTCAGAGCGCAACATCGATTAACCCGTGACAGGGTAATTTCATGATCGTATGAGGCAAGCGCTTCGCTCTCCAGGAGATACATACCCCTATTCTGTCTCAATAATACACTTGTCCGGCTTACTGATTTCCCATGATGTATAACTTAATTACCCCAGCATCGTCCCCATGCGATGCGCCGATTCGACGATGGCGGGAGCGAACTCGTGCATCCGATCCGGCGTCAGCCGGTTCGAAGGCCCCGAGACGGACAGCGCCGCGACAAGCTTCCCGGACCGGTTAAAGATCGGAGCGGCCACCGCCGCTGCGCCCGGCTCGCGCTCTTCGAAGCTGGTTGCGTAACCGGCGGCGAGAATATCGTCCAACTGCTTCGCGAACGTCTCTCGCTCGAGCTGGGCGGGCCAAGCGGGGTCCGTCAGCACCGCGCTTCTCACGCCGGGATCGGCGAAGGCGAGCAGCACCTTGCTCGATGCTCCCACGGACAGCGGAAGCCGCGCGCCTACCGTCGCGACTCTGCGAATCGCCTGCATGCTCTGCACCGCCTGTATTCTGACCCGCTCCGTCCTATCCCGGACGTAGAGGCTGATCGTCTCGTTAAGCTGATCCCTCAGTCGCTCCATCTCGGGAAGCAGCATGACGGAAGGATCGTCCGACCGCGACAAGTGCGCGGACAATTCGAGAATGCTGAGCCCCAGACGGTACTTCTCCGTCGAAGGATCGCGCGTAACGAAGCCTCTATCCTCCAGAGTCGCGAGCAGCCGATGGATCGTGCTCTTGTGCAGGCCAACCTTGCCCGCAATTTCGGTAAGTCCCCACTCATGGCCCGAGGCGAAACAAAGCAGCACATCCAGCGCTCTCTCCACGGCACGAACCGTCTTTTTCTCCTCTTCCATGCCAGTGTCCCTCCTAATCCGTTTCACTCTATGAAACCCTGTTACATCCACTATAACTCAAACTTGCATTTCCGTAAATATTGGAAGCGCTTTATTACAATTTGATTACGTCTCATTTACAACTCTCCGTTACGCATTGACGCTGAATGCCGCTTTTTCTACGATTAAAATTAGAAGAATCTCAGAACGTGCAAAGCGAGGCGATCCCCATGACCTCATTGTCGACGACACTTCCTTACGCGGGATCGGATACGGTTATCTCCACTCCCGTCTCCTCCTATCCTCACTCGGCCTCATTCAAGCTGAGCCGCATTGCGCTTAATCTATTCGTTGCACTCTCCTGCCTGATGGCGGGATTGTTCGTCGCTTTCCATGCTTATGCCGCGTATCTTTTCTCTTATCCTCCGATCGCATCGATCGGATCGAACCCGATGCTTGCCAAAAACCTTGCCTATTCCGACGTCGTCTTCGCGAGCGCGGACGGCGCTTCCCAGGTCGAGGGCTGGTGGATTCCCGCCGGCGACAGCCGCAAGACGGTCGTGCTGAGCCACGGGTACGGAACGAACCGTGAGGAGCCGTGGGTTCCGATGTACGATCTGGCGGGCTTCCTCAACGGCTTGCAGTATAACGTCCTGATGTTCGACTACGGCTATGCCAACCCGCTTAATCCGTCTCCCGCGACCGGCGGGATCTCCGAATCCCAGCAGCTGAGGGGCGCGCTGCAGTATGCCCGTTCGCAAGGCAGCGACGAGCTGATCGTCTGGGGCTTCTCGATGGGAGCCGGCACGGCGCTTCAGGCGGCCCTGCAATCCGAGCCGGTCGACGCGATGATTCTGGACAGCACCTTCCTGCCCGACGAGAACACCATCTACGCGAACATTAATCATTATATCCATCTCCCGCAATATCCGACGATTTCTCTGCTTCGCCTGTTCCTGCCCCTGATGGGGGGAGTTGCGCTGGACGACGTGCCCGCCGCCGAAGCGCAAGCGACGGATTATGCTTTTCCGATCTTCCTGATCCACGGCACGGCCGACGACAAAGCCCCGTTCTCCATCGCGGAGAACGTCGCCCAAGCGCAGACGAACGATCTGTCCCGGCTATGGATCGTTCCCGGAGCGATACATGAAATGATCTACCGCACGCACACGGAAGAATACGTCGCCCGAACGGCCGCGTTTTTGGAAAGCGTTCGCAAGCAAGCATGATTCCGACGCCTCCCGCATACGTTTGTACGAAGCTTGCTTCGGATACAAGCGAATAGGGGAGGCTGACGAATCATGCCCATCATCCGATCCGAATACGGTTTAATCGATCCGCTCCGGCTTACGGAGGAGATCACGATCTGGAAAGCCCGCGAGCGGGAGAACGCTGCGTCCATCCGCTCCGCCCTGCCCGGGCTGGAGCCCGTCTACGTAAGCTGGCTCGGCGAATGGGAGAACGTCTTCGATCAAACCCGGGAATACGCGCAGCGGCTGAACAAGCAGCTCGCCGAACCGGCGGAAGACGCCGAGGACGCCGAGAACGATCGCAATGCGCTTAGCCCCGAACTGCTCGGGGAAGCGTTAAAGCAATCCAAGGAATTCGGCCGCCAATTGCTGCTGCTTCGCCAGCATAGCGAAGCCGTCGGGAACGCGCAGCCTTCGCATTCCGTGTTCGCCTTTTTGGAGCGGCAGCTCGACTTCGGCGAAGAAGGGCTGAACCAGCTGCGATTGTCCGGCGCGCTGAATGCGGACGAAGTCCGCCTGGCCCCCGCCGCTTCCGCGTCGCAAGCTCCTGCCTCGGTCTCGCCGCCTGCCGCTGCCGAACCATCCGTTCCATCCGTGCCGATCGGAGGACATACCCTCCCTCCGCTCCCGTACGCCTACAACGCCTTGGAGCCCTACATCGACGAGAAGACGATGCGCATTCACCATGACAAGCACCACCTCAGCTACGTCGAAGGCTTAAACGCGGCGGAGAAAAAGCTGGAGGAGGCGCGCCGAACCGGCAACTTCGATCTGGTGAAGCATTGGGAGAGAGAGCTTGCTTTTAACGGCGCAGGACATTACCTGCATACGCTGTTCTGGAACGTCATGTCCCCCCGGGGCGGAGGCAAGCCGACCGGAGCGCTGCTCGACGAGATCAACCGCAGCTTCGGCAGCTACGACGCGTTTAAGAAGCAATTCTCGGAAGCGGCCGGCAAGGTCGAAGGAGGCGGCTGGGCCATTCTCGTATGGAGCCCTCGCAGCCGCAGGCTCGAAATCCTGACCGCCGAGAAGCATCAGAACCTGTCCCAATGGGACGTCATTCCGTTGCTTCCGCTCGACGTCTGGGAACACGCCTATTATCTCAAGCATCAGAACGACCGCGCCGCTTACGTCAAAGACTGGTGGAACGTCGTCAACTGGCCTTACGTCGCGGAGCGGTTCGCCGTGGCCCACACGGTCAATTGGGCTCCCTATTGAAGAGCTGACAGTTGTACGCAAACGAAGGGCTATCCCCCTAAGTCAGGCAACTCGGGTGATCGAGATGCTTGATAGGTTACGGGACAGCCCTTCGTCGATTACATCAGCTTGCTTACGATCCAGTTGCCCGCGTACATGCCGATTCCCGCGATCACGTTAATCCACCCGAGCGTCCTTGCGAATTTTTTTTCGCGCTTCTGCTTTGTTTTCTGATACATGACGACCTCCCAACGGAGGAGGAACGCCCCCGTGATCAAGCACAACGGGACAATATATCCGAGCGATCCTGTATAACCGCCGCTTCTCATCTTCCGCTTCCCTCCTTTCCGATTACTTCGCCTTCATGCCGACCCTGCGTATTTTCGAATTGACCTCCACTTCGACGCGAAGCTCCTTGAACGCTCTCTGCCACTTGTTCTTCGATCCGATGCGGGCGTTCCAATAACCCGGCTTTTTCGCCCTCACGTATTCGCCGAACCCGAAGATGTCCGACCCTTTCTCCTGCATTTGCCGGATCAGAGCTTCCGTCTCCCGGAGCAGGGACCTTTTGTTCTGTTCTTCGATCTGGACCAAAGAAGCGGAGTCGTTGATCGTAAACTGCTCGTTGATTTTCTCTTCCAGATTGATCTCGGTGAAGATCGCCACGTTCACGATCGGCTCTCCGTCCTGCACCCGGACCTTGATGGTCGATCTGCGCGACGTCGCATAGATCATGACGCTGTCCGCTGCCCCGCCGATTTTGACCACTCCTCTGTATCCGGCCGGATTCATTCCTTTGATCGACATATAGGCGGCCACTTGGAACGGCTTGGTCGTTCCTTGCAGCTTGTCGTCCTTGAAGTACGCCATTCCTTTCACTTCGATATTTTGCATCTTCTTCAACTCTACGTAAGGGAGATAGCCTTCCTGACCTCGCTTGGCCGAATTGCTCCAATACATGCCGACATAGTTTTCCGGGAACTTGCCGAGCTTCACCGCGTTGTCCATCGTCGACATCAGGTATAGCGCAGGCACCCGTTCCAGTTCCGGCGAAGCGCGCATCACCTGCTCCGCGCTTCCTTTGCTGATCATCATCCAGGCCATTCTCCGTACTTCGGGATTGCGGTGAAAATAATCGTTAATATTTTGCATGCCGAGGCGCGCTACATCCTCTGACACGACGATGACGCGCAGATGGCCGAAGAATAGTCTGCCCGAGATTTGCTGCTGCAAATTCATGATCGCATCGTCGACCGTGTGCCCCTCCGTGCCGACGACCCACACCGTCTGCTCCGAGCCTTTGCCCCCTCCGCCGCTCTCGCCCGGACCCAGCGGGATTTTGCCGGGCAGCGCAATCTGCAGGGTAACGCGAATCATGTTAACGTCAGGAACCGGAAATCCCTCGGCCGTATGGGAAATCTCGCTCTCGCGCTTGGCCGCTCCCGGCGGCGCGTTGTCCACGGACACGCCCAGCACGATGGCCCGTTCCTCGATCTCCAGACGGTCCCAACAGCCCGTCAGCAGCAGGAAGACGGACGCCGCGAACGCCGACAACAGCAGCCTTTTAACCCGCCGACCGCTTCTCACTCGGCTCCCCTCTCTTCTTCCGAAGAATGGCGACGACAAGCAGCAGCCCCGGATAAGCGATCGTCACGAACAACCCGATGCGGCCGACGTTCTGGATAATCTCATACATGTGTAAAATGTTATAGGGCACCATCGCCATGGAAAACACGGCCGGCAGCAGAAAAAAGGAGAACAGCTTGTGGTCCTGCAGCCGAAACAGCTTGCTCAGCTCCTTGACCGCCAGATAGTAGCTGGAAAACAGCGTCGTAAACACCGCGGTCACCCACACCGCCAGAAAAGCGGCATCGAGCCTCTCCAGCACGTTGGCGGGCAGCGACGTCGCCTTGGCCAGCTCCAGCGTCGGCCAGAGCAGATTTTTCGTCTCCTCCGAGCCGAATACGCCTAACGTCGCCGCTACGATCATCACGTACATGCCGCCCGCAATGACGAGTCCGACTACGCTGGCTATCATCGCCTTCCGCGGCTCGCGCATCGCCGGAATGACCGTCGTAACGATGAACGAACCCTGGAACAACGAAGCGATCGTCAGCACGCTGGCCAGCATGCCCTCATGGGAATTGCCCCAGATCGGCTGCAAATTGATCAAGTCGGCGTTCTTCAGCGACAGGGCGACGATCAGCAGAGCCGGTCCGAGCAGCAGCGGAAAATAGAACAGGTGGATATAAGCGAACGTCGTAATGTCGTTGCGGGTGGAGATCGCGGCCAGCATCAGCATGACGATGACCGTCACCTCCAGCGGCGTCTCGGTCAATACCGATGTAATGACCACCTCTCCGAACTCCCGCGCCGTCAGCGACGTCAGAATCGCGAAGAAGCCGATGACGCCGATGCTGCCGATCCAGGACAGCCACTTGCCGATGACGACCTCACCGTACTGAACGATCGACTGGTCGGGAAAGCGCATGCCGAGCCGGGTAATCAGAAACAGTCCCACGAAAGCGACCGCTGCGCCCAGCAAAGTGACGAGCGGAGCGCCCGACCCCGCTCCCCTCACGGCGAACAGCGGAATCGGCAGCACGCCGACGCCGATAATCGTACTGGTCATAATCGCGGCGACCTGCACCGTCGTAATGCGCTTCGCTTGCTTCATGCCCTCTCACCTCTTCCTTGTGTTCTCGATGTCCGCGGGTTCCAGCACATTGTTGGGAGGCTTCTTCAGCTCTTCGACCGTCCGGTCGCTAATGCGGGTCTTGTCGCTCGGATGCAGGAAGTCCGGCCGCGTGCTCATCCACCAGAAAGGTCCGCGCAGGAACAGGTCCTTCATTCCCTGCGGGCTGCCGGGAACGAGCGGGCTTAAGTACGGAACGCCGAACGACTTGAGCGACAGCAGGTGGTTGGCGATCAGAATGAGACCGATCATGACTCCATACAGGCCGAATATACCGGCCAGCACAATGAGCGGAAAGCGCAGCAGGCGCAGGGCCAGCGCAGCGTTGTAAGCCGGGGTGGCAAAGGAGCCGATCGTCGTGAGGGCGATGATGACGACGGTAATCGGGCTGGCGAATCCGGCTGCGACCGCGGCCTGGCCGACGACAAGCACGCCGACGATGGATAACGCCCCGCCGACCTGCTGCGGCAGGCGAATCGTCGCTTCCCTCAGCACCTCCATCGAGATTTCGATCACCAGCACCTCCACGATGGCCGGAAAAGGAACGCCCGCCCGGCCCCCCGCCACGGCCACCGCGAACTCCGTAGGAATCAGTTCGGGATTAAACGAGATGATCGCCACGTAGAGAGACGGAAAAACGAGAGAGAACACAAGCGCGATCAGCCTCGCCCAGCGGATGGCGCTCATCATCAGGAACCTTTCCGTGTAGTCCTCCACCGTCTGATAGAACTGGCTGAAGACGGTCGGCACGACCAGCGCCAGCGGCGACCCGTCCACGATCAGCGCCACTCGGCCCTCCAGCAAATTCGCGACGACCTTGTCCGGCCTTTCGGTGTACTGAACCTGAGGGAACGGGGACATCTGGTTGTCTTCAATGAATTGCTCCAGATAACCCGAATCCAGAATCGCGTCGACATCGATCAGGTCCAGCCGCCTCGTAATTTCCTTCACGAGCTCCGGATTCGTAATGCCGTGCATGTAGCAGATTGCCACCTTCGACTGCGACCTCCGGCCGACCTCCATCGTCTTCACGCGCAAATCCGGGGTTTGGAGCCGATAACGGATCAAGGAGATGTTCGTGGACAGCAATTCGATGAAGCCTTCGCGCGGTCCGCGAATAACTTGCTCGGTGGCGGGCTGATCGATGGAGCGCTTTTCGATGGCGCGGGTGCCGAGCAGCAGCGCTTGGGCCACGCCTTCGATAATAACGGCGGTCTGCCCGCGCAGCAGGTCGGAGACGACTTTCGCCACGAGCGTCTCCGACCGGACGTCGCTGTGATACAGCGTCGATTCCAGAAGAAAGTCCCACAGCTCCTCCCCATTCTCGGGAAGCCGTTCCGCATGCGGCGGTCCGTACATAAGCGGCTTAAGAATTTCCGAGTTCAACGTCGTCATGTCGATCATATTGGGGTAAAAAAACATCGCCGCGGGATACCGTCCGAATACTAGAAACCGGCGGATCGTAAAATCGTCGTTCTCCCCGAGGACGCCGCGAATTTGCCTGACGACGCGTTCCAGATCTCCGTCGACGGCAGCGTCGTTGAGCCTCTCGGCGGGTATACGGGGATATTCCCCGTTGTCGCCGGAAGATCGTCTTCTTTTCCTTCTCCCGAACAGGAACATGATGCCTTTCACCGCCATTCTAAAGATGAGACTCGTTGAAAATGTAAGTGTTATTCTTTGGCATTCCTCCCTTTTTTAAACCCCTGCGTTCCGGCACTCCCCGATAGGATCGAAAAAAAGCCCTCGAACCGGGTAGCGGTCCGAGGGCTTTCCGTTGCTTATAGGCTCCAGTCGAGCTTCACTTCGCCGCCTGTGCGGGAAGATTCGTAGATCGCGTCGATGATCAGGTTGCTGCGCAGTCCCGTCTCCGCCGACGTCCACGGCTGCGCACCCGTGCGGATGCAATCGAGGAAATGACGGCTTAGGCGTACGCGGGCTCCTTCATCGTCCTCCGGCGCGGCGAGCGGCAGGTCAACCGTCTGATCGAATCGCTCGGTCAGGAACTTGCCTTCCCCTCCGCGAAGCGCGATGCCTCCGTCGGATCCCATCAGATGAAGGAACGGAGCGCTGTCGGTGTCCATATGAACCGCCCAGCTGACCTCCAGCGTAAGCGAAGTTCCGTCGTCCATCTTGATGATGGCCGTGGCCAAGTCCTCTACGTCGTAGGTTCCGTTCCAATCCGGTTTGCCCCAAGTTCCGATGCCCTTCTTCCTTGGACCGAACTCCGCGTAAGTAGAGCCGTACACCGATACCGGCTTGGGCTCGCCCATCAAGAAAAACGCCAGATCCAGCATGTGCACGCCGATATCGATCAGAGGACCGCCTCCGGATTGATTATGCTGGGTGAACCACGTTCCCCAACCCGGAATGCCTTTGCGGCGATACCAGCCGGTCTTGGCCGTATAGATGTTGCCCAGTTCTCCCCGCTCCACCTGCTCCTTCACCTTCAGAGCGAGCGGTTCCCAACGCATCTGATGCGCGACCATCACGGTCTTGCCCGTGCGCTTCTGCGCCCGGACGATATCCTTGGCGGCGGCGGAGTCCAGTCCCATCGGCTTCTCGACGAGCACATGCTTGCCGCTCTCCAGAGCCAGAATCGTCAGAGGCGCATGAGCCTGATTGGGAACGGCGACGATGACCGCGTCCACGTCCTCCCTGCGAATCAGTTCTTCGGGGGAAGGGGAGACGACCGGGATTCCGTATTGCTTGGCTCTTTGCTCCGCAAGCGGAAGATAGACGTCCGTAATGGCGACGAACTCGCATTCCTCGCCGAGCTTGCCGAATTCCTGAAGATGAACGTTGCCGATGTTGCCTGCGCCGATCAGGCCGATGCGGATTTTGGACGAGCTTGCCATATCGATAATTCCTCCAATTAAGTTGCGATTTAAGCGCTTACCCACATCTTAATCGAAAACCCGCCTGCGCAGACAGAGCCATTTTGGCTTTCTTCTTATGGTCTTTTGTCTCTGTCATATATAGAAAAATAAAGCGGAGTCACTTCCCCCGCCAAAGGAATAAAAGCGTTAACGATCGCGGAATCGAATTGGGTTCCGGCATTCCTCAGCAATTCCTCCGTCGCCTCCTCCAACGTCTTGCGGCGACGATACGGACGGGGAGACATCATCGTGTCGAAGGCGTCGACGACCGAACAGATTCTCGCGAACAGCGGAATTTGTTCCCCGGCAAGTCCGTAGGGATAGCCTTTGCCGTCCCACCTCTCGTGGTGGTGCAGCACCAGACGAATCAGCTCGGCGTCCCGCTCTCCCTTATCCCTCAGAATGTCCGCTCCGTACTCCGGATGGCGTTTGATCAGAGACCACTGCTCCTCCGTGAGCGGCTTGACGGAATCCAGAATCGCGTTCGGAACGAGCAGCTTGCCCAGATCATGAATGAAGCAGCCTCTGACCAGCTTCTGCGCGCTGGCCGGATCCAGCCGCATCGCCGAAGCCGCCTTCTCGCTCAGCAGGGCGACTCGAACGCAGTGATGGTACGTGTCCTCGTGCTTGTAGCGCAACAACTTCATCATCTCCGAAATGTCAGAGGGATGATCGAAATGATGGGGAAATTCTCCTACTGCTCTCATGGCTCCTATCACCTTTATGCACCTGCCCCGATTCAATGTTCGCCATGTCTAGCCGATATATTGGACGTTACCCACTATGCCGATGTCGGACAATTTCTGTTATACGACATTCTAGAGGAGGATCAGTTCATGAATACCACGACGTTGACGGCGCAGGCTGCAAGTTCTATGAAAGGTTCCGGCGCTTACGCCAATGGAACGAATATCGGCGACGATCAGATCGTTGAAATGTTTCTTGCCGTATGCGGTTACTCTCCGCATACGCTTCGCAATTACAGCAGGGCTATCAAAACGTTCAGAATCTTCGTCTCGCATATGTCGCTTCGGGAAGTCACCTGGAGAGAAATAGAAGCCTACAAGTTGGGCCTGATTTGCGGAGCCGCCAGTTATCGCAATAAACCACTTGCTCCCGCAAGCGTCGCCGCGCTGATCGCTCCGCTGAAGTCATTGTATAAATGGGGAAGCGATGCCAACGTCGGTCTCCTCCCTTATAATCCGACGAGCTCTATCCGTCTTCCGCAAGTGAGCGTCACAAGCCGCAAGCATTATTTGACCAAGGGAGAGGTCGGCAGTCTGTTGAATCAACTGCAATGCCAAAGCTTCCGCAATTACTTGATCGGACTGTCGCTCGTTACGTTGGGACTTCGAGTCTCGGAGTTAGTCGCGGTGCAATGGGGGGACTTCCATTCCGATCCGCTTGGGAAATCCGTATGGCTGCACGTTAAGAACGGAAAGGGAGGCAAGAGCAGAGACGTCAAAGTTCCCGCAAGCCTCTGGTCTATTTTTCAGAACTATCGCGGCATGATCGGGAAGCGCGATTCCGCGCGCGATCCGGCGGCACAAGTGTTCCCAATCACGGCCAGGCAGATCGAACGCATCATCCGCGACGCGGGAAAACAAAGCATCCGCTCGAAAAAACCGACGCCGCATTGGCTGAGGCATACGAACGCGACGCTGGCGCTGCTTAAAGGAGCGACCTTGCAGCAGGTCCAGGAAACGCTTGGCCATACCCACATCAATACGACGCAGCGCTATCTGCACACCGTCGAATTGATTAACAAAGCTGCCCCTGATTTTGTTGAAGAAACTTTGTCTGAATTTTTGACATATTAACTCAGTTTGGATTAATAAGGAAGAAAAGGGAAAATGAAGCGTTGTGGATTTGAGCGAATTAGCCTAATATTTGAAGTGTCGCCAGATAAATTATGGGAATTACAGGTTCTTAAGACCTGGTTCGAATGTCGTATAACAGAAATTGTCCGACATCGATTTCAGCATACCCAATCCTAAGCCCACCCTCAAATCTATATTTGCCATATACGCTAAGGTCTAACAATAAACATCCATTCTGCCTCCTATTTTCTCCCTTCATCTCCCATTGTCGCTTTTTCCCTAGGGCGTGTATGCAAACCCGCTCAGAGGCATCTATCACCGCCTTTTCGCCCCCTGCTGCGTCACTTTTGCTTGACGTACCTCCGGTACGCCTTCACAAAAGTTCCTTGCATGGAACGAAAATTCGGCAACATCTGCTATCTTCGGAGTATGCATACACGCCCTCGCCGTTTAATCTTGTGTTTCTTCCGGTCGTCGCGCCTTGACCTTTTTTTGTCGTTGTCCGCAGCCTGAACGTGCCGCGCGCTCCCGACATTTTCGCGAATCGATGCAAGGAGCTTGGATTGGCGGCAAGAAAAAAAACGCCTGCGATCGTTCGCAGGCGTTAGTGCGTCGTATTCTATTCTTATCTGTTGAGCAATTCCAGAAATTCCGAACGAAGCGCAGGGCTTTTGCGGAATTCCCCGCGAACCGCGGATGTGACCGTCTTGCTGCCGGGTTTCTTCACGCCGCGCGCGCACATGCACAGATGCTCGCCTTCGACGACGACCATGACGCCGTGCGGCTTAAGCACCTCTTCCAAGATGTCCGCGATCTGCGACGTAATTCTCTCCTGGACTTGCAGTCTTCTGGAGATCGCTTCGACAAGCCTTGCGAGCTTGCTCAGACCCGCGATCTTGCCGCTGGGAATGTAGCCGATATGCGCCTTGCCGAAGAAGGGCGCCATATGATGCTCGCACTGGCTGTAATAGACGATATCCTTGACGATCACCAGTTCCTCGTGCTGCTCGTCGAAAGTAACGCCAAGTACGTCTCTGGGATCGACCGCGTAGCCGGCGAAAATTTCCTCGTACATCCGCGTGACGCGAGCCGGAGTTTCCAGCAAGCCTTCGCGCTCGACGTTTTCGCCGATCAGCTTCAATATTTCCCGTACATGGAATTCGACCTGCTCGCGGTTCTGGCCGACTTGCGCGTTAGAGTAATCTTTGGCTCCCGCCATGACAACGCCTCCCCTACTATCTGCGGAACTTCGGATTGTTGCGGTTCTGGTTTCCGCCCTGGGTCGCCTTGCCGCCGGAATTTTGGTTTTTCATCATTTGCTGCGCTTTCGCGATCTGTTGGCTGTTCATGTTATATCCCATCTGCTTGGCCATTTTCTGCAGCATTTCGGGATTGCTTTGCATCTTGGTCATCTGCGAGCGCAGGTAGAACACCCCGATGATGAAACCGACGATCAAACCGACGATTAACGTCACGATCGGAATAATATAGGACCACATTTACCGATACACCCTCCGAATTTCATAAAATAAAGCCCCGCGAACGCCGCAATGCGTTGAGCAGGGCTGTTGTACTATGATAGCATGGCCGAACAACGTGCGCAAACGATAGCTTGCAAGCCCTTTGCAAGCCCATCCGCCCATCCCGAACTCAAGACAGCACGGAATCGATGAACACGGTCGGGTGCTGCGCCAGATCGATCTCGCTGTAGCCGACCGCATCGTCGCCATCCTTGTCGATAATGCGGACGACGGGCCTTCCCGGCAGTCCCCGGTGCTGTCCGACGACAACGCCCGTCTGACGGGTAGACAGCCTGACCGATATGCCGTTAGGGTAGATCGACACGATGCGCATGAAGTGGACGAGCACTTCGTGATCCAGCAGCGTTCCCGAATAGGCATTCAAGCGTTCGCAAGCCTCATGCGGCATCAGCGGAGCTTCCTCGCCGGACGGATAGATCAGATTGTCGTACAGATTGGCCGCCGCCGTAATTTTCGCGTACGTATGAATGTCGTCCCCTGTAAGTCCGCGCGGAGCGCCGCTTCCGTCGATCGCCTCGTGATGCTGGAAGGCGACGTGCGCGATAAGCAGACTGTACTCCCGCTTGTTCTTCAGCAAGTCGAATCCGCGCCAGGCGTGGTGCATGCGCCCTTCCTGAACTTCCGGAGCGCCCAGCTTGCCGATATCGTGCAGCAGCGCTCCCACCGCCAGCTCCTTAAGTTGAATCATGTTGAGCCCCATGTTCAGGCCGACCAGCGAAGCCATCATGCAGACGTTCATCGCATGAAGGAACATGGCGTTGTCCGCGGTGCGGATATCCGACAGCTGGATCATGAGGTTCTGATTTTTCATTACGTCCTCCAGCAGATCGTCGACCGTCTGTCCGATCGCCTTCGAACTGAAGTTTTTGCCCGAGCGAAGCTGTTCGAACGTTTCCGACATCTGGTGGATGACGGCCCGTTTCGTCTCTTCCGACAACAGCTCTTCGTGCGAAATATCGCGAAACATCGGATCGTCGATATAGATCGTCGTGACGCCCAGTCGTTTAAGGGTGCTAATCATATATACGGTAAGCTGTACGCCGGTCGAGAGCAGCACGGCTCCGTTCGAGGAAAAAATCGTCTTGCCCAATATTTGTCCCGGTTCTACCGTTTCTATGTCGACTAATTTCATATCGGTTTCTCTCCTGCCTCGATCTCGATGTTCGTCTTTGATGCATTACTCACTATTTCGGCAAAAAAGAAGAGGAAATGAACCCACAAAGGATGAAATGCCTCTCATTTCCTCGGAAATAATCTATTAGCCGCTCCGTTGTTCGAGCGCTCTGTCGATTGCGCCCAGCACTTCGACGCTCTCTTCTCCTTCGCTCGCTTCCCGCAGTCCTTCCAGCGCTTCGGGAGTAGCGATGCGCCCAAGCGCCCAAGCGGCGGACTCTCTCAGCTCCGGACGGGGATCGTTGCGCAGGACGGTCACGATGTCCGGCACCGACTCCGCATCGCGGAAATTGCCCAATCCGATCAGCGCGTTGCGCTGAATCGGCTTGCGTCCCCTCCACGCCGCCGAACTGGAACCGAACTTCTCCTTGAATTCCCGATTGCCCATCGACAGCAGCGGACGCAGCAGAGGCTTGACCACTTCGGGATCGGGCAGCAGCTCGAGATGATGACGGATGTCGACTTTGCGATTAACCGGACAGACGATCTGACACGTATCGCAGCCGTACAAGCGGTTGCCGATCTTAAGCTTCATCTCGTCGTCCACGAATCCCTTGGTTTGGGTAATGAAGGAGATGCAGCGCTGGGCGTTCAGCTGACCGGGGCCGACGAGCGCTCCCGTCGGGCAGGCGTCGATGCACAGCGTGCAGTCGCCGCAATCGTCGGGCAAGGAGCTGTCGGGAGGCAGCGGCAGACTGGTAATAATTTCGCCCAAGTACATCCACGAGCCCAGCTTCGGGGACAGCACCGAACAGTTTTTGCCGCTCCAGCCGATGCCGGCCCGTTCGGCCACGGCCCGGTCCGACAGCGCTCCGGTATCGACCATCGACAGCAGCTTGGCGTCCGGCACCCGTTCCAGAATCCATTCGGACAGGTTCGCCATCCGCCTCCTGAGCGCCTGATGGTAATCTTCGCCCCACGCGGAACGCGCCAAAATGCCGCGTCTTCGTCCCGGCTCCGATACGGGAGCGTTCTTCAGCTTCGTCGGATAAGCGACCGCGATCGCGATAATCGACTTCGCTTCCGGCATATGCAGCGAAGGATCCGTCCTCAAGTCGAGATCCGGCTCCTCGAAGCCGGATTCGTGTCCGCGCTCGCGGTGGCGGATCAGCCGTTCCTTCAACTCGTGAAATGGCTCCGCAGTCGTTACGCCCAGCTTGTCGATGCCCAGACCGGGCGCCGCCTCGAGCAGCTCTTCCTTTAATTGCTTCCAATAACGATAATCTCTGTTCATTCGCAATCGCTCACAGCTTCTTGATTCGGGTGATTGGCCATACGATCAAGTCCGCCCGGCCCTCGACGAGTTCTTCGGACACTTCCTTGAACGCTCTGCTGTCCTTGCTGGCGTTCCGATGACGGTTATCCCCCATCACGAAATAGTGGCCTGAGCTGACCGTCGTCGGACCGAAGTTTCCGTCCTCGATCTTCGAATCCGTGTATGGCTCCACCTTCAGCTCTCCGTTAATATAGAGCTCCCCGTCGCGAACTTCCACTTGGTCCCCGGGAATGCCGATGATCCGTTTCACCAAGTATTCCTTGCCTTCCTCGCTCCCGCTCGGATCTTTGAAAATAACAACGTCTCCGCGCTCCAGACTTCCGAGACGCAAGGCGATCTTGTTCACGAACAGCCATTCGTTCTCATGAAGGGTCGGCTCCATCGATATTTTCTTCACCGTCGACAGCTGGAAGACGAACGCCTTAAGCAGCAGCACGATCGCCGCCGCGATGATGAGCGCCTTCGCCCAGTCCCACAGCTCTTTGCGCCATCCGGTCAACAGAGGTCCCCGGTCGCGGGACTTCTGCGCTTTGGGAGCTTGCTGAACCTTGGAAGCCGAGCGGCTTCTTCCTTCGGGAACTCCCGTATCCATTCCTTCCGTCATGTCGCCCGTTCCCCTCCTTCTGCGTTCATCTGCTTTTTCCATTGCTCGTAATAGAAGCGGGCCGCGGCATCGTCGAACGGAAATGCTCCGGCCCCGATATCCGCGCGGAGCGCCCGCAGCTCCGACTCTATCCGCTCCTCCACCGCTGCTCCGTAACGATAAGAAGCTTTGTGAGCGTCGTACTCGTCGCGATCAAGCTCCGTCGCCGTTCCGTCCGGCAGCACGACGATATCCAGATCGTAATCGATATAAGTCAGCACGTCTCCGTACCTGTAAGGAGGAGAAGCCAAATTGCAATAGTAGCGAACGCCAACCTCCTCCAGCAGCGCGACGACGTTATACCAGCGTTCGGGAAGAAAATAAGTGACGGCGGGAACGCGGCTCGACCATTCTCGCCCGTTCGATTCCTGAACCGTCGTATGTTCGTTGATCAATACCCATGCCTTACGGGGATCCAGCCCCTCATGCAGCCGACACGCGGGAACTTGCCAATTCTCGAGCCATACCCGATGCAAGGAACCGTCATGCTTAAAGCTCTTGATCACGCACTTCGAATATTGTCCGTCCGCGCTTTCCGTCATGGCTCGTCCCTCCCTGCGGTTCTGGTTGATCGAGCAGCTCCGAATCTGCCCGCGCGATGCGTGTAATATAAGAAAAGCATATCTCCCCGCCAAAAGCAATGGCGTTAAAGATATGCTTTCCATGAACCTCCGCTCGAATCAGCCCGCTACGATCGCAAGCGGCTGTGTTAACTGAACGGTATTGACAGACATGAGTCCGAGCGAATCGTAGAAAGGGCGAAGCAGCTCGTTGTGCTTGTCCTCCGCGACCAACACCTTCAATACGTTGCGCTGCCTGAACCGGTTGCTCATATGAGAAACAAGCTGCCGTCCGACGCCCTGGCGTCTGAACTGATCCCGAACCGCAATGCGATAGACATACCCCTTGTGATGGTCAATCGTTCCGATCAATACGCCGACGATGTTTCCGGCCGATTCCGCCACGAGCACCAATTCGCTGTCCCAGGACAATTGGCGGGCGAAAGCTCCCATCGTCTCTTCGCAGCATTCTTCCGATAATACCTCTTCCAGAAGCTCCGCGACCAACTTGTAGTCTGACAATTGGAAAGAACGAATCTGCATGCTGTCTTATCCTCCGAGCATTCAGTTTTACATCCAGTTAACGGTCTCTTCATTTTACGACAAATTGGCGAAAATTCTAGTTCTTTTCTTAAAATAAGCTAAATTTTTTTTGTAAAACTGCTAGATAACGAGATGAAAACGCTTAATTAACGAGATATACGCCTATTCATTCTTTATAACCGCCAAATTAGACTGTTTTTCGCCATTTATGGCGAATAATCAAGATCGAAAAGGGCATAATGAAGAGGTTGCAGGTCGCCGTCGACTCCTCTCTTGGTCCTTCTCGAGACTTTTTATACATTTATGTTGATTTAATCGGGAGGATATTGGATAATAAAGACTGTGAGCGATTAGGCTACATATCGCAATCCCATTTTAGGAGGTAATTGACCATGGCACACGAATTACCGGCACTTCCTTACGCGACTAACGCGCTTGAGCCGCACATCGACGCAACGACGATGGAGATCCATCACGGCCGTCACCACAACACTTATGTAACGAACCTGAACAACGCTTTGAAATCCGCTCCGGAGCTGGAAAGCAAGAGCGTTGAAGAGTTGATCTCCGACCTGAACGCCGTTCCGGAAAGCATCCGCACCGCTGTTCGCAACAACGGCGGAGGACACGCCAACCACAGCCTGTTCTGGGCAACGATCAGCCCAAGCGGCGGCGGACAACCGACCGGCGCTCTGGCCGCGGCGATCGACGCCGAGCTGGGCGGATTCGATAAATTCAAGGAAACGTTCGCGGCTGCCGCGACGACCCGCTTCGGCTCCGGCTGGGCATGGCTCGCGCTCGGCCAAGACGGCAAGCTGAAAGTATACAGCCTGCCTAACCAAGACAGCCCGATCATGGAAGGCGACAAGCCGCTGCTCGGCCTGGACGTATGGGAGCACGCTTACTATCTGAAATATCAGAACAAGCGCCCGGATTACATCGCCGCTTTCTGGAACGTCGTGGACTGGAACGCAGTCGGCGCGAGCTACGATTCCGCGAAGTAATTAGACATGCTAAAAGCGCATGAACCTCCGTTTCGGAGAGTCATGCGCTTTTTTTAATGAACGGCGTCCTCTTCCAGCAATCCGTTCAAATCCGCCGTCACCGTATCGATCATGTGTACGAACGAGGACAGCTCCTGCGAGCTTGCCGCCTGTTCCCGCGAGAAGCGCACCGTCTCTTCGCTGCCGTGCTTGACCTCGTCAAGAGAAGAGCGGATTTCCTTCAGCTTGCTCTGGATCGCGACCAGCGACTGCTTGGAGCTCATGGCCAGCTTGCGGATTTCGTTGGCGACGACTTCGAAGCCGAGCCCGGCTTCTCCGGCGCGCGCCGCTTCCAGCGCCGCATTCAGGCCGATGAGATGCGACTGGTCGGAAATCTCCCGCATCGTCGTTCCAAGCTGGCTGATCTCGTCGATGCTGCCCGCCAGCTCCCGTACCTTCGCGTGGGAATTTTCCTGAACGGACGCCGTATGCGAAGCGTTCGACGCGACGAGATTGCTGCTGGCGCTCAGTTGCACCATCATCGAGGACAGCTCCTGCACGACCGAGCTCACCTTGGTCAGCATATATTGGCGCGATTCCACCAACCTCTCGATTTTCGCTTTCTCGTCTTCCTCGTATGCTTCGAGCACGATCTGGGAATCGAGGTTGAACATTTTGCTCAGCGAATGAACCGACTTGACCCAATCTTCCGGATCGACCCGCTTCAGATGCTTCGTCGCCAAATCCAAATATAGAATATAAGTACCTAAATACCAATTCGTCGTTAAGCCGATCTTCGAATGAACTTTGCCGATATACAGTCTCTTGCTGAAAAATGACTCGTCGATCTCGCCGGCCGTCATCGATTGGAAGTACCAGCGCTGCGTCTCCTTAAGCCGCTCGATCGTACTGTGTCCGTTGATCAGTCTCAGCAGCTCCGGCTGCTCGGTAATTTTCGCGTAGAGCTCGTCCACCACTTGGTTCGTAATTTCCGCGAACTGAGCTTCCTTGGACTTCAATAACGCCAGATCTTCCTCCGAGATGCCGATGTACTTCAATTGCTTGAGCCTCGAATCGCTGACTTGAATCAAGCAGTTCCCCCCTTGTCGGTTGTCTCTTACTAGAGTGGCTTGAAACCGTCCGTTCGTCAAGCACTCCTTCGATATTGTTCGATTACGCGGTGCAGAAACCGCTGGCGGCCAGCAGCTTGTCCGTTCTCAGCAGCACCGTAAGCTCGTCCCCGCGCTTGTGGATGCCCCGGATAAATTCCGATGCGACGCTCGCGATCGCCGCGGGAGTCGTCTCGACTTCGCTATCGGGCATATTGAACACTTCCGTTACGGAATCCACGAGCACCCCGATATCGCTTCCGCCTTCCCTCATGACGATGACCCGAGATTCTTCCCCGATCGGCAGCGGAGGGAGGCCGAGACATTGCGCCAGATCGACGACCGGCAGCAGCGAGCCTCTCAGGTTGAACATGCCGAGCATTTCCGGCGCCGTCGACGCCACTTGCGACAAGGCGGGCACGCGGATGATCTCTTTGACCTGACCGATGTCGAGCGCATAGTGCTGTTCGCCCAGCATGAACGTAACCCTTTTCTCCGTATGAACGGATTTGACCGCTTGCCTGCCGACCCGTCCGGGATCGGTCACCGTTCCCGCATCGCGGACAACGGCGTTCACGTCCAGAATGTAAGCAATGCTGCCATTGCCCAGAATCGAAGACCCCGAGACGTACGGAACCTGTCCCAAGTAAGCGGACAACGGCTTCATGACGATCTCTTGGTTGGCCACGAGCCGGTCCACGTACAGGCATACGCGCCGCTCCGCCGCCCCGATCATGACCGCATATCCCTTGCCCGCCCGCGCTGGCTCCGTGCGCAGCTTGCCGTGCAGCCTGACAAGCGGGAAAATGTCTCCTCTAACCGTGCAGATTTCTTTGCCGTGAACGCTCTGGATGTTCGCGGAGGATAATTGGAACGTCTCCAGCACGTGAACGAGCGGGATCGCGACGGTATGTTTGCCCAGCTCGACGAGCAGCGACCTCGTAATCGCCAGCGTCAGCGGCAGCTTGATCGTAATCTCCGTCCCTTGGCCGAGCGTCGTGTCGATGTCGATCAGCCCGTTCAGCTTCTCGATCTGCGTTCGCACGATGTCCATGCCGACTCCGCGTCCGGACAGCTCGGTCACTTGCTCCGCGGTAGACATCCCCGAGTGGAAAATGAGCGCGATAAGCTCCTTGTCCGACAGCCTTGCCGCTTCCTGCTCGGTGATGAAGCCTTTATGAACCGCTTTGCGCTTGACCTTCTCCGGATCGATGCCGCGGCCGTCGTCCTTCACGCGAATGACGATCGCGTTCTCCTGGTGGCTCGCCTGCAGCAGCAGCTGTCCTTTGCGCGGCTTGCCGAGCTTCTCGCGCTCGTCGGGCGACTCGATCCCGTGGTCGGCCGCGTTGCGCAAAATATGAATGAGCGGATCGCCGATCTCCTCGATAAGCGTCCGGTCGAGCTCCGTCTCCTTGCCCTCGATCGTGAATTGAATCTCCTTGCCTGCCTGCTGCGACAGATCCCTGACCAGCCTCGGGAACCGATTGAACAGCTGCTCGATCGGCAGCATCCGGGTTTTCATCATCCCCTCCTGAAGCTCGGCGATGACGCGGTTCAGATGATCCGTCACTTCTCCCAGCGTCGCGACATCCTGGTCCTGCTTGGCGCGCTCGCCCAGCTTCCTGCGCACCTCCTGCAGCCGGGTGTTGTCGATAATCAGCTCCCCGACCAGGTTAAGCAGATGCTCCAGCCGTTTCACGTCTACGCGAACCGTCTGCTGAATCGACGCCTTGCCTTCCGCGCTTGCTTCGAGCTTGCCCGCGGGCGCAGACGCAAGCAATGCGGACGGAGCGGATGCGAGCGCATCCGGCGCAGCGGACGGGGCAGATGCGACCGGAGCGGAAGCCGATGCGGCAACCGGGGGCGCGTCGAACGCAGCGACAGAAGCGGCGACCGGAGCGGCAAGCTCGTCCAGCAAAGCTTCGGCCTTCGTCCGACCGCCGACCCTGCCCGGCTGAGGAAACGACTCGATCAACTGAACGTTAACGTCGTTAATTTGCGACAGCTGCAGCACGTTGCTCCCGATCGTTTCGGGTGAATGCCCGGAAGCGATTACGTACGAGATCGGGCCCGACAGCAGCAGCTCCTCGTTCTCCCAGTCGGCCAGCGACGGCTTCAGAGCGATCACTTCGCCGGTCTCGCTGAGCGTGCGATGCACGAGCATGGCCCGCACCGTCGGCATATCCGCTCCTGCCGTCAACGTCACCGACACCAGGTAGAGCGGTACGCCTTCCTCCCTCTTACGCGCCATCTCTTCCAACTCGGTCTGGGCCCATCCCGACTCCGCGTCCTCGCAGCCGTTCATCTCCGGCAATCCGTCGGTTTCTTCTTTTCCGGCCGTGGCGGCCGGGCGACCCGACAAGCAGTCGTTCAAGGCGATAAGAAGCGTCCCGTGCGGCTGCTCTTCCGCCCGCCCCTGCCTCAATGCTTCGCGCTGCACTTTCAGATAGTCGATGCAATCGAACAGCGTATTGATGAGAGTGGAGCTCAGCGACAGCCTCTCCTGGCGCAGCAGGTCGAATACGCTCTCCACCCTGTGCGTCACTTCCTTCATCTGATGGAAGCCCATCGCCGCCGAAGAACCTTTTAACGTATGAGCGGCGCGGAATATTTTCTGAATCGTATCATGCTGGTTGCCGCCGCTCTCCAGCTCGAGAATGGAGTGGTCGAGCGTCAGCAGCTGCTCTTCCAACTCGTCCAGGAAGACGCTCAAATAGGTCGAAGCGAAGTGGTCCATCCGATTACAGCTCCCCTCTTAAGCCTAGCACGGCTTTCAAATCCAAGATGCTGACCAGCCGGTCGCCCAGCTTGCCGATGCCCGCCAGATAGTCGCGCGACGCGACCGCGGAATTATCCGCAGCCGGGGGCAGAATCTCGTCGAAGGACGCCACTTGATCGACGCTGTCCACACCTATTCCGATATCGTCCGCTTCCGAGCTCACGATGACGATGCGCGCGGAGGGTCCCTGCTCGGCTTCCTCCGCCCCGAACCGGGCGCTTAGCCCGATTACGGGAACGATTCTGCCGCGCAAGTTGATGACTCCTTTGACGAAGGGCTTGTCGCACGGCACCTCCGTAATCGGCTGCACCTTGATGATCTCCTGAATCTCCGAGATCGACAGCGCGTATTTTTCCCCGTTCAGGCCCAAGACGATATAGTTTTTCATGGCGGTTCCTCTCTCCTACACTCTGAAAATCGACACGTTCTCGTTCAACTTCTCGGACAGGCGGGCCAGCGAGTTCGACGAGCTCGCCGCTTCTTCCGCCGCGGCCGCGGACTGCTGGCTGGCCGCCGCGATCAATTCGACCGCGCGCAGCACCTCGTCGGACTGGGCGGCTTGCTGTTCGCTGGACGCCGCGATCTCGGACACTTGCCCGGCCGTCTCCGTCACCATGCCGACGATGCGCTCGAACGTCCGGCCGGTCGCCGCCGACAATCCGGCCGCCTCTTCCACCGCTTTGACGCTTTGGTCGGTATTCCGCTGCATTCCTATAATGATCGACGCGATCTGCTTCGTCGCTTCCCCGCTCCGTTCCGCGAGCTTGCGAACCTCGTCGGCGACGACTGCGAAGCCTCTTCCTTGATCGCCGGCCCTGGCCGCCTCGATCGCCGCGTTCAACGCCAGCAGATTCGTCTGCTCGGCGATTTCGTCGATGACTTCGATAATCTGGCCGATCTGCTGCGAATCCTGCTCCAGCAGGCGCATCTGTTCGGACAATCTGTCCATGCTGTGCAGCGAAGCTTCGATCGCTTCCCCGCCTTCCTCCGCCCCGCGTCTGGCGCGGTCGGACAACTCCGCGACCGAGCTCGCGTTCGATGCGACGGCGGCGACCGCTCTGGACATTTCCTGTACGAGCTCGTTGATCGTCTGGGCCGATTCCGCCTGGTCCGTACTGCCTCTGGCGATCTCCTCCGTCGTCGCCGAAATTTCCTGCGCGGCGGCGGCGACGCTCTGTGCCGAACCGAGCGTATGCCCGATCAGCGAGCGCAAATTCCCCATCATTTCGTTGAAAGCGCCTGCCAGAACGCCGACCTCGTCCTTCGTGAGCGACTCCGCCCGTTCCGTCAGATCGCCTTGAGCGGCGCGGGTGGCGACGTTTACGACCGACTTGATGGAACGAACGAGCCTGGACGACAGGAACAGGGACAGAGCAACGCCAAGCGCGAGCGCGAGCGAGCCGAGCACGATGACGGCTATCGTTCCTACGCGGTTCGATTCGAAGGTATCCGCGATCTTCTCGTCCGATCCTTGCACGATGTACCCGATCCATTCGTTCATGTCCGACCGGATCGTCTGCACGAGCGGCAGCGCTTCCCGGATAAGAGTCAGATCCGTATTCGCGCCTTCCCGCTCCGCATCGCCGACCATCTGCTCCACCGTGGCGAAGAATCGTTCCGTCTTCTCGCGAATATCGTCGTACTTCGCCTGCTCTTCCGCCTCGACAATCAGCGCTTGATACTCTTGCATTCCCGCGCGGAAGCTGTCCATCGAGCCTTTCACCGCCGCGATCATGGAGCTCCTCGTCTTCTCGTCCGTCTCGAATTTCATTAACAGCAGCTGTCCGCTTATTCCGTTAAAATCGCCCCGCAGTTGGGACAGCTTGTACGTGCTTGGCATCCACTCGTCCTTAATCTCCGAGATGGAGCCCTTTAACGACGACATCTGGGTGACCGATACGACCCCCACCGTCAAGAGAAGAATAAGTACGATTCCGAATCCAGTTAACAGCTTCGTTCGAATGTTCATGTTCCAAGCCACGTCTCCTTTAAGGGTTTTGCCGGTGACGACCGCAATCCGTTGTTAAACCTCGGTCTCTGCCGGCAGCCGAATGATGCAATCCAATATATTCATTAACTCTCCGCGCGACTGGTAGAGAAAGCCCATCAGGGAATCCTGGAGCTTGTCCGTCTGAAGCGTCGCGTTAAGCCAAACTTGGCGATTCAGAATCACGATGGACAGCTCGTATTTGGAAGGGTATCTTTTGATTTCCTCGTAAATCGTCGTTTCCAGATAAGCCTCCGGCAAGATCAGCGAATACATAAGCGCAGGATATTCGGGATCCATGTCCCTGATTTGAAATTGCTCTCTCAAAGGGTAGTTCCGCTTGTGCCAACGGTAACCGAACGACACCGCATCTTCTTCCCACACCGGCTCGTACATATTGATCGCCTCCAGGAAAAGCTGTCTGTAAAACTGTATTAGCTTCACTTCATGCCTCCTCAATCTATGATGTCAGCTTGCATAACTGACGGCCGCCTCCTTGCTTGCGTCTGATACGTTCCTCATCTTCCTTTACTGTAAGGCGGAATTATTAAATCTTGTGCTTACTGAATATGAGACAGATATGTTTTTCGCTAACCGAATCGTACAGTTGTTAAGAAATTGTTTGGGCATCGGATGCACGGGCTCAAAACGCAAAAAAGCCAAGGCGCATAACGCGCCTTGGCGAGCCCCTGCGCAGCCTGGCTTAACAGCCCGGCTTATCGTCGCAGAGTAAGAAGGAAATATTCCGTTAACAATTTGCGAAACACGTTCGGCCACGCGTAGTTCTCGAACTCTTCCGGGCCGACCCAGCGGTAGCCGGTCCTGTCGGCCACGTATTGCTCCTCCAGCGCCGAGGCGCCCAGCACTTTGATTTTCCAGACGAGATGGGTGAAAATATGCTGCGCCTCCCCGACGACCTCGCCGGACGCCGCCTTCACAAGGACGCCGTCCTCCGCAAGGGCCGCCTCCAGCAGCGCCGCCCCTTCCTCCGGCCGAATCCACGCGTCCTCGTCCGGCACTTCAATGTGCGGAAGCTCCCACATTTGCGCCAGCAGTCCCGTCTCGGGCCGCTGCCGGACGAGCACCTTGCCGGCGAACGCCCCGCTCCCCTCGATCAGGGCGGCCCAGCGGAACACCGGTCTCGCCTTCTTGGCCTTCGTCTTCACCGGGAGCTCCCGTTCCTTGCCTTGAAGCCGGCCCTCGCATCGCTCGCCTACGGGACACTCCGGGCAGGACGGGGATTTCGGCGTGCACACCATCGCTCCCAGTTCCATCAACGCCTGATTGAAGTCGGCGGCCTGCCCTTCCGGAATAAGCGACTGAGCCAGCCCTTCCATCCCGATCCGCGTCGCCGGGCGGGCGATGTCGTCCTCGAGGCAGAAGTACCGGGACAGCACCCTCATCACGTTGCCGTCCACGGCCGGTTCCGGCTGATCGTAAGCGATGCTGAGAATCGCGCCCGTCGTATACGGACCGACGCCTTTCAGCGCGGACACCTCCGCTTTGCTCCGGGGAACTTCTCCCCCGTAGCGCTCGGCCACCTCGCGCGCGGCCGCTTGCAGATTGCGCGCTCTGGAGTAGTAGCCCAATCCTTCCCAATGCTTCAGCACGTCGTCCTCAGGCGCCTCGGCCAGATGGCGAAGCGTCGGAAAGCGGTCCACGAACCGGTTGAAATACGGAATGACCGTATCCACGCGTGTCTGCTGAAGCATAATTTCGGACACCCAAATATGATATGGATCCCGGCTTCTTCGCCAGGGCAGATCGCGCCGCACCTTGCGATACCACCGCAGCAAACCTTCGCCGAAATACCGTTTGTCGTCCGTTGCCGTCAACGCGATTTCCCCTCTTCCCTCTCGTTGCTGTCCTCTCCGGACGAAGCCGCGATGAACGCCGCCTGCTTGCGGAAGCGGCTTGGCGTCAATCCCGTATGCGCTTTGAACATTCTGGAGAAGTAATAGATTTGCATGCCGACTTGCCCGGCGACCGAGGATACGTTGCTGTCCTGCTTCAGAAGCAGGCTCTTGGCGATCTCCATCCGTCTGAGATTCACGTACTGAATCGGCGAATAGCCGAGAATTCCTTTGAAAAACACGATAAAATAATTCGGGTGCAAGTAGACCTGCTTGGCCATGTTCTCGACCGTAATGTTGTCCGCGAGATGCTCGTCGATGTACTTCAGCACCATATCGATCTTCTGCAGATCGTCTGTGGGAGCCGTGTTGTCGATCAGCGAAAGGCTGTCCAAATAATAGCTGATCAGCTCCAGCATCGCCGCCTTGATCTTAAGCTTGGAGGTCAAGCCGTTGCGCGCCAGCTCCTCGAACAGGCAGACGAAGATGCCCGATACCGCCGTCTCGTCCTCCACCTGGATGTGGAACGGAATCTGCAGCGCCCGGTACAAGTCCCGATCCTCGTAGCTGCTGCGAAAATGGCACCATTGCAGCGTCGCCGATTCGCCCGGCTCCAGCACGATGCGATGCGGCATGCCCGCCAACAAAATAAACAGCTTGCCGCTCTCCAGCGGAATCTCCTTGTTCTGGGCGATCAGCTTGCCTTCGCCCGAAGATCTGACGAACAAGAAGCGATGACAATCGTATACGGTGTCCTTGTCCTTCAGAACCGAAGCGTCCAGTACGGTCTCCGCCGCCGCGGCCACCTCGAGATTCATCTGTTCGAAGTGCTTCATCATGATCGTGATATAATTCGTTCTCATCATCAATGCCCCATTATCCGGATAAAATTAAATTTCATCCCCTTAACATTATTCCATTATACGTCACGATTCGCGAAGCGTAAATTACCATATCATAATCGCCAACCCAATAAATAACAGCCCGGCAGCGTATTTCTGCCGGACTGGTGTCGCTCATAGCTTTTCGATTAGGGCGGTAGCCGCCGCGAGCGCGCGTTCGTGCGTAATCGCGATATGCAGCCGATAATTCGGATCTTCCCAACCGAGACGCGCGATCGCGGCGGAAGACAGCCTGCATACGGGCTTGCCAAGCTCGTCGGCGATCACCTCGATATCCTGGAATCCCACCGTCGCTCCGATCCCGCATCCCAGCGCCTTCACGACCGCTTCCTTGGCGGCGAACCTGCCGCTGGCGTATTCCAACGCCCGCCGGGGCGGCAGAGCTTCCCAGGCCTTCCGCTCCGCAGGCGTCAGCACCCTGTCGATAAACCTAGACCCGCTGCGCCCCGCGAGAATGTTCGCCATCCGCGCCGTCTCCACGACATCCAGACCGATTCCGACAATCATGCCGAGCGGTCAGATCCCCGGAATCGGCTGGCGCTTATGCTGCGTGCGCAAGTAGCGCTGCTCGAGGTTTTCCCTGGCTTGCGGATCGATATCCTTGCCTTCCAGATAGGCGCTGTTGTCGTCGTAAGTGACCCCCAGCTCTCCCTCGTCGGTCTGGCCTTCCCACAGCCCTGCGGTCGGAGCCTTGTCGACGACGCTGGCGGGCACGCCGAGGCGGCGGGCCAGCTCCCGGATTTGACGCTTGTTCAGCGTGCTGAGCGGGGTAATGTCGACGGCGCCGTCCCCCCACTTCGTGAAGAAGCCCGTAAGCGCCTCGGAAGCGTGGTCCGTGCCTACGACGAGCAGGTTCAGATCGAAGGCGAGCGCGTACTGCACGACCATTCTCGTACGGGCTTTGACGTTCCCCTTGCCTCCCCGGCTCATATGGCGGTGGATCTGCAGAGCTTTGAACGCATGCTCCGTTTCCAGCGCGATCTCGTCGACCGCGTCCTCGATGTTCGTCTCGACTTTGTGCGTCAGCTTGAACGCTTCGGCCACTTCGTAGCTGTGATGAATGTCCTCCTGCTCGCCGTAAGGCTGGAACACGCCCAGCGTTATGTAGTCCTTGCCCGTCTCCCGCGACAATTCGTCCGTTGCGAGCTTGCACAGTCCGGCCGCCACCGCGCTGTCCACTCCGCCGCTGATCGCGATCAACAGCCCGGTCGCTCCGGCCTGCACGACGTAATCTTTCAAGAACTGGACTCTCCGCCTGATCTCTTCGTCGACGTCGATCGTCGGCTTAACGCCAAGCTTCTCGATAATCTCTTGCTGAAGCGTCGTCATCTTACGCCAACCTCCTTAATCGCAAAAAATATCCCGGCGGCTCGGGCGCGAGCGGCCTCTGCCTCCGGGAACGGCTTTCTTACCGGCAATAACGGTCGAAAGCATCGGTCAAATCGGCCGCGATCTCCGCCGCGCTGCGATTCTCGATCTGATGTCTCTCGATGAAGTGCACGAGCTCTCCGTCTTTCATCAGCGCGATCGAAGGAGAGGATGGCGGGTACGGCAGGAAATACTCCCGCGCTTTCGCCGTCGCTTCCTTGTCCTGACCCGCGAACACCGTGAACAGATGATCGGGCACGGCGTCGTGCTTCAGCGCTTCGGCGACTCCAGGACGGCATTGTCCCGCGGCGCAGCCGCACACGGAGTTCACGACGACAAGCGCCGTGCCGGCAGCTCCGGGAAGGTTCTCTTCCACTTCCTCCGGAGTTCTCAGCTCCTGAATGCCGATCCGCGTCAAGTCGTCGCGCATCGGTTGAATCATATCCAGCATATATCTTTCGAAAGACATCGACATAATAAGGCGCCTCTCTTTCCCAACGAGAAATTGGCGGCATGCACGTTCCGCTGAGTTTCATTATACCGCGCTGCCGCAAGCTCCGTCAAAGCTCTTGGGCCTGCAAGCGGACCCTGCTTTCGATCGGCGCTTCGCAGCGGGCGGGGCTCAGGGCTCGTCCAGCACTTCCGGCACCGGATAACCGGCGTCCTCGTCGGCGTCGATGGCCGAACCGGTGGAGTGTGTCGGATGCGAGAACGGCCTGGTCGACGAGATTCCCCGCTCGAACAAATCGCGATTCTCGCTGGTCAGAAACCCGATATCCTTGTAAGGATGCACCCACTGCTCCCCCGCCATGACGGACGGGTCCGTCTCCGCGCTCCACTGTTCCAAGGGGGATTGCTCCGACTCGTAATCGTGATCTCCGATCACGACGCCGTGCTCGTTCACGAACGGCTCCCTCGGCCCCCTGCCTTGGCGGAACTCCGGCCGGAACTCGATCTCGAACGGGTCCAATTCCGGATCGTCGCGCCCCGGCGCGGGGGTTGCTCCCGCATAGGGCTTGCCCTTCCTCCCGTAGCCGCCCATGATCAGGTCGAGGGACGGTTGGGACCGTCGAGTTTCTTGTCGAAGGCGGGGGATAGCGGAGAAGTTTTGCTCTTGCTGCGATCTTCGGCCGACCGTCCGGACTTCGACGATCCTTCGTTTCTGGGCATGGAAACATCCTCCTTGTCTGGTCGTTTCCTCCGTAGTGTAACCGAAACGGCGGCAGTTATCCGCTCAAGGCAGGCCTCAGCTCGCGGACTTCGCGAACGAGACGATGAAGGTCGTTCCTTCGCCGACCGTCGATTCCACGTGGATTTTGCCATGATGACGCTCCACGATGCTCAGGCACAACGCCAAGCCGAGGCCGGTTCCGTTCGTCTTCGTCGTGAAGAACGGCTCGAACAGCCGATTCAGCTTCTCCGGCGGAATGCCGACGCCGTTGTCGCTGACGCGCAGCTGCACCGCGTCCGCAAGGTTCTGCGTCTCGATTCTCAGCACGCCCTTGTCGTTCATCGCCTCCATGCCGTTGCGGGACAAATTGAGCACAAGCTGCTTCATCTCTTTGCTGTTCATCGGAATCGGCTCCAGACTGTCGTCCGTTCGCAGATCGATAATCTGTCCCCGCATGTTGGCGTCCGCCCAGATCAGAGGAAGAAGATCGCCCAACAGCTCGTTCAGGTTGGAAGGCTCCTTCTCGACGATGCGGTTTTGCGCCAGCGACAGAAAATCGTTGATGATCGCGTTCGTGCGGTCCAGCTCTTCCAGTACGATGCGGAAATACGTTTTCTGCTCCGCCGGGCTGCGCTCGTTAAGCAGCTGCACGAATCCGCGGATCACCGCCAGCGGATTGCGGATCTCGTGCGTGATGCTCGCCGCCATCTGTCCGACCAGACTCAGCCTCTCCATTCTGTCGACCTCGTCCTTCAGCCGATGAAGCTCGGTGACGTCGTGGCCGATGAACAGCACCCCGTCCGTTCCCTGGGAGGGCATGTCCTTGATCGAGCAGTAGATCGTATAGAACATGCGGTCGTTCAGCCTGAGAATATCCGTCAGCTTCTCTTCGCCCTGCAAAATCCGTTCCACGGGATCGTAGTCGAGCTTCGTGTCCAATCGTTCAAGAAGCAGCGAGAACTTCCTCTGCAGCAGATCGTTCCTCCCGAGCGGAGCGGCGAGGGTCAACGTCATATCGTTCACGTGGGTAATTTTTCCTTGATTATCGAAAAACATGACCATAAGCGGCGAGTTGTCGATGAATTGCTGCAGCCTGCGCATCTCTTTGCGATATTTCAACGACACGTCGTGCAGCTGCAGCTGCAGTTGAATTCTCTCGAAGCTCAATTCGATGAAATGCGCGCACAGCACCGTTACGGCGACGAAGACGGATACGAAGGCGACCAGCACGCCCATGATCTCAGGCAGGTTGTCCAGCAAGCTTCCCGGCATGCCGACAAGGTAAGAGGCCATCTGAAAAAGCGAGAGAAACAAGCATAAATAGAGGACAAGCTTAAGCTTTCCTCTGCGATGGCGGGAGCCGTACCCGGGTATCTTCGAGAACAGCACGGGGATGTAAGCCGCCAGGAAACCGATAAACACGAAGTACTCCCACCGGTAAGCGATCTCCCCAAGACGCGTAACGATATATAAAACCAGCAGCCCGAAAGCGATCGGGACGCCGCCATAGATCGAACCGATCAGAAACGGAACGTGGCGCAGGTCAAAGTGGACTCCGTGGTTGTTCACTGTCGTAAAGTTCATGTTCAAGAGCATGGCCAGTCCGCAGCAAATTCCGATGAAAATGTGCGAATGGCCGGTTCTCTCCGGCTTGTCGTACCAGACCATGAACATAAAAACGGGAAGAAATGCAATCAGGATCTGCAGCAACGATTCTTTCCACATCCAGCGAACCTCCCGTAGCGACGGATCGGCCTCTACCTATTCGTATCCATTCTTATCCATACTAATCGTAAAGACAATTTACTAGACGATTTTCTAGACGAATCACTTAGATTAAAGCACATCTCTCCATGGGTTACAATATAAGGTATTTAATTATATTAACATTTCCCCAATATTTTATGAACTTTCCTGACATGAAAATCCGATTTTGCGTTCGCCATTTCCGATGATACACTTGAAGGATATCAACGCAAGTCAGGAGAACGAACATGAACTACGACGTGATCGTCATCGGCGGGGGCTCCGCCGGACTTATGGCCGCCATCGCCGCGAGCAAGCGGCGCGCGAGCGTCCTGCTGCTCGACAAAGGGGACAAGCTGGGGCGCAAGCTCGGCATATCCGGCGGCGGAAGATGCAACGTGACGAACAACAAGGACCTCGACGAGCTGATCCGGCACATCCCCGGCAACGGCCGATTTCTGCACAGCTCCTTAGCCAATTTCAACAACAAGGACATTATCGCTTTTTTCGAAAATTTGGGCATTCGGCTGAAAGAAGAAGATAACGGCCGCATGTTTCCCGTGACCGACAGAGCCAAGACGGTCGTGGACACTCTGATCGGCCAGGTGCGCAAGCAGGGCGTCGACATCCGCGTGAACGCTCCCGTAGACACTGTGCTGTACGAGGACGGACGAGTCGCGGGCGTGCGGCTGCGCTCGGGAGAGACTCTGGTCTGCCGCTCCGTCATCGTCGCGTCGGGAGGCAAATCGGTGCCGCAGACAGGCTCTACTGGAGACGGCTACGCTTGGGCGGAGAAGGCGGGGCATACGATTACCGAGCTGTTCCCGACGGAGGTGCCGCTGACGTCCAACGAACCTTTTATTACGAGCAAGGAGCTTCAAGGGTTAAGCCTCAGAGATGTCGCTCTGTCGGTATGGAATGCGAAGGGCAAGCGGGTCGTCGAACACCGCGGGGACATGATCTTCACGCATTTCGGCCTGTCGGGCCCGATCGCGCTGCGGTGCAGCCAGTTCGTCGTCAAAGCGCTCAAGGCGTCGGGGACGGGCAACGTCGAAGTCGCGATCGACCTGATGCCGGACAAGAGTCCCGACGAGGTGTACAGCGAGACGCTGAAGCTCGCCGAGCTGGAGCCGAAGAAAGCCGTCAAGAACGTGCTGAAAGCCTGTCTCCCCGAGAAAATGATCCCCCCGCTGCTGCGCGGAGCCGAGCTGGCGGAGACGGTCACGTACGACAACGTGCCGCGCCAGGCGTGGAGCCGTCTTGCCGGACTGATCAAGCGGTTCCCTGTCCGGGTGTACGGCACGCTGTCGATCGAGGACGCCTTCGTGACGGGAGGCGGAGTCAACTTGAAGGAGATCGACCCGAAAACGATGGAATCGAAGCTGACGAAGGGGCTGTACTTCTGCGGGGAAGTGCTGGACATCCACGGCTACACGGGCGGCTACAACATTACGGCGGCTTTCTCGACGGGATATACGGCGGGGATGCATGCGGCCGAGTGAGCCTGATGCGGCAAAAGCGAAGGGGCAAGCATCCGCCGGGAAACCGGCGCGCTTGCCCCTCTTGATTTTCCTTGTAGTCTACGTCGCATCGAAGCGGTCGTACGAGCCGTCGTCGGTCGGATAGGCCGAATCGTCCTTGGCGCTCTCTTCCGCGCTTTGGCGATAACCGTCGACCCAATCCTCGTTTACCGTATGCGCGGGAATCGGGATATCGTCCATCCCGTACGCGAAATCGGTAACGACGACCGCCTCCGCCGGCGCGTGCTCCAGCAGATGGCCCGAATAGCATTGCACGATCTCCAGGGCCGAAGTCAGATCCTCGTTCTGCACGTGAATGTGCAGCCTTCCCCCTTCGTGAAGTTGCGGCTCGTAGCCCAGCTCGTCCAGCGTCTCGGCGGCCAGCCTGGCCTGGGAATCCTCCGGAAATTGAAACAGCAGCGCGGCATGTTTCATCGCGTTCATCCTCTCCTCGTTCGTAATCTCGTCGCTTCCGGTTAGGTTATCCCAGATTATGGGCCGCTTATTCCTTTTTGCGGCGCGACGCCGCGAACGAGATCAGAATGTCGTTCGCCGCTCTAAGCCAGTAATATCCGGCCGCGGGAACGGCGGCGACCGCGATCCAGGCGATGCCGCCGAACGCCAGTCCGATTCGGACGCCGATCAGAAGCGCCCACAGCAGAACCAGCGGCATCGCCAGCCATGCCGTCGCTTTGCGGGAAGCCTCGGCCTCCGCCTGGTCGGACCAGACGAACAACGTGAGATACGGCTCGGATAACCACTGCGTCCAATAACGTCGCAGCGTCGCGACGACGAGAAACGGCAAGCCGAGCCAGACAATGACCGCGAAAGGGATCGGAGGCAGCGCTAGCGCGGCCGCCCCTACTCCCAGAGTGTAGAAGAGCTGCTTCACCAGGTCCGGACGGCGCAGCACCGACTTCATCCAGCTGTCCGCCAGCCGGTCCGCAACGTTGTCCCGGTGCGGGAGAAGCGGCTGGGAGCGCGCGAACAGGATCGGCTTGCGCTGCCTCGGGAGCGGCTTTTTCTCCATCGTATCCATCAGGACCCAGCTTACGAGAGACGCGTAGCTTTCGTTTTCCACCGTGATTTCGTGCAGCAGCGTTCCCTTCTTGCGCATCCGCCAGAGCAGAAGGACGAGAGCTGCGGCAAGGAATGCCGCCCCGGACAGAAACGCGGCGCCCGGGCTCGCGGCCCCCCTCTCCGCCAGCGCAGGCACGCCTAGAACGAATGCCGCGCCGGCAGGCAGGGTGGCCGCCCATCTGCGCCAGCCTTTCCAGCTTAGCGCGACGCGGTCGCGCAGCATCGACCAGAACAGCCCCGCCGCCGTGTAATAGACGACGAGAGCCCCCAGCGAACCCGCAGACAGCCCGAACACGGGCAGCAGCACCGGGGACAGCGTCATGACGGCAATGGACGTGACGAGCAATCTTGCCGCCCCGCCGTACGCGAACCCCATCTTCGCGAACCTCCGTCTCCATTGGGGATTGCGGTGAAGGAACAGGCCGTCCCCGCTTTCGGCGAACGTCCGATACTTCCCCGCAAGCTGCGGCAAGGCGAGCGCCAGCAGGATCGGATACAGCGGAAACTCCGCCAGCCCCGGAGGAGGCTCCCGCATGAAATCCCTGTAGATGCCGACGGCGATGAAGGCTCCCGGAAGCACGATATAGAGACATACCGTCCAGTCCAGCACGATTCTCCAGCACTTCCAGATCGTCGTCCAGAAGGCGGCCGCCCGAGCTGCGAACAGCCTTGACGGAGTAAAGCTTCCGACGGAACGGGAAGGAACGGGACGGTTCGCTGCCGAGTCGGACGGCGTCATGCCTCCACCTCGTCTTCACGCGAAGCGAGTCGATGGAAGCAGTCGAACAACCGGGCGTCCGGGCCGAAGCCCGCCTGCTTCGCGATCTCCTCCAGCGTGCCGGATGCAGCCGCTCCTCCGTCGCTTACGAGCACGAACCGGTCGCACATTCTTTCCGCCGAATCCAGGACGTGCGTCGTCATGAGCACGGCCGCTCCCCGGCTCCTCTCCTCCTCCAGCGCGTCGATCAGCTCCAGCACTGCGCCCGGATCCAGCCCGATGAACGGCTCGTCCACCAAGTACAAGTCGGGCTTCAGCAGGAAGGCGACGATCAGCATCGTTTTCTGCTGCATGCCTTTGGAGAACTTCACCGGATAATGATGCCGGAACCCGCTCAAGCGAAACCGGCGAAGCAGCTTGTCCGCGCGCTCGTTCAACTCGTCCTCCGACAAGCCGGCGGAAGCGGCGGCAAGCACGAGATGCTCCCACAGCGTCAGCCTCTCGTACACGATCGGCTGCTCGGGAATATACGCGATTGCCGAGTGGAGACCTTCGCCGGCATTGCCTTCCTCTTCCCCTCGCCAATACACCTGCGCCCGCCAATGGGGCAGCTGGCCGAGCAGTCCCTTCATCAGCGTGCTCTTGCCCGCGCCGTTCGGGCCGATCAAGCCGACCCTCTCGCCGGAACGCACGTCGAGAACGATATTCCGAACGATCGGATGTCCCGCTTCGTAGCCCGCCTCTTCAATGACCGCCCGCAGCAGTGAGGGACTGCCTTGCTCGCTCTCCTCGTTCCCCTTGTTTGGCTCGTCCGCCATATTCTCCCGGGTTGCCTTATCCGTTAGATCCGCCTCGTTCGCCGTATCTGCCTTGTCCGTCATATTCTGCTTATTTGCCAGGTTCGTTAGGTTCGTCTCGTTCGTCATGTTCGCCGCCTCGTCCGTAGCCAACGGTTTTCCTCCGCTTCAGTTCGTTCGTATATTTATATGTACAAGCTATATATACAATACGAATTTCGCAGCCCGGAAGTTTCCCGGGCAACGCCAAGAGAGCCTTCTCCCGTTTACCGGCCGGGAATTGCGAAGGCTCTCGAAGGAAAGGGAGGCATCCCTTGCCCTAACTTTTATTCTATCCGATTACACTAGTTTCGAAAAGCGTACAGCGCATGGTTGATGCCCGCAGTCTGTCCGTATACTTGGCGGTAGATCTCGAACAGCTGCCGGTAGCGGGCGCTGGCCGACTCGTCGGGACGATAGATGCGAGCGTGCTTAACGAACGTTTCTCCGCAAGCGTCGAGCGACGGGAACCAACCGCAGCCGACCGCGGCCAGCATCGCCGCGCCGAGCCCGGGTCCCTGCTCGTTCTCGAGCGCGACCACATCGGCTTGGAAGATGTCGGCCTGCATCTGCAGCCAGAGCGGATTTTTCGCTCCTCCGCCGATCGAGACGACTTTGTCAACCTGTTTGCCCGCGGCGCGGAACATCTCGATCGATTCGTTCAGCGAGAACGTAATGCCCTCCATGACCGCCCGAGCGAAATGCGTTCGCGTATGGCTTCCGTCCACGCCCACGAAGCTGCCGCGGATTTGCGCGTCCGCATGCGGCGTCCGTTCTCCTACGATGTAAGGCGTGAACAGCAGGCCGTTAGAGCCGGCCGGGACGTCCTCAGCGCCCTGCAGCAGCGCGTCGTACGTCTCGCCCTTGGCGAACGTGTTGCGGAACCAACTGAGCGAATAGCCCGCGGCGAGCGTAACGCCCATCGCGTAGAAGGCGTCCGGCTTGCCGTGGTTGAAGAAGTGCACCTTTCCGCGGTAATCGGCGGAAGCATCCTCTTCGTACGTCAGGACAACGCCCGACGTCCCGATGCTGCACAGCGTCAGGCCGGGCGACAGAATGCCCGCTCCGATCGCTCCGCAGGCGTTGTCCGCGCCTCCAGCAAACACCTTCGTCTCCTGCCGCAGCCCGGTCGCGCTCGCCGCTTCGGCGGTCAGTCCGCCGACAAGCGCTCCCGCTTCGACGAGCGGCGGGCAGAAGCCCGCCGGAACCGCGAACGCGCCCAGCACGTCCGCGCTCCAGTCGCGGCCCGCGACGTCGAGCATCAGCGTTCCCGCCGCGTCCGACAAGTCCATATGCTTCTCGCCGGTAAGGCGCAGCCGCACATAGTCCTTCGGCAGCAGGAAGCCGGCCGCCTTCGCGAAGGATTCCGGCTCATGCTGCTTGACCCAGAGAATTTTCGGCAGCGTGAAACCTTCCAATGCAGGATTGCGGGTAACGGACAGCAGCTTGTCGCCCAATGTCCGCTCAATCTCGCGGCATTGCTCGGTCGTGCGCGTATCGTTCCACAGAATCGCCCTGCGCACCGGCTTGCCGTCCGCGTCGAGCAGGACAAGTCCGTGCATTTGCCCGGAGAAGCTGATCCCCTCGACGTCTTCCGGGCTTACGGAGGAGCCGCCAATCAGCTCGCGCAGAGCGGCCGTCGTCCCCGTTACCCAATCCTCGGGGTCCTGCTCGCTCCACCCGGCTTTATCGTGATAGAGCGGATATTCGCGGGTCGCTTCGGCGTGCACGACGCCGTCCTGACCGACGAGCAGCGTCTTGACCGCGCTCGTTCCCAAATCTACGCCAATGACATATTTCATGGAGAGGTCTCCTTCTTATACGCCGAAAATGACGTCGTTCAGGTTCGCTTTGATCTGCTCCAGACGAGCGGATTCATTGCGGATCGGCTTCGCTTGCAGCGCGTACGCTTCCAGCGACTTCAGCGTTGCTTTGCCGGATACGATGTCGGCGCCGATACCTTCGCCGAAGCTGCTGTAGCGCTTGGCCACGATGTCGTCGATCACGCGCTCCTCGATCAGCTTGGCCGCCGCTTTCAGACCGCGAGCGTACGTGTCCATACCGGCGATGTGGGCGAGGAACAAATCCTCGTCCTCGAAGGACGAACGGCGTACCTTCGCGTCGAAGTTGACGCCGCCGCGGCCCAGGCCGTCGTTCTTCAAAATCTCGTACATCGCCAGCGACGTGGAGACGAGATCGGTCGGGAATTCGTCCGTATCCCAGCCGAGCAGCAAGTCGCCCTGGTTCGCGTCGATGGAGCCGAGCATGCCGTTAATGCGGGCTACGCGGAGCTCATGCTCGAACGTATGACCGGCCAGCGTCGCGTGGTTGGCTTCGATGTTCAGCTTGAAGCTGTCTTTCAAGCCGTAGGTTTGCAAGAACGCGATCGCCGTCGCCGCGTCGAAATCGTACTGATGCTTGGACGGCTCCTTCGGCTTGGGCTCGATCAGGAATTGGGCGTCGAAGCCGATCTCCTTCGCGTAATCTACCGCCATATGAAGGAAACGGGCCAGATTGTCGAGCTCCAGCTTCATGTCCGTGTTCAGCAGCGATTCGTAGCCTTCGCGGCCGCCCCAGAAGACGTAGTTCTCGGCTCCGAGCTCTTTGCCGACTTCGAGTCCTTTCTTCAACGTTGCCGCTGCGTACGCGAACACTTCCGCGTTGTTCGTCGTGCTGGCGCCGTGAACGTACCGAGGGTTCGTGAACAGGTTGACCGTGTTCCAGAGCAGCTTCTTGCCGGTCGATTTCTGATAGTCTTTCAGCATGGCGACGATGACGTCCAGGTTTTTGTTCGTCTCTGCCAGCGTTGCGCCCTCCGGAGCAATGTCCGCGTCGTGGAAAGCGTAGAACGGTACGTTCAGCTTCTCCAACAGTTCGAAATTGGCTTCGACGCGGGCTTTCGCCTTGTCCAGCGGGGCAAGCGAATCCCAGCCCCGAACCGCCGTGCCGGCGCCGAACGGATCGCTGCCGTTGGCGTTGAACGTGTGCCAGTAGGCGACGGCGAAGCGCAGATGCTCCTCCATCGTTTTGCCGAACACGACTTCTTGCGGGTTGTAGTGGCGGAACGCGAACGGATTTTTCGAATCGCGTCCTTCGTACTGGATCTTGGGAACATTAGGGAATTTACTCATAACGGATAATGGCCTCCTTGAAAGCGGTATCAGTTTATAATCTGATCTCAGCATATCACCTCGAACTTAGTTTGTCTATTCAATAAACTAAGTTTCATTGGTTTTGTTATGATATAATAGAAGAGAAAGTCGGACGAGACCCGGCTCTCCTGCAAATAAACAAATCAAGCAGCAGATTATTCGAAGCTAAGGAGCCTCTGTTCCGCTATGACGACACCAACGGGCGATCAAGCGCTTATTAAACGAATCAATACGGCCATCGTGCTGGAGTGCATTTTGCGGGGGGCTCCCCTGTCCCGCGCGCAAATCTCGGAGCAATCGGGCCTGAACAAGGCGACCGTCTCCAGCTTAGTGCAGGATCTGATCGACGGATCGCTCGTACGCGAGATCGGAACGGGCCAGTCGAGCGGCGGACGCAAGCCGGTTATGCTCGAATTCGTCGCCACTTCCGGCTATGCGATCGGAATCGATCTGGGCGTTAACTATATTCGGGGCGCGCTCGTCGACATGCGAGGCGAGATTGTAGCCGAGAGAACATCCTCCCTTCGCGATTCGGAGCCGGGAGCGGCATTCGAGCAGCTGTGCGGATGCATCGAGGCTCTGATCGCCGAAGCCCCGGCCAGTCCGTACGGCATCGTCGGCATCGGGGTCGGCGTGCCCGGCATCGTCGACGAGAACGGCACGATATTATTCGCCCCGAACCTGCAATGGCGGGACGTCCCTCTGCAGCGGATGTTGTCCGAACGGTTCGGCCTGCACGTCACCATCGACAACGAAGCGAATGCGGGCGCCCTTGGGGAGCAGAAATATGGAGCCGGCCGCAGCATCGCCAATCTCGTCTACGTCAGCGTCGGCATCGGGATCGGCACGGGGCTCATTTTGCATAAATCGTTGTACAAAGGCTCGGCGGGATATTCCGGAGAAATGGGACACCTGTCCATCGAAGCTCACGGCCTAAGCTGCACCTGCGGTAATCGGGGCTGCTGGGAGCTGTACGCTTCGGAACAAGCGCTGCTGAAGCAGGCGTCTTCGCTCGGATTCGGCGATCTCGAAGAGCTGCTCTCCGCGGCGGACTCCGGAAGGCAGGACGTCCTGGAGTTATTCGCCGGCATCGGCGAGTATTTGGGCATCGGGATCGCGAACATCGTCAACGTCTTCAACCCGGACGCCGTCATCATCGGCAACCGGATGAGCCAGGCCCGTCCTTGGCTGGAGAACTCGCTGCGCCAGACCGTCGTCCAGCGCGCGCTCGGCTTCCACTTGCGCAAAGTGCAGCTCCTCTTCGCCGAGCTCGGAGAACGCTCCGCCATGATGGGAGCCGCCGAGATGGCCATCTCCGGCTTCTTCTCCCGCATCAAATCGGCTTAACGCCGTTGCGGCAGAGTGTCGACCCAGCCCCTCCACGGCTGGGCGGCGCTGCTAGTGGCGCTCCCCAACCGTCTCCCCACCTTTAGCACGCCGCACGGTACTATCCTCCTCCCCCTCCCTTTCTGCCCATCTTTAGCACGCCACGCGGTACTATTTCCTCGCTCCCTCCCTTTCTACCCGCCTTTAGCACGCCGCACGGTACTATTTCCTCGCTCCCTCCCTTTCTACCCGCCTTTAGCACGCCGCACGGTACTATCTCCTCACGTCCTCCCTTTCTGCCCGCCATTGCACTCCGCACGGTACTTCCCACGCCAACCTCCGACCGTTCCGAACGACACCTGCGTATGCCTCTTAAGCTTTATCTCATAAGTCGTTTATGCTATAAATTAATATATCATTATGCGCGAATCTATCAGCACTCGCCGAGAGGACTCCCGCTTCTGCAAGCGGTGAGGTGAATCGGCGACCTCCAGAACATGCCCTCAGAGATGCGCTTTCCTTCCGTCTGTATTCGCGTTAAAATGAAATAAGAACATACATTCGCAAGATGTGTTTGGAAGGAGGTGAGGTTGAAGTCATGTCGGATTTAACGATAGTATACAGGACCCACCAAGTGTGGATCAAACCCGGCCACCAGTTGTTTGCGTACCTGGAGCAAGCCTGTCAGAACGCCAAAAACCTGTACAATACGACCAACTTTTTTATCCGTCAGGTGTTTACTTCTTTTGGGCGGAACGAGCCCCTTCAGCCGTTGCAGCAACAAGTGATGAACACCCTGAAAACGCAACTCGAAGCGA
>NZ_PVYW01000011.1 GCF_003001675.1 Cohnella sp. SGD-V74 | reverse complement strand
CGTTTGCAATAGACGGAATCCGAAACGCGAACAATACCCGATAGCAGTCGATTCGATTCTCTCGCAGCCATGGCGCGGCGAATTTTGTGACAGATGAGCCAGGCCGTTTTATAGGTGACATGGATCGCTTCGGAGAGCTGGCGGGCATTCACGCAGCGGGACTGGGCATGCAGAAATATGGCCTGGAACCAACGATGAAGAGGCGTACGGCTGCCCTCCATAATGGTGCCGGCGATCAAGGAAGTTTGCGTATGGCAGGAGCGACATTCGTAGAGCGGAATCCGACGGGTGGAAATGAGATAGAAAAGCGGGTGGTTGCAGCGCGGACAGCGAAAGCCGTCGGGCCACTTCAACTCGAACAGAACAGAGAAACAATCCGCTTCCTCTTTATAGACGGAACAAAATTTTTGGAATTTCTCCGCGGCTTCTTTAAGGCTCATACGAATCTCCCTTCCGCATCAAACGAACGTTTGTTCTCTATTCAATTATACCAAACATTTGTTCTTATTTAAAGTTGAAATTAGTTAATTTTTCTTTTTATACATCATGATTTCCAACTGACTCAAAGGGATATCGGCAAAAGGGGGAGATAGAGGATGGTAGCGGGATCGTGAACTGACCGAAAGGGATAGCGGTAAAAGGCTGGAAGAGAGCGGACGAACTGATCGACAGGGATAGCGGCAAAAGGGGTGAAAAGTAGGTGTGATGTAAGGGAGACTGACGGAGGGGGATAGCGACAAAAGGAGCGGAAAGTTGAACGGGAAAGGAAGCAGACGAACTGACGGAAGGGGATAGCGTGAAAGGGGGGAAAGGAGAAGAGAGGGCTGCCTTTGTTCGCGGAACTGTCATTTCGCAAGGCTGCCGGATTTTGTTACAATGAAAGGGAATTCGACGTCGTCTTCGAAAGGAGAGACCGCATGCACGGACCGGTGTACGTCATGGTTTGGATCGTATTCGTCGCATTGCCGATATTGGCCGGATTCAGGAGAAGATGGTGGCCGCTCGGCATCTATGCGCTCGGTTGCCTGATCATGCTGCAAGCACAGCTGCGCAATACGGGGGAATGGGACGATCTGGGCGACTTCGCGACGATGCTCGTCATCGTATTCCCGCTGTATCTGATCGGCTCGATCGTGTGGATTGTGCAGGCTGTTGTCGAACGCTACAGACGCGGTAAAAATTCCGATCCCCCAAAGAAGTAACATAACAAATATTATGTAGACCGAGGACTCAATCATCATGATTAATGCCATTAATTTTAATTCAAAACTGGAAGGCCAGGCCGAAGCTTTTATCCGTTCCTATTACGAGGAGACGAAGGGAAGCGCTCAGCAATGCGAGGCGCGATTAAGCGAGGCCGCCTCGGAAATTCGCGAGACGGGCACGTACACCCATACGAAGCAGGAGCTGACGTTCGGGGCGAAAGTCGCTTGGAGAAACAACGCCAAGTGCATCGGACGGCTGTTCTGGGACTCGCTTGAAGTATTCGACGAGAGAAGCGCGAAGACCGAAGAGGAGATCGCAGCCGCGCTGCTGCGGCACATCGAGCATGCGACGAACGGAGGGCGCATCCGTCCGACGCTGACCGCGTTCGCTCCGCAAAAGCCGGACGGCCCGAACATCCGCATCTGGAACCATCAGTTGATTCGCTATGCGGGCTACCGGACGCCGGACGGCGTCGTCGGCGATCCCGCTTCTGCCGAGCTTACCGAGGCGATTCAGCGCTTAGGCTGGAAAGGGCGGGGGACGAAATACGATGTGCTGCCGCTTGTGATCCAGATCGGGAGTCGCGAGCCGAAGTGGTTTTCGATTCCCGACGAGGCGGTCATGGAAGTGAAGTTCGAGCATCCGGAAATCGGAGAGTTCGCCCGCTTGGGGCTGCAGTGGTATGCGGTGCCGATTCTGTCGGACATGGCGCTGAACGTGGGCGGCGTCCGCTATACGGCCGCCCCGTTTAACGGGTGGTATATGGGAACGGAGATCGGAGCGCGCAATCTGGCGGATGCGGATCGCTATGACGAGCTGCCGGCAATCGCCGATCTGCTCGGCCTCGACCGCTCTACGAATACGACGCTGTGGAAGGATCGGGCGCTGCTGGAGCTGAACTCGGCAGTTATCCATTCCTTCAAGGCAAACGGAGTCAGCATTGTGGACCATCACACGGCGGCGGAGCAGTTTATGCGGTTCATGAAGCGCGAGCAGGAGCAGGGGCGGGACGTGAACGCTCGCTGGTCGTGGCTGATTCCGCCGATGTCGCCCGCCGCGACGCCCGTGTGGCACCGAAGCGACCTGAGCGAACGGGAGATCGACCCGGACTACGCCCCGCAGGAGCGACCGTACTAGTACTGGGGAATGACTGGACTATATTGCGCTGAAGCGGCCGTATTAGCTCTGGGGAAGGACTGGACGATATCGCGCTGAAGCGGCCGTATTAGCTCTGGGGAAGGACTGGACGATATCGCGCTGGAGCGGCCATATGAGTTTGCGAGCAAAGGATGAGCACAAGGAGTGATAGGGGATGGCAATCGTACAAGTGACGATCGTGCCGCTCGGGACGGGATCGCCGAGCGTGGGCGAGTATGTGGCCGAGGTGCATCGGGTGTTGGAGCAGTCCGCTGAGCGGATCAAATACCAGCTGACTCCGATGAGCACAATTATCGAAGGGGAGTTGGACGAGCTGCTGGCGGTCGTCCGCAGGATGCATGAGGTGCCGTTCGCAAGCGGCGCGGCGAGAGTGTCGACGACGCTGACGATTGACGACCGCCGGGACAAGCAGGGGACGATGGAGCAGAAGCTTCTCTCGGTGGAAGAGAAGCTTAAGCGGTAGCCGGAGAGAACGAGGAGCCGTAAACGGCCGCTGGATAGGTCGAGTTAAACCTGGCCAAGTAGCCGGACATCGTTCCGCGGTAGATTTGTTGAGCGGAGAGAGAATGTTCGAAATCCGCAGGCGTGATGAAGTAGGCCGGCTTATCGACCGGACGGCATTCGCCCCGCTCCAATACGGAGGCGACGAAGTGCGAGCAGAAATACGCGTTCTCGCGCGGAATTTTGCGCCGGATGAGCACGCCGATCAGGCCGAGCAGATGGTAGCGGTAACGGTCCGGCTGCCGTTTCATTTCGTTCACGAGGCGGCGCATCTCTGCGCGCGCGTTCTCTCCGACCCGCAGGCGGTACACGGCGCATGGAGCGTCCTCGTAGAACGGGTCCGCGAAATTTTCCTGAACGAACCCGGCGAAGATCGGGTTGCTCAGCTTTTTGCGCCCGAAGCTGTATACTTCCTTCAATTCCCGGTCGAAGGACAGCGAAGCGTGGTTCAGCGGAGCTTTCGTCACCCATTGGATCGTCCGGCTGAACCAGGTTCCGGTGGCGGACAATACGATATAAACCTCGTCGTTAGCAATCATGAAAAAGGACTCCTTCCCGGTCGACATCTTTGATTCCATCTTATCGGAAGCGGACGAATTCGATCACGTCCCCGGGTAGAGTCGACGAATCGGACATTGGGCCGGTCCGTACCCCGACTTAAGGATGGGGCGAACCGGAACGGAGGCCTTCATCCAACACGAATTTATGGAACAGGCACGGAAAGGGGGAGCGCATTGCATCGAATTATGATTTGCGAGGACGATCCGAAGCTGGCGGCGTTGCTGCAAGCGAACATCGAGAAATACGGCTACGATACCGGAGTCGTGGAGGACTTCGCGGGAGTGACGGATTTTTTTCGCCGGTACGATCCGCATCTCGTGCTGATGGACGTCAACTTGCCGAAATTCGACGGCTTCTATTGGTGCCGTCAAATCCGCGCCCTCTCCAAGTGCCAGATTCTGTTCATCTCCGCCCGCGACGGAGAGATGGACCAGGTGATGGCGCTTGAGTACGGAGCGGACGACTATATTACGAAGCCCTTCCATATGGAAGTCGTCATGGCCAAAATCCGCAGCCAACTGAGAAGGGCGTACGGAGAATACGCGGAGCGGACGGAGGAGAGAATCGTCAAGCTGGCGGGGCTGCACCTGTATCCGGAGCGGCTGGAGCTGTCGCTGGGAGGCGCCGGAAGCACGCTCACAAAGAAGGAAGCCGTGCTGCTGGAAATGCTGATGAAGCGCTCGCCCCGAATCGTCAGCCGTGAGGCGCTGCTGGAGGAGCTGTGGGACGATCAGGCGTTCGTCGACGAGAACACGCTCAACGTGAACATTACCCGCTTGCGCAAAAAGCTGCAGGAGTTCGGCATCGACGGCAGTCTGGAAACGGTGCGCGGCGCCGGCTATCGGCTGCTACCTGATTGGAATGCGGGGGAGCGGCCATGAGATTGTTTATCCGCGATCATCGGGCGCTCGTCGCAATGCAGATCGTCCAGCTGTTTCTCGTATTGCTGATTTACTGGCTGGACGGCTACCGCCATTTGCTGACCGGACTTTATTCCGTCTTCGTCGGGCTCGTCTTGTTGACGGGCTATTTGGTCTATCGCTACGTCTCGCTCCGGCAGCTCTATCGGACGTTAAGCGAGCCGATGGCGGAGCTGGACGATTCGATTCAAGGGCTCGGTTCAGGCCCCCTCCCGGAAGCGGTCGACGCGCTGCTGCAGTCGCAGTACGGACATTACCAACGGCGGATCAAGCTGGCCGAGAAAGCGCGCAAAGACCATCTGGCATTCATGAACCAATGGGTGCACCAGATGAAAACGCCGCTCGCGGTCATCCGGCTCACGATGGAGGAGGACGATCCGCGTTCGGCCAGCGTGCTGGAAGAAGCCGAGCGCATGGAGAAGGGGCTGGAGACGGTGCTGTACGCCGCCCGCCTGGAAACGTTCGACCGCGACTTCCGGGTCGAGCCGGTCTCGCTGAAGGCCATCTGCGAAAACGCGATCCGCGACAACAAGCGGTTGTTCATCGGCAGCAAGGTGTACCCGGACCTGCAGGTCGATGCCGGCCTGCAAGTCGAGAGCGACGCGAAATGGCTTGGCTTCCTCGTCGGCCAGATTGTGACGAATGCGGTGAAATATTCGGCCGATTCCCACGAGAAGGTGACGTTCACTTCGCTGACGCGCGGCGCGGAAGCGGTGCTGGAAATTCGCGATCGCGGCATCGGCATTCCCCCCGAGGACATCAAGCGCGTCTTCCAGCCGTTCTTCACCGGCGACAATGGGCGCAAGTTCCGCGAGTCGACCGGAATGGGGCTCTACTTCGCCCGAGAGATCGCCGAGCGGCTGGGTCACCGGATCGAGCTGGAGTCGGAGCCCGGCGTCGGTACCCGCGTCCGCATCGTCTTCGCCTCGCACCTTACATCCGTGTAAGGAAACTGAAAGGCAAATCGATAGGCCGGCGTTTTCTCTCCGGATACAATAGCCTTATCAGACAGACAGCGGCGGCTTGGCCTGCCGCCATGGAGAAGGAGAGAAATGCGCGATGGAAATGCTGAGCGTGCGCCAGTTAAACAAAATTTACGGGGGCAAGGTGCCTTCGCGAGCGCTGACCGACATTAATTTGTCGATCGAGGAGGGCGAATTCGTCGGCATTATGGGGCCGTCCGGCAGCGGCAAGACGACGCTGCTGAATCTGGTCGCCGTGATCGATTCGCCGACGACGGGCGAGGTGCTGATCGGAGGCCGCAATCCGCACAAGCTGAAGAAGGGCGAGCTGGCGAAGTTCCGTCGCCGCGAGCTCGGCTTCGTGTTCCAGGATTTCAACCTGCTGAACACGTTGACGGTGGAGGAGAATATCGTGCTGCCGCTGACGCTGGAAGGGGAATCGGTGAGGACGATGGAGAGCAAGGTGCGCGAGATCGCCGCCAAGCTCGGCATCGAGTCGATTCTGGGCAAGCGCACGTACGAAATTTCCGGAGGACAGGCGCAGAGGACGGCGATCGCCCGGGCGATGATCCACAGGCCGAAGTTTCTGTTCGCGGACGAGCCGACGGGCAACCTCGACTCGAAATCGGCCAAGGACGTCATGGAAACGCTCGTCGCGCTCAACGGCTCGGAGCGGACGGCGATGATGCTCGTTACCCACGACGCGGTCGCGGCCAGTTACTGCCACCGGGTCGTCTTTATCAAGGACGGCCAACTGTTTAACGAGATTCACCGCGGGGAGAGCAGGCAGGCGTTCTTCCAGAAAATCATCGACGTGCTGTCGCTGCTGGGAGGGAACGCGCATGACCTTTCGACGATTCGCGTTTAACAACGTCATGCGCAATAAGCGCACGTACGCCGCCTATTTTCTGAGCAGCGCGTTTTCCGTCATGGCCTTTTTCGTCTATGCGGTGTTCGCGTTCCACCCCGGCATGTCAGGCGGAATGGTGCACAACAACGTGACGACCGCGATGCATTTTGCCGAAGGGCTGATCTACGTCTTCTCCTTCTTCTTCGTGCTGTATTCGATGAGCGCGTTCCTGAAGACGAGGAAAAAGGAATTCGGACTGCTCGTCATGCTGGGGATGAGCAACTCGCAGCTCAAGGCGATGGTGTTTCTGGAAAACGTGCTGATCGGGTTGGGAGCGACGGCTGCGGGCATCGGAATGGGGCTCGTCATGGCCAAGACGATGCTGCTGACGGCCGAAAATCTGCTCGGATTGGACGATACGCTGAAGTTCTACTTGCCGTGGGAGGCTCTCGCGCTTACGCTGGCCGCTTTCCTCGCGCTGTTCGTCGTCATCTCGGCTTTCACGGTAATCATCCTGCGGGGGAACCGCCTGATCGATCTGCTTAAAGGAAGCGCAAAGCCGAAGCCGGAGCCCAAATCGTCCGTCCTGCTGTCGCTGCTCGCCGTGCTGCTGCTCGGGGCGGGTTATGCGATCGCGCTGATCGCAAAAGGCATGGTCGTGTTCATGGTCATGATTCCGGTGACGCTCATGGTCATCGTCGGAACGTACTTCCTGTTTACGCAGTTAAGCGTGTACTTCATTCACAAGTGTCGCAGCAGACGTTCGTTCTTCTGGCGCAAGACGAATCTGCTGTTCCTGTCCGATCTGGCTTACCGGATGAAGGACAACGCGCGGACGTTCTTCATGGTGGCGATCCTGTCTACGGTGGCTTTCTCGGCGATCGGCTCGCTGGTCGGCTTCAAGACGATGGCGACGAACGTTCTGCTGGACGATAATCCGTTTGCATTCACATATACGCCGGGCAAGGACGCCGGGGATCGCGAAAAGGCGGAAGTCGAGGAGATCGAGCGGACGCTGCGGAGCGAAGGAGTCGACTACAGCAAGCTGGAAGCTTCGATGTCGGATCAGAAGACGGCCGGGTCGGATCAAAGCGTCTATGTGGTGAAGGCGTCCGAGTTCAACGCAATCGCGGAAGCGGCAGGAGAGAAGCCGGTCGAGCTTAACGGGAACGAATCGATGATGATCTACTATACGAACGCGGCTGCCGGTTACCGGGAGTTCGCTCCAAGGAAAGCGCTGCTGGAGACGGAAGGCGTCGAGCTTGATCCAATCGGTTCCCAGTCATCGGTGACGCTGCCGATATTCGACGATTATTACGTCGTGGCGGACGAGCTGTTCGAGAAGCTGGAACACCCATCCGTTCAACGCTTCCACGCGTTCGACGTCAAGGAGTGGAAGAAGACGAAGAACGCCGGACAGACGCTCGAGGAGAAGCTGGCCGCAAGCGACAGCCGGTTCTTCTCGATCGCTTACGAGCTGCACTTGCTGAACCAGGCCTTCGGCGTCGTACTGTTCATCGGATTGTTTATCGGCGCGGTATTTTTCGTCGCCTCGGGGAGTTTCCTGTACTTCCGCTTGTATGCGGACTTGCCGGACGACAAAGCGAAGTTCAAATCGATCGCGAAGCTCGGCCTGACCGATCGGGAGCTGTCCGGCATCGTGACGAAGCAGCTGATGATTCTGTTCTTCGTACCGATCGTCGTCGCCTTCGTACATGGTGCGGTCGCGCTCACTGCGCTGCAAAACATGTTCGGTTACTCGCTGATGACGACGTCGATGTCGGTGCTCGGCACGTTCATGGCGATCCAGGCGGTCTACTTCCTGCTCATCCGCGGACGTTACGTGAAGGAGGTTGTCGCGTAGGGCGTCATTGTTGAAACGTCCCCGTCCCTGCGGGAAAAATGATAGAGGCCGTCCTGGTCGGGCGGCCTCTTGCCGATTTTGAGCGCAACGCCGCGGGGAGCGGGGAGGAGCAGAGGATGAACGGTATGACCAAAGCGGGCGTAAAATGGGAAGAGCTGATTTGGGAAGTGCGCGGCTCCTCGTATGCGCTGCAATAGGTAAAATTGACTTTATCGATGCGTCAAAATTATCCCTGATTAGCACTTTCTGCACTGGGATCAAGCGAGGCGACAGTGTATCATTAAAAGGATATACTTTCAATTCAGGAAGGATGCATCCAGATTATGCAAGATAAAAAGAACTTGCTGATGCTGCAAATTTCGGGAGCGGCCGTGCTGCTGAACGTCGTCGTCTTCGCGATAACCCGCCTGTTGGACCCGTTCCGCCACGGTTCCGGCCACGGAGGCCATTACGAGGAGACGGCAGCGATTCTAGGGGGACAATACGTCCTCTTTTTTGCGCCGATCATCGTATGGGCCGCAAGCTTATACAACTACTTGAAGGACAGACAGCATCGCCTGCTTCCATGGCTGAATACGCTGGTGCTGACGCTGTCGAGCATGGCGATCATCAGCGGCAGCGGCGGAGGAGTGGAATTCCATTTCTCGATTTTCATGGTCATCGCGGCGGCGGCCTATTACGAGGACGAGCGTCTGATCTTCATGATGACCGCGTTGTTCGCGGTGCAGCATCTGGCCGGATTTTTCATCACGCCGCAATTGGTGTTCGGGACGGACCAATATCCGTTCCTGATGCTCGTCGTTCATGCGCTGTTCCTCGTGCTGACGTCGGGCGCAACGGTGCTGCAGATCCGTTCCAAACGGAGGATCACGGCGCAGCTGGAAGAAGAGAAGAAGCTCAAGGATGACAGCCTGATGGAGCTGATCGGCCAAGTGCAGGAGCTGTCCGAGCACATTCGCTCCACTTCGGCGTCGGTGTCCGGCAAATCGGAGGAAAACTTGCGCACGAACGAGGAGATGCGCCAGGCTTTCGCCGAGGTGGCCGGAGGTCTGGGCAATCAAGTCACGGCGATCGAACGGATGGAGACGAATCTGCACGGCATGAACGGTTCGATCCAGAGCGCCCTGGCTTCCACCGACGAGCTGAAGATCAGCGCCGTTCAGACCGGGGAAGCGATGGAGACGGGCCGGCTGAAGGTGAACGAGCTGCAGGAGAACAATCGGCTTATTCTCGGCACGGTGGCCGGCTCCCTCGCCGCGATCGGCTCGTTGAAGCAATCGGCGGAGCGGGCGCGGAGCATGAGCGGGATGATTCAGGAAGTCGCGAACCAGACGGGACTGCTGGCGCTGAACGCATCGATCGAAGCGGCCAGGGCGGGCGAACACGGCAAAGGCTTCGCGGTCGTCGCCGCCGAGATCCGCAAGCTGGCCGAACAGAGCCGGGTTGCCGCACAGGAAATCCAGGCGATGATGAACGCGGTGCACGAGGAGAGCGAAGCGAACTATGCGCAATCCGAACAGGGCCAGCAAATTATTCGCAAATCGGCGGAGCACGTCGAAGCGTTCGCCGCCGATTTCTCGCAGATGCAGCAGCTGATCGAGCGGTTGCTCGACTTCATCGCCGCGATGAGCCGGACGATGGACGGCATGCGCAGCGAATCCGCGTCCTTCACCGGCGGCATGAACGAGATCGCGACCGTCATCGAGCAAGGGCTGGCATCGCTGGAGCAATTGACGGCGATGGTCGACAAGCAGGTGGATTCCGCCGGACAGATCGATGCGGAGCTGGCCGACTTGAGCGGTCTGAGCTTCCGGCTGCAGGAGCAGTTCGCCAGAGCGTAAGAGAACGGGCGCGTCATCGCAAAAAGCACCAGTAAATCAGCTCGTAGGCCAGCGCGGACATCGTCATGGCGATCGGAATCGTGATGATCCAGGAGATGACGATGCGAAGCGCCGTATCCCATTTGACCGCGGAGAAACGCTTCGCGCTGCCTACGCCGAGAATGGACGAGGTAATGACGTGCGTCGTGCTGACCGGAAAATGGATCCACGTCGCGCCGAAGATGACGCCGGCCGAACTCAGATCCGCGGTGAACCCGTTGATCGGTTCGATTTTGAATATTTTCGTTCCCAATGTGCGGATGATCTTCATTCCTCCCGCCGAGGTTCCGAGCGCGATCGCCGTCGCCGCCGCCAGCTTCACCCACAGCGGCACCTCCAGATCGTCCTGAAGCCCGGCGGATACGAGGGCGAAGGTGATGATTCCCATGCCTTTCTGCGCGTCGTTCGTTCCGTGCGTGAACGACTGAAGCGCTCCGGTCGCGATCTGCGTGACCCGGAAGCGCTTATTCAGCTTGTGCGGATTGCCCCCTGCGAAAATAAGCTTCATCGCCTGCATGAGCGCGTAGCCGATGCCGAAGGCAAGAAAAGGAGACACGATCAAACCCTTGATTATGCCGGCGAAGCCTCCCGCGTTGATGGCGCCGAACCCTTCCGACGCGATGACCGCTCCGGCCAATCCTCCAATCAGAGCGTGGGAGGAGGACGACGGAATGCCGAATTTCCACGTGATCAAATTCCAGACGATGGCGCCGAGCAGAGCGGCCATGACGACTTGCTGGCCGTACTGGAGCCGCGACGGGTCCGCCACGCTGCCGCCGATTGTCTTGGCCACGCCCGTGAAGCTGAGCGCGCCGACGAAATTCATGCAGGAGGCCATGACGATCGCGATTCGCGGTCTGAGCGCCCGCGTGGACACCAGCGTTGCGATCGCGTTGGCCGTGTCGTGGAAGCCGTTAATAAAATCGAATGCGAGCGTCAAAGCGACGACGATAGTCATCGTAATGTAAACGGTTGTCATGCTACATAGATTTCCATGCGGCATGTTCGGGTATACGGGCTCCCGGCGAGCGGGGGACGGAAAATTGCGCGCGCGAGGCAATTCTTCTATAATGAACCCATATCCGGAGAGAGGGGAGGATGATGGGAATGGCAATCAAAGATTGTCGGACTGGCCGAACTCATGCAAAGCCCGATACGGAGGCGATACTTTGCATGGGGCGTTTTTCGATTCATCCTATCGCCTGTACGCAAGCATAAGCTCGTTTCCGTCATTCGGCTTTGCACCTGATTTGTGACCAATACAAATAAGGGGCTGAGTCCAAATGTGCGAAACTTTTATTGCCAATCATCAATTTAATGCCATTAATAAACAAGCGGAAGCGGTGCTGAACGCCGTGCGTTACGCGTCCGACCGCAAAGTCGTCGAATCGGTCAAGGCGAACGCGGAAGCCGAAGTGTCGGCGATGTTCCCGCAAGCGACGACGGAGCAAGCGGCACTGCTCGGAGACATCGTCAACGTCCGGACGGCTGAAGATTACACGCGTTACGCCCGTTCCCTGGAGCCGTTCCTGACCGAGTTTCCTCGAATGTCCAAGGAGCAGATCGCGAAGCTGTTTCCGAAAAACAAGAAGCTGAAGCTGCCCGATCTGGCCGCGATCGACTATCGGTTCGTTACGTATTTGAGCTGGCTCGACGTCGCGACGAACAAGCTGTTCATGGTGTATCCGCTGGACGGGAAGCTGGTGGGCGTCGAAGGCCGATACTCGCCGATGAACAAGAAGAACTATTGCTTTATTTGCCGCAAGTACGACGAGCTCGCGCTCTTCTCGGCGATTACGAAGAAGAGGCCGGCGAACAGCTCGCCCGATTACTACAAGGCAGTAGGCAACTACTTGTGCATCAACGGCCATGAGTGCAACCGGAGCATGACCGACACGGCGGCGCTCGAAAGCTTCATCCGCTCGGTGCTCGATTAAGGGTTTAATGACGACGGCAGCCCGATTGTTGGACTGCCGTTTGACGTTCGCATATGGAAAAACGAAAGGAGCGGGAACGATTATTGAATTTTGTTTACATAATTATTATTATGTAAACTATCCATTGAACTTGAAGAAGGAGCTGTCTCGTAAGCAGGGGGCAAGGTATGACTCTGTTTATGGATGTGACAGCTCCTTTTCGTTGTAACTGGAATGCGTCTCCTAATCCGATCATATCTTGAAAATACGACTTCTTGTCCGATTTCAATAAGGTTAGGGGGCTTGGCGTTGTGGATCATATCGCCATCAGGGGCATCGGCACGGCCGTTCCGCCCTATCGTCTAGAGCAGGAGGACGCTTCACGGCGATTAAAGGAAGCTTTGCAGGATCGGCCGACGGACGCAAGGTGGGTTCAGCGGATATTCTCCCATTGCGGGGTGGACAGCCGCTACACCTGCGAGCCCAACTTGCTGGAGCCTGCATCCGTCTGCCGCTATATCCCCGCGTCCCCGGAAACTCGCATTCCCGCGACCGAGGAACGGATGACGCTCTACCGGGAAGCGTCTGTTCCGCTCGCGGAACAGGCCGCCAGAAGGGCGCTCACCGACAGCGGGGTGCGCCCCGGCGACATGACTCATCTTATCGTCGCCAGCTGCACGGGCATGTTCCTTCCCGGTCTGGACGCGGAGCTGGTCGGACGGCTTGACTTGAGAGCGGACGTGAAGCGCACGCCGCTCACGTTCCTCGGCTGCGCGGCGGGACTGACCGCCTTGCGGCTTGCATCGGACATCGTCCGCGGCGAACCGGCGTCCCGGGTGCTCGTCGTCGCTGCGGAGCTGTGCACGCTGCACATTCAGCCTTCGTTCGAGCGAGAGGAACTGTTCACCGCCTCGTTCTTCGGAGACGGCGCGTCGGCCTGCGTCGTCGCAGCGGATGGGGCGGAGCAAGGGGGCGCGCTGATGCTGCACGAAGCGCGGGCGGCGGCGATTCCGAACACCGCGGATCGCATGCAGTGGACGATCGGCAACTACGGCTTCCGGCTCCGGCTCTCTCCGGAAATTCCGGCGCTGATCGCAGGCGAGATTCCCGAAGCGATCCGGACGTTCTGGCCGGATGAGAAGCTGCCGGAGCTGTGGGCGATCCACCCGGGCGGAAGAGGCATCATCGATGCTCTGGCGTCGGCGTTCCGGCTGGCGGACGAACAGACGGAGGCGAGCCGGTCCGTGCTCCGCGAGTACGGCAATATGTCTTCGGCTACCATTCTGTTCGTGCTGGATCGGTTGAGAGAGAAGCTGCGGCGGACGAACGACGGGGCGAAGCGCGGCATCGCCTTGGCGTTCGGACCGGGAATGACCGCGGAAATGCTTCGCTTCTCGTACCGCCCATGATCGGGGAACGGGGACTCAAGAGACGTTCACCGAAGCCCGAGCTGATGGACGACTTCTCCTCGGGAGGAGAGCCGCTTGGCGAAGCGCTGCGGCACTTGCGCAGGCTGAATCGGCTGTTCGGAGCCGGAGGTCCGATTATTTATGGCATTAATCACTTGTGGGAAAAATCCGGAAGGCCCGGATCGCTGACCGTGCTGGACGTCGGCTCCGGCTCCGGGGACATCAACCGCCAGGTTCTGAAATGGGCGAATCGGCGCGGCGTGAGCTTGACCGTCATGCTGGCCGACGTCACGGAGGAAGCGGAACGGGAAGCGGCCCGCCTGTTCTCCCAGGAGGCGCGGGTGAGCTTTATTCGCAAGGATCTGTTCGAGCTGGCGGACGGGGCGGCCGACATCGTGACCGCTTCGCAATTCGTGCATCATTTCTCCAAGGAGCGACTCCCGGACGTCGTGAAAAGAATGCGGTCGGTTTCGCAGCTCGGGGTCGTCGTCGGCGACATTCACCGCCACTGGATTCCGTGGACGGCGGTATGGCTGGCGACGCGACTGCTGTCGCGCAATCGTTATATCCGGCACGACGGCCCTCTGTCCGTGGCGAAGGGATTTCGCGGCACAGACATTCGCGAGCTTGCGGAACAGCTCGGGACCGACGATTTGACGTACCGCTGGAGACCGCTGTTTCGCTATGCCGTGATCGTACCCAAACGACGGGAGGCCGGACGTCATGAAGACGGAGTTTGACGCCGTGGTGATCGGCGCGGGCATAGCCGGAAGCGCAGCGGCCTATGCGCTGGCCAAGCGGGGATGGGATGTCGCTCTGGTCGACAAGGACAAGTTTCCGCGCCATAAGGCGTGCGGGGAGTTTCTGTCCCCGGAGGCGCTCGGGACGTTAAGGGCGCTGGAGCTGGACCGGTCGATCGCCTCTCTGGAGCCGGCGACGCTCAAGACGGTGCGCCTTCATGCGGAGCGCGGCGGCGTATCGCTGGAAATCCCGCTTCCGGGACCGGCCCTGGGACTGAGCCGCCGGACGCTGGATGCCGTCCTGCAGCAGTCGGCCCGGGACGAAGGCGCCAGCGTCTACACGGGGGCGACGGTTGCCGAAATATCCCGCGCGGCAGCGGGCGGCCATCTCGTCGCGCTCTCGGTCAAAGAAGGAGGCGCGCTGCTGCGGGCGCGCACCGTCATCGCGGCATGGGGACGGCATCCGCTTCGCACCTACGAGCCTGCCAATCGGGAGGCGCCTGCCGGCGCGACGTATATGGGCATCAAATCCCATTACGCCTCACCCGACTCGGATGAAGCGGTCGATCTTTATTTTTTCCAGGACGGCTATGTCGGCATTGCTCCGATCGAAGGCGGACGGCTGAACGTGGCGGCGATCGTCGCTCCTTCCGCATACCGCCGGCTTGGCGCGGCCGGAGCGCTGACGGGCATATTGGAAAGGGCTTCAGAGCGCATCCCCGTCCTGCGAAGAAGATTGCAAGGGGCATATCCGGTGCCGGGAACGCAGGCTGCCGCCGCTCCGGTCCGAACGCGCGCGAAGCCGCGCGGCTGGAACGGAATTCCGTGCGTGGGGGACGCGGTGGCGGCGATCCCGCCTTTCTGCGGGGACGGGATGGCGATGGCGCTGCGCTCCGCGGAGCTGTGCACGCCGCTCGCCGACGCTTATCTGCATGGCGAGATCGCTTACGAGCGGTGGGAAGAGACGTATACGAGCCAAATTCGCAAGCAGTTCGCGGCTCCGCTCAGATGGGGCGGCTGGATGGAGCGGGTGCTGACCCGTCCGGCGCTTGCGGGATGGCTGCTGCGAGCGGGCGCGATGATGCCCGCGGCGGCGGAGAGGCTTGTCCGGGCGACGAGATTGCGGCATTAGCCGAGGGGAGAATGGCGGATGAACAGGCGGGTCGCGATTACGGGAATAGGCTGCGTCACCCCGATCGGGAACGACGCGGCGGAGACTTGGCGCAACGCGGCGAACGGCGTCGCGGGCATTCGGCGGCTGAACGACGAGCGGACGGACGGGTTGCCGGTGAAGCTGGCCGCCATCGCCAGCGAGTTCGATCCTCTGCGGACGATGGAGGCCAAGGAGGCGAGAAGGGCGGACCGCTTCGCGCAGCTGGCGATCGCCGCAGCGGACGAAGCGGTGCGGGACAGCCGGCTGACGGTGGGAGACAACGCGGACCCGCTGCGCACGGGCGTCTGGGTCGGCAGCGGAGTCGGCGGGATTATGACGTTCGAAGCGGGAATGGCGGATGCGCTGCGCCACGGGTACGATCGTGTATCCCCGTTCGCGCTTCCGATGTTCCTGCCCAATATGGCGGCCAGCCGGGTGGCGATCCGATTCGGAGCGAGGGGGATTACGGCGTGCACGGCGACCGCCTGCGCTTCGGGCTCGCAGTCGATCGGCGAGGCGTTCCGGGCGATCCGCCGAGGAGAAGCCGACGCCATGATTGCCGGAGGTGCGGAAGCTCCCGTCTGCCGAATCGGGCTAGCTTCGTTCGCGGCGATGCGCGCGCTGTCGACGCAAACCGATCCTGCGCAAGGTAGCCGCCCGTTCGACAAGCGGCGCGACGGGTTCGTCATGGGCGAAGGGGCGGGCATGCTCGTGCTGGAGGCATGGGAGCACGCGAAGGCGCGCAGGGCGCGCATCTACGCCGAGCTGCTCGGATACGGCTCCGGAGGCGAAGGCCATCACATCGCGGCGCCGCGCGCGGACGGAAGCGATTGGGCCAGGACGATCGGCCTCGCGCTGGAGGATGCCGGACTGTCGTGCGGCAGCATCGGCTACATTAACGCCCACGGGACAAGCACGCCGCTGAACGATGCGGCGGAGACGCGCGCGATCAAAGCGGCGTTCGGCTCCCGTGCCTACGACGTCTCCGTGAGCTCGACCAAGTCGATGACCGGACATCTGCTCGGAGCTTCGGGCGCGGTAGAGGCGATCTTGTCCGTGCTGGCGCTAAGGGACGGGATCGTTCCTCCGACCGTCAACTACCGGGAGCCGGACGGGGAGTTGGATCTGGACTATACGCCCAATGCGGCCAGACCTAGGCGCCTGGCCACCGCGATGTCCAATACGTTCGCGTTCGGCGGCCACAACGCCGTGCTCGTGTTCGGCAGATGATACCGCGCCGGCTAACGAACCTGGCGATCCGCCGCCGCTTCGGGATGATCGGCTTCTGGTTCGCTCTGACCGCATGCTTCGCGCCGCTGGCCGTCCGATTGCCCGGCGCGCTCGGCGATCACGGCGTGGAGACGAACGGGTAGTACGCCGAGGTTCGGGAGCTGCTGGCCAAGGAGCTGAAGCTGCCGGAAGAACCGGTGCTCGTGCTGTTCCATAATCCGCACGGCTTGCCGGCGTCAAGCTTCCGGCAGTATATCTCGGACGCGATGAACCGACTAAGCCGAATCGGAGGAACGGCCGTCGCGGCATCTCCGCTCGCAAAGCCGGATATGCTGCACGGACAATACGCCTATGCGGCGCTTGCCGTTCTTCCCGGTTCGCAGGACGACAAGCGGCTCGCGCTGGAACGCATACGCGGCGCGATCGAGGACGACGGCGAATTCCAGGCGTCGCTGACGGGCAAGCCCGTCGTGCAGCAGGACGTCAACCGCTTAAGCCGAGCGGATCTGCAAGCGGCGGAAACGATCGGCGTGCCGGTCGCGTTCGCGCTGCTCGCCGTCGCCTTGGGAGGACTGCTGCCCGCCGTCATCCCGATCGCCGCGGGAGGCATGACCGTCCTTCTCTCCATGGGCATCCTCTATTTGATCGGCACGTACGGAGGCGTCAACTTATCCGTATTCGTATACAACGTGGTGCCGATGGTCGGGATGGCCGTATGCATCGATTTCGCGCTGCTGATGGTCGGCCGATTCCGCGAAGAGCGTCGAAGCCGGGGCGCGGACGAGGCGCTGCGAATAACGATGACTACCTCCGGAAGAGCGGTGTCGGTGTCCGCCGCATGCGTCGCGCTTGCGCTGATCGGCACTCTGTACATCCGCATGCCCATTTTCAACACGGTCGCACTGGCGACGCTTGTCGTCCTCGCGGTATCGATGCTGATCAACCTCACCTTCGTTCCGGCGCTGCTGTACGCGCTTCGCGGCCGTCTAGCCCCCGGTCCGAGAACCGAGCGTGCCGGCAAGCCTTGGCGAGCGTTCGCCAAGGCGGTACTGAGGCGACCGGTGGTTTCGGCTGCCCTGGCGGCAGGCGTTCTGCTCGTCTGCATGGCGCCGATCCGCGGGCTGGAAGTCGGCGTGCCCGGTCCGCAGTCGCTGCCCCCGAACCAGGAATCGCGGGCCGCCGCCGAGTCGGTCGCGCTTCATTTTCAACCTCAGTCGACGTCTCGGGTGTGGATTGCCGTGAAGGAAGCGTCCGGAAGCCGTCAGGCGATCGAAAGCCTCCGTCTGGATCTGCTGCAGGACCCCAGCGTCCTGCGGGCGGAAACCGCGGAAAGCTTGGCGGGAGAAAAGGGACATCGCTGGATTTCGGTCTGGCTCAGAGGCGCGGAATCGTCGAGAGAGGCGATGGACTGGGTGAGGGAGCGGGAACGCCAGTATGCCGGCCTGGACGTGCTGATCGGCGGCGAGCCGAAATACCATCAAGAGGTGCGCGACGAGGTGTTCGGCCGAATGAAGGACGTGCTGCTGTTCATCGTCGTATCCAATCTGCTCGTGCTGGCAGTGGCTTTCCGTTCCGTGATTATTCCCGTAAAGGCGATCGCGATGAACCTGGCTTCGATAGCCGCGTCCTTCGGCTTGCTGACGTGGCTGTTCCAGGAGGGCCGCTTCGGCCTTGAGGCGACGGAGATCGCGATTATGATTCCGGTGTTTATTTTCGGTCTGACGTTCGGGATCAGCATGGATTACGGCATTTTCCTGCTGTCCAGAATTTACGAGAGCTACGGGGAGACGCGGGACAACGAGCTTGCGATCCGGGAAGGAATGGCCGCGTCGGGCAAAATCATTACGTCTGCGGCGGCGATCATGATCGCGGTGACGGCTCCGTTCGCCCTGGCCGGCGTGTCGGGAGTGAAGCAGCTCGGAATCGGCATTGCGGCGGCGTTGTTCCTGGACGCGACGATCGTGCGGATGGTGCTCGTGCCGGCGTTGATGAAATGTTTCGGAAAATGGAATTGGTGGCTGCCTTTTGCGAGAAGCTAATCCGGAGATTCCTGCATTTGTTCGGAATTTACTCGGATCAGCAAAGGAGCCCAATCGATGAACCAGCTTCCTCAATTTCCGCAATCGTACTGGACGTCGTCCGTCCGTCTGCCGGAATTTCCGCCGTTAACGAACGAGACGGAGGCCGATGTCGTGATCGTCGGCGCCGGAATTACGGGAATTACGGCCGCCTATTTGCTGTCCCGGGCGGGCAAGAAGACCGTTCTGCTCGAAGCGGGACGCATTCTGAACGGAACGACCGGGCATACGACGGCGAAAATTACCGCTCAGCACGACTTGATCTACGACGAGTTGATCAGCCATTTCGGCGAGGACAAGGCGCGGCTGTACTACGAGGCCAATCTCGACGCGATGAATTTCATGCGGGACACGATCGCGCGGGAGGGCATCGACTGCGACTTGGCGAACGAAGGCGCCTATATCTATACGGACTCCGATCTGAGGGTCGAAAATTTGGAGAACGAGCTGCGCGCCTACGAGAAGCTGGGCATTCCCGGAGAGCTGACGGACCGCATCGCGCTGCCTCTCGAGATCCGGGCGGCTTTGCTGATGCCGGAGCAGGCGAGATTCCACCCGCTCTCTTATTTAATGGCATTAATAAACAAGGCAAGGGAAGCGGGGACACGAATCTACGAGCAGACGACGGCGACGAAGGCGGAGGACGGCGATTCCCCGGTCGTGATCACGGAAGCGGGAGCTCGCATTCGCTGCGAGCACGTCATCTGCGCCTCGCACTTCCCGTTCCCGGATTGGAAAGGATTTTATTTCGCCCGCATGCACGCGGAGCGCTCCTACGTGCTGGGAGTCAAAATCGAGGAGCAGTACGGCGGCGGCATGTACTTGAACGCCGACGCTCCGAAGCGCTCGATCCGGATCGCGGGCGAAGAAGGCGAGCCGCTCGTGCTGATCGGCGGCGAAGGGCACAAAGCCGGACAGAGCTCCTGCACGATCCGTCATTACGATGCGCTGAAGGCGTTCGCCGATTCGCTGTATCGCGTGAAGGAGATCGCCTACCGCTGGTCGGCCCAGGATCTCGTCACGCTGGACAAGATGCCTTATATCGGGAAGATCACCCCAGGATCGGACCGTATTTTCGTCGCGACGGGGTATCGCAAATGGGGGATGACGACCGGCACCGCCGCCGCCCGGCTGCTCGCCAATCTCGTGCTCGGCAACGACGACCGGTACCGGGAGCTGTTCGATCCGTCACGTCTGCACGCGGACCCGGACATCAAGAGTTTCTTTACGGACAATCTCGATGTGGCCAAGCAGCTGATTGCCGGCAAAACCGATATCGTGTACCGCACGCCGGGCAGTCTGATTCCGGGCGAAGGCGCAACCGTGCGCGTCAACGGCAAGCGGGCGGGCGCTTATCGCGACCCGAAGGGGGATCTGCATGTCGTGGATACGACTTGCACGCATATGGGCTGCGAGACGAATTGGAACGACGGCGACCTGACCTGGGATTGTCCATGCCACGGGTCGAGGTTTTCGTATACGGGCGAAGTGATCGAGGGACCGGCGAAGGAGCCTCTGGCGAAGCTGGAAGTATCGGAAGCCCCCGAACGGGAGGGAGCTGTTACTTGACGAATTTGGATTCGCCGCTCTGGATTCCGGTGTTCGTCAGCTTGGCTTTGACTTCAATATGGAAATCGCCGTCCGCGAAGCGGTTCGGCCACTCCGGTTTCCATTGCCGCCACAGGCGGTGATGATGGCGGGAGAGACGTTCGCCGACGCCGATGACGTCGGCTTTCTGACGTTGCAGCAGCAGTAAAGCCTCTTGGAGCCGCCGTCCGACCTCCCGGGAAACTTCCGTCGTGAACTCGGTTATTTCTTCGTTGGTGACCACTCTGCGGCAGCTTAATTCTCCGATCGAACCTTCCAGCTTGACGAGAATTCCGAGCGCAAGATCGTTCCCTGTGACGACGGGATCGATTGTGGCATCGGCTTTGCGGATTTCGAAAGAGTCCGCCAATCCCTTCTGCCGCCCTCCGTTGTCGCAAGGCAGTTCGACGACCCCTCCCTGAAACTTGTTCATCAGAATAATGACGTAAGGCGTAGTCTCGGGAGGGATGAACCCGGTCATGGTGCCTTTGGCGAAGTCGATCACAGCCAAGCCGTGGGCGGAGGCCAGCTTCCGCTGCTCCTTAACGAGACGGAAATAGGGAACGACGGCGAACGGAACCTCCTCCTTGGAGCGAATGTCCAAATCCGTCAGCGTCACCTCCAGCGTTTTGCCCGAATACGAGGACGACTTGTGCTCGATTTCCTTGAACTGCTGTCCCATCGTCGTTTCGATAAACGGCGGAATAAGCAGGTAGCGGCTCGCCGCTCCTTTGGCGATCACGACCGAAATATTGCCCCGCGGTTCGTGATCGCGCGTGAAGAAGTCGAGAATCTGCCCGATGTTTCTCGTCTTGGCGGTTTCCTCGCCGATCATAAGCGATCTCATGTGGCTGAGCTGCAGCTTCCTGCCGAGTTCGTTCGTGGCGTCCCGGATCGCCCCCAGCAGGGAGCGGTTCTCCGTCATGATCGCGATGTACGACTTCTCGCTCTCCGGGACGGCGGCGTCCGCCGCATTCATCCCTCCGGGCTTATAGATTTGCGCGGTGAGTCGGTACTGCCCCCGGTCGGACAAATCGATGGCCGCGGCCTGCACGAAAGCGCGGTCGGTCAGTTCCATGTTGCTCCAGCACCCGCTCAAGACGAGTGCGGCGGCAATCGCGGACAGTAACGCAACGAGCGGTTTCATTTCGCGGGATCTCCTTCGCTTCGGAATTCGCCGCGGCGATGCCGGAGCAACCGCCGGTTGCGCGGGGAGCGCAGGAAAACCTTCAACGGCGCCCTCACGAACAGATCCCGCATCGTTCTGGGCTTGAACGGAGCCAGGGACGACAAATACGGCTGGCCCAGCGTGTGCAGCCTGGTCAAGTGCAGCAGCGTAAGCAACGATACGATCATGATGCCGAATCCTCCGAGCAGCCCCGCGGCGACCATTAGCGGAAAACGCACGATCCGCAGCGCGATGCCCATCTCGTAATGCGGGATGGCGAACGAAGCGATCCCGGTCAGCGCGACCACGATGACCATGATCGGCGAGGCGATCTGAGCCGTAATCGCGGCTTGGCCGATCACAAGCGCCCCGACGATGCTGACGGCCGAGCCGACAGGACGGGGAAGGCGTATGCCGGCTTCCCGCAGCAGTTCGAAGGAGATTTCCATCACGAGCGCTTCGAAGAAAGCGGGGAAAGGAATGCCTTCCCGCGTGTCCAGAATCGCGAGCAGAAGGACGGTGGGAATAAGCTCGGGATGAAAAGTGGACAAAGCGACGTAAGCGCTGGGCAAAGTCAGCGCGATGATGAAAGCGAGCAGCCGAAGAAGACGGATAAGCGAGGAGATGACGGTTCTCCCGTAATAATCTTCGCTCGTGTTGAAGAAGTCGACGAACACGGCAGGGCAGATCAGAATCATCGGCGAGTTGCTCACCAGCACGAGAATTTTGCCTTCGAGCAGCGCGGCCGCGGCGGTATCGGTTCGCTCCGTATAGCGGTATTGCGGAAAGGGAGAATAGGAATCGTCTTCGATCCAATCTTCAACGTACGAAGTTTCCGGAACTTCGTATCGATCGATGCCTTGGATACGTTCAAGAAACGCTTCCAGCACATTCGGGTTCACCGCATGCTCCAGGTACGCATACGCGATCGTCGTCTGCAATTCGATTCCCGCGACGATATACCGGATGTTGAGACGGGGGGATTTGACCCGCTGTCGGATCATGCCGAGGTTTCCCCGCAAGTTCTCGATTGTGCCTTCCCGCGGCCCTTGGACGCTCGGTTCGCTAATCGATTCCGTGACCTGCCGTTGGGGCACGTTCTTCGCCGGAAAGCTGAGCGCATGGTCCCACTCGTCGAAGAAGAGGACGACGTCGCCGTCCAGTATTTTGCCGATAGCCTGATCCATCTTGTCCAGAAGAGAGAAGGGCTGCAGAGAGACGCCGCCGCGCCCGAAGAAATCTCGAACCTGCTCGGGCGTGACGGTCTCCGCTCGGCCAAGCTCGTGATTGACCAAGTCTTGAAGCGTTGTTTTCATGTAATGGTTGGAAAATTCGTCGACGAGGGTGTGGCAGTAAGCGGAAAAAGCGGCATGCTCCTGCCCGGGGCCGTAACCCCAGTGATCGACGACGATATCGTCGCTGCCGGATAGCGCGGCGCGCATTCGTTCGAGATTGTCCGCCAACGCCGCAGAAATCGATTCGCCGTGGTCGTGGCAACCGTCACGGTTCATTTTGTCGCACCTCTTCCTTTTACGGAACGTCCCGGCCTTATCGGTTTGAACAGCGTGACGATCGCAAGCAACGCGACGTATCCGCCCCCGACCGCCATGACGGTGAATGGCCAGATCTCGTACACCTGTTCGACGAAGGTCGCCGGGCTATCGAACATTGTGAGAGACAGCATTAAGCAAACCAGCGAGACCGGATAGACGAGCACTCGGTCGTCGTCCAGGCGAAACAGCTCCGCCAGCACCCGGTTGAAAATAAACAGAAAAACGGAAGCTTTCATATAGGAGCCCAGGATCAGGGCGATCCCGATGACGGCTTCGATTCTCTGAAGAATTTCGGCGATCTCGATTTCGCCGGCCAGCCGATAGAGCGAGTACTTCAGCGAACCCGACGCGGGACCGAACGTGAGCAGCGTGCAGAGCGTGGACAGCATCAACATCGCTCCGGTAACCGCGAAGCCCAGATACATCTTGCTCCGCAAGTCCTTCCAGCGAGCTCGGACGAAGGGCAGGAGCATCGAGAAGAAGAACACTTCCCCGAAGGGGAAACCTGCCGCGATAAACGCGCCGTGAAAGACCGGCTTCAGTCCGTCGGGCAATAACGGAAGCAAAAACTCGGCCTGATACTGGGGAACGGCCAGCAGAATTACCGCGATCGAACAAAACAGCATCACGAAGATCAATAGAAGGAACATCCGGGCCATCACCTTGATGCCCGAGCGTACCGTCAGCGCTGCGGTCAACAGGCTGAGCGAATTGAACACGTAGACCGGCGTTTCCTTCATCATCACGGTCGTGAAAAATTCCCCGATCCCCGTGATGATAGCCGGAATCGAGAACAGAAACATGCCGAGAAGGGGAACGGCCGCCACGGACGTAAGGAAGCCCCCGATCAAGCCGCGGCTGTAGTCGATCAGGCTTCGACCCGCATGCTTGCGGTGAAGATATAAAATGCAGGTCAGAATAAGGAGACCGAAGCCGAAAGCGGGCACGAGGGAGAGCCAGGCGTCGTTGCTGGCGGCCCCCGTAAGGGGATTCGGAATGAATACGATGGCCGAGCCCGTGGAGAAGGCGATCAGCATGCAAGCCAACTGCACGGAATCGATGGCGGAGGATTCGGTTTTGATCTTGTCTTCATCCTCTCGGCTTAGGATGGCTATCAAACCTTCAATAACCGGATCAACCGTTCCGACGGCCAGCCGTAAACGGCTTTGAGCGCACCGGTCAGATTCGGCCAAGGAAGGTCGTATACGAAAATCAGCGTCAGATAGAGCGCAGCGGCCAGGCAGACCGCATAACAAATAGACTCTTTCCGCTTTAGCCTTTTCAGGCGGCGGGCGTCGCCAACGATAACAGCGGCGAAAAAAAGCAGGCTGACTGTAATTTTTTCCAACATGAACGGATGCAGCGCCCCCAAGGAACGAAATCGTCTGGTTTGGTAAAATCCGGATTAGTATTTGCTGGAAAAGGGAAAGTATGCGTTCTGATCGTCATTGTGACAGGATGGAGGTTTATATTGGTTTACATAATAATTATTATGTAATTTCTGATGGGAGAGCCGAATGGAGAGGATAGAATGTTCTTCCGCCGGATCAATCGTCAAGTCGGTGGACGGGGCGGCAAATACGGGGGCTCTCGGGCGTGATACGATCGTCATGCGGAACTCTTGTTCCGCGAACCGATTCGATTTCGATGCACGGACAAGGGGGAACCGGATATGAGCAATTGGATGGACGAGACGTACCGCAAGCTGCACCTGGACAACCATCAGCCCGACTGGATGCGCGGAGTGGCGGCGGCGCTGACGGAGGAAGAAGCGAAGAGACTGGCCGAAATGCTGAAGGATGCGGGGGTTCAGGCGGTCGAGCTGTTCGCCTACGATCACTACGGGCATACGTTCTATCCTTCGGACGTCGCCGTGACGCATCCGCATCTGGAGGGCGACTATACCGGACGAATGTCGCGGGCGCTGAAGGAAGTCGGCATCCGCACGATTTTATACATGAACGTCTTTTCGAGCGTACATATGCGCCGCCTGCACCCGGAATGGCTGCGTGTCGCCGAAGACGGCTCTCTGCCGCGCGGTGCTTGGCTGCCGCAGGAGGCGTCTCACATTTGCGTTGCTTCGGACTTTCTGGAGCGATTCTATGTGCCTCTTGTGCAGGAAGCGGTGCGCAAGCATGAACCCGACGCGATCTGGTTCGACGGAGGAAGCTGGCTGATCGAGCAGCCCTGCTATTGCGAGAGCTGTCGGAAGCTGTACCGCGAGCAGCTCGGCGAGGAGGTGCCACGAGGACCGATGCCCGAGCCGGACAAGGAGCTGGATGCGCCGGAATGGATACAGTGGCGGTTGTGGCGCAGAGGCATGATCGCGCCGTACATCGCTCGCGTGACCGCCGCGGTGAAGGAGGTCTCTCCGAATACGCTCGTCGCGGACAACAATTCGGGCAAGTATTTCATGGGCTTCCCATTGACCGAGAACGGCCGGTTCGTTCGCTGGCTGACGCCGCGCGAATTGGGCGTCGACTGGCTGTCGTGCGATCCGGTTCACTTCGGCGCGAATCACGAGATGATTTTCAGCCGTGAAGGACGTTACCAGTCGACGACGGGGTTGCCGTTCGATTACATGAACGAACGGTTTCATGGCTGGGGAGAATGGCAGATGCGTTCGCCGATTGACTGGAAGCTGGAGTTGGCCACGAATCTGGCGATCGGAGCCAAGTGCTTCTTCGCGGACAATCCATACGTCGACGGACGTCTGGAGCCGGCTGTCTATAAAGATCTGAAGGACGTCTATGCCTTCGTTCAGGAGCGGGAGACGTATTCGCGCGGCGCGCAAGCCGTGCCGGAGGTCGCCGTGCTGGCCAGCCTGCCTTCGCAGCTGCTCGGACCTACGGCTGGAGCGGAATGGGGCCGCGACGGCGAATGGGGCAGAGTGTCGAGATCGCGCACCGATCGCGTAGACGGCGCTTCGCTGCTGCTGACGGAGATGGGCATCCAGCATCTCATCTACGACGAGGCGACGCTAAGGGAGCAGCTGCACCGGCAGGCGCTTGTCATCGTCGCGGACCAGATGCTGCTGGAAGCGGAGACAGTTGCGGCGCTGGAGCGTTATGTCGCGGACGGCGGGCGGCTTATCGTGACGGGACGCTCGGGCTTATGGAGCGAGAGCGGGGAGAAACGGGACGAGGATGTGTTCGCGCCGCTGCTCGGCGTCAAGCGAACGGGCTTGCAGCCCGCGCCGATCCACTATTGGCAGGCGGAAGAGTCGTTGCGGGAGCGTATGCCGCATGGTGAAGTGAAGCTGCAGGTATGGGGGGCGGCCATGCAGTTGGAGACGGCGCCGGACGCAGCGACGCTGGCCGCGCTGATCGGGCCGAACGAGCACACGTGGCGTCCCGGCGGCGGTCGGACTCGCTCGGATTGGCGGCAGTATACGACGGTCGGCGCGGCTCCTGCGGGAGAGCTTGCGGTCGCGCCGGCGATCACGGTGCGCAATTATGGCCGGGGACGGGCCATGTACCTGAACGGCGAACCGTTCGCGCTGTACTATCTGGAAGGCCATCGCTTAACCCGGGAATGGCTGAGCGTCTGCCTCGAGGAGCTGTATCCGGCACGAGATCGGATGCTGTCGGCGCGCAAGCCGTATCACGTGGAGCTTGCCGTGCAGGAGAGGCTTGGGGACGGGAAGCGGGAGCTGTTTGTGCATGCGCTGAACTATTTCGCGCAGAAGCGCTCCGGCTATTTGATCCACAACGAGCAAATTCCGCCAATCGACGGCATCGAGCTGACGATTCGAACGGATCGCAAGCCTTCCGGCATATTTTCGGAGCCGGAAGGGACGCCACTCGAATGGACGTGGGACGGAGAGCGGGCGACGGTCAAGCTCCCGCGGCTGGAACTGCACGCGATCGTGCGGATCGTCGAGCAGGCAATGTGAGTCAAGAAAACGAACATCAGCCCGCCAAAAAAATGGATTGTGCGCGGCAAGTCAAGGCGCTATAATGCAATATCATTCTTTTTGGCGTATCGTCAACGAGAGAAAGAGGAGGAGCTGCATGAACAGCTGGACGAAGACCGACAGGGAAGGCTGGGAAGCATGGACGCGCGAAACGTCCGCATTGGCCGTTACGATCGTTCCGGCTCTCGGGTCCAAAATCGTCTCTCTGACGAACAAGGCGACCGGCCGGGAGTGGCTGTGGAGCAGCGGCAAACCGCTCGGCAACCGCGGGTACGGCTCGCCGTTCGGAGAAGGCGACGGATCGGGCTGGGACGAGATGTTCCCCGGCATCAATACCTGCGTGTATCCGGACGGGCCGTGGCAGGGGCTCGAGGTGCCGGATCACGGGGAAGTATGGTCGCTGCCTTGGCGGGCGGAGCTGGTGGGAGACGAATCGCTCAAGTGCAGCGTGGAGGGGCGGCGTTTTCCCTATGCGCTGGACAAGAGCGTCTCGTTCGCGGCGGACGACACGCTGCGCATCGACTATACGGTGACGAATCTGTCGGATTCCCCGTTCTCGTTCCTGTGGGCGGCGCATCCGCTGCTGAAAGTCGAGGAGGGCATGGCGCTGCGCGTGCCTGGCGGGTTAGGGACGATCGAGATGACGTATTCGGCCGAGGAACGGCTGGGCGGCTTCGGCACGCGGCATGCGTGGCCAATCGCGGAACCGGATGCTTCTTCTGGCGCGCCGGAGGGAGAACGGGACGGCCCGATCGATCTGAGCAGAGTCGAACCGAATGCCGGCCGCTATGCGGAAAAATACTATTTTGCGGACAAGCTGACCGAAGGCTGGGCAGAACTGCTCGACCCGGCGTCGGGAGAAGCGGTCACGTTCCGCTTCCCTGTCGAGCGCGTGCCGTACTTGGCCGTCTGGGCGAACTACGGCGGCTACGGCGGACACTACCATGTGGCGATAGAGCCCGCGACCGGAGCGATGGACGATCTCGCCTACGCGATGAACGAACGGCGCGCGGCGGTCGTCGCTCCCCGCGGACAATACCGCTGGCATCTGGAAATCTCCGTTCGCTGAGAAGGGACCGCGGCGATGAAGATGATCAAATGGCTGTTCATTAACCGAAGCATCCGGACGAAGATCGTATGGAGCAGCGTGCTGATCTCCCTGATCCCGATGCTCGTGCTGTCCTATCTATTCTACGAATCGAGCACGAAGTCGCTGGAGCGGACGATGTACCGAAGCACGAACCAGAACGCCCAGTACGTGGCCGGGTATCTGAACCAGTACTTCCGCGACTTGTCGTCGTCCGCGCTCCAGGTATACGGGTTCGCGCGCGTCATGAACCTGATGGAGCACGGCCGCACCGCGAACGATGAAGATTATTTTGCCGTGACGGATTCACTGAAAAACTACTATACGCTCGTCTCCAACAAAAACAGGGACGCCGTCATCAAGATTATGATTTTCGGCAAGGATAACCGGCTTCGGGATTACTGGTCGCGAGCGGCCAGCTATGACTCGATTCCCTTCGATGAGAGCATTCCCCATTACGGGGACATGCTCGATTTGCCGTTCCAGCAGTCGCTCTCCTTCACGTATACCGACGCGGTGCTGAATCAGGATTTCTTCGTGTTCTCCATTACGATCTACGATCCGTTCTACCGCAGCAAGGTCGGCTCGCTCGTGTTCTACATCCAGAAGAAGGAGCTGGCCAAGGTGATCGAAGCGAACAACCAGGCTCCGAACGTCGTCGTGCTCCGCAATTCGCGCGGCGAGACGTTCTACCATACGAACGACAGCTACGCCGACCTCGTTCCGACGTTCCCCGTTCCCGACGCGCAGCTGAAAAACAAGCCGAAGCTCATCCAGTTCGTGCAGCGCAGCGATCTGCTCGTCGGCACTTCCTATCTGGACAACGGCAACCTGACGCTGACGATTGTCTATCCGAACGAGGAGCTGGCGCGGCACCGCGACAATACGCTGCTGATCACCATCGGCGCTTTCGTCTTCGCCATGCTGTGCATTTCGCTGCTGTCGCTGCTCGCGCAGCAGTACATCACGCGTCCGATCAAGCAGCTCGGTCAAGCGATCAAGCGGGTGCGCCACGGGGACTTCCACGTCGCCCTGGACCAGCCGAACCGATACCGCGACGATATTTCCGAGCTGACGCGCAATTTCAACTTCATGACGGAGAAAATTCGCGAGTTGATCGAACAGGGCTATCAGATGCAGCTGAGGAACAAGGAAGCGCAGCTGCTCGCGCTGCAGATGCAGATCAATCCGCATTTCTTGTACAACACGCTGCAGACGATCGGCGGCAAGGCGGTGCTGATCGGCGACTACGATATTCCCGAGATGTGCAGGTCGCTCGGGGAGCTGTTCCGCTACAGCTTCTACGAGGGCAATACGGAATCGACGCTCGGGCAGGAGCTGGCGCATGTCGGCAATTACGTATACATTCAGCAGTTCCGGTTCGAGGATTCGCTGCAGATCGAGTTCGACGTGCCGCAGAATCTGATGGACGCGCCGATCATCCGTTTCGTCATGCAGCCGATCATCGAGAACGCCGCCGTCCATGCCCTGCGCGGACCGGACGACCGTCAGTTGCTCATCCGCGTGCAGGCTGAAGCCAGGAATGGGGAGATTGTGCTGTTGGTGCGCGACAACGGGCCGGGTATCCCGCCGGAGAAGCTGGCCGCCCTTCGCGGCGGCTTGGAAGCGAAGTCGATGGAGGTGTTCGCAGGGGTGTCGATCGGGCTGAAAAACGTGCATGAACGCATTCGTCTCGCCTACGGCGACCCGTACGGGCTGACCGTCGACAGCAAGCCGGGCGAAGGCACGGAAATACGCATCCGGATTCCATACAGAAAGCGGGGAGAGTCGCATGCTTAACGTTATGGTCGTCGACGACGAGCCTTGGGGACGCAAGTCCGTCAGCAAAATGATCGACGAGCTTGGGCTCGACGTCGAAGTCGTCGCGGAAGCCCGCAACGGGGCGGAAGCGCTGGCGCTCATCCCGATCCGCAAGCCGCACATCATCGTGACGGACATGAACATGCCGGTCATGAACGGCCGAGAATTTCTCGAGCAGCTGTATTACCGATACAACCACATTAAGGTAATCGTCATCAGCGGCCACTCGCAGTTCGAGTACATGAAGGCGGCCGTCGCGTACCAGGCGTGCGAATACGTGCTCAAGCCGGTATCGCTCGCGGATCTGAAGGGCGCGATGGTCAAGGCGATGGAGGCGAGCCGCAGCCATCTGAGCTTCGAGCAGCGGCAGCAGCTCACCAACGAGATGCACAGGGTGAGGGTGGAGACGTTCCTGCAGAACGTGACGGGACGGCGCATCGCGAACGCGGCCGATATCGTCGTCCGCTCGGCGGAGCTGCTCGCCGATCCTCCGATCGGGCGCTACCGGCTCGCCGTCTGCCTGCTGCGCCGGTTCCGCGAGCTGGCGGAGACGAAGTTCCACGGCAATGCCGATCTGCTTATGTACAGCGTGGAAAATATGATGGACGAGGTGACGCGGGACGCTTCGCTGTACGTCTACAAATCGGACGACAGGACGCGGCTCTGCCTGCTGCTGCCTGAACCGGAAGCGGGCGGCGACGCGGTCCGCCGTCTGCTGCTGCCGTTCCACGAAGCGGTATGCCGCATGCTGGAGCTTCAAGCCATCGTCGGATTAAGCGCGCCGAGAGACCGGCTCGATCAGCTCCCGGAGGCGTTCGAGGAAGCGTGCAGTCTGCTGGGCCGCCACACGCTGCAAGGGACGGAGTTTGCCGTGCAAACTGCGGAAGGGCCGGAAGGCGCGTCGGATTCCGACGCCGTCTGGGCCTCGGGCTCCGCTTCCGCTGAAGTGCTCGGAGGGTTCGACGCCAAGCTGCTGCAGCAGGCGATCGCCGCCGGTCAAGCTCCCGCCGCCCGTCGGCTGCTGGACGAATTCGCGCGCAAGGCCGAGGCCGCGCGGACGCTGACGATCGGCGGGGCGCAGAAGGAACTGCGCAAGCTGGCCGAAGCCGCCGGAAGCGAATGGCCCTCGATCGCGTCCGACCGGCCGCTGCTGTCCGATCCCCGCGGCATCGACAGCGTGACGAGCCTGAGCGCGCTGCTCGATTACGTCGCGCAGCTGTCGGTGGCCGTCGAAGCGCATATTCGCGCCAAGGCGGCGCTCTCCGCCGATCATCCGATGCGCGACATCGCGGCCTACCTGGACGAGCACTATTTCGAGGACATCGGCCTGATCGATATCGCGACCCGATATCATCTCGACCCGAGCTACTTAAGCAGACAGTTCAAGGCGGCGACGGGCGAGAACTTCATCGAATACGTGACGCGCAAGCGGATGGAGAAGGCGTGCGAGCTGCTGCGCGGATCGGAGCGCAAGATCAACGACATCTCGGAGCTGGTCGGCTACGAGAATCAGAGGTATTTCAGCCAGGTGTTCAAGAAGTTTACGGGGCAGACGCCTTCGGAATACCGGGAATCGGCGGTCTCCGAGGCAGCTCCGCAAGACGCGACGTCAAAAAATTGAACATCGCCTCCCCAATTTATTTTATTCCTGCGGCTTCGGGCGATCGGTAATATGAGCATCAGGACGAGGACGCTCGATCCGGCATATTCAGGCAAAGGGGAAATCGATATGAACAAGAAGCTGAGCTTCGGACTAAGCTTCGCTCTGATGACGGCCCTGCTGTCCGCGTGCGGCGGCGGGAACGACGGCGGCTCCGCCTCCCAGACTCCGTCGGCTTCCGGCTCGAACAGTCCGGCGACCGAGTCGGCAAGCGCGCCGGCCGCGGAACCGTCGGAACCGGTCACCATCTCTTTCATGCACTTCAAGAGCGACGTGACCGACGGCATCGCCAAAATCATCGAACAATTCGAAGCGGAGAACCCGAACATTACGGTCGACGTGCAGCCGGTCAAGTACGACGACTACGGCACGCTGCTGAAGACGAAGCTGGCCAGCGGCGACATCGTCGACGTGTTCACGCTTAACGCGGGCAGCACGACGAAGCTGTATCACGACGGCGGTTATCTGGAGGATCTGACGGACCTGGAGTTCATGAAGAACTTCGATCCGGGCGTGCTCGCGGAGCAGGCGACCGACGGCAGAAACTACATTATGCCGCTGAACGCCGGACCGATCGCCGTTTTCTACAACAAGAAAATTTTCGCCGATCTCGGTCTCGACATTCCGACGACGTACGACGCGCTCATGGAGTCGGCTCAGAAGATCAAGGACGCGGGCAAGACGCCGTTCGCGCTCGGCTGGAAGGACGGTTGGACGCTCGGCATGTGGCTGAGCCGCGACTTCCCGAGCAACACGGTGCTGATCGACGGTCAGACGGACTTCTTCGACAAGCTGGAGACCGGTCAGGCGAAGTTCGCGGACAACCCTGCGGCCCACACGGTGATCTCGCACGCGCTCGACCTGTTCAAGTTCGGCAACAAAGACCAGCTCGGCGTCGATTACAACGGAGCGGTCGACCTGTTCGCCCGCGAGGAAGCGGCGATGATGTACATGGGGACGTGGCCGCTCGCCGACATCCAGAAGAAAAATCCGGAGCTGTACGAGTCGGGCATGGGCTATTTCCCGTATCCGTTCAGCAACGATCCGAGCCTGAACAAGCTGGAGTTCAACCCGGACGCTTCGCTGGCGGTCAACAGCAATTCCGAGAACAAGGAAGCGGCGTTCAAGTTCCTCGCCTTCATGGCGAGCAAGGCCGGCGGAGACGCATGGGTCGAGAACACGAACACGCTGAGCTACGTCAAAGGCGCGTCGGCGGACATCGCTCCGGCGGTCACGGAGCTTCAACCGTATTTCGATAACGGCCATCTGTACAACTCGCAAGTGTTCATCACGACAACGATCGATTGGAACACGCAGTTCACCCAGTATGTGCAGAAAGTATTCTTCAACAAGGCGACGCCGGAGGACATCATCAAGGATCTCGACGATTGGGTAGCCAAAAACCACAAGTAATTCGAGGCTTGAAGACGCGAAGGGGCCGTCCCATATATCAGGCGACCGGATCATCGAAATAGAATAGGGGTATGTATCTTCTGTAGAGCGAAGCGCCTGCCTCATACGGTCATGAAATTACCCTGTTACGGGTTAATCCATTCTTCATTTCATGACCGTATCAGCAGCGTAGGAAGATACATACCCCGTTCCCTCCTCGATGATCTTATGTGTTGCCTATGGAATGGCCTCTTCCTGCCGGAGAGGGGAGAGGAACCGATGAAAAACTTAGGACGAACGATCCGGCGCGAGACGTGGTACATCCTGTTCCTGGTTCCGGGCGTGCTGCTGTTCGCATTCGCCGTCATCGCGCCATTCGTCGCGGGTGTGCGCTATTCGTTCACGAACTGGGACGGCGTATCCCGTAAGCTGAGTTATATCGGCTTGGACAATTACGTAAATGCTTTCCAAGACGCCGACCTGTGGACGGTTCTTGGAAATACGTTCAAATACGCGATTATTCTTACGATTCTCGTCAATGTCGTCGCCATTTTATTGGCGCTCCTTCTGGACAGCTACTTGCCGATGCGCAATCTGTTCCGCACCGTCTTTTTCTTGCCCGGCGTCATCTCGGTCGTGCTCGCGGGCTTTATCTGGAGCTACAACTACAGCCAGGGCTTCCCCAAGCTGCTTTCTTCCTTCGGACTCGACGTGACCAGCCCGCTCGGCAATCCCGACCAGGCGTTGATCGGCCTGATTATTATCGCGGTCTGGCAGGGTGTCGGCACGCCCATGATCATCTATATCGCCGGCCTGCAGAACATTCCGGTCGAACTGACGGAGAGCGCGCGCATCGACGGAGCGGGACCTTTTCGCGTCTTCCGCAGCGTGACGCTGCCTCTGCTCGGACCGTCGGTGACGATCAACATGCTGCTCGTGCTGACGGGCTCGCTCAAGGTGTTCGATCTGGTGTACGTGACGACGAACGGGGGACCGGGCTTTGCGACCGAGGTCATCTCTACGTTCATCTACAAGAACGCGTTCTCTTCGTTTAAAGCCGGTTACGGCATGGCGCTGTCGATGATCTTCTTCGTCATTCTCGTCGTCGTGACCGTCGTGCAAGTGTCGATCTTCAGGAAGCGGGAGGTGGAGGTGTAATGAAAATCACGCGCGCTCTCGTGCTGGCCGTCATATCGGTCGCCGCCGTCGTGTTCCTGTTTCCGTTGTATGTGGCTTTGTTAATGGCATTAAAGACGGCCAAACAGACGTTCGATTCGTTTTACGCGCTGCCCCCGAGCCTGAATCTGTCCAACTTCTCGCACGCCTGGGAGACGTCGGATTATCCGACCGCGTTCCTGAACAGCCTTATCGTGACAGGCCTTTCGGTCGTGCTTATTCTCGTCGTGTCCGCTCTGAGCGGCTATGCGATCGCAAGGGGCAACAAGCCGATCTACACCTTCTTCTTCATGCTCTTCCTGTCGGGGATGATGGTCCCGTTCCAGGTGACGATGCTGCCTCTGTACCAACTCGGCAAGACGTTCGATCTGCTGAACAACTACTGGGGCATCGTGGTCATCTACGGCGGCTTCGGCGTGCAGTCGGGCGTGCTGTTTTTCACCGGCTTCGTCCGCGGCGTCTCGCGGGAGATCGAGGAGGCGGCGCGGATCGACGGCTGCTCCACGCCCGGCATTTTCATCCGGATCATCATGCCTTTGCTTAAGCCGGTAACGGCGACGGTGCTCGTGCTGAACGCGCTGTATATATGGAACGACTTCCTGCTGCCGCTTCTGTATTTGCAGGAGAAGGCGTACCGGACGATTCCTCTGCAGCAATACTTCTTCTTCGGACAGTACAGCAGCGATCTGAACCTGGCCTTCGCTTATGCGGTCATGGGGCTGATTCCGATCATCGTGTTCTTCCTGTTCATGCAGCGGTTCATCGTGAAAGGCATTGCTGCCGGAGCGGTAAAAGGCTGACGAACCAGCCGTCCGGGGCGAACGGCAGCAAAAAAGCGGACATCATTTGCACAAAATATTGGATTTTTAAGAATAATTCCCTGTCGTAAAATGGGTGGCGAGAGCGGGAAAATCCCGTTCATCATCACCCTACGGGAGGGATTTTTAATGAGAAAATGGGGCATTAAAGTTTTAATGCTCTTCTCGCTGATGCTGACGGCGCTGCTGCCTTCGGGAGTGCGCCCGGCATTCGCGGCCGCGGTGTCGGTCTCGCAGACCGGCAATGTTGTAACCGCTTCCAACGGCGACATTACCGTCACCTACGATTTGTCGACGGGCAAGGGGACGTTCGCGGCAGGCGCTACGACTCTGATTCAGGATTTCTATTCCGATTATGCGCTTCACGGCAGCGCGACGCGATACAAGTCGACGGATTCGGCCGTTCGCACGGCGAGTTGGGCGTCGATCGGAACGGACGGTTACGGCTCGAACGGGCAATTGCTGACGATCACGAACGCACTCGCTTCCGGCCCGACCCTGACGCTGCGAATCGCCATGTACGAAGATCGGTCTTACGTCATCGCGGACATGACGGTCAGCAGCGCGTCGCCGTTGACGATCGACTTCCTGGAGCCGATCGCGGCGAACAATCTGGACATCGGCTCCGGCACGGACAAACGCATCTATACGACGCCGTATACGAACAATTACGACTTCGGCGTCGCGCCCGTCCACGATTTCGGCTATAGCCAGAACGGGGACGACAGACCTTACGGGCAACCTGAGTCGTGGTCGCCTTTTAGCGGCAGAAGCTACTGGGTGGCGGTCATGTTCGACGATGCGAGCAAGAAGGGCGTTGTCGCCGGGGCGGCTACGACCCAGAAGTGGAAGAGCATGCAGCATCTCGCTCAGGCCACCTCGGCCAACGGGCCGCTCACCGGATTTTCGGTCTACAACGCCGGCGGGAAAATGAGCGGAACGTCGGTGTCGAGCGACAAGTTTTTCCTCGGTTATTTCTCCGATTATCGCGACGGTCTGGAGACGTTCGGAGAGGCGTACGCGGTTGGCGAACCGAAGCTGGAGTGGAACGACGACGTGCCGATCGGCTTCAACACGTGGTATGCCTATTACACGTACGGCACAGCGGACGCGATGCTGCCGCTCACGGACTATTTCTACGACCATCTGAAATCTCTCGGCTACAACTACATGAACTTGGACTGCTGCTACAAGGGCGTCCCGGGCAAGACGCCTCTGGAGAACATGGAGGACTTCGCGGATTACGTCCACGGCAAGGGGATGAAGGCGGGTACGTATTCGGCTCCGTTCGCAATTTTCGACGAGCTGACGGACACCGTGCCGGGAACGTCGTACACGTTCGGCGACATCGCGCTCAAGGACGGCAACGGCGACCCGATCCGGTCGTACATCGACACGTACATCGTCGACGCCACGCATCCCGGAGGCCAGGCTTATGTAGAATGGATCATGCAGACGCAGCACGTCGAGCCGGGCTTCGATTACGTCAAACTGGATTTCATCGATCTGGGCATGTATGAGGGAAGCTTCTACGATTCGACGAAGAACGGCATGCAAGCTTATCGGATCGGCATGGAGATTATGCGGGATACGCTGCTGGCCGCGCCCCAGGAAATCTACATCAACGAATCGATCGCACCGCTGCTGCCTTCCGGATACGCCCACGGGCGCAGAACGGGGGTGGACACGACGATCGGGCTGGAGTCGTATCCGGGCATCGAGCGCCAGGCGCTGAACACGGCGGCGTCCTGGTGGACGAACGGCACGCTGTACGCCTATAACGATCCCGACATGCTGTTCCCGGAAAACGTCATCGACGGCTTCAACAAAATGACGCTGAACGAGGGCACGCTGCTGGCGACCGCGATCATCATGGGAGGAGGGCATCTGCTCATCGGCGATAACGTTCCGTTCATTTCCGAAGACCGCATGAAGACGCTGCTTAACTCCGACCTGCTCGATCTGGTCAAAGCCGGGAAAGCGGCGCGTCCGGTCTCGATGACGAATTTCTATCACAAGCTGGAGCATTCGCCGCCGATCATCTATCAGACCGCGGACAATGGAGACCGCTACGTCGGTCTGTCCAACTGGGACATGAACAATCCGCTGCCGCTCACGGTCAGCTTCGGCGATCTCGGACTGAACCCGACCGCGACGTACACGCTGACGGAACTGTACAGCCGCACGAACCTGGGCACGCACTCGGGCAGCTACGCGAAAACGTTGAAGCCGGGCGAATCGATCATCGTCCGCATCTCGACGCAGAGCAGCGCTTGGCCGTCCCCGGCCGTTAATCTGGCCGCAGGCAAAACAGCCAGCGCCTCGTCCACCTGGTCCGCGCAAGCGGGATACGAAGCGTCCAAAGTGACGGACGGCAGCCAGGCGACGAGATGGAGCGCCGAGAACGCGACGACGGGCAACCAATGGGTCGAGATCGACTTCGGATCGACCGAAAGCGTCAACCGAGTCGTCGTGTACGAGTACGCGTACGGCAGCCAGAACTTCCAGATCGACACCTATACGCTGCAATACTGGAACGGATCGAGCTACGTCGACTTGACGAAGGGCTTTACGATCGGCGACCGAAGAATATTCGATTTTCCGACCGTGAGCGCCTCCAAAGTCCGGCTGTACGTCGACAAGGCGAGATTCATCCCTTCGATTAACGAGATCGAGGTCTACAATGTCTCCGGCAACACCGGGTATGTGATCGATCAGGATGTCAGCGGAGCTTCCTATTCCGTCTATCCGGACATTCGCGCAGGCATTCAGCGGCTGCAGACGTTTACGATTACGCAATCGAGCTTGCCAAAGCTGGATCTCTATCTGTACGAGAGCTATGTGAACAAGGTTCCGGAGGATAATCTGTACATCGATATCGTGCTGCTGGACGGCAGCGACAATCCGGTGCAGAAGCTGTTCAGCGCTTCGCTGCATCCTTACAACATTCCGGGATCCGCGACGCCGTACTCGATCTACCCGCGGCTGACCGGACTGGATACGACGAAAAAGTACGGCATCGTGCTGCGGTCGCCGCAGACGATCGACGACGCCTCGACGAACAACAAATACGGGTTCGCCTACAGCGACAGCAATCCGTACGCAGGAGGGTTCGAGCGGCTGTCGACGGACGGCGGCGTCACTTGGTCGACGGAGAGCGGCGGCAATCGGGATCTGATCTTTACGATCTATAAGTAACGGACGCGCAATCTGGTTTGGAGAAAAGGCTGTCCCATTAAGTAAAAAAGAGCGTACTGAACGATGATCGATGAAATGGTGTAAGTCGCATCTATCTCCTTCCGCTGCTATACGATCCTGAAATTTTGAACTGTTAAACCCGTGACAGGGTAATTTCAGGAACGTATGAGGCAGTCTCCAGGAGATAGATGCTTCTTCTTTTTGTCATCGATCATCGAGGGCGTGTATGCATACCCCGAGGATAGCAGATGTTGCCGAATTTTCGTTCCATGCAAGGAACTTTTGTGAAGGCGTACCGGAGGTACGTCAAGCGAAAGTGACGCAGCAGGGGATGATAGATGCCTCTGAGCGGGTTTGCATACACGCCCTAGTACGCCCTTACTTATGGGGAAGCCTCTTCGCTTTGTTTCAGAAAATCGTTCATTTTTATAAACGGATCGTTGGATTTTTAGGAATACCATTTTACATAAATCCGAATATCCTCCATCATAAACCGAATTCCGTCGATTGGCCTGCAAAGGTTTACGGCGTACAGTAGAGATACAGATTCGATAAGGAGTGATATTCATGACCGTTACGATCAAGGAACGGCTGGTCGATATTCCGACCTACGGCATCGGGGAACCGGACCGCAATCCGATGTTTCTGGAGAAGCGGGTGTATCAGGGAAGCTCGGGCAAAGTGTATCCGCATCCCGTCGTCGACAAGATCATGGACGACAAGCAGGCGCAGACGTACCGGATCGTCGTGCTTGAGAACGAATACGTGCGTATCGAAGTGATGCCGGAGCTTGGCGGGCGCATCTACCGGGCGCTGGACAAGACGAACGATTACGACTTCGTCTATTACAATCAAGTGATCAAGCCGGCGCTGGTCGGGTTGGCCGGGCCGTGGATTTCCGGGGGCATTGAGTTCAACTGGCCGCAGCACCATCGGCCGAACACTTACGGTCCGGTAGAATACCGGTTGGCCGAAAACGACGACGGAAGCGCAACCGTATGGGTGAGCGAGATCGACCGCATGTACGGCACGAAGGTGACGACGGGCTTCACGCTGTATCCGGGCAAAGCTTATCTCGAGATCTCGGCGCAGCTGTACAACCGCACGTCGATGCCGCAGACGTTCCTCTGGTGGGCCAACCCCGCCGTAGCTGTCAACGATCATACGCAATCGGTGTTTCCTCCGGACGTCACCGCCGTGTTCGACCACGGCAAGCGGGACGTTTCCCGTTTTCCGATCGCGACCGGCACTTATTATAAGCAGGACTACTCCGAGGGCGTCGATATATCGCGCTACCGCAACATTCCGGTCCCGACCTCTTACATGGCGTACAAGTCGGACTACAACTTCGTCGGCGGCTACGATCACGGCGTTCGGGCGGGGCTGCTGCACGTGGCGAACCACCATGTCTCTCCAGGGAAGAAGCAGTGGACGTGGGGCAACGGTGAATTCGGCCAGGCGTGGGACCGCAATCTGACCGACGAGGACGGACCGTACATCGAGCTGATGACCGGCGTCTACACGGATAACCAGCCGGATTTCACCTGGCTCGCGCCTTACGAGGAGAAGTCGTTTAAGCAGTATTTCATGCCTTACAAGGAAATCGGAGTCGTGAAAAACGCGTCGATCGACGCGGCGGTCAACCTGGAGGTGGACGAAGCGACCCGGCAGGCGACGGTTATGGCTTACGCGACGAGCGTATTCGCGGACGCGGTTGTCGAGCTTCGCGGGCGCAAACGCGTCTACTTGCTGGAGACCGTCGTGCTGTCGCCGACGTCGACGTTCAAGTCGATCGTGCCGCTCGACGAAGAGGATCGGGCGCACGACTTGATCGTAGCCGTTCGCGATCGGGAAGGCCGCACGCTGATCTCGTACCGTCCGGCCAAGCCGTCGATCGAGCAAGTGCCGGAGGCCGCGAAGCCGCTGCCGGCTCCCGAGGAGCTGCGGACGAACGAGCAGCTGTACTTGGCGGGCCTGCATCTGGAGCAGTACCGGCATGCTACGTTCGAACCGGAAGCTTATTATCTCGAAGGACTGAAGCGCGATCCTTCGGACATCCGGATTAATGTCGCATACGGCACGCTGCTGCTGCGAAGAGGACTGTTCTCCGACGCAGAACAATGCTTCCGCGCCGCGGTGAAGTCGCTGACGTGGCGCAATCCGAACCCTTACGACAGCGAAGCGCTGTATCAGCTCGGCTTGGCGCTGAAGCTGCAGGACCGCCTGGAGGAAGCGTTCGCGGCGTTCTACAAGGCGACCTGGTCGTCGGCTTGGCAGGACGCGGGCTATTTCTCGCTGGCGCGTATCGCTGCCGGACTCGGGAATAACGCGGAAGCACTCGAATTGGTCGACCGCGGACTCGTTCGCAATTCGCATAACTACAAGGCTCGCCATCTGCGCGCTGCGCTTCTGCGGAAGCTGGGCAAGCTGGCCAAGGCGGTCGCCTATGCGGAAGAGACGATCGCTCTCGATACGCTCGATTTCGGATCGGCTTGGGAGCGCGGACTGGCACTGACCGCTCTCGGCGACAGCGCGCGGGCGGAAGACGCCGAGGCGGAATTGGCTCGGCTGATGAGGAACGATGCGCACAACTATATGAACCTGGCCGCGGATTATGCGGAAGCCGGCTTGTACGCCGAAGCGATCGGCGTGCTGACGAAGCTGCTGCGCCTGTCCGGACCGGACGCGTCGGCGTATCCGACGGTGCATTACGCGCTCGGCTACCTGTTCGAGAGGGCCGGCGATTCGGTGAAAGCCGCCGAGCACCGCGCGGCGGGACGAACGGCGAAGCCGGATTACTGCTTCCCGAACACGCTGTTCGAGCTGTTGGCGCTGGAAAGCGCGATTCGCGCGGATGAGACGGACGGTTATGCGCATTATTATATCGGCAACTGGCTGTACGACAAGCGGCGCCATCAAGAGGCCATCGCTAACTGGGAAGCGGCGGTTCGTTCGTCCTGCGCCGGCTTTGCCACCGTGCATCGGAATTTGGCTCTTGCTTACTACAATAAGCTGGGAGACGCCGAAGCGGCGCTGCGTTCGCTGGAGACGGCGTTCGCTTGCGGTCCCGACGACGCCCGCGTGCTGTACGAGCTCGATCAGCTGTACAAGAAGATCGGCCGTCCGGCTGCGGAGCGTGTGTCGAAGCTGGAGGAGCATGCCGAGTTGGTCGGGAAACGGGACGACTTGTATCTGGAACGCGTAGCGCTGCTGAATGCGCTCGGACGCCATGAAGAAGCCGCCGCGGCGCTTGCCGTCCGCAAATTCCATCCATGGGAAGGCGGAGAAGGCAAAACGACCGGGCAGCACGTCCTGTCCCGCGTCGAATGGGCCAAGCGCGAGATGGAGGACGGGCGCTTCGAGAAGGCGGCCGGCCTGTTGAGGGAAGCGCTCGTCTACCCGGAAAATCTGGGCGAAGGCAAGCTGTCCGGCGCGCAGGAGAACAATATCTACTATTATCTGGGCTGCGCCTACTTGGGAATGAACGAGCCGGAAGAAGCGCGCAAGCATTTCGCCGTCGCTTCCCAGGGGCTGGAGGAACCGACAAGCGCGATGTATTACAACGATCAGCCGCCCGATATGATTTTCTACCAGGGCATGGCTTGGCAGAAGCTCGGCAACGAAGCGGAAGCGCGCCGCCGCTTCAACAAGCTGATCGAATACGGGGAGAAGCATCTGTTCGACGACGTGAAATTCGACTACTTCGCCGTGTCGCTTCCGGACTTCCTCGTATTCGAGGACGATCTCAACAAGCGTAATGAAATTCACTGCCGCTATATGATGGGATTGGGCTGGATCGGACTCGGCCGATACGATCGGGCGAAGGAAGAACTGGACGCCGCCTTGGCGCTTGACCCGAACCATCAGGGCGCGGCTACGCACCGCAAGCTGTGCGAATAATTCGACTGTCCTGACACTAAAACGCATCTATCTCCTTCGCAGTCTCCGGGAGATAGATGCATCTTCTATTTTCATCGATGTCGAGGTATGGGGCTCAGGCGAAATTGGCGGGGGCTTGTTCCGTAATAAGCGCTGAAATGACGGCTGAACGGATGAATGGACGGGTAACCCAGCTTCTCGGCAATCGCCGTGATGCTGGCGTCGCTCTCTTGCAGCAGGTGAGCCGCTCTCCGCATGAGCTGCTTGTGCTGGTACGCTTTGGGCGTGAGTCCGGTTTCGCGCAGGAACAGCTCGTGGAAATAGGTTCGCTTAAGACCGCAGCTTTTCCACCAGTCGGCGACGGGCTCGCGCAGCTCGGGATGCGCGTCCAGCTTGGAGAGCAGACGGACGATGCGGTAATCGCTTGGCTGTCTCGTATGAAGCGAATTGTTCCACCCGAGCATCCAGGAATAGAACAAGCTGTTGATCGCTTCCGCGCGGTATAGACTCAGCTCGTCGAATTGCTTGGCGATCGTCTGGAACAGGTCGAACAGCAGCGGGAACGGCTGAAGGGAAGATACGCTCGGCAGGGCGTCCAATTCGTCGCAGGGCAGCTCGGGCGTGCCGGTGTGGGGCTGGTATCTTTCCGGGTAACGGTAAAAGGTACGGTTCAGCGAACGAGGATTGTCTCGTTCCCAGAGATCGAAATACAAGTTGTAGGAGGACAGCGGCTGGCGAGGGGAGATATGGAAAGCGTGAGGCTGCCCGGGACGCAGAAAAACAAGCGTTCGCTTGTGGATCGGATACCGCTTGCCGTCGACCTCCATTTCGCCCGGTCCTTCCGGAAACAGATGGATCGCGTAGACGTTGCACGTACGCAGTCCTTCGTTGGAACTCCCGTCGTACAAATATGGCATGTAATCTCCGACGTACGGGGTCATTTCCGTCAGCTTTTTGTTCATGTTCCGCCTCCCGCGCCTCACTTATCTGCCATTCATTTACCGGATTATTTGATAAATAGATGGATGCTTCGATAAATACATTTTCTAAGTATAATGATACGATGTATGCGACTTTATGGAAAGTGGATAGAGTCAAAATAGCGGATTATTTATACAATGAATACGAGGGGCGGAAACGACTATGAAGCTCATCTATGACAGTCCGGCGAAGCGATGGACGCAAGGACTTCCCATCGGCAACGGAAGCCTCGGGGCCGTCGTTCAGGCAGATGGGGGATCGGAAATCTGGAGCGTAACGGAAACGACGTATTGGTCCGGCAAAAGCGAACGGACGCCAAGCCGATCCGGCGGCAAGCGCGACTTGGAGAGAATGCGGGAACGTTTCTTCGCGGACGATTACGAGGAAGGCGAACGGCTCGTATCGGAGCTGCTGCAGCCGGACAAAGGAAATTTCGGCACCAATATGCCGCTGTGCGAGGTTCGTCTTCGATTCGAGAGCGCGGGGGAGCGGATCTCCCGGGAGCTGGATCTCGAGGAAGCAATCGTTCGCGCCTCGTACGATGCGGACGGACGTGTCTGCGAGCGGGAAATGTTCGCGTCTCATCCGGACGGCGTTATCGTCTCCCGCATCCGCGCGGGTCAGAGCGGCGGATTGGCGTTCGAGCTGGATATCGTCGGCAGCACGGAGACGTTCTCCGTCTCCGCTGCGGACAGCGGAGATGCGCTTGTCTTCGCCGGCACAGCGACCGAGAACATGCACAGCGACGGCCAATGCGGAGTCGAGGCTCGGGGAAGGGTCGGGCTTCGTCTTACGGGCGGTACGCTTCGTATCGAGACTGGACGATTGATCGTCCGGGATGCGGACGAAGCGTTAGTCATTCTGGCCGTATCGACGGATTACGGAAGATCGGGAGACGATTGGGCGAACGAACCGGCGCAGCGAGTCGCGAAGGCGGCCGAGCTTGGGTTCGACCGGCTGCGGGAAGCGCATGTCTCGGACTATCGCCGACTGTACGGACGGGTATCGCTCCAGCTGGGTTCGTCCGATAGAGAGCTGCTGCCGCTCGATCGTCGTCTGGCGCTGCTGCGCGAAGGCGGAGCGTCCGGAGATCCGCAGCTGTTCGCGCTGTTCTATCAATACGGACGCTACTTGACGATCGCCGGATCCCGGGAGGATTCGCGGCTGCCGATGCACCTGCAGGGCATTTGGAACGACGGAGAAGCGAACCGTATGGCCTGGAGCTGCGACTACCATTTGGACGTCAATACGGAGATGAATTACTATCCGGTAGAGACGGCCAATTTGGCCGAATCTCACGAACCGCTCCTGGCGTTCCTGGAGCGCCTGGCCGAAGCCGGTAAGGCGGCGGCCAAAGATTTCTACGGCTGCGACGGCTGGGTGGCGCACGTATTTACGAATGCATGGGGCTTTGCGGCGCCGGGTTGGCATTATTCGTGGGGACTCAACGTAACCGGCGGACTGTGGCTGGCCATGCAGCTGATCGAGCGTTACGAATTCGGCCTTGACGACGCCTACTTGCGGGAACGCGCTTACCCGGTGCTGAAGGGAGCCGCCGAGTTTTACCTCGACTACATGGCGGTGCATCCGAAAAACGGATATTTGGTAACCGGTCCGTCGAACTCGCCGGAAAACAGCTTTTACCCGGCTGGCGAGCCGGAAAAGTCCCGTACGATGTCGATGGGTTCGACGATGGATACGATGCTCGTTCGAAGGCTGTTCGACTTCTGCGCCAAAGCGGCGGAAAAGCTGGGCCAGAACGCGGAACTTCGGGAACGTCTGCGCGTGGCGTTGGACATGCTGCCCCCGCTTGCGGTCGGAAGTCTCGGCCAGCTGCAGGAATGGTTGGAAGATTACGGTGAGGCGCAGCCGGATCACCGTCATTTATCCCACCTGTATGGACTGTATCCCGGTCACGAGATTACGCCGGGCGGCACGCCGGAGCTTGCGGCCGCGGTTCGCAAGACGCTGGATAACCGCCAGCGCGCATCGGGTCTCGAAGACGTGGAGTTCACACTCGCGCTGTTCGCCGCCGGCCGCGCCCGTCTGATGGACGGCGACGAAGCTTGCAAGCAGCTCGCTTATTTGGTCGGAGAGCTCTGCTTCGACAATCTGCTGACGTTCTCGAAGCCGGGCATCGCCGGAGCGGAAACGTACATCTTCGTGGCCGACGGCAACTTCGGCGGCACGGCCGCGATCGGCGAAATGCTGCTGCAAAGTCATGCGGGAGACATTCACTTGCTGCCGGCGATTCCAGACAGTTGGTCTGCGGGCAGCTACTCGGGGATGCGGGCAAGAGGAAATGTTGAAGTATCCGCGGCCTGGGAGAACGGACGTTTGACGGAAGCTGCCGTCTATGCGAAGTCTCCGATCAAGACGCGGCTGCGCTTTGGAGACCGGACGGTTCAGATAGAGCTGGCTGCCGGGGAATGGCGGTCTTTCGATAGCCAATTGCTCTGCACGGGATCCGGAGAGCGCCGTTAATTTTCCGGTCACGGGGGCAGAGACCCCTTTTCCAAAGAATAAAATAAAAAACCTCCCTTTATTTGGATTTCATAGCCGAATAGAGGGAGGTTCTCTCTTTTTTAGGGTATACTATAGAAGAAATGATCGAGATGGATCTATTATTTCTATTATTAAGGGGGTTAAATATTGCATATCCTCATTAGACAAGAGAAGAATGAAGATGCTAACGAAGTCTATCATTTAATACAACAAGCATTTGAAGATAGCGACTATTCGGACCATGACGAACATAACTTGGTAAACCGGCTTAGAAATTCGACGAAGTTTATTCCGGAGTTATCGCTTGTAGCCGAATATGATGGTCAAATTGCGGGGCACATTTTGTTTACGGAGGTACATGTGGGCGATCAAACTTTGATAGCGCTTGCACCAGTATCTGTACGGCCAGAAATGCAAAGCAAAGGCATCGGAAAGCTGCTGATCACGGAAGGCCACAAAATCGCCGCCCAACTTGGGTATAAAGGTTCCATAGTTTTGGGCCATGATACATACTATCCGAAATTCGGTTATAAGAAAGCCAGCCAATACGGTATTGAAGCGCCATTCGAAGTATCAGACGATCACTTCATGGCAGCGGAGCTGATTGACGGCGGACTGACGGATGTACGCGGCGTTGTGGAGTACGCTAAGGAGTTTTTTGAGAAAGAGTGATTAAAGGCGGCCGTCTGAACGTGCTCAAAATGTAATATTTGATCGGAGGAGTTTAACTGAAGCCGTCTGTTAGATACGCCTTGGCTGCTGTTTTAATTGTCGCGGCTGTCTTGATCGTGCAACGTTACTATTTTAATGACAAGCTTTCCGATTATGTAGTAGTCAATGAGAATGTCGCGGTCACCAAGGAATTCAGCGTGAAGTCCACGACTGCCAATCAAAATTCAGCTGTAAAAGGAATGATTCTCGTCTGGGGCGACAAAGGAATGGCTGAGCGGATGCGAATTGTTGCGTCGTACGAGATTGATCCGAATGATTTCGGCGGACTGACGATCTACGTCCCGAAGAAATGGTATATCTCCAATATATTAAGCAGTACGCCTGAGAATCAAACGACAGATCTGAAGCCGAGAGCTTCCGAAGGAGAAATGTTCCTGGGAGATGAATGGAGAAATATGATCGAGGTTGGTGTGGACCCTTTAGGCAAGCCTTCTGGAGGAGGAACCGGAACGCTAGTGATTGATTTAGCGTCTGATCGAAAAGCCATACTGCCATCGGAAACCTTCAACGTGTTGGTTACCATTGGTTCAGATACGCAAAATGGCGTGAGGTCGATAGGCGTAGGTTTTATCAAAATTCCTATCTCTGTGAGTGCTGAGGGCTAGGATAAAAACGATTTGTTTTAATGGAATAATAGGAGTGGTTTATATTGCATGGCTATATCGATCTCAAGGGCAACCAAGTCATCCCACCTATATACGATTATGCAACATCGTTTAGAAATGGTATAGCTGCTGTTGGACTTGATAATAAGACAAGATTCATCTCTTGTTCTGGTGAAACAGTTCTGGAAACGAACATTTTATATGTAGGAAATTTTAGTGATGGCCGGGCGCTGTTCCAAACTAATGGTAAGTTTGGCTATCTAGACATGCAAGGAAACGTGGTTATTCCTCCCAGATTTGACTATGCCTACGACTTTTCAGAAGGATACGCCACTGTAACTGAAAGCAGTGCAGGTGGAATAGCATTCATCGATGTTAATGGCAATTTTATTCATGATAAGGTTTATGATAATGCGATGCACTTCAGAGATGGTATTGTATCTGTTAAACACCACGCATCAGGTAAGTACGGATGTATTAACGCAACTGGCGAATATGTAATCGATCCGATATCTGACCGTTATATTTGCTTCTCCGAAGGGCTTTCTCCAATAGAAATTAATGGTAAGATCGGTTATATTAATCGCCAAGGTGAAATCGTGATAACACCGCGATTTGCTTATGCGGGTGATTTTCACAACGGATTTGCAATTATAATGAAGCGTAATAAATTCGGATACATAAATAAAGAAGGAGAAATCATTATAGACACCATATTCAATGACGCTGAGGATTTTTCTGATCAGTTGGCACCGGTCAAACTTGGAAAGACATGGGGTTATCTAAATCCAAAGAGTGAATTTGAGATTGAACCCAAATATACAAACGCATCTTGTTTTATTGAAGGAATAGCGTTCGTTTATGAAAAGAAAAACATTAAAATGCTGAAACGTAATATGGAACTAATAGATCTAGGCGATCAGTATCAGAGGCTAGAATATTTTTCAGAAGGACTTAGCCTCGTAACAGTAAGGGAGAAAAGAAATAAGTATGCTATCACTAAACATAGTATAGAGGTAACATTTAGAGGTTAAGTTTACGGACGGAGCCGAAAGTCCCGAATTATGCGAAATCGCGGGACCTCATTTTTCTCTGTATTACTTTTTCACAAAACCCGTATTTTATACATATGTATATAAATCGCTCTTTGCCCGTTCCTCATCATCAGCAGCAGCGGGAAGAAGTTGTCCAATGACACAAATGCCCCCCACATAAACACTTGTGAGCGCTCATGTAATCGAAATTATTATCGATTTTCATTTATTGATACCATTGGGATTGTATCTCGTAAAGCTGTGCATAATTTCCATTAATACTAAATAGCTCGTAATGTCTAATGCCCCCCCATTAATGACATATTAGTTCCTCATCCGAGATGTAAGATTCTTCACAAACGTTCTATTGACTTTGACTTTATTAATGACATTGCTGTTTGCACTAAATACTCTTTAACATTTTCAGATGTCATATTATTCCCATGCAAAAGAATTGAATATTTTGAGCCTTCAAAATTAAAATGTAGTTTAGCGGATGATTGAATTTGGGTTTTATGGATTCTGTGCTTAAAATATCCCCGAACTCCATTTTCAAGAATTAGAGTTTCCTCAGTTTTCTTAGCCGGGGAATCAAAATTAGAGGCTTCTATATATAAATCAATAAAATAATCGTCTTTCTTTGAAGCATAGTTTATATATATTCTGTTCCAGTTTTCTTCATAAATCGCCTTAACTACAGGGTTATTTAATGGAACATTTTGAGGCAAGTAAACATTATGACCAATTCTTTTCTCAAATTGTTTTACAACATGTTCGACATTTTTTGTGTACACAGTGCTTCCGAATACAGGTGCGACAGCAAGGATGATCCCCATTAAAACAACTATTGCTTGGATTAATTTCCTCATCAGATTTCTTCTTCTCCTTTTATTGGCAAAAGTGATTGACAAATTTAATGCTTACCAGTTCGCGCTGATTTATTCAGCGGCTTTATAAGATGAACCCAAAATTACATCTGAACCAAAACCCAAACAATCTGATTTGCTTCCATAGTCTAATACTTTACTTTTCAGTCTAACACTTTATTTTCTTTCTCAGATTGAGCTCAGGACTGTATGAAGGAAGAAATACAAGGGTCATTCTTATATGCTGGTCCAAAAACGGTTGCAGTTCCGTGTGAATATTGCTGTTGTCCAGAATCATGACGATTTTTTATTTGGGATAAATATTCAGAAGATGATCCGTCAGTAATCGTTTGGTAAAGCAGCCCTGCCCGCCTTCTCCTCTCCCGGTGATGGATCATGCCGGTTGCGTAGTTGATGGCGCCAAACAGATTAGCACTTCATCGTGACAATACGTCGAATAATCGGCGTAGCTGCCCATGAGAAAAATCCTGATTCATCTTTAATAGAATACTAGTGACTTGCTCAATTAGTTCCGACACCTCCCTCCTCCCCCCTTATATAATTTAGAGTCAAGGTGTATATGTATGTTTGAATCTCGTGCTATAATAATCGAACGAGGTTTTAGTAATAAATGAAGGGGTTGAGATTATGAATGAGGAATTAATTAAAGCAATTAGTTCACTTCTCGATGAAAAGCTTGATCCGATCAGAGCAGATATTGATGTAGTGGCCAAGAGTATTCACCGTGTTGAGGAAAAGATTGACCTGTTAGCAGAAGGTACACCTGAGGATGTACTTTCTCTTCTTCAAATGATGGATAAGAAGCTCGATTCTATTAAGAAGGATGTTGAGTTTACATACCAGAAAGCTTCGATGAATGAACTGGAGATTAACCGCTTGAAACACCAGCAGTAAAAACAGGTAGGGAATAAAAAAACCACGCAAACTTTCTTCGGATTCTGCAGTTCCGGGAAAGTTTTGCGTGGTCTTTCCAATATGGTAAGTCATATGGGAATACTCACGATATAGTATCGTAGGCTAGTACATAACTGAATTTTACCAAAAACAACCTACTTTCGTCAATGAACGCTTTAGTTTTTTGTCGCTTTAGTTATTACACCAATTAATTGATTACTCGCACAATTAACCAATATTTATCTTTACCATTATGACCACGTTCAAAAACCCCCATGCCCGATCCTCATCGTTCATTGACAATCGATTGCGCTACCCTTTAGCGGAATAGGCTACCGAGTTCGATATCGGCAGCCTGGTGTCGTTGTAGTATCGTGTCCGGTTCTGTTCTCGAACCTCAATCGACGAGGCATACGTCCACTCATCAGCATGTTCGCAGTGGAGCCTCACTAGCCATAACTGCCGTGCTTTTATATTCGCAATTGAAAACGATTGAGAATACTTTCATAATAGCATTTAAAGGCATATTACATTATCAATTTTTTTTACTTTGTATTATGCTCATTTTGTTCGCTCTACAGAATACAGAAAAAATTCCATATCTATATTCCTAAAATTCTTAGTATCTTTATCAATAATATTCATACCGTTTCGAACAGCAACTCTTTGAGAAGCTATATTTGTGTCCCTAATAATAGAATAAACCCTATTTGCATTAAGAACTGAGAAAGCGTATTCCTTGCAAGCAATTGCCGCTTCTGTTGCGTAACCTTTGTGCCAATACGCTTTTTGAAACAGAAATCCTATTTCCAAAATTTCTTTTTCTCTCCAGAATTGCATTGTCAAGCCACATTGACCAATCATTTCGTTTATTTCTTTTAATACAACAGCCCAAAGTCCAAAACCATACTCTTCATATCTTTTAAGATGTCTGTTAAGCCAATTTTGTGCTTCTTCTAAGTTGAATGCACTTTCATAAGCAGCACGCATTACTTCCTCATCACACAATATTCCGCACAATGCATCATAATCGGACTGCACCATTTCTCTAATTATAAGACGTTTTGTTTCTATCAAAAATCTCCCACCTTTCTATCATCTCCATCCCACCAATTATTTACTTAAATAGATTCGACATTGTTTGGTATCACACCTCTTTAAATCGCTATCCCCGCACAATAAGAATGAGCAACCTTACGGGAATAACCGGTGCCAAACTCAATACCAAGTTATTTTCAAAATTTGCGCTCCCGAATCCATGAGTCCGATGAATTCCCGGATCGGCTGTCGTCTATATAAACGAAGGGTATAATGAACACAAACTCATTTGACGAAGAGGTGTTTTGAAAATGGCATTAACGTCCGCATTCACGAGCTTCAACCTGCCTGTAAAAAACGTAGAACAATCGAAAGCGTTCTTCACCGGACTCGGATTCGAGCTCAACCCGCAATTCCCCGACAATGAGAGTTCGGTAGCCATCGTGATCGGCGACAACCTGCAGGTCATGCTGATCAATCAAACATTCTTTAATACAATCACGGAGAGGGAATCCGTCGATACGAGCAAGTATGCACAGATGACGATCGCATTGGCCTTCGAGAGCCGGGAAAAGGTTGATGAAATCGTGAATACCGCGGTCTCCTTGGGCGGGAAATTGCACGCTGACCCTGAAGATCATGGGGTCATGTATCATTGGGGCTTCGTGGACTTGGACGGTCATCTGTGGGCCATTAACTGCATGAACACGGATGCGGCACAAGGTTAAGGCTGACGGAGAGCGCGCTCGTACTAGGATTCAAAAAGAAAGACGCCGGGCATCTTCACCGGCGTCTTCTTCGCGATGATTAGTTTTGTCTGAGTGAACTTCATTCTTTAAAAGATTTTCAATCGTTTGTTTAAATCGCCATCCAGAAAGGCATAATAAAGGAAATTTCAGCGCGCTGATTCAGGGGATGAACAATGACAGCTATCTCTTTGGAAGCGTTAGAACAAAGCCTCGCCTTAATGGAAGACGCGGAGATAATTAATCGGCAGACACCCGACGGTCTTCACTTTACATTTATTTATATTGGAACCATAATCGATCAGGAGCGTCTTAACGAATCGATTATGGAGCCTCTCGTTCGATCGTTCCAAAGCTCGGTGGAAAAGAGTCTGATCACCGCCAAAATTACGCGCTTATTCAATTTGGAGCAAGCTCTCCAGGATCTATTGAAAGGTTCAGTGTTAGTTCACGATTCATCCAGCGGGCGATGGAATGCTATTTTGCTCCCCAACTCCCTCAGCCGGTCCATCGAGACATCCGAGACGGAAACCATAATGTTCGGTCCCAAAGACAGCTTCAGCGAACAGCTGGAGCAAAACATCTTACTAATTCGAAGAAGGCTTCCTTTAACCGCGCTCAAAACGGAGAGGTACACCGTCGGTTCCTTAACTCAAACAACCGTAGTCCTTATGTACATCGATGGGCTAATAAATCCAGAATTTGTAGATTACGCAAAAAATAAGCTTTCCAGTATCGACTTCGATATGTTTTTGGATTCTTCGCATGTAGCCGCATTTATAGAAGACCATTATCACAGCATCTTTCCTCAATATCTTCAGACGGATCGACCGGATTCCTGCGCGCATTCGCTCGGCATCGGTAAATTGGTCATTTTTGTGAATAACACGCCTTTCGCTCTAGTCGCTCCGATTACGCTGTTTCATTTGTTTCAGTCGCCGGAGGATTATATAAACCGCTGGTTGGTGGCTAGCTTTTTACGGCCGTTACGCTATCTCAGTTTTCTACTTTCCATTACTCTAATTCCATTTTACGTCGCATTAACGACTCATCATTATCAAATGCTACCCCTGCAAATTTTATATGTAATCATCGAGTCTCGGAGCAAACTGCCACTATCTCCATTCTGGGAAGCGTTTATTATACTTATTACGCTTGAAATTATCAAGGAAGCCAGCTTAAGAATGCCGACCAAAACAAGCCAAAACCTGGGTGTAATTGGAGGGATCGTTATTGGACAAGCTGCAGTAGAAGCTGGATTCGCAAGCAAAGTGCTAATCGTATTGGCCGGCATTTCGGCGATCTCCACGTTTCTCGTTCCAAACTATCTGGTCACCAAGTCAAGTTTACTGCTTCAATTCATGTTCTTGATTTTCGCTTCCTATTTAGGCATTCCCGGCATTTTGCTCGGACTCGTCGGCATGCTTGCCCATCTAAACGGGCTTACATCCTTGAACCAGCCTTATTTGGCTCCAGTATCTCCGTTTTATTGGAGGGATTGGGTCGATCTCTTCGTCCGCGGGCCGTTACATGCTATGAGCATTCGTCCTGATGCATTGCGTCCTTTGAACAAATATCGTGTTAGCCGGAGGAGAAAATGAATTCATGCGTGCTATTTCGCTGTTCAGAAAAACCTCGCAACAAGAAAGCGGCTTTTACGCGCTCTTCCTCACCAATAGGCTTCAAATGCTGCATTACATGATTGTCATGCCCACAGTCCTCGTTCAACCGTACATGCTATGGGTGATTGTTGTAGTAGGAATATTGTCCCAGTTTTGCCTGTACATCCTCTCGAAATGGTTTGCATCCCCCTACCCGGCCCAAGGGTGCCAGGGTTTTGAAAAATTATTCGGAAAAACAGGCATCAAAATCTTAGCTTTGGTAAGCTTGCCGTTCCTTATGCTTAAGATTTCGTTCATTTCTGTAAGTTACGCCGACATTATGCAGCACTTCGTTTTTCCTTCTATGGATCGGGAATGGCACATTGTGTTTCCTATTATCCTGAGCTGTTATTTGGCTCTGTTCGGAATGGAAAACATGGTGCGGTTCGTAACGATTGTGATAATTGGAATGATTTGGATCTTATTTTTGTATATTCCTTTCTTTTTGTTGCCATCAAATTCGATTCACGATCTGTATCCTCTCGTTCCAATAGGCCCTGAGCCGTTTGCATGGAAATCCCTACTGCTCGTTTTTTCATCGTTATCCGGGCCTGAATATTTGATCGCTATTTCATATTGGTTGAGTCCGCAGCGGAAAATGCTTAAATATTTGACGATCGCTAACGCCATCTCGGTCGGCGAGTATCTTTTTATTTCCATTGCGTCTTTGCTCTTCTATGGATCCAATTACTTGCCGACCATCAAATACCCGAGCGTGGAGATGGGGCGCTACCTGCAATCTCCTATATTTGAAAGGGTGGATATTATCCTGATCTCGGCGTATATGTTCAGCATCATTTACTTGCTCGCTCTGTTCGCGTTGATGGTGTATGGCGCTTCCCGCTTGTTAGGCAAGGCAAAGAAAGGCACTTCGCGTTTGGGTCTGATCGTCAGCGGCTGTGCGATGGTAACCTGCACGCTTTCGATCAGTAAATGGTTTTGGGAGCCCGGGATCGAACAAACATTTTGGTTAGAACTGCAGATGTGGGCAGGATCCTCTTCGTATTTGTTATTGCCGCTCCTCGTCTGGTTCGCGATGAAACGCAAAGCCAGGACAACGTCATGACAAGATTCCTACGAACAACGATAGTGCTGCTAGCGTCTTTTTTAATGATACTGCCTTGCGGTTGCGTCCCATTACCGGAAAACAATATGATTGAAGAAATCACGCCGATCATTTTCTGGTCCGTGAAGGGAGGAAGAGAGGACGGAAAGATAACCATCAGTACGCTCGTCCCTCCTCTTAGCAAGGAAAAGAAGCGCGTGCTTACCCTTAATGTGTCTTTATTGAATGAAGGTAACAAAGGGTTTAATTTGATCTATCATAACGAATTGAAAGCAGGTCAAATCCGCTTGCTGTTCGTGGATGAAGCCTATGCTAAGCGGGGGCTGACCAGTCTTATCAATACCGTTCTGACCGATCCGAACATTTCGAAACGGCTTTTTTTAGTCATCACAAAAGGCAACTTTGATGAGTTCCTAGCCAAACACTTGGATGAAAAAGACAGTATCGATTTTTACCTTTACCGGATGTTCAAGCATTATGAAAAGAAAAAACAAGGCGAAATTACCGTCGTCAATTTGCATCAGTTTATGAAAATGCTGTACTCCCAGGTTTCCGACCCCCAGCTACCGGTATTTCGAGCGGAAGGCGAGCAACTCTTGTACGAAGGCACTGCATTATTCGATTGGGATCGTATGGTCGCGGAGATACGAGGACAGGACGATCAAATCAGCCAGTTGTTGTATCGAGATCGATTCGTACGATACTTAGTCCTTCCTGACCTCTCGGTCACGTTAGGGCATATTCGCGCGCATACCCGCAAGAAACTCACTTCGGATTTATCATCCCTATCCATCGAAATCGACGTGAAAGGCAGAATTGATGAATTGGATTCGCTTACAAGAATCGAGGATAACTTCCAATATGTCGCTCTCACACAAAAAATCGAACGGTACTTGGAGGAGAATGTCTTCCACCTGCTATCCCAAATGCAACACTTGCGGATTGACCCCCTTCAAATCGGGGGATTGACAATTAAACCGTTCTCCAGACCAATAACCAGAGATACATGGGATCGACATTGGTCTACTATGAAGATTAATGTAAAAGTGCGGCTACATTTGGAGCCACTTACGAAGGTTAAATAGAGTAAGTTGGAATCTTGTTCAACGAGCTCGGCTTGTCACTGAATCCGGCACTCCAATGCTTTTGTTGCTGTACTTCATGATGTCTAAAATACACTGAAAGCGCGCCAGGCGGCAAACAATCTATGTTTTTGTCGCAGCAGATACTGAATATAGCGACTGACAGAGCCGGCCATCGCCCCGCTGAATAAGAAGGTGAAGATTCTTGAATGTCCTCCCCCTATCAAAAGCAATACACATTGACAATTTGCTTTATCATTTTTATAATGAATAATAATTCATTCATCAAAGGGGAAAACACTGTGCCTCGTACATCTGAACAATACGAAGCTCTTCGCCTTGCAACCCGCACCAAAATCCAGACAGCGGCGATGCGGCTGTTCGTTCGCCAAGGATACGGCTCCACCAATGTGCAGCATATTGCCGATCAGGCTGGCATTAGCACAGGTTTACTGTACCGTCATTACAAAACAAAGGATCAGCTATTCGAGGAACTGGTGCAGTTCGCCATGGCCGGACTTGAGGCGCTGATTGCCAAATTTCAGACTAGCGATAATCCAGTTGAGGAACTGTCGCGGTTCGCCGACGAGGTGCATCTCGATCTGTCTACCGGCGATGAATTGGCACACCTCTTACTCCTGATGACGCAATCCTTCTTCTCCACGGAGACGGACGGTCGGCAAGCCGCTCTCAAGAAGATCAATAGCGATCTACTGCAAGCGACTGCCGCGCTCATCGTCCAAGGACAGCGGCAAGGCAAGCTCCGAGAAGGAGATGCTTTTGAGATGGCGCAATATTTCTTCTCCTCCATTCAGGGGCTGGCGGTGATGAAGGTGATGCTGGAGGAGCAATTTTCGATGCCTTCGAGATCGCTCTTGACTTTAGTATTCGAAAAGGAAGGTGAAACGTTGTGAAGGACTCAGGCGCATTTGAGATTGTCCGGGCAGACCGTGCGGCTGTAGAGGTCAGAGACCAGATGGCTGAGATTTTCGCCGACGGTTTCTCGCAGTGGCTTACGTATTTCTCTAAAGATCGTGTAGTCATCGCAAAGGCGTTCGCCCATACGTTCAGACTGGAGCAATTTTATGTGGCGCTCGCTGGCGATCAGGTGGCAGCCTTCGGCGCATGCACCGACTGTCAGAGCTTCTCCCTGGAGCTTCAGAGCGCCCCGCTCCGCCGACATCTGGGCTGGTTTAAGGGCTCGATAGCTGCACTGATTCTGAAGAGAGAGTTCCAAAAGCCGTTTGTCAACCCGCCGGCCGAAACGGGATCGGTCGAGTTCATCGCTACCGCCTTATCCTTCCGCGGCCAAGGGGCCGCTTCGGCAGTTATTCGGCATATGCTGGAGCATTTGCCGTACCGTAACTATCTTATCGAAGAGGTCGCCGATACGAATGTCCCGGCCATTCGCCTGTATGAGAAGCTGGGGTTCACGGAATACAAACGCAAGTCCCTCTCCCCCAGGCAGGCTCGTATATCTGGTATCAATCACATGGTTTCGCTGTGTTGGAATAGGCCTGAACTGGAACGTAGGTCAACCTGATCACCTGCTCGCCAATTCGGTCGCTTGCCACGAGACGCAGCGGCGGCCGAGCACCGGCGAAAAACGGCTTGCCGTGACCCAGCACGACTGGATGGAGATAGAGCCGATACTCATCAACGAGACCGAGCTCCGTTAGACTGTGCGCCAACTCCGGCCCGGCTACTTCGATCTCCCCTTCATGCTGAACCTTCAGCTCGCCAATGGCCGCTGCGAGGTCGCCCTCGATCAGAGAAGCGTTCGGACCGACTGACTTTAACGTTCTCGACACCACCCACTTCGGTTTGCTTTGCCATGCCGCTGCGTATTCCCTTTCCGGCCCATCCCATTCAGAAGGGTCTCCGTCCCAGTACCGCATGGTCTCATACATGCGGCGCCCATACAGGCTCCCCGTCAGGTTGCGTACATCGTCGATGAAGTGACGGAACAGCACGGGGTCAGGCTGGAACGCCATGTGGTCGACGAACCCGTCCAGAGACTGGTTCAATGCGAAAACGATCTTTGCCATACAACGGACTCTCCTTCCTGGTTTTCTTGCACATTCATTATCAGGATTAGATGTGTCTAAGCTGATATTGAAAAATTGTGTTTTCTTGTTTATTTCTTAATTGCTTTAATGACAGCAGATTGTATATATTCATTAATATTTGCACCAGGAACCCAATCCTTAATGAACTCTCGTGATTCATCTTTGGGTTCAACGCTGATATCGACGAATCCGCTCTTACGAAGCATTTCTTTGACTTCTTCGATAGTTGATGCACCGGAAATGCAGCTGGCTAAAGAATCTAGATCATCCTTAATTTCTGCCGGCAACTCTGCTGTTGTAACGATATCTGAGACAGCCAAGCGACCACCTGATTTCAAAACTCGGTATGCCTCATGAAATACTTGCTGTTTATCAGGAGATAAATTTATCACACAATTTGATAGGATGACATCAATCGTCTCAGAATGAATTGGCAAGTATTCAATCTCACCCAATCGAAATTCTACATTCGTATATTCGTTTTTCGAGGCATTATGTCGAGCTCGGCTAACCATCTCAGGGGTCATATCGACTCCAAAAACTTTGCCGGTCTCCCCTACTTGCTTGGCGGCAAGAAAACAATCGAAACCCGCTCCGCTACCTAAATCGAGAACAACTTCCCCCGCCTTGATCGAAGCCATGGCTTGAGGATTCCCGCAACCAAGACCGAGATTAGATCCCTCTGGAACTGTTGATAGTTCCTCATCGGAGTACCCTAACTTCGAGGAAACCTCATTTGCTGTACCGCAACAACTCGAAGACGAAGTACTGGGAGAACAACAACCTGCATTGGAAACGTCTTGGATTGCAATTTGCTTGTAACGGTCCCGCACATGCTGACGAACTTCATCGTTTTGTACTTGATGCATTGAGATCATCCCCTATCGCTAAGATTCAAGAACAGCAATCGCTCGGGCGATCATCCGTTTGCCGGAAAATGCAGCACAGTTCGGGGGAAAGCAATCGATTGACCTCTGAGTGATTCAATTCATAGTAACTCCAAGTCCCTTTTGTCTCCCGAAGAATTAAGCCGGCATCCAATAAGATCTTGAGGTGGTAAGACAATTTCGATTGAGGCATATCCAAGATATCGACAAGGTCACATACGCATGTGTTTCCCCTTTGCGTAAGTTCGTACATGATTTGCAAACGTTTCTGGTCAGCCAGCGCTTTGAACTTACTCTCATATGGAGTGAAGTCAATCGAGTCATTCTCCTTTTCAATAACAGGAAGTTGTCTTATCATTGCTCACGCCTCCTCAGCAACAAACAGGTTGGCAGCAGACGACGCCCGGTTGAATGTCCTTAACTTCATACGCAGTGTCGTCCTCGGCCCGCTTTATCCATTTCCAAGCATGCCGTGCTTCGTTTTCAATCGTTTGCTGATGTTGAGAAATCAGATACTCGAGCGCATGAACATTTAACATCCGAACACCTCATAAATCAAATTTATTTGATATATAGAGATTAGCATAACTGGTTATTATAAGCAATGTTAAATCAAATAATTTTGATTTATATACAAGATGGATACCGCAAAATTACATGTTACAGGCCTTCCTCCTGAACTAGAGCTGCAAAAGCTTTGTAAGCATGGCTCATATATTTTTCTTTTCTTCTGATAAGACCTGTTTCAATAAAACGATACGATTCGGGTATAGGGTACACATGTAAATCTGCATATGGACCTTTTAAAACCGATTTAGGCAGAATGGTGGACGTCAATCCAGCTCTCACACTGCTTAAGAGCGTTTCTAACGAACTAATCTCTATGAAGTTTTTTAGGGCAATTCCCTCATCCTTCAACCATTGTTCCAATCTCATTCTAAAAGGACAACCCCTTGGAGAGATTGCCCACTTTTGCTCTATTAAATCCGGGGCTAATGTCCTGCCAGATAATAATACAATTTCATCCGTTAATAAAAAGTCGGTCAAGAAATTTGTATTGGACAGCTCACCTGTTACAAAGGCAGCATCTAATTCATAGTTCTCTACCTTCTCCATTAATTCAAGAGAATTGCCTGTTTCTAAACTGAGAGATACTTCTTCATACCGCGATTGATAAGAAGCAATCAGGTTCATGAAATTTCCGCACGTTACCGTTTCAACAACACCCATTTTTAATGATCCGCTTGGTTTACCGTGATCTTGAAGTATTTTGATCGATTCATCTGCCATTTGCAAAATGGAATCGGCATACTTACGGAAAAGTGCGCCTTTTTCTGTGATCTGAACTCCTTTAGGTCTTCTATGGAAAAGAAGAACTCCCAGCTCATCCTCTAGTCTACGCAACCTTGCAGTTACATTGGACTGAACATAATCTAATCGCTTGGCAGCTCCAGAAATGCTTCCTTCTTCAGCAATGGTTTGAAATAACTTCAGATCGCTTAGTTCCAAGAACTGCACCTCCATCACTATAAGTGATATCAACATCAGTAACGGTCATTATACCTGATATCAATAGAGGTGTATACTCGACTCAGACAATAAAGGAGTGATTCTCTTGGAAAATTCATGTACCACTGAAGGTCCTGCGGGGCGAACAATTCAGTCCGTGACGCTCGCCGGCCCGCGCGAATGGGCCGGTCTCGCGCTTCTCTCCCTGCCAACCATCCTGCTCGGACTCGACCTGACGCTGTTGCATCTGGCATTGCCGGCGCTAGCACTCGATCTGAAGCCGACCAGCGCACAGACCCTATGGATTGTGGACGCCTATGGCTTCATGATCGCCGGCTTCCTCATCACGATGGGAACGTTGGGTGATCGCATCGGGCGGCGCAAGCTGCTGATGATCGGGGCTGCTGCCTTTGGAATCACTTCTGTGCTGGCGGCCTATTCCCCCAGCGCCTCCACGCTCATTGCGGCACGTGCGGCGCTTGGTGTGGCGGGCGCGACACTGATGCCATCGACGCTGGCACTTATCAGCAACCTGTTCGTCAACCGTCACCAGCGTGCGCTTGCGATTGGGGTGTGGGCGACCATGTTCGCGCTCGGCATGGCGTCTGGCCCGGTCGTGGGCGGTGCGTTGCTAGAGCACTACTGGTGGGGAGCGGCCTTTCTTGTCGCGGTGCCGGTGGTCGGCCTCCTGCTTGCAGCCGCACCATTTCTCCTCCCGGAATACCGGGCGCCACAGGCCGGCAAGTTGGATATCCCGAGTGTCACCCTTTCGCTCCTGGCCCTGCTGCCCATCATCTACGGCATCAAGCAGGTCTCCAAAAATGGGCTCAGTACCGAAACAGCGCTTGCGATTGCCGGTGGATTCGTCTTCATGTTCTTGTTAGTTCGGCGACAGCGCCGATTGGAAAGTCCGCTCATCGACTTGGATCTTTTCAGCAGCAAGGTGTTCAGCGTCGCATTGGCCGTACTCCTTGTGGGCCTCATTGGCGTCGGCGGAACGATGCTGCTGGTCACTCAGTACCTGCAACTGGTCGCCGGACTAACGCCTCTGGCAGCAGGGCTCTGGATGGGGCCGCCGGCGCTCGCTATGCTCGCCGCCGGTATCGCGGCACCGCTTGCATCACGTCGTATCCGGCCCGGCTATGTGATCGCGGGCGCGCTCGGACTATCGGTCATCGGCTATTTGATGCTCATGCGCCTCGAAAACGAGCCGTCTGGCGTTGCCCTGGTCACGGCCGCATTTTCACTCGTCTATCTTGGCCTTGGCACGATCGCCGCACTAGGCACGGATCTAGTGGTAGGCGCGGCGCCTGCGGAGAAGGCTGGATCAGCCTCGGCCATGTCCGAGACTGTGCAGGAACTTGGCCTGGCGGTTGGCATTGCCACGCTGGGCAGCCTCACGGCCGCCGTCTATCGCAGCCAAATGTTCGACCGGATACCCGATACGCTGGCTCAGGATGTCCGGAAAGCCGTGGGAGACAGCCTCGCAGGGGCATCGTCCGTAGCGCATGAACTGCCTGCCGGCGTGCTTGAAGAGGCGCAGTCAGCATTCACGGCGGGATTCAATGCGGCAGCGGCAACGAGCGCAGTCAGCATCGCCATCCTCTCCATACTCGCGGCCGTCATCTTGCGTCATATTGGAACTGACGGCGGTACTGTCGACGGCGACGAAGCGGTTGAATCCAAGCGCGCTGAATCACATTAAGAATAAATATCTGAGATGTGTCCTCTCATTGTAAATTATAGGGATCTCTTTCATCACCCGAAAGTAATGATCTAATCCCTATACTTGTTCTTCTCGATTTTTAACCGCTCCAGGAGTCCGGCTTGCTCTCGATCTGACTAAGCTAATGCTGTAAATGATCAGAAGCGCAATTAATAATACAACCGAGTATTGGAACACGGCGACAAAGCCCCACATTTGTGCTACAAATCCGAATGAGATCGAACCAAGTGAAATGCCGCCGTCCATACCGACCAGAAACGTGCTGTTCGCGGCTCCCCTGCGCTCAGGCGAAGCGCGTTGGATTGTCCATGCAAGGATAAACGGCTGCACTGCCCCGAACGACAGTCCGTACAGACAGGCCGCGATAATAAACATAGTTGGAGTGGATGCCGTCGACAAGACGATCATCGCAAGAATGCCGATGACTATGCCTGGGAGAAGCACCGCGGCGTGACCCTTCGTATCGAACATTTTGCCGACCGCCGGACGAACAAGCATCGCAGCTATGTTAGACAGCAGGAAAAAGATGCCGCCGTTCTTGACTCCCAGTTCCATCCCGAACAAGCTGACAAAGGAAATGATCCCGCCGTAACCAATCGTAAAAAGCAAAATCAACAGGGCTGGGAACAGTGCCGATTGCTCAAATAACCTTTTCAAAACAGGTTGTTGCTCTCCCGCTGAAAGTCCCCTCCTTGATGTCGACCCGATGACGCCTCCTGTCAGGAACACGATCAAAGACAGAACTGTGAGCAAACTTGCTGTTACGAACAACACCGTTGGTCCATACTCCTCAATCAACCAACCGCCGATGTACGGACCAACAGCCATGGATGCGAAGCCGAACATCATAAACGTGCCAATTCCGGCACCTTGACGGCCGGCTGGGATCAGATCGGATACAATCGTCGCGTACGCTGCTGTCATTATCCCCCAGCCGATGCCCAGCGCCAGGCTGACTGTCGCCATCCATCCGGTAGAAGTTGACAATGTGAACGCGCCGGCTGCCAGCGCAAGAGCGGACGAACCGAAGAGCACGATCAGACGGCGGTTATAGTGATCAAGCGCATACCCGATGAACGGGCGAATCAGCACGGCCGCGATAGTAATGAGACCGGCAATCCAGCCAACCTCTGATTTACTGTTGCCGTTGCCTGCCATATAGATCGGTAATATCGGTAAAAGCATTTGAAATGCACTAAAGAGCAGCAGAGTGCATAGGCATATGCGAATAAAGGAGCTCGACCAGTAACTTTGACTGGAAGTTTCATTCATAACGACACCGTCCTAGTTCAGTTTCATATTTTTTTGGTGAAAATCACTTATATATCATCATAAAGTATGACATTAGTGTTAAGGTCAAGTTTTTCGCGTTAAAACAGCAATATTTGGTAACCCAAAAAAAGACACCGCCTATTGGGCAGGTGTCTGAATGGATTCCGGTATTTGCCTGTCTTCTCTCTTTTCGACGAATAGCGGATCCGTGTATCCGAGCTGTTCCTTAATCGCGTTCATCTGCGCATTCGCTTCGGCTTCCGTGTCGTAAATTCCGGTCTCGACGAAGTATAGGCCTTGTTTGTCTTTCAGCGCGCGCATGTTTTCTGCGCCGAACAGCATTTCTTCCGCGATCCCAACGGACTCTCCGAACGGGATGGATGCCGTACGCACGGAGTATACCGGAGGCCGATCTACGTTGCGCGCCGGATCGGAAGCGATTGTGACTACCACCTGCGCCGGCTCCTTGTACTCGTGGACTTCGTAAGTTACCGCTTCTTTGAAAGTTACGTTAAACCGAACCGTCGAATCGTCCAAAGTGATGAGCTCGTAGGCGTCCTCGATCCGTGCGCTCTTCTTTAACGCAGCGAAATCTTTAACCGCGGAAAATTTCCTGGCGCCGCCGACCGTAAAAGTCATCGTATGAGGATACTCCGTGAACGAGACGTGGAAGGAGCTGGCCACCTGCTGCGCCTCTCCGTTCTGCGCGAAGTTCAAAATAATGGTTTCCTTGTCCCCCTGCTCTTTCACCGTTATAAAGTTAACGTCTGTCGCGTCCTGGATCGTTCCTCCCTCTGCGCTGCCTTTGTTGAACTGTAAAATTTTCACCAGCTGACCCAGCCCGGGAACCTCTTGCAGGCTATTCGCAAAAGCCGGAACCGTATTGATGCCAATCGTCAAAACGATGAACAACGCTGCCGCGCTCGCGCTCACCCGGCCGATCCACCGCCGATTGCGCCGCCGCGTATTCGGTTGAAGCTGCTGCTGTTTTCCTCTCTCTATTCCTTTGACAACGGCTATTGACAACTCATCGGGAATATCGATCTCGTCGTAAGATTGCTTCATTCGTCTGAGCCTCTCATCCAATGGACTCACTCTCCCCCAGCTTGATTTTCAACCGCTCCAGCCCCCGGTAGATGATCGATTTCACCGAACTGAGCGGCGTATCAAGCACGTCCGCAATGTCTTTGAGCTGCATATCCTCGAAATACCTTAACATAATCGCCGTTCTGGATTTCTCGTCGAGACTGTCCAACGCTTCGCGCAGATCCAGCGCCTCTTCGTTATGATTCGGTGCGTAGCTGCCTTCGGCTCCCGGTTCCGCGTATACGACCTTTTTCGATTTGCGTATGAAATCCAAGGCGCTGTTAATCGCGATTTTCGTTAACCATGTATTGAAATATTGCGGCTGCTGCAGCTTGTGGATGGCGAGGAATGCGCGATATACGGTCTCCTGCACGACTTCGAGCGCATCCTCCCTGTTTCTTACGTACGTATACGCCATCCGATATAGACGCTCTCTCTTGGACTGGATCAAGATCGTGAAGCTGTTTTCATCGCCGGCTATCGCTTTTCTCGCTAGCTCCGTTTCTTCCATTGCACCAACCTCCCGTCGCCAGAATTCCGCAAGACACGATGAGCTTCAATTTATTTTAGTTCGTATACGACTTTGTTAACGGCTTCGCCGGATTCCATGTCGATCTCGTACAATTCGAACATCAACGGCTGATCGCCGGACAGCTTGCTTGCGGGAATCGAAACTTCCTGCGTGAACGTTCCCCAGTCCGGAGCTCCCATCGATGCCGTGCCGAAACCTTCCGCTACGACAACGTCAGCTTGCTTCACCGCGTAATTGTACGTGCCTTCATGGACTCGAGCTTTACCAGACACAGTGTACTGTACGAAGCGCTCCGATACTTTGACGTTGCGGAACGTTTCTTCTTTGACCGTTTCTTCGGCGGCTATTACGGCGGGCTTATGGAAGCTTTGTTTGAATTGCTGCGGAAGTTTCTGAGCCCAGGACGTGTTCATGACTCCGAAAAAAGCGGACCCTCCAATAACGACAGCCGTGCCCAATGCGATAATTTTTTTATTCATGGTTTGTTGCACTCCTTATATGGTGATATTTTTTGCAGCTTCATGAAGATACATTCGTTAGACGCCGGGGTTGCCCGAAAAGACGCAATAGATACATTGGAAATCTGTTACATTTGAAAACAAAAAGAGGGTGTCCCTCCGTCATATGATGACGTTGGTACACCCTCTAAATCCTGAACCTACCGTGCGGAAATCTCGAACTTCGTGCCTGCATCTCCTGCGAAAACAATCGATCCTCCAGCGGGCAGTTCGACCTGATCCTGGTCTCCGATGACACTGAAGTAGATGCATGCTCCCTCCGCATTATAAACGGCGAAGGAGGCATTCGAGGACAGGCTGATCTTAACGGTCTTGCCCCCGTCTTTGTCGCTTATCGTATACCATCTGGCATATCCGCTCGACGGAATCGTAACGATTGACTTCTTACCGACGTAGATGGGCTTCACGGCGCCTTCATTCACGAAGAGGCTTCCGCCGATATTCAGGTACTCAACGCCGTCTTGCGTAATGAATGTTAAATCTGTGAGATCCCGTCCGTTCATTCCCGGAATTTGCAATTCGGAGACGGCTGTATTCGGACCTGTTATTCGCTTATCCAACACGTACCCAGGCAATTGTCTCGACATATTCAATTGGATGCGCGGCAACCCCAGATATACGAGCGACGTATACTTCTCATTCAACAGATAATGCTTCTTGCCGTCGCGCTTCATCCATGCTGCTTGAGTCTCCGTCGAAAGATCCTGAGGCTGGAGCTTCTCGGCGCTGTACTCTGACATGGCCAACTGCCCAAGACCCGGAAGCGAAGCGTATCGGCGAAGCCATACGTAGGTACGGCCATTTTCCTCCGTCTCGAAGCTGATCATCACACTCCCATCCGCACTCCGAAACGTGCCGTCTGCTGAATATTCGTAAATCTGGGCCGGATTATCGGGCCACGGTTCCGAGGAGATGGACATGACGCCGCCTTCGGCAATATCGACGTTGATCGTTGTACCGGTCGCGCCATAGACTCCCGAATACTGCAGCACGGACTCCGGCATATCCGCCTTTACCGGAGCGCCGTAGGACTTCTCGGGCTTGAATTCGGCAATGGTCCCTTTCTCTCTTAGAGCCTGAAGCAGAATTTCGTTCGCCAGAAGTTGGTTGATCGTGCTGTGCCCGCCGGATGAGACAACAGCCGCCGCCATATTGTGCTCCGGAATCACAACGAGCGATGCGTGATACAGAAGCGTGTCTCCGCCTTTGGTCAGCGCCTTTAATCCGTATTCGTTGAAGGGATACAGATTGACGCTGTCCCAGCCCAGACCGTATTCGAATGAGTTGTCCGCATCGTCTGGCCATAGGGACGTCTTGTACTCGTCTTGCGCCATGGCCGCAGCGGATTTGACGGATAAGACTTCTTCCGCTTCGCCCGTGAAAATTTTCGAGAATCGAACTAAATCTTCCGCCGTGGAATAAATGCCTCCCGTCCCAATCAAGTTGAACGTCTGGTTGGGAAGTTGTCCGGCATAGGCAGGATAATAGAGTCCCGCCATCTTCTCCGTGTTCGGAGAATCCAGCGGCGTCTTCGTATGGGTCATACCCAGAGGCACCGTAATAGATTGGTGGATGTAAGCGGTAAAGTCCATGCCGCTGACTCGCTCGATCAGAATCTGGGCCAGCGTAAATCCGTCATTGCAATAAACCGAATAAGCACCTGGTTCCGCCTTCAAGGTCTGACCGGCCAATTGCTTCAGCAGCGTATCGTAGCTGTAGGTATCGTTATCTTCGAATAACACAATGCTCGTCGTCGACGTTCCGCTTAGACCGGAAGAATGATTCAGCAGCATGCGCGGCGTAATCTGCTTGTAGCGTTCATCCTTCATCGTAAACTCGGGAATATACTGGACGACCGGAGTATCGAGATCGATTTTCCCCTGGTCGACCAATTGCATGACGGCAACCGTGATAAACATTTTACTCGTCGAGCCGATCCCGTACATCGTTTCTTTCGTGAGCGGAATATGCCCCTTCTCATCATTCCTGCCGGATTGGCCGGATACGATGATGCTGCCATGATCGATAATGGCATACTGCACGCTGTTCGCGCCGTAAGCTTTCGTGAGGAGATCGGCCTTCTCGGTTGCCGTTTTCCGGGTTGCCTCGTAGGCGATCGCAGCCTTGTTCGAAGGCGAATCCATTGCTGCGGTCTTGTCGCCGTAAGGGGTTAGCAGCAGACACACAGCCAGCACAACTCCTGTTATCCATCGAATTTCTAGCATTGAAACTCTCCCTCCGAAGCTTGCTTTGTTTATCGAAAACTGAAAATGGGGATGAGAACAGCGGTCATCAGTACGGTTATCGACGCAGCAGCTATGATCTTACCGCGCGGATTAGCCATATTGATCGTCCATCCGAAGCCGTATCTATCCAGAACGAACAACGCGGGGTCTTCGGGGTTCGCGTAAATGCTGCCGAGCCATTTCCAGTGCCGCTCCTCCTGCGACGGAACGTCCCGGTGCTGATCAAGACCTCTGAAACGCAGGTAAAGCAAGACGCCGATCAGCGTTATGATGAACACCACCACAAACGAGATGTTGAAGCGCAAGAGCAGATTAAGCTTCCAACCGTACAAGATTACGGCTTGCAGCAACCCTAAGTTTGCAATCCCCAGCAGAGAAATCCCCCAAGCGGTAATCGAATGGATTTTCTTGAGCTTCAACTGTTTACGCAACGAAGCTTCCCGATCCTGGGGATCTAGGGATGTCCTGGCATGGCTAATCATCCGATTATAGCCGGCGAATAACGCGATCATCAAAGCTTGCACGATGTTCATCATGAACACGGTCCATACGGATTTGTTAATGAAGTAATCCGGAGAGTCATTCGGGCCCATATGTATCGCGAACGACTGCGGGATCTCGTTCCATCTTGTAACGGCAAAGAAGATACCTACCATCATCACGGCGACATGCGCCAAATACCACCAATAGCCCAGCACTGAACGCTGTGTCCGACCGACCATAAGATTTGCTGCGCGCTTTGTCTGGAGCGCGACCTGCCAGCCTCTGGCCGTCTTCAGGCGCTGCGCGGACATCCGGCTGATGCGAACGGCGAAGACCGACACAATCATTAAAAGCAAGATGGCGGCCCCCCACCACCGCAAACTCCAAACCGTCGTTTGATCACGCGTTACTGTAAAGCAAGCTGCTCCGATGACGATCGCAAAACCGCCGGTAAGCAAGACGTAATTGCGGCGAATGCCTCGGACGGCCGTATCCTGAACGGCCTCCTCCGGCAGTGCGATGCCGAACAGCAGGGTCCGCAAGCCAGTATAGCCCTGTATGCTGATCAGCAACGCAATAAACAAATAGAAGCTGGATATCAGGATGGTTTCCAGTACAGTCAACGCTGTTCCCCTCCGCGATTCATAATCATATCCCGGTACACCGACTTGCTCTCTTGCGCGAATGCCTCTTCCGACATGCCTCGTACCGCAGCTGCCGCCGCAAGAGACCGCAGCTGCTGTCGGAGCTTCTCCTCGAATTCCTCCGTCACGCCCGGCATCCCGTCGGGTTGAACGATAACGCCCTTTTTCCGGTGTACTTGAAGAAAACCCTCCTGCTTGAGCAAATTGTAGGCCTTGTTGACGGTATGGAGATTAATCCCCAAGTCCTCCGACAAGTTCCGGATCGACGGAAGCGGATCGCCAGGCTTCAAGGCACCGGAGGCGATCCCTTCGACGATCTGGTCAACCAGTTGTGCGTAAATCGGGGTTTCCGATTGCAAATCGAGCTCTATAAACAAGAATATCCCTCCTTAACCGCGCGCGATTTTGACATGTCGAAGCTGTTCCATATCGAACCACCCGCCTCGTTTTGTTGTTTGTTATATTACATATATAACAGATATGAAAATGATAAGCAAGATCCAGTTGAAGATTCTTCCATCTAGCTTAATGAGTTTTCATAAGTGATATCGCTAAACAAAGCCTTACTTACAGAAAACGGCAGCTGATTTGGGGTCAGCTGCCGTGGTATCATAGAAATTCCCTAGATCAGGAAAAAGTGGCCTGTTCCAATCGTTATACCGCTGGATCGGTTCAATCGGCTGTCCGACTCCTTTAAGATCCGAAGGAGCGGTTGAGAGTTAAATGTAAAGGAACACCTAAACTTTAACTGTCATTTAGTATGTTTCTTGCCCCATGTATTATTGTCTTGATGATTACGCTTCCGTTTTGTATTTGATAAATCAATCTATACCTATGTACAAAAACTTCCCGCAAATTAGGATCGTCCATCTCTGGAACGATTCGTCCTCTGTGCGGGAAGTCAATTAGTGTCCTTGCTTTATTCATTATGTCTTCATAAAATGAAAGTGCATAATATGTTGAATCTTCCGAAATAAATTCTACAATGTTTTGAAGATCTTTGTAGGCTGTAACGGTCCAAATTACTGTTTGTTCTTGTTCAGCCATTTATCCAGCCTCGCTTTAACCTCATCCTGAGTCAGGAGGTTTCCTTCTTCGATGTCCTTTTGTCCCTTTTCGATCTTGGAACGAACATACAGTGTATACTGAATATCTTCAATGGAACAATCGGCAGGAAGCTTATCAAGCATGTGTTTTACATCATCTTTAAGCATTTTTAGCATCACCTCGACAATATTATAACATACCCGGATTTGGAATTCTCTTCGCTCTTTTACATAACATTTTTGGTATTCACGAGCCACCCCTCCCATCGTATCAAAAAATGATATTTCTGGAAAATGGAAAAAGGAACCCAGCCCCTATCGGACGGGTTCCTGCTTCGTTCAGTAAAAGCGCCATGTTTATTTTAGATAGTCCCCTGTGAGAGATTGTTTCGTTTGAATGATATGTTCAGGTTTCCCCTCAAATACGATTTGGCCCCCCCTGCTGCCGCCATCAGGCCCCATGTCAATTATCCAGTCCGCCTGACTGATGACGTCAAGGTTATGCTCAATAACGATGACCGTATTGCCCTTGTCCACGAGCCGGTTCATAATTTCCATTAGAAGGCCGATATCCGACATATGCAGACCTGTCGTTGGCTCGTCCATGACGTAAATGCTTCCATCCTTATGCAATTCGCTGGCCAGCTTGATGCGCTGGCATTCTCCGCCTGACAAGGTACTGAGAGGCTGGCCCAGCGTTATATAATTCAGCCCGACATCGCTCATGGCCTGGAGCTTGCGCACAACGTCCTTCAACTGGAAGAAGTCCAGTGCTTGTTCTACCGTCATCTCCAGAACTTCCACAATAGACTTGCCGTGCAGCTGGTAGGCTAACACCTCTTCCTTGAACCGCCTCCCGCAGCATGCTTCGCATGGCAGCTTCACGCTGTCGAGAAACGCAAGGTCCGTATACACAACGCCTAGCCCTTGGCAATTCTCGCATGCTCCCTTGGAGTTAAAGCTGAATAAGCCTTGATTCACTTTATTGGCCGAAGCGAACGCTTTACGAATGTCATCCATGATGCCTGTGTACGTGGCGGGATTCGACCGAGTAGACACGCCAACCGCTGATTGATCAATGACGATCGCATCCGGATGTTGCTGCAGGAATAATTCGTTAATCAACGTGCTTTTCCCGGAACCGGCGACTCCGGTAACGACGGTCAATACCCCGGTAGGAATATCTACATTCACATGCCGCAAATTATGGAGGGAAGCGTCCCGAATGGACAGCTTGCCGGAAGGCTGTCTGCACTCTTGTTTCAGGAGAAGCGGTCGTCTCATATAATTGCCCGTCAGCGTGCCGGAGTCCAGCAAACCATGGAAGCTGCCTTCATATACGATCTGGCCCCCTCTGCTGCCTGCGCGGGGTCCAACGTCCACGATATGATCCGCCACTTTGATGACATCGGGATCATGTTCGACGACAATAACCGTGTTCCCCTTGTCGCGCAGTCGCTGAAGCAGTTCGTTCAGACGATGTACATCGCGGGGATGCAGACCGACGCTAGGCTCGTCAAAGATGTATGTGACATCTACCAGGCTGCCGCTCAAATGCTTCACCATCTTCACACGCTGCGACTCACCACCGGACAACGTATCCGTTTCGCGATCCAAGGTCAGGTAGTCCAGTCCAATATCGACAAGATGCTGAAGTCGCTCAGTCAAGGATCTCACGATCGGCTCAGCAACGGTATCATCAATCTCCCGAATGACATCGATGAGCTGTCCAATCTCTATTGAAGTCATCTCCGCAATATTGCGTCCATTAATTCTGCAGGCCAGCGTTGCCTGACTGAGTCTTGCTCCACGACAACTCGTACACGGCCCTTCGGTGAGAAAAGGCACAACCGCTCTTTGAGTGCGTTCGGACTTCGTCTTTACGTCCTGCTTGATGTATTTGTTGGTGAATTTCTCGATAACGCCCTCAACCGTCATATTCATCGCTTTTCCTGCGAAATCCATCTGAACTTTCCTCGCCTTTGCGTACAGAAGCCGATCAAGCTCATCCTCTGAATACGTGTTCAGCTTCTTATCTGGGTCCAGAGCACCCGCCTGAATGACCATATTCAATTCCAATCCGTCCACTGCATAATCCGGAAGTCTTATAGCCCCTTCGCGAAGCGATCTCGACATATCCACCGCTTTGCCCATGTCCACCCCAAGCCTGCGTCCCAACCCGCTGCATTCAGGACACATCCCTTGCGGATCATTGAATGAGAACAGGCTTGCTTGTCCGATATGAGGTTGACCCACTCTGGCGAATAGGAGACGAAGAATCGGAGCGATATCGGTTATCGTGCCCACTGTAGAATGGGAACCTCCCCCTAATCTTTTCTGATCCACGATGACGGCCATGCTCAAGTTCTCGATCGCATCCGTATCAGGCTGCGGAATTCGGGGCAGGAAGTTTCGTACGAACATGCTGAAGTTTTCATTCAACAACCGTGTCGATTCAGCTGCGATTGTATCAAAAACAATGGAAGACTTTCCGGATCCGGATACCCCGGTGAATATCGTGATTTTTCGTTTGGGTATACGCAGTGAAACGTTCTTTAGATTGTTCTCCCTCGCTCCAGTGATGACAATGTGATCATGATCGAATACTGGCATGACTAACATCCTTTCCATAAGTTCTTAAGGACATTGTATTCCATCATTCTTGTCAACAGAGTGTCAACAATCAAAGAATTATCGCCCGCTTCTATCGCTTATCATTGACGACTGAATGAATTCCGGTACTTGCAGGTCTCCTCTCTTTTCGACGGAAAGCGGATCGTTCCCTATATAAGTCTTTTAACTTGGTATTTAATCACATTAACTTTTCAATTTCACCAAGCATATAATTCGTGTAATCGATGAGGGTTTTACCTTCAAGATTTAAGACATCCAATCTATTTTCATATTTGGCAAGGCATTGTGTGATTGTATCTTCAAATTGTTTAGGCAATTCGCTTAATGCCCATTCACCGGCTTCTTTCTTTGAAGATACAACAGATTCTCTTAAGTACAGTAACACTCTTGATAGATTCAATACGTAATACACTGGGTTTTCTATAATTCCTTCCAGGGCCCCGTCAACATCTGACTTGATTGAATCCATGTAAAATCGTTTGTCTATAGGATGGAATGCTTCCATTATCGGACTTCCGCTAAGTACAATCCCACGATGATAGATCACAACAAAGTGAGCCGCCAAGTCAGGATCATCATATCCTCCGCAGAAATAGCTTTCATCCAATCTATAGTTCTCTTTGTGATAGGAAGAATAATGAAATTCAAAAGGAGTTGGGTAGATAAAATCAAGGGCATAAGTGTCCAATACCACGCTTAATTCAAACCCCTTATAGATCTTTAACTCTTCTTCCAGAGCGATTAGTTTCTTTGCAATTTTCTTATAGACGTTTATTGGTTGTGTTTCTTTGACTAACACTAATAAGTCTATATCGCTTTGAAAAGGATTAAAGCATCCCATTGCCATAGATCCATGTAGATAGATACCTGTGAGCGATTCGGACAAATCATCTTTCAAAAGATGGGTTATACGATCCAAAACGGCTTGTTGATTCACTTGGTTTCCACCTTCATGTTATTTGCTCGGTGCAGCGTGAACGCGAAGTTAGATGAAGCCTTTACCCTCATCGATCTGCTTGCACATTTGCTTCCAATGTTCCCACGCCTTTATGTATTCGGTCAAATCATTCGGATGATGCCGTACGCTAAGACCTGTTCGACAATAAAGATGGATCAGAGTTTCCTCAACTAATCTTGTCCTTTCAACATTTCCTTGTTGAAGAGATTCCGATGCGTAAAACAAAGTGTCAGAATCAATATCATCAGGAGACGAACAAAAGGCATATAGAAAATCGTATATAATGGGTCCCACCATAGGTGACGGATCAATCACACCAATTAATGTTGAATCATTATAGACAAAATTATGAACGCCAGTATCCCCATGCAATAAGTATTTATTGCCTTGCTCTGAATCATCATTAAACAATTGATTAGTTTTGAATTTAACGTAATTATAGTCTTCTATTGATAGTACATTCTTAAGATTCATCCTTGCTTCTTCAATGCTTGTTTCATTAAATTCTTTCCATGTCTCCCGTGGGTATGCTATTCTTCCCCATGTATTTGTCTTTGTATCTTTCACATATTTATTAAGTAAATCTTTGACTAAAGTTTTCATCCACTCTCTCTTTTGTCCGCGACCTACATGAGTTGTTCCATCAATAAAAGTATAAACAAAGTATGAATTGTCTTCAGCAATCAAAAGGACTTTAGGAAGTAATATCGAGTCCCTATACGTATCAAGCAAGTGTTTAGCTAATTCAATCTGGTTTGGATCATCAAACTTCAAGATAAATTTACTTTCTTGCTTGGATTCCAACTTGAAAACGAATCCGGAAGTTGTTCCTGATAATTTTTGAATACGTACTATTTCATCCTTAATCTGATGTTTTTGAAGTAAATGAGTAACCGTTTCGATCGTTAGTTCCATCATGGTTTGGGTCTCTGCTCCGTTTCTTTAGAAAGCCATCTTTCCCTGCCTCTCCATCGTATCAAAAAATGATATTTCTGGAAAACGAAAAAGGAACCCCCTCCACATCGGACGGGGTTCCTGCTCCATTTTCTTACGGGTTGGAGGTTGCGTTAATCTTCTCGAAGTACGGGCCGAGTTTGGAGGCCAGTTGCTCAAACAGCTGCTGCTCTTCTTTAGTCAGGCTCTCCTCGTGTACGACGCCGTTTTCATCGGTGATCTTCAGCTTTAATTGCACCATCTGCTTGGTCAGCTCCATATACTCCTTGAACTCGTCTTCCGTAAGCTTGCCTTTCGCCGCCTGAAGCATCTCTTCAATCACTTGATAATCTTCCTGCGAGCCGCCGTGTTGTTCAATGGTCGCAGAAGAACCGAAAATATCGTCGGCCAGGTAGGAACCAGCAAGCGCAGCAGACGGAATGAGGATCGCTATTGCGGCAATACCTACGAGTATGCGTTTTTTCATGGGGGATCTACCTCTCTTTTCGTTCACGTATTGTTGATAGGACTGTTGGACACGTCCATACAAATCGGGTGGGCAGTGCATTGAATCTGCCCCCTTGCGCAGCTCTTCGCGCAATTGCTTGTCAATAGACATATGCGTCTCCTCCCGTCAGTTCGAATCTTTTCCGGAGTTCTTTCAGTGCCAGATGGTGCCTGGATTTCACTGTGCCGACGGGGATCTGCAGCATGTCTGCGATTTCTTCCAGAGCATAGTCGTGAAAATAACGCAGAATGACGACCACACGCAGTTTGTACGACAACTGTCGGACAAGTCTGAACAGTTCAAGCTGCATCTCTGACTGCAGGACGGCTTTGTCCGTCCACTCGAACTGTTCGCGAGTCATCTGGCGATTTCGTTCAAAGAGGCGAATTCGCCGCCAGGCCTTTCTCTTCCAATCCTGAACCTGACGTACAACGATCCCGTGCAGCCAATACCGGAACGGCCGCTGCGGGTCGTACGTGTGAAACGATCGCCACATGCGTATGTAAGCTTCATTCACGATATCCTCAATGTCCTGTTTGCTGTAGACGAGAAAAGCAACCGTCCGATAGACGTCTTGATGAGTCGCCTGATAGACAAGCTGGAAGGCCGACTCATCGCCCGACGTCGCTTTTTCAAGCCATGGAAGCAACTCTTTATCATTCATGGGGGCCCCTCCTGAACGTGTTACAACCCTTAATTCGCTCCCAAGGGGAAAAAGGTTCAGTAAAAGAATAAACTTTTTTGGCGATACCCGCCATTTTAGGAAACCAAAAAAAGCCGCGATTTACGATATCGCGAAACAGACCTCCGATAAGAAGTTTGATTTATGACGCATCATCAAGTATATTAATCATAAAGAATCTTGATAATCAAGATATTGTGATTCTGAAGAGGAGGGCTGCCTTGTGACAAGTGATCGGCCAATACAACCTACGGAGCAGCAGGAAAATTTCACGTTGCGCATGCGAGGCTTAGGAACCCGAACGGTGCTCTATCAGCAAAGCGTCGCAACCGCTCTCGGGTTATACAATAATGATTTCTTATCCATCGATATCCTGCATGAGAAAGGCCCTATCACGGCAGGCGAGCTCTCGAAGCTAACCGGGCTCACGACAGGGAGCGTTACCGCGCTAATCGATCGGTTAGAGAAGAACGGCTTTGTTCAAAGACAACCTGATCCGAAGGACCGCCGCAAGGTCATTATCGTTCCGCTATACGAGAATAAAGAAGACGTCAGCAGAATATACCTTCAGCTTCATGCGGAGATGGTGAAGTTAGCCTCTTCCTACTCGGATGAAGAACTCGCTCTCATAACACAATTCCTTGGCCAAGCTAGCGCGGTCCTGGAGGATCAGATCCATCATCTTAATTCGAAAGCGCGCAACAAAGCATAAAAGGATAAGGGTGAAGAAAAAATGGCTGTACTCGTTCTATTCGCAACAAAAACCGGAGCAACGGCGCAATGCGTTAACGTATTGTCCGAGCAACTGTCGGATTGCAAGACATGCAACTTGGAGACGGACAAGCCCGCTATCGGAGAATTCGACCGGATCATTCTGGGGGCGGGAGTAAGAGACGGGAAAATATACAAGCCGATTCGGGACTTCATCAAAAAGAATCATGATGAGCTCCTGAAGAAAGTCATGGGATACTTTATTTGCAACGAGAAGCCCAAGGAGACGGATGAGATTATCGAGAAAAATATTCCAGCCGACCTAAGAGAAGCGGCGCTCTGCATTGAATCGTTCGGGGGTTATAAAGCCTACAAGGCGCCTAAGGAAGGCACCGATCAGCTGCAAGGGATTTTTGTAGATCGGATCAAGGCTTTCGCCGAGAAGTTCGAACAGTAAAAGGAACCCCATCCACATCGGACGGGTTCTCTCCTGAACGTGTTACAACCCTTAATTAAAATCGTACTCGCCATTTCAGGCACACAAAAAAGCCGCGATTTACGCGGCTTGTTGCAGAACAATGCTTATAACTTTAGAACGTATTATATACATTTTCACATTCTTCGGCGGTCGGTTCGTAAAAACAGTGCTTCTTCCACCGTCCTGCGAACGGCTGATTATACCACGTTGGCGGACAGGGACCGGGATTATCGAACGTTCCAGGACGGAAATACCACAGGGAGAACTTGGCCGGCCAATTCCTCTCCCCGTTCACGGCCCGTTGCGCCAGACGGCGTTCCCTATCTCTTGCGCTTTGATAGTACATCCCATGCTGCAAGGCTTCGAACGCATGCGGCTGGTTGATCATCTGAGGAATGGTCCGAAGTCCTTTGAAATCGGAGCAATTGGATCTGATTCGGTTAATGCCGACATTGCCAACCAGGAGCATACCCATTTCGCCTTCGGTCTCAGCTTCCGCTCGAAGCAGTCTTGCCAACATATCGATGTCCTGTTGCCGGGCTTTAACGACTGCCATTGGCTCACCTCTTTAGCTTTCTAGACTCATCATATTGTAGGCGAACGGAATGTGTTACTGTGACCGAATCCGTCAATTCCCAGAAGTTGACCCGTCATGCCTTCTGGGAATTGATGGTTTACGGTTTACGGCGCAGCCGGCAAAACCGCGGCTCCGGCCGCCTTGCCGTTAACTCCGAGAACTTCGATCTCATCCAGGAAATAAGTAAGCGGATTCAATAAAAGGCTCATTGGATAAGGATTTGGTTAGAACCCGCATCGTACCGGCATTTTGCAGCAAATTATCGGCGGAAGCATAGATCCAGCTTTGAATGGTCTGGTCTTCGTACATATTCAGGCTGTACCATTTCAGCTTGTCCAGCATCAACTCCGTCCGCTCTGCCATTTCATCGATGCGGTCCTGATTAAACGTTCCCATCTGAGAGTACGCGAAGTGAGAAAATCGGTTAGCCAGAAACAAAGAAAACGGAATAATCGTAATGGCGAAGAAAATGCCGCTGATCACAAATATGCGCAAGGATGTCGATCTGAACATAGCGGATTACCCCTTTTCTCCTTCGTCGTTAAAGGTTCTCTTTTGACTGGTACGTTCTATGTTAGATTAGCCCCTTCGGGTTTGCCTAGTCCTCATTTGTCCGTCAAGTTCTGGTTTTCCGTTTCTGCCGGGCAGGAAGCAGCAATCCAAAAGAATCTATTAGTTAGTTATGTTATCATAAGCATCAAGCATAAATTATTCCAGTTAGAAAGGGGTAAGTCATGGCCAATATTGAGCACTTGCAAACCGTACATGCTCCAGCGTCGAAGGTGTATGAAATTTTAACCACCGCTGAAGGATTGTCGGAAATATGGACCAATGAACTCATTGTTCATAACCAGATTGGCTTTATTAATGAATTTCGATTCGGCAGCAATGACGTAACCAAGATGCGAATAGAGGAATTGATCCCTGATAAAAAAGTTGTTTGGCAGTGTATGGATTCAGATGCAGAGTGGATTGGTACGATGATTTCCTTTGATATTGAAGAGAGGAATGGGAAGTCTTTTATTACTTTGCGTCATATGAACTGGAAAGAAGTAACGCCATTTTATCGCTCCTGCAACTACAACTGGGCTATTTTCCTTTATAGTCTCAAATCCTATTGTGAAGATGGCAACGGTATCCCCTATCAAAAACGTAAATTTTAATATTTCATGTGCTACTGCTCATTCCGCTAATGTGGAAAAAACCGCCTTTTCACCAAGGCGGTTTTCTTATAGTCAATATTAACTTCAGCTTCAGTCCGAACCGGGATGCAGTTCCCTGAGCGGAAGTGTTGCTCTGGTAAATGGGACAATTCACAAAAGCTTGACCCAGTCATGGCCTTCCGGAAATTGACGGTTTATAGCAGACTTCAGCCATGCTTTTTCATGTGGCAGTAGCGACGGAAGCATGGTCAGGAAGTCGTTATAATCCTTCTCCCGTATTTTCGAACTGCCTGCTTTATGAAGAAGTTGGATTTCCGGTCTCAAATAAGGTATGCCTTCGTCGGTTTTCAAAATAAGGTCGGATATTGGCCTTCTAATGGATTTATCTCTTTTATACGTCCACCAATCTTCTCCGGTATCGATGATCATAAGTTGAAAAGCCCAAGGAGACTCGTTATTCCTGCTAATCCATACATCACTTGTCGAACTCAAATACTCCCCATCTTCCCATAGACTCAGCTTGCCATCTTCGGCCCTGTATAACACCCAATCCCGGGTTAAATGAGTGTACGCTATTAATTGCTCTTCACGAGTAATGATAACATCAATATCACTATGTTCCCTGGTTTGTTTGCGCAGATGCAAATCTAATGCCCAGCCCCCGGCCATACACCATCTTATCGGTATGACGGCAAAAATTGCATGGATCTCCGACACGGATAGCGGCATCCAATTGCTTATATCCGTCCTCAACCTATCCCTCGCCTTTCGAAAATTCAGGTCGCTCATCTTGAAAACATTCCTCCCAAGACAAACAATCGCAATTCACGCTGTTTTCTAGAATCATTTTCATTCGGGTCATTTGTTGAATCTTCGCTTCGAGCTCCTCCTGTTTTTTTGCGGCCATCAGCTTCCACCTCTCGGAAGGCGCCACTTGCGAATCAAAACCATCCAGCAGCTGTTTGATTTCTTGAATTTGAAATCCCGCGCTTTGGGCTAGTTTTATCGTATCTATTCGTCCTAAAATCTCCTCCTTGTACACCCGCTTACCGCTTATGCGCTGAGGCGGCTCAAGCAATCCGATCTGTTCGTAATAACGTAAAGCCGATGTTGTCGTTCCGCTCTTCTCCGCGACTTCACCTATCGATAACACAGAAATCCGCCCCCTTGACTTCAAGTTCACTTGAAGTGATATGCTTTTCCCCAGCATACAATATCGATCCGTTCAGGACAACTTAGGGGAGGGATCATGATTACAGCGTTGGCAATTTTCATCGTGACTTTGGTGTTAGTGATTTGGCAGCCTCGCGGACTTAGTATCGGTTGGTCTGCGAGCGCCGGTGCGATTCTGGCTTTGCTCTTCGGGGTCGTAAATTGGAATGATGTGTGGGATGTGACGCAGATCGTATGGAATGCGACGCTTGCTTTCGTAGCGGTCATTCTGATCTCGTTGGTCCTTGACGAAGTCGGCTTTTTCGAATGGGCCGCGCTTCATATGGCCCGGTTGGCCAGAGGCAACGGAAATCTGATGTTCGTGTACGTCATCTTGCTCGGTGCTGCCGTTGCGTCGTTCTTCGCGAACGACGGGGCCGCTCTGATCCTGACGCCGATCGTCTTGGCTATGGTTCGAGCGCTGAAGTTCGATGAACGAATGATATTGCCCTACATCATGGCCAGCGGATTTATCTCGGATACCGCCTCCCTCCCGCTCATCGTCAGCAATTTGGTAAACATCGTATCTGCAGACTTCTTCGGGATTGGATTCGTCGAATATGCCGGGCGTATGATCGTCCCCGCCCTATTCGCCATTGGCTCTAGTTTGTTGGTGCTGTACCTCGCGTTTGGCAAAAAGATTCCGAAGCAATACGACCTCGCTCAATTAAAAGCGCCGAAAGAAGCCATCAAGGACATGCGGCTGTTCCGGTTATCTTGGGTGATCTTAGCCGTATTGCTGGCCGGTTACTTGGGGAGTGAGTTTCTTCGTGTTCCAGTCTCGATTATCGCTGGAATTGCAGCGCTCCTCCTCCTTCTGCTCGCCCGCCAAAGCAAAGGAATTCATACTTGGAAGCTCGTAAAAGGTGCGCCCTGGGCAGTAGTCGTCTTCTCGATCGGGATGTATGTCGTTGTGTATGGGTTGCGAAATGTCGGGTTTACGGATGAGCTCGGCAGATTATTTGAATGGGCCGGCGCTCAAGGGCTCTACTCAGCCGCCTTAGTTGCCGGATTCATTGCGGCCATCCTGTCCTCGATCATGAACAATATGCCGACGGTAATGATCGACGCGCTTGCGATTCAGAGTACCGAGGTAACGGGATTAACTCGGGAAGCCTTCATTTACGCGAATGTGATCGGTTCTGATTTAGGTCCGAAAATGACGCCGATCGGTTCATTAGCCACCCTTCTGTGGCTCCATGTCCTTGCCGCCAAAGGAGTAAAAATCGGCTGGGGCTATTACTTCAAGATTGGCATGATGTTGACTATTCCGGTCCTCTTCATCACACTGACAAGTCTGTATTTCTGGCTGAAGATCATTCATTAACCTCATAAATTAAGGAGTAGATGATCATGACGAAACCTTTGGTTTACTTTCTTTGCACCGGCAACTCATGCAGAAGCCAGATGGCGGACGGTTTCTTGAACGCGCTTGGAGGTCATCTCTATGAAGTGAAGAGTGCAGGCCTTGAAGCGCATGGACTTAACCCGCGAGCGGTTAAAGTGATGGAGGAAGCCGGTGTCGATATCTCTTCGAACAGCTCCGACGTCATCGATCCTGACATTCTGAATCGAGCGACGTACGTCATCACGTTGTGCGGCCATGCGGATGAACATTGCCCGGTCATCTCCAATCCCAACGTGATCAAATGGCACTGGGGCTTTGACGATCCCGCGAAAGCTGCTGGAACAGAGGATGAGGTTATGAGTCAGTTCCGTGAAGTACGGAACGCTATTAAGGCTCGTGTTGAACGGTTCGTACAGGAAGGCAAAACTATTTTTTGATGTGCATGGAGCCAAGAGTGGCATTTTCCTCGATGACAATTGATCTGCTCTTGGAAACTCCGATCCGCTGAGCCGCATAAATTCCGGTATGGCCGGAGAATAAATAACTGATCATACACCCAATAAACAGATACACGGCGCCTTCCGCTCCGAATAATTCGATTCCCATAATGAAGCAAGCGATCGGCGTGTTGGTTGCGCCGCTGAATACCGAGATAAAACCGATGGCGGCCAGGAATGGAACAGATAAATGCAACAACTGTGCCAGTGAGCTCCCCAAAGTCGAACCGATTGCAAATAACGGGGTTACTTCGCCGCCTTGAAACCCAGCTCCTAGCGTGACGGACGTAAAGATTGTTTTCAGCAAGAAGGCGAACGGTGCTGCACTTTCACTGAAAGATTGCTGAATGAGCGGAATACCCAATCCTAGATATTCCCTTGTTCCGAAGAGGTACACCATGCCTATAATGACAAACCCGCCGCAAAAGCTCTTGATGACGGGATTCTTAAACACCTTTGTGAAAAGCGCTTTTAGGCGGTGAGTCAACACACTGAAGAACAGACCTGTTAATCCGAACAAGACGGAGGCCAAAACGACCTTTAACAAGAGCAAGCCGCTAAAATCCGGCACTTCCCCCATTTGATATTGAAGATGATGGATTCCCCAAGCTGTTGTAACTTGATCGCCTACGAAACTTGCGATGAAGCAGGGAATTAGCGCCTCGTACCGGATAAGACCAATAACAAGAACCTCAAGACCAAACACTGTGCCTGCTAAGGGAGTGCCGAACACAGAGCCAAATCCGCTGCTTATTCCGCACATCAAAATGATTTTACGGTCGAGCGGACTCAACCTGAAAACTTTGCCAATCCATTCGGCCAAACTCCCGCCCATTTGTACCGCCGTTCCCTCCCTTCCTGCCGATCCGCCGAACAAATGCGTTACAATCGTTCCAAAGAGAACAAGGGGAGCCATTCGGAACGGAATCGCCGCCTCTTTACCTCCGTGAATTTGCTCCAGGATTAGGTTATTGCCTTTGGATGCCTCCTTGCCGAACTTCAAATAAAGGTAACTGACAGCAGCTCCGCCTACAGGCAGGAGCCAAAGCATCCACGAATGGGCCGTTCGAATGTCCGTTGCCCAATCCAAGCTCGCCAAAAACAGTGCTGATGCAGATCCAGTAAAGATTCCCACAAGCCCGCCTAATAACATCCATTTAAGCAAGTCAGCAAAAATTCCCGCATGAATCCATCTTTTCGCGTAGCTTCTAACTTGTAATGCTCGGTCTTCAATGAAATTTTTCAAACTTATTCTCTCCTTATCGTGTAATAAATGCAAAAAAACTCCTACCAATGCACGCAAAATAAACGTGACATTGGTAGGAGTTATTAGCACTAAGGCGGTTAATGGCGAACTCCATCGCCTATTCGGTTACTGCTTCATTTAGTAGTATAGCACCAAAGGAGCCCAATTTACAATTCCGATGAAGAAACGTACTATTATATTATTGCGGTATACTCGGCAGAATTGGAGGATGCACAACGAGATGTCGAACGCGAAGGGGCTCAAAGGGCGGGAAACGCGGCAGAGATTGCTGCGCGTAGCGGAAAGGGAATTCGCCTTGCACGGTTATCATGAGGCCAAAATCAGCGAGATCGTCAAGAAAGCGGACTTGACTCAGCCCGCCTTTTACTTATACTTTTCAAGCAAAGAAGCGATCTACGAGGAACTCGTTCGCCAATTCCGCACCGGCATAATCGATTTGCTCGAGAGCAGCCGAATTGAACCGGGATTGCAGCAGCGGGAAATCGCCTGGAGGGTCGCCTTCGTCCTGGAACGTATTCTCGGCTTCTTAAACGATAATCGCGGCCTCACGCAGATCGGCTTCATCCAACATCCGGAGGCGGAAGCGATCAAGAAAACAATCGTGGATATCGTCGCAGGCAACCTGCGTTCGGAGCAGGAGCTCGGCTACTTCCGGAAAGAGCTGGACATGGAAGTGGTGGCGCATAGCCTGGTCGGAGCCATTGATCGATTGACAGTCACCCAATTGCTGACCGATCGGTTGTCGCCGAAGGAAGTGGCCCGGCAGATTGTTGATTTGTTTCTTAACGGCCTTCAAATCGCACATGCCCCCGAGTAGGACTAGCGACTATCCTTGTTCATGACCCTATTTATGAGAATCAGTATTGCAATTAAAAAAATGACGCATCCCGCTCGGCAGTATTAGTCGATTCAGTTATTAGCGTAATAAGCTACGTTTTGGAGAGGATGTCGACATGGACAAACATTCCGTTTATCAAACAAACAGCTTCTATTGGGACACCAAAGGAAACGACTTCTTAGGAGCAATCGTGCTTCCTTCGTATGGAGCATTTGTCTCGGAAGAGAAATGCCGGCTTTTTGGCGACGTTGCGGGGAAGAAGATGCTGGAGATCGGCTGCGGTAACGGTCAATCGCTGCAATATCACGGGGAACGCCAAGCCTCTGAACTGTGGGCCGTGGATATATCGGAAAACCAGCTCGAAAAGGCCGCGCAACATTTGCAGTCCTGCGGTCTATCGGCCAAATTGATCTGTTCCCCCATGGAAGAAGAATGCGGCCTGCCCGTGAATTATTTTGACTTCGTTTATTCCGTATACGCCATAGGCTGGACCACCGACCTTGAGGGAACTTTTCGCCGCATCGCTTCTTATCTAAAAAAAGACGGCGTATTTATTTTCAGCTGGTCTCACCCGATACATAAATGCGTTGTTGCGGAAAACGATAGTCTTGTTTTCAAAAAATGTTATTTCGATGAATCCTGGTACTCCGTACCTCTTGTTGAAGGTGAGTTAAAGTTATCGGACCGTAAACTATCAACCTACGTGAATGCGTTGGCCAAAGCGGGATTTGTAATCGAGCAACTGATTGAGGAATCCGATGAAGCAATGATGCAATCGCGGGACGATCGCAGCGATTTGGTCAAGAAAGCCAAGATGCTTCCTGTCACTTTTGTAATCAAAGCAAGGAAGCTATAGTCACCTACCACCCTACCACTGCAGTTGTCCCTTCCTCATTTTCGCAATATAGATGATTTGTCCGATATGACCCGGCAAATGCCTGAACTGATGCAGCAGCATGTCCAGAATCGTCGCTTTATTATCCAGGCCGCTGTTAAACGGCGGGAAATCTAGATACGGCTGCTCCAGCAACCTTTCCGGATTCGCCTTCATCATTTCGAGGACGTCAATGATTCGATCATAGGCATTTTGAAAAAGCTCCAATGCCTGCTCTTTGGTCATTTGCAGTCCTTGATCGAACTCTTTGCTTCTATCTACATCTTCATAGGAGACACCGAAGTAAACGGTTTCAAACCATTGCTTAACCGCTCCCGATATGTGCGCAATCAGGTTCGCAATGCTGTTGCTGTCAGGTGTAGGCGACCAAACGATATCTTCTTCGGATAACTGCTTAAGGGCCACGCGAACCCAGGTTTGATCCGACTTGTATTTTCTTAACAGCAAATCAATGACGACAGTTGAAGTATCCAATGCACGCAACCTCCCTATTTTTTACCATCATATCAACTTGTTGGTCGCCGTGCAACGTGGCTGTCCCCTAAACGAATAGGAGACAGCCACGTTTCCGATATCTCAGATTTGAAATGAGACGCCCGTCAGCTTCTCGCTCAATTGCCAGAGCCGCTCGGCCGATTGCTCGTCCGTTGCCCAAGGCCATACGCCGGTCATGCCGGGCTCATGGATTCGCTCCTTCGGCACCGCCGGAGCAATGTCAACGTTCTGACAATACACGCCTCCCTTGCCGTCCAACTGCTCGCTTACCGCGCACCAGACGATCGTGGCCGCCCCTTCGGGAATCGTCTTGTTTTCCTCCGTCATTTCGGTAAAAGTGCGCTGTCCCTGTTCGTTAAGCGCCCCCATCGACTTCATCTCGTCGTCGGATAAGAAGCGGGACAGATTGGTTATAATAGAGCCGGGATGAACCGAGAAAGCCCGCACATGATGAGCGGCTCCCCTCCTGTCCAATTCCAGGGCAAAGAGCGCATTAGCCGTTTTCGATTGCCCGTAAGCTTCCCATTTATCGTAGGGCCGGTTCACAAAATTCGGATCCTCGAAATGGATATCCCCCAGACTGTGCCCGCCTGAAGATACGGATACGACACGCGCGCCGTTCGCGCGTTGCAGCGCCGGCCACAGCCTTGCCGTAAGCTGAAAGTGTCCCAGATGGTTGGTGGCGAATTGCAGCTCGTACCCTCTCTCGTCGCGTTTCTCCGGAATGGCCATAATGCCGGCACTGTTCACCAGCATGTGCAGCGGACGTCCGGACTCTGCGAACGCGCCGGCAAACCGATCGATGGAAGCGGGATCGGCCAGATCCAGTTCCGCGAGTTCCGCTCCCGGAATGGATGCTGCTGCGGCTTCCGCTTTGCCCGGCGATCTCGCGGGGATGATGACTTGGGCGCCAGCCTTGGCCAGCACTCGGGACACTTCCAGTCCGAGACCGGAATAGCCGCCCGTGACAATCGCGACTTTTCCGTTCAAATCGACATTGCCGATCAATTCTTCCGCGGTGGTGCGGGGGCCGTAACCGGAATGGAGCGGCTGTTGAGGCGTTTTGGCCAAGTTTGCTGTATTCATCACAGATTGCCTCCCTTTTCTTTACCATCTTTAATTTCCTGAAAATGTTCAAGCTTGTACCGGATTAACTGAAGCGTTGTGTTCAATTCGGTCAGCTGGCTCTCGATTGACGACCGATGTTCGTCGAGCAGTGCATAGCAGGAATCTTCGTCCTGTTCGTTATAGGATTGAACGTATGCCATGATTTTCTTGAGCGGCATATTCGTTCGCTTGAGATAGGTGACAAATTGGATTTTCCCCACATCTTCGCTGCCGTACATCCGTTGCCCGCCAGGACCGCGGTTTGGAGATCCGACCAAGCCGATTTTCTCGTAATAGCGGAGCGTATCGATACTAAGTCCGGTCATTTCCGCCGCTTCGGAAATCGTGAAAGTCTGTTCAGGCAACCGTTTGAACCCCCCCTTCAAGCATTCAGTATTGCTGTGCATCCTAACTTTAATCCCTGGAGTATGCTCCAGGTCAAGCACTAAACTAAAAAATAAATGAGATCTCTCTCAACTTCTCAAGCGACATTCGGTCTACGAATTTGCTGAGCTTCTCTTTGCCTTTAGCATTTACCTTATAAAATTCAATAATGGCGGTTATGACAGGTATAAGCTGATTTTCCATCACTCCTGAAAGAAGCAGCTTGGCGAATGAGGTTTTAAGTCCCTTAGGCTCGCCGCCAATGTAAATGTCGAACTTGTCGCGCATTTTGACGATACCGATATCCTTAATTAGCGGCTCGCTCGTACCTAACGCACATCCGGCATAGCCAATTTTCAGAGGTGTAGGCGTTGCGATACCTGATATTGCTTTGTTTAGGTTAATCGCCGTTTCAAGCCCTGCGTCTTCTGCTCCTCTGCAGAAGTTGCAAGCGATTAGGCTCTTCGTTACGAAGCCCGCCGGGTTCACCTCAAGTCCGTTTCGTTCAAGCTCTTCCTTTATGGCATCGCGTTGATCGATCGGCACCTCTGCATATAACTGCTTGAAGGAGGTCAATTCTACTGTTGTATCCGCTCCAAGGATATTGCCGATTTCTATAAGCTGGTTCGGAGTGAACAGACTGCCTCCAAGCTGAACCGCAGGACTAATGGCGATCTTGATTGTCTCTCCCATAAGTATCATCACCTTTTTTTCGTTTCAAATTCCTAACTCTAAATAGAATACCCTACTACCCTATAATTGGTCAACAATCGAGCGGTCTGGTCTGTTCTAACGCGAGCTATTATTGGGTAAACCAAAACCCGGTCGAATTTCGAAATTCGACCGGGTTTGCTTTAACCAATCAGATTTCTCAGCCATGCGGCAAGAGCTTCGCCCACTTCGTCGGGCGCATCTTCTTGCGGATAGTGACGGCCCGGCACGGTAACCTCGGTCTGCGAGGGCCATGTCCGACAGTAATCGATGTGGGATTGCGGCAATAAGCCGGGATCGCATTGAATGAACAGTTTGGGAATATCGCTTTGCGCCAGCCATTCTCCATTCTCGGTCACTATTTCGGGTATGCCTGTCTGATCTCCGACGAACGGAAGCTCGCGCGCCCAGCTAAGCATCGGACGGCGGCCTTCGCCAGGCTCCAGGAACGGCCGGCGGTACTGTGCCAGCTCTTCATCCGTCAGCTTGCGCAGTATATTGACGGGCAGGTTGAACTCGATGAACGAGTTTTGCTCCAGCACCATTTGCTCCCCTTCCGGCGTCCGGAGCGCTTGGAAGATTTTACGTCCCGTCTCCGGCATTTCGCTCCAACTGCGCGGCTTAATAATCGCCTCCATGTAGACGATGCCTCTGACCTTGCCCGGATGTCGCTTACTCCAGTCAAAGCCCAGCACCGATCCCCAGTCGTGTACCACGAAAATCACGCGCTCGTTCACGCCAAGCCGATCAAGCAGCTCGTCCAGATAACGGCGGTGCTCGGCAAAGTTGTATGCGTCAGGTCCGCTATCCGGAAGCTTGGCCGAATCCCCCATTCCAATGAGATCGGGCGCAATGCAGCGCCCAAACTTCCGGGCATACGGAATAATGTTGCGCCAGAGATAGGAGGATGCCGGATTGCCGTGCAGGAAGACGATCGGGTCGCCGCTCCCTTCTTCCGCGTAAGCCATCTCTAATCCGAATACTTGAATTCGTTTTTTCTCATAAGGGAACGCCTCGTTAATCATTTTTCATTTCTCCCTTTCAAACAGAATGCTATTGCAACTAATTCCAGAATACACCTAATAGGATGTTATTGCAACTAATTTAAACTATAAAGAAGACCGTCTCTCCGGGTAACTGAGATTCGGTCAACATGGATGCCATCTAATAAATCCTCTTCAACAGCTCAACGACTTCGTCCAGGCTGAGCCCGAAAGATTTGTAGTAGGATACGTCGCTCTCCATTTGCGTCAAAATCATATCGTTGCGGATTCGCAGCATCTCTTCGGATGAAAATTCCGCCACGAAGCATCCTTTGCCCGTTATCGTATGAATCAGCCCGCATCGTTCGAGCTCTTCCCAAGCTTTCTTAACGGTGATGACGCTAATGCGAAGCTCCTGAGCGGCTTGTCTAATCGGCGGCAAGCAGTAGCCGCTCTCCAATTCGCCTTTCAGAATCTGGGCGCTGATTTGCTCGAAAAGCTGCTGATAAATCGGTTTCTCGGACGTATTCGATATCGCTACGTTCATTGCGCTTCCACTTTCTGAAATCTGTTGAACCCGACTCGATAAGCGATCGCCGTGAATGCCGCGAATATCGCGATTCCCGCAACCAGGATGAAAGCTTGAAGCGCCATATCATCCATGCGCGAACCGGTGAACACATCGGCGACGTTGGAATTGCTAATCCCCACCCATTGCGCGATCCCCGCAAACAGCATGGCGGCTGCAATCGATGCGAACGTTGCCTTGCCGTAATTATAGGCCGTCTTGTAATACATCGGGATGAAGACCAGGTTGAAAATTCCGAACATGGCCAAGCACACTCCCCAGAATCCCAAGGTTGGCGCAAAGAAATAATAGATCATATCCGGATACAGGAGAAACGTGAATATGCCGAAAATCATGGCGATGCCGATATGCAACAATTCGAGGAGGACAACCACGGATACTCTCGCTTTCACCATGTCCCGCTTCGTAACCGGCATCATCGTCGTAAATAACAGATCGTTCTGAGCCTTAAATCCGGCAAACATATTCGGCACCGTGATCCAGCAAAAATATAAAGGGACAAGAACATAGATCCAGGCGGGAATAAGCATCAAAGCGCCTGTCAGCAGAGGCATCACCAGAAAGATAGGGCTGACTCCCAGCTTCAAATCCTTCATCACCAGGTTATACATTCGCACCCTCCTTTTTCGCGAAATAAATCATGATCTCCTCGAGACTCGGCGTAGTCGCTTTGATATCCGACGAGGGGACGTAGTCTGTGGAATGAATTAATCCCGTAAAGCCGAACGAGTTGACTTTGTAGGAAATCAGTCGCTCCTTCACCTGACGCAGCTGACTTTCGTTGCCGTGCAGCAAGCGATAGGACTCTACAAATTCGTTCTTCTCCGCGCTGTTAACGATTTGCCCGTTTTCGATGAACGTGATAAAATCCGCGCACTTCTCCAAGTCGGAGGTAATATGAGTGGAAAACAGAATGCTGACTTCCCCGTCCGAGACAAGCTCCTGAAACACATCCAGCAGATCGTCCCGTGCGACCGGATCGAGCCCGCTTGTCGGCTCATCGAGAATGAGAAGCTTCGCCCCATGGGACAAGGCAAGGGCCAGGCCGTACTTGACCTTCATCCCCGTCGACAATTCGGCGATTTTTTTATTTTCATCCAATTTGAATCTTCTCAAGTAGTGGCGGTAAGTCGTATCGTCCCATTTTGTATAAAACTTCTTAATGACATCTGTCAACGTTTTGACCTTGCTTCGAGTATAGAAATCGATGCCGCCGAACGCGCATCCGATTTCCTGCTTCAAGTCGATTTCGTGTTCGGCCATATTTTTGCCCATAATGCGCACTTCGCCGCTATCGATATGAACCATATTCAGAATCGATTTGATCGTGGTCGTTTTTCCTGCGCCATTAGCGCCGATAAAGCCCATGATGTAACCTTTCTCCAGTTGAAAAGATACATCCTTTAACTGAAAGGCTTGATATTTCTTATTTACACCCCGAATGTCCAAAGCCAGCATACCGTACCTCCCCGCCAAATTGTGCATGTTGTGCATGCACAATATATCACGGTCGAACGCATCATGTCAATCATTGGGATACAAGTTGACTGGCGTAATCGGCACAGGCTGGTGTACAAGCGTACCTCCATCCCGCTGAATACTTTAACGTATTCTCTACCAACTGGAGGTCGAGGGACAAGTGACCCAACCGCGATCGGCGACAAACAAAAAATCGAAATTGGCCAGACCCCGGCAATTGTTAGGCGTTGACGTGTACGCTGTAGTCACCAGGAACAATCCCATTACGAATCAAATGATTACTCAGGATATCAACAACTTGGCTAGCGCGATCTGGGAACAGTGCGGAATCACCTTTTTCTTGAGACGAATATCGAGAGTCACAACGATTGTTGCGGATAAGGAGTTCGATCAGTCCGTTAGTTTTGGCAACCAGCCGGCGAAAATACGAAATCTCATTAATTTCAGGCCGCCGGGCAGTACCAGACTAGATATTACGGTGATCTATGTGGAGGGAACTACATTTAGGAATAATCGAACGGTCGGTGCAACTTTGAAATTTTCCGGGCAATCCGGTCCCAGAATCGCAACGGTCATTATGGCCTCGCAATCTCCTGCCCGCGTTAGAGTGCTGGCCCATGAATTCGGACATGCATTACTCTATAATCCCGTTACGAACAGAAATACAGACCCTACGCCCGGGCTGGACAGCGCTGGTCATGTGCCTGCTGGCAGCAACCCTAATAACCTGATGTTGGCGTCGGTTCCTCTGAACCCGACATTAAATGCCGGCCAATGCCGAGCGGCAGCCAGAAGTCCGCTGATTACCTCTTTAATCCAGCTCATTAACAAACGTAAAGTGACTGCCAAGTCGATCAGAAGATGAATCGTTTCATAGATACTCGAGCAGAACTCCGCCAATAGCGCCGACAACCACGACGATCCAGGGCGGAAGTCTCCAATAGACAAGCATAATGAACAACAGAAGCGCTAGGGCAAAATCCGCCGCACTCAGAATTGCCGTCGTCCACAAGGGATCATACAACGCCGCCAGCAAGATTCCGACGACCGCGGCATTAATCCCGACCAGCGCTCCTTGAACGTTCGGATTGCTGCGGAGTTCGCTCCAGAACGGCAATACACCGACAACTAGCAGGAAAGACGGCAAAAAGATGGCAATCGTCGCAGCTGCGACTCCTGTCATGCCGCCAGACATCGCTCCGAGATACCCTGCAAATGTAAATAAAGGTCCCGGAACGGCTTGAGCGGCGCTGTAGCCCGCCAAGAAATGTTCCTGGCTCACCCACCCCGTCGGTACAACCTCACGCTCCAGCAGAGGCAGCACGACATGTCCGCCCCCGAACACCAAGGACCCCGAACGGTAAAAGCTGTCGAATAAAGCTATCCATTCGATGTCCGCCGCTTGTCTTAAGAGAGGCAGCGTAACCAGGAGGACAAAGAATAAAGCAAGACAACCCACAGCCACACCTTTGCAGATAGAAATCCGAATATGGTGACCGGCTGTCTCCTTGCTCCCCCTGTACAGCCTTAACCCAAGCATGCCCGAGACGAGAATAAGGAACACTTGGACATACGCTTCTGGCCATAACAACGTAATCGTTGCAGCGGCTGCAGCGATGGTAACGCGATCCCGATCAGGCGTTAGCTTCTGCCCCATACCGACTATGGCGTGGGCTACGATGGCTGCGGCAACGATTTTAAGCCCATGAATCCATCCTGCATTCGCCAGGTCATAACCTTGCAGTACAAATGCAAAAAGCGCCAATGCAACAACGGAAGGCAGCGTAAAGCCTGCCCAAGCAGCGAACCCGCCCCATAATCCGGCTCTTGCAATGCCGATTCCTATCCCGACTTGACTGCTTGCGGGACCGGGAAGAAACTGACACAAGGCTACGAGATCGGCATAGCTCCTCTCATCCATCCACTTCCGGCGCCGAACGTATTCATCGTGGAAGTAGCCGAGATGGGCAACCGGACCTCCGAATGAGGTCAGACCTAACTTAGTTGATACTCGCAGAACCTCCCAGACGGAGGCTGCCTTGGCAGAAGAGTTCCGTCCTGTCTCCTGTTGCCCAACGTTCAAAGAAATCGCTCCTTCACGATTGCCGATATCTGTGCAAGGCCAATAGAACCTTTAGTCCGATATTACCATCTTTCCTCCCCTGAATTGTAAAGCTATTGTAAAAGCCCGCCGTATAAAGCGAAAAACCCGCGATTAACGCGGGTTCAAGTTGGACAGCTCTTCCACCGTCACGACCAAGTTCTCGTATGTGCCTTCGGCTATTTCGCTTGCTTCCCACTCCAGCACCCAATTATCCGCACCAGGAGCTGCTCTTGGAGCATCCGCAATCGTATCCATTCGCAGGACTCCCCCTAACGCTGCGCTTACCCGGAGGGTATCCCGATTTTGATCCCACGCTTTTCCCGTTATCCTGATAACTCCCGAAGAGGAAATCAGTTCTCCATTCGTCGAGATGAGAATGTCCGGAGCGATATTCCGTTTCGGAATTCCGTAAAGTCGGGAGTAATGGAGAGCTCCCCCAATGGACATCGTGGTCGGATCCGCAATGGAACCTAATTCGGCCAGATTAGCAGGAATGTCTAACGAATATATGACAGCTCCTGAGTTATGAGCCAGCACATAGTAATAGTCATATTCCTCAAAATCAAGAGGAGTCGCAAATGCCGGCATTCCACAGAAAGCAGGTCTTAAGATTCCGTCTGTATAAGTCAAGGTCATTTTAAAGGTACATCCATTCGAGTTTTGGAAGGTGCGAGATTCAAGCAAGATTCCCTCATTATCCGTTGCAGCCGCAGCCTTGTGCTTGTGCTGCAGTCCGACCAGTCCAATGCCTAATACCGAAACAACAATGAGGAAAGCCATCCATTTCGACGATTTATTCATTCGTTTCTCCTCCATAGGTTTCCGCTGGCTGCTTCTTCAGGGGATATAAGATATGAACCAGTTCCGCCCTTGTAATGAACCGATCCGGCACGAATCGATTCCCTGAGTTGCCCTTAATAATCCCTCTGCGATACAGTGCATTCAAAGAATCGGCATACCAGGCGTTGCGGTCGACGTCTATAAATGGAAGATTTACCTCATCCGATGGCAAGAGGTTGAACGCCGCCGCGAACATTTTAACCGCCTCTGCTCGAGTCAACTTATTTTCGCCGCGGAATGTACCGTCGGCATACCCCGATACAATCCCCAAGCGGAAGCCGAGCAGCGCCTGGGCTTCATACCACTTTCCTTTCGCGTCCGGGAATTCCCCTTCGCCCTTGGAAATGATCGTTTTGTCGGCTCCGAGTCCGTTCAGCATAATCGTCAGCGCCTCGGCCCGAGTCGCCTGCGCATTCGGTCTGAACAACCGTTCGCCGTTAACCTCGTAGCCTCTCACCCAGCCGTTCGCCGCTGCAGCGCGGATCGATTCATAAGCCCAGAAGGTCTCGCTTACGTCGGCAAAGCGAACATCGACGGCGTTTGGTTCCTTCGCAGGCCCCGTCGCAGCCTCTTCTCCCAGTTCGTCTTCCGGAACCGGGTTTTCTGGAGCAGTCGGCGTCGGATTCGTCATGCCGCCTCCTCCTCCGCCTGATGGAGGCGGCGTACTTTTATTAATCGCGTTTACTGTCCGGATAACGGTTTGAATTTCCTGTTGGCCAATACGGCCTTCCCCCTTGGCGTCAATAAGCGCCTTCGTGTAATCGGCCAGATAGCTATCCACCAGCTCGACGATGCCTGCATTGCGATAATCCGCTATCGTAATCTCGGCCGACAATCCGTTTTCGATCTTCTCGTTCAAATAGACGATCGCGTTAACCAGATCTACACTCGACTGGATGCGTAAGGAATCTAGCGGCGGATTCTCTTGATCCGATTGGTATTCAAGCAAATACTGCCGATAATCGCCCAATAATCCGGATACGAGATTACGGGCCCCTATTCTCTCCAAATCGGCAATCGTGGCATCCGATAGATGATGAACCACATACTCCAGCCATTTGCCTGAGAGGCGCTGTTCGAGCTCATCTTGCAATGCGCCGCCAGCGAGAGTCGCAATACTCGAATCCGCTTCTAGCAGGCGTCTCCGGTCCAAATCCGTATCCAACCTTCCAACATTGGCCATAGCTGTTTCCAATAAAGCGATATCTGCGATATTCGCGTTTCTAGGCAAATCGTTCACGTACACGATCAGCTTCGGGAGATACGGCAAAGCGATCTCCTGCCGGTCGCCGCAGTTGCCCGCCCTATCGCAGGCGATGACAAACAACCGATCGCCCAACGCTGCCAGCGGAGATTCCGTCCAAGCCTCTTCACCGTCCGGCGAGAAGAGCAAGCGATAAGGGGCTTCATCATAGTCGGGAATCACGATGACGCCGTTCGGATCGGCCGACAACTCGAACGAGCGATATACCGGCGGCGTCCGATCTACGCTAATCGTATAGATATCCTCCAGTCTGGAAGGTCCTGAGCCATCAATCGTCTCGATTTCCGGTCCCGATACGCCGTCTGCTCCTTCCACGGTCACTTGATACCGCCCTTCTGCCAAGCCCCCCAGATCGGTCGCGCTCAGCTCAAGCGTCCAGTTGGTCCCGCCGACGGCCGCCGCTTTCAACTGCCCGCCGAATGCGGCAGTCACCTCCAGATCGGTATCCTCATCCTCATCGACAATGGTCCCTTCGATAATCAGCTTCCCGTCATCAATCGTGCGGCCATTCGATCCCTCTCGAAGCATCCCGTCTTTACCGATTAACAACTGTCCTTTGTCGGTCACGACCGTCACAACCGGCTTTCGGTTGTAAACTTTGTACGACAAAGGGGATGCTGCGGACGTTCTGCCGAACAGGTCTTCCGCCACAAGCTCGATTGAATGAGTGCCGGCCGGAACGCTCTCCAGCTCTATCGTCTCTTCCCAACTCGCCGTCCCGTTTCCGTTAAGCTCTATCGTCTTGAAAGCGACTCGCGAACCGTGTTCCGTGCGATAATACAACGTCAATATATCTTCCTTATAAGCATCCGAAACGGTACCCCTGACCGTAAGATTCACATGCCCATTCTGAAAATGGGAATCCCAATGATCGACCGTCAAAGTCGGCGCTTTATTCACGATAACGGGGACGTCCCTGGAAGCTTTGTTGCCTGCCCTGTCTTCGGCTTCTACGCGATAAATATGCGTGCCTCCGTAAGATACCGGGAAGTGGTTCGGGTAAGGTATGCCGTCCAGGAACACCTTAACCTCTCCCTTTAGTCCGGACAACAGGTCGCTGGAGAATGCGGCTAATCTGGCCTCGTCCTGATACACTCCGCTTTCTTCCAGGCCGGTTATATCGATGATCGGAGGCGTTCTATCAACGATGATTTTCCCTGAATAGGCTGCCGTTCCGCTTAAACCTTCAGGCGCGGCCGAGATGGAAGAGCCAAAGCGAACGATGAGGAATAAGGCAGCTACTGCGACGGTACTGCGAATAGAAGTGCTTCCCATAACGGTTCCTCCCAAGAATAATGAATGTCAATTTTAATATATACATGTATGTATTTAATTTGACGTGCTGAAGACTTCATTGCAGAAGCTTCAGAATGAACCCGGCTATCTTCGAGCCTTCCAATGGTTTTCCGTACAAATTATAATGCGTGATGTACCCGTCCAACAGCGCGTACAGCTGCTCCGCGATTTCCAGCGTATTGACTTCCCGCGCGATCAAGCCTTTGTCCCGCAGCCATTCCAGGTTTCCTTTCGTCTCTGCAATCCAGCTCTCGTAATAGGCTTTGAACAACTTCTGTACAGCGTCCCGGTCTTCGGCCTGCATAAAATAATCGATGTAGACGAAAATCCACTCCGGTGATTTCTCGATGTACGCGACCAAGCCCTCCGCCAGGAAAGAAACCAGTTCCGGCAAAGTTGCTCCGGCACGGAATCGCTGTTCCAGAAGGTCATGGGTATCCGCTCTCATCTGCTGGCGATACTCGATCAATCTGCGAAAAAAAACTTCCTTACTCTCAAATTGAGCATAGAAGGCCCCTCTCGTGTAGCCGGCCCGGCTGGAAATTTCGTCAATGGTGGCGCTGGAGAAGCCCCTCTCGCAGAAAACTTCCTCGCCGGCCGTCATCAATTTCTCGTAAGTGGCCTCGCTGCGCAGTTGAAACTTGTTTTTCCTCATGATAGACAAACCCCGCCATCCAAATTAGATACATCTGTGTATGTATTACGTCCGAGACTATTGTACATTAACTTCGCGTCTTTGCACAATAGCGGTCCATGAAGAAAAAAAGAGGCTGCCAACTGCTTGTTGGACAGCCTCTCGTATCGTTTCGGGAACGCAGTATTCAATCGGTTAAAACCGGAACGTATCGTCCGTAATCGGAGCTACCTTCGCCACGGCGTACGTCGAACCCTTTTGCGAGAAGAAATCATAAGTCGATCCCTCGTTGCGAATTCCGTTCATGACGATCGGATTGACTTCCTCGTCCGGGAACATCGTCTCGAAGCCGATGTTCATCAGCGCCTTGTTCGCGTTGTAACGAACATAGCTCTTCACGTCCGGGCTCAAACCGGTTTCCGCATACAAGTCGTTGGTGTAGTTGAGCTCGTTGTGGTACAGGTCCAGCAAGAACTCATACGCCCACACTGTCAGCTGCTCTTTCTGCTCCGCCGAAAATTGTTTAAACCGCTGCTGAGCGAAATAACCGACCGCAACGCCGTGAATCGACTCGTCCCGCAGAATGAGCGAGATGACCTCCGCGCTGTTCCGAAGCGTGCCTTGGCCGCCCAGATACAGCGGGAAGAAGAAGCCCGAGTAGAACAGGAACGATTCCAGCATGACGGAAGCGAACATCGCCTTCCACAAGGACACCGGATCGTCTTCCTCGATCGCCAGATAGACGTCGCTGATCCGCTTTGCTTTGTACTGCAAATACTCGTTCTGCTTAACCCACTCGAAGATCGCATCGATCTCGCTGTTCGTGCACAGCGTCGTGAAAATATACGAGTACGACTTCGCGTGAATGGCTTCGAACGAAGCGAACACCGTATAGAGCGCCTTTTCTTGCAGGTCCGGCGCGTGACGGGCAATGACGTTCATCCCGATATTCGTCTGAATCGTATCGAGCAGCGTAAGGCCGCCGAATACTTTCTTATACGTATCCTGATGCGCGAAGTCCTGCCACTGCTTCACGTCTTTGCTGACGGCGATTTCTTCGGGGAACCAGATTTGCTTCCACTGCTGATCCCAGAACACTTTCGTCAACTCCTGCTGGGTCCGGTTCCAGTTGACGGCTTCGAACACTTTTAGATCGAACACGATACACACTCCTCGATGGTCTGAAGACGCTGGCGCACGTAATATACCGTCTTGATTCCCTTCATCCAAGCATAGATGTACAGACGCGCCAGTTGCTCGGTCGTCCACTGATCCGTGACGTATAGCGTCATCGAGATCCCTTGGTCGATGTGACGCTGCGCGGCCGCATACAAGTCGACCATCCGGAATTGATCGATCTCGTAGGCTTCCTTGTAGAGCGAGATGTTCTCGTTCGTCAAAAACGGCATCGGGTAAATGGTGCGGCTGTCCGCGTAGTCCCGAATTTCGACCTTCTCCGTGCAAGGCGCGATCGAAGCCGTGCTGTTGCGGATATAAGAAATGCTTCCGGTAGGCGCGATCGCCAGCCGGTACGCGTTAAACAATCCGTGCGTCATGACCTGTTCCTTAAGCTCCGCCCACATTTCCGCGGTAATCACCGGAACGTTGCCCAGCGCCGCGGCAACTTCTTCCGGCAGCGACTCGGCGGTCTTGGCAATGTACGTGTCGAAATAACTTCCGTTCGCGTAATCGCTTTGCGGGAAACCGTAAAACGTCTGTTTTCTCTCTTTGGCGATCTGCATCGAGGAGAGCAGCGAATAATAATTGAGCGCCTCCATGAACGCGTCGATAAAGAGGACGGACTCCTTCGAGCCGTAGGCCAGCCCTTGCGAGGTCAAGTGTCCGTGCAGGTTCATCACGCCGAGACCGACGGAATGCATGAGACGGTTCGCCTTCGTAATGGACGGAACGTTGCGGATATCGGTCATCGTCGACACGTTCGTCAGCAATCGCATCGACGTATCGATCAACTGCTCGAACGATTCCGCTTTCGTGGCGTTGTGAATGTCGATCGAACCGAGATTACAGGAGACGTCCATTCCGTATTCGTGCTCGGTTCCGTAATCGTGGATGACGCTCGTTTCCTGCACTTGCAGAATTTCCGTGCACAGGTTCGACATCTTCACGCGGCCCAGGTTGCGAAGCGCGTGCTTCTCGTTCACGTGGTCGTCGAACACTTCGAACGGATACCCCGATTCGAATTGCGCTTTTTTAATTTCTGTATACAGTTTGCGGGCGTTGATCCGCTTGATTTTCCGAATGTTAGGGTTGTCCAGCAGCTCGTAATACATTTCGCTCATGCTGATCTCGGACATCCGTTTGCCGTATTCCTTGTAAATGTCGTACGGGCTGAACAAGACGATGTCTTTGTCCCGTTTCATCAGCTCGAAGAAAATATTCGGCACGATGATGCCGGTCGACAGCGTAGCGAGCCGGATCTTGTCGTCGGCGTTAGGCTTCTTGGCCGAAATAAAGTTCTCGATATCGGCGTGGAAGACGTTTAAGTAAATAACCCCGGAGCCGTTGCGCTGGCCGAGTTGATTCGAATAAGAGAAAGAATTTTCCAGAAGCTTGGCGACGGGCATAACTCCGCTCGCGCGGTTGAGAATGCCCTTGATCGGATCGCCGAGTGGTCGCAAGTCGGTTACGTTAACGCCTACGCCGCCTCCCAAGCGGGACAGCTCCAGACAGTAGCCGATGTTTTGCGAGATGCTGTTCATCGAATCGTCCATCGTCAATTTGAAGCAGCTGACAAGCTCGCCGCGCGCCATCTTGCCGCTGTTCAGCGCGGTTGGCGTCGCCGGCTGGTAAGCCGACATCATCGCTTCCACCGCCCGCTCGGCCAGACTCTCGTCCCCTTGCGCCAAATACAAAGCGATAATGACGATGCGATCCTCGTACTTCTCGAGAATCTCTTCGCCGTCGCGGCTCTTCATCGCATAGCTCTCGTAAAATTTGCTGGCGCTCATGAACGACGGGAAACGGAACTCGTACGCGTACGCTTTCTCGTAAAGCTGCTCGATGAACTCCGGACGGTACTGCTGAAGGAATTCTTTTTCATAGTATCCCTCGTCCACGAGATACCGGATTTTTTCTTCCGTATCGATAAAGTAGCGCAGTTTTGCGTTAACGTGTTCCAGGAAGTACCGGCGCGTCGCCTCTTTATCCTTCGCAAGATCGAGCTTGCCCGTCCGGCTGTATTGATTAAGCACTTCATTATTTAACTTCAAGTAAGACTTCATCCGACTTTCTCTCCTCCCGGAAACAATCCTCGTAATAACGGCGGATCTCCTCGTAATCTTCCGCGAAACCGCGCAAGTCGATTTTGCGAACCAGCGGAATTCGCCATTGCCGCGCAATGGCATCGCCGGCTCCCCCGAATACGCGATGACCGAAGTTGCTGTTCCCGCTTACGATCACTCCCCGGCACAGCGCGCCGTTTCGATCCATAAACTGCGTCACCGCCCGCGGCACATCGCCCAATCCATCCGTATAAGTGAACAGCAAAAAAGGCTCCGCCAGCTTGACGTCATCGGCGATTTCGATTGCGGGCAAATGCAGGCGCGAAACGATATATTTCACGTTTCCTGTACGGCTCGCAAACGCGATCATACCGTCAGACTCTCCAACTGCTTGACCATTTCGTTCGTATCGAAAATAAACTCGCCTTCGACTTCCAATACCGGCACGCTCATCGCTCCAGCCGCTACGAGTCTTTCAAACGCTTCCGCATCGTGGTCTACGTTGATGATCTCGACTTCAACTTCCGCGCGCTGCAATTCAGATTTGATCCACATGCATTTCGGACATACCGTTCTCGTATAAAGCTTCATTTTTTTCGTCTCCTCCAATATGTATATTGCAAAGAAAAAGAACACCCAGGTCTCCGAGGGGGGTGTTCTGCCGAATAGCACGGTTCCATTCCGGCAACCCGAATTCGCATCCGTCATACGGCATGCGTCGCCGAAACTTTCCCGCTAGATTCGTCTTCTTCCTCAGCCCCCGGAGAAATGCAAGCAACGTTCCGGCAAGGCAGGTCATCTGGTAGTACCAGACCGAAACAGATATGAAATTGAACTACACAGATTGTAGCACACGCGATTCGATATTCCAAGATACAGTATGTATAGAGTTCATATCTACAGGATGGAATCAATATCTAGATTATACTAGAAAAAGCCGCGGCAGCCGCGGCTTTACTAGGTATGACTGCGCTAGTCGTCCATTCCTTTGCCGTCGAGAATATTCGGCAAGTATTTTTCAATTCTGGACTCCCGGGTTTTGGATTGCTTGGCCGAAGAAAAATAAAGAAGATATATTCGACTTGCACGCCGGCTTTTTCAACTTCGATGGCTTCGTCGATGTACGTTTTGATCAGCAGCTGCATCTCGTCTATTTGTTGAACGTTGGTGAACCGAAGCTGACGCGCCGCCTGGACATTCAGCTTCTCGAATTCTTCCTTCCACTGCTTCGCCTTCTTGAAGAAGGGATCAATCTTATGGTTTCTAATGCCCTTTGTCATCAGGATACACCTCTTCGTGTTGACGATCTCTATAAACTCGATCGTTATGTATCTAACCTCGCCTTCTATAACGCAAAGGCGCATTGCCCGTTACTTCCTTGAACACCCGGCCGAAATGCGTTACGCTTCCGAACCCCACCTTCCGTGCGATCAAGTTCACCTTCATGGCAGAGCTCTCCAGCAGCTTGATGGCTTCCTTAACCCTCACGCTGTTCACGTACTCCACGAATGCGAAGCCCGTCACCTCCTTGAAGGACCGGCTCAAATAATACGGACTGAAATAAAACTTGTCCGACAGCACATGAAGCGACAGCTCCTCCATGTAGTGCTCGTTGATATAACGGACGATCTCCGATATGCGTTCGTGCATCGGACTCGGCGAAGCCGGCGGCTCCGCGCCCTGCTCCCGGAATCTTCTGCAGCACGCGATGAGCAGCTGCACCGCCAGCGTCTGGGCGAACAATTCGAAGCCGCTCCCGCGTTCCCGGATCTCCTGGAGAATTGTTCTGGAGAGCGTTTCGATTAACTGTCTGTGCTGCAACGAATCGTTGAGGATCAAATAATCCCGCTCCAGCAAAGGCCCAAGCGCCTCCTTATGGGAGCCGTCGGAGGAAAATAACCGCTCGTGCATATTGATAATGAACCGCTCGTGCTTCGGCCGCTCCGCATTGGTCGTACGATGCAGAATATTCGGGGCAATGATGACGACATCGCCTTCGTTAATCGCAATCGTCCGGTCTTGTATAAAAAATTCCCGCTTGCCGGACATCAGATAATAGATTTCGTAGGTACCGTGAAAATGGCTTGCCGGCATATGATGGCTTAACGCCTTCCGGTGGGACACCTGGAAAGTGCCTGCCGGGTTCTCGAAGTACACATCTCCCAAGCCGCTGCGCCCCCTTCCGCCTCTCGCTTATTATACCGCAAGAAATAAGATAAAAACCGCCAAAACCGCAAAATATGCACATTCCCCGATGCTAGAATAGGAGTACAAACAACCGAGGAGGAAAGATAAGATGCCTACCGCATCATCCCCTGCATCCCCTATACAGTGGGCGCTCAAAGCCTGCGAGGCGTTAATGGCCAAGTTCGAGCCGGAGCGTCTTCCGCCGGAACGCTTCCATTATCATCAAGGCGTCTTCCTGTCCGGCATGGAGAAATGCTGGCGGCAGACCGGAGAACAAAAGCTGTACGACTACATCAAAGGATGGGTCGACAGCCAGGTTCTCGAAGACGGCAGCATCAGAAACTTCAAGTCCGACGAGCTTGACGACATTCAGCCCGGCGTCCTGCTTTTCCCCCTCTACGAGCGGACGGGAGACGAGCGGTACAAGAAAGCGCTATACCATCTCGTGCCCTTGCTGAAGAACTGGCCGACAAACCGGTCAGGCGGCTTCTGGCACAAGGGGCACTATCCGAATCAAATGTGGCTGGACGGTTTGTACATGGCCGGGCCGATTGCCGTGCAATTCGCCAAAACTTTCGGAGAGCGCGAATACGTCGACAAGCTCATCTTCCAGGTGCTGCTCATGGACAAGCACACGAAGGATCCCGTAACCGGCTTGCTGTACCACGGCTGGGACGAGACGAAAGAAGCCGAATGGGCCGACCCCGTCACCGGTCTCGCTCCGGAATTCTGGGGCCGCGCGATCGGCTGGTATCCTGTCGCGTTGTTGGAAATGTTCGAACACTTGCCGGACGATCATCCCGACAAAGCCAAGCTTGTAACGATCGTACAGGATCTGCTTATCGCTCTGACGAAGTATCAGGACTCCGCCACCGGCCTGTGGTACCAGGTTATCGACAAGGGGGACCGTCCGGACAACTGGCTGGAAAACTCCTGTACAGCCTTGTTCGTACATGCCATCGCGAAGGCCGTGCGATTCGGTTACCTGGATGCCGAATACATGGAATATGCCTGGAAAGGCTACCGGGGCGTGATCGATACGCTGAAATTCGATGAGAACGGCAACGTCGTGATCGGCAACATCTGCATCGGCACCGGAATCGGCGATTATGCCCATTATATCGCCCGGCCGACCAGCGAGAACGATCTGCACGGCGCCGGCGCCTTCATTCTCATGTGCGTCGAGATGAATTTGGCGGCGCGTTAAGTCTCTCTGCTTCGATTCCACGACTTTCGTCTGGCTCCTCCTCCTGCCCTGGTCTGTTTTGCATGCCGTCGTTATCCGGTATACTATAGCCAACTCTTTTGGAGGAGCGATCAACCATGCACTACGAACAGAAGGCGCGCGAAGAAATTGCCGCTTGGGAACAGCAATTATTCAAGCCGCCCGGGTGGCTGGAGAGAACCTCCAAGACGATCGGCAATCGAATTAACAGAATGATCCCCGCCAAAGCCCAGAACGTCATCACGACCACGATCAAATCGATCGTGCGCACGGCGCTGTTCGGCGCAGAATATACGCCGAAGCGGCCCGTGCAGCGGGAGCTTAATCTGGAACGGAGCGACGAAGAGGCGAAAAATCTGTTTTCCCTGTATCAGAAGATCGCCGTCGCCGAAGGAGCGGGCACCGGAGCGGGCGGCATACTGCTTAACGTTGTGGACTTCCCTGCGCTCATCGCCATCAAGATGAAATACTTGTTCGAGCTGGCTCACAACTACGGGTACGATACGAAGCATTTTTCCGAACGGGTTTTTATTCTGAAAGTGTTCCAATTGACGTTCTCCGGACCGGAACAACGCGCCAGGCTGCTGAACTCCGTCAAAAACTGGAACTCCGAGAAGAAGCTCTGGTCCTCGGATACCGAACACTACAAAAACATGGACTGGGAGACATTCCAGAAAGAATATCGCGACGCCATCGACTTTCGGAAGCTGCTGCAGATGGTGCCTGGAATAGGCGCGGTTGCGGGAGCCTGGGCGAATTACACCATTCTTGAGGAGCTTCGCCAGACCGCGACCAACGCCTATCGGTTGCGCAGGTTAAATGAAGCTGCCGTCGTTATTGATATTCGTAAATAATGCCATTAAAAGAGGCAGTCCTCTAACCGGCTTGATCGCCGATTGAAGGACTGCCCTGTTTGTTTATTCGCTCTTCGCGCCTAACAGGTTCAATACAACGGTTACGGCCTCAGCTCTCGTCACTTTGGCCGCCGGATCGAACTTGCCTGACGACTTGCCTTTCATGATGTCTTTCGCATGAATTGCGGCAATTGCGCCTTTCGCCCATGCGGGAATCGCCTGATCATCCGCAAAACCGGTTGATGCACCCGCCTGCGACGATAGCCCCAACACATTGGCGGCCATCATCGCCATCTCGGCCCGGGTAATCACCGCGTTCGGACGGAACGTTCCGTCCTGATAGCCTTTAATATAGCCGGCTTGAACCGCGAGTGCCACCGCATTTTTAGCCCATTTCCCGATCTTCTCAGCGTCGGTGAACGGCAATGCACTGACCTCATCGGTCGGATTCAAGGCGTTCATTAACATAAGGGAGAATTCCGCGCGCGTGATGGTCCCGTTCGGTTTAAACGAACCATCCGAGTAGCCCGAGACAATTCCCAGCTTTAACGCTTGGGTAATATTCTGTTCAGCCCAGTGTCCGGAGACGTCGTTAAAAAGGGGGGCAGGTTCGCTTTCCTTAATCGGCTCGTCCGGACGATCGACCGCGAAAACGGCGAACTTCGCCAAGGAAATCACCTGCACGGAAACGCGATCCCCGCTTACCTTACCCCCTGCTGCTTCCACCCAGACTTTCTTAGTCTCATCGTAAGTAAATACGGCTGGAACCCGATCTTTGGGCAAATCTGCGACGTTGTATTTGATCGTAACCGTAACGGGGTTCTTGAAGTCATCCGTGAAGTTCTTGAGAACTTCGAATATCGCGCTTAGAAGCACATCGCGGTCCGAGAGCAATTTTTGCGGATTCGTTATCTTATCGATCGTGATGACGATCTCCTTATCCGAGGCGTTAGTCGGTACGGTTACCGTAATCTCATCGAAAAGGCTCAATTCTCCCGCTTTGCCGGCTTGGAGCGTCAGTTTGTTGTTCGCCGGTGCGGGGCCGCCGCTGTTTCCGCCGCTTCCCGTACTAGACGGAGCCGCATTCACTGTGACGGTATACGTCACTTGTGTTGTGCTATCTTCTGCGGTGACGACGACTTTGTAACCTGATGCCAATACAGTGGCTATCGTTACGTCGTCAGCCTCGTACACCTCGAACGAGGCACCTGTAGCCGGTGTAATCGCAGATTTGAACGCGACCAACGTCGTGCCATACGGCACAACCGTAATCGTCTCGTTAGCCGTGCCTCCCGTGCTTACTGTTCCAATCGTGGAAGTCAGCGTCGCATCCGTGCTTAGTGGAGGCGAGCTAACCGTGACGGTGTAAGTCACTTGCGTCGTGCCGTCCTCTGCGGTGACGATGACTTTGTAACCAGATGCCAACACAGTGGCGACCGTCACACCATCAGCTTCGTACACCTCAAACGAGGCACCTGTTGCCGGTGTAATCGCAGCCTTGAAAGCCACCAACGTCGTTCCATACGGCACACCCGTGATCGTCTCGCTAGCTGTGCCTCCCGTGCTTACTGTTCCAATCGTCGAAGTCAGCGTCGCATCGTTGCTCAGCGGAGGAGCGCTAACCGTAACGGTATACGTCACTTGAGTCGTGCCATCTTCTGCCGTAACGATGACTTTGTAACCTGATGCCAATACAGTGGCTATCGTCGTACCATCGACCTCATATACCTCGAACGTAGCACCCGTAGCCGGTGTAATCGCAGCCTTGAAAGCGACCAACGTTGTGCCATAAGGAACTCCAGTAATCGTCTCACTAGCCGTACCATCTGTGCTTACCGTTCCAATCGTGGAAGTCAGCGTCGCATCGCTGCTCAGAGCCAACGCGTCCCACTGGGCAAACAAGGTCGTGTTTTTCCTTACCGCGAAGGAGTCACCCTCATTGTACACGGTCCCGCTTCCATCCGATTTCTCGCTCCAGCCCGCGAAGGTGTGACCCGCTCTGACCAGATCCATAGGCCCCGGCAAACTGAGCTCAGTTACAGGGACGAACGTTTGGCTGAGAGGAGCCGTACCGCCGGTACTGTCGTTATCATCGTATTGCAGTTGAACGAGGCTGGCCCTCAGGTAAGGATATCCGCCGTTCATAGCCGGTTCTATTCCCCATACGGAGGCAAAATCCCACGCATTGGCCGCATCCGCTTCATAAGAGCTCTGGCTGTGCATCAGCACGGTACTAAGAGCCGTGCCTCCGTCCGATACGCTCTGACCGCTCGTGTCTCCATCATAGAAGCTATTGACGAAACTTCCGAAGCTGCCTCTCCCGATCAGGCCGCCCACGTTGGAGCCTCCCGTTACTTCGCCCACGGAATAGCTTGTCCGAATCGAACCCGAGCCGCTCTCTCCTGCCAGCCCGCCAACGATGTCGTCGCCGCTCACCTTCCCGGCAGCGTAGCTATTCTCGATTTTACCCCAGGCATTATAGCCAACCAGACCGCCGATATTCTGGCTTCCGATACCGCTTCCTTCCACGTCTCCGAGGGCGAAGCTCCGGCTGATTTCCCCGTCCATATCATTCGGATTACCGCCAACCAGTCCTCCGACGGCATAATGCCCTCTAACCTTCCCCGAAGCGTAGCTATCCTGAATCGTTCCGTACACGTTATCCCCTACGAGCCCCCCTATATAATAGCCGGTCTCTCCCGAGATCGGGTTCACGTCTCCAGCAGCGAAGCTGTTGCGAATGGTACCTTCTATATTTACTCCGACGAGACCGCCCACCGTGGAGTTGTTCGTTCCCCCATCCACATTCCCCATGGCGTAGCTATCGGCGATCTCCCCGAACCCTCCGGAGTAATGCGCGCCAGCCAAGCCGCCAAGGTTTTCGCTATCTGCAAGTCCGCTGACTTCTCCTAACGCGTAGCTGAACAATACCTTGCTGTCGTTGTTGTATCCGATCAGCCCGCCGATATAGTTGCTCTGCTCATTCCCGCTCACATTTCCTGTCGCATAGCTGTAGCTCATCGTCACTTCGATCTGCGTCCCGACCAATCCGCCGACGTCCATGTTTCCGCTGACGTCTCCAGCAGCATAGCTGTAACCGATGCTTCCTTCTTCGATTCTGCCGATTAATCCGCCGACCTCGTCCGTGCCGTTCACTTCTCCGGAAGCGTAGCTCCGCTGGATCTCCGTTTCCTCGGCGAAACCGATCAGTCCGCCAACGTGCCGGGTTCCGTTAACTTCCCCCGTCGCGCAGCTGTCGGTGATCTCCCCCATAAATTCACCCACCAGACCGCCTACCTGGTTCACTCCGGTAACTGCTACCGAGGCGCAGCTGTTTATAATCGTTCCTTCGTAGCCGTAGCCTACCAAGCCGCCTACAGAATCGACTCCGGATATCTCACCCGTAACCGAGACGTTGTCAATCGTTCCCTGATAGATATCGCCGACCACTCCCCCCACGAGGTGGTCTCCGACAATCGATACGTCGGTCAGCTTAAGATTGCCCACCCAACTTCCGCTCGATAAAACTCCGAATAGTCCCATGCTGATTCCGGTATGATCCGTAAGCCCGCTTATTGTGTGACCTTCCCCGTCGAAATGTCCGTAAAACGGAGTGTCGCTGTCTCCGATAGAATTCCAACCCGTTGCGGCGTACCCGCTCAAGTCGATATCGGCGATCAATTTGAAATACGTCCCCGCATCCAGATAAGCGTCCCGCATGTTGTCCAACTGGTCGGCCGTTTCGATCAGATAAGGATCGATCGCCGTTCCGGTCCCTCCGGCAAAATCTCCGCCCGCCGCATAGACCTGGCCGTTGCCGAAACCGCCCCCCAGCACCGCGCCGAACGACAACATTATCGTCATTAGCCAGATTTTCGCTTTTCTTGCCGCTTCCGCCATTCCCGCATACTCCCCTCGATTTCCTTTTCCTAGCCTAGGGACAGTATACGGAAAGCCAATAAAAGAATAATAAAAGTTCCGGCCATACATCGACAAAAACCGCGAAGCGCCTGAGCTTCACGGTTTACAACAAATCTCCTATTCGTTGCTTGCTTCATAGCGACAGGTTCATAGGCCGCTCGCCCGCCACCCCGTTAAAAAAAATAACGAACAGCTCCTTGTACATCTGACGCTTGCGATCTTCATCCGGCTCCGCACCCAATTTGGACAGAGCCTGACTGCTGAACAGATGGATGTAAAAGAGCAGCGTCTCCGTGGAAAGCGCTCTGTTGAAATACCCCAGTTGCTTGCCTTCCGTAATGAAAGCGGCGAATAGCGGAACCAGCTTGGCTTCATAGCTTCTGACGATTTCCGCAACAGCGGGGTCTTCGGAGAGAAACGTGTCCATGAACTGCACGTGCAGACTATCGAATGCCCGGGAACGCAACAGCATCTGTTCAAGCTTCTCCGCATAAGGCAGCTCCCCGTGACAGAAGGCTGAGAAATCCGCCAAATACTGATCCAGATAATGGGCCACAACGTCTCGCGTCAGCTCGTCCTTGCTTCCGAAATAGTTATAAATCGTGACCTGCGACACGCCCGCTGCCTCCGCGATCGCCGCAATGCCCACATTGCGGACCCCATGCTGCACATACAACCCAAGCGCCGCTTCGCGAATCGACTGGCGCTTCCGTTCTTTTCGTCTCTCGAATCCGTTCATGCCGCAACCTCGTTCCAGAAGGGTTACCCTTAACATACTCCAAATAATGAAATAATTCAAATTGAATATTTCAAAACTATTGCTTTATCGCGTGACCAAGACTATATTCTAATTAAGATATGAAATATCAAACTTATAAAATTTCATAATTATACACAAAGAGGTGAGGATATGGCTACGTTTCAATCCAATGGAGCCGACATTTATTACGAGGAGAAAGGAAGCGGGCCGGCGCTTATTTTCACGCACGGCCATTCGATGTATCACAAACAATGGGCGCCGCAGGTCGATTATTTCTCCCGCTCGCACCGGACGATCGTATGGGACGTGCGCGGGCACGGCAACTCCTCCTTGCCGGATGGCGCGGTGGACCCGGAGCTGTTCAGCAAGGATTTGGCCGCGTTGATGGAGACGCTGCAGCTTCCTTCCGCTGTACTGTGCGGACTATCCATGGGAGGGCATATTTCGCTGCAGACTGCCGTGCGTTACCCGGAGCGCGTGCGGGCGCTCGTGCTGATCGGCACGCCGTTCACGAACGCGTTCAACTGGTTCGAGAGAACGACCGCGCCGTTCAGCCGTTTCTCCACGCGTCTCATTCCGCTTCGCACAACGGCCAAGCTGACGGCAACCGCGCTCTCCAAGCTTACTCCCTCCAATCACGCTTTCATTATGGAGGCGTTCGGGAAGATGACGCACCGCAATTTCGTGCGGCATTGGGCCGGCAACCTCCGCATGGACAGCAGAGCTGATCTGGAGAAAATCCAATGCCCGACCCTTATCCTGCACGGCGACAAAGATAATATGGTCGGCCGCCAACAGGCCGAGCTGGCAGCGCGGATTCCCGGCGCAGTCCTGCATACGATCCCGAACGCGCATCATTTGACGAATCTGGACAACCCGGACGAGGTCAATCGCTGGATCGAGGCGTTTCTGAACGGCATCTAATTCGTATCCTCCAACCTTTCGCCAGTTGGAGTCTATAGAAAAAAGCCGCGATTTACGCGACTCTTTCCAAGCGAACTCCATGACGTCCTTCCGCTTCCGGTCAGCGAAGCGATATGCGCTAGTATCCGAAGAAGGAGTCTTTCTTGATGTTCCCTTTTGCGATCTGATTGTTTGTCAAAGTCTCGGCAACAGCATCTACGAACGACTTGGAACCCGCGATCAAGTATTTGCCGTTATTCTTATTTAATGCCGTAAATTTTTCAATCTCCTGCTTCAGTTCGTCCCTGGATTCCAGGTAAGAAACTTTAATTGAAGGGTGCTTTGCGGCGATTTGATCAAACTCGTCTTTATAGAGATACGACTTGCGGCTATCGAGATAGAGCAACTGGATCGTTTTCCCGTCTCCGTTCCCTTCTGCCTCGATCTGCTTCAAGATCGACCGGAACGGCGTTATGCCGATGCCGCCTGCAATCAGCAGCGAAGGACTGCCGGCTTCCAGATGGAACCCTCCTACCGGACCGCTTACTTTCACTTTCATTCCCGGTTTTAACTCCAGCAGCGCTTTCTTGAAATCGCTCGGGGCTTCCCGAACAACCGTCGTTATTCTGACGACGTTCTCTGCTGGAGCAGATGCAATGCTGAACGGCCGCGTAGGCTTCTTGACGGTCGTGTGAGCAATATGGAATAAACCGTATTGCCCTGCCTTCCAGCTTAGATCGCCCCTCTTCTCGAATAGAAAAGAATGCACGTCTTCCGACTCCCGGCGGCTTTCGACAAACACTAACTCCTTCTTCTTGAATACGGCCAACATATCTTGAAAAAAGCCCATTCCCTTGTCCTCCTCCTAGCGAGAAAATAAAATCTTACTTCAAATATCTTCCTGTAATCGACTGCTCCGCATCGACGATCTGCGCAGGCGTGCCTTCGAACACGACTTGGCCGCCTTTGCTGCCTCCGTCCGGTCCCATATCGATGATCCAGTCCGCCTGGCTGATCACTTCGAGATTGTGTTCGATGACGATGACCGTATTGCCGGCATCGACGAGACGGTTCATGATCTCCAGCAGGTGGCCGATATCCGACATGTGCAGACCGGTCGTCGGCTCGTCCATCACGTAGATGCTGCCCTTCTTGTGCAGCTCGCTGGCCAGCTTGATGCGCTGGCATTCCCCTCCCGAGAGCGTGCTGAGCGGCTGGCCGAGCGTAATATAGTTCAGCCCCACGTCGCTCATCGCCTGAAGCTTGCGCACGACCTCTTTAAGCTGGAAGAATTCCAAAGCCTGCTCTACGGTCATCTCCAGCACGTCGGCAATCGATTTGCCGTCCAGCTTGTACGCGAGCACCTCTTCCTTGAAGCGTCTGCCTCCGCATACTTCGCACGGCAGCTTAACGCTGTCCAGGAACGCAAGGTCCGTATAGACGGCGCCCAGCCCCTGGCAGTTCTCGCAAGCCCCTTTGGAATTAAAGCTGAACAAGCCCTGGTTGACCTTGTTCGCGGAAGCGAACGCCTTGCGAACATCGTCCATGATGCCGGTGTAGGTCGCGGGATTCGAGCGCGTCGATACGCCAACCGCCGATTGGTCGATGACAATCGCATCCGGATGCTCGCCGAGGAATACTTCGTTAATCAGCGTACTCTTGCCCGAGCCGGCAACCCCCGTGACGACGGTCAGCACTCCCGTCGGAATATCCGCGCTCACGTTCTGCAAGTTATGCAGCGAAGCCCCCTGAATGGACAGCTTGCCGGACGGCTGCCTGCAAGCTCGCTTCAGCTCCAGCGGCCGTTTCATATGCGCGCCAGTCAGCGTGCCGGACTCCAGCAGCCCTTGGTAGCTTCCCTCGTACACGATGTTGCCGCCGCGGCTTCCGGCGTGAGGCCCGACATCGACGATATGATCCGCCACCTTGATCACGTCGGGATCATGCTCGACGACGATGACGGTATTGCCTTTGTCGCGCAGCTTCTGAAGCAACTCGTTTAAGCGGTGCACATCGCGGGGATGCAGACCGACGCTCGGTTCATCGAAAATATAGGTAACGTCCACCAGACTGCCGCTCAGGTGCTTCACCATCTTGACGCGCTGCGACTCGCCGCCCGACAATGTGTCCGTCTCGCGATCCAGCGTCAAGTAATCGAGTCCGATATCGACCAGATGCTGCAGCCGCTCCGCCAAAGACTTGACGATCGGCGCGGCTCTCTCGTCGTCGATCTCACGAACGACGCGAATGAGCCGGCCGACCTCCATCGAGGAGAGATCCGCGATGTTGAGTCCGTTGATCCGGCAGCTAAGCGTAGCCTGACTGAGCCTCGCGCCGCGGCAGCTGGCGCAGGGACCTTCGGATATGTACGGCGCGACCGCTTTCTGCGTGCGCTCGGACTTGGCTTTCAAATCCTGCTTAATATATTTGTTGGTGAACTTCTCAAGGACGCCTTCCACCGTAATGTTCATGGGCTTCCCGGCGAAATCCATCTGAACCTTCCTGGCTTTGGCGTACAACAGCCGATCCAGTTCCTCCTCCGAATAATCGCCCAGCTTCTTGTCGAGATCGAAGTCGCCCGACTGCACGATCATATTCCATTCCCAGCTGTTCACCGAGTAGTCCGGAAGCAGAATCGCTCCTTCGTTCAACGACTTGGACAGGTCCAACGCCTTGTTCATGTCCACGCCCAGCCTGCGGCCGATCCCGTTGCACTCGGGACACATCCCTTGCGGATCGTTAAACGAGAACATATTGACCCCGCCGACATACGGACTGCCCACCCGGGAGAACAGCAGACGGAGGATCGGAGAAATATCGGTAATCGTGCCCATCGTGGAATGCGAACCGCCGCCCAGACGCTTCTGGTCTACGATGACGGCCATGCTCAAGTTTTCGATCCCGTCCGTATCCGGCTGCGGAACCTTAGGCAGGAAATTGCGCACGAACATGCTGAAGTTCTCGTTCAGCAACCGCGTCGATTCCGCGGCGATCGTATCGAACACGATCGACGACTTCCCGGAACCGGACACCCCGGTGAAAATCGTGATCTGTCGCTTGGGGATGCGCAGCGATACGTTCTTCAGATTGTTTTCCCGTGCTCCCGTAATGACGATGTACTCTTGATTCGCTTCGCTCATGCACGACTTCCTTCCGATCGCGTGATTTTGGACTTGCTATTTCCCGTCTTCTTCCTCTTCCAGCAGCTCGCTCAAGCGCAGCAGATTGGCGCTCCAGAACTTGCTGTAGAACGCCACCCAATTCTGAACTTCCCTGAGCGGCGCAGCGTTGAGCTTGAAGCGCGTTTCTCTTCCGACTTTCCGGTCACGCACGAGCCCCGCCTCTTTAAGAATCGTCAAATGCTTGGATACCGCGGTCCGGCCCATTTGAAACTGCCCCGTCATTTCATGAAGCGGCAGCTCATCCGTCTCCGCCAACAAGTGAATAAGCTGCCGTCTGGTCGGATCGGCAATCGCGTCAAACACATCCCGCAGCTGGGTATTCTCGCTCACGGCACTCTCTCCTACGTATTAAGACCAAGGGGTTTCTCAAATTTTTGCCCTGTTAAACGGACACCATTTGGTGTCTTTTTTTGATTATAGGCCATCATTTGCCACCGTGTCAACAAGCCGAGCCTGCAACATTCCGGCGACAGCAGACGTCACTATGTCATGATCGTAAGCACTCGATACTATGATTTCAGAACAAGGAGAAATGCATCATGAAAAAATCAGCTCTGTCCTTCCTCTTAGTCACCGCACTGCTCGGCAGTCTGCTCACCGCTTGCTCCGGCAACAATAACGGGAACAATGCCGGAACTCCGACCGCCGCGAATCCGCCGGTCGCCAGCGAAACTCCGGGAGCCGGCTCCAGCCCTTCTGCCGAACCGGAACAACCAGACAATTCCGCGAAGCCGGACGAGAATCCGTCCGCGTCGTCCACGGATAAAATCGTGAGCTCGATGCTGGAGAAAATAGAACAGCCCAGTCTGATAGACCTTGCCCCTGAAGAATTGAAAAACTACTACGGCATCGATCCCGAGCTTGTCGAGGAATTCACGATCAAAACCCCGGCATTTAATCTCATGTCCAATGAGATCGCCGTCATTAAAGTTAAGGACGTTAAACATATCGAGGCGGTTAAGAAAGGAATGGAGAAGCGCGCCGAAGACGTTCAGAAGATGTTCGAGCAGTACTTGCCGGAGCCGTACAAGCACGCCCAAAATTATAAAATCGAAGCCAAAGGAGAATATGTGCTGTTCCTCATTTCCGAGAGCGCCGACGATCTGGTGAAAGCCTTCAAGGAAATCGCGGCCTAACGCGCGCGGCTCGGATACGCCAAGGGGGCTGTCCCACAAGTAAACAGAGACGTACCGAACGATTATCGATGGATGCAGGGTAACGGGCATCTATCTCCCTCCGATGCTATACGATCCTGAAATGGGAATGGTAAACCCGTGAATGGGTGATTTCAGGACCGTATGAGGCAGTCTCCGGGAGATAGATGCCCTTCCTTTTTACATCGATAATCTTGTACGTCTCTACTTATGGGACAGCCCCCTTGATGCTGCAGCGGTGCGGCGCGTCTAAGCCGGAACCCGACCGTTGAACGCGATAATCAACGGGTTGTTCGCATCCAGACGCACCGATTCGGCCAAGCGCAGCTCATTGCCGACAATCTCATGCTCCAGGCGCCGTCCGTGCGCTCGAACGTCTTCCACCTCGGCGAGCTGCTCTTCCGGCAGCTTCAACGTCTTCACATCCATGCGTCCGCCCAATACTTGAAGCGTCGCCTGCGCCTCATTGCATTCGAACGTTCCCCACCCGCTGTCGAGCGACCAGATCGTACGGAACTTGCCGTCCTCCATGCGTACCGGCTTAAAACCGATCATGCCGACAACGCTGTCGTATTCGAATCCGCTGAACGCTTGAAGCAAGGAATAGCTGGCCATCGACCTCGCGTAATTGCTCCCGCATTCGATTTCGTTCCACGGATTCCGCTTCTCTCCGTCGTACCGATCGCGAATCGCTTGCACGATAGAGAGCCCTTCCGCGACGAAGCCCTCCTGGATCATGTGCGAAGCAGCTTGGTATTCGAACCCTGTCATCGTCTCCGAATTGTAGGTCAGAGGAATGCCCGGCTTATCGACGCCCTCCGGCCAAGTGCAAATGACAAGTCCGCCCTCGTCGTTAAGCGAGTACAAGCGCCAAGTGTTCGCCTCCTCTCTCCTGCTGCTCTTGAAGTTGTACCGGTACAACGATTGCAGAGCCGTACGCGTCTGCTCCTTATCGAAGACCTCGCCAAGCCCGCACAAGTTCGCATGCCACTGGGCGACAACCTGATCGATGGCGCAGCCGCCCGCGATCTGATATTTCAATTCGTTCAGCTCCGGATTCCAATACGACTTGGCGCAATCGTCCTCGAAAGGGTCCAGCAGCGTCTTATCCGACAAATCGATGCGCTGGACATAGTATTCGCCGTTGAATAGATGCTCGTCGACCCGTTTCTTCCCTTTGCGGAACAGACTGTCGAACTCGTCCGCCGCCGCCTGTTCGCCCAGGAACGCCGCCATCTCGGCTCCCGCCTTCAGCGCCGCCAAATAAAATCCGCTTAACCAGGAATTCGGCCCGAACAGCTCCATGTCCAGCGTATGATGCTGCCGGCCCGTGAGTACGCCCGTCTTGTCCGGGTCCCATAGGTCCTCGTTGCTCTCCGCCCATGCGTATGCGATCGATTGCTTGAGATCCGGCCAGATCGTTCTCAGCCAATCCGTATCTCCGGAAATTTTCCAATCGCGATAAGCATTGATCACGCCGCCGAATTGGCCGTCCGCGCAAGCGCGGAAATCCGCCCTCTCGCGTCCGGGCGGAAGCATTAAGCGGAAAGCCATTCTGCCGTCGTCGCGCTTGTTGTATCGGTAATCCAGCTCGCGCATGCTGCGCTCCAGTCCAGGGAACAGGAACGGAACGGCGTAAGCATAATTCCAGACATGCGTACAGGAGCCTTCGCAGCAGCCCGTGTCCTCGATGCAGCCTTCGAACCCGTACAAGGAACCGTCCGTCAGCCGCAAAACCGCGGCGGATTTGAGCACCGCCAAGTTTGCCGATGCAGCTTCTTTCACGACGTCCGGCGCCGTGGAAGAGAACAGCGCTTCTTTGAATTGGAGCGTGTCCCCGTACAGACGATCCCAGTGCTCGAGCGCATACTTCGCGCTTGCGCGGGAGTCTTCGAACAGCGTTGCGTAGTAATTTCTCCAGCCGTTGGCGCCGGACGGATTCGGGTTCCAATAGTTCTCGACGTTAGGAAAATGCCAACTGATCGCGAAGCGAACGCGCTTCTTCTCTCCCGGCTTCAGTTCGACATGCGCGGCAAGCGACGCCGTGTCCTTCCTCGCATGAGGCGGTTCCTCTTCCGGATAGCGCCTGTTCTTCATCCTGCCGGGCTGCGCGAAATCATGCCAGAACATCTCCAGATTGTCGCACCAGCCGCCGCGATACCAGAACTCCTGATAGCTGACCTCTTCCGTATCCGTCGCCAGGGCGATATTGCCGCAGTGAGGATGATCGTCGGCATACTGGCCCGAACCCAACAGGATCGTATGGACGTTAGGCCCATGCCGGCCTTCGGCCATGCCGTATCTGTGACAGACCTGTTCCGTCGGGAGCGGGTTGCCCGCGGAGAGACAGAGCGTATAGGCTGTCGTCTCCTTCTCCGTATTCTCGATCTCCCATTCGAAGAAAGCCGCGGGGAGACTGGAATCGTCCTCCTGCAGCGGAATGAACGGGTTAAACGCCGTCAGCCCGATTGTCCCGGGGAAAGTAGGGTCGGCGAACGACAGATTGGCCAGAGGGAACTCGCCGCTGAATTCGACCTCTCTGAAATGGGGCATTCCCGCCATCGTCTGGCTTTCCGGACCGAACCCGTATCCGCTGTGGAGAGGTGCGCCCCGAAGAGGCTCGCCCATATAGGAGGTCAACAGATCCCCCTGCACTACGCGCGCATCGAGCAGCCTGCCCTGCCGTTCCGCCTTGATCGCGAAGTGGCTAAAACCGTTAAAGCTCCGCTTGTTGGGCCGATTGAAAATCTCCCAGTCGACCAGTCTGCCGTTGCCGGCCAGACCAATGCTCCCGCTTCCGATTCCTCCGAGCGGGAAGCGGATTTCCTTTGTCTTTGCACCTTTATACACGTTTCCCAAACGTTTAACCCCGTTTCCGATCATGATATACTGGCTTAAGAGATTATCTCTATCATAATGAAAACGGATTCGGATTCCTTTGTAGATTCAACGCCTTTTTTATGTCAATTCCGCTTGAAAATCCGTTCCGGGAAGAGGCGATCAGCCGATGAATCTCGACGATCATGTCATAGCTCCCTACATTCGGATCGCGGGTTATGCGGTTCGCCCCCCGTTTTTCCTCGGCGAACGCAGCTTGCTCGATTACATCCTCTTTTTCGCCCAGGAAGGTCATTTCGAAATTCAGGTGAACGGTCGGCTCCATAAGCTGAAGGAGGGCGATCTATGCCTGCTTCAGCCTGGCGACGTCCATACGATCAGGGGGCTTACCCCGACGACCAACCCGTACGTTCATCTCGATTTTTTCTATAATCCGCACAGGGAGAGCAGCTTCGTCACCTATCCCGGCCAGTTGGACATGACGCCCTATTCCTCTTTCATGCAGCCGAGGCTGAATGATTGCGACGCATTTCGATTGCCGCTCGTTCTGGAGACCGCCCATCCGGGCAAAATGCGGGAGCTTGTCCTCCGCATGATCGATTGCTGGCAGCAGCAAACCTACGTGGGGATAATGGAAGCCCATCAACTGGCCTACGAATGGATCGCCGCGCTGTTCAAGCAATACATGCGTCCCCAGCCAAGCGCGCTCGCACAGCAGCCTTTCCTGAATTGGATCGCGTCTTACTTCGCGTTCCATCTCTCGGAGCCGATCAATGTCGGCGACATGGCGAAAAAAGCCGGGCTTTCCCCTTCCCGGTTTACCGTGCTCTTCAAACAGCACTTCAACATGACGCCTTACCAATACTTGCTGAAGCTGCGGATCGAATACGCGCAGGAGCTGCTGCGGGAAGGGCTCACCCTTCAGAAAGCGAGCGAGTATTGCGGCTTTGCCGACGTTCATCATTTCTCCAAGACGTTCAAGGCGATAACGGGGATCAATCCGGGATATTACAAAAGAAATCTCGACAACATTTAATGTAATTAATGATTACGCCGTGAAGCCCGCTTCGCCGAGCATCGATTTTCAAGGCCCGTCTGGTCCGGTACCGGGTGCTGAGTCGCCAAAACGATTCTCGTATCATAGTCGGGATTCGTTTTTTTTCGAATTTACGCTATCGCCCGCCGCATCAGCGTGCCGGCCGCCGGCGTCGGTCGACGGAATCGCAAAGCGTTTGCCCAGCAGGAATACGACCGAGATGAAGACCAAATACAGAGCGAGAATCAGCAAAATCTCCCGCCATCCGCTTCTCTCGAACAGGCTCTCGCCCAATAGGGTTACGGCGATCAGATACGGGGTTTTGCCCACGATCGTCGCCGCGATGAAAGTGCGTCCTTTCATTCGGATGATCGCGGCATAAGCATTCACGAGCTGTGCGGGAACGATAGGAAGCAGACGGGCAAACAGGACGGCGAAAAAAGCGTTGCGTTCCGCATAATCCGTCAGTCTGCGGATTCCTTTCAATCGAGCCGCCTTCAGGCGACTCTCCTCCGTAAAGGTATACCGAATCCAGGCGAAAAGAATAATCGCAGCCAGGCTGGAGATCGTCAGATTGATCAGACTTCCTGCCGCCGCCCCGTATTTCGCTCCGAACACGGCAGCGATCACGCCGTACGGGACGGCCGGAACGATCGCGACGATCAGTCCGGCAAGTCCGATGAGAATGTCCTGATGCCACGCCGTATCCGAGTCGATCCAGGCGACGAGAGCGTCGCGATAGACGAACAGCCACAGCGCCGCCCCTCCGTAGACGCCTCCGAAAACCAACCTCTTGAGCAACGCTATCCCCCGCTTACCCGCCGTAATCTGTATCCGACTATCGCAAAATTCCCTTCTCCTTCGCCTGGCGGTGCCAGTCCGGAAACTCGTTGAAAATCCGGTCGTACAGCTCTTCGTCGCCGACTTGATCCAGATCGCTCAGCGCAAAGAAGTTGGCATTGTCGATGAATCGGCCTTGCAAGTTGTCGAGCTCCTGCAATACGCCGAAATTCGCGTTGCCCAAGCCGACGAATTGCCAGAAGATGCTCGACTTCGAGCTGTCGATGAGCAGCTTCGATATTTTCTTCGTTTCGTAGATGCCGCCGTCGCTGAAGAAAATGACGTACGTCGGGAGAACGTCGCTCGGCTCCTCCTTCGTATATTTCCGAATGATGTCCGCCATCACGAGAGGTTCGTTGTTGCCGGAGCCCAGCCCGCCGAACAGTCTTGGAGCCGGGTAGGTTTTCTTGACGTAGTCCTCGTAGTCGTTCTCGGTGACGCTTGGCGCCCGCTTCGACTTGCTGCCGAAAAACCAGACGTCCATTACGCCGTCGTCGTCCATGCACGCCGCGATCGCCAGCACTTTCTCGAACGCGCGCTGGACGGTGCCCTTCTGATACAGCGACATCATCGAACCGGAAGCGTCGAACACGACGGCGACCCGCGCCTTGATCGCGTCCATCCTCTTCTTCTCGAGCGATACTTTGACCTTTTTCTTCAAGAGATCGATTTTCGTCAAGTTGACTTTCGTCTCCGGCGGGGTCGAGACTGGGGCCGCCGCTGGCGTCGGAGCGGATGCGGGCGTTGGGACCGAAGCGGCGGACGAAGCCGCTGCGACTTGCGGCGCCGCCGCTTCCTCGGCTTCCGGCTCTTCGACGACGACGCCGTGGGATTCCGCCAGCGGCTTCAGCCCTCCGTTAAAGCCGCGGCCGATCGCCCGGAGCTTAAACCAGCCACCGTGCCTATACAATTCGACCAGCACCAGCGTCTTCTCCGCCTTGCCCTCGCTGCACTCGTATACGATTTCCGAACCGGAGCATTGGGCCGTCACTTTGCATCCCTGCACCTCGGAGAACGTACCCGGTCCGTCGAGCGTAGCCGCGAACACGCACTTTTGAATCGGCGAAGCAAGAAGACCGTTCAGATCGATCGAAAATTTGACGGAATGCGGGTTTTGCGGTTCGAAACGGACGTTGCGCTCCGGATCTTCCGCTTGGTTATAGAAAATAAAATAGCGATCGGACGGCACCTTGCCCTGCTCGTTCACCATAAAGCAGCTTATGTCCAGCTCAGCCGGAGAGCTTGTCCACTCTACCGCGATTTCCAGCGTCCGATCGTTCGGCAACGGCGCGTTGGAACCTGTAATCAACTTCGTCGAATTCGACATGCGGCTGCCTCCTCCACAAAAATGATAGATATATTAGTCTACAATGATAGCACATCTTCCCTGGAATATGCTCGGAATGGCAGGTTAGTCGCAAAAAGCGGGACTCCAGTCGCTCCCCGAGACGGTGATGAGAAATTGTGCCTATTTCGAAACGAAACCGAACGACCGAAATAAATAGTATCCTTCCGATGAAGTCGATCGGGGGACTCGGTTATCGATTACGGCTAAGGGAGGACTTTCGAATGAACGAAACCGCGAGCAGAATGAATAGGAGATTAATGACGTTAATTCTTATAGTCGCCGCATTTTTCCTGGCGGCTGCGCCGCATCCTTCATCGGCGGCCGAAGCGGGCTTCAAGGACGTCCCTCCGACGCATTGGGCTTACGAGGCGGTTCATCGGGCTGCTGACGAGGGTTGGGTCGACGGCTACAGCGACGGGACATTCCGTCTGACGCAGCGGGTGACCGAAGCCGAATTCCTGAAGCTTCTCCTGTCGGCCGCTATCCCCGACGAGCTTCCGGCCCGCCAGGCGGGCGAAGTCTGGAGCGCCCCGTATTACAAGTACGCCGAAGAGCGGAACTTTCCTTTATCCGGGGCGGGCGCGAGCTTCGACAGAGGCGGCGCCGCGCAGCTTATCGCCGCCTTGAAAGGCCTTATCCTCGGACGAACCGAGGCGGTCCGTTATTTACTCGACAACGGTCTGTCCAGCGGCATCACCTCGGCGACGGTGGAAGGCTATCAGATGCAGAAAGCGCTGAGCCGCGCGGAAGCCGTCCAATTTATCGTCAACGCGCTGGGCGGAGCGGCGAACGCCGAACCGCAGCCGGAGGCAAGTGCGGGCTACAGTCTGAGAGGCATTGCCATCGGAGACTCCGAAGCGACGGTAGCCGCCAAGCTGGGCAAGCCCAGCCGCGTCGATCCGAGCGAATACGGATTTCAATGGCACGTCTATAACGACGACTACAAGCAGTACGCGCAGATCGGCATCGGCGGGGGCAAAGTCGTTGCTCTGTTCTCCAACGCCAACGTATGGCGCAGCGGCGACGGACTCGGAATCGGATCGGCGACAGCGGCGATCGAAGCGAAGCTCGGCAAGCCCCGCAGCTTGACGGAGCTCGATACGAACGTATTTATTCGCGCAGCGAAGGAAACTTACCCGAGCTACGAGGTAGACGGCTCTTATTTGACCTTTATTGTGGATCACCATAACGGCGGGAAGACGATGGGAATGTATATGATCGAGAGGAAAACGGCGGCCGCGCGCAAAGGCAGCTACGGCGTCGTCACCCCTTCGCTCCTGACCGCGTACGAGCGGGAGCTGCTGGATCTCGCGAATGTCTCTCGCGTTCTTGCCGGCAAGAAGGCGCTCGCCTGGGACGCCAAGATCGCCGGAACGGCCCGGGATCACAGCAAGGATATGGGGCAGAACGGCTTCTTCGATCACGTCAATCCGCAAGGTCGCAGTCCGTTCGACCGGATGAAAGCCGACGGCATCGCCTACTCGGCTGCGGCGGAAAACATCGCGGCCGGCCAGATCAACGCCATTTTCGCCCATGCGGAATGGATGAATTCCGAAGGCCACCGCAGCAACATTTTAGGCGACAAGTACGAGCGGCTCGGAGTAGGGATCGCTTATTCGGACGATTACGAATACCGGATCTATTACACCCAAAACTTCTACACCCCGCGCGGATAACCGCGCGGGGCCGATGTTAAGCCGATCTTCTAACCCGATACCACTTATACGCCTCCGACACGATATCGATCGCGCCGAACAGGACGACCATGCCGACCAACCATCCGCTTGCTCTCGTCCAGATCGACACGAGCGAGTCGTAGTTGTCCCAGCCGGGATTCAACAGTCCCGCAGCTTCCATATCCCGAACGAAATCCGGATTCCAGATGGCCGAATCGGCCAGGACGACGCAAGCGGCGACCGAGGACGCGATCGACACGGCTATGTGGAACGCAAGCAGCTTCCCCGTCCGATTGCGCACGATGATCCGGATGCTCTCCTTCAGAATACCGAGCGCGGCCAGCGCCCAGATGACCGGCAGATAGGCCCGGAACGCGTCGGCGTTCAAGAAGGAAATAACCGTGCGCTCGCCTTCATGAAGCCTCCATATGCCCAGCAGCTCAATCGAATAGACGCATACGACCGTAAACAACACGGTAAAAATAATGCTCGCGATCGGATCGCTCAGCTTGATCCTCGACTGCTCGTCGGGAATTTCCGGCAAATCCGCCGGCTTCCAGTCCACAGGGGAATCGGCCGTGCCTGCCGCATTCTTCCGCTTCCGGAATTCGATCAAGGCGAATATAACCGTAACCCAGACGAAACCTTGCGCCCCTGCGCTGAACAACGATACGAGATAGTCGGTGAACCGCTCCAGCACGCCGTCCGGCGTCACGATGACTTGGATCGCGAACAGGACGGACAAGCCAATCGCGATTGAGACCAGCACGATCTTAAGCGTCGTCAAATACGAGTCGAACACTGCAGGGCCGATCAGGTAGCGGTCGTTGTGCCCCCGATATTTCGCCGCCAGCTCGTTCGGGTGGCCCAGTTCCGTCAGCACGCTCTCCGCATCCTGCCGCGAAGCCTGCCCCGCAGGCGCCCGCTCCTCCAGCATATCCTCGATCAAGCCGCGCAGTTCCCGCTTAATGTCAGCCCTCTGCGACTCGGGCAGACGCTGTGTTACCGCATAGATGTAACGGTCGATAATCTCCATTCCTAATCTCCTCCCTTTGCTTCCGCCGTGAGTGCTTCCATGCTGACGATCAGCTTCCGCCACTCCCGGCACAATCCTTCGTACACTTCTTTGCCGAACGGGCTGAGCACGTAGTACTTGCGGGGACGCGCTTCGTTCGTATCCCATTTGCTTTCGAGCAGCTCCTGCTTCTCCAGCCTGCGCAGCAGCGGATACAACGTTCCCGGATCGACGGCAACCCCCTTCTCTTCCAGCACCGGAACGAGAGAGTAGCCGTACTGCGGCTCGGTTAATTGACTGAGCACGCCGATGACGATCGTGCCGCGCCTGAGCTCGCCCAACAAACCGTTTATCGTTTCGTTTACGTCTGGCATATGATCAGCTCCTGAATTGATTATACTGTACGTCACACACTATTGTAAATAGCACATTAATTATTATTTTCCAACATGTCGAAAAGAGGTTGTCCCATAAGTAGGGGCGTACAAGATTATCGTTGAAAAAAGAAGGGCATCTATCTCCTGGAGACTGCCTCATACGGTCCTGAAATCACCTCTTAACGGGTTTACCGTTCCCATTTCAGGATCACGCTTTTGGGGCCCCCGCAAAGTAATCGGAATAAGCTTCGAAGCTTAACGTCACTTTGTGGGGTATCTTGCATCGGAAGGAGATAGATGCCCATTACCCTGCATCCATCGATAATCGTTCGGTACGGCTCTGTTTACTTATGGGACATCCTCTTCCCTTGAATCGACAGGCCCTCCCGGTTACAGGAAGCTCTCCAGCAGCATCCAGATTCCCATTAAGCCAAGCAGGACGCCGGAGCACTTTTCCGCCCATTCTCCCATCATCGGCCTAAGCTTCTCAGCGAACGTCACGCCGATAAAGGTGAATACGAACGAACGCGAAGCGATCAGCGCGATCGTGAGCAGCATCGGAACTTGCATAAATCCGGCGGAAACCCCTACCGCAAGCTCGTCTATGCTGATGCTGACGGCCGCCGCGATCAACGGCCAACCGGCAAGCGCTTGATTCAACGCCTTCTTCTCCCCCTCTTCATCGTCGAAGAAGAGAAAGTAAACCGACACCGCGATCAACAGCAGAGCGCCTATCGCCGGCGCCGCGGGCGCGACAAAGCGGCCGAGCGCCCCTCCGATGACGACGCCGGCGATGGGCATAACCGCTTCGGCGGCGGCGAAGACGAGAGCGATCCTCACCTTGTCCCCGGCTTCCTTCTTTAATCCCAACGAAGCCGACACGATCAGCGTATCGAGTCCGAGACACATCGTCAGAATCCAGGCGAATAATATCTCCATGCCCCCCGCCCCTTCAGGATCTTTGCTACAGATATATTCCCGAAGCCGCCCCGGCAGTACAAGCCCTTGCATAAGATAGCGGCCGCGAAGAGAAGCTAGCCAAAACATTAAATCTCCTTCGAAAGCAGGTATCCTATGAGAAGCCGAATCAAGACCGCGTTAGGAATCGCCGCCCTGTCCCTGATGCTGGCAGCGCCGGCTTACGCGCACGCGGAAACGGCAAACGGCGGGAACGGCGGGTTAGGCAACGGGATGGGAACTCCGTCCAACGGATCGAACGTTCGCGCGCAGAACGTCGACCGGACGAACGGCCATGAGATCAGCGTCTACGGCACGGGAACGGGCAGCCAATTCCGCAGCGTAAACCCGGGAGCTCCAGGCACGACGAACATTAACAACGGCTATGGCTACGGCAACCGCACTTCCGCGGACGGCGCCTATCGGGCTGCGGCGACGAATTCGGGCAGGGGCATCGGCTGGGGATGGCTCGGTTTGCTCGGGCTGTTCGGGCTGGCCGGCATTCGCAACCGGAATCCGCAGCGCAATCGCTGATCCTCCCCTTCGTCAATAACGATGCAGCTCCCGCTCCGGACGACGGACGAGACTTGCATCGTTTTTTTGCGCTTCTTGGACATCCCGGCTCCGACATACAATGAAGCGTGCTGCCTATCGCGATGGTATGGAAAGGGGGTATGGCTATGTGGGTGAAGCCCGAATTCAAGATTATCGAGCTTTGCGCCGAAGTGACCGCCTACGCCTATCGGAAGTAAGCATCCATGCCGGAGAAATCCGGCATCTCTTATATGAAGGGGGAAGGCCGTGATCATTAAAGTGTTGGGAGCCGCCGCGGGAGGCGGCTATCCGCAATGGAACTGCGCTTGTCCGAACTGCGAGCGCGTCAGAGCGGGCGTTCCGTCCTTACGGGCGAGAAGGAACGATTCGCTCGCCGTCAGCCCGGACGGCGAGCGTTGGGCGCTGCTGAATGCCAGCCCGGATATTTGTCTCCAGACGGAAGCGTACGGCGCGCTTCATCCGGGACCTTCCTTGCGCGGCTCCCCCGTCCAAGCCGTCCTGCTGACCGATGCCGAACTGGATCATACGACGGGACTTCTTCAGCTGAGACAGAGCTCGTCCCTGGACGTATACGCGCCCCCTCCCGTCCTTCTGGCGCTTGCGAACGGTTTTCCGGTCAGCAAAATCGTCGAACCGTACGCGGACTTCCGCTGGCGCGAGGCGAGACCGGAGGAATCTTTTCCACTTTTTGGGGGACAATTAGCGGTATGTCCGTTCTACTTGGGCGACAAGCCTCCCCGATACGCCTGGTCCAACCGCAATCAAGACCGGGAGGCGTGGGTCGTCGGCTATCGCATAACGGACAATACGACGGGCGGCGTCGCCGTCTACGCGCCAGGGATCGAGGCGTGGTCGCAGACGCTCCAGCGTCATCTCGAAGGCGCCGATTGCATTTTGCTGGACGGAACCTTCTGGCGCGACGACGAGCTTCGCCTGCTTGGCGTGTCCGAGTTACGGGCGTCGGACATGGGGCATCTCCCCGTTGCCGGCGCGAACGGAAGCGCCGAGCGGCTGGCACGGATTCCGGCCCGTCGCAAAATCTATATTCACGTCAACAACACGAATCCGATGCTGGACGAACGCTCGCCGGAACGCCGAACGGTAACGGAGCTGGGCATCGAGGTCGGAGTTGACGGAATGGAAATGGAGGTTTGACGTTGGAATCGTATTTGCTGTCTAACGAACAATTCATCGCGCGTCTGCGGCAGGTCGGGGAGGAACGCTATCACGACAAGCATCCCTACCATATCGCCATGCACGAAGGCAAGCTCTCCCCCGCCCAGCTTCGGGCATGGATCGCCAACCGCTTCTACTATCAGAAGAACATTCCGGTCAAGGACGCGTTAATCCTCGCCAAGCTGCCGTCCCGGGAGGAACGCCGCGAGTGGATTCAGAGGATTATCGACCATGACGGCCGGGAAGGCGAGGACGGCGGAATCGAGGCGTGGATTCGCCTGGGCGAAGCCGCCGGCATTCCGAGAGAGGAAATGCTGGACGAACGCCGCGTCCTTCCGGCCGTCCGCTTCGCCGTCGACGCCTACGTAAATTTCTGCAGGCTGCAGCCGTGGCCGATCGCCGTCGCCTCCTCCCTGACGGAATTGTTCGCGCCGACTCTCGTCTCCAAGCGGATCGGCGTATTCGAGCAGCTGTATCCCTGGATTCGTCCCGAAGGCTTGGCCTATTTCCAGGCCCGCCTTCACCAAGCGCCCCGCGACGCGGATCACGGCTTAAGCCTCGTCTTGCGCGAATGCGGCAATCGCGCCGAACAGGAGCAGGCGATCTCGGCTTTGCGGTTCAAATGCGACGTCCTGTGGGCGCTCCTGGACGCATTGAGCTTGGCCTTCCCTGACGGGGAGAACGGGCGATGAGCTCCCGGGCGCTGTCGGAAAGGCCGAGACTGCGAAGTCCGGGCCGCATGAAATACGACAAAGCCCGCCAGACCGAGCTGCTGCTGCTGCCGGAGCGGGTCGTGGAGCTTAACGAGGCGGCGGGAGCGATTCTCCGGCTCTGCGACGGGCAGCGCACGATTGCGCAGATGATCGGGGAACTCGAGACGAAATACGGCCAGAGCGGACTCGAAAACGATATCGTCGAATTTCTCGCTGCGTCTGCGGAAAGAGGGTGGATCGAGTGAGGCCCGTAAGCCTGCCGTACGCGTTGACCGCGGAGCTTACGCATCGCTGCCCGCTCCGCTGTCCCTACTGCTCGAATCCGGTCGAGCTGCAGAAAAGAGAGAACGAGCTGCCGACCGACATGTGGCTGAACGTATTGGAACAGGCAAGCGAGCTGGGAGTCGCGCAAATCCATTTCACGGGCGGAGAGCCTCTGCTGCGCCCCGATCTGGAACTGCTCGTTCGCCGCGCCCGCGAACTGGACCTCTATGTCAATCTCATCACGAGCGGCGTCGGATTGACGGACCAGCGCGCCAGTCAGCTTGCGGAGGCGGGCGTCGACAGCATTCAGCTTAGCGTGCAGGCCGCCTCTGCGGAGCTCGCCGACTCGATTGCCGGTTTCCCGGCTCACGAACTGAAACGGCAAGCCGCCCGGCGAATTCGCGCCGCTGGTCTCCCCCTGCACATGAACGTCGTGCTCCATCGGGCCAACCTTCATCTGCTCGAAGACATCGTCGAGCTTTGCGCGTCATGGGGCGCGGAGCGGCTGGAGCTGGCCAACGCCCAATATTACGGATGGGCTTTGCGCAACATCCGGCAACTGCTCCCGAGAAGAGAGCAGCTTCAAGAAGCCGAAGCCGCCTACGCGAGAGCTCAGGAGCGCTTCGGCCATCGCATCGAACTTTTATGGATCTTACCGGATTATTACGAAGAGTTTCCGAAGCCCTGCATGGGCGGCTGGGGCCAACTGTCGCTGACGGTCGCGCCGGACGGACGGGTTCTCGCCTGCACGGCGGCGTCGGACATACGGACGCTGTCTTTCGAAAACGTGAAGGAGCGCGAGCTGGCCTGGATCTGGCGCGATTCTCCTTCCTTTAACGCTTATCGGGGCTATGACTGGATGCCGGAGCCCTGCAGAAGCTGCGAGCGGCGAGAGCTCGATTACGGCGGATGCCGCTGCCAAGCCTTTCTGTTGACCGGCGACGCGCGGGCGGCCGACCCTGTGTGCGTACGTTCTCCTCACCGCGGCATCGTCGCGGATCGAGTTCACGCCGCCGCGCATGGGGATGCCGGCTTGTCCGCCTATTCTTACCGAGGCAGGTGATCGGCGGATGAACATATTCGACGCCCATTGCGATGTGCTCAGCAAGCTGCTGGAAAACCCGGAGCTTGACTTCGCCCATGGCCAAGTCGGTCTGGACGTTACGCTGGAGAGAATGCTGGCATCGGGCGTCGCCGTGCAAAATTTTGCCATTTATTTGCCCGAACGATATTCCGGCGATTTCCGGCACGTCCTGGAAAGCATCGACCTGTTCCACGAACGCATTCTCCGGGAGCCGCAAATGCGGTTTATCCGCACGAAAGCCGATCTGCGGCTAGTCACGAACGACAACCGGATCGGCGCGCTGCTGTCTCTGGAAGGGGTCGATTCTCTGCATGGAAGCTTGGGCCTGCTTCGCATTCTGCAGCGGCTCGGGGTAACGACGGTCGGCATCACCTGGAACCGCGCCAACTGGGCTGCGGACGGCGTCCTGGAGCCGAGGAAGGGCGGATTTACGGCGGCGGGTCTGGAGCTGGTCAAGGAATGCAACCGGCTGGGCTTGATCATGGACGTCTCCCATCTCTCCGAGAACGGGTTCTGGGAGCTTCTGGAGACGTCCCGTCAGCCCGTTATCGCATCCCATTCCAACGCAAGCGCGATCAGTCCCCGAATGAGAAACTTGACGGATGCCCAGATTCGCGCCCTCATTGCAGCGGAAGGCGTCATCGGTATCACGTTCGTTCCGCCGTTCGTAAGCGAGGAGCAACCGGTCTCGATGGATAAAATCCTTCCCCACATCGACCATATTTGCGCCCTCGGCGGCAAGCGCCATATCGGATTCGGCTCCGACTTCGACGGAATCCGGCAATGGCTCGTCGGCCTGGAGCACGCGGGCAAATACGATCGATTGGTGAATCTGCTGTTGAAGCATTACCCGGAGGACGATGTCGAGCTTTTCGTCTACGGCAACTGGTTTCGATTTTACATGGCGCATTTGCCCGACGAGATCCCGTCGGCTCAGGAAGCCGACGGAATCACCCTCGGATCTTGATCGTTGGCAGCCACGAAACCGACGGGCAGCGCGTCCCCGGCTTTTAACACCTTCTCTTGCCCGATGAACTTCGTCAGCCGCGTCTCGAACAATGCCGGGCGCCGCTCCCACACTTCCTTCGCGACGGTCAGTACGAACCGTCCGTCCCGATCGGGGATCGTCACGGTGTAGGGCACGTCGGGCGGAACGTCGAGTCCCGCCAACAGCCCCGAGTACGTCGCTCCCTTCGCCGTCTCGCACATCAGCGTCGGAGGCTTATCGTCGATGATCACGCCTTCCCTCGGCAGTCGAATCCGGATATCGACGCTGGTGTGCCGGGGAAGAACGAACGCCTTGCCTTCGGGCAGCGCGTACCGGCGCGGCCCGACGATCACGGTAAGGTTCGTCTCCTCCTCTTCCGGCCAGTAAAACATCTCGTATTTCCCGTCTCCGTCCGTCGGAGTCGATTTGGCGAAGCCCTCCCCCCGGTCCCGGTCGATCCAGACGATTGCGCCCTTCACCGGATTGCCGTCCGCATCCTCCACCCGGCCGGCAATCCGGTACTTGTCGACCTGGAAGAAGGATATCGCGTCTCCTGCCTCGCTTCTGATCCGCGCCTGCACGTTAACCCTGCTCGCATCCGCTTCGTCAGACTTCTCGCCAATCACCTGAATCGGGTGATAGACCGTGATCGCAGCGAAGGCGGACGCCAGCCCGTCCGCCTCCCGTTGCCCGATCGGCTTGCCCGCAATCTTCGCCTCATTGGCCGATACGACCCGGATGGGCGCATAGGCCAGCAGACTGCGGTCGACTCGCAGGTCGAAGGAGCCGTCCTCTCCGGTCCGAAGCCTTCTCTTATTCAGTCCGGCCTGCACTTCGGCGCCCGCGACCGGCTGCCCGCCGCAAATGAGCTTGCCCTTGACGGCAGCGATGTGGGAGCCGTCCGTTCGCCAGGTTTTAACGGTGAAGGAAGTCTTCTCAAGCTCGATTCGCGCTTGAGGAGCTTGCGCCGGCGCATTCGCCCCGGCGCAGGTGCCGGTCCAGAGAGCTGCCGCCGCGATCAGCAGCACGAACAACCTCGCTTTGGTCATCTTGCGATCTCCTTATTGCGCCGAGTGCGCTCCGCCCGTGTCCGCTTCTCCGGCCGAGCCTTGCGTCTTGTCGCCGCCCAGGCCGAATACGTGCACTTTCGGTTTGGCTCCTCCCGTCGTGACGACGACGTATTCTTTGCCGTCGACCTTGAAGATCGAAGGCGCGGACTGCACGTTATCTCCGCTCGTCTGGAACGTCCAGACCACCTTGCCCGCCTTAACGTCCAGCGCATTGAGCTTGCCGTCCAGCTCGCCGAAGAACGCCAGTCCCGAGCCCGTGCTCGTCAAGCCGCCGCGCTGCTGATCCGCCGTCTTGATCTGGTAGGCTTGCTTGCCCGTATCCACGTCGATCGCGGTAATCGTGCCGTATCCTTTGACGTCCGGCACCTCCTCGACCACCGTGCCGAAAGCCGCAGCCCCCGGGAAGTCCGGAGTAGCCGCCTCGTCTTCGTTCTTCGCCGCTTTGAAGATCGACGGCTGCTCGATGCCCGGAATCAAGACGTAATTCGTCGCGGGATCGTAGGATTCGGGCGCGTAATTTTCCCCGCCCAGCACTCCCGGATACCCGATCACCCCTTCGGCCGTCGGCTTCGGATGATCGATCTTGGCGAACGGGATGCCGTCCCATACGACATCCCCCGTAGCGGCGTCCCAGGCGAACCATAGTCCGGACTTGCCCCCTTGGACGACGAGCTTCTTCTTCTCCCCTTTGACCGTTGCGTTGATGATCATCGGAGATGCCGCCGCGTCGTAGTCCCACAAGTCGTGGCTGACTTCCTGCCGGGACCAGACAAGCTTGCCGGTCATCGCGTTCACGGCCACGACCGAGTCGGTGTGAGGATTGTCTCCCGGGCGATTGGCCCCATAGAAGTCCGGAGCCGGATTGCCCGTCGCGAAGTACACGAGATCGGTTTCTTCGTCGATCGCAACCGGATTCCAGACGGCCCCGCCCCCTTGGAATCTGCTGTTCGCCAGCCAATCCTGGCCTTTGGGCGGCACGGTCCAGAACGGGGAATCCCAGGCCGGCGTCAAGTCGCTCGCCCTGAACGCGGCGACGAAGCCGCGAACGCCGTTGTCGCCGCCGCTGCTTCCGATATAGACGTTCCCTTTGTAATACTGGGGAGCGGTCGTCTCGTAGTACCCGTTCTCCAGCGTGACCCCGTCGATATAGTCGGACAGCTTGATCATCTTGACCAGCTCGCCGGTTTTCTGATCCAGGGCAATCAGCGAATTGTCGATCGCAAGCGTGAACACTTTGCCTTCCCCGACCGCAACGCCGCGGTTCGCGATAATGCCCGCCTTGGCGAACGTCGCCGCTTGCTCGGCCGTCGGTTTCCAGTGCCATATTTGATTGCCGGTTACCGCATCGAGCGCGAACACCTGATTGCCCGCCGTCGTGACGAAGACGACGCCGTCGACGACGACCGGATAAGACTGGTTCCCGTTTTTGACGTCCTTGTCCAGCGCCTTCAAGTCCGCAGACCAGATAACGCCCAGATCCTGAACGTTCTCGGCGGTAATCTCGGTGAAAGGGACATGCCGGGTATTGGCCAACGTATACCCGTAGGAGCCCCAATTATCGAAGGATGTGCCGGTCGCTCCGGTTGCGGTCGGCGGAGTCGTGGCGGTCTGTTCCGGCGTCGGCGAAGGTGAAGGCGAAGCTTCGTTGTCGTTCCTTGTGCAGGCGCTGATCGCCAATAATAAGGCCAGCGCCGTTCCGATTAGGGCATGCGTTTTTTTCACGGTCGTAACCCCCAACATCTAATGTACGGTTTCGCGGCTTATGGATTATCCAGCTTCACGCAATATCCGCTGATTATGGTATTTCCAATCCGATGTCAATTAAGTCAACCCCGCCCGCACGAAAAAACCGCCAGGGATTTAATTCCCCTCGCGGTTCTATCGATGATATCCGTATGAGTGATGCTGCGCCGCGCTGTTTTCGTTTCCGAGGGTGCGATCGTCAATTGGGCGCGCTCTTGGCATCAAGGGCTTCGGCAGCCGCCGCCTCCTTGGCCTCCTGTTGGTCGTACAGCTTTCCGAGCTTCCACCCGATGCCGACGTTCACTACCGCCATTGCCGCGAACAAGACGACGTCTCCCCAAGGCTCCGGAAGCAGCAGGTCGGCCAAGAGCCAACCGCCGGTCATCGAGGCCCCCATAATCGCGCCCTTGACGGCCGAATTGAAGTAAGCTCTGCCCATTGGCACACCCTCCTCTATCCCTCCGATATTCCCAACCGTTCCATTGAAGAATCGAAGCTTCACGGACGCAAGCCCGTTCTTCTCCCGAATGTCCTTCTTTACCGTATATGATTGAAGCGTTGGACTTATTCGGGGATCGTACAGAAAATCATAAAGAATCCATTCCCTTGACGGACTCCCGGTACTCCTGCGGCGTCATGCCCATTTTCTTGCGGAACAGCCTCGTGAAGTAAGGAGCGGATTCGAATCCGACTTCCGAAGCGATATCGTGAATTTTTTTATCCGATTGCTTAAGAAGCAGCTTCCCTCTCTGAATTCGGGTTTCGTTAATGTACTCCAGCAGCCCCTGACCGGTCATTTGCTTATACATCCGGGAAAGGTACGGCGGGCTCAAATAAACGATCTCGGCCAGCTTCGTCAGCGAGAGCTCTTCATGCAGAAATTGGTGAACGTAGCTGTGGATGCGATCTACGATGCCGTGGCTGCGTTCCTTCTGGAGCTTGCCGTTATGCTCCGCAATGCGGAGGCCGAGCTCTCCGAAAAACGCCAGCATCGCCTCCAGCCCCGCATGCTGGTTCGGATTGTAGATTTTATCGATTGGAACGTCGGCCTCCACCGCGTCGATCAGCTTCCGTTTATTCAGATAGGTCAAGAAAAACGCAGAGAGATGGGAGAACAGCTCAAGCCCGAGCCACTTGCCCTCTTCGCTGGTGAACAGTTCCCCCTTTACCCGAAACAAGCTTTCGTACAGCTCTTTAAGTTCTTCGGTTTGCCCGTTATCCATCGAAGATTCCAGCAAATCCAGCTTATGAATATTGGACCGGAGGCGGCCGATTTCCAACAGCAGCGAGCTGGACCCTCGCCTTTCGTCCGCCTCTCTATCCGCAGACTCCGTCATCAAAACCTCTTCGCCGGCGGCCATGCAGAAGGTTAGTTGCAGCTTCAGATCCTCAAGGAGGCTCCCGGCCTCCTCCCAGCTTACGGGCCGTAACGACAGTGCGATGGAAAGCGGGATGCGCAGCATGCTTTTGCAGGCGGTCTGAATCCGCTCGGCCCCGTCGCCGATCGCATTCTGAGCGCTTTCCATCGATTCCCCCCTTTTCGGTTGAAGCAACCATACCGTGCGCGTACGGTCGTACTGGAAGAAGACGAAACGCAAGTCCGATTGGAAGTACTCCTCCGCGATATTGTAGATGGAGTAGAACAGCAGCGCCCGATCCGCGGGAGCCGAGAACGAGCCCCACGCGTCGATTCGCCCGAGCATTGCGCACACCGGACGCTCCGGATCGAGGTCGATGTCCAACTCGGCGAAACGTTTCTTTCGGGCGGCCAGACTATCGACATCCCCCTGAAGGAAGTCGATTAAGTAATCCCGGCGCAGCGACGGCAAGGCCAGGTGAACCTGCTGCCGGGCCTTCTGCATGATCTGCTTGTCGTTTAATTCCGATTCGATATCGGCGATCGCCTTCTCAAGGGCGCTAACGATCGCCCCGTCCCCTTCGGTCTTCAGCACGTAATCGACCCCGCCTTTGCGCATCGCGGTCTGCACGTAATCGAAGTCGTTATAACCCGTGAGGAAGATAACCCGGCACCTCGGACTTATCGCCAGAATCGCGTCCGCCAGCTCCATGCCGCTCATGCCGGGCATGCGAATATCCGTCAGCAGAATATCGACCTTGCCGGAGCCTAGCTTGGCCAGCGCCTCTTTGCCGGAATACGCCTTGGTCACATTAAGCTGCAGTTTCGGCATATCGGCAAGCGCCTCAACCAGATAGTTCACGGCGAGCGGCTCGTCGTCCACGATCAGCACGTTCATCATGATTGGCCCTCCTCGATGTCGATGGACGGTTCCGGCTTCTCCGAATCGAACAGCGGAAGCACCACCGAGACCGTCAACCCTTCTCCTTCTATATCCAGTCTGATACCGGCCGAATCCCCGAACTTCAGCCTGAGCCTTCGATGCACGTTCAGCAGCCCCGTTATTTCGGTTTCGTGCGTTCCTTGCGCAAGCTTTCTTCGCCATTGCTCCAGCTGCTCCGCCGTCATGCCTGCGCCGTTATCCGCGATAAAGACGACCGCAGCGGGTTCCCCGGCAGAAGTCCGCTCCTGCCGAAAGCCGATGCGAAGCAGGCACTCGTCCATATCGCCGCCGAATCCGTACTGATATGCGTTTTCCGCTATTGGCTGGAGAATAAGCCGAGGAACTTGAAGCTCGCGCAGCTGCTCCGGCGTCTCTTCCATTTCCACACGGATTCGATCGCCGAAACGGATCGATTGGATTTCAATGTAGGAGCGGACGTGCCGCATCTCGTCCTCCAGACGGACCTCGTCCTTTCCGTTCCTTGTGATATATTGGTAGTAATCCCCGAGAAAACGGGTGAACCGGGTCGCGTTGTCGATGTCGTAGGCTTTGGTCATCCGGTAGATCAAGTAGAAGCTGTTATAGAGAAAATGGGGATTGATCTGCGATTGCAGTTGTTTCAGCTCCGACTGCTGCAATCTGATCTTCTGCTCGTACACTTCATAGACCAGCTTGTTCAAATGGGCGACCATATCATTAAACTTCTCGTACAGGTAGCGGAATTCGTCGTTGCTCTCGTGACGGATTTCGACCTGCTTGATCCCCGACTCTACTTTGCGGAATGCGCCTACCAGCTTGCGCAGAGGCCGATGGATAATGCGGTAGATCCAATACGCGAACACCGGGATAACGATAATGGCGGCCGCCAGGACGATCCATAGATACATTCGGTATTTCAGGAGCGGCCCCATCACCTCCCGTTCCGGCACATAAACCAGGAGATGGAGATCAAGAGCCTGCGAGTAGAGAGAGGTGATCAAATAATCGCCGTCCTCCAACGCGAGCGTGGACGTCCGCGCGGCCGCTTCGCTTGCGTCCCCGGCTCCATCCTTCAACCAGCGGTAAGTCTCTCCGTTCCACTTCTCCTGTATTTTCCCGAAAGAAGCCCGATGCTTCCCGCTCACGATAACGGCGCTTTCGCTTACGAGCGCAGCCCCGCCGCTGTCATAACCCGGCAACTGCTCGAGAAATCGATACAGAGCCGGGACGGACAGTTCCAGTTCCAGAATAAAATTCGGATTGCGGTGCTCCAGATTGTAAGCGCTGGGGTAATATTCGCGGATGTAAAACCGTTCGTTCTGGCGGGCGAAAGGATGCGCCGGACTGAGCGAGCCTTGCTTCACCTTGTCCAGCATTTCCTGATCCAGCATTGCGACGTCGCCGTCCGACGACACCAACCGCTCAATGGATGGAATGTAGGCTCTTGCATTGGCGATATACACGCTGGATTCCTTGATCATTCTTAGCCTTGCCTGAAGCCGCTTTACCGCGGACAGCCGCTCATACGTCGACATCCGCTGAACCATCAACGAAAGAGCGTCCAAATCCTCGTCGTTCATGAACTCCCGCTGCAGGGCCGCCAAGCGTTCGATTTCCGTTTCCAGCGTCAGCAAATAAAACCGGATCTGCTGCTGCAGCGACTTCGAAATTTCCTTGTCGACGATTCCGGCTCCCTTGTCGCTGATCACCCCTCCCAATACGAGCAAAGGCGTCATAACGAGGAGAAAGGCAAGCACGAGCTTGCCGAAAATCGAAATGCGTTTTCTCGAAGATAGATGATGCATGCCTGCGCCCCTCTCTGAAGAAGGAAGCGGATCGCTCGCATTCCTTTTAACAACCTATGCTACTCCTTCACGCTTCCGAGGACAATTCCTTTCGTAAAATGGCGCTGAAGGAACGGATAGACAAGAAGCACCGGGATCGAACCGACGAAGAGTTGGGCCGCTCGCGCCGTACGGTCGGAAACCATGGCGAGAACCTCCATGTCCGTCGAACTGTTAATGATCGATTGAATGCCCACCACGACAGTATACAGATAGCTCTGCAGCGGATAGTGATCCGGGGAGTTCATGAACAGGATGCCGTCGAACCAGGCATTCCAATGCATGACGATCGAGAACAGCGTTACCGTCGCGATGGAGGCCGCCGACAAGGGAACGAAGATTCCCCACATGATCCGCCAATGTCCGGCGCCGTCGATCAGGGCCGCTTCCTCCAGCTCCTTCGGCAGGTTCCGGAAGAAATTGAGCAGGATGACGATATTGAATACAGGCACCGCCGTATGCAGAACAAGCACCCAGATCGTATCCAGAAGGCCGAGGAAACGCATCGTCATATACATCGGAATGATTCCGCCGCTGAACAGCATCGTGAAGACGAAGATCCAGACGTAGATCGTCCGGCCCGCCAATGCTTTCGCATCCTTGGACAGCGGGTACGCGACCAGAATCGTGATCGTCATATTGATCGTCACGCCGAGCAGCACCCTCAGGAGGGTAACCCCCATCGCGTTCATGAAGGCCGATTCGGTCAGCACGAACTCATAGGACTTGGTGGTGAATTCAACGGGCCACAGGAATACCTCGCCCGCCGTCGCCGCAGAGTTGGAACTGAACGATACGGCGAAGAGATGGATCAGAGGCATCACGCACAGGAGCGCCAATGCGGTAAGAAAGCCATAATTCAGCATTTGAAACATTCGGTAGGTCGGCGACTTATGTCCGCTCACAGGGGCACCTCCTTAGAAAATACGATAATTGGCAAAGCGGTAAGCCAGAAAATAAGAGACCGAGATCAGCAGCAGCGAGACGACCGATTTGAGCAGACCGACCGCGGTGGCCAAGCCGTACTGCGCTTCCTCCAATCCGATCCGGTACACGAAAGTATCTATAATATCGCCGCTCTCGTATACGGCTGGTCCATACAAATTGAAGACCTGCTCGAAGCCCGCGTTCATGATGTTTCCGATGCTGAGCGTCGCCATGAGGACGATGATCGGCATCATGCCCGGCAAGGAAATATGAAGCGTCTGCTTCCATCGGCTAGCCCCGTCAACCAACGCAGCTTCGTACAACGCGGGATTAATGCCGGCCAGCGCGGCCAAATACACGATCGTGCTGAAGCCGAATTCCTTCCATTCGTTGGAAATGACCAGCGTGTAGGGAAACCAGTCGTTGCTTCCCAAGAAAAAGATGCTGTCAAAGCCGAGCCAAACGATGAATTGGTTCACGACGCCTCTGCTAGGCGACAGAATATCGATCAGGATGCCGCTCAGAATGACCCACGAAAGGAAATAAGGCAAATAAATCAACGTCTGAATCGTTCGCTTATACGCTTCTTTGCGGATTTCGTTCAATAGCAGCGCGATGGACACGGGTACGACGATACCCGCAACGATTTTCATGGATGCGATAAACGTCGTATTCCACAAAATCTGTGTGAAGTTGGGCAGCTGAATCATATAACGAAAGTGCTGGAGTCCGACCCACTCCGATCCGAATATTCCTTTGACCGGCACGAACTTCTGGAACGCGATCACGATTCCGGCCATCGGAATGTAGCTGAAAATCAGAATCGCGACCAGGCCCGGAATCAGCATCAGGTGCAACGGTGCTTGTATCCGCCATTTTTTTAACATTGCAGTCTCCTCCGGCAAGAAGTAAGGGAGAAGGCGAATATTCGCCTTCTCGCCGACATCGCGCTGTTTACTTTCTTTCGTTTACTTCTTCCGTGATCTGGTCGCCTCCGAGCTTCTTCCACTCGCTCGCGAACTTGTCGAATTCGGTGATCGGCGATTCGCCCATAATGATCTTCGTGAAGGTCTCGTCCTGGTATTTCTTCAAGGAAGCCATCTTCTCCGACATGGTCGGCGTTGCCGCGCCTTGGAACGCATTGTAGATGCCTACGCCGTTCCGGTCATATTGGTCGATGACGCTGTACGAGCCCTCCGCTCCGAAAACAATCGTCGAGAACCACATCTCCTTGTCGCCGGCCGCGTACTTGGTGAGTCGATCGTAATGCACGCTGGCGGGAAAGCCCAACTGGCTGCCGTCGTTCTTCGCAAGCGCGTCTTGAACGAGTCGGAACGCGTCCAGATTGACATTCAGAGGATCGATGAGAACGGGATGGTACTTGCCCGGGAATATGCCGTTGTCCCTGGAGATGAACGGATTCGGATCCGGCGCGTAGTTCGTCAGATAATAGTGCTCCAAGTAAATGTTCGCCAGTTGAATCATCGCTTCCGGATGCTTGACGCCCTTCTTCACGACGAAGAAGTTGTTGGCCGTATCGTTCAGCTGAGGTTGAACGGGGCTTCCGTCCGGCGAGACGATCGGATAGACTTTCCATTCGGCGTCCGGATTGTTATCCTTGTTCACTTTGTGGATGTGTCCCCCGTCGGATACGGTGCCATAGGCCAGTCCCAGACGACCCGCAGCGATATCCTCGGCGATTTTGTTCCAGTCTTTGACCGTGAATTCGCGATCGATGATGCCTGCCTTGTACAGCTCGCTCAGTTTTTCCAACGCCAACTTCATCTCCGGCTGAATCGAACCGTAAACGAGGTTTCCGCTGTCGTCTTTCAGCCAAACATCGGGATACGCGTTAAATCCGTTGAAGAAGCCTTTCACCGTGCCGTGCGCCTGGAACAAGTCCTTGTTCAGCCCCAGACCGTACGTATCGTTCTTGCCGTTCCGATCGGGGTCGTCCTTGACGAAGGCCGTGGCGATCTGGATCACGTCGTCGATCGTCTTCGGTTCCGGCAGATTCAGATTCTTCAGCCAATCGTAGCGCAAGTAGATCATCTCGGCCGTGCTGACCCCGCCGTTCACCTGCATCTGCGGAATGCCGAGCAGCTTGCCTTCGTACGTAGCCGCCTTGAGCGCCGTGCCGTTGTCTTGATTCAACAGCTCTTTCAGGTAGTCGCTGCCGTACTGGTCCAACAGCGTCGTCAAATCCTCGAGCTGATCTTCCTCCGACAGTCTGAGCAGTTCCTCTTTGTTCACCATCATGAAGTCCGGAATGTCGCCCGACGCAATGGAGATGTTCAGCTTCTGGCGATATTGCGATTCGTCTACGACCCACAGATTTTTGACGTTGATGCCGTATTGGTCCTTGAAAATATCCGTCCAAATGTTATTGTCGATCGACTTGCCCTCGTCGTACTTGAACGCTTGATTGACGGCCCGCACGGTCGTCACCTCGATCGGGGGATCGTATTTCCCCAGCGGTCCGGTTACCGACGAGACCGCGCCGTTATTCTCTCCCGCCGACTGGCTCGCAGGCGCGGAGGAGGCATTCCCTCCGTTCGTCGAGTTCGAACAGGCGCCAAGCGTGAGCGCGGACGCCAGCAGCAAGCCCGACGCGATTTTTGCCGTTTTTCTCTTTTCCATGTGTACCCCTCGCTTCATCAGGTTTTGTCCTTTGCTTTTTCATTATAGGCGCGGCTGTAAGCGCTTCGAAACGAGACGTTTTTGCGGTCCTTGCCTGTTTTTACGCGAATTGAGGGATAGACGGACACAAACCGTTCGATGCCGGCGATGGGCTCACGATGATTGGAAGTTTAAGGCGTCTCGCTTGGGCGGAGTCGGACGACCGCTTGCCCTGTAGAGCAGCGTATACGAGGATGTCAGCTCCGGACGACCCGCAACGACCAGCTCGAGCTTCATTCTTTCGGCGTCTGCAGCTGGAAGCAAAAACCTCACGGTCGGCCCTCTTCGATTATGGTTTGCTTGTAAACCGGCATACTCCCACTCCAACAGCAGCAGCCGCTCGCCGGAGCCCAGGGACAAGTAAGCTTCCAGCCGTCCGCCGGGAACCTCTTCCGGGCTATCGTTCAGCAGCCATAGCTCCGGCTCGAACCAGTCTCCCTCGCGCCAGACGAACTTCGGAATGCGAGCGCTCGCCAGAACGGGCCTGCACGAAGCTTGTACGGCGTAATAGGCCGGCTTCGGCTTGTCGGGCCACATGACGATGCTGTTGTTCGCCGCTGCGGGCCAAGCTTCGTTGAAGCACCAGTTCAGCGCCATGGAGCATTTCGGCTTCTGCCGTCTGGCTTCTTCATAGATGCACTTATAGCCCTCCGATTGCAGCAGTTGACCGTATTCCACGAGCTGCTCCAGCGTCTCGTAAGGCCCGAAATAGTAATCCAGCTGATCCTGCATCAGCCACATTTCCGGAGACAAGGCATGGAACGCATGATGGCTTTCCCATGCCGTACCCGGTCTTGGCGGGAAGAGCTCATCCGCGGGAATAAAGCTCTGCAATTGCTCGATGGAAGCCGGCGAAGGGACGCCGAATTCGGTATACGCGGTGTTGCTCGCCTTCGGCATCGCCTCCAGCACGTCTTCCCCCGTTCGGTAGCGGAACATGTAATGGCCGTGCCCCATGCCCTCCAGCGGCGAAGTCATAAGGAAAGGCGTTGCCGGATCCAGCTCGAAGCAGTTGGCGTTGAGCAGCCGAAGCGGCAGCGATTGGTCGGTCATCTTCGACCATGCGTTAAACAGCTCGTTCCCCCCGCACCACAGGACGACCGAAGCATGCTTCCGAAGCCGGGCGACGATCGAGCGGGATTCCTGATCCAGCACGCGCAAGTATTCGGGGGTGTCCGGATACAGGTTGCAAGCCAGGGGGAACTCCTGCCATACCATCAGGCCCATCTCGTCGCATTGCTCGAAGAAAGCTGCCTTGTTGACGATTCCCCCGCCCCAGATGCGGAGCAGGTTCATATTCGCCGACTTGGCCAGTTCCAGAAGGCTGCGGTAGTCGCCCGAAGAGATCGTGCCCGGGAAGATCGAAGGGTTGACCCAGTTCGTCCCCTTGCAGAAGATCGTCCGGCCGTTGATTTCCATCGTGATCGGAGGAAGACTGCGGCTCTTCGGGAATTGCGAAGGCTCCTTCCAGCCGCCTTCGTGAACGACAAGCCTGACCTTTCTGAAACCGATCGCTTGTCGATGGACTTCCGCTTCCCCGGCGTCTCTGCCTGCCTCCGACACATAAACCTCGGATCGGTAGAGCGGTTGATCGCCTTGATCGTGAGGCCACCACAGGCGAGGATGATCGATCGTTCCGACCACTTGAACGGAATCCCCGCTGACCGGAATCGTCCGCTCGAATACCGGATTGCCTTCCGGATCCGCAACCTTCCATACGCATACGCATTCGTCCGTGCCGGCGCCGTTCAATCTTGCGCTTAACGTCAACTCCGTGCTGTTCCTGTCGGAATTCAGCTCGTACCGGACCTCGGCCGCCGCGATGTGCACCTGCGGACGGATTTCCGCATACGTTTCGTCCCATATGCCCAGCGGGATCAGCCGGGGATGCCAATCCCAGCCGTAGCTGACGGCGGGCTTGCAGCTATGGGCCGCCTGGGACCTCCCTTCCGCTCCTTCCAGCCTGGGCGCCGGTTCGATGACGATTTCCAGCTCGATGCGGCCGCCGTCGATTCGTTCCGTGAGATCCAGCTCGACGGGAGTGAACATCCCTTCTTGCGACAGAACCTCCCTGCCGTTGACGCGGACATGGAAATGATAATCGATGCCCTTCGACACGAAGATCAGACGCCGCCCCGCTGCCATCTGTTCGGTTTCCAGCTTGGTGCGGTACGTCCAGTATTTCCGTTCCATCCACTCGTATTGGCGCCAATTGTCTCCGTACGTATGATGTCCCCAATTTTCCGCGTTCGCCCAGTCCAGTTGGACGGCGCCCGGTACAGCGGCAGGCACCCATCGCTTCGGCGCTTCCGACATACTGTCGCTCCAGCCGACTTCCCACTGCATTTCGAGTTTGCTTTCCATGCTTCAGCCTCCGGCCCATAATGACTTGCGTATAACCTGCCCGACACCCGGACGTTGTCTCGATGCCGGATCAATCATGCGCGTATAAATTCCGGTTCAGGGCTCTCTCGCCCGCAATGCCTTGAACAAGGAACGGAACGGTACACGCAATATCTCCGTACGTGTTGATGAGGGTATCGATGGATGCTTCGTACTCCTTATGGACGAACGGGTGAAAATGCGAGACGAAAATAATCGGTGTACCCAGCTTCGTCCAGCCGCCCATCATATTTCTGGCGACCTCGTCATGAAGACGGACGACGTTCAGGCCATAGCTCAGCCTGCTCCCGATCGAACAGACGATCAAGTCGAAGCGCTTCTCGGCTGCGGCTTGGAATAACGCGTCCGGACCCGGGTCGATCCACTGCTCGACATAATCGGTTAAGCTGCCGAGCGACTGCTTCATGCTGGCGAGCAGCCCCCCGTTCCGGTCGGCATTGTTCATAATGACGGCATGCAGCACCTTCGTTTCCTTGCCGATCAGGAACGGAACGATCCCCTCCCGGTCGCGCACGACCGTGATGCCTCGCTCTGTGACTTGCCTCGCAACCGCTTCGTGCTCCGCAAGGTCCGGCAACGGCTTCGGCGCGGCTTCCGCGGCTCGGAACAGACCGAACTGCTCCTTCAGCGCGATAATTCTGGCCGCTCGGTTGCGCATCGTATCGAGACTGAGCGTTCCGTCCTCCGCTCTGCGTTCCATCTCCGCATAGAAACGCTCGTCCATCCGGGGAAAGAGGAGCATGTCGCAGCCGTTCTCCAAAGCCGCAGCGCAGGCGTCATAGTAATTCATATAGCCGACGATGCCGCCCATCTCCATGGCATCCGTCACGATCAGCCCTTCAAAGCCCAGCTCTCCGCGCAGCAGATCGACCAACAGCCGCTTCGATACCGTCGCCGGAGGATACAACCCGCGCTCATCCGGCTCGTCGAAGGCTGGGAGCGCGATATGGCCCGGCATCACAGCCATCGCGCCGCGATCGATCAAATCTTGAAAGACGCGCCCGGGACCGGCGAACCAGGCAGTCTTGTCCAGCGGAAGTAACGGCGTCGTTAAGTGATGGTCCCAGGAGGTATACCCGTCTCCCGGAAAATGCTTGATCGTCGCCATCATCCCGTTCTCTTGCAAACCCGTCATGTAGGCGCCTGTCATCTTGACAGCGTGCTCGGGACGGACGCCCGCGCTTCGCATGCTGACGACGGGACTGTCCGGGTCGGCCGCCAGATCGGCTACGGGCGAGAACGTCCAGTTGTATCCCAGCTCGCCCGCCTCGTGGGCGGCAATCTTGCCGGTCTCGTAGGCAAGCTCCTCGGAGTTCGTCTGGCTAAGTCCCATCATGTAGGGGAACTTGGTCGCGCCCAAGATCATATTGCCGGGCCCGCATTCCAAGTCGCTGACGATAAAAGGAGGAAGCTTGCACCCCGCCTTGAACTTCCCGATGATTCGTCTTAGCTCGTCTCGCTCCATCGGATGGAAGAACATCGCCCCGAAGGATTCCAGCTTCTCTTCTCCGATCCGGCCGTAGGTCGGACAGCAGACCTGATTCAGAAGCTCCCTGAAGGACAGCGCCGCCGCCTCGCGCTCGGCGCTGTCCTTTATCCGAATCCGGTATTTCATCGTTAATCCTTCCCTTCTCTCCTGCCGTCACCAAGTGATGCTCACGCTGCCGCTAACCGAACGCGCGACGATTTTGTTACCCTTGCGTTCGAACGGGATCGGCTCCCCGTCCGTATGTTCCGCGCGAAGCTCTACCAAGTCGGCCTCCAGCGCGGCAAGCGGCGGGTACACCGTCAGCACGGCATCCGCCAGACCGCTGACTGCAAGCTGGCGCACCGATTGTTTTCTGCGCGTCGGCATGGCGCTCATCTCTCTGCAGCTCACCTGTGAGGGGCCGATCTGCTCGGCGAAAACTCGACATTCCTCATGGAACGTCCGGTCCAGCGCGTAAGCCGCGCAGCCATGGCCGATCACGGCCGTCTGACCGGTAATGACCGGTTCTCCGTCCGGAAAACGCAGGCGGAACGACACGGACGTATCCTTCTTGCAGCCGACGAAAAAAAAGGCATTGTCGTGCCGCTTTACGAACAGAAGAGCGGATGCGGAGCTCTGATCGTATTTACTCTGCATGATCGTGTAACCGAAATGCTCGAGCACGGAGCGGACGGCGATCGAAGCATCCGACCATTCGGCAGCCTGGCGCACCGGCAGATGGGTGATTCCCGACGGCTCGAACGGCAGCGAACCCCGCACCCATCCTGCTCGTCCGCCGTTCCATTCCGGCAGGGAGCGGCTTAGCGCGAATGCGCGATCCTCCTCGCCTTGCCTCACCTCGCAGACGAGCGCCGTATGCGCATCGGCCCCGCCCGCTAACCTCTCCGATAGTCCGCCGTCTCCGATCAAGCCGTAGTGGCGCAGCTTGCTAGCCCGGGTGTCCTCCTGTTCCAGACCGTCTGCCCTGCCCGACAGCCGGTACTCGAACTCGCCTTCAAGCGGCGGAGCGCTTTGCAGCCGAAGCAGCTCAAGCAGATTCGCGTCGCGCACGGCGCCGTACAGCAGCACTTGTCCGCCTCGCCGTACATAATTCGCGACGGCTTCCGCTTGTTCGCCTTCCAGCCAGCCCGTCGCCACGAACAGGATCGTATCGCGCAGCTTGCCGACGGCCTCCTCCTTCATCGAGAAGAAGACGTCCGTGCCGACGACGGTGTTCAGCGGCAGCCCTTCGTTAATCGCGTTGCGTACGAACCAGTCATGGAAGAAGATCATGCCCGACCGGTCGTTGGGGGAGGCTGCCGCATGATGCAGCTCCCGGAAAGGATAAAGCCAAGTCAACAAGCCGGGCTCGTCGGGACGATCCTTCAGCGCCCTTCGGATATGCGGCACGATCTCGGCGGGCCCTTCCTCGACCAGCTCTCCTTTTTCCGTATCGATCGTTAAAATTTCGATGACGCCGGGGCTCTCCGTCTCTCCGGATTCGTTCACCCGGGCGACGGACAGCGGGCAATAGATATCGTGCGCTTCCCTGTCGTACAGGTCGAACCAGGGATTTTGCCAGAACCAGGGGTCGTTCGGGTAAAAGCGATAAGGAAAAGTCTCGCCCGGCAGCTCCGCGATCCGCGACATGTAGCCGGTCATCTCCAGACCGAAGTCAAAGTTGAGCGCCCCCCAAGGCGAGTTCGGCGCCGGATATTCCAGGTAGTTCTTCTCGTAGAGCTGCAGCATCGGGATACAATCCTTCGCCAGATCCATGCCGGTTCCGAAATTGGTTCCCCGGATCTCTACCCGATAGTCCGGGCATTCCCTCTTGAACAAATCCCAGAACGACAGAACGTTGGCGGATAACTCGGCATGATCCGCCAACGGGATATTCGTTCCGTCGTAATTGGCTCCAAGGTACGTCCACGGAAAGTACGACAACGCAAACCCGTTAGAGAACCAGATATAATCGAATCCGAGCGCAGGCAGGAAGCTTGCGCATTGCTTGCCGAAAAATTCGCCGAAAGGCGTTCCCTCCGGAATTCCGTCGGGATAGGCCGCATAGGACGAACAATCCTGCTTCAGCTTCGACCACGTGCAGACGACGGTATAATCGGCCTTCAGTGCAACGTAACGGCCTCCCAGCTCCGCGCGGTTGATTTCCGGATGCGCCTTGTACTTAAAATCCGAGTACGCGAATTCCGGTCCCGCATCGAACGTAGCCCCGACCTCCAGCCGTATCCCGAAGCGCTCATCGGCGATCCGTTTGAACGAAGCGACGATGCGCTTCAGATCCCCGTAGGTCATGTCCGGCGGATTTGCCGTGTACAGACGGGCAATCCGAGGATTGTCCCGGTCCTGAATGTGGCTGAAATACTCTTCGTTCGCGAACCCGATATATTTCGCCCATTCGAAGGAATCCGTCTCGCGTCCGTTCCAAGTCAGGATTTCGCTGCCGTCCGATATCCACAGCAGCATGGAAGCCGATTCCGCTATGTCGAGCAGCGGCTTCCACTGCCGCAGCGCCTCCGCGCATACCTCGTCGACTGCCGTTTGCTCCAGGCTTTTGAACGGCTTCAGACTCATCTCCAACGTCGCTCTCTTCAACTGTTTCTCTCGCTTGCCGGTCATGACGTCCACCCCTCCTATACGATTTCCAGCTCGATGCCCAGCACCTTGGCGACGTTCTTCAGCTTGGCGTTGACATGGCCGACGCCGAGCGCGAAGTGGTGGGTCGGCCCCGCCGAGCACCATTGCTCGATGAACTCCGCCACCGGGCGATCGAAGCTGCAGCGCGTGTTTGTATTGCCGGTCTGCGGAATTTCCCCCGGAATGGATTGCCCTTCGGTCGCGATCATCTTGAAGCGCCCGTCTGCCGTCTGCGAGATGCCGAGCAGCGTCACGGGCCCCGTTTGGATGCTGAACTCGACGCCGATGCCCGATCCGGCTTTGCCATGGAACAGATCCAGTCCGCGGATGATCGGCCGTCCGTTCGCGATTTTGATGTTATGAGGACCGTCATGCCCGACCAACACGACGTTGTCGACGAAATCGCACGGGTGCAGCTCGGCGAACGAGCCTCCGGCATCCAACCGATCCATGATGAGCATCGCCGCGCACGTCTTGAGGTCCGCTTCTCCCGCCAGAGGAATGCCCTTCCCCGTCAGCAAGGAATTGCCCAACACCATATTCGAGCCGATCCGCTCGTATTCATTGTTGTCGAGGCCCTTGTAATAATAAGCCAGACCGGTCAGGCCGAATTCCGACACCAGCTTATCCAGTCCAACCGCCACTTTGGCAGACCACTCCAGGTCCTCCTGCTTAATCGGTCTCGTCACGGGATCGATGAACGGATCCGCGATCTTGAAGATGCTTTGGATCTCGTCGATCTTGTCCTTGATTTCTCCGCTTGTCGCCCCGTTGACCCGCTTCGCGAGATCGCACATCTCCAGCATCTGAACATGGGAGCCGAATGCCGCCGTGAATGCCGTCGGATCCGAATTCATATCGTACATCCCTTCGTACGTGTGGCCCAGATATCCGATCTTCGCGTGCTTGAACGCCCTGCGGGCGTTCGCGACCTGGCACCAGCTCCTTAATTCCGCTGCGGCTCTCGGGTCGTCATGCAGCGTCCCGACGACCATCCCCGCCGCCGGCTTGCCGGCTCTAACGAGCACGCCTCCGATTTCCGGCAGAGAGCAAATATTGTCGTTCGCCAGTTGCATGTAAGTCGTGGTGTTCCGGTAATCCAGACGCTTCAAGGGCTGGAGCGCCACCAGCACGGTCGGTACGTCCAGATTCAGAATGGCCGTCGCCGCCGAAGACGAAGTGACGTAAGTGCTCAGGTTGCAGAACAGAAAGTCCACGTCGCGGGACTTCAAATAGGCGGCTGCCGCGAAAGACTTGTCCACATTGTCGACGAAGCCTCCGCTGACGACGTCCACGTCGCTGCCCGCCAGCAGCGCTTCGAATTCCCGTCCATACCCTTCAAGCTCTTCCTTCAAGCCTTCGAATTGTCCCCAATACGGCTCGTGGCCGACTGTAATTACCCCGACGCGGGCTTTTTTCCGGATATTCCCCAAAGTCATGCTGTATACCACCTTTGATTTTGAATTAAAAGTCGATTTCGGGAATGTTGATCTGTTTTCGAACCCCTTTGATGACCCTCCTCCTCCCGGTGTAGATACAGTAACCAATCTGAATTGGGGGGACAATAGATTCCCCTGAAGTAGTAGAAAATGGGCAACTCCGTAAAAAAAGTCTCATAGGCGCGTCGGTGATTCCCTACTACAATGGGCTAGAAAGGAGGTGCTGAACGTATGCAGCACGTCTGTCGTCATCCCGCTGAGCCTCCGCCGGCCCATATTTACTTGCCGACTCCCGCCACAAGGCGCAGCAATCCTATGGATATGTGCGGCTATTCGCATTGCAGAATTTATTTGATCGGCTCGACCGATAACGCCTCGATCGACCTGGAGATCAAGGGAGCCCCGAACGAAAGCGGCCCTTATTTGCAGGAGCTTGGGGAGCACGCATCGCTAAGAGGCGTAACGGCCGATACCTCCTTCGTTCTTCGCGATATTTCGCGTTACCTGGTTATCGAGGTTCCGCGGCTGACGGGAGGATGGACGATTTGGGCGGTTCCTATGCATCTTAGCGGGGAGGGCGGCTTATGCCGGAGATGAGAGTTGAAAACATCGCATTGGACTACGAGGGGGAATGGAACTCGATTCCTTCCGCCGACGCCAGTATCGGCAGCAGACACGAAACAAACGATGCGGCCGATCACGACGCTGCGGCGAGATGGAGCGGAGCTTTCCGCTCAGCTAAGGTATTCGCTTCAACCGGAGACTACGGCCTTGCGGAGATTTGGTTGGATGGAAAGCGGCTTCAGGTGATCGATCTGTACAGTTCATCGGAACGTCACGGCGTTCTCGTCTGCACCATCGACAATTTGGAAGCGGAATTTCATACGCTGGAAATACGAAAAAGCGGCCGGAAGAACAAATGCTCCTCCTCGTGCCGCTTGAATCTCGATTATCTTGAAGTGGACTTCGTAAAGCCTTCGAATGTCAGATACCGTCAAATCGTCTGCATCGGCGATTCGATCACCTTCGGCGCCAACGTCGAAGACAGACCGCTCGGGCTATACGGGCGCAGGCTGCAAAGCATGCTTGCCGTTCCGGTCAGCGTGCACGGCTTGTCCGGCGCCTCGATTCGCACGGTTACAGGCGTACTGGATGCCGTCGTCGCGCCCCGTAATCCGGATCTTGTCCTGTGGCTCGCCGGCATGAACGACGAGAGACCGTATGCGGCCATGGTCCAGGGCATCGAGCGGATCATGGAGCTGATGCCCGGAGCCGAACTGATCGTCTCCAATATCCCTTACAACTCGTATTATTCCGAAGAACAGAATCAACGCAAGGCAGACGAAGTGGCGCAGGCATGCCGGAGAATGTCGGTTCCCTGTATCGACCTGTACGGCATGACGAGCGGAAACGTCCGCCTTCTTCTGCCGGAGAATACCGTACATCCCAATTCCGAAGGCCACGGCGTGATCTCTTCGGCATTCTATCGGGAGATTATACGTCGGAAATATAGCTTCGAATCGCCTGCAGAGCCTCGTCCGCATTCCGGACGCTGAAGCGGATTCCCGCATCGTCCCCGTACTGCTCCGCCGTATACGCATATCTCGGATCGTAGTAGTGCAAGAGCAGCAGCTCCACCGCTTCGGCGAAACGGTCGGCCAGCAGCAGCGCTTCGATCTCCGCCGCGACGGGCGTATGAATGCGCGATTTGATCTGCCTGAACGCCTGGACGTACTGCTCCTTGTATTCCGCCGGGCGATAATCCTGAAGGATTTGCTCGACTCTGGCATGGACGGGCATGTCGATCCAGATCGGAACGCCCTCTTCTTTTTTGCGGATCAGCGAGTCGGGCAGCATAATCTTCCCGATTCGCTTGCTCTCCGCTTCGAACAGGACGTAAGGCGACTGCCGATAACGGAGCATCTCTTCGAGAAGATGGGCGTCGAACGTCTTCTGGTTATGGCTCTTCAAGCCGATATGCCCGAAGATCGATCCCCGATGCCCCGCCATCGCCTCCAGATCCAATACGGGGTAATCTTCCTCTTGCAGTCGGCGGAGCAGGGCCGTCTTTCCCGTCCCCGTGTTGCCGTGGATCACGTAAGCCCGCGGGGGAAAGTCCATCGTATTGATCGTTTCGACGACCCATCTGCGATACTCGCGATAGCCGCCGATCAAGCGGAACGCTTGGATGCCCATCAGGGACAGAAGCGTTGCCGTCGTCTTGCTTCTCATGCCGCCGCGCCAGCAGAACACGACTTTCTTAGGTCCGATGCCCGCGAATTCCTTAATGAAGGCGGGGAGCTTGGCCGAGACGATCTCGAGTCCCCGTTCTTTGGCGGCCTGGACGCTCGTCTGCTTGTAGATCGTGCCGATCTCCGCTCTCTCGGCGTCGTTGAACAACGGGATGTTCAGACTGCCCGGTATCGTGGCCAGCTCGTATTCGGACGGCGAGCGAACGTCTATGAACGCAAGCTGCTGCTTCTGCTGCAGCGCTCTTAATTCTTCCAGCGTAATATCTTGAAGCAAATAGATTCTCTCCCTACTCTTGCTGCTCTGATGTAGCTGTATAAGTTGAACCAATGAAGAGGAAGCCCCTTACATTCCGAAAGGGATGGCTTTGCCGGCTTCATTACAAAACCTCGATCCGTCCCGGATGAGCCTCTACCGCTTCGCCGACCCGGCTTGCCTCGACGCCGGCTGCGAGCAGCGCCTCCAGCAAAGCGTCGGAATCGGACGGCGAGACGGCAATCAACAGCCCGCCCGAAGTGACGGCGTCGCACAAAATCCACCGATCGACTTGATCCATGGACTCCGGGAACGAGACCGAATCTTCAATGTGGGCGAAGTTGTTTTTCGTCCCGCCCGGGACGAAGCCTTGATCCGCGAGCTCTCTTACTCTCGGCAGCAGCGGAACCTGATCCTTCACGATGCGCAGGCCCACTCCGCTGCCTTTGGCCATCTCCAGCGCGTGTCCCAGCAGCCCGAATCCGGTCACGTCGGTGCAGCCGTGCACTTCGAAGCGGCTCATCGTTTCGGCGGCCGTCTTGTTCAGCGTCGCCATGACGGCCGTAACGCGCGCGACCTCCTCCTCCGACAGCTGCTCCTTCTTGATCGACGTCGTCAGGATGCCTACTCCGATCGGCTTCGTCAAGATCAGCTGGTCCCCCGGCTTAGCGCCGGCATTGGTGCGAACCTTCTGCGGATGAACGAGGCCGGTGACGGCAAGACCGAACTTCGGCTCCTTGTCGTCGATGGAGTGCCCGCCCACAAGCGTAATGCCCGCCTCGCTCACCTTGTCCGCCGCGCCGTGGAGAATGTCTGCCAGCACCTGCTTGTCCAGCGTAGAGATCGGGAATGCCACGATGTTCAGCGCCGTCAGCGGGGTGCCTCCCATCGCATAGATGTCGCTGATCGCGTTCGCCGCGGCGATCTGGCCGAAAGAATAAGGATCGTCGACGATCGGCGTGAAGAAATCGACGGTCTGCACGAGCGCAAGCTCGTCGTTAAGGCGGTACACTCCCGCGTCGTCGCTCGTATCCAGGCCGACGAGCAAGTCGGGATTCGGAGCCGCCGGAGGAAGATTGCGAATAACCTGAGCCAGGTCGGCCGGGCCGATTTTGCAGCCGCAGCCCCCTTTGCTGGAGTAAGAAGTCAATTTGATTTTGTCCGTTGTCGACATGCCGCCAATTCCTTTCTATTATCGTATCATAATAAATAGTATACGCCTGCGGGATCGATTCGCAAAGAAGTCCGCCTACTCACCCCCGTTTGCCCGCCTTGCGGACAAGGAGCAGCCCAAGCAGAAACAGCGGAACGAACAGCATCGTCAAATCGTAAATAGGCCACGCCAGCGTAACGATATGGTTGAAGTAGGCCATATTGTCGGTAAAATTGGCGGCGAGAGCCAAGGTGACCGCGGCGACCGGCACGCTGAGCGTGCGGTAGCTTCTGCTGCCGATCCATTGCGCCAGGCCGAGATGAACGGCGAACAGATTAACGCCAAGCTTCATGAAGGTCGAGATGATCCACATGAAAGCGATCATCGCCTCCACCCTCTCCAGGAAGCTGCCGACGCTGATTTTCTTCGCGAGCGTGTAGGTCGGATACATATGCCGCTCCGCATGCCCCGGTCCCAGCACCGTAATGCACAACAGCGTCACGATAAGCAGGGCGCAAGCTCCGGCAATGGCGCCGATCAGCAACGCGCGCCTCATTTCCTTGCGCGAATTCGCCTTGACGTGCGGCATAAGCATCATGAGCGGCATGATTTCGATAAAACAGAAGGCCAAAGACAGCAATCCGCCGTGAGCGACGGGACCCGGGCCGTTCTCGCAGACAGGCAGCAGCCTATGAAAGTCCACTTGGGGGACAAGCGTCAATATAAAAAAGAAAAAGACAAACAAAAAACAGAGCAGCAGCACTTCGCCCGCCCTCGCGAAAGCTTCCACTCCTCCTCTGATCGCCGCGGCCGCGACGATCAACAGCAGCGCTACGACCGCCGTTCCCGGCGTCTCCGGCATAATCTGCGTAATCATGAAGTCGCCGAGTATGCGCATGCTCCCCGCGCTGAGAAACAGCGAGAAAGCGATGTAAGGCAATATAAACAAGCCGCCGAACCACGGACCGCATATCCGCTTCAGCTTGACGACCGGCGATGCCGCCGCTCCTCGCGCATGGACGGCCAGAAACAGGAGAATTACCGGCAAACCGGCCGCAAGGCCGACCAGCATCGACAGCCATGCATCCTGCTTGGCCAGAGAAACCATCGTGCCGGGCAGAATGACGAGCGAATCGCCGATCGTAACAAATAAGGCCAGCGCAGTGAATTGCCTGGCGCTTATCGCTTCTTCTCTCACGATGCCCCTCCTGTGCCGAATAGGTGCGCTACCCAGTTTCCGATAGGCAGAAACGCGATGTCCACCCATCTCAAAAATACGAACGAATAAAACTTGCCCGTATACCCGATAAGGGTGAACGAGCCTGCCGCCGCCAGCGCCAAGTACAGAATGCCTTCCGTTTTGGCCGACTCGCGAAACAAGGAAGGCGCTTCGATGACGGCCGCAGCGGCGACCAAGGCGGCAACGGCGATCCCTACCCACATAGCTCCCGCTCCTTCTACGACGACGGGATGGCCGCGTTATTGATCGTCCCCGTTCGCCTGATCGTCACTTGCGCGCTCACCGTTACCGGAAGCTCCCGGAACGCCTCGCTCCAGTTCGCTTTTACTTTTTTCCATTCGCGCGGATACGAGCGATGGATGCTTTGCCCGAATCCGAAAATATCTGCGCCATACTTGCGCTGCACGAATGCGATCGTCTCCTCGAGCTGCCTCTTGTGCTTCTCCTCCATACGCTTCTCGATCTCCTCGATCGCCGACTCGTTTAACAGATCGATGCCGCAAGACACCTCGCCGATATTGGCGAACAACTTTTGCTTAAGCGCAATAGACAGCTCGCCTCCGCGCGCCTTCGGAATCATCGCGGAAGTCGTATCGAATATTTCCAACACGAGCTTGCCTCCCGCCGGACACGGGACGTCGGAGACCGTGTTCTTCACCTTGCCCATAATGAACTTGAAGGCGGCGCTCTGCTCCTCGTTCAGCCAACCCACCGCCTTCCCCTGCTTGAAGACGGCCAATCCCGAATATTTGAGAACCCCCGGCAATCGGATGCGTTCTATGTTTTCCTGCGTCATAGCCTTCTTTTTATTCCCGGCGACGGCAACTCCCGACAGCACTCCGCTTTGTCCCGAATCGTTCTCGAGCGCGTCGATCAATTCGTCCAGCCTAACCGTGGAAGTCGGCGCCCACGCCTTCTCGGACCCCTCCAGCATATCGAACACCTTGATCGACGGGATATTGTCGAGCTGCGTATGCACGTTCAACACTTCCGACGCGCTGGAGCCTCTGGCCACCATAATGTAGAAATCCGTTCTCGCCTCGTGATCTCTCGAGATGAAGTCGATCACTTCGTTAATGCCTTCCCGGGCCACTTGCTCGCTCAAGACGAGAATGCGCAGGTGGGACAGATAGATTTTGCGCGGACTGACCGTCGTCATCTTGCGAAGCGCTTCGAAAATGGTCGCCTTATGCTCCCGAAACTGGATCGTCTCCGAACGGTTCGTGCCCGATTTTTTGTCCATGACCTGCGGATTGACGACTTGTATCGACACGTCGTATTCGCTGCCGCGCTTGTCGATCCCCATCCCTACCGCAATGGCAAGCGTGTTCAGCTCTCTTCTGTTCCAGCATCCCGTCACCCCCAGCAAGACCGTCAGCAGCACGGCACATAGGACGAATTTTCCGAACGCTCCCCTCATCCTCTTGGCCCTCCCTTTCGCTGTCTGATCCTGTTCGACTGGGCAATCATTCTCGGCCGCTTCCGCATTGCCCAGATCGGCCAGCGCATGATCGCGTCTTTTTGGTCCGACCAATACAAGGGGGCGAACGGCGTTAAATACGGCACGCCAAACGAGCTGAGTCTGCTCAAGTGGAGAACGAGCGCGATAAACGCGATAATAATGCCGTAAATGCCGAACGATGCCGCGAGGAGCATGAACAGAAATCGCAGCATGCGCACCGATATCGAAATATTGAAGGAGGGCAGCACGAAGCTGGAGATCGCCGTAATCGACACTACGATGACCATCGCCGCCGACACGATGCCCGCTTCGACCGCCGCTTGCCCGATCACGAGCGTGCCGACGATCGAGACCGCCTGCCCGACCGAGCGAGGCATGCGGATGCCCGCTTCGCGCAAAATCTCGAACGTAACCTCCATCAGCATCGCTTCGATAAATGCCGGGAACGGCACGCCCTCGCGCTGCGCGGCCAAGCTGATAAAGAGAGAGGTAGGCAGCATTTCCTGATGAAAGGTCGTGATCGCGATATAGATCGAGGGGACGAACATCGCAATGCCGAAGCACAGAAAGCGCAATATCCGGATCAGGCTGCCGATGTCGGAACGCTGATAATAGTCTTCGGGCGACTGGAAAAACTGGACGAACAGCGCGGGGACCATTAATACGAACGGAGTGCGGTCGATCAGAATGGCCACCCTGCCCTCCAGCAGCCCTGCCGCAACCGCATCCGGCCGTTCCGTATGAAAGATAGTCGGGAACGGCGTAAAGAAATCGTCCTGAATCAGTTCTTCGATATAACTGCTCTCAAGAATCGCATCGATATCGATTTCGGACAGCCGTCTGCGCACCTCTTCGATAACGCCTTCCGAAGCCGTCCCCTTCATATAGGCGACGCTGACCGCCGTCCGCGTGGAACGGCCGATCGTCTGCGACTCGATCCACAATTTCGGATCTTTGATGAATCGGCGAATAAGCGCCGTATTGATTCTGATATTTTCCGAGAAGCCTTCGCGCGGCCCGCGAATAACCGTTTGCGTCGACGGCTCGTCTACGCCCCGCTCCTCCCAGCCGCGCAGCTCGACCGCGATCGCAGTCGAATAGCCGTCGATCGAGATGACCGCGTACCCGGTCAGCACGGCATTGACGTATCCGTCGCGTTCCCTGATCTCGGAGACGCCGCCCGTCGGCAGTACCTGTTCGACGAGCTGCCGGATGTACGGCTCTTGCTTGCCGTCCGGGCCGTTCGTTCCCGGCCCCCGGCTGTCCGAGGCGCGCGGCGGACCGTCCAGTTCCATGAGCGGCTTCATAATAAACAATTGCACGAGCTCCAGGTCGACCAGCCCGTCCGTGTACAGCATGGCTGCACGCGGCGCGCCTTCGTACCCGAGCTTGAATTCGCGCACGATCAGATCGCAGCTGTTGCCGAGCAATTGCTTCATCCATTCGGTTGTTTCCTTTAACGACAAGGGAAGCGGGGATTTCGATGACTGCTCCAACATGAAGGCTGCTCCTTCGCTCGTTTCCGCCCCCTATTATTTCCAATCCGCAGATGGTTATTCGCACGCCAATAAGGCCGCCAACTTGACATTGGCGGCCGCAACGGCAATTTTGATTAAGTTAGCCCCCGCTCGCGGCGGCGATCAGCCGGACGACGCGGCGGGTCGCGCGATAGAGGCTGCCTTCGGCGTTGTCCATGCATTCCGCCAAAGTCGCCGGCCCTTCGACGATGGAGAAGCAGCCCGCGAAGTAAGGATCGAGACGTTCGCTTGCGGCGCCGAGGCTGCCCGACAGAAGCACCGCCTTCGTCCCCGTCTCGCTGGCCAGCTTGGCGACGTGGAGAGGCAGCTTGCCGTACAGCGTCTGCCCGTCGCTTCTTCCTTCCCCGGTAATGACCCAATCCGCATCGCGAATGCGCTCCTTCAGCCCGACATAAGCTTCCAGCACCTCGGCTCCGGGCGCAAGCTCAGCCCCGAGGGCCAGGAAGGCGAAGCCGAGGCCGCCAGCCGCTCCGGCTCCGGGCTCGTTTCGCAGCGCCAAGCCTCTCCCCGACTCGACCTTGTCCGCGTAAGCGGCCATCGCTTCGTCCAGGCGGCGGCACAATTCCGGCGAGGCCCCTTTTTGCGGACCGTAGACGGCCGTCGCTCCGTCCGCGCCGAGCAGCGGATTGCGCACGTCGCAGGCGACCGTGATCCGGGCGGAAGCGAGCCGCGGATCGAGGCCGGACAAATCGACGGACGCGATCTCGGCCAAGTCCGCCCCGAAGCCGCGCAGCGGCATTCCGGAGCGATCGAGGAACGACGCGCCGAGCGCCCGCAGCATCCCGATTCCGCCGTCGTTCGTGGAGCTCCCGCCCAGCCCGACGACGAAATCCGCGTAGCCGGCGTCCAGCGCCGCGCGAATCGCTTCGCCCAGTCCGGCGGACGTCGTGCGCAGCGGATTGCGCTGCGCCTCCGCAACCATCGTCAGCCCGAACAGATTGGCGGCTTCCAGCACGGCCGTCCGGCCGATCGTGCCGTAGTACGAGCGAACGGGCAAGCCCAGCGGCCCCGTCGCCTCTATCGGCCGCTTCTCCCCGCCGCCCGCCGCCACGAGCGCGTCCACCGTGCCTTCTCCCCCGTCGGCCATCGGCAGGGCGATCGCTTCCGCGTCCGGCAGCGCGTCCCGCACCGCTCTGACCATCGCCTCCGCGGCTTGAACCGCGCTCAGACTTCCTTTGTAAGAGTCCGGCGCCAATAAGATTCTCATTCCAAACTCCCCTCTCCTCGCCAGAGAAGAGCTGTCCGGCCATGTACATGGCTGACGGACAACCCTTCTGCGCTTCTAACTATTTATTGACGCAGCGAAACCTCGGGAGTTTCGAGAATGCCGGAAGGAATTAATCGATAAGCTTCCGAATAGGCTTCCCCCTGCGTCAGGAAATGAAACGGCCGGTACTCCGGAATTCTCGTCGGCACGAGATGCAGCGGTCCGAACGTGTTCCTGCGCGTGAGCACGACTTCCACGCATATCGGCTGCCGTGTCCGCAGCTCCTCCGTAATGTCGGCTTCATACGGCTGCCACGCGATCATCTTCATCTCTCCGCCGTCCATGGCGCCTGCCTTCACGCATGCGGCTTCGAACGAAGACAGCGCAAGCACCGCCCTTCCGTCTTCAGGCGCCGGCCCGAAGGCGTCGGAGCCGATGAGATACCCGAGCTTGCCCCCGTAGAAAGGGAAGCCCTGCACGGTCAAATCCCCGAACGAGACGACTTCCGGCAGCGCGACGAGAGTTCTGCGGACGCCGTCCAGACGGACGCCGAACTCCCCCAGCAGATAGACGGCTTCCAGATTGACTTCGTTCCGGAAGTCGGTCCGCAGCCTCAGCTCGTTCTCCCCCTGCCGCAGCAGCGACCGCGGCAGCCTGATCTTGCGGAAGCAAGGATCAACCCACCAGCCGTCCGTCTCCTTCCGGTCGACGGAGACGCCGTTGACGGAAATTCCGAACAAGTCGGGACGTTCGAGCGCAATCCACAAGTCGCGATCCGGCAAGACTTCCGCCGAGAATTCGAAACGCAGCTCGAGCGGAGCGGCCGCGGCGTTTACCTCCCGATGATGAAGCGCAGCATACCATGGCTGGATCATCCGGCCGCCTCTGTGCGGCAAACCCAGCTCGCTCCGGATGCTGCGGTCCGCTTGCAAAATCTCGGCGAGCTCGCTCCATTCCCCGTCGCCGATCCGGTAACTCGCCATATCCAGGACACAGACGTTGCTCTCGCTCATGCGATAGGGATAGGCTCCGTCCAGACGGTGGCGCGCCGACGCCGCGCCGACCGGAACCGCCATCCGCTCCTTCGCGGGTGCGGCGCTGTCGATGACGTACAGATGCTCCTCGGACGGATGAAATCGAACGTTCCAGCTCAGCGTTCCCTCGCCCGTGTCGGCAGCGACGGCTTGCTTGCCGCCGGTCTTGCAATCCCATTCTTCGATTGCGCCGACGGCGGCGAGCTCGACCCGAACGTCGCAGGCAGCATCCGGATTGACGTTCAGCAGCCCCAAATAGTAACGTCCGTTCTCGTCCTCGTTCAACCGACAGAAGATATCGGTCGCCGCAGCGCCCGTCGCGGCATCGACGACCTTCGCCGGACAGGTCCGGACGTCGCGGACGGCGCCGACGATGCCGGGGCCGTCGAACGGAACGGATATCGTCTTGTCCGCCAGTCGCGCGCAGCGATCCGAGGACAGCGCATCCACGTAACGGGGCGCCTCGCCCGCGAAGACGACCTTGCCTCCCGCTGCGGCGAACTTCTCCAACGCGGCGACCGTGCTCTCGCGGATCGTGATCATCCCGGCGACGAGTACGACGCTGTAGGCGGCCTTCCCGACCCGGAACCTCGCTCCCGCTTCGCTTCCGGTTTCGATCGCGTGCAAGCGGCTAAGCATCTCTTCGTCGGCGTAATCGAAGTCGATCTGCGCCTCCGCGAGCCAATGGAACGTATCGCGATACTGGTCTTCCAGCTTCTGCACGTCCGGCGACTGCGTCTTCATGTCGATCGACCAGCCCGGATACACCTGGCACCAGACGCTTTCGACCGGATTCAGCACGAGCACCTCGCACTTGCGCTCGCCCTGGGAGAGCGCAAGCCCGAACCGCGAGAAGTACGTCTCCACGAATTCGTAATCGTCCCACCAGGCCGATTGATAGGAGATGCTCGCCGGATAATCCCGCTTCGCTTCGCCTTCCATTGTGTACCATGACAGATGATGATTGCGGACGTTAATGCCGAGCAGCGTCTGCCAATCTCCGACCGCCTTGTGAGACTCGAAAGACATTTGCCAGCCGGTGCAGCCGTACAGCTCGGAGAGCAGCCATTTCTGGCCCAGCTGCCTGGCCGCCGACGAGAGCTGCTTCACCAGCCAATAGTTGCGGTTGCCTTCCCGCAGCACGTCGACGCCCGGATCGTCCTGGTACTCGTAGAAACGCATCGCCGATCCGAGATAAGCCGTCTGGACCGTCAGCGTATCTTCGTGCAGCATATGGCCGGTCAGCCGCAGCCCGTTGTCGCGGGTCCATGCCTGCATCGGCTTCAGATAATGCTCGATGAACAGGCGCTGCGTCAGCTCGACGTAATGCCACTTTACCTGCGACACCGGCTCTCCTTCCCGCCGCAGGAACAGCTCCGGCAGCTTGTCGCGCAGATCGTAGCCGAAGGCCCGCTGGAAATCGTCGAACAGCGTATACGTCCACGGCACGCTCCACAGCCTGTGCTCGTTCGTAATGCCAAAGCCGTCCATAAGCGCCCCGCGATGGGGCTCGTCCGTGAACACGCCTTTGATCGTCCGTCCGAAATGGCTGCCCACGCGATTCTTGTAACGCTCATGGGTAATTTCCAGAAAGCGGTCCGTCGCTTCGCGATTCATCGTATCCACGTATGTGTAGCCGTTATAGAAGCTGTCCTTGTTCATCTCGACGACAGCGAAGACGAGCACCGACGCCCCCGGCTTCGGCATCTCCCCTCGCGCCAGGGGAACGCAGTCGGAATAGGAGACGCCATCGAGCCTGCAAGCGTACACGGCAAGCAGCCCGTCCGCATCCGTCCACTCGAACTCGGCCGCAGGTATAACCCGCAGCTCGATGAACTTCAAGCGGAAGCGCGGCTCCTCGGTCACCATGCCGCCGGCCGTGCCGCTCGGCCAACGGTCTTCGTCGTAAATCCACACTTCCATGCCGAGCTTCTCGGCTTCCTCCGTGCAGGCTTCCACGAACTCGAACCACTCGTCGCCCAAATACTCGGTGACGAGGCCCGTACGGGAATGGATGAAGAAGCCTCCGAGTCCCATCCGGGCGAATACGCGGATTTGCCGAAGCAGCTCTTCCTTCTCCAGCTTGCCGTTCCAGCTCCAGAACGGCTTGCCGCGATATTCGTTGGGAGGCTGTGCGAAAAGCTCATAGACGCGATCGGTCATCGATCCCCTCTCCCTTCTCTTATCGCCGGACTAGCCTTTGTTGGCTCCGGCCGTAATGCCTTGCACGAAATATTTCTGCATGAACAGGAACACGAGGACGAGCGGCAGCATGACCATGCAGATCGCCGCGGACAGCGGTCCCCAGTCGGTCGCGAATTCGGATTGAAACACGATGATTCCAAGCGGCAGCGTCTTCATCGTCGCCGTCGACAAGGCTACGGTCGCCCACAGCAGCTCGCCCCACAGCGAGACGAAGTTAAAGATGACGACGGTCGCGATGGCCGGCATCGCGAGCGGAACCATAATTTTGCGGAACGACAGCCACTCCGACGCCCCGTCGATCCGCGCGGCTTCCAGCAGCGAGTTGGGAATCGTCTGGAAGTAGTTTTTCAGAATGTAGACGGCGATCGGCAGCCCCCACCCGGCGTAGGGCAGCACGAGCGAAATATGTTCCCCGATCAGGCCCATCCGGCTCAGCATGAGATACAGGGGCATGACGAGCGACTCGTGCGGAACCATCTTCATCGCGAGGAAGAACAGCAGAATCGCTTCCGCGTACGGAAGGTTCAACCGCCCCAGCGCGTAGCCCGCCATGACCCCGAACACCGAGATGATCAGCACGGCGCTGACGACAACGATCGAGCTGTTGGAGAAATATTGACCGATCTTGGCGTCGAACCAGGCTTCGGAATAGTTGCTCCAGTGAATCGAACTCGGGAGCGCCCATACGTTGGCGTAGAAATCGCTCGTGCTCTTCAAGGAATTGATCGTGACGAAGACGATCGGATAGATCGTAATCAGGACGAAAAACAGGACGACGACGCGCGTGATCCACCGTTCGATGCGCTCGGAATTGTGGCTATACTTCATAGGTCTCCCCCTTAAAGAGGCGCTGGAGCAGGAAGATCGCCAGTATTCCCGCCAACGAGAACAGCAAGCCAAGCGTTGCCGAATAGCCGAAATTGCTGTACGTGAACGCCGTTTTCATCATGTAGATCGGCACGGTCTGCGATACCGTTCCCGGCCCTCCCCGCGTCATGATATAGACCAGGTCGTACGTGGACACGAGGACGATAAAGGAAAACACCGTGGATACTTGCAGGGACGGGCGAACGAGCGGCAACACGATGGAGACAAACTGCCGCGGATACCCCGCCCCGTCCAAGCGGCTCGATTCGAACAGCTCCCCCGGAATGGAGATCATGGACGCGAAGACGAGCATCATCGTAAGTCCCGCCATTCTCCATGCGCCGATGATCGCGATCACCCACAGCACCGTATCCGGGTTGGCCAGCCAGGCTCGCTGCAAGCCGCCCATGCCGAGCATTTCCAGCAGCTTGTTGAGCAGCCCCATCTCCGGGTTCAGCAAGAAAGTGAACAGCAGGCCGATAATGGCAAGCGGGATCATGACCGGTACGAACAGGACGACCCGATACGCCGAGCCTTCATACTTGCCTACCTTGAAGATGCAGGCCGCGAGCAGGACGCCGAGAGGAACGGCGCCCAAAGTCGATACGATGCCGATAAAAAACGAAGCTTTCATGCTGTCGATGAAATACTTGTCGGAGAACGCGTTCCGGAAGTTATCGAAGCCGATCCAGGTCGCCGCCGAGAAGCCGTTCCATTCCTGGAAAGCGATGACCAGGTTGGACAGCACCGGCAGCAGCGTGGTCGCGATAATGGCTGCAGCCGCCGGCGCCAACAACAGGATGCCGAATATAATGTTCCGTCTCGTCGGATGTTGAGCCATTCCGCATTCTCCTTACTTAAAAGCGTCTTGACGCAACTTATCCAATTGGCCGAGCACTTCTTTGATATTTAACCCCATTAAGTAGTTAGGCACCATTTCGCCTTCGTAATAGCTTTTCAGCTTCGCTTCCTTCGTGTGGAACTCGAACGGATACAGATCTTCCGTGAACGTCATGATTTGCTGCAGCACGGGATTCTCCACCTTGATCGTCCGGTTCGCCGGCGGATAGCCATGCGACAGGTGAATGGACTGGATGTCCTGACCAAGCAGCGTCTTCAGCACTTCGACGGCCGCGTCGGGATTGGCCGCGTTGGCGGGGATGAAGTAACCGTTCGCTCCGCCTAGCAATACCGTCTCCGGTCCCATGGCCGGCCACTTCACAACAGTGACGTCGAATTCGGCGGATTCGGAGATCGACAGGGCGGTTCCGGCCACTTCGGCCAACATGCCGACTTTGCCCTGCAGGAACGCCGCGTTGATCTCGTCTCTCGTAATGTTCAGCGCGCCTTCTCCCGGATACCAATACCGTTTCTCGAACAGCTCCTTGATATTGTTGAGAGCCGTTTCATAGTAGCCGCTGTCTGCCGCGAGTTCGCCATGAGCCAGCGCTTCGAGCTTGCCGTCGCCGTTCGAGAGGCTCATGACGCCTTGCCGGATGAGCCAGCTCTGACGATCCGGCTCGGAGCTGACCGCAAAGGGCGAAGCGCTCGTCTTCTGCTTGATCTGCTCGCAGATCGCCATGAACTCCTGCCAGGTCATCTCTTCCTTCGGCTCTACGCCCGCCTGCTCAAAAATTTCGTTGTTGACGAGGATGACCGGATAAGCGCTTCCAAAAGGAACGTTGTAATACTTGCCGTCGATCTGTCCGAGCTCCAGCAGCTCCGGCGTGAACGTATTTTTCCATTCGCCGCCGTTGGCCTCCAAGTAAGGGGTCAAGTCGAGCGCGAGCTTGTCTTTCACGATGTTCGCCATGTTCTGCGGCCAGTAGAAGTAAATGTCGGCCGGGCTGCCGCCGGCGATCCCGGTGCGAATAGCCGTGTCGATCGTACCCGTATCGACCGTCAACAGCTCGATATCGTATTGCGGAAGCTTCTTCTGAAGCTCGGCCCCCATTCCTTCCATCGAAGTATAGGCCATGTTCATGCCGAAAAATTTGATTTTGACCTTCTCTCCGCTTGCGGCGTCCCCGCCGGTCTTGCCGCCGCTTGCCGCAGGCGCTTTATCCGCCGCTCCGCCGCATGCGCCCACGATCAAAGACAGCGCGATCATAAGCGCCGCCCCGAAATATCTTTTCTTGGTCATATGTCCAGCCTCCTGATTAATCGACCCGCTCTACGGGTCCGCGTCGAAATAGACGACCGCTTCTTGCAGCAGCTCGGCCGCTTCCTTGCCATTCAGCTTCGAAGTCAGCAGCTCGGCCAATACGGTCTGCCTGTATAAAGTCGGAGCGTCCATGCCCCGCTTGGATAGATGAGCCATCACCGTCGTGAAGTTGTCGACGGTCGCATCGTATTTCATCAAATCTTGGATCGAATCCGACGGCTCGATATCGCCGAGGATCGGGATCATGCCTGTCGCGTCTCCCATCAGCTGCTGCACTTCCCGCGAGTTCAAGTATTTCAAATATTGAACCGCCTGCTCCGGATATTTCGTGGCCGCGGAGACGGAATAGGTCGTCCAGTTGTTGTAACTGACCGGAATGATGCGCTTGCCTTCCCGGTTGGGCACGTAAAATTTCCCCAGGTTCACTCCGCTGTTCTCGTATAAGAGATTGTTCCAGCTGCCGTCCACGATCATCGCGGCTTCCCCGCTCGTAAACGAGAGCTGCCACCGGACCCGATCCTGAGAGACGTAGTCGGCGCCGAAATACCCTTTCTCCGCGAAGTCCCGGAAGTATTGCAGACCTTCCACGAATTCCGGATCCGTCAGCTTGACGCCGGGAGCATCGTTCATGAGCGCTTCCGATTTGTCGTGGGCGAACAGCGCCATCAGGACGTAGCTCATCCACGATCGTTCCTTGTACTCGGTTCCCGGCATGGAGATCGGCGTGATGCCGCGAGAGGACAATGCTTCGAGCAAAGCGATAAAGTCGTCCCACGTTCGGGGAGGAGAGAGATGGTATCGCTTGAAAATATCCTTGTTGTAATACACGACCTTCGTGTCCAGAAAAGCCGGCAGCGAGGAATACAGCTTGCCGTCGACCGTCCCGTACTGCACGGCTTCCTCGGGAAACCGCCGCAAGTCGAACCCGTACTCGTCGAGAGGCAATAAGTAGCCGTTGCGCGCCAGCTCGCTCATTTTCGTCGTCTTGTTTCCTTGAACGTAGAAAATGTCGGGAAGCTCGTTGGACAGCAGGCCGAAATCCAGGCTTTCAGGCGTTTGCACGAACTTGTAGTTGATGCGGATGTTCGGATACTGCTTCATGAAGTTCTCGTTGATGAGCCTGAACGACGCCTCGAGCGCGACTTGATTGCCCAGATCTCCCCACACCTGCAAAGCGACTTGCTCGTTCCCGCTCTTGGGCGAAGGCTGCTGCTCTCCAACAATGGAATCGCTCTTCGCGCAGCCGGCCAGCAAGGCGACGGCGAGCAGCATCGTCAAGGCAGCTGGGCGTTTGTTCTTAAGACCGTACATAGACCACCACATTTCCTTTGTTCCCCGGTTACCCTGATTGTAAGTTCGTGCCGTCGCTCGTTCCATGCACAGTCCCCTCGCTTTGATGCCAGATCTTCCGCTCGTCGCTCCGGCCGATGCCATTTCTTCCGATTTGATGCCCGATTCTATCCTTTGTGCCGGGCCTTGAATTCCGACAGCGTAAGTCCGGTCGTCTTCTTGAACACCTTGACGAAATAGTTCGCATTGACGTAGCCGACCAGACCGGCGATCTCCTCCGTCGAACGGTCGGCGCTTCGCAGCAATTCCTTCGCCCGCTCGATCCGAACGCTCGTTAAGTATTCCAGGAACGTCATTCCCGTCTCTTGGCTGAACCTTTGGCTGAAATAGTTTTCGCTCCAATAGACGAGGGCAGCCGCGTCTTCCAGACGGATCGGTTCGGCGTAGTTCTCGTTTACGTATTGTTTGATTTTCGTCAGCCACGTCTTGTTCGCCCGGACGGAGGCGATAAGGGCCCCCGCGCGCTCGAAGACAAGCCTGACCGAAGAGAGCCAGGCCGCTTTATGGCTCGCCTTGTCGATATACCGCTCCAGCGGCCATAAATCTCCGAAATGCTGCTTGATTTTCTCGACGTCCAGCTCGTACTGCTCGATCAGATAATCGGTAAGCTGCGTCGCAACGGTGGCGCCGATCCGCTTCCATTCCCGAGGATCGATCTCGCCCGCTCCGGCCGGGGACGGCTCGTCCAGCTGCCGCAGCAGCTCGTCGAAGCGTTCCTGACGGACGTCTCTTTTTAACGTCTTGTACAGCTCGATCCACTCGTCGTCCGCATAGACGCTTCTGGCGGCCGAACCGTTATCGTAATATATGCCGCCCGTGCCGTAAAACATCGACAGCAGCGCGCTGCCGGCGCCGGCATGCATCGCATCGTATTCATGAAACGGCATAGGTCGGCTGATTCCGATCGCGAAATCCATATTGCACTTCCCGCGCAGCGACTCCAGCAGCTTGCCGCAGAACGGCGACACTTGCCGCCGCAGCGATTCCGCGCCCGGCATTTCCTCTCCCAGATAGAACAAAGCGTGCACGACCGATCCTCTCGCGCCGAGATATTCGGTATAGCGGTAGCGTTCGAGCTCCTCCCGAACGATGAGAGCGTACGAGAGCGGGCTCCGCTCCTCCCCCCACGCCGCAACGAACGGCTGAATCATGACCCAGCACGCGTACGGCCCGCGCTCTTCCGCCAGCTTCTCCAGTTCGGGGTAAGCCCGTCTTCGCTCGCCCTCCTCCCGTCCGCTACCCGCCGTGTCCACCCAGGACGTCCTGTCCAACAAATCTTCCTTCTCCTTTTTCAGATCGTGCTGGACGGCTTCTCCGGCGTATCCGGTCTCTTCGATCTTCAAAGCGTTAAGCACCCGGATCAATTCCTCGGGCTCCAGTTGATGCTTCTGGATATAATCCTGCACGCCAAGCCGGATTGCCGTGCGCGTATATTCGAAATCGTCGTAGCTGCTCAAGATGACGATCGGGACGCGCTCCGAGAGCTGCCGGACGTTCTTGATCAGCTCCAGACCGTCCATGACGGGCATGCGAATGTCCGTCAGAATCGCGTCGGGCATCGACGCCCTGCACGCCTCCAGCGCCTCCCGGCCGTTATGGTATACGCCGGATACGCAGTAGCCGTATTCCTCCCACGGAATGATCGACTGCAGTCCGACTCTGACCAAAGATTCATCGTCCACGATCATGATTTTTTTCATCCTCAGGCCGCTCCTCGCGCAAAATATGGATTTCGATTGTCGTGCCTCGGCCGACTTCGCTGTCGACTTTCATTCCGTACGGAAAGCCGTAGTGAGCCGCGATTCGTTCATGTACGTTCAGCATGCCGATATGTCCGGCCGCCCCGCGCGCAGAACCGTTCAACTCTTGCTGCATGGCGGCCAGCTTGTCGGGAGCGATGCCTACCCCGTTGTCCTGAACGACAAGCTTGAGCACGCTTCCTTCGACGGATGCTGTCACGGCAATCTCCCCCATCCGGTCATCCAGCGGTTCAAGCCCGTGGATAAGGGCATTCTCGACCAGCGGCTGGATCAGAAATTTGGGAACGGAGGCGGAGAGCGCTTCCTCGGCGATATCGACGGCGAATGCGAACTGCCGGTAGCGAATCTTCTGAATCGAAATATAATCCCGCAGCTTGTCCATATCTTCTTCCACGGTCACAAACTCGTTCGTGTCCCTGAGCGTATAGTTAAGCAGATTGGAGAGCGAATCGACGATCTCTTTAATGTTCGTCTGCTTTTGCAGAATGGCCAGCCAGCGGATCGAATTCAGCGTGTTGTACAGGAAGTGCGGCGACAGCTGCTTGCGCAGCGCCTGGATTTCCGCGGCCCGCTTTTTCCGCTCCTGGCTTACCGTCTGCTGAATCAACTGCTCGATCTCGTACATGACGGACACGAAAATATCGTTCATCTCGCGGATTTCGATTGCGCCTTTGAATTTAGCCAGCTTCCGCGGACTGGCCGATTGGATGCCGGACATCATATTGTTCATCAGCTTGCGAATCGGATTGACGACGTCGATGGCCAGGAAACGGGTAACGACGAATCCGAACACGGCGCACGCCGCGATAATGAGCATCGTTAATCGGATCATCCGGTTGATTTCCGTATACAGGTCGTCCATGTTCAGGGAAGCCGACAGCGCCCAATCTTCCCGAATGTTGGAGTAGTCGAGATGCAGATCCTGATAGCTTCCCTCGTCCCCTTTGTTGCCGTTGTCGACCAGAACGCTCCCGGAGGACGTTCGCAGCTGCAGCACCGCGTTGTCGTCCAGCTTCGTCTGCTTGAAAATCGATCGGATCGCTTCGACGTCCACGACGATCGTCAGCAGGCCGATCTCGCTTAGCTTGCCGTCCCGCACCCATCTTCCCATCCGGAACGCCTCGAAGCGTTGAAATCCGTTCGAGAACTCGGCCGGCTCGAACCAGACGGCTCCGCCCCTGTTGCTTCGAATGGCGCTCTGATACTCCGGATCGCGTATCCGGTACTGACCGACTTCGTTCTCGTTATAGATGTAAGTGTTGTTTCCCGTATCCAGCACCATCGCCACGATGTATTCGTTCATGTTGTTGTTAAGCCAATAGTGGTTCATCCAATCTTTGATCGCCATCGTCTTGTCCAGCTGTTCGAACATGGAGACGTCCGTTCGCGCCACCAGCTCCAACAGCTCGCTGTCCGTGATCATCTGCTTGCTGAGCTCTTCGATCGAGGACAGCCGGGAATCCATCTGCTCGACCATCAGCCCGACCAAGTCCGCGGCATATTCCCGGGACGCCTGCTTGCTTGAAGCCGTGTAGCTGTTCATCAGCATCAAGGAACCGAACAGCGTCGGAAAAATGATGAGCGGCATGTACACAAGCACGAGCTTTTGCGGCAACCGGATGCTGTTCCAGTATTTTTTCAATATTTTCACGGATAACGACCTCGCCCCGATAGAAGTTAACGACTTTTTTCGACACTTCCACTTATTTAATCATATTTCTCGGGAGATTGCAGAGCTCTATTAAAAAGAATCGGCCTATGGTATAAAATAGAGGCAGACGCGACCATTCGCCGAGCAAGGAAAGGAGCAACGACAATGACGATACGATTCCGCCGTTGCGTCGAAGACGACGAACTCGCCCGAGTCTCTCTGTACATGGTAGAGCACCGAAGGGATTTGCATCCTTCTTTATGTACGATAGACATGGTTACGATTTTGTACGGATACATGAGCGAAGGCCATTTGCATTACGGGGTGGATGAAGACGGACGAATCGTCGGCGCATCGGGCTTCTACATCCAACCGCCCGAAGATGGCGTTCGCGATCGAGCCAGCGTGCTGATCGACGTTGGCATCGTAGACAAGGATCGCAGGGGGACGCGCTTGTTTCTGAGAGGAATGCGGCATATGATCGACTACGTTACCGACCATTACCCGGACGTCGAAGTCGTCCGGCTGTGCGCGCTCTCGGACAATCCCTACCTATGCAAGCTGTATGCCAAGATCGCCCCCTTCGAAGGCGCGCGGGAAGGCAGCGTCGGACAGGAATCGGTGTTTTCCGGAGAAATACACCAAATTAGGTATATTCTTAATCGACTGAATCCCCTATAATGAAAAGGCAATTCCAGACTCTAACCGAAGGAGGACAAGCCCATGTATCCAGCTACGCCAAATGTAAAAGATATCAAAAAAGGCTCCGGATTCGGCAAAATCGTCAAAGCGAACGATTCGCTCCGCGCGGCTCCGGTCATCGCCACGAAGTAATGCCGTATCTCTTTCGCGTATGCAGGTTCGATATGGACCATGAGGCCTATATCAAGTTCGTCTTGGACAATCACCGGGACTTGAACCTGCCGTACCCGTTCCACATCAAGCTCAGCTTCGCCGGCAGTCCGCTCCTTATGGGCAAGGCGATGCTCGTCATCGACGAGGAGTCTTACGAGCTGGTCGGCGCGGCGGGTTTCGTCTTCGGCACCGGAGCGAACGATCATCAGGACCGCGACGTGTGTCAGGCGGAACTCGCCTTCCTCCTTCCGCAGCATCGAGGGACTCCTCTCTTCGTTCGAGCGCTGCAAGCGCTGCTGGACGTCGCTCGCGAAGCCAATCCGGACGTTGAATGGTTCCAGTTCTGGGTTCCCGGCGATCGGACCGAGCTGATCAAGCTTTGCTCCAAGCTCGCCTCGCTGCCCGGCGCAAGCCTGCAGGCTGCCAACGGAACGTCGCTGGTGCGAATTCCTTTCGAGGAACTGGCGGCATACGTCCGATCCTTCGCACGGAAGTCCGCGAGCCCCGCTTGACGGCGCTCTTGAAACAAAAGGAACAGATTCTGTTGACGCATGATTGCGCCTGGAATCTGTTCCTTTTACTTTTTTCGTATGACGATGGCCCCGGAACTCCGAATTTGCATTCCCCCGCCCAAGACGATAACATCATCGTATGAACCTATCCCATCTGACAACCGCCATTTCCACGCTAGACCTGAGAAGCTGCCTGATCAGCCGGGACGGACGGCTGCTGTTCGAGCATTACCGCCATTCGCGCATTCCGGACGAGCTGGCCAAAGTCAATTCGTGCACGAAGAGCGTTCTGTCGGCTCTCCTGTGCATCGCGATGGACCGGGGAATGCTGCCGGAGCCGCATACGCCGATCGCCGAGTTTTTCCCGAAGCTGCTGGCGGACCCCGATTCCCGGAAAAAGGACATTACGATCGAGCATCTGATGACGATGACCCCGGGGTTTAAGTGGACCGAGTTCGGCGGAATCCAGTCGTTCCCGCGCATGACCCGGTCCGACGATTGGGTCGATTTCGTGCTGTCCCAGCCTCTGGCGGAAGCGCCCGGACGCAAAATGGAGTACAGCTCCGGCGCGTCCCAGCTGCTGTCCGCGATTCTCGCTCGGTCATGCGGGATGCCGATCGCCCGCTTTGCCGAGCTGGAGCTGTTCGGTCCGCTCGGCATCGAATCATACGAATGGGAGACCGATCCGCAAGGCCTCCATACCGGGGGATACGGCTTGCGACTGCGCCCCGCGCATCTGCTCGAGTTCGGACGCCTCTATTTGGATCGTGGCCGCTTGGGGGAACGCCGGTTGGTTTCCGAGGAGCGCGCGCTCCGTTCCGTGCAGCCGGCCGTTCCCGCCAGCCCGCCGAATGTCGGCTATTACGGCTGGCATTGGTGGACGGATACGTTCGCGGAGCAAGCCGCCGGCGACAATGCGAGCGCGCCCCTCTCTTCCTCTTTCGACTATTTTTATGCCCGAGGCTACGGAGGACAATTTGTCTACGTCATCCCCGATCTGCGCATCGTGGTCGTATTGACGGATGATAAAAGAAAAAAAGATCGGAAACCAGTAAATGCGTTTCTCGATCTGATCGCTCCGGCGCTTATTCGGTCGGGTACACAAGGCCCCACGGCGCGCGGGCCCGATCCAGCGTTTCCATAATGCGCACCGTCTCGTCGAGCGGCATAATCTCGCTTTCCAGCCGCCCCGAACGCAGGCAGTCCGTCACCTCTTGCGCCTCGTCCCTGTAGCCGGCATAAGTCCGATCGTCGGCGACATGCTGCGCTTCGGCGCCGTTCACATGCAAGTGGGCCTCTCTCCCGAACAGGAAATCGGGAACGTGGATATACCCTTTCGTCCCATAGATGTACGCATCCTTCTGCAGGTTCAGCCGGACCGCCCCGTTCAGGGCCGCTGTCCGGCCTCCCGCATATTCGAGCAGCAGCGAAAATCTCTCGTCCACGCCCGTCTCTCCGATCGCGGCGCTGCTCATCACCTTGATCGGCTGCTCGCCGAAGATCATCGACGCGAACGAGACCGGATAGATGCCGGCGTCCAGCAGCGCTCCGCCGCCCAGCTCTTTGTTGAGCAGACGCCCCTCCGGCTGCCAGCCCACGTCGAAACCGAAGTCGGCTTTGACCAGCTGCACCTCTCCGATGAGATTCTGCTTCAGCCACTCCCTGACCTGCACGATCGGCGGCAGAAACCGCGTCCACATCGCTTCCATGGCGAACAGCTTCTTCTCCCGGGCCACGCGGACGACGTTTCTCGCTTCCGCCGCGTTCATCGTGAACGGCTTCTCGCACAGAACGGCCTTGCCCGCCTCCAGGCAGGCTATCGCTTGCTTCTCATGCCACGGATGAAGCGTGCCGATATAGACGACGTCCACGTCGGGGTCCCGCAGAAGCTCCTCATAGCTGCCGTATGATCTCGCCGCCCCGTATTGCGCGGCGAACGCTTCCGCCTTGTCGGCAGACCTGGCCGCAACCGCTGTCAGTTCTGCGCCCTCAACCAGCTTCAAGTCTTTGGCGAAGGCGGATGAGATACCGCCGGCCCCCAGAATCCCCCATCCGATTTTACGCTGTTCCTGGCTCATTGTCCGTTCCTCCCCTGTTCGTCCTCTGTTCTCTTCCCTATCATACAACGAACAGCCGCAAGAAATGAAGCGGTGGAAGCGAGCTGTTCGCCACTTCCATCGACACTCATTTCTTGCGGCTTGTTGTTACGTTTTCTTCGGCACGGCCTTAATTCCGGATCAGGTAATCGAATGCGCCGAGCGCGGCGGTCGCGCCCGATCCCATCGAAATGATGATCTGCTTGTACGGGCTGTTCGTGCAATCGCCCGCGGCGAATACGCCCGGCAAGCTCGTCGCGCCATGGCGGTCGACGACGATCTCGCCCATGCGAGTGCGCTCCAGCGTATCTCCGAGCCAATCGGTATTCGGAACGAGACCGATCTGCACGAATACGCCTTGCAGCTCGACATGCTTCTCTTCTCCCGTAGCCCGGTCGATGAAGGAGATGCCGTTCACCTTGTCCGTTCCGGTAATTTCCTTCGTCTGCACGTTCTTGTGCACCGTGACGTTAGGAAGGCTGTACAGACGATCCTGAAGCACGGAATCCGCCTTCAGCTCGGGCATGAATTCCAGCACCGTGACATGGCTGACGATGCCCGCAAGGTCGATCGCCGCTTCGATGCCGGAGTTGCCTCCGCCGATGACCGCGACGTGTTTGCCCGCGAACAGCGGACCGTCGCAGTGCGGACAGTAGGCGACGCCTTTATTCTTAAACTCCGCTTCGCCCGGAACGCCGACGTTGCGCCAGCGCGCGCCGGTGGACAGAATAACCGTCTTGCTCTTCAGCACGGCCCCGTTCTCGAGCTCGACTTCGATGAAGTCTTTCTTCTCCAGACGTTTGGCCCGCTGCAGCTTCATGACGTCGACGTTGTATTCCTTGACATGCTCCTCCAGGCTCGCGGCCAGCTTGGCGCCTTCGGTATACTTCACGCTAATGAAGTTTTCGATCCCGACGGTGTCCATCACTTGACCGCCGAAGCGTTCCGCGACGATGCCCGTGCGGATGCCTTTGCGCGCCGCGTAGATCGCCGAGCTTGCTCCCGCCGGTCCGCCGCCGATAACGAGCACGTCGAACGGCTCTTTGCCTTCGAATTCCGAAGCGTCCGGGGCGTCAGAGATTTTGGCGATGATTTCTTCGAGCGACATGCGTCCGCTGCCGAAAAACTCCCCGTTCAGGAAGACGGACGGCACGGCCAGAATGTCCTTGCTCTCGACTTCGTCCTTGAAGGCGGCTCCGTCGATCATCGTATGGGAAATGCCCGGATTCAGAACGCTCATCACGTTGAGCGCCTGCACGACGTCCGGACAGTTATGGCAGCTTAAGCTGACGTAAGATTCGAACGCATAATTGCCCTTGATGCTTTTGATTTGATCGATAACGCTTTGTTCTACCTTCGGAGCCCGTCCGCTCACCTGCAGCAACGCCAGCACGAGCGAGGTAAACTCGTGTCCGAGCGGGATGCCGGCAAAGACGATGCCCGTATCCTCTCCGACCCGGTTCACGCTGAAACTCGGCGTTCTTGCCAACTGAGCTTTCTCGGTCGTAATCCGGGGAGACATGCCGGCCAGCTCTTCCAAGAAAGCCAGCATGTCGTTGGATACGGCATCGTCGGACGATGCGCTAACCTTGATTAGCACATCGCCTTCCAGGAGCTGAAGGTATTGGCTGAGTTGTTGTTTGATATCCGCATCCAACACCGGAGTGGCCCCCTTTAGATTTTGCCTACGAGATCAAGGCTTGGTTTCAAAGTTTGCGATCCTTCTTGCCATTTCGCAGGGCACACTTCGCCCGGATTGCTGCGTACGTATTGCGCCGCTTTGATCTTGTTGACCAGCGTGCTTGCATCGCGGCCGATGCCGCCTGCATTGATTTCGACCGTCTGGATCACGCCGTCCGGATCGATGATGAACGTGCCGCGGTCAGCCAGGCCGTCCGCTTCGATCAGCACGTCGAAGTTGCGGGAAATCGTGTGGGACGGATCGCCGATCATGATGTACGTGATTTTGCCGATCGTCTCGGAGCTGTCGTGCCATGCTTTATGGGTGAAGTGCGTATCCGTCGATACGGAGTAAACTTCTACGCCGAGAGATTTCAAAGTTTCATATTGATCTTGCAGATCGCCCAGCTCGGTCGGGCATACGAACGTGAAGTCCGCCGGATAGAAGCATACGACGCTCCACTTTCCTTTGAAGCTTTCTTCGGATACTTCGATAAACTTGCCGTTGTGGTAGGCGGACGCCTTAAAAGGTTTGACTTCTGTTCCAATCAGAGACATTGCAATTCCTCCTATAGGGTAATGTTTGTGAAAACTAATTGAGAATCGTTAGCAGTCTATAATTATTCTTATCTACTGCTTATTACAAATAATATCATCATTCGCCTATCTTCACATGAAGAATAGATGAAGAGAATTTGTCTATTTTGTGAACGCACATCTATTAAACCGCACCGTTTTATTATTCCACTCTCGCCCGGAACGTATTCATCCCGACCCTATTTCTAGAACAGCGGCCTGATGAACGAGAAGCCGATAATGCCCAGCATGAGCACCGTAATATGGAACAACGAGAAAATGAACATGGCGTTGGCCCACTTCTTCTCGGGCTTGCGGCGGTATCCCGATACGCTGAGCGCCAGCCACCAGACGCTTAACGCGGCGTTCGAGACGGCGATGATCGGGCTGAACAGCCAGAACAGCGCGCTGGACAGCAGCAGTGCGACCAAATACACGTTCATCTGGACGTACGTTCTGCGAATGCCTTTGACGACGGGAAGCATCGGAATGCCCGCCGCGCGGTACTCGTCCATCCGGCGGATCGCGATCGCGTAGAAGTGGGGCATCTGCCAAACCAGCATCATCGCGAAGATCGCCAGCGCTCCGGAATGCGTCAGATCCGAAGAAATGGCCGCCCATCCGATCAGGGGAGGCATCGCGCCGGAGAGGCTTCCGACTTCCGTATTGTAGATCGTCGTCCGCTTGGTCCACATCGTATAAGGAACGACGTACAGGAACAGGCCGAGAAAACCGAACAGCGCCGCCAACGGAGACGCAACGTACAAGGCGAACAGGCCGAATACGGCGGTCCAGATGGCGATGAACAGGCCGCTCCTCGTGCCGACGTATCCGGTCACGGTCGGCCGCTTCTTCGTTCTGTCCATAATGGCGTCGATGTCCCGGTCGTACAAATTGTTGAACGCGCCCGCCGAACCGATGACGAGGAAAGATCCGATCCCGGCCAGGACGATCGTGCCGATCTTGTCGAAGAACGGGATTCCCTCTACGTACAGAGCCATGCACAGGCCGGCGAACATCGCGATCAAGTTGGATTTGATAATTCCGATCTTTATCGTATCGAATAAGACATGGATAAACGATTTCGTGGGCATTTCAAGACTCAGACGACTGTTTTGAACTCGCTGCACGGCTTATCCGCTCCTTCCAGATTATCCTCCCCCCTATGCTAACATAACTTGCGCGATCATTCGCGGCTTTCGCGGAGACACCATCATTTTGTCATAAATTTATGTCAGCCCCGTCACAATTTCCGAATGATGGACGATCCGATTCGCCCCGCCGCAGCAGCGCGACCGTTTCCTCCACCGACTGATCGAGAAACGACCGGGGCGGACGGGACTTCGCCAGCACCGTCAGTCCGATCCACGAGACGGCCAGCGCTTGGGCCAAACCTTTGGCATGAATGCCGGGGGCCAGCTCGCCGGAACGAATCCCACGCTCGATTGCTTCCTGGAAGAGAACGGCGATATACATCTGATGCTCCCTGGTCAAAACCGCGAATTTCTCGTCATGCGGCGCCAGCTCTACCATCGAGTTGATGCAGAAGCATCCCCGGCTCGGCCCCTCTTCGTCCACCGTTGCCGTCGTGCTCCGAAACAGGCTGCGGAAAGCTTCTATAATAGAAGGGCGATTTTGCAGAGAGGCGCGGACGTATGCGGCATGGTCGCCCGTATACTTGCGGAGCGCGGCTTCGAACAGCTCCTTCTTGTCGCCGAAAGCCGCGTACAGGCTCGGGCGCTGTATGCCCATGCCAGCCGTCAGATCGCTTAAAGACGTCCCCTCGAACCCCTTCTCCCAAAACAGCCGCATCGCCGCATCGAGCGCCTGCTCCTCGTCGAACTCCCTCGTACGCGCCATATTTCTCCCTCATTTCGTATCGAACGGTATATTAAAATATACGCCTTGGAAAGTTGATTGTCAAAGGATACCGCAGGAGTTGACAGATTCGATTCTTTAAAGCTATATTTGTGACGCTCTATTATTTACTGTTCGGTACAGAATAGAAATGCAGAAGAAACAGGAGGAATGGAGATATGAAAAATAGCGTTTCGCATTCGGGGAGTACGGCGGAAGTCGGTCATCTTGAAGCAGGAGCCGCGCAGCCGGCCTATCTTTCGCAGCGTGCGGCCTATTTGTTTGCCGCTGCCGCGGGGCTGGCAGTCGCCAATGTGTACTATGCTCAGCCGCTGTTGGATTCGATCGCGGGAGAATTCGGCATCGCCCGCTCCACGATCGGCATCGTCGTTACAGTAACGCAAATCTGCTATGCGCTCGGGCTGCTGCTGCTCGTGCCGCTGGGCGATCTGCTCAACCGCCGCAAGCTGATCGGGGCGCAGATGCTGCTGTCCGTCGCCGCGCTGCTGGCGGTCGGCTTCTCATCTTCGAGCGCGACGCTGTTCGTCGGCATGGCTGCGGTCGGAGGACTCGCCGTCGTGACGCAGACGCTGGTCGCGTACGCGGCCGCTTTGGCTTCCCCTGCCGAGAGGGGACGCATCGTGGGCTTGGTGACAAGCGGCATCGTCACCGGCATTTTACTCGCCCGGTCGTTCGCGGGCTTGTTGGCCGATATGGGCGGCTGGCGGGCCGTGTACTTCGCATCGGCGGCGCTGACGTCCGTTATGGCCGTCGCCCTGCTTCGGACGCTGCCTCTTCGCGAGCCTGCGAGCGAATCCGTCGCCTACCTCGGACTGCTTCGATCGATGCTTGCACTGTTCGTGCAGGAGCGGATATTGCGTGTTCGCGCCGTCCTTGCCATGCTGATTTTCGCCGCATTCAGCATTTTGTGGACTTCGCTGGCGCTGCCTCTCAGCGCTCCGCCGTTCTCGCTGTCGCATACGGCGATCGGCGCATTCGGACTGGCGGGAGCCGCCGGAGCGATGGCGGCCGCGCGCGCCGGCAGATGGGCCGATCGCGGCCTCGGACAGCGAACGACCGGAGCGGCGCTGCTTCTGCTGCTCGTCTCCTGGCTGCCGATCGGAATGACTCCGCATTCGCTGTTCGCGCTGCTCGCCGGCATCGTCCTGCTCGACGCGGCCGTGCAAGCGGTGCATGTGACCAACCAGAGCCTGATCTTGGCCGTGCGGCCGGAAGCCCGGAGCAGGCTGACCGCCGGCTACATGATGTTCTACTCGTTCGGCAGCGCGGCCGGTTCGATCGCCTCCACGATGACGTACCATGCCGCAGGCTGGACCGGCGTCTGTCTGCTCGGCGCGGCTGTCAGCGCCGCCGCCCTGCTGTTCTGGCTGTTCACCCGCCGTCCTTGAAGCGTGCGGCCCGCGCGGCTTCATAGCGATTGCGCGGCACGGGCAAGCCGAGCATGCCCCGCAGCGTATCGGCCTCGTACTCGCGGCGGAACAAACCACGCTCTTGCAGCACCGGCACGACAAGCTCCGCGAAGTCGGACAACGTGCCCGGCACGTCGCTGTGCAATATAAATCCGTCGGCCGACCCCGTCTCGAACCATTCCTGCAAGCCGTCCGCCACTTCGGCTGCCGAACCGAGAAAACGCGGCTTCGGCGCGGCGAACCTGCGAATCGTCTGGCGCAGCGTCAGACCCTTGTCCCGCGCCTCGCGCTTGACCCTGTCCGTAAAGCTCTGATAGCTGCTGCGCCCCAAGTCGCCCAGCTCGGGAAACGGACCGTCGAGCGGATACTGCGTAAAATCGTGAAAGTCGAAAAACTGCGCGAAATACCGCATCGCCTCCTCGATCGACAGGAGCGAAGCGGTCGCCTCGTACTTCTCCTCCGCCTCTTCCCTCGTTCGGCCTACGACGACGGCGGCGCTCGGCATAACGAGCAGATCGTCCGGATTTCGTCCCGCTGCAGCGGCTTTGCGCTTCAGCTCCCGATAATAACGCCGCGCCTCCTCCGGCTCGGTAATGCCGGTCATGACCGCGTCGGCATGGCGGGCGGCGAAGTTCTGACCGTCCTCCGAGGAGCCCGCCTGGAAGATGACCGGATGCCCCTGCTTGGAGCGCGCGATGTTCAGCGGACCGCGAACCGAGAAGAACTCGCCCCGGTAGTCGAGCGTATGCAGCTTGTCCGGATCGTAAAAGACGCCGCTCTCCTTGTCCCTTACGAACGCGTCGTCCTCCCACGAATCCCACAGTCCGCGCGCCGCCTCCAAATATTCGCCCGCGATCCGGTAGCGCGTATCGTGATCCGGGTGCGCGTCCTCCGCTTTGCCGAAGTTGAGCGCCGCACCCCGCATGCCGGTCGTCACGACGTTCCAGCCCGCCCGTCCTCCGCTGATCCGGTCGATCGAAGCGAGCTGGCGCGCTCCGGCGTAGGGTTCGCTGTACGTCGTCGACAGCGTGCCGACGAGGCCAATCCGCGAAGTAACGGCGCCCAGCGCGGCCAGAAGCGTCAGCGGCTCCAGATGGTTGACGAAATGCGGTGTCGATCGTTCGTTGATGTAAAGCACATCCGCGATAAAGACGAGATCGAGCTTGCCTGCCTCCGCGATCTGCGCCTGCCGCCGGTAAAAGTCGAACGCTACGCTCGCGTCCGACTCGACCGCCGGATGCCGCCATGCGCTTGCGCTCGACCCGACGCCGTGCACCATAAAGCCCAGTTTCAATTGTTTGCGGTTTGCCGTCATCGGCTGCCACCCGCCTTTCTTCTATTATAAAGTTGCCTGAACCTGAACCCGAACCGGAACGGACGGCAATTCCGCCGCCGCGTCGAACCGGCTGAGAAACTGACGCACCCGCTCGTTACGGCTCGCGCCGAAAATATGGGCCGCCGTGCCTTCGTCCGCGATCAAGCCCTTTTCCATGAAGATGACGCGGTCGGCCACCTCCCGGGCGAAGTTCATTTCATGCGTCGCCACGATCAGCGTCATCCCTTCGCGCGCCAGTTCCTTCATCACCCGCAGCACTTCGCCGACCAGCTCCGGATCGAGCGCTGACGTCGGCTCGTCGAACAGCAGCACCGCCGGGTCCATCGCAAGCGCCCGGGCGATGCCGACCCGCTGCTGCTGCCCGCCGGACAGCTGTGCCGGGTAGCGGTCGGCGAATTCGCGCAGACCGACTTTGGCGAGCAGCTCCTCGCCCCGTCGGCGCGCGTCGCTGCGATTCCAGCGCTTGACGACGATCAGCCCTTCGATTACGTTCTCCAGCGCCGTCCGGTGCGGGAACAACTGATGGCTTTGGAACACCATGCCCGTTTTCTGCCGATAGCCGATCAGCTCGCGAGTCCGCTTTTTGCCGCCGTCCCCGAACTTCATCCGATGGCCGTCCAGCTCAAGCTCCCCGGAATCGGGAATTTCCAGCAGGTTCAGGCAGCTCAGCAGCGTCGACTTGCCTGAACCTGAAGGACCGATCACAATCGTCGTCTCCCCCTTGGCCACGCGCAGGTCGATGCCTCGAAGCACCTCGGTGCGGCCGAAGCTTTTGCGAAGCTGCGTAACGTTCAACATGGCGATCCCCTCCTTTCCCGCTACAGCGAATAGTTGCCGAACTTCTTCTCCAGCCGGTGCTGGCCGACCGTCAGCGCGGAGCAGATCAGCAAATAGTAGCCGGCCGCGATAATATAGAGCAGCATTGGCTCGAACGTCGAGGCGGCGATCTGCTTGGCCACGCCGAACAGGTCCGGCAGGGTGACGAGAGCGGCCAGCGACGACGTCTTGAACAGGCCGATGAACTGGTTGCCGAGCGGCGGAATGCTGATCCGCGCCGCCTGCGGCAAGATGACGCGTCTGAGCACCTGGAAAGGGGACATTCCGAGGGAATATCCCGCCTTCCACTGCCCCTGCGGCAGAGATTTGATCGTCGAGCGCATGATTTCCGAGCAGTACGCCGCTTCCGCCACCGTCAGCGCGATGACGACCGTCGGGAACGCGGGAAGCACGATGCCGACATTCGGAAGTCCATAGAAAATGATGAACAGTTGAACGAGAATGGGCGTGCCCCGGACGATCCAGACGTAGAACCGCGAGGGCAACCGCAGGTACGGCCTGGGAGACAGGCCGGCCAGCGCGATCAGCAGAGCGAAGATCAGCGCCAGCGCGAACGAGACGAGCGACAGAGGAATCGTGTATTTCAGCATCCCCTGCAGCAGCGGCCACAACGAGTGGAGGGCTATGTCCCACAGTCTTTCCGCGCGCTCCTGGCTCATGCCGAGCCCTCCTTTCTCCGCCTTACTTCAGCAAGTTTTCGCCGAACCATTTGAGCGACAGCTTCTCGTATATGCCGTCTTCCTTCACGCTCTTCAGCGCCTCGTTAAACGCCGCGATCGCCGTACCGTCTCCGCCCTTCACGAGAGGCAGCGCCACCAACTCCTGCGTATCGGCCTGATCGGCCGCTCTCAGGTTCAGGTCGGGACGGTTTTTCTTCAGCTCCAGGAAGTACAGATTGTTGAAAATGATCGCGTCCACCCGTTTGTTCTTCAGCAACTCCAGGCTTTCGCCCTCCGGCACGAGCACCGCGCCGTAGGACTCGGCCAGCTTGCCGTAAATGCTCGTATTGGAGCCGTACACTTTCTTGCCCTTCAAATCCTCGAAGCTGTTGATATCCTTCGTCTCGTCCAGCACGATCAGCGTCGGGTACGAGATCAGGTACGGGTCGGCGAAATCGTATTTCTCCTTGCGCTCCTCCGTGACCCCGATCTGGTGGATCGAGTCGAACCGTCCCGCATCCAGGCCTGCAAGCATGCCGTCCCATTCCGCTTCCTTGAACGACAGCTTCACGCCGTCGATGCGCGCGAACACCTCGGTCAGCAGCTCGATATCGAAGCCGGTCAGCGGTCGGTCGCCGGTCTCCTCGTGGAAGGCGTACGGCGGGTACGTGCCGGTCGTCGCGATGACGAACTCGCCTTTCTGCTTCAGCTTATCCAGCGAAGTTTGCGCGGCGGCCGACTGTGCGGAGCCGTTTCCTTTATCGTTCGAGCAGCCTGCGGCGATCAGTGCCGCAACCAGCGTCAATACGGCGAATAACGTTTTTGTTTTAGCGTTCATCGGTCATTGTCTCCTTGAATATGGATTCGACTTGCGTTGTGCGCGGCCTCTCGCATGGCCTCATCATAATACAGTGTTTTCCGAGGTGTAAAGTAGGTTATTGGAGAATGCCAAGCTTGTGTTATGAAAAGGCAATCCCGTTATATCCCGTAGCAGCGAATCTCGTAGACCGCCGCTTCCGCGCCTCCGTTGGATGCCAGGAAGACGATGCGGATGCGCTCCGTCCGTACCGGTCGGGAGAGTCGATGAGACACGCGGCGCTGATAATTGCCGAACGTCTCGTGGACGCTCTCCCAGCCCCCGGCGGTCCAAGCCTCAATTCTGTAGTCGCGCGGACAGTCGGGTTCGCGATAGTAGGCGGGATAACGGTTGTGATCCTGAAGCAGATGTCCCGGAAAAGTCAGCTCAATCGTCCCGATCTCCCGCGTCTCGCGCCATCGCAGCTCCAGCGTCTGCGGAAGCGGCAGGCCTGGCGCCGAACGCCACAGGTTGACGGTCCGATGCGGCCGGGTGACGCCGCTGACCGTCTGCGCGGCCGAATAGATCGGCTGGGGCGGACTGACGCGGAAGCTCATCGTCCGTCCGTCGTCGTGGCTGCGCAGGCGGCCGGGCTCCAGTTCGCTGGCCGACGGAAGCCCGGGGTGCACGGCATTGGCGCGGCGCCAGATCAGCCCGCGGCCGTTCAGCAGATCGAGCCGGACATAGCCTTCTTCCGGAAGGCCGCTTCGCGCGTCCAGCCGCGGCAGCCATCGAATCCAGCCTTCGCAGGCCGGCGGAACTTCCAGTATGGCTGCGGCCAGCCGGTTTTGCTGCCGCACGTCGTAATCCCAAATATGCTCGGTGCGATGCAATTCGGCTTCGAACGAGAGCGGATGGTCGCCGCGATTCGCCACCCAGACGTCCAGATGCTCCAGTTCGCCCGCCGCGACGGCCACCCACTGGCTGCGACGGATGTCCAGCGCCTCTCCCTCGTCTCCCGGCTCCGTCTCGGCAAGCTCCGCCTCGCTGCTGGCCGTCACCTCCGCCTGCCGGGCGAGGTCGAGCGGATCGACGTTCGCTGCGCCCGGCAGGAAACAGCCGGCCCGCAGCAGCGTCTGCTGCACCTCCGCAATGGCGTCCGTCCCCGGCACGTCCGGGACGGGAATGCCGCGCCTAAGCGCGACGGCAGCGGCGGTTCCTGCCGCCTGGCCCATAATGGCAGTCGTCGACATGACGCGGACGGTGCCGAGCGCCGCGTGCGTGACGCTGACGTTGCGCCCCGCCATCAGCAGGTTGTCGATATCCTTGGCGATCAGAATGCGCAGCGGAATGCCGTAGGGGCTGACCAGCTCGGCCGCTCCCGGCAGCTCGCTTGTCGGCGCGAGCAGCCCTCCGGGGACGTGCAGGTCCAAATACCACCCGCCATAGGCGACCTCGTCGGCAAACTTTCTGCCTTCCAGCACGTCATGCTCGGTCAGCAGATAACGGCCCATTATGCGCCGACTTTCCCTTTTGCCCGGCACCTGGCCGATCCAGTCGAGCGCGTAATTCACCGCCTTGTCCCGGGTCAGCGGGTCCTTGTTCTTGATCCAGTCCCATACGCCCAGCACATGGCGCGTCAGCTCATGACGGATCGTCTCCGCGTCGTGTATCGTATCCCAAGGCGAACCCAGCTCGAACCACCAGTAACCGGCGCGAATGTCGTACGGTCTGCGATTGTGCGCGTAGAAGAAGGCGGGATCGTCATACGCGACGGCCCATTCGGGGGCGCGAAACGGAGCCGGCCGCCCCGTATCGCGGGCGCGGAAATGGATCGAGCTGCCCATCGTGTCGCCGCTTGCGCGCTCCGGAGCGTGGGGCTCGCCGAATTCGTCGCGGCTCTCGCTGCCCATCCGCCACTCGTTGCCCGCCAGCGCCGCGACCGTGCCGTCCCCGGTGCAATCGATGAAGACGCGGCCTTCCAGCCGCAGCTCCGTCTCCGCCCCCGCGATTCTCGCGGTAACAGCGGCGATGCGCCGGTCTCCATCCTTTTCGACCTGCTGCACGGAGGTGTTCAGGTACACCGTCAAGTTCGGCGTTCTCATCGCCAGATCGTACAACGTCATATCCCACACGCTGTTCGTCCAGCCGTTGTTGTGAAACTGCTCATGGTTGTTCGCCCGATCCTCGCACGTCACCTCGGTAATGATTCCCGTCTCTCTGGCGTAGGCATGAAACCGTCCGGCGCCGTGCGGCGTCACGCGAATTTCCGACGAGCTGTTGCCGCCCAGCACGGGTCGATCCTGCACGAGCGCGGTGCGCGCGCCTTCCCTGGCCGCTGCCACCGCCGCGCTGAAGCCGGCCAGTCCGCCTCCGGCGACCACGACGTCGTAGCTCGCTGATTTGCTGTTCATCGTTCTCCTCCTTATCTGTTGTCCGACGCATAACGCGTCTCTCTCCGCAGCACCGCCTCCGCCACCTCTACCGACTGAATCGCCGTGCGGATTCCTCCAGTCGGCTGCATGCCCGCGCGGACGGCGTCGAAGAAGCCGGCATTCTCCTCGTAGAAGCCGTTGGTTACGAACGGCTCGGCTTCCGACGCCCAATGCTTCAGCTCGCGGTTGCCTTGCAGCAGAACGCCTCCGGGCGAATCGTTCGACGTCCAGAACGGAAGCCGAAGCAGCAGCGTGGCGTCTTCGCAGTTGATCGCCGCCCTCTCGTATACCGCCCCCGCCGCCGGAAAATAATTCAGCCGGAACGTCGCCCCGGACTGAAACTCGCCTTCCAGCGAGACATTCGTCACGCGCGAACCCAGATGCGGGAGCGGGCGATAGCTCAGGCGAATGTCGCGGTAATCCGAACCTGCCAGCGTTCTTAGCGCGTCGATGCCGTGAATCGCCGTGACGGACGCGTCCTCGTCGTCGGTTCGGCCAACCCGGCTGATGTCGTAAGCGATATGATGCAGCCGTCCGGCTTCACGCCACTCCTTCAGCGCGTCGACCGCCTGCCCGATCAGCGGCATATATCGGCGGTTGAACGCCACCTGTGTCGGAATCTCGCCGCCGTTCGGCCGAATCGCGGCTGCTGCGATGCGCAGCGCTTCTTCCCGCGTCGTGCCGGGAGGTTTCTCCAGCAGCAGCGGGTAGCCTTGGCCTAGAATCGATGCGGCCAGCTCCGCGATGTACGGAGCGGGCACGAGCAGGCAGACGGCGTCTGGACGCTCCGTCTCCAGCGCTTCCTCCACCCTCGTGTACGCCCGGCGAAAGCCGAACTCCTCGGCGAATTTGGCCGCCCTGTCCGGATCGGCGTCCACGCAGGCAGCCAGCTCCGTATCCGGCCGTTCCTCCCGGTAACGCCGGTACGCCGGACCATGCCCTCTCCAGGCGATGCCGCCGCATCCGATCACGCATATTTTAAAGGCCATCTTCGGACGCTCCTTTCCCGGCCGCTTGCTCGGCCCGCCGCAGCGCCTCCAGCTCGCGCGGCAGATGCGTCTCGCGCGGCTCCCATTCGTACCACTCCCCGCTCAGCCAGCCCGTATAGCCGATGCCGTTCAGCGCCCGGATGACCTCGGCATGATCGACATCGCCGCTGCCGATGGCGCGGTAATGCGGATGCCCGGTGCTCCCGGGCGGTTTGCGGACGCCGTCGTGCACATGGACGTGGCGGATCCACGGCCCCAGCGCGGCGACGGTTTCCGCGGGCGATGCCTCTCCTTCGTGCTGCGTATGAAGCACGTCCCAGAGAGCCGCAACGCTTGGATGACCAACCCGCCGCAGCACCTCTGCCAGCTCGCCAGGGGCAGACCAGTCGTCGTGCGTCTCCAGCAGCAGAACGACTCCATGCTCCGTCCCGCTTGGCGCGAGTCGGCGCAGCGCCTCCACGATGCGTTCCCGCGCTTTGTCCCGGCTGTCTCCCGCCGCAATCCGGCCGCAAAACAGCCGAACATACGGAATCCCCATATCCGCCGCCAACTCAATGGCTTTCTCGGCAGCGTCTATCTGCGCCTCGCCCTCCTCCTCCGCCGCCGAGAACCGGCTGGATACGCCGAGCGCCGTCAGGGCGACTTTTGCCTTCTCCGCCAGCCGTCTCAAGCTTTGGCGCGCTTCCGTGCCGGCGTCGATTTCGATGCCGTGACGATGTCCGACTCCGGCTCGTACTTCCAGACCACCGTAGCCGTAGCGACGAGCCGCTTCCAGCAGCTCCGGCAGCGTCAGCGTCGGGGCCGATGCCGTATTGAACGCGTATTTCATCTGACTTATTCCTCCTTGTAGAGCGGGTATGAGGCCTGACTTGCCGCCGTTTCGGACTTTTCCTCCGGATCGCGCAGCCTCCTGTCGTTCATTCCGTCTGACCGATAGCCCGGCGTCTGATCCGTTTGCCGGATGGCACAGCGCCCCTCCAGGACGCGACGTACGGCCGTTTTCGGGCATGACGAATCAACCGGCGCGGGGCGGTTCTCCTCCTGCGCTCCGGCTGGTTCGCCTTCTCCCGTCGTTACGCCTGTCCGGAGCGTTTGCGGAAAGCTTGCGGCGATAAGCCCATCTTTTTCTTGAACGTCTTGCAGAAGTAGGCGCTGCTGTTAAAACCGATCTGCTTGCCGATCTGCGCTACGGGCCGGTCGGTCATCGTCAGCAGCAGACACGACTCGCGCAATCTGCGGGCTATAATGTACTGACTGAGCGTGCAGCCGGTCTCTTCGCTGAACAGATGCGAGGCGTAGAACGGCGACAGATGAAGCGCTTCGGCCAGCTTTTCCAATGAGAAGCTTTCGTGGTAATGCTCCTCGATCCAGCTCATCATCTGCTCGATATGTCTGCCTTCCCGCTTGCCGGCCGCATCCGGCTCGCGCCGGTCGTCCCGCTCGCAGATTACGCGCAGCTCCCGCATCCAGTCGAGCAGAAACAGCAACAATTCCTCCTGTCTCCCGTATTCCGGCACCTCGCCGAGCCTGCGCTCGAACTGTCCGGCCAACCCGTCCAACCGCTCCAACTCCTCCTCGCTGAGCGCGAACAGCCGCCCTCCGTGCTTTCCTTTCCACAGCCGATGAAAAAAGGCTTGCAGCGCCGGAAACAACGCGGCATAGCGGTCGAACAAATAAGGATCGAATACGAGCGGCGTGCGCACGTAAGGAGGCTCCATCTTAAAATGATGCAGCTGGTACGGCTGGATTACGACAAACGTTCCCGGCCCGATCGGGTGCACCGTCCGGTCGAGAATCAGCTGACCGCGTCCTTCCCTCACGAGCACGATTTCGATGCCTTGGTGGGCGTTGACGATTTCCAGATGGCCTTCCCGGGTTTCGAGGCGGTGGAAGAACAGGAAGCTGCGCTCGACCAGCTGCGGAACCGGATTGATCGTTCGGCTCATAGCGCATCCAGCTCCTTCCTCAACCAATCGAACGAGCCGATTCCCCCGATTTCGTGTCCCCCGTCAAAAATATCCAACACAAGCCGGTCCGCCGCGCCCAAGCGCTCGTAATACATTCCGATCCGCTCAGCTGCTCTGACCGCCCCTTCCACAGGAAACAGATGGTCGCTCTTCCCGACCTCCAAGTACAGGGAACGGGGAGCGATCAATCCGACGAGATCGGGCATGTCGCCCAACTCGACGATTCCGGGAATATAGTCGCACAGACAGTGCTGCCGGGAGAAAAAGTAACTGTCCTCATAAGTATTCGTATACCCGCTTAATACGACGGCACGGAAGCGTTCATCCAGCGCTGCCGCCAAATACGCGACGAACGCTCCGCCAGACAGTCCCATCGCGCCGACTCCCGCCTTCACGATCTCGGGACGGGACAGCGCGTAGTCCGCGGCGATTCGCACCTCCTGCGCGCGAATGCCCGCCAGCGTCTCTCCCAGATGAGTCAAAAAGGAGGACAGTTTGTAGCAGGAGGAGTTGCGCATATCCGCCGGATTTTCGTCCAGCCGGCTATCCTCCTCCAGCCGGCGCTCGCCGAAGCCGAGCAGTTCGGGTACAATGACGGCCAGACCGCGCTTGACGAGAGACAGCGCGAAATGCTTGTGAATGCCCGTTCCCTCCGGCTCGTCGCGTCCGTCCGGCGTCAGTCCGACCAGCTCGCGGCTGCCGTAGCCGTGGCCGTGCAGCGCCAGTACGGCAGGTGCGGGGCTGCTGGCGGACGCCGTCTTGGGGAGCAGCACGTACATCGGCATGCGCAGGCCGTCCCTCGTGCCGATCTCCACCCGTTCGCGAATGTAAGCCCCTTGGTCCGTACGTTCCAGCAGCTCAGCATCCGGCGGGACGGCATTTTCCTGTGCAAGGGGGATGCGAAGCAGACTGGCCAACCGCTCCCTTCTGCGCAGCAGCTCCTCCCCATCCGCCGCCGGGTCGGGGAGCTTCGCAGCCCGGGCCAGCTTCGCTTCGTACAGCCGGGCGATAAATTCGTTTGCAGTTCCGTGTGCCGCCATATGACCGCCTCCGAATCGGGATTTGTATTGAATTGCGCTTCATTTTGTTATATCGGGATTCTGAAGTCTCGCTCCTCTTGTTCAAGACTAAGCGCGAAGACGCGATAACCTTGCACCTAACCGGCGCTTGACGCTATCATAGTATGAGTTATCCAAGTTGTAAAGTCGGATAAACGTTCGTCGCAATCTCGTTATATACCTTCGCAAGCCGTTATCTTTTTCACCGCAATCGCCGGCAGTTGCTTACGTCCGCCGCCTCGAACACCGTGGTCTGTCGCCCTTCCGTATGTCGGCCGCTGTCAATGCCGTGCGCCGTCATCCCTTCCGGTCAGTCGTCGCCAATGCACACGCCGTTTTCGCAATCTGCTCCAATTTTATCCCAACCTCGCAACTCTGATTTCGTATATGCTTAACACATGGAGGAATGAGACATGCCCCGAAACGACCAATGGACGATCGCGGCGGCAGGACGGGCCTTCCGCAGCGGAGAGCTCTCTCCCGTCCAACTGCTGGAATCGCTTCTGCAGCGAATACGAAACGAAGACGACCGGTATCGCTCCTTCCTTCATCTGATGGAGGACGAAGCTCGGGCACAGGCCGCGCAGGCCGAGCGCGAGCTGCGGGACGGCCGCGACCGCGGACCGCTGCACGGCATCCCGGTATCCGTCAAAGATATGATCGCTTATGCGGGAGTGCCGCTGACGAACGGCTCGGGCCGATCTCCCGTGCCGGTTCCAGAAGCGCATGCACGCGTCGTCGCCAAGCTGTTGGAGGCCGGCTCAGTCATCATCGGCAAGGCGCATTTGTACGAGTTCGCTTACGGCCGGCCTCACCCGGCCTTCGGCTGGACGCTTAATCCGCTGCGGCCCGGCCGACTGCCCGGCGGCTCCAGCTCCGGCTCCGCCGCGGGGATCGCCGCCGGTTTCGCCCTCGGCTCGATCGGCACCGACTCAGCCGGCTCCGTCCGGGTGCCGGCCAGCTTCTGCGGTGTCGCCGGATTCAAGCCGTCCGCAGGACACCTTAGCCTGGACGGCATTACTCCGCTGGCTCCGTCGCTGGATCATGCCGGCGTGTTGGCACGCACTTGCGAGGACGTCTCCCTGCTGTTTAACGCTCTTGTAGAACGCTCGGATGAAAAAGGAATGCGTCTTATGGAGGAATCTGCGGAGAATCGGATGCGACTGAACGTGAAAGTGGAACAACCCGACATCCGGGCTCGTGCGACTGAGAAGCCTCTGACGATCGGCGTAGCGACCGACTATTTGGACGCGACGGCCGAACCCGAAATTCGCGATGCGGTCCTCGGCGTAGTCCGAGCGATGGAGGAGGCCGGCTTCCGCGTCAAGCGACTGAACACGAAGCTTCCAATCTCCCAAGTGAAGGATAAAACGTGGACGATTTTGCACTATGAAGCTTTCCGAACACACAGAGACAAGCTGGCCGACTGGTCGGAAGGTTACAGCGAACGGATGCGGAACAGCCTGGAGGCGGGCCGCGTCATTACGGATAGCGACTATGAGGCCTGCCTGAGCTGGAGGGATTCCCATCGCTCGTTGGTTGACAGGTTGTTCGAAGAGATCGACGTGCTCGTCTCCCCCACCTGTCCGGTCACCGCCGGGCCGATCCCGGCGGGCAAGCCGGGCGGACCGTCCAACGGCGAATTCACTCCGTTTGCCAACCTGTGGGGTCTCCCGGCTCTGTCGCTGCCCGTCGGCCTCACCTCGGAAGGACTGCCGATCGGCCTGCAGCTCACAGGGCGTCGCGGCGACGACGAACTAGTGCTGGCCGCCGGCTCCCTCTTCGAGCGGTTCGTCCGCGGCTGATTCGCTCCCCGAAACCCATTGGACGGCAACGTCGGATCGTTCCCGACACTCAACTAATGGCCCCAACTCCACTGCAGGATGCTCCACACGGAGCATCCTGCACAACACAAACCGCCGCCCCCAACAGTATCGCCACGCGAGCTTATCATCCGACCGCCTGTCCCGTCGCCCTCAACAGTACCGCCTCGCGTGCTCGTCCGACCGCCTGTCCCGCCGCCCCCAACAGTACCGCCACGCGAGCTTATCATCCGCCCGTCTGACCCGCCGCCCCCAACAGTACCGCCACGCGAGCTTATCGTCCGACCGCCTGACCCGCCGCCCTCAACAGTACCGCCACGCGAGCTTATCATCCGACCGCCTGACCCGTCGCACAAGGCTCGCCTGTGCCCCTGTCATTACGCAGCCCTGCCTCTGTCTTTTTCCCTATCCTCAACGCCCAGTCGTTAACAAGCGGTTTGGCTGGCCCCATTTTCTCTCAATTGGGTGGTCACAGCTCCTCCAGTCTGGCTTACAGTTGGGGTGTTCGATATCCTAATCCAATTCCGGGAGGTGGCGCGCGTGTTTTACTTCTATTTCCTGCTTGCTCTTATGTTCGGAGGGGTCGGCGTTCTGTATCTGTTCGGCAAAAGCATCGTCAAGGCGGAGCAATAAGGTCGCATCCATTAGGGCATGCCTAGCCCGGACCGCAATCGGTTCGGGTTATTTGGCGTGTCCCGATCCGGCGACAGGAACCTGCGCGACTTCTGTCGAACATGTATGTTTGCAGTCGAATAACGGAGGTACCAGGCGAAATTGGTACTATTCGGTCCGTCCTCTTTCCGGCACAATGAACTTGCGGGAACGATGCGCGGGAAGGAGATCTCTCTATGAACATTCGCAAAGTCAAAATATACGGAACGGGCAAATACTTGCCCGGCCGCCCGATCTCCGATCTGGAGATGGACGATCGCCTCGGCGTTTCCCGGGGCTGGACGCGCAGGGTGACGGACATCGTCTCCCGGCACTACGCCGGAGAAGACGACACCGCATCCGCCATGGGCGCGAAAGCCGCCCAAGCCGCCCTTCAAGCCGCCAACCTGAAGTTCACCGACATGGATTGCCTCGTCGGCGCAAGCGGCACCAAGGAGCAAGCTCTCCCCTGCTCCGCCGTATTCATTCAACGCGAGTTGGGGATGGAGCAGTCCGGCGTCCCCGCCTTCGATATCGATTCCACCTGTCTCAGCTTCCTGGCGGCGCTTGACGCCATGTCCTGCATGATCGCGGCCGGAAGATACCGCTACGTGCTGATCGTCACGTCCGAGATCGCTTCCGTCGGCCTCGATTGGCGGCACAAGGAAAGCGCCGCGCTGTTCGGGGACGGAGCAGCCGCCGTTGTCCTCGGTCCGGCGGAGGACGGCGAGCCGTCCGCCATCGTCGGCGCCTCCATGCGCACCTACAGCGCCGGAGCCGCCTTCTCCGAAATTCGCGCGGGCGGCACCAGGCGTCACCCGAACGGCTATCGTCCCGCCGCCGCGGACGACTATCTGTTCTCGATGGACGGTCCGGCCATCTACAAGATGGCTTCTCGCCTGCTGCCCGACTTCACCAAGGAGCTGCTGCAATCGGCGGGAACGAGCATGGCGGACTTGAAAGCGGTCATCCCCCACCAAGGCAGCGCGATGGCCGTTCGCCTCATGCGCAAGAAGCTGGGCATAGCCGAGCGCCAGCTTGTCTATATTACGCCGAACCACGGCAATACGATCGCCGCCTCCCTCCCGATGGGCCTTCATGAAGCGATCCGGACGGGACGGATCGAGCGGGGGGACCGCGTGCTGCTGATCGGAACGGCGGCGGGACTGACGCTGGGAGGGCTGATCCTTGACTATTGAGCCGGAAACGGAGCCGCAGCGCGTTCTCCTTACAGGAGGCCGCTCTCCGGCGGCGTTGGAGCTGGCCCGCCTGTTCCGCGCCGCCGGCCATCGGGTTTACGCGGCCGAATCCGCGCCCTATCACCTGTGCCGGGTGTCCCGTTCCGTCGAACGAAGCTTCCATGTCCCCCCGCCCTCCGAAAATTCCGAGAAATACGCCGCGGCACTGTGCGCGATTGCCGAACAACACCGCATCGACGCGCTGATTCCAACTTGCGAGGAGATTTTCCACATTTCCAAGGAGCTCGACCGATTCGAGGGCGTTTGCCGAGTGCTGGCGGCGCCTCTGGCGGAACTGGACTCTCTCCACCACAAAGGAAAATTTATAGAAACCGCGGCGCGCCTCGGACTTCCCGTCCCGGACACGGTGACGCTGGACACGCCGGACGGCTGGCAGCTGCTGCTGGACAGCCCCCGCTTCGCCGAAGGCATCGCGCTCAAGCCGGCCTATTCGCGATTCGCTTCGCGCACGCTGCTGCTCGATTTGCGCCGCACTCCCTTGCCGGACTCCCGCTGTAAGGAAATCGCGCGCAAGCTGGCCGAGGCCGGCGTGTCTGACCGTCGTCCCTGGATCGTCCAGGAGCTGCTGCGCGGCGAAGAATGGTGCACCTACAGCGTAGCGCACGAGGGCCGGATCGCGGCTCACGCCGCATACCGCAGCCGTTTTCGCGCCGGCCGGGGCGCCAGCATCCATTACGAGCCGGCCAGCCAGCCGCAGCTGTTCGATTGGGTCCGGCGCTTCGTCGCGGGAATCGGCTTTACCGGGCAGATCGCCTTCGATTTCATGATCTCGCCGGAAGGCGCCGTCCTGCCGATGGAATGCAATCCGAGGGCGACGAGCGGAGTGCATCTGTTCGGATCGGGCGGCCGGCTGGCGGAGGCGCTGCTGTGTCCTGCCGCTCTTCTGGCGGCCGGGCGAATCGCCTCTCCTGCCGCACAATCAAGACAAGGCGCGATGCTCTCGGCCGCGATGCTGAGCTACGGGCTCGTCCAGGCCGTCCGCGAACGAACGCTCGGCGAATGGCTGCGCGCTTGGCGAGGCAGCCGTGACGTCGTGTATCGCCGGGAAGACCCGAAGCCTTTCGCGGAACAGTTTCGGCTGCTCGCCTGGACGCGCCGAACGGCCGCCCGGCAACGCCTGACGCTTCAAGAAGCGTCTACCTCGGATATCGAATGGAATGGTGAACGATGACAAAAGTATTGGTAACGGGAGCAACGGGATTTCTGGGCCGGGCCACGGCCGTTCGCTTCCGCGATCTGGGATGGGACGTGACGGGGCTCGGACGCGACGAAAAAATCGGCCGCCAGCTGGCCGCTCAGGGTATCCCCTTCCTTCAGGCGGATTTGCGCAACCGGCAGCAGATTGAAGACGCCTGCGCCGGACGCGACTACGTCATTCACTGCGCGGCGCTGTCTTCTCCGTGGGGAGCCTACCGAGACTTCTATGAGACCAACGTCGGCGGCACGGAGCATGTCGTCTCCGGCTGCGTTCGTCACGGAGCGCGCAGACTGGTCCATGTGTCCACGCCAAGCGTTTACTTCAATTACAGAGATCGGCTGCTCGTTTCCGAGCAAGAGGAGCTGCCTCGCAAGCCTGTGAACTCCTACGCCGCCACCAAACTGATGGCGGAACGGGTCGTCGCGGATGCGGCCGGCAACGGATTGTCTTCGATCATCGTGCGGCCAAGAGCCGTATTCGGCCCTGGAGATACGTCGTTGTTCCCTCGGCTGCTGCGGGTGAACGATTCGCGCGGCATTCCGCTTATCGGCGGAGGCGAGGCGCTGCTCGATCTGACCTATGTCGACAACGCGGTCGACGGGCTCGTTCAGGCATGCAATGCGCCGGAAAGCGCCGCGGGCGCGATCTACAATCTGTCGAACGGTGAGCCCGTCAAGCTGATCGACCTGCTGCGGCGGCTATTCGCTCTGCTGGAGCTGCCGCTGCGCACCCGGAGCGTCTCCCGGCCTGCCGCGCTTGCCGCGGGACGCGCAATGGAGTGGCTGTACAGAGCGTTCCCGGCGATTGGCACGGAGCCGCCTTTTACTCGGTATACGGTCGGCCTGCTGGCCTACAGCCAGACGCTCGATCTGGCCCAAGCGCGCCAAGCGCTGAACTACGAACCGCGAATCCCGCTCGACGAGGGCTTGCGCCGATTCGCGGACTGGTGGAGGAGCAACCCGTCATGAACCAAGAGCATCCCGTCCAGGTCGAGCTTCTGCTCCTGTCCGCCGGTTATTGCCTGCATCCCGAATTCGTGACGCTGCGGGGCGGCTCGCTGCGTTCGGCCGCCTATCCGGCCGGCTTCGCCTGCATTCGCCACCCTTCGCAGGGCTGGATTTTGTTCGATACCGGCTACTCTCCGCGATTTCGCGAGCTGACCGGTTCTTTTCCCTATTCGCTGTACCGCCGACTCACGCCCGTCATTTTGCATGAGGATAACACCGCCGTCCGGCAGCTCGCCCGGCTCGGCATTGCCGCGGAGGACGTCCGCAGTGTCATTCTCTCGCACTTCCACGCCGACCATATCGGAGGCGCGCGGGACTTCCCGTCCTCGCGCTTCCTGTACCCGCAGGCAGCCTACGACGCCGTTCGACGCCTCGGCCCTTTCCGGGCCACCCGTGCGGGCTTCGTCGCCGGACTGCTGCCCGATCGCTTCGCCGAAACCGCGCAGCCGATCGAAACGCTGGCCAAGCGAGTCTCCCTGCCGGACAGCATTCCGTTCGACGGAGGCTACGATCTGCTCGGCGACGGCAGCCTGATCGCGATCGCCATGCCGGGACACGCGGCTGGCCAGATCGGCCTGCTGCTGTCCACATCCCGCTCGCGCGTGCTGCTCTGCGCCGACGCCTCGTGGTCGAGCCGGGCGCTTCGCGACAACCGACCGCCCCATCCGGCGGCAGGGCTGGTCATGCACGACCGCGCGGCGTACCGCGACTCGTTCCGCAGGCTGCGAAGCTGGCAAGCGTCCGATCCTGATCTGATCGTCGTGCCGAGCCATTGCAGGGAGTTCTACGATATCGACAGCCGGGAGGTAAAACGCTTATGATTCGGGACGCTCTTGCTTTTATCAAGCACTACAGAAGCGGAAGAAAACGAGGCGGAACTACGAATCGCCAAGCGTTCGAAAAGAAACTGGAACGGCTCGTCGTCCGGCACGTCTCGCAGGTCCGCGAGCGTTCCGCCTTTTACCGGGAATGGTGGGGCTCTATCCCGTCGGAGCAGTGGCGCTCCTTCCCGACGATCGACAAGTCGGTGATGATGGCGCACTTCGACAGCCTCAATACGGCAGGCATCGCGAAAGCGCAAGCCTTCGCGGTGGCCGAGGCGGCCGAAGCGTCGCGCGACTTCAAGCCCGCCATCGGGAACGTGACGATCGGCCTGTCTTCCGGCACGTCTGGCAATCGCGGACTGTTTCTCGTCGACGGACGGGAGCGGGCCGGCTGGGCCGGCGCGGTGCTTGGCAAAATGCTGCCCGGCCCCCTCCTCTCCCGTTGTTCGATCGCCTTCTTCCTGAGGGCGAACAGCAATCTGTACGAATCGGTGCGCGGCAGGCGGCTGTCGTTCGCATTTTACGACCTGCTCGATCCGCTGCCCGATCAGCTTAAGCGGCTTGAACGCCAGCGGCCCGACGTCATTGCCGCCCCTCCCTCCGTGCTGCGCCGCCTTGCCGAAGCCGCCCGCTCCGGCAACCTGCTAACGAAGCCCAAGCGGATCATCTCCGTCGCCGAGGCGCTGGACCCGCTTGACCGGGAATACATCGGGGAGGCGTTCGGCCAGACCGTCCACCAAATCTATCAATGCACGGAAGGGTTTCTCGGCTGCACCTGCCCCTATGGCACGCTGCATCTGAATGAGGATCTCGTCTATATCGAAAAAGAGTACGTACCCGGCAAAGACCGCACGTTCGTGCCGATCGTGACCGACTTCTCCCGCACGACTCAGCCGATCGTCCGCTACCGGCTCAACGATCTGCTGACCGAGAGCGAGCAGCCCTGCCCGTGCGGCTCCCCGTTTACGGCCATCGAGCGGATCGAAGGCCGCTGCGACGATATTTTCTATGCGACGGGCGGCGGAGTCGACGAAGACGAAGCGCTGGTCACGATCTACCCGGACTTCGTCACGCGCGCGATTATCGGCGCTTCTCCCGCTATCGCGCAATACCGGGCGATCCAGACGGGACTGGACGAATGGACGGTCGAGCTTGAGCTGCCGGAGGCGGAGCGGGACATGGCCGAAGAGCGGGTTCGCGCGGCAATCGCAGCGTTGTGCGGCCGCCTTCGCTGCCGTACGCCGCGAATCGTCTTCTCCGCCTACTCGCATGAAGCCGGCATCGCGAAGCTGAGGCGCGTCGAAAGGAGATACAAGCTTTGAAGTCCCGAATCGAGCTGTACGAAGCGGCCGACGCGAGCGAACTCGAGTGGCCCGACAACGAATACGGCCGCTATGCCAAGCGGTATTTGCTGCCTCTTCTGCAGGAAGGTTCAGAGCGGTTCGTACGGAACGTCCGTACCCGGATCCTCGTGCTGACGGCAGACGGGATTCCGCTTCCGATCACCGTGAATGAAGAGGAGTACGACAACAGCTACGTCTGCTCCCCGTACACCCACTATGTCAGCTACGCGAAACAGGAGCTTATCTTGCTGGGCAACCGCGCGCTGATTGCCGGACTGGACGCGCTTCTGTCCGGAATCGGCCGCCTGCTGAAGCTCAGCGGCTTTAACCGGGTCGTGCACGTCAACAACTGGCTGCTGTCGACCAATCTGTACCCGGAGCTGAACGCCGCGCAATGGGACGCCGTGCTGGACAAGCTGGTCGCCCGCTTCCCCGGGCATGCGATCGCTTTTCGCTCGCTTAATCCGTCTCTCAATGCGCCCATGCTGGACCTCCTTCGTTCCAAGGGCTGCCTGCTCGTCCCGAGCAGACAAATTTACTTGCTGAGAACCGGCGATGCCGGCTTCGGCAACGCCAAATCCCGCTGGCTGCTGAAACGGGACGGCGCGCTGGCTGCCAAGGAAGGCTACGAGACCGTCGGCCCCGGCGACGTAACCCGGCAGGATCTCCCCCGCATCGCGGAGTTGTATCGTCTGCTGTATCTCGATAAGTACTCCTGGCACAATCCGCAGTTCACGGAACGTTTTCTGGAGGAGGCGCTCGATAACCGCATATTGGAGCTGCACGGATTTCGCCGCAACGGAAGGCTTGACGCGGCGCTCGGCTTCTACGCCAGGGACGGCGTGATGACGACGCCTTTGTTCGGCTACGACACTTCGCTGCCGCAGGAGCTCGGCTTGTACCGGATGCTGTCCGCCCGGCTCATCGAATTGGCAGGCGAGCGCGGATTTCTGCTGCACGAAAGCTCCGGCGCGGCCCAGTTCAAGCGCAATCGGGGCGCCGAGGCGGAGATTGAATTTTCTGCGGTTTACGTGCGGCATCTGCCGCTGAAGCGCCGCATGCCTTGGGCGACGCTCGGCAAGCTGCTGAATCGCATCGGCGTACCGCTGCTGAGAAAGCACAAGCTGTAGCGCAGAATTTGCCTTGCTTCTCTCCCCTCCCCGGGCGGCAAGCCCCAAGGAGCAAAACGTGGTACACTGGGAGAGACGGTACAAACGAACAGCAGTTCCATATCATTCGAGCAGCAGAAGGAGGTTGACCCATGTCGACCGTTGAGCGAATCGCCCTCGTAACCGGAGCCTCCAGCGGCTTCGGCCTTTTGATCTCCACCGCCTTGGCCCGCGGCGGGTACCGGGTCGTGGCCACGATGCGCGATCCGGATCGCCGGGAACCGCTCATGCAGGAAGCGGACAGGCTCGGCGTCGGCGACAGGCTCGAGGTCGTCCGGCTCGACGTTACCGACTCCGCGTCGATTGAAGCGGCTGTCGCGCATATTATGGAACGCTACGGCCGGATCGACGCGCTCGTGAATAACGCCGGCTACGCCGTCGGCGGGTTCTCCGAAGAAGTGCCGCTGGAAGCGTGGAGAGCGCAGATGGAGACGAACTTCATCGGCGTCGTCGCTGCAACGCAGGCCGTTCTGCCCATCATGCGCCGGCAGCGCGAAGGAACGGTCATCCAGATCGGCAGCGTCAGCGGGCGGATCGGCTTGCCCGGCTACGGAGCATACGCCGCCTCCAAGTTCGCGGTCGAAGGCTTCAGCGAGAGTCTGCGGCTCGAGGTTGCGCCCTACGGCATCCGGGTGTACCTCGTGGAGCCCGGAGCCTATCGTACGCCGATCTGGGACAAAGGTTTCGCTGCGATCCACGCCAAGCCCGACTCCCCTTACGGGAAAATGCTTAACTCCGTGCTCGGCTTCGCCCGCAAATCGGCCGAATCCGCCCCGCATCCGCGGGAAGTCGCCGGGCTGGTCGCCCGGCTGGCAGCCTCCGGCCGCACGCGCAAGCTGAGACATCCGATCGGGCGAGGCGCCCGTTCGCTGGTGACCGCCGTCCGTTTTCTGCCCTGGCGCTGGATTGAAACCGCGATCCGCAAGACGCTGGACCGGGGCGCGTCCAAGACAACAAGTCCGGAGAACGCCAATACGAAAGAAATTTAACACCATTAACTATATAGGTTGAACCAAAGATGCATCGAAGAACGGCCCCAATGAAATGGAGAAAGGGAATGGTTTTGCCCGCGCCTTTTGGCTTTGAGTTGCATACCTATGAAGATCTTATCAATCAGAGCAACTCAAAACAACCTGTCTGAAGCCGGCAAAGCCATCCCTTTCGGAATGCAATGGGCTTCCCGTTTCATTGGTTCAATCCATATAGACTGAGGAGAGATCAGCGATGACCCATCTAGACTCCCCCTTTTCCCTGAAAGGGCTCGCCTTGAAAAACCGCATCGTCATGCCGCCCATGTGCCAATACTCCGTCGAGACGAACGACGGCAAGCCGAACGATTGGCATTTCGTTCATTACGTCTCCCGGGCGATAGGCGGCGCGGGACTGATCATTGTGGAGATGACCGACGTGGAGCCGGACGGAAGAATAACCGACCGCGACTTGGGGCTCTGGTCGGACGAGCAGATTCCCGCCTTCGCGAGAATCGTCGATGAGGTACATAAATACGGGGCGAAAATCGGCATCCAGATCGCGCACGCGGGACGCAAAGCCGAGGATGCGCCGACGCCCGTCGGAGCGTCGGATATCCCGGTTCCGGGCGCGAACGGAGACCCGGTCTCCCGGCGTCCGCGGGCGCTGGGCGCCGAGGAAGTCCGGACGATGGTCGGCAAGTTCCGGGACGCCGTCCGCCGCGCCGTCGAGGCCGGCTTCGACACGATCGAGCTGCACGGCGCGCACGGCTACTTGATCCACCAGTTCCATTCCCCGGGCATCAACAATCGCTCCGACGAATACGGACGCGATCCGGCTCGCTTCGGCGAGGAAATCGTGCAGGCCGCGCGCAGCGTCATGCCGGCGGACATGCCGCTCATCATGCGCATGTCCGCGGTCGAATACATGGACGGCGGCTACGACCTCGCGCATGCGCTGCGGATCGCGAAGCGCTACAAGGACGCCGGCGTCGATATGTTCGACGTATCCAGCGGAGGCGAAGCGCCTCCGGGCAGCCGCAAGCCCGCCAATCATCCCGGCTATCAGCTTCCGTTCACGCGCGCCTTCAAGGAAGCGCTGAACGTGCCGATCATCGCCGTCGGCAATTTGGACCAGCCGCACTTGGCCGAGGCCGCTTTGGGCAACGGAGACGCCGAACTGGTCGCCGTCGGGCGGGGTATGCTGAACGATCCTTATTGGGCGCTTCACGCGATTATGACCGTCGCCAGAAAAGCCGAACCGCCTGTGCAGTACGCAAGAGGCATCTACGTCCGTTAAGATGAGGGGGCTGTCCCAATGTGGTCAGATTAAGCCCCAGAGAGGGAGCAACGCATACAGCCAGGAACAACGCTTCGCGACACCGCCATCCCATTGCACAAGGTTGGGTGGGCGGGAACCTGGCTCGCGGGGAACAACTGCCTTTGGGTAGACGCCGTGATCGTGACGATGGTGGTCGTTGGTGATGGTCGCGATGGTGATCGTGACGATGGTGGTCGTGGTGATGGCGGTAATCGCATAACGTTACGGCGTAACGTTAAATGCCCGACGCGGGCCAGGCTAGCGGCCAATAGAGCGACGGCATAACGTTATTTCCCCATTTGTCCCCCGATCTCGTCCTGAACCCATGAAATAACGTTACGCCATAACGCTAACCTTCATTCAACCGTCAACGTCCGAAACCCATAACGTTATCCCATCGTCCTATGCGATTCCGTGTCGTTCGATTGCGAACATTTGCTCCTACAACCTCGCGAATTTAGATTAACCTGACAACATCCCTCGTATTTAAGGGGTTGGGGGCTGTCCCAGCCCCTCTTTCCTTTTCGTCCAGCCGCGTGCATTCTTCAGCCCTCGACGGCGAATTCGGCAATATACTGCTTGCACACGATCTCGTAGCCCAGCGATTCGTACAGTCGAACCGCGCCTTCGTTTTCCGTCAGCACGTTCAAGTACACTTCGGCGCAAGCCGCCCTTCCATGGCGGGTCAGCTCCGCGCACACTTTTGTTCCGAGCCCCCTCCTTCTTCGCGCAACGTCCGTTCCTATGTTCCCCAGCTCCGCGTATTCGTCGGTAAAGACGTGGTAGCCGCCCGCCGCCACCAGCTCCCCCTGCTCCGTCACCCCGTAGAACGGATAGTTCAGTTCTTCCCGGGAAAAAGCCATCGCGTTCCACTCCCGCTGCTTGGCCTCGATCCGCTCGAAATACGAAGCGTCGAGCAGTTGAACCTGCGGTCCTTCAGACGGCAAAGGCAAAGCCTCTTCGCGAACGTGCTTCATCAGCAGCAGTTCCCTTGGAGGTCCCGTCCATCTCAGCTGCGCCTCCAGATCGGCCAGATCCTTCCCGTTGACGATAAAGCTGCCTGCGGCGCCGTCCGGCAGACTCAGCCGCGTTCGCGCGAACGACAGCAACGGACCTATTTGGAACGAACGGGCCAGAGGATACACGGAGAAGGCGTGAAACGGCAGCCCTCTTAAAAAAGCCAATACGCCGAGCAGTTCCCCCCGCTCCGAATACTGTCCGAAATGAATCGTGTTGGGCCTGCGGATCGTGAGATACGAGTAGTATAGAAAATGACGTTCCCTGTCTATCGTACTTAAAATTTGATCAAGCTCATCCGGCGTTAATTCTCGAATCAAGTCAATTGCTCCTCCATTCCCTCTTTTCCTCTACTGGCGCCCTTCCCGTTCCCATTGCGTCCCACGCCCTTCAACAGCGGATAGATGAGCGTGCACGGAAGCGTCGAGAACGCGACGAGCTCTGCCGTCATTTCCGACGTGAGCATAACGAACGTCAAATACGCGACCGGCGCGAACAGCGCGATGCCCGGCATCGCCGATAGAGCGGAGAGCAGCCCGGCCGCATTCCGTTGCACGGCGAAGCTGACGTTCAAGCCGATCAAGCTGAACAGGAGCGGCCACAGCAGCAGGTAGCTCCCGCCCGGCAGCCACAGCGCCGTTCCTGCGCATAACAGCATCCACAGCAGCAGCGCGCCGCCCCACAGATCGTCCGCCCGAATCAATCGGGAGACGAGCCGAACCGGCACGAACGCGATCGCCAGCGCCAATGCCAGCACGCCGACAAAATAGAACGCGGAGACGATCGGGTCTTCCACGATCTCCGCATATTGAGGAGGCGACGCCTCGGCCCGAACGATCGACCATGCCAGCGCTCCGATTCCGTATGTCAGGCCTATGCCGAGCAGCGCCAGCAGCAGGCCGCCTCCCAGTCCTCCGACGGTCAAGCGCCGCCGTTTGAATCCGTGCCATAGCGTGGCGAGGAGCAGCAGCGCGCACGGCAGTGTCAGACCGACCGCCCAAGTGTGCGTATAGCTGACCATCGTTCCGCCGAAAACGTTGAAATACACTCTATCCTCCCGCCGGATATTCTCCAGGTCCAATCCGCCGAAATGCCTCGCAAGGCCCAGCATATAGCTGCCGTGGTGCTGCAGGCTTGCGGCGTCCAGATTGTCCGGCGTATCGCTCTCCTTGTGGTAAGCGTTCAGCCCCATGGCGAACACGAAGTTCATGCCGGGCAGCCCGCTGTCCATAAGCGGGGTCAGATCGGTTTCGTTGGACAGCAGGTTATACGCATAATGCAGCAGGGAATACGCTACCGGCTGCGGAGCCCCCCGAACGAATTCCCGGATCAGGCCGCCGTTGTCCTCGCTCGTCTCGAACATAAAGGAAGGCCCGCGATTGCCCCGCGCGTCGAAATTAAGCGCCAGCCCGACGCTCCTTGCCAACGGGTGCTCGTACGCAAACGCTTTGGCTCCGTGCAGCCCCATTTCTTCCCCGTCCGTCATAAGCAGCAGCACGTCGTTCTTGAGCGGTTCGCCCGCTCTAAGCGCCCGCGCCGTTTCGAGCATGGCGGCGATGGCCGCCGCGTTATCTCCCGCTCCCGGAGTACCCGGGACGGAATCGTAATGCGCCATGAGCAAGACGGCTTTGCCGCTGCCGCCGGCCGTGCCGGGAAAACGTGCGATGATATTTTCGATGGGGACGCGACGCCCGGGTTCCCATATCGAATCGGCTTCCGCCGTCTGCACCTCCGGCTGAAGTCCGAGCCCTGTAAGCTCCGCCAGCAAAAAATCCCTCACCCTGTCATGGGCGGGCGATCCGGCAGGACGCGGCTCGGCGGCGATGACGCCGACCTTCTCCATCGCGCGTGCGGCGGAGAATGCGTCGGCCGGAGCGTCCGGACCGGCAGGCTGCGGAGCGCGAACCTGCAGCAGTCCGGCGAACAGCGCGACTAACAGCGCCGAGGCAATGCCGGTGCGCTTCAGCAGCCGCGCCGCGACCGCGCCGGCTCCGGCGGAAGCTCTGCCGGCGAGAGGCGGTTGAGAAGTCATGCAAGCCCTCCTGACGGACGAGTCGAATTGGCTGGCCGAAGCCGTCGTTGCCTGCGATCGCAACACAGCCGAAAAAGCCGTCAAGATTACATTCGCTTCTTGACGGCCCGAGACCTTCTTTGCTATTTTCCGACCCACACGTCTTTTGCGTACCGGCCTTCATGCTCCAGGGCGAGCAGCCAATCCGCCGCCTCCTGCGGCGTCGCTCCCCGCTCGTCGCGATATGCCTGCATCAGCGCGGCTTCGACGTCTGGCGCCATCCTGACGCCGTCTCCGCAAAGGTAAAGATGGCCTTGCCCGGATAACAAACGAATGATTTCGGAGGCGTTGCGGGACAGCAAATGCTGCACATACGTCTTGGACTTTCCTTCCATCCGCGAATAGGCGGTATGAAGCGTAACGATGCGCTCCTTCTCGTACTGCTCCAGCTCTTCCCGGTACAGATGATCCGCCTCGCTCCGGCAGCCGAAGAACAGATGAGCCTCGCCAAGCCCGGCTCCTTGCTTCTTCAGTTCCGCCCGCGCCTGAAGGAAACCCCGGAACGGGGCCACGCCCGTTCCCGGCCCGACCATAACGATCGGCGCAGCCGGATCTTCCGGCAGACGGAAGCCCGATTCGGGCGAGCGGACGAATACGAGCACGTCGTCGCCCGCTTGACGCCCGGCCAAGTAAGTGGAAGCGACGCCGCGATATTCGCCCAACCCGCTTCGGGCCGGCTCCCGGACGACGGCGACCGTCACGCTGAGCCGTTCCGGCTGGACGCGCGGCGAGCTGGAGATCGAATAGTAGCGCGGCTTAAGCGGCGGGAGCAGCTCCAGAAATTTCTCGAAGGGCAGCTCGCACGCTTCGTATTTGTCGAGCAAATCCAGCATCGATACACGCGGGTTCAGAATGCGCTCCTCGTAAGCGGCCTCTTCCAGGCAGCTCTCCAACTCGCGCTTATGCGGCGGGCAGACCGTATACGCGGCCATCTCCCGCAATTGCGCGCGGGTAGCCGGCTCCTGCAGCTCCACGCAATGGCTGAGCAGATCGGCTGCGTTCACGGGACGGTTCAGCGGCAGATGCGCAGCGCCGCTCCCCTCCGCCGTCAAGATCAATTGGCTGCTCGCGTTAAGGCGGAAGCGGCGAATGACGCGGTCGACGTTATCCTTGCCGTTAACCGGCAGCACGCCGAGATGATCGCCCTCCCTGTACGCCGTTCCTGCCGGTACGGCGATTTCGAGATGGCGCGTGCTCCGCCCGCTGCCCTCCGACTGAAGCTCGCAGTTGTCGCGCACGTCGGCGTACGCGGCGCCGTAGGTTCGCGCGAAGGGAACGTCCGGCGGCGCGTTGACGAACCGAACGCCCAGCGCCGGCCCTTCCCGCCCCTCGTCTCCGCCGACGTTCAGCTCGAACGTTTTGCCGATATCCGCCCACAGCGCCCGCCTCCACTGCCCGAGCTGCTTTTCCATATCGCCGCCGGCATCGGCTTCCGCCCGGGCGGAAATTCTGCGGCCTCCCTTTCGCTCAAGCAGCTCATCGATATATCGCGGTACGCTCTGGTACGTGTTCGACCAGTTGCGGTCGCCGCAGCCGAGCACTGCGTAGCGCACGCCTTCCAGTTCCCCGGGCTTGGCCTGCTCCAGCCATTTCACGAAGCCGGCCGCATTCTGCGGAGGCTTGCCGTTATAGGACGCGGTCACGATCAGCACCGCTCCGTCCGTCGGCAGCTTGCCGGCCCAATCGTTAAGCGGCGCGACCTCGCCCTTCATGCCGAATGCGCGGGCCGAATCGGCCGCCGCCCGGGCAATGCCTTCCGCCGTTCCGAGGTTGGAGCCGTACAGCACGAGCAAGGACGTCTTCTCCGCCCCCGGCATGGCGGTCGGAGCAAGCGGCTGGCGCTCCTCCTGCTGCCCGGCGATCTCTTCAGCCGCTGCCGGAGCCGCGCTTGCCGCCGATACTTGCCGTCCAGGACGAAGACGGACGCGCATCGTGAAGTCGCCGGGCTTAATCGTCAGCGTCTGCTTTACATCCAGCTGATAGTCGCGGTGATCGATCAGCTCGAAATGCCTGACAATCATGCCGAGCACAAGCGTCGCCTCATACAGCGCGAACTGCATGCCGATGCAGGCGCGCTCTCCGTTGCCGAACGGCTTGTAGGCATGATTCGGCACCTTGGACGGATCCTCGAACCGCTCCGGGCGGAACGAGTCGGCATCCTCTCCCCATGCCTCCTTATCGCGATGAAGCTGCGGCAGCAGCACGCTGACGGTGTCTCCTTTTTTCATCGGATACTGCCCGCCGATCACCGTGTCCTCCTTGGCGTACAAGTCGAACCCCGGAGCGGTCGGCCACAGGCGCAGCGACTCGTTCAGAATCATGCGGATGTACTTCAGTTGGGTAACCTGCTTGTGCGTCGGGATCGATCCGGTCAGCACGCGGTCGACTTCCTCGCAGGCGTTCTTGAGCGCGGACGGATTTTTCAGCAGAAAATAGAGCGCAAACGACAGCAGGCCGCTCGTCGTCTCGTGTCCGGCAATGAGGAAGGTGATGATCTGGTAGCGGATGTTCTCATCGTCCAGCGTCTCCCCCGTCTGCGGGTCTTTGCCGCTCAGCATGCGGGCCAGCAGATCGAGGTCGCCTTGGCTCCCCTTGGCCTTTCGCTCGGCGATAATTTTGTCCACCAGTTCGAACATCGTCGCGATATCTTCCTGGAACTGCCGCTTCGTCTTGACCATGAAGAAATTCTGGATGCCGAGCCGTCCGCTCCTATTCATCGCCTCGTTCAGCGCGCGCACCATGCTGACGATAAACGGGCTGTGGCTCTCCTTGTAGAAGCTGTTGAATCGATAGTTAAAACCGCATAAGCCAATCGTATCGAGCGTAAGCCGAGTCATGTCGTCAGCCACGTCGATGCTCTCGTCGGAATTCAGCCGCGCCCATTTCTGCACGAGCTGCAGAGCGATATCCGTCATCATGTCGTGGTAACCCTTCATCGCCTGCTGGCTGAACGTCGGCAGCAAAATGTTGTGCGCCTTGCGCCAGTTCGGCTCGTGCGTCCAGCTCGTGAACAGCCCGTCGCCGCTGAAGGCGCGCACGTTCTGCAATTCGCCGTAGACGTTCTTGTCGAACCGGGATACGTCGCACACTTCCGCCGCTAGCTTGTGTCCCGACACGACAAGCATGGAAAATCCGGGGCCCCGCAGCCGGTAGATCGGGCCGAGTTCTTCCGCCAGCTTGCACATGGACAGGGTCGGCTTTTCTTTATCGATCAAAGACAGATGGCCAAGCAAGCCGTAGGATTTCGGTTCGGGAACATAACCGGTCTTCATCGCGCTCCACATCCTCTCCGATTGGATATCGTCAGCCGCGATCCGCGCCTGCCGCCACACCGTGATACAACGTGTCGATAACCAGCTTCGCCGCCGATTTGCTGGCGATTCGCCCCTCGTGAACCTGCTGCCAGGTAACGAACAGCAGCGAATACAGCACTTCCAAAATCCAGTCCGCGCTCATATCCTCGCGGAATGCGCCCCCGCTCTGGAGCGATCGGATCGCTTCCCGGATCGGCTCCTTCACCCTTGCTTCGGCAGCGCTCATCTCTTCGCTGTAGTGAAGCGAAGTTTCGTTCGCGAGGAAGTTGATCTTGTCGCCAAGCGGAATAAGCGCTTCGATCAGCTCCCGAATGTAATCGTCGCCGATCTCCCCGACGGACCGAATCCGGCTTAACGTCTCCTCCACAACCTCGACCGCCCGCAAGCCGAGCTGCAGCATAAGCTGCTCCCTGCTTTCGATATAGCGGTGCAGCGTGGCGATGCCGATGCCGGCGTATTCTGCGATATCGTTTAACGAAGCGGTCGGCTTCTCGACGAGCAGTTCCGTCGCCGCGTCGAGAATGGCGCGAAGCTTCGCCTCCTTGGCTGCCGTTCTGCCGCTGCTCATAGCTTCTTCCTCCTCCTTTTCACTGTATATGATAGTATTATCTATCATTTGATATCATTTTATCTCATTTTAATTGCAATATCAACTCTGCTGCATGATGAAGGGGCTATCCCCATGAGTCAGTCCGACAAAAATGATGGACAGAAAGAATAGCCCGACGCAGTCGGGCTACAAGCTTCACCAACCTCTATTCTCTTTCTCTAACCCGACCCCATCCGGCTACAACCCTAAAAATGCGGTGCGGCTCGCTCTAACCCGACCCCATCCGGTTGCAGCCCTAAAAATGCGCCGTGGCTCGCTCTAACCCGATCCCATCCGGTTGCAGCCCTAAACACACGCCGCAGCTCGCTCTAACCCGATCCCATCCGGTTGCAGCCCTAAAAATGTGCCGCGCCTCGCTCTAACCCGCCCCAATCCGGTTGCAGCCCTAAACACACGCCGCGGCTCGCTCTAACCCGACCCAGTCCGGCTGCAGCCCTAAAAACACGCCTCGACTCACTCTAACCCGACCCAGTCCGGCTACAGCTCTAAAAATGCGCCGCGCCTCGCTCTAACCCGATCCCATCCGGTTGCAGCCCTAAACACACGCCGCAGCTCGCTCTAACCCGCCCCCATCCGGTTGCAGCCCTAAACACACGCCGCAGCTCGCTCTAACCCGACCCCACCCGGTTGCAGCCCTAAAAACACGCTGACGCTCGTCTAACCCGCCCCAGTCCGGATGCAGCCCTAAAAACACGCCGCAGTTCGCTCTAACCCGACCCAGTCCGGCTGCAGCCCAAAACACACGCCGCGGCTCGCTCTAACCCGATCCCATCCGGTTGCAGCCCTAAACACACGCCGCAGCTCGCTCTAACCCGACCCAACCCGGCTGCAGCCCTAAACACACGCCGCAGCTCGCTCTAACCCGATCCCATCCGGTTGCAGCCCCGCCAATCCCCCGATTACAGCCGCACGACCTTAGTCGCGATATTGTCGCAGAACTCGCTGTCGTGCTCCACGAACAGAAGCGTCGGCGAATGCTCCAGCAGCAGCTCTTCGATCTGCATGCGGGAGATGACGTCCACGAAGTTGAGCGGTTCGTCCCATACGTGCAGGTGCGCCTGCTCGCTTAGGCTGCGCGCGATCAGCACCTTCTTCTTCTGCCCGCCGCTGTAGGCGGACATGTCTTTCTCGAACTGAACCCGGGCAAAGTCGAGCTTGCGCAAAATGGACTTGAACAAGCTTTCGTCTATGCCGCTGCTCCTCGCGTAATCCGTCAAGCTGCCGCGCAAAAACGACGTGTCCTGCGAGACGTAGGAAATTTTGAGCTGGCTTCCCACCCTGAGCGTACCGTCGTACTCAAGCTTTTCCCCGCAGATCAGCTTGAGAATGCTCGATTTGCCGGAACCGTTCGGTCCCATTAGCGCGATTCTGTCCCCTTGCTCGACCGTGAAGGCGACGTCTTCGCACGCCGTTCTCTCCCCGTAGCGGATCGATACCCGGTCGAGCTCGACAAGCCGGCTTTTATGGTAAGCAAGCTGCGCAAGCTTCAGCTGTTCCGCATTTTCGACGTTTTTAAGCAGCTTCGACTTCTCGTCGATCGCCTCTTGCTGCCTGCGCTCCATCGATTTGGAACGCTTCATCATTTTCGCGGCCTTATGGCCGATATAGCCTCTGTCCACGAAGAAGTCGGCGTTCCGGATGCCGGTTTTCGACTTCTCCACCTCGTCCGACCACTTGCTCGTCCGCTTGGCCGCTTCGTTCAGACGCTTGATGTCCTTCTTCAGCTTCTCGTTCTCGGCCTGCTCGAAGTTGTCCTGGCGCTGCTTATTGTCCCACCAGTCGGAGAAATTGCCGCGCTGAATCTCGATATTCGTCTTGTTGATGGACAGAACGTGATCCACGCAGTTGTCGAGGAAGGCACGGTCGTGCGAGACGAGAATAAAGCCTTTCTTGGCCTTCAAGTAGTCGCTCACGATTCGTCTGGCGTTCAAGTCCAGATGGTTCGTCGGTTCGTCGATCAGCAGGAAGCTGTTTTCCTTCAGAAACAGCGCGGCCAGCAGCACCTTCGTCTGTTCCCCGTTGGACAGCGATTCGAACGGACGGTACAGCACGTCGTCCGACAGCTTGAGCAGCGACAGCTCGCGCGACAATTGCCAATACTCGTAGTCCGGCAATATTTCGTCGACGACGTCCAGCGTATTGCTTTCTTTGTTCCGCACGGGGAACGGAAAATACTCGAAATCCACGCTCGCGTGAATCGTTCCCTCATATTCGTATTTGCCCAGCAGCAGGTTGAGGAACGTCGTCTTCCCTCTGCCGTTCCTCCCCGTGAATCCGAGCTTCCAATCGGTATCGATCTGAAAGCTCGCGTTTTCGAAAATGTTATCGTAGCTGCCGTCATAGGCGAACGTAAGGTTTTGCACATTAATTAATGACATAAAATACATCCCTCCGCACAAATAAATAAGCCGCAAGAAAATTACATTCTCGCGACTCAAATAGATATACGGCTAACCCGACCCGCAAGCGGGCAGAATCAGGATATACGGTCTGAGCGAAAGAGGAATGCAATTTTCTTGCACGACAAAATAAAACAGACGATCGCTTGAAGCGATATTGTTTTACCGTTCGCAAGAATAATCACATTCGATCCATTCACTCCCAACATTAGAATACGTATATCCTAACACGATCAAAGAGTCATTTCAACCGGACTTCTCCTCCGCATTCGTTTGAAGCAGTATCTCCTCCCCTTCCGCCAGCATCGCTTCGATCGCTTCGTCCAGCGTTTTGGAATGATCGATGACCGCGATGAGCTCATTAACGATCGCAAGCGTAAGCTTCGCTTGAACCGGATTCGGAAGTGAAGCGAACGATTCATCTGCGTGGAGCAGAGGCTCAAGACTGTACAAGCCGGAGATGTCCCGGCCCTCCTGAGGCCGTATGAATTCGGAACGGCTGTACAGCACTTCCCTGCCCGCTCTGGACGTCACCTGGGCGAAATCGGCCGAATTGACGTATTGGACGAATTCCCATGCCGCCCGCGCGTTGCGGGTCGTCTTGCTGATGGCGAACACGCCGTCCAGACTATACGAGCCGCTCTTCGACCGGTCGAGCCCGTCTACCGGCGCGGAGACGACGCCCCAATCGAGGGCCGAAGAGCTTAACGCCCGAATCAAATACGACTGGCTGTAAGTCATCGCCGACTGGCCGGCAAGAAACCGATTGTCCCCGGCCGTCCTCATCGTTCTGGTCAGCTCTTCGGGCGAAGGATGGCGGAACGAACCGGAGCGGAATACGTCGACGATTGCTTCGAACGGCTTTCTCCACTGCTCGCCGTCAACCGTCAACCTTGACTTCGAGGCGTCCACCAGCTTTCTATTTTGGCCGGCAAGGCTGTACAGAATGTCGAACAGCGGAGACGAGTAGCCGTCGATCGTGAATCCGTAGAGCCGGCTGTCGTCGTCCCCGGCCGTCGGAAACCGCTTCGCCAGCTCGAACAGCTCTTCCCAAGTCATCGCGTTATGAGGAAGCATGACGCCGTGCTTCTCGAACAATTTTGCATTGTAGAAAATTCCGTAGGAAGAAAAATTCGGGCTTAGCCCGTACAGCTTGCCGTCCCCTTCCTGGCGAAGAAGCGCGAGGGACACAGGCGAATAGCTGTCCAGATCGAATTTGTGCTTCTCGATCCAAGGGTCCAGTTCAAGCAGCATTCCTTCCTGGGCCAACGTTCGGTAAGTATTGCCGAGATACAAGACGTCCGGCTGATGACGTTCGATATACTTGGCATACGCCTGAGCGGCAGTCAGGGTCGGGTCGGAATACAGGTCGTCCAAGCCGATTACTTCGAAGCTCACGTTCGGATACTTGCTCCGAAACATCAATCCGTAGTCGTCGTTGAATTGCTTCTCGCTCCAATAGCCGATTCTTATCGCCGCTTCTTCCTCCGAGCCGAGCGGCGCCCACTCACCGCTTGGCGCGCTTCCGCCGTCGCAGCCTGCGACGACTAGCGCAAATGCGAGAATCGCCGATTTTATCCGGCCTATATGGTTCATGTCGAACAGCCCCTTGACCGTTTTTTCTCGCGAGCATTCACGGTCTCGCCGCCTTCATCTGCGCCAGCAAAACATTACCGTCCTCGCGCATTGCTTCAATTGCCGCGTCCAGCGTCTTGATGCCTTCCGCCGCGGCCGTCAATTCGCTTGCGATCAACTGCACCAAGTCGACTTTAAGCCTCGGTTCGAGCGCCACGAACTCGTCGCTCGCATTCGCGACAGGATCCAGTGTATACAGTCCCGTCACGTCGCGCTCCGACGGAGGACGGATGTATTCGGTTCTGCTGAACAGGAAGTCGGAGCTCGATTTCGACTTGATCTGGGCGAACTCCCCGGAATTGGCGTACTTGACGAATTCCCACGCGGCGCGGGGGTTCGCAGACTGCCTGCTGATGACGAATGCCGGACCCGGATCGTAGGCGCTGCTCTGCGTGCGATTAAGCGCTTCGACGGGAGCGCTGACGACCGCCCAGTCGACGGAGGCATTCCCCAGTTGGCGAAGATAGAGATGATCCCGATACGTCATGGCCGACCTCCCCATCAGGAATCGGTCGTCCTCCATGAATCTCGTCCGCTTGGCGGTCTCTTCCGGCGTCGGCAAGTAGAAGGACCCGGATCGCACGACGCTGACGATCGATTCGAAAATCCCCCTCCAGGAATCGCCTTCCAGCCCGACCGCCGTCCCGTCCGCATTGAGAATTTTTCTGTTTTGCGCCATCAGGCTGTACACAATGTCCGTCAGCGGCGACGAAAATCCGTCCAACGCAAACCCGTACACCCTGTCGTTCCCTTCTCCGTCAGCCGGGAACCGCTTCGCCAGCTCGAACACTTCTTCCCACGTCATCGAATCGCGAGGCCGCTCTATCCCGTATTTCTCGAACAAGGCGGCGTTGTAATAGAGACCGAAGCTTCTGAAATTCGGAGACAGACCGTACAGCTTGCCGTCCCCTTCCTCCCGGAGCTTGGCGAGAACGGCCGGCATGTAGCCGCTCAAGTCGTACTCCTGCCGCTTGATGATCGGGTCCAGCTCCAACAGCTTGCCTTCCTCCGCAAGCCACCGGTGCTTGTCGACAAATAGAATATCCGGGCGGTTCTCTTCGATATGCCGGTTGTATAATTCGGTAACCGTAAGCGACGGATCCGAGCCGACCGGAAGCCCGATCACTTCGAATTCGACGTTCGGGTAATAACTTTTAAACAGATTCCCGTAATCCTCATGGAACGACTGCTCGTCCCAGTACATCACCTTTAACGACGCCTGTTCGTCCTGCTCGAACGTTTTCCATTCCCCTCCGCCGTCCGGCTTCGAAGCGCATCCCCCGGCTATTAGCGCTAGAGCGGTTGCGGCGATCAGCATCACGTGCCTCTTACTCAACGGTATCCACCCCCGGTTTTAGCTGCGCAATGATGCCATTTTATTACAAGTGTGCGGAAAATTCAGCGCATCGAGGAATAGTCCGTTGATTAATGTAAGAAATGCCTCGTTTGTATCATGTTAACGGCGCCTGGATTTTGCGGAATCCGCTTCTCATCTATTCTGTCCGAAGCTATACTAGATGGATCAGAATGATGGAAAGGAAGCGAAATTCAGCATGCTCAGGCTCGTCAAAGCCTCGATGATCGTTCCAATCGCGCTGGCGTTCATACTCTCCGTCTCCCTTCTTCCGCTGCTGCTTCAGCTGGACGGGGACGGCGGCTCGCTTCGGCTGCACTGGTCGCAAAGCTTTGCCGCCTTAAGCGACTACTTAGGCGGACTCGGATCGGGGGATTCCTTCCGCTTCGTCTCCGGCAAAAACGAATACTCCTTCTGGGAGCGGATCGGCGCTTCCTTCAAAGTGTCGTTCTTCTATATTTCCGCCGGAAGCCTGCTCGGCATGACGCTTGGCCTGATAATCGGCGTTTACTTCGCCCTCTCCAAGGCCGAATGGCTGAAACGGATCGTCGAGCTGCTGGGCGCGCTGCCTGACTTCGTAATGATTATGCTGCTGCAATTCGCCGTCGTCTTCATCGCGTCGAAAACCGGAGCCGTCGTGTTCCAGGTCGCCAGCTTGTCCACGGACGATCCCGCGATCGCGCTGCCGCTGCTCTCCGCCACGATCATTCCGGCCAACTACATGATCCGGAACGTGGCGATGCAGATGAAGCTTACGCTGAGCGAGGATTACATCGGCTTCGCCAAAGCGCGCGGATTAAGCAGAATGCGCATCGTCTTCCATCATGCCCTGCCCAACGTGCTTCCCTTCTTCAAGGCAGATCTGCACAAGCTGCTCGGCATTCTCATGGGCAACATTTTCGTCGTGGAATATTTGTACAACCTCAATGGAGTGACAATGTTCCTGTTCTCCGACGCTTTCGGCTTCGGCGGGTATCAATACGCGCTGGTCGTTAATGGATTAATGACATTAATTGTTCTGTACGCCGTCGTATACGCGCTGATCAGACTGTATCTATGGGGATGGGAGAAGGTGATCGCCCGATGAACAAGAGCTTGCTGGCCGGACTGGCGATTACCGTCCTGATTACGCTCGGCGCCCTGTTCGGCGGATATTTGTCGCCCCACGATCTGCAAGACCAATTAAAAGTCGAATATATCGTGGACGATCAAGGCAAGGGAACAGTGGTCGCTCCTCCTGCCGCTCCGGGCAGCGAATATCCGCTCGGCACGGACAAATACGGCTACGACCTGCTGGCCAAGCTGCTGGACGGCGCGAAATATACGCTGTTCCTGTCCTTCGGCATCGCCTTGGCGCGCGTATTCGCAGGCGGTCTGCTCGGCATGCTGCTCGGCTATTTCGGAGGGAACAAAGCGGACAAGCGGTCCGCGGGGGACTCCTGGAAGGCGCTCAACGGCATTCCGATCTTCCTGATCACGTGGCTGCTGCTGATCGGCATCTCGATCAATTCCTCCCTGTCTCCGCTGCAGCTTTCCGTGCTGCTCGGAATCGTGCTGACGGCGGTCGGGGTCCCTTCCGTCCTGTCGACGATCAAGGATAAGACGCTCGTCCTGCGCGACCGGCCTTACGTGCTTGCCAGCGAATCGCTCGGGGCCGGGCATTGGACGATCGTTCGTTCTCATCTGTTCCCGTTCCTGAAGGAAAGCTTCCTCATTTTGCTCGTGCAGGAAATCGTGCTCGTGCTGACGCTGTTCGGGCAGCTGGCGATCTTTAACCTGTTCGTAGGCGGCACGACGATGTACATGGACCCTCCCGAGTATCATAGCCGCACCAACGAATGGGCCGGTTTGATCGGACAAGCCCGGGGCTTCCTGTACGTGAATCAATGGATTCTGTTCATTCCCCTGGCATCCTACGTCCTGCTGATCATGGGCTTCCAGCTCGTCTCCAACGGACTTGAGCAGCGCTACAAGCGGACCTACGCCAAGCATTCTTATCTATAAGAGGATGTTCAAAAAGTCAGCTTTTGATGACGAAGTAGAGCAGGAAGGGGATTCGACATCGAATCTTGAATTCAGCCGGGCTTTCCGGTGCTCACGTAGGTTTTCCTACGCTCCGCTCCTCAATCCCTAAGCTTCATCCAACCTTCTCGGTCCTGAAAAGCCGACTTTTTGAACACGCACTATAAGAAAGTACATTGGAGTAACAGAGGCGTCCCTTCCGTCGTCCGAAACGGACCAAGGGACGCCTTTTCTTTCTGTGTCTTCGGCAACACCTAACATTTTTATACGTTCCCCTTACTTTTCTTTATGTTCGCGGGACCGAATAGTTCTTATGATGAACATGCAGGTTAAAAAAAGGAGGTCCGATTCCATGTTACGCAAAAAACCTTTGTTCGCCGCGCTAGCGACATGCGCGCTTCTGCTGTCCGCTTGCGGCAACGCGAACGACTCCAAATCGGGCTCTGGCGCAGCCAGTCCCAGCGCTTCGGCCAAAGCTTCGGAGAAACCGAGCAACGTTGAACTCAGAATGGCATGGTGGGGGTCGCAAGAGAGACACGATAAAACGCTTGCCGCCATCGAGCTGTTCGAGAAACAGAATCCGAACATCAAAATCACGGCCGAATATTCCGGCATGGACGGCTACTTCGACAAGCTGAACACGCAGATCGCCGCGGGCAACGCTCCGGATCTGATCCAGATGGGCGGCAACATCATGGAGTACGTCGGACGCAACGCGCTGCTCGACTTGCAGCCGTATGTCGGCAATGCCATCCGCCTGGAAGACTTCGATCAAAGCTTGATCAACGAAGCGACCGCGGACGGCAAATTGTACGGCGTTACGCTGGGCGTCAGCCAGACAGCCTTGCTGTTCAACGCGACGATGTTCAACAAAGCCGGCGTTCCGGTCCCGAACGGCGAAAGCTGGACGTTCGACGACTTCAAGAACAGCGCGCTGCAAATCAGCGAGAAGCTGGGCAAAGGCTTCTATGGCTCTTACGATCTGTCCAGCGACAACGCGTCCTTCACGACTTACCTGGCCGCCCACGGCAAAGAGCTTTATCGCAGCGGCGAGCTCAAGTTCGACAAGCAGGACGTGGTCAACTGGTTCTCGATGTGGGACGAGCTTCGCCAAGCCGGAGCGATCGTTCCTGCGGAAGTTCAAGTCGCCAATCCGCCGGATGCCGTCGACAAATCGTTGATCGTGAAAGGGCAAGTCGCCATCCAGGGCGCGTCCGCTTCGCAAATTTTCGGTTACCAAGCTTTGACGGAAGACCAGCTCGGCCTGCTGCCGAACCCTGCCGGTCCTGCCGGCAACGGAATGAGCCCTCCGGTGTCCGGACAATTCATTACTTCCTATGAAGGAACGAAATATCCGGAGGAAGTCGCCAAGTTCATGGACTTCATGGTCAACGATCCCGAAGCGGCCGTCATCCTGGGCAGCACCCGCGGCGTTCCGCCTTCGGCGAAAATCCGCGACGCGCTGTCCGCGGAATCGACTCCGGTCGACAAAATTCTGTACGACTACATCTCGCTCGCGACGAAGATTTCGACGGGCAACGGATACGAGCACTTCCCTTATGACAATGAATTCATCAAGCTTCTGAAATTGACGAGCGAGAAAATCGCCTTCGGCGCAGCCTCTATCGATTCCGCTTCGGAAGAATTCATGACAGAGATGCAAAAAATGCTTGCTAGAGCAAACCAATAGAAACGGGATTCTTTGCGGGAGCCCCCACGGCTCCCCTTTTTTCCCTTTAGGATGGAGGAGGATGCTCGATGGGAAAATATAAAACCTACTTGGCCGGGTATGCCTTTCTGCTGCCGTGGTTGATCGGATTTTTCGCCTTGACGCTGGGTCCGATTATCGCCTCGCTGTATTTATCGTTCACGAAATACGATCTGCTGACGTCTCCGGAATGGATCGGCACGAAAAACTACGTAAGCATGTTTACCGACGACTACCGGCTGAAAGACTCGATTTGGGTCACGATGAAGTACGTGTTCCTGTCCGTCCCGGTCCGGCTTTCGTTCGCCCTCGCGATCGCGATGCTGCTCAACCAGGGACTGCGTCTGCTGAATTTGTACCGTACGATCTACTACATCCCTTCCCTGCTGGGAGGCAGCGTTGCCATCTCCGTGCTGTGGAAACAAGTATTCGACAAAGAAGGCGTGTTCAACCAAGGCTTAGCCATGGTCGGAATCGAAGGTCCTGCCTGGATCTCCAGTCCTTCTTATGCGATTTATTCGCTGATCGGGTTATCCGTCTGGCAGTTCGGATCGGTTATGATCATTTTCCTGGCCGGTCTTAAGCAAATTCCGACGGAGCTCTACGAAGCCGCAACCGTGGACGGAGCGGGCAAAGTGCGCCAATTCGCGAAAATTACGATGCCGCTGCTCACGCCGGTGCTCTTCTTCAACCTGACGATTACGCTGATCCAGTCGTTCCAGACGTTCACCAAAGCTTTCATCATCAGCGGCGGGTCCGGCGGACCGATCAACTCTACCCTGCTCTACTCCCTCTATTTGTATATTAAGGGCTTTACTTTCCTTGACATGGGCTACGCTTCCGCTATGGCTTGGGTATTGCTCTTCATTATAGCGATCATTACGGGCTTGCTGTTCCTGTCCTCTCGTTACTGGGTCTTCTATTCGGATGGGGGGAAATAAACGATGACGATACCCAAGAATGTCAAAAACGGTCTCTTGCACTTGTTGATTCTGGCTCTCGGAGCGTTGATGCTGTATCCCGTTCTTTGGCTGATCAGCAGCTCCTTCAAACCGACGACCATGATTTTTACCGACAAAAACTTGTGGCCGAGCTCCTTTACGCTCGAGCATTACAAGAGCGGCTGGTCCGGTCTGCGAAATATTCAATTCGGCAACTTCTTCGTCAACTCCATCATGCTGTGCGTGATCGCCGTTTTCGGAGTCGTGCTGAGCTCGTCCATGGCCGCTTTCGCCTTCGCGCGAATCGATTTCCCTTTGAAAAAGCTGTGGTTCGCGCTCATGCTCGGCACGATCATGCTGCCGGGCCACGTGACGCTGATTCCGCAATATATCATTTTTCATGAACTCGATTGGGTGGATACGTTCCTGCCTCTTACCGTTCCGAAATTTTTCGCCGAGGCGTTCTACGTGTTCCTGATCGTCCAGTTTATCCGGGGTATCCCCAAAGAGCTCGACGAGAGCGCGAAGATCGATGGCGCCGGCTGGTTCATGCTGTTCTTCCGCATTATTCTGCCGCTCTGCACGCCGGCTCTGGTGACGGCTGCGATCTTTACGTTCCTCGGCACGTGGGACGACTTCTTCGGTCAATTGATCTATCTCAGCGACATCAAGAAATTCACGGTGCCTCTCGGTCTGCGCCTGTTCCTCGATTCCAGCGGCAACTCCAACTGGGGAGCGGTATTCGCGATGTCGGTGCTGTCCATCGTTCCGAGCTTGCTGATCTTCTTCGCCGGCCAGAGATACTTCACGCAAGGAATCGCAACGTCCGGCCTGAAAGGGTAGAATAAGAACGACAACCCGAGAAAAGGATGGAGCCTATGCGCACGCTTTTCAAATATCCGACCAGACTGTTTACGCTCATGGTGCTCTGTTTTATCGGATTCAACGTCGTTCTTCTGCTGCTGTCAGCCGGCCTCTTCTACTCGACCTATTCGGATCTCGCCTATCGGGAAATCCGTGAAACGAAAAAGGAGCTGCTCGAGGAAACGTCTCAGAAGCTGTCGAATTACGTGTCCGGCATTCAGGATACCGCGCGTTTCCTGGTGACGAACGAGCTGATTCGCGGCCATCTGGCCGATTCCCCGGTCAGCTTCTACGACTTTTACTCTAAGAGTAAAAACATCTACGAGGAGTTTCAGAAGCTGCTGTCCGTCAAGATCGGCATTCATTCCATCGAGCTGTACACCGATTGGCACGGCAGCTACCTTCCGGTGCAGGATCGTTTCCTCTACCGGTACGAGGACGCGGAAACGCAGGGCTGGCTGGCGCGCATGGACAAGGCGGACGGATTCTGGATCCCCTCCCATCCTTACGACCAGACGAGCGGCTCAGCGGAAATGGTCAGCTACGTACAGCGCATCATCAGCAACCGCGGACAATCGCTCGGCATCGTCAAGATCAACATTCCGGACCGGATGCTGTTCAATACGCTGTCCAAGCGCCTGCTCTCTCCGAGCAATGAAGACTATTACGTCATTATGGATTCTACCGGCCACTACATCTCCTCCACGCTGTCCCCCGACCTGTCGATTCGATTCGGACAAGGCATCGAGCGCAAGGAGGATTTCGCCAGACTGCTCGGAGACGCGTCGCTGCCGATGGACGGCGAGATCGAGGGACGCAAGTACAATCTGATTTCTTCGGATAAAAATACGGAGTATTGGCGCCTGATGCAGCTCATTCCGCGCGATGTCTTCCTGGAAAGCGGGAGGGAGATCCGGCAGCTCACGTTCTGGCTGCTCGCCGCGCTCATCGGTCTCTCCGTTCCGATCGCCTTCTGGATTTCGAAGAGGCTGACCTCGCCCATCCACCGGATCGTGGACGGCATGCGCACGCTGGAGAAAGGCGATTTCAACGTGCGTCTGGGCGCATCGAGCATCCAGGAATACATGGTTTTGACGACGCATTTCAATCGCATGGTGCTGCGGCTGAAGCAGTTGATCGGCCGGCTGAACAAGGAGCACCGCGACCGGCGGGAAGCGGAGCTGAGGCTGCTGCACGCCCAGATCAAGCCGCACTTTCTGTACAACACGCTGGACATGATTCACTGGCGGGCGATGGATTACAAAGCGCACGAGATCAGTCAGATGGTGCACCAGCTGTCCCGGCTGTTCCGCATCGGACTGAGCAACGACAAGTGGTACGTCACCGTCAAGGACGAGCTGGACCACGCCCGCTGCTACATCGCGATTCAGAAATTCCGGCAGAACTTCGATATCGTCTACTCGGAGCAAGCCGAACCGGACCTGTTCTCCTGCCTGATTCCGAAAATCGTCCTTCAGCCGTTTCTGGAGAACGCCGTCATCCACGGCTTCGGAAGCCGCGCCGATCAAGCCGTCATCGAAGTCAAGGTCGAAGCCGAGTCGGGTGACGTCCTCCCTTCCCTGCGCCTCTCCGTTGTCGACAACGGCGTCGGGTTTCCGCCGGATTTCGTCATCGAGAACGCCAAGGGCATCGGCATCCGCAACGTCATCGACCGGATTCATCTGTATTGCGGACCGTCCTACGGCGTGGAGATCGACCGTCTCGACTCGGGCCAGACCCGGGTATCGCTGCGCCTGCCGCTCATTCGCGACGAAGAGGAGCTTAATCAACTAACGAGGAGTCTTGCGGATGAATACGATTCTCTTGGTGGATGACGACCAATACGTCATCGACGGCCTGCTGAAGCACGTGCCTTGGGAAGACATGGGCATTCGCATCGTCGGAACGGCCGGAGACGGCGAACAGGCGCTGGAGCAGTTTCGGGAAAGCAAGCCTGACATCGTCATCACCGATATTTACATGCCCAAGATGGACGGCTTCCAGCTGACGGAGGCGATTCACGAGATCGATCCCGAATTTCCGGTCATCATCCTGAGCGGCTTCGACGATTACGCCAACGCCAGAAAAGCGGTCACCAAAGGCATTCAGCATTTTCTGCTGAAGCCTCCCAGCATTTCCGAGATCGAGTTCGTCGTGCGCGAGGTCGTGCAGCAGCTGAACGAATCGAAGGAACGGGACGAACTGCTGTCCAGCTACGTCAGACAGCAGGACATCGTGCAGCGCTCGATGAGAGAGCTGTTTTTCCGCGACTTGCTGTCCACCCGCTATCGGCGCGAGGAGCTCCCCTGGCAGCGCATCGAATTCATGGAGCTTCCGCAGGAGACGACCGTGCAGGCGCTGACGCTCAGCCTCATCCGCACGGAAGGCCGCACCCGCACGGAGGAGCGAGATTGGCAGCTGCTCCGCTTCGGCACCGGCAACATTATCCGCGAAGTGCTGGACAAGCGGCTGGAGGCCTATTCGGATCTTGCCGCGGAGGTTATCGCCTATTCGGACAAAGATTTCGTCATTCTCTTCCTCGGCGGCGCGTCGATGGATGAAACCGTCGGCGCGACCATCATGGAAGCGTCGACGGCGATCGTGGACAACGTGCTGCAATATATGAAAATCTCGATGCTGGGCGGATTGGGAACGCCTTGGAATGGTTACGAGCACATTCTGGACTCGTTCCTGGAGAGCCAGTCCGCGATCGAGACGGCGGAGATGAACGACTGGAACCGGATCTACCCGTTCACCGAAAAGGCGGAGCCCGAGGAGGAGCGGCTCATGCCGCTGGACCTGATCCGCAAGCTGAACGACGCCATCTTCCAGAAGCAGCTTCAGGAGGCGGCCGATCTGTGGCAGGAGCTGAAGTCGAACCGCGCGTTCGTCTCCTCTTCCCTTCCCGGGCTTAAAGGCGTCTGCGCCGGATTGATCAGCGCCTGGCGAACTTCCGCCTGGTCCTCGGCCGCGCAGGCTTCCGACGACGAGACCGGTCTGGAGGAGCTGCTCGTCTCCCTGAACCGCAACGCGACGGCCAAAGGGCTGATCGACTGGATGGACGAGCAGATGTCCCGCGCCATCGCGCAGATCAAGGAAAACTTGCAGGGGAAGAAGAGCCATGCGCTGATCGACCGAGTCATCGGCGACTTCATCGAGAAGTGCTACCACCAGAACATCACGCTGGAAGAAATCGCCGCCAAAATCCACGTCAACCGCAACTATTTGAGCCAATTGTTCAAGAAAATCACCGGCGAGCCGTTCGTCACCTACTTCAACAAGTATCGCATCGAGAAAGCCAAGGAGCTGCTGTCGACAGGTCAATATATGGTTTACGAGATCAGCGAGATGGTCGGCTTCCAGAACTCGACCTATTTCAGCCAAGTGTTCAAATCCATCACCGGGATCAGCCCTTCGGAATACAAGCGCTGATCCGGTTTCCGCAAATGAGGTGCCTATCGCAATGGATACATTACTGGAACGGCTTCGTTCCATCGATCTGCTCCGCCAGGCCGACGGGCTCGCCAACGAATCCGGCCGCGCCTTCCTGACGGAATTCGCCCGGTCCGGCGTCAAGTTCGCCGCATCCGGAGGAACGCTTGAGAACGCGTATTACTCCGCCGTCTACAAGCTGCCCGACTGTGTGTCGTGCGAGCCGGACGGCTCCTTGACGCTGCAGGAAGGCGGCGTGTACAAGGGCTGCTGGCTCGAAAGCACGGGAACGATCAACGCCGAGCTGCTGGCGCGGTTCGTCCCTTCCGTATCCCGTTCGACCTACGAGCAGTTCGCCGACCATCAGCGCGAGGACGGACTAATCCCTTACAAGATCGCAGAAGGCGGCCCCGTCTTCCGGCAAATCCAGCTTGTCACGCCTCCAGCGAGAAGCGTCTGGAACTACTATTTGCTAAACGGCAAAGACCGGGGATTTCTGGAGAAAATGTATGCAGCGCTGAGCCGGTACGACGAGTGGCTGGAGAAGTATCGCAACACGCGCGGCACCGGCTGCGTCGAGGCGTTCTGCGCCTTCGACACCGGCCACGACCTGTCGCCGCGGTTCTGGCACGTGGCGGATACGCCCCACCGGGGCGATCCGGCACAGGTCGATCCGGATTCGCCGCTCGTTCCTTTCCTGGCGCCGGACTTGACGGCCAGCGTCTATTGTTCGCGCAAGTATCTTGCGCGGATGGCGCGGGAGCTTGGGAAGGATGCCCCGTGGGAGGAACGGGCCGAGCAGTCGCTGCGCGCGCTGTTCCGGCACTGCTACGACGGCAACGACGGCTTCTTCTACGACCGGGACAAGCACGACCGCTTCGTGCGTCTTCAGTCCGACGTGCTGCTGAGAGTGCTCGCCTGCGAAGTCGGCGATTCCGACCTGTGCGCGTCCAGCTTGAGCCGGTACCTGCTGAATACGCGCAAGTTTTTCGCCAAATATCCGTTCACCTCGATCGCCATGGACGATCCGCGCTTCGACCCGCACTCGGCCTACAACAGCTGGGCGGGCGCGACGAATTTTCTCAGCCTGATCCGCGCGCCGCACGCCTTCGAGCATCACGGCAGACACGTCGAGTTGGTCTGGGCGATGCAGCCGATTCTATCGGCCCTGTCGCGCATGACGAGATTCGGCCAAGTGCTCAGCCCGTGGACGGGAGAAGAAGGCTATACGGAGAGCTACTCCCCCGCCCTTCTCTGCATGCTCGATTACGTCGAACGGCTTTGCGGCATTTTGCCCGCTGCCGACGGAGAAGTCTGGTTCACCGGACTGCTGCCCTCTCCGCTCGATCACGGAATCTCGCTGGCGGAACGCACGGCGTACGCCCGCACGATCGACGGCACTTCTTACGAGCTGCTCAACTCGCCCGAAGAGTGCACAATCCTCGCGGACGGACGCGAGCTTGCCCGCTTCCCTTACGGCGTCCGGATCGTCACCGATCGCGCCGGCCGCCTTCAGGCGATCGTCGGCATGACGCTGCGCCCGGTCCGCGGCCGGCTGCTGTGGGAAGGGCGAGCGTACCCGTTCCGCGTCGAAGGCAACGAGCGACTGCGCTTCCTCGGCGGCGAGGCCGGATTCGTAACGGAATCGAATCCGGGCGTCGTTCTTCCGGCGTACGAGTAACGGCTCGCCGGATTCTTCTTGGCGGGTGACGGATGATGGGTGACGGAGGACGGGTGGAGGGTGACGGGTGATGGGTGGCGGAGGACGGTGGAGGGTGACGGGTGACGGGTGGCGGAGGACGGTGGAGGGTGACGGGTGACGGTCTTCCGAGGTACTTTTTTGGCCTTGCTTGACTCTCTCCCCCGCCTCGGTTCCGCCGAGGCACTTTTTTGGCCCTGGCCTCTCTGCCCCGTTTCCGCCGAGGCACTTTCTTGGCCTTGGAGGCATCGGCTCGGGTCCAGGCTCGAGTCTCCGAGGCACTTTTTTGGCCCTGGCCTCTCTGCCCCGTTTCCGCCGAGGCACTTTCTTGGCCTTGGAGGCATCGGCTCGGGTCCAGGCTCGAGTCTCCGAGGCACTTTTTTGGCCCTGGCCTCTCTGCCCTGTTTCCGCCGAGGCACTTTCTTGGCCTTGGAGGCATCGGCTCAGGTCCAGGCACGAGTCTCCGAGGCACTTTTTTGGCCCTGGCCTCTCTGCCCCGCCTCCGTCCAGGCACTTTCTTGGCCTTGGCTTCGCACCATCTCGCACCAGTATCACGCTGTCGGTACTATAGAACTCTTCACCAGACAACATACGGGGTTTGACTCCCCCATCCACGAGAGGAGAGGCGACTGAACGATGCAGACGCTTAAGAAAGAACAAATTCAGATGAGAGATCCGTTCGTGCTGCGGCACGAAGCGGAGAACTGCTATTATTTGTACGGATCTACCGATCCGGATATTTGGAAGAGCAAAGGAATCGGCTTCGACGTCTATCGCAGCAGCGACCTGGAACATTGGGAAGGCCCGTTCCCGGCCTTCCGCCCGGATGCGGATTTCTGGTCGGACAAGAACTACTGGGCTCCCGAAGTCCATGCCTATCAAGGCAAGTATTATATGTTTGCTACGTTCAAGGCAGACGGAGTTTGCCGCGGCACTCAGGTGCTGATCGCCGACCATCCGCTCGGTCCCTTCGTGCCGCACAGCGACGGACCGGTGACGCCCCGGGATTGGGAATGCCTCGACGGCACATTATACGTGGACGGTGAAGGCGAGCCTTGGATGATTTTCTGCCATGAATGGGTACAGATTACGAATGGAACCGTCTGCGCGATCCGCTTGTCGCCGAAGCTGGACCGGGCGATCGGGGAGCCGGTCGAGCTGTTCGCCGCCCGCGACGCCGCCTGGATCGAGCCGGTCAAGAACGGACTCGGCTACGTTACCGACGGACCGTTTGTCCACCGCTGCGCCGACGGCACGCTGCTCCTACTCTGGTCGAGCTTCCGCGGCGGCCGGTACGCCCAGGCAATCGCGCGCTCCACAAGCGGCGAAGTCGACGGACCGTGGGAACATCTTCCCGAGCCGATCTACGAAAGCGACGGCGGCCACGGCATGATCTTCCGCACTTTCGGCGGCGAGCTGATGTTGGCGCTTCATACGCCCAACAAGACGCCGCTGGAACGGCCCGTCTTCCTTCCATTGATTGAACAGGGCGGACAGCTCCGTCTCGCCAAATAAGCAAGCGCATAACCAAAAGAACCTGCCGTCCCAAAGGAATCGGCAGGTTCTTTTGAGGTAGATTCCACTTAGCGATACCCTAAACTTTCGACTAACTCCTCACGATACAGCGCTTACATTCCAACGTTGTTCTAAACTTTCGACTAACTCCTCACAATACAGCACCTACGCCCCGACGTTATTCTAAACTTTCGACTAACCCCTCACAATACAGCACTTACACCCCGACGTTGTTCTAAACTTTCGACTAACTCCTCACGATACAGCGCTTACATTCCAACGTTGTTCTAAACTTTCGACTAACTCCCCACAATACAGCACCTACGCCCCGACGTTGTTCTAAACTTTCGACTAACTCCTCACGATACAGCGCTTACACTCTAACGTTGTTCTAAACTTTCGATTAACGTCAACCCTACTTAGCTGCCCTGCCCTGCCCCGCCCAACAACTGCACCTACATGATGCGCAAAGCCGGCTCCACCGGGCAGAAGCAGACCGGCACGCCCGGAAAGCAAGCGCGCAGGCGCTCGGCCAACAGCTTCATACCCGGCTGCTCGCTCTCGAGATGGCCCAGGGCGACGACTGCGACTCGTTCTCCCAGCTCGGCCGCATCCCGCGCGTACTCCGGCGTTTCCCACTCCGGTCCTTCTCCGTACAGCACGATATCCGCACCGTACCGCTCCAGAAGCGGAACCGCAAGCTTTGCCCCGCCACGGTAGCCGACGAGAACGCCGATCCGCTTGCAGCTCTCCGGCAGTTGCCCGCCGACTCGAACCTGATCCAATGCCAGCCTTTCCTTGACATGCCGGACGACGTCCTTTCCTGTCATCGCCTCAGGAAGATCGACGATCGAAGCAGCCGGCAAATGCCTAGTCATGCAGCGCTGCCACCCGAGTTCGCGAATCAGCCCTTCGGCGACGATGTCGGGACGGCTGCGATGCACCGCGTCATGGCAGCGATAGACGGCCAGCCCGCTTCCCGCGATCCGGCGCTGCTTCTCCTCGTAAACCGCGCAGCCCGCAAGCCTCGCATCAGGATCGTTGTCGTGGGAGTAGAATGCCCCCTCGTGAACGATGAGCAAATCCGCGCCCGAATCAGCCGTCGCTTCAATTACGCCGAGCGTCGCCGTGAACGCCACGACGATTCCTCGTACCAGCGACGAAGGATTCCCCGTGAGCAGCCGGTCCGCTACGCCGACCGGAGCGCCGCCCAACGTCGACAACACGTCGATGACCTCCTGAACTTTCAACTTCGCCATCCCTGTTCCCCCCTTCGCCGTCCCCGTTAGTTGATCATGCGGCTCTTCGCGTCGATAACCTCCTGAACTTTCAACTGCGCCACCGCTGTTCCCCCTTTCACCGTCCCCGTTAGTAGATCGTGCGGCCCTTTGCGTCGGAAACGCCCGATTTGCGATAAAAGTAAGTGTTGACGACGTCCCGCCATTCCCGCGCGTGCTCCGCCTGGTGCACAAGGCGCTCGCGCACTTCCCGGTGCGCCTGGGGGTCCAACTCTCCTCTCAGCGAGTCCCACGTTCGCAGCAGCCCTTCCGCTCTGTCCGCTCCCTCGAAATGGGAGTCGTAAATATGCTGAATGACCGTCTTGCCAGACTTGAGCACATGCGAATAAGGCACATGGTGGAAGAAGAGCAGCAACTCGTCCGGACAGCGTTCCACAGATTCGTAAATTTCGCGATTTGGAGAGTGATACTGTCCGGCATAACCCGTGCCGGAGCCTAACGTCCGGTCTACCCCAATGCCATCCCGATCGGCAAAATGGTACGTCCCCCACTTGGAGTACTCGTACCCGTCGATATTCGGCCCGTAGTGATGGTTGGGATTGACCATCCAGCCTACGCCCAGCGGAGCCGTATAGGATTCATAGATGTCGTAAGATTCGAGCAGCATCCGCAGCACTTCGCCTTTGATGCCCGAGCCCAGAGTTGCTCCGAACGTCAAGTCGATCCATTCCTCCGCGATCCGCTCCGCGCCCAGACCGGTATCCCACGCCAGTCGCGCGTATCCGTACAGGTTGGCCTGGGCCAGCAGATGGCCGGTCCAGTTGTCGTCGTCCCCGACGTTCGCCACCGCCGCCATTCCTCCCAGCTTTCTTCCGAACAGCGTGCCGGCAGCGACTCGAGCGACCGTCGAATTTTCGCCGATCGCACAAGTATCGAAATCCAAAATCTCCTTCCATTGAGGCACCAAGTAGCACAGATGCCGCTGCTGACCGGTGTACTCCTGCGTAATCTGCAGCTCCAGCAGCTGATTCGTTCTCGTCATGCCGCCGAGCAGCGGCGAGACCGGTTCGCGCGCCTGAAAATCCATCGGACCGTTCTTGATCTGCAGAAGCACATTGTCCTTGAACTTCCCGTCCAGCGGCATAAAATGGTCGTAAGCCGCGCGAGCCCGATCCGTCGAACGGTCGCGCCAGTCCTGCTGGCAGTCGTAGACGAAGCACCGCCAGATGACGATGCCGCCGTAAGGATCGAGAGCGCCGGCCAGCATGTTCGCTCCGTCGGCGTGATTCCGTTCGTACGTGAACGGTCCGGGTCGGAATTCCGAGTCGGCCTTCACGAGGAAGCCGCCGAAATCGGGGATGTGGCGGTATACCCGCTCTGCCGCCTCTCTCCACCAAGCCGCAACGCTCCCGTCCAGCGGGTCGGCCGTGTCCAGTCCGCCGATTTCGATCGGACCGGCGAAGTTAACGCTCAGAAACAAGCGAATGCCGTAAGCCCGGAATATGTCCGCAAGCTGCGCTACCGAAGGCAAATAAGCGCCGGTAATGAGCAAGGACTCCTGCCGATGAACGTTGACGTTGTTGATCGCGACCGCGTTGATTCCGACCGAAGCGAGCAGCCTCGCATAATCGCGAATCCGACCCAGATCGCCCGTGACGGCTCCATCCTTGAAAAACAGGCTTTTCCCGGCATAACCGCGCTCGATCGAGCCGTCCAGATTGTCCCAATGATCGAGCATTCTTAGCGCGTTGGCGGGAGCTTCCCGCACGTCCAGTCCGTCCAGGCTCTTGCCCGCCTGCATCAATCGGAGCAGATGGAACGCCGCGTACAGCACGCCCCTGTCCGTCTCCGCCGCCAGAACGATCCCGTCGCCTTCGACGGCGCGGATCGCATAGCCCTCCTCCCCGAGCAAGCCCGGCTCATCCGATCCGAAGACGATGCCGGCAGCCGCATGCGAACCGATCACGCCCGCCGTAATGCCGGACCCCCGATCCCCATTAACGTCGCCCCCGCTCTTCGGCCCCTTTCCCAACATCACGTAAAGCGCCCTCTCCAGCTCTCCCCTGACCGTTCGCAGCGTCGGCGAATCGCCGATGACGGTCAGACGGGAGCATCGCCGCTCATAGGCTTCGCGCAACCGAGCGTCGGCGACGTATTCGTAATTCAACCAACAGCCGTAGCCGTTCCCGATCGTTTTCATTTATGCCATCTTCCCTTCTTCTATCGTTGCGGAAGCGATCAGCTCGCTCGCCGTAACAAGTTTATAGCCGCTCCCGGTCAGCTTCTCGATCAGCATGGCGACGGCCGCGACCGTCTGCCTGCGGTCCCCGTATCCATCGTGAAACAGCAGGATGCTGCCCGGGACGGCGCATTCGAGCGACCGCTCATAAATGTGGCTTGCGCCAGGCTGCTCCCAGTCCCGGGCTTCCAAGTTCATGGCCCCCGCCAGCGTACAGCCTTCCTCCTGCGCGATGCGGACGACCTCTTCGCCAACGTCCAAATACGGAGGGCGAAGCAGCCGCGCCCCCTTGCCCGTCAGCTTGCGAATGAGCCGCTGCGTCTTGCGGATCTCTTCCCTGCATTCGGCCGCACCGATGCGCGTCAAATAAGGATGGCTGTATGTGTGATTGCCGATTTCATGCCCCTCAGCAGCGACCTCCGCGACCACATCCGGATAGCTCTCCATCTGCTGCCCGATCATAAAAAACGTCGCTCTGCCGGAAGCTTGCCGCAGCAGCGACAAAACCTCCCGGGTATAGACCGGATCAGGCCCGTCGTCGAACGTCAGGGCGATTTCCTTGCGCGGCGAGCGGACTTGCCGCACGAATGGCGATCGTTCCAATTCCATGAACAGCCCCCTTCCGTAACGGAAGAGTCCCCCTGCGTCGGGAGACTCTTCGATTGTCTTCTATGCGCCGGACCGCGGGTGCCATATCCGGAAAGATCCGCTTAACGCCAGCAGCGCGAACAGGTACAAGCAATTATCGTAATAGCGTCTGTCCCGCGTGCGAACGGGCGTGTTCCAGAACAGCTCGACGCTGGCTCTCGCGTGTTCGCCCTCCGGATCGGCCAGCGACGCCATCGCGTTGGTCGCGATCAGTCCGACGGGGTGCAGCGACTTCTCCTCGAACGGCTCTCCGGCGATCGTATATCGGCGGTAGTCTTCAGGCTTCTTATCGGAGAAAAACTTCTGAATCCGCCGGGCTTCCTCGCGCTGCCATGCCGTCGCGCCGAACCACTCCGCATCGAGACCGACGTTGGCGGCTACACGATACGAATCGCTGAAGAAGTGGCCATAACCCCTCTCATCGTTCGGCGTGCCGTCGTAGAAGGCGTATTCCGGCGCAAGGCCCGTCTCCGGGTGGCAGGCAAGCTTCAAATATGCCCGGCTCGCCTCGGCCGCCTCCTTCCAGAACGCCCGATCCTCCTCGTTCGCCCACAGCGCGAACAGCTCGTAGAAATGCGGAAGATGATAGGACGGATCGCTATACTCGCAATTCGGCACAAACTTGATCAGCTTGTTGTGCCGGTTCCACATCGGATGTCCGACGCCGTCCTCTCCCTTGTGCACGCACACGCTCAGCAGCTCCCGCGCCTTGGCCCCGTAATCAAGCGGCGGCGCGCCGTCTCCCCATCTGTGCGAGGCGAAGATCAGCGCGAGCGCGAAATATTCCTCGCCGTCGGGCGCCGGACCGTGCGACCGCTTCGTTCCGTCGGGATTGCACGACCAGGCGAAATACCCCGCGTTTTCTCCCTCGCTCATATACATATGCTTGTAAGTCCACCTCCACAGTCGGTCGAACACGTCGCGCCGATCGAGCTGCACGGCCATCATCATGCCGTAGGACATCCCTTCCGTCCGCACGTCCAGGTTGCCGGTATCCAGCATGTAGCCCATGTCTTCGCCCGCCGGATAATAAATCCGGGTCTCCTCATGATCCCCGAAGAGCAGCTCCCAGGACGATTCCAGCCGGGCCGCGATCTCTTGCTCGTCATAGCCGTATTCCGCCAGCAAATTGCGGTAGGTTCCGGTATAGCAAGCTCCTGCGCTTGCGATTTTTCCCATTAGCCTTTAACCCCTCCCAGCGTCATGCCCTTGACGAAGTAGCGCTGCAGGAACGGATACACCATAATGATCGGAAGGCTCGCCACGATCGTCATCGTCGCCCGCACCGACGTCGGCGTCACGAAGCTGGCCGTTCCTCCCATGCCGTCCATGCTGCCGCTCGTTCCGGTGGCGTTGGAGTTTTGCAGCATTTTCATCAACTCGTATTGAAGCGTGCTCAGTTCGATATGCGACGAATTGTACAGGAAGACGTCGAACCACGAGTTCCAATGATACACCGCCGTGAACAGCGACGTCGTCGCCAGCACCGGCATCGTAAGCGGCAGCACCACGCGCATGAACGTCGTAAACTCTCCCGCCCCGTCGATCCGCGCCGACTCCAGAATGCCGTCCGGAAGCTGCTCGATAAACGAGCGGATAACGATGATGTTGAAGACGCCGACGATGCCCGGAACGATGTACACCCAGAAGCTGCCCAGCAAGTCCAGCTCTCTCATGAGCAGGAAGTTGGGGATCAGCCCTCCGTTAAAATACATCGTAAGCACGAACGCGAGCGTCACGAACTTGCGCAGCACGAAGTCCGGCCGGCTGATCGTGTAGGCGACCATCGCCGAGCAGAACGTCGAGATCAGCGTGCCGAGCACCGTCCGGGATATGGAGATGAACGTCGCATGCAGAATCGTCGCTTGCTTGAATACGTACTCGTAGTTATCCCAGGTGAGTACCCGGGGCCAAATATGAATGCCGCCCTTGACGGAATCCATCCCGTCGTTCAAGGAGACGGCGAGCATGTTCACGAACGGATAGACGGTCACGATCATGAGCAGCACCATGAACGTATAGTTCGCGATGTCGAATGCCCGGTCTCCGACGGATAGCTTGATTTTGTAGTTTGGTTGATTCGTCTTCGCCACTGCGCTCTCCCCCTTAGAACAATCGGTCCTGTCCCATTCGCTTCGCGAGATGGTTCGCCCCGAACAACAGCACGATGCTGACGACCGTCTTGAAGATGCCCGCGGCGACGGAAAGCGAGTAATTGCCCAAGTTCATTCCGTATTTCAAAATGAAAATTTCCAGGTTTTCCGAATAATCGAGATTGGGACCGTTGCCGAGCAAGTATTGCGGCTCGAACCCGGTTTCCAAGATTTGTCCCAGGTTAATGATCATCAGAATGACGATGACCGGTCGAATGCCGGGCAGCGTAATGTGCCAGATCTTCTGAAACCTTCCGGCCCCGTCGATCTCGGCCGCTTCGTACTGCGAAGGATCGATCGTCGTCAAGGCGGCCAAATAGATGATCGTGTTCCAGCCTACGTTTTTCCACACTTCGGATACGCCCATAATGCCCCAGAAGTATTTCCCCACGCCAAGCCACAGCACCGGCTCCTGGATGAGCCCGAGCGCCAGCAGCACTTCGTTGACGATGCCGCCGTCCGTGGACAGCGCCGTCTGGATGATCGTGGCGGCCACGACCCATGAAATAAAGTGAGGCAAATAGCTGATCGTCTGCACGACCCGCTTGAACGCGACGGCCCTCAGCTCGTTGAGCAGGATCGCCAGCGTAATCGCCGTGGCGAATCCGAGCACGAAGTTGATCAGGCTCATCGCCAGCGTGTTTCTCATCACTTGCAGGAACCGGTCGTCGGAAAACATGAATTCGAACTGCTTCCAGCCAACCCACTGCTGCTCCCCGAACGACTTGGCCGGCTTGAAATTTTGGAACGCGATCGTCCAGCCCCAGAGCGGGACGTATTTGAACAGGAACAACCAGAGGATAAAAGGCACGGACATGAATACTAGCGTTCTTTGCTTGACCAGCCTGCTCAGAAAGAGAGAGAGACCGGCTTTCCTGGCGGGAGGCACCCTGCCGACGGACGATTCCACTTCAACGTTTTTTAACAAGGCGGTCGCTCCTTCCGTACCCGACGTATGCGCGCAAACCCGGAAGGGGCTGCCCCTAAGCAGAGTTGCCAGAGAGGATCGATAGATAAAGAAAGGGGATGTACCTCCTGGAGACTGCCTCCTACGCTCCTGAAATCACCGATTAACGGGTTTACCTATTCAGATTTCAGGAGTGTATAGCATCGTAAGGAGGTACATACCCTTTGCGCCTTGATCATCGATTATCTTTCAGAGCAACTTGGTTGGCTTATGGGACAGCCCCTCCCCCGCTTCTTAGTTGCCTCTGATCTTAGCGACTTTCTTCTTGACTTCATCCGTCATCGTCGCTTCGTATTCCGCTACGGGCAGCTTGCTGTATTCGTTCAGGTACTCCTGCCAGTTCGCATCGAATTTGCTGGGCGGATCGAGAACGATCTTCGCGAAGTATTTGCGCTGTACGTCGACTTTCTTCGCCGTATAGATTTGCGCGTCCGAGCCTTGCTCCAGCGCGATGCTCCAGGCCGGATACCACGGACGATCGTCGGGCACCGCGAACAGTTCGGCGTAAGTCTGCACGCCGTACTTGGCAAGACGCGCCTTCTCCGCTTCCGTGAACGAAGCGCTGGCCACTTCCGGCTGTCTGCCGGCGCTGACCGAGTTGCCGTCCGGGAACGTCGAGCCTTGGCCGTACATCGGCCAATAATATTCGAAGTAGTCCAGACCGACTTGGCGCTTGTATTCGATATCCTTCAGCTTGTCGATCTGCTCCTGCGTTCTGTACAGGCGGCCTTTGTCGTCCACTTCGTACGTCACGCCTTGAATGCCCCATTGCGTCAGACGCTGGTTTTCGTCCGTCAGCAGGTTGTCGAAGAATTGGATGATCCGGACCGGGTCCTTCGCGCTCTTCGTAATGCCGATGCCGCGGTTGTTGATGAAGGACGACGGGTCGATGTACTGGTCTTTGATATTGTTCTCGTACACGATCGGCAGCGGGAAATATTCGAGCGAATCGTCTCCGCCGTTTTTGACCGTCTCCGCTTTGATCGTCTGGTTCGCTTGCTGCACCTGCCAGCCGTAATCGAAGTAGCCGAGCACTTTGCCGGAGGTGATCTTCGCCAAGTATTGGTCGTAGTTGTCCACGAACGAGGACTTGTCGTACAGGCCGTTGGCGTTCAGCTCGTTAAGCTTCTGCAGCCAGCGCTTCGTGCCGTCGTTCGTCGCGTAAATTTTCGCATCCATCGTGTTCAAGTCGACTTGAACTTCGCCGTCGTTCGGATAGCCTTCCAGATGGTTCGGCGGGTTCGTCGTCGCGAAGAAGCGCCAGTCGTGAGTCAGCGACATGAAGCCGGTCAGCTTCTCGTCCTTATGCTTGCCCGCGTAATCTTCGATCAGCTTGAAGTATTCGTCGAACGTCTTGACCTTCGGATAACCCGCCTCCTCCAGCACCCGGTTCTGAATCCAGAACGCGCCTTGATCGATGACCGGGTTCGGTTTGTACTCTCCGACGACCGCGCTAAACGGCAGGAAGTAGATGTTGCCGTCTTCCGCCTTCATCAGATTGAAGTACGGCTCGTAAACCCGTTTGATGTTCGGACCGTACTGCTCGATCAGGTCGTTGAGCGGAATGAACGCTCCGGCTTCCATGATTTTGTCGATGGCCGTATCCGGCTGCAAAATGTCCGGGTACGAGTCGCTCGCGATCATCGTGCCGATCTTCGTATTGATATCGCCGACGAGATGTTCGATTTTGAAGTTGACGCCCGTCTGCTCCTCCAGAATTTTGCCGATGTCCGTCTGTTTCGTCTCGACATCCTTGTCTGCTCTGGCGTTGAAGTAGGTGAACGTAACCGGGTCCGGCTTAGGCTCCTCGCTCGCGGCTTGCGAGCTTGGCGCAGACTCCGATCCGCTTGGGCTGGGAGACGCGCTCCCGCTGCCGGCCTCGTTGTTGTTCCCGCTGGAGCAGCCGACCGCGGCCGTTACCACAATCGTAGAAAGCAAGGCAAGTATCCATTTCCTGCTCGTTTTCACTGAAGTACCCCTCTCCATTTCGAAATTTGTAAGCGCTTTTAGTAAGCACTTTCAGTATACCGGCGAGAGCGGTCTTTGTTTACCCGATAAACTATATATCTCTCTTTGTAAATTAAAGGCCCGAAATCGCGATCTCGACCGACGTCCCCTTGCCGCGTTCGCTCTTCATGTCGAATCGCGCGCGTTCTCCGTAAAATAGCTTCAAGCGCATAAACACGTTGCGAACGCCGATGCGATCCCCGATTTCCTCGTTGTTCCGCAAATCCTCGAGCAGTTGGCCGAGCTTCTCCTCTTCAATCCCTACCCCGTTGTCGCTGACCGCGAAAACGATGCCGTCCGGGGTTTTGCGCACGCTCACCCGGATCATGCCCGAGTGCTTCAGCGCTTCGATGCCGTGAATGCTGGCGTTCTCCACAAGCGGCTGCAGCGTCATCTTCGGAATCAAGGCGCCCGCGCACTCCGGATCGGCTTCGATGACGTAATCCAGCTTGTCCCCGAACCGGTATTTCTGGATTTGCAGGAAGCTGTCGACGAGGTCCAGCTCGTCCTTGACCGTGACCATATCCTTGCCCCAGGAGAGCGACTTGCGGAAAATTTTCGCCATATGATGAATGATTTTCGCCGTCTCCTCCTCCGACTTCATGATGCTTCTCATGCGGATCGTCTCCAGCGAATTGAACAGAAAATGCGGATTGATCTGGCTCTGCAAGGCGTGAAGCTGGGTTTCGTTGCGCTTGAGCTGCAGCTCCTTCCGCTGGATGTCCGCCATGTACACGTCGTGGATCAGACTTCTGATCTGCAGCGTCATCCGGTTGAACTCCATCGTGAGCTGGCCGATCTCGTCCTTCGTCTCCTCCCGGTCGATCGTCTCGAAGCTGTGGTTTTTCACCCGCTTCATCTGCTTGAGAATGCGGATCAGCCGTTCGTTGAGCGAGCGGGTGAACAGGACGATGATGAACGTAGGCACGAGAATGTTCGGAAGCGCCATGTACACGACGAATTCGCGCGATTTGCGCACGTCTTCCAGCACTTCGCTTTCCTGAAATTTTCCGACGATCGACCAGTTCTGCAAGTAGCTGATCTCCTGAAACGTTTCTTCCAGGACGATGGTGCCGCTTCCCCCCGGTTCGAAAACGTCGGAGAGCTCGCTCCCGCCTTCGCCGTGATTCGTCACGTACTGCGCCTTGCCGTCCGCGAGCAAATAGACGTTGCCGGCCAGCGTCACGTTGTTGAATACTTGCTTGATCATCTCGGGATGCAGATCGATCTTCAGCACCTTGTCGTAGTTCTCCCGGCCGGCTGTGCCCATCATTCGGCGAACGATGCTGAACGAAGGCTCCGCTCCGGCTCCCTCGTCCTTGACGATGATCGGGGTGTAGCCTTCGTTCAGCATACGATACCAGCGTTCCTGCGTCGTCGTCTCGGACAGCGGAAAAACGTAACCTCCATATATAATCGTGTCGTTGTTCGTATACAGCGTTATTTTCTGAATCGCCCTGTAGACGGGATTGTACTTCTCGAGCATGCCCATCGTATAGGAATGGTAGTTGATGACGTAATCGGATTGATTGTCGTATTTCTTGTCGAGGTAATCGTTCAGGGTGGAGTCGTTGTACAGCACGGACGAAATGCCGACGACAGCCTCGATCTGATACAGAAAGTCGTTGCGGATCTGCTCGATCGCCAGCGACAAATCCTGCATCTTCTGCTTCTTGACGTTGTTGCTCGTAATCGTATAGAACAGTACGTTGGTCAAGAGAACCGGCAGGAACACGGACAAAAAGTAGACGATCAGCATTTTGTTCCGCAGCCGGACGTTGTTCAAGGCGACGCCTAATTTCATAAACCGGAAGCCCCCCGTTGCCGCTTTAGAGGATGTTCAAACAACTTTTGACGGCATTTTTGAACGCGGCAATTTATGCCTTCGCCAAAATCGCGTTCTTGTATTCCGTCGGGGTTCTCCCCTCGACTTTCTCGAATTGGCAGACGAAGTAGTCCGCGTTGCCGAAGCCGACGCTGGCGGCGATCTCGTACACTTTGCGATCCGTCTGCCTGAGCTGTCTTTTCGCTTCGGCGATGCGGATTTGCAGCAAATACTCGTTAAAATAGACGCCGTACGTTTTTTTGAACAGCTGCCCCAGATAGACCGGGTTCATATAGAAGCGTTTGGAGATGGTCTTCAAGTTGATGTTTTCGCCGAAATGGCCGTCGATGTACGCCTTGATTTTCCCGATGTCGCCTTTCGTCAACGCGCTGCGCAGTCTGGACATGTAGCCGGCGCTTTCCCGCAGAAATTCCAGGAACAGCCCCTTCAGACCGTTAAGCGTTCTCGGCTCCTGCTGCGTTCGCAGCAGCCGGGGCAGCGAGATCACGGCGCTCTCGTCGCCTTGCATGTTTTGAATGACGGCGCTAATCCCGTGCACGCATCTGGAGATCGAGGCGTAAACCGACTCCGGAGAATAACGATGCTCGCGGAACGTGTCGAAAATCCGCCCGGCTGCCCGCTCCGTCCCTTCCTCGTCCCGTTCCTCCAACCGTTCGAGCAGCTCGGTCAACAGGACGGCGTCCAGCTCCTTGTACGCGACGCATTGCCCCGCCGCCTCTTCGTGAAGGAGCACGCTCCTGTCCAGGGCGAATTTGTAGCTCGTCAGCGCGGACGCCGACGCGTACGACTCCCGGGCCCGCTCCAGCGACGGCGCGATCGCGCCCGCGTACACCCGCGGAATTCCGTCGACGTGCGCGCCGGCCGCGCGGATCAGCCGTTCTCCCAAGCTGCGGACTTCCTGCTCGCCGAGCTCTTCGAACAGCAGAAAGTTAATCTCCGTCAGGCTTCTTGCAAGCAAGCACGGAGCTTTCCCGTTCGAATGCGCCGCGGCCTCTTCCCTAATCGCCTGCTTAACCCGCTCCATTTGCTCCGTTGCTCGCGCATCGTTCGGGTCGAACGACGCATCGTTGATCTCCACGGACACGCAGCGCAGGGGGCGGTTCAGCGGAAGGTCCAAAATGCGGGACGCCTCGGCCAGGAACGCTTCGTCCGGCTGACCCGTCAGCAGGCGATCGAACGCCGACGCTTGAATGAGGCGGTACTCGGCCTCGGCCCGGGCCGGCTCGACGTCCGGAGCCGCCGCGATCCGCTCCAGCGTTGCCGACAGCTCGTTCTCGTCGATCGGCTTGAGCAAATAATCCGCTACTCCGTAACGAACGGCTTGCTGCGCATATTTGAAATCCCCGTATCCGCTGATAATAATAAACTTCGTCTTGTCGTTGCCGCTCTCCCGCACTTTGCGGATCAGCTCCAGACCGTCCAATACGGGCATGCGAATATCGGTGATGACGACGTCCGGACGAACCGCTTCGATCAGCGCGCAGGCGTCTTCCCCGTCCTCCGCTTCGCCGGCCACCTCGAATCCGAGCTTCTCCCAAGGGATCAGCCCGATCAGCCCTTTGCGAGCGAACACTTCGTCGTCGACCAGAATCGCCTTTTTCACTTCGCATCCCTCCGACTCCTTATATGGAAACGCTTACACATGATTGGAAAAATCGTTCCGCCCCTGCTCGATGTACGTAAGCCACTTTCATTGTAGCCAAGAAACCTTTGCTTGCCTACCATGAAAACTTTAGTAAATACTTAGAAAAGTTAATGAGGTGTGGAGGAACGCGGAGAGGCGAGCTCCTATTCGATCTAGGAGTCGCTCGCCGCTGTCGCATACTTGCCGCTCGAGGCACTTTCTTGGCCTTCGCGCTCACGGCTGAGCCCGGTCCCGTGCCTCGAAGGCACTTTTATGGCCCTGGCGCACGACCGCCGAATGCGCTCTAGGCACTTTCTTGGCCTTCGCGCTCACGGGCGGGCCGACCGCCGTGCCTCGAAGGCACTTTCTTGGCCCCGGAGCACTCTCCGCGCTCCCTCTCCCCTCGTCGCCACCGCCCCTTATCGAGCTATTCTTCCAGCCACAGTACGCTGGTCACGCCGCGCGGGTAATACTTGCTGCCGATGATTTCCCCGGCGAGGATCTGGTCGCTCCAGCTCCAGTAAGACAGCTCGGGATGCGTCAGCCAGCCGACATGCGCCGCGTCGGCCGCAGGGCCGCCTTCGCCGAAGTCCACGCCCATGATGCGGCGAGCGATAAACTGGCACAAGTATATTTTGCTGAGCCAGGAATTGTCGCTCGTCGACGACAGCTTCCAGCCGCCGTCCGGGAACAGGCAGGCACCGGTCGAGAACACGTGATCCAGATGAGTCCGCAGCGCCTGCAAGTACGGCGCGAACCGTCCGTTCGGATCGAGCGCCTCCTCGTTCCCCGTCATGTAAGGGAAGATCAGCCCTTCGATCGCGGGAATGATTTTGGAGTCGTTGCCCTCGCCGATGACCGCCGGAATGTAGCCCTGCTCTCCTAACTGCGAGGCGATCGTGGATGCGCAACGCTCCGCTTGAAGTCCGGCCTGCTTCGCCAGTTCCGTCCAGCCGTAACGCGCGAACAGCTTCTCCATCGCGACGTAGGCCGCCCAGCACTTGCCGGCCATGTACAGATTGTTCCGGGATTGCCCCAGCGACACGTCCAGGCTGTCGTACGTCGTAATCTCGGCGCCGCCCATCGTGCTGGAACTGTCCAGCCCTATCAGGCCGTTGCGCTTGTCGGGATCGGGATGATCCCGGTTGAGCATGCTCTCGAAGCAGGACTTGAGCAGATCAGCCTTTTCCTGCAGCCACGCCTGGTCCCCGGAGCGCTCATCGTATACGGCGGCGCACAAAATCCAGTTGACGAGCTGCTCATGCGTCATATGCGAGAAGCAGCCGTCGATGCCGTACATTTCATAAGAGGAATGCGACGGTCGGGAAAACACATTGCCGACACCCATGTCGTGCGTAAAGCTGACCCCGCCGGGATGAAGCTCGCTCTCCCCGGGAAAACGCGCCTGATCTTCGTAGCTGTACCGGTCGACGAATTGGTCGAGCACGTTGCGAACCGTCCACGGATTCAGCTTCATCTCGAAAAACAACTGATCCGCCGTCAGGTCGAACGTGTTCATCATCCGGTATTCGCCTTCGTTCACGACCCACAGCGGCCTGCCGTCCCTATCCGCGAGCAGCTGCGTGTTGCCGTAGTAGCTGTGGACGGAATGACGCAGCATGAACTTCTGGTTTTCGTTCAAGCCGGACGTCGCAATCTCCTCGTCCGCTGACGCGCAAGCTTCAGTCAGCCGATCGAAATTCGCCAGCGCATAGCCGGCCACCTCCTCGATATTGCGGAACAGCCTCGTATAATAGTAGCTCGTCTCGATCCCTGCCGTCGCGACGCCTCCGCGGTAGAAGCAGATGGCGAAGCGAACCGTGCGGATTTCCCCGGCTGGCACGTCCGCCAGAATCGCTCCCGTCATCCCGAGGCCGAACGTCCAATTTTCCTCCAGCTCGGCGCCGAGAATCCGTTCCATGCCGAAGCCCATCGCCGAGCGGGCCGACGGATCGTCGGTCGCGACCGCGGTGATCAGCCCCTGGCCGACTCCTTTGATCGCCCCGTCCGTCGTGTCGTCCAGCCGGCGCATGTTCGCATACGGATCGCTGCCCCGGTATCCGAAGAAAGCTCTGCGGCTCTTCGAGCCTTTGCGGTTGTCGACGGTCAGTTCGGCGAACACCGCCGGCAGCAGCGCGTCCTTCAGCTCTTCCTCGGAAGCGCGCTCGGGATCGGGAACGGCACGTACCGGAGAATAGACGCGGAAAACAAGATTATCCGCCTGCCAAGTATCGGAGCCCAGACGAAGCTCTCTGCGAATGTCGCTATCCTCGTACGGATAAATCCGCGGCCCGGCGCTATCGTCCTCTTCTTCCTTCTCCACGTCGTATCTCTTGCTCTCGTCGACGGCGCTTGCGAAGAAAGGCAATGCGCGGTACAGCCGCTTGCCGCTGTCCGCCTCCACTCCGACGTACACGTTGTGGTCGGCCGGCTTGCCCAGCTCAAGGCCCAGTCCTCCCGTCGCCCCCTTAAACCCCAGAGTAAAGCTGGCGAATGCGCCTACAGGCGAATGATGCGCGTTGTAAAAAAGGTTCATGAATATGCTCGCTCCTTTGCGGTCTTTGCGGCCTATTCCCAAAGTAACACCGCGAGGCGCGGCGATCCATGCTCTTTTCTCTCCTTTTATTTACCCAAATCGGGCCGATAATCTGTTAAAATAGTGAAGCTCCATCATTCGCCAAAAGGGGGAAGCCTCGTGGATGCCAATTTGCGCACGGGTCAAAAAAACAGCGTCTCGGAGCAATTCGTTCCGGACTTGAGATCGGCCCACCAGATTTCCTTCATGCACGCCAGGGAAGTGAACGCCGACTGGATTTATCCTTCCCATGAGCATAAACAATACGAGATCAACTACGTCCTGCGCGGCTGCCAGACGATGGTCGTCGGCGGCGTGCCCTGCCGGCTCGAGTCGGGCGACTTCGTCCTCATTCGTCCCGGAGACATTCATTCCAGCAGCTCCGGCTCGGCCGACGGATTTGTCTATTTCTGCCTGCACTTCGAGATCGACGACCCGCCGCTGCTCCATCTGCTGGACGCCTTTCCTCGTTCCGCGATCGCCGGAACATCCGCCGAGGGAGCCGCCGTCCGCCCCATACTCGACAAGCTGGCCGCTTACGCCGTCTCGGACCAATCGTTCGATTTGGCGGTCAAAACCGGCATTCAGGCGGCGTTCTACGAACTGCTGTCCAAGCTGATCTCGGCGCTGTCCGGCGGCGCGTACCCGAACGACGACGGAAGGCCGCCTCACCCGGAGACGGCCCATCGCATTGAATCCCTTATTCATGCCGCGACCAAGCAGCCGATCTATCACGGCCATTCGCACGGGGAACGCCCGCTCGTCGGGGAGATCGCCCGCAAGCTCGGCATCAGCGAATCCCACTGCAACCGGCTGTTCAAGAAAGTGTACGGCGTTTCTCCGCGTCAATACTTGTCGACAATCATCCGTGACGAAGCGCAGCTTCTGCTGCGGGACACCTCCCTGTCCGTCGATCATATTTCCAGCCTGCTGGGCTATCGCGACATCGCCCATTTCAGCCGCCAATTCAAACGGTGGACGGGCGTCTCGCCGCGCGATTACCGGTCGGGCCTGCTCCCCATCCAACCGAGCTCGTAAGCGTACCTGGCGAGCTGGACGCGGTTTTCCAGATGCAGCTTGTGCAAAATGTTTTTCAGATGATTTTTGACCGTATGCTCCGAAATCGTCAGCTCCGACGAGATATCGCGGTTGGACAGTCCTCTGGCGACAAGGCCGAGAATTTCCGTCTCGCGCGCGGTGAGCGGGTTCTCGGGCGACTTCGGCCGCTCCGCCGCAGGGGAAAACTCCTTCAATATCCGAAACGCCAGCTCGCGGGTCATCGGCACCTCGTCCACGGCGATTGCGCGCAAATATTCCAGCCAAGCCCTCGGGTTCAAGTTTTTCAACAAGTAGCCCTGAGCCCCTTTCTTCAAAGCGTCGAACAGATGGGCGATATCGTCGGACACGGTGACGATGACGATTTTCACATACGGATACTTTTCCTTCAACCGCTTCGTCGCTTCGAGACCGTCCATGTCCGGCATATGAATGTCCATCAGAATCAGGTCGGGCATCCACTGCTCCGTCAGCGCAAGCGCTTCCTCCCCATTCGTCCCTTCGGCCACAATCTGGAACTGCGGATCGCCTCCGAGAATCGTTCGAATCCCTTCCCTCGCCTGCCTGCTGTCGTCGACGACCAACACGCGGAATCCGGCTGCGTTCATCGCTGAGCCTCCTCGTATGTCTCCTTACCGCTATTCTACGGAAAAAGCGGCCGTTTCAGATGACTCTTGCGAGCTATAACAGCGCCGAAAATGTGAACTTATTATGGCGGTTGCGGCCTGCCCCGGCCTTGTTGTGACCCTTTAGAGCTATAGCGGGCGGAAAAGACGATTGCTAAGATGGAGGTGAAAACGAAACGAGGGGGGACTTCGCATGAGTAAATGGATTATGTCGGGGCTGATCGCGGTTGCCTGCTTGTTCGGCGTCATCTTGCTGGCGACGGCGCTGCCCGAGAAAGAAGAAGCGGCCGACAAAGGCCCTGCGTTCGTCGTGCCGGAACGCGCCGTAGACGCGGCGGCGTCGGAGCAGATTTACCAGGCGCTGTGCATCTCCTGCCACGGCGACCAGCTTCAGGGAGGCGCCGGACCGGAACTGGCGCACATCGGCTCGGCCATGACGAAAGAACAGCTCTACAAGACGATCAAGGACGGCAAACGGGGCATGCCGGCCTTCGAGAAACGGCTGACGGAAGACGAGCTGCTGACGATTACGACTTGGCTCGCCTCGCACGAATGACGGGTTCTGGAGGTGCCGCTTATGCGGGGACGGACTAGCTCCGCCTCCTGGCTGTTCTACGCGTGGGCGGCAGCGGTCGTCGCGACGGCCGGCAGCTTGTACCTGAGCGAATATTTGCATTTTGTCCCGTGCAGTCTGTGCTGGTACCAGCGCATCTTCATGTATCCTTTGACGATACTGCTCGGCATCGCTTCCTGGCGCGGCCAGAAGCAAATCGTGCCCTACGCGCTGCCGCTTGTCGCGATCGGAGCCGGCTTCTCTGTCTACCACATCGCGGTGCAGGAGCTGCCGCACGGTCCGGACGGACCGTTCTGCGGCCCCGTGTCGTGCATGAACGACGTGCTGAACGCGTTCGGCTTTCTCACCGTGCCGATGCTGGCGCTGACCGCTTTCGCGATGATTTTCGCCTGTCTGCTGCTCGCTCGCCGGGCGGCAAATTGAAGCAAGGAAGTGACCCCTTGAATCCGAAACTGAAAAGCTATCTGTTCCCCGGCCTGCTGGCCGCGCTCGTTCTGGGAATCGCCGGCTATCTTGTCGTCCAATCCCTCGGTTCCGGCTCCTCGCTTCCCGTCGTACAAGCCGCGCCGGATTTCGAGCTGACGAACGTGGACGGACGGCAGATCAAGGCCGGCGACAATGCGGGCAAAGTCGTGCTGATGGAATTCATGTTCACCAGCTGCCCCGACATCTGTCCGGTAACGACTTACAAAATGGTGCAGCTGCAAGAGTAGCTCAAGCAGCAAGGCACATTCGGCGACAAGGTCCAGTTTGTGGCCGTCACCTTCGATCCCGAACGCGACACGCCGGAGACGCTGCAAAAATACGCCGAGCGTATGGGCATGGACATGAGCGGCTGGCACGTGCTGCGCGGAGAAGAAGCGGCAACGAAGGAGCTTGCCGCCAAGTACGGCGTCAACGTCGTCAATATGGGAGAAGGCCAATTCGTGCACAACGTCACTTCTCTGCAATTGATCGACGCCAAGCAGCAAATTCGGCGGGTGTACGAGATGGGCGACGGCATGGACAACGAGGAAGTGCTGAAGGACATCTCCAGTCTTTTAGACGAATAGAAATGAAGAAGGCTCCGATTCGCCCATCCGGCGGTTTCGGAGCCTTTTCGCTCTGGGTCGAGATTGCGCCGGATCGGATGGTCCACTCTGCTGGAATAGGAGTAGTCCCACGTTCCGTCGACCAAATAATCCGCATCGTATTTCCGAATGAGCCCGACGATCGCTTCCGCCGTCCGCGCATCGAAACGAACGGCGTCGACGATCCGTCCTTCCGCAGCCGCGAAAGCCCCGTTGCCGCCCACCATCGCATATTGGCGCATATGGAGCGGCAGCACCGGGAGCAAATCCCGGAGGCGCGGTTACAGCGACTCCGCCTGCTTATCCGCTGCTCCAACCCGACTCAGCGCCGTTACAGTGACTCTTCCTGCTCATACGCTACTCTAACCCGACTCAGCGCCGTTACAGCGACTCTGCCTGCTCATAGACCGCTCCAACCCGACTCAGCACCGTTACAGCGACTCTGCCTGCTCATACACTGCTCCAACCCGACTCAGCGCGGTTACAGTGACTCTTCCTGCTCATACGCTACTCTAACCCGACTCAGCGCGGTTACAGCCACTCTGCCTGCTCATACACCGCTCCAACCCGACTCAGCGCGGTTACAGCGACTCTGACGGCTCATCCGCTGCTCCAACCCGACTCAGCGCGGTTACAGCGATTCTGACGGCTCATATCCGGCTCCAACCCGACTGAGCACGGTTACAGCGACTCTGACCGCTCATCCGCTGCTCCAACCCGACTCAGCGCTGTTACAGCGACTCCGCCTGCTTATCCGCTGCTCCAACCCGACTCAACACCGTTACAGCGACTCTGCTTGCTCATATCCGGCTCCAACCCGACTGAGCACGGTTACAGCGACTCTGACCGCTCATCCGCTGCTCCAACCCGACTCAGCGCGGTTACAGCAACTCTGCCTGCCTATATGCAGCAGCTGCAACATCTTGGTTGCGTTACTTCGGGAGCGCTCTACTAGTAAATAAGGCTGTCCGCGTACAGAACGACATGCAGCCTCGCCAGGATGGCCGCCGCCTGCTCGCGGACGAGCGTCCGCCCCGGCTCGAATTTCCCGTCGCTGCCGGTCATGACCTGATGCTCGAACACGGCCTGGATCGCGTGTCGGCTTGCGGCGGACAGGCCGTCAATGTCGGAGAACGCCATCCGCTCCGCGCTCCCGTAGGTGGAGAGTCGTCCGGCCTTGGCCGCCATCACGGCCGCTTCCTCGCGCGTAATCGCGCGACTCGGCTCGAATCGCCCGGAGGTTCGATCCGTAATGCCGAGCTCTGCCGCCTTGGCCAACGTTCCGCTGTACCATGCGTCTGCCGGCACGTCAGAGAACGTCTTCCCCGTCTTGGGAGACGCTTCCTCCCCCAGCAGCCGGAGCAGCAGCGCGGCATACTCCGCACGGGTCAGCGCTTGCTTCGGAGCAAGCAGCTTGCCCTTGACGTCAATGCCCTGCATATATCCTTGCGCCAAAATAAACCCCATTTCATCACGCGCCCACGAAGACACCTGCGCCTCATCCGCATAGGCGGACAGCTCGGGCGAGAACACTCGCAGCGTGAAATCGCCTCTGGCTATCGTCGGCACGGCGGTTTTCCTATAGCCAGTCACCTCGATGCGGTATACTCCCGGCTTGAGCGCTCCGAACGACACCTTTCCTTCTGCGTCGCTTACCGCCGTTTTTCCTGCTAACCGAACGGTTACTCCTGGAGCGATCAAGTATCCGAGCCGGCGATTCGCTTTTTTGACGTATAGCTGAACCGGTTTGCCCGCGGGAATGGGAGAACCTAGAACCGTCTGCCCTTCGAAGTCCCATTCAATGCCGATCGTATCAAGTACCGCGGTGTTGTCCGAGCCGTAATAGACGAGCAGCTCGTCTCCTTCCGAAAGTCGCAGTCCGTCGGGGAAGTTCTCGGGGAACAACCAACTGCCGAGCTTCGTGCGAACGGCCAGCTTCCAGCTATCTTGACCGCCGTAGCGCCCTTCCGCAACGCCGGAGATCGCGCCGATCATCTGCCCCCCTTCCGGGTCGCTCTTCAGCTTATAGGGAATGCCTGCCTTCTTCAGAAAAGCGACCGCGGACGCCAGCGCCTCGCCGCTCTGCCCGCGTCCTTCCGCAATCGTGCCTTCCGGCCCTTCGACGGATACCTTCACGCTGTCCGCGACGACCGGCTGCTTCCAGATGACGTTCAGCGCGGACTCGCCGCCGGCGAAACGCTTGTAGACGGCCAGCGCCATGTAGACTTGAACCGTCGCGGTCATGTCCGCGCTTGCGCCTTCGCTTTCGGAGAAGCCTCCTCCCTCAAGCTGCCGCTTCAGCAGCGCCTGCAGAGGCTGGCTTCCGTCCGGCAACGTCCAGGCTGCGGCGTCGATGCCGAGCGCCGACAGCGCAATGACGGCCAAAGCCGTATCCGAAGCGCCGCCGAAGCCGCCGTCGGCTGACTGCTGCGTCCTCAACCATCGCAGCGCCTTGCTCGCCGGCTCCGAATCCGACGCTGGTGCGAGCGCCATCAACGCGGTCGACGTCGCGGCCACGCTGCCCTCTGCGGAAGCATCGCCCGGCAAAGCCCAGCTGCCGTCCTCGGACTGCAGCTCCAGGAGTTTGTAGTAGATCCGGTCCGAATACCACTCCGTGCGCGCCAGAGTGCCCGACACCGAGCGGTTGCCGACCAAGTGGGCCAGAGCGAGCCCCGGCGCTCCCTCCGCTTCCATACCGCGGTGATTCATCAAGATCGGGTATAAGTCTAGTCCGGCGATAAAATTGACGCTGCCCCCGGCCGCGGCGTAACCGGCCATCGAGCGGGCCAACTCGCTGACCTTGTCGTATTTGCCGCGGTTGGCGAGCAGTTCGTCGGCTTTGGCCCGCAAGTAGCTGTCGGGAACTTCCTTCCCGTTCAACGCCAGCCCGACCGCCGCCCAGTCCGACAGCGGTTCCTGCATATACAGCAGCCGCTCCGCGTCTTCCAGCGCCTGCCCCATCTCCTTCGTGAACACCGGCGGTCCGAGAGAGCTTTCGGCCGTCGTGCCGTCGGCGCCTCCTTCTGCCGCCAGCGCGGAAACGGCCGATTGCAGAACCAGCGACAGGGCGATCAACAGCGTCAGCATCCATTTGCCCCGGTTATGTATGGCGAATCGTTTCATTAGGTTTCTCTCCTTCGTCTCCTTGCGTCTCCACATCCTTCTTCTGTATTGGACGAACGGAAAGGGACGATAGTTTCGCTCGTAAACGGAGAGAGGTTTTCACAATATATAAAAAAACCTGCAAGGATCGTGAACAATCCTTGCAGGGGCTGTGTTAAACCGTTAGATCCACTGGAAGTGGAAGCTGCCTTCGCGATCCACGCGCTGGAACGTGTGCGCGCCGAAGTAGTCGCGCTGCGCTTGCAGCAGGTTGGCCGGCAGACGCTCCGTGCGATAGCTGTCGTAGTACGCCAGCGCGGAAGCGAACGCCGGAACCGGAATGCCTCTCTCGACGGCAACGGCGACCACTTTGCGCCATGCTGCCTGATAGTTTTTGACGACGCCGCCGAAGTAATCGTCCAGCAGCAGATTCGTCAGCTCCGGATTACGGTCGTACGCGTCCTTGATGTTTTGCAGGAATCTGGCGCGGATGATGCAGCCTCCGCGGAAGATCATGGCGATGCCGCCGTAGTTCAGGTTCCAGTCATACGCTTCGGAAGCGGCTTTCATCTGCGCGAAGCCTTGCGCGTAAGACGCGATCTTGCTCGCGTACAGCGCCTGGCGAACCGCTTCGATGAACTCGCGGCGATCGCCGTCGTACGCGGAGACGGCCGGACCGTCCAGCTTCTTGCTGGCGGCGACGCGCTCCTCCTTCATCGCGGAGATGAAGCGCGCGAACACCGACTCCGTAATGATCGACAGCGGCACGCCGAGGTCGAGCGAGCTTTGGCTCGTCCACTTGCCCGTGCCCTTCTGTCCGGCGGAATCGAGAATGACGTCAACCATCGGCTTGCCCGTCTCCGGATCGTTCTTGGAGAAGATGTCGGCCGTAATCTCGATCAGATAGCTGTCCAGTTCGCCGTTGTTCCATTCCGTGAAAATCTCGTGCAGCTCGTTCGTGCCGACGCCAAGAACGTCCTTCAGCAGGTGGTACGCTTCGCCGATCAGCTGCATGTCGCCGTATTCGATGCCGTTGTGCACCATTTTAACGTAGTGGCCCGCGCCCTCTTCGCCAATGTAAGTACAGCAAGGATCGCCGTCGACCTTGGCCGAGATGGCCGTCAGAATCGGCTCGACCAGCTCATACGCGCTCTTCTGACCGCCCGGCATGATCGCAGGACCGTTAAGCGCGCCCTCTTCGCCGCCGGATACGCCGGCGCCGATGAAGCGGAAGCCTTGCTCCTGCAGCTCCTTGTTTCTTCTCTGCGTGTCCGGGAAGTAGGCGTTGCCGCCGTCGATCAGAATGTCCCCGGGACTCAGATGAGGCACGAGCTGATTGATCGTGTCGTCCGTCGCCTGTCCGGCTTTGACCATGATCAGTATTTTACGCGGCGTCTCCAGGGATGCCACGAACTCTTCGACGCTGTACGTGCCGACGAAATTTTTGCCCTTCGCCTCTTCCAGCAGCTCCTTCGTCTTCTCCGGAGAACGGTTGAACAAAGCGACGGAAAACCCTTTGCTTTCGATGTTCAGAGCGAGATTTTTGCCCATGACGGCCAAGCCGACGACGCCGATCTGCTGCTTGCTCATTGACGGTTCCTCCCCAACTTATCTCTATTATTTAATCTCATTAATGAATTGCCTGGCTCCGCGGAAAACCGTCCTTATTGGACGGCTTTTTTCCAGTCTGCCGCGAACTTCTCCATTCCTTGATCCGTCAGCGGGTGCTTGGAAATCTGCTCGATGACGGAGAACGGAATCGTCGCGATATGCGCGCCGGCCATTGCTACGCGGGTTACGTGATCCGGATGGCGAACGGAAGCGGCGATGATTTGCGTATCCAGGTTATGCGTGCGGAACAGCTCGGCGACTTTGGAGACCAGCAGAACGCCGTCTTCCGAAATGTCGTCCAGACGTCCGAGGAACGGAGATACGTAAGTCGCGCCGGCACGGGCGGCGAGCAGCGCCTGGTTTACCGTGAAGATGAGCGTGACGTTCGTTTTGACGCCTTTTTTGCTCAGGTAGCGGCAGGCTTCGAGGCCGGCCAGCGTCATCGGCAGCTTGATCGTGATGTTCTTGTCGTAATCGTTGATCTTGATCAGTTCGTCCGCTTGGGCGATCATTTCTTCTGCGGTGAGCGCGTCCGGCGTGACTTCGGCGGATACCGACTCCACTTCCGGAACTTCGCGCAAAATTTCGGCGATGCGGTCTTCGAACTTGACGCCTTCTTTGGCGACGAGCGACGGGTTGGTCGTTACGCCGGACAGAACGCCGATTTTGTACGCCTTCTTAATGTCCTGCAGGTTAGCCGTATCGATGAAAAATTTCATGTGGATGACCTCCATTATTTAATATCGTTAATTTATTTCGACAAATCTTTGGCCAAACGAACGACATGCCCGACGGAGAAACCGAAATACTCCAGCACTTCGCCTCCAGGTCCCGATGCGCCGAACGTATCGATCGACAGCACTTTGCCTTCCGGTCCGGTGTAGCGGTCCCACCCAAGAGAGATGCCGGCTTCGATGGCGATCCGTTTCGCGACCGAACGAGGCAGCACACTTTCCTTGTACTCGCCGGATTGACGCTCGAACAGCTCGCGGCCCGGCATCGCTACGACTCGTACGGACAGGTTATCCCGCTCAAGCTCCGCCTTGGCGTTCACGGCCAAGGAAACTTCGGAGCCGGTGGCGATCAGGATCAAATCCGGCTTGTCGTTCGTTTCCGTCAGGACGTAGCCTCCCTTGGCGAGCTTTTCCTTATTCGCCTTCGTCTCTTCGTAGATCGGCAAGTTTTGCCGGCTCAGCACGAGAGCGACCGGTCCTTCCTTCTGCTCCAGCGCGTACGCCCAAGCGCTCGCCGTCTCGTTCGCGTCGCTCGGACGAAGAACGGTCAGTCCCGGAATCGTGCGCAGCGCGGCCAAGTGCTCGACCGGCTCATGCGTCGGTCCGTCCTCTCCGACGGCGATCGAGTCGTGCGTGAACACGTAGACGACCGGCAGCTTCTGCAGCGCGGCGAGACGAATCGACGGGCGCAAGTAGTCGCAGAAGACGAAGAACGTGCTGACGAAAGGCTTCACGCCGCCGTGCAGCGCCATGCCGTTGCCGGCCGCGCCCATCGCGTGCTCGCGAACGCCGAAGTAGACGTTGCGTCCCGCGTAGGATTCGACGGCGAACTTCTGCTCGCCCTTAATGTCCGTCATCGTCGAGTGCGACAAGTCGGCGCTGCCTCCGAAGATGGCCGGAATGGTTTTCACGAAGTGGTTGATCGCTTCCCCGCTCGCGACGCGAGTCGACACCGACTTGGACGTATCGAACGTCAAGATGTCGGAAGTGTCGATCGCCGCCGTGCCGTCGATCGCCTGGGACAGCTCTTGGCCCAACGATGGATGCTGCGTCTTGTAGGCGGTCAGCAACTTGTTCCATTCTTCTTCCTTGGCCGCTCCGTTTTGCTTCAGTTGCTCGAAATGCGCTTTAACCTCGGCCGGGACGGTGAACTCTTCCTCATAAGGCCAGCCGTACACCTGCTTCGTCGCCTTGGCCTCGTCCTTGCCGAGCGGATTGCCGTGAACCTTGTGCGTTCCGGCCGCTTTGCTGCCGTAGCCGATAATCGTGCGAACCTCGATCAGCGTAGGCTGGGAGTCGTTCTCCTTCGCGGCGGCGATCGCCTGATTGATCTTGGCGATATCGTTGCCGTCTTCGACGCGCAAATACTGCCAGTTCGCAGACTCCGCTCTCTTTTGGATATTTTCCCCGAAGGACAGGTTCAGATCCCCGTCGAGGGAGATGTCGTTGGAATCGTACAGCACGATCAGCTTGCCCAGCTTCATATGGCCGGCCATCGACATCGCTTCATAGGAGATTCCCTCCATGAGGCAGCCGTCGCCAACGAGCGCATAAGTGTGATGATCGACGACCGGGAAGCCTTCCTGGTTGAATTTCGCGGCCAGGTGAGCTTCGGCCATCGCCATGCCGACCGCCATGGCCACGCCTTGGCCGAGCGGTCCGGTCGTGGCGTCCACGCCGTCCGTATGGCCGTATTCCGGGTGACCCGGCGTCTTGCTGTTCAGCTTGCGGAACTGCTTCAGGTCGTCGATCGATACGCGATAGCCGGACAGATGCAGCAGGCTGTACAGCAGAGCCGATCCGTGACCTGCCGACAGCACGAAGCGATCGCGGTTAAACCATTTGGCGTTGCCCGGATTGTGGTTCAGATGACCTGCCCAAAGGGAGTAAGTCATCGGCGCGGCGCCCATCGGCAGCCCCGGGTGACCGGAGTTGGCGGCGTTGATGGCGTCGATGGAAAGCGTGCGGATCGTGTCGATAGCGAGTTGCTCAATGGTTTGTGTTGTAGGCATACTGTTCTCCCTCAATGTTTATAGTTTCAGCCTCACCGTCGAACCACCAGCGGAAGCCGTCCCGCGCGAGCAGCGCGTCGGATTCCGCAGGCCCGTAGGAGCCGGCGGCGTAAGGCTGCAAAGGCACGAGATTTTCGGCGAAGGCGTCGAGGATCGGCTGCACCCACTGCCAGCTCAGCTCGACTTCGTCCCAGTGGGCGAAGAACGTGCCGTCTCCGCGCAGCGCGTCGTGGATCAGGTTCTCGTACGCCTCGGGAACGTCGTCCTGGCTGCCGTGCAGCTCGACGTGCAGCGGCTTGAATTCGCCGTCTTCCTTCGTGTTGAGCTGCAGCGTAATGCCTTCCTTCGGACCGATCTCGAAGACGAGCAGGTTAGGCGTGCCGCGGCCCTGCGAAGGCTGCTGCAGCGGCTCCTTGAATTCGACGACGATGCGCGTGCTCTTCTCCTTCATTCTCTTGCCGGTGCGAATGTAGAACGGCACTCCGCGCCAGTAGATGTCGTCGATCTCCAGCTTGGCGGCGATGAACGTATCGTTCGTCGAGCCTTCGGCGATGCCCGGTTCGGCCAAGTAGCCGGCGACCGGCTTGCCGCCGATGGCGCCTTCCGCATATTGACCGCGAATGACGCTGGCCGAGACGTCCTGCTTCTGCAGCGGCACGACGGCCTGCATGATCCTCTTCTTCTTGAAGCGCACCTGCTCGGAGCTGCTCTCGTGCGGAAGATGAATCGCCGCCATCATGAGCAGTTGGAGCATATGGTTCTGGAACATATCCCGCACGGCGCCTACGTGGTCGTAGTAGCCGGCGCGTTCCTCGACGCCGACCGTCTCGCTCGCCGTAATCTGCACGTTGGCGATGTAGCGGTTCGTCCAGAGCGCCTGAATGACCGGGTTCGCTTGCTGCAGCGCGCCCATCTTCTGCACCATCGGCTTGCCGAGATAATGGTCGATGCGGAAAATTTCCTCCTCCGCGAACGTCTGGCTCAGCTTCCGGTTCAGCTCGCGGGCCGACGGCAGGTCGTGGCCGAACGGCTTCTCGATGACGAGCCGTTTCCAGCCCTTCTCGGAGCCAAGTCCGCTCTCGAGAATGTTCGCCGCGATCGTCTCGAAAAACTCCGGACCGACCGACAGATAGAACAGCCGGTTAGGCGGGGCGCCAAGCGCCTCCTCCCGCTGCTCGATCCGCTCCAGCAGCCTCGCGTAATCCTCCTTGCGCCCGATGTCCAGCACGTTGTACCGGAACGCGCGCACGAATCGCTCCAGCGAGCCGTCGTTTTTCGCTTCGCGCCGGGAAAACTGCCGAACGGATTGCTCGACGTTAGCCTGAAAAGACTCGTCGGTCCATTCTCTTCTTCCGAGACCGAACAACGAGAACGATTCGGGCAGCTTGCCGTCGATGAACAGATTATACAAAGCAGGGTATATTTTTCTCTTCGCTAAATCCCCTGTTGCTCCGAACAGTACGAATGTCGTGGCCTCCATCTTCCTCCTGCTCCTTCCGAATGCGCTATGGCGCGCAAGACTGGTATCTCTTTCGTAGTTTCACTATAATACGAATAGGGGTCATACAAGTAATTAATATATTTAACAGGAGCTATAGACCGTGTCTATGACCAACAACTACGAGCTGTATAAGGTGTTTTATTGGGCCGCGAAGACGGGCAGCTTGACCCAGGCGGCCAAAGCGCTGTACCTCACCCAGCCGAGCGTCAGCCATGCGATCAAGCAGCTGGAGGACAGCTTTGGCATCACGTTGTTTTACCGAACGGCCAAAGGAGTCGAGCTGACTCAGGAAGGCGCTATTTTGTACTCCTACATCGAGCAGTCGCACATTTTCATCTCCCTTGCCGAGGAAAAAATGGCCGCCCTCAAAAACCTGGAGAGCGGCGAGCTGAGAATCGGGGGAAGCGATTCGTTGTTCAAGCACTATTTGCTGCCTTATTTGGAGGAATTCCACGAGCGGTATCCGGGCATCCGGCTGCATCTGAATCACGGCACGACGCCGGAGGTCATCTCGTTCCTGAAGGAAGGGCGAATCGATCTGGGCGTCGTGCGCATGCCGATCGTCGATCCGCAGCTCGAAGTGCGGGAGAGCTTCCATCTGCAGGATTGCTTCGTCGCGGGAGCGCGGTATGAAGAGCTTAGGGGCAAGAAGCTGTCGCTGGACTCGCTGCTGGAGCATCCGATCATCCTGTTCTCGCGCAACAGCCGGGCCCGGATGACGATCACGGAAATTTTCCAAAGCTACGGATACACGATCAAGCCGGAGATCGAAGTCGGCAGCGTCGACCTGCTCATCGAGTTCGCGCGCAGAGGGCTCGGCATCTCCTTCGTGACGCGCGAGTTCGTATCCAAGGAGCTGGAGGAAGGCTCCCTCTTCGAGGTCGAGCTGGACATTACGATCCCGCCTTCCCACGTCGGAATCATGACGAAGCGCAACATGCCGCTGTCAAGCGCCGCTACCCGATTTATGGAGATGGTTCGATAGCGCGAACTTATGAGGCGACAGGTTGTCAATTCGCGACCTTCTGAGGTACGATGAAGAAATAAAAAACAGGAGGGAATCCGGAGGCAAAATGGAACAATTCGTACTATGGGTGAAATACTTGTTTCTGGGCGTCGTCCAGGGCGCGACGGAGCCGATTCCGGTCTCGTCGAGCGGCCACCTGATCATTGCGCAGAAGCTGCTGGGGCTGAAGCAAAACGGCCTGAGCTTTGAAATTTTGACGAACACGGCGTCTTTGATCGCGATCTGCTTTATTTTTCGCCAAGAGATCGGCAAGCTGATCTCGGGATTCTTCCGCTATCTGCTCACTCGCCAAGCGGAATACAAGGCGGACTTTCTGTTCTGCGTGTACATCGTGATCGGCACGGTGCCGGCCGCCGTCGTCGCGGCGCTGTTCAAGGATCGGATCGAGGAGATTTTCTCTTCCGTACATACCGTATCAGTCGGACTGCTCTTGACGGGTCTCGCGCTGTGGCTCATTCGCAATCTTCGCGGCCGCAAGCAGGACGGCGACCTGTCGGTCAAGGACGCGCTTCTCGTCGGGCTGGCCCAAGCCGTCGCGCTGATCCCCGGCATCAGCCGCTCGGGGGCGACCGTCATTACGTCCATCGCCGTCGGAATGAAGCAGGAGACAGCGCTGAAATTTTCCTTTATGCTCTACATCCCGATCAGCGTAGGCGGCATCGTGCTCGGCGCGTCCGACATCGCCGGCGATCCGAACCGCTCACAGCTGGCGATTCCTTATCTGATCGCCTTCCTGACTACGATGGTCGTCACGTACTTCTCGATGAGATGGTTCATGGGCATCATGGCCAGAGGCAACTTGAAGTATTTCTCTTACTACTGCTTCGCTGCAGGCATCTTATTTCTCTTATTCTTGTAACGAGTAACAAGGGGCAGCTCCCATGGGTCCGAACGACCGGACCTCGGGAACTGCCCCTTGTTTATCGCATTCCTTACTTTGCTTGAATATAGCCTTCCGCCTTAAGCAGCTCGGCGATCAGCACCGCGCCGCCAGCTGCGCCGCGCAGCGTGTTGTGCGACAGGCCGACGAATTTGTAGTCGTACAGGGAATCCTCACGCAGGCGTCCCGCGGATACGCCCATGCCGCCCTCGATGTCGCGGTCCAGGTTCGTCTGCGGCCTGTTCTCTTCCTCGAAGTACGTAATGAACTGCTTGGGAGCGCTCGGCAGGCCAAGCTGCTGAGGACGTCCTTCGAACTCGCGCCAGATCCGCAAAATCTCTTCCTTGGCCGGCTTGTTCTCGAACGAGACGAATACGGTCGCCAAGTGGCCGTCCGTGACCGGAACGCGAATGCACTGCGTCGTGATGAGCGGCGCGCTCGCCTTCACGATCTGGCCGTCTTCGACGCTGCCCCAGATGCGCAGCGGCTCCTGCTCGCTCTTCTCTTCCTCTCCGCCGATGTATGGAATGACGTTGTCGAGCATTTCCGGCCAATCCGTGAAGTTTTTGCCCGCGCCGGAGATCGCCTGATACGTCGATGCGACGACTTGCGTCGGCTTGAATTGCTGCAAGGCGTGCAGCATCGGCACGTAGCTCTGAATCGAGCAGTTCGGCTTCACGGCGATGAAGCCGGTCTCGGTGCCGAGCCGTTTGCGCTGCGCGGCGATGACGTCCAGATGTCCCGGATTGATCTCCGGAATGACCATCGGAACGTCCGGCGTCCAGCGGTGCGCGGAGTTGTTGGAGACGACCGGCGTCCCCGTCTTGGCGTACGCTTCCTCCAGCGCCTGGATTTCGTTCTTCTTCATGTCGACGGCGCAGAAAATGAAATCGACCTGCGAAGCGACCTCTTCCACTTTGGAAGCGTCCAGAACGACAATATTTTTCACCGCATCCGGAATCGGAGTGGACAGCTTCCATCTATTTTGCACCGATTGCTCGTATGTCTTGCCCGCCGAGCTCGCGCTCGCCGCGATCGTCGTCACCTCGAACCACGGGTGCCCATCCAGCAGCTGAACGAACCTCTGTCCGACCATCCCCGTTCCACCGACAATACCGACCTTCAATTTATTTGACATCGCTTATTCCAGTCCTTTCCCTATCGCGTATTTTACGGAACCTTATACCTACTACCTATTCAAAACGAACGAAATGGTGTGCCGACGGCGCGCCGGCTTCGCGCTTCAACAAAAAAATCCCACCCCCAAGACTTTAGCCTTAGGGACGAGATTGTGTGCTCGCGGTACCACCCCGGATTCGCTGATATGTCGCCATATCCGCCTCTTCAAGTACGGCATTGCCGAGCAATGCTTATACTATAGCCCTGTAACAGGAGCGCCTGTCGCGCCACCCCCTCGCCATACGAGGTTCCGGCGCGCTGCTCGGAGTCTTTTTTCAATAAAGCATTCTTTGCTCCTTCCCAGCCGCCGGAGCTCTCTGCGAAAGAATGGCTTTACCTACTCGTCTCTTCATCGCATTTGTTATTGCGATTATATTATCAAATATCGCATTCGAGGTAAAGCTATTTTTTCTTCCGCAAAGCCAGAACGACGAACGCCACGACAAGCACGCCAGCCGTGATCAGCAGCAAGTTGGAAGCGGTCGACCTCGTCTCCAGCGACGCGCTCGCCCCCGCATCGTCGTCCGCTTCCGGAGAGGCGGGAAGACTTGGGCTGCTCGAGGCTTCCGGAAGACGCGAAGGCGTCTCCTCCTCCGTCTGTACGGTATCCGGCTCGGCGCTTTCCGCCGCGGACTCCGCCGGAGACGGGCTTGGAGTTTCCTCGGGAGGAAGCGCGACGGTAAATCCGAAAGTCCCTTTGATCGGGTGTCCGTCCTCTCCGATAATGCGCCATTCGACCGTGTACTCGCCGTTCGGAAGCGCCTGCTCCAGCTTGCCCGTCAGCTTGGAAGAAGCGACGGACTTGTCCGCGAGCGGATACTCGGTTCCCTGCGCGTCCTTCACCGTAAAGCTGCTCGCCTTCTCGATCCCCGTATTAAACGTCATGACGATCTCTTGCACTTCCGTGTCCACCGTTTGCTTGTTTTCCGGAGTAGAGGATTTCAGCCCCGTATGCGCCCAGACCGAAGCCGGCGCCAGCAGCATTGCGACAAGCATGACAAGCAGTATCCAGTTGAATCGTCTCATTATCCTCACTCTTTTCCAATTGACATCCTCTTCCCTGCATCCTCAGGATATCATATGAACAAATGCTCAACAATCGAAAGAAATGTGTCGGAGCAGACGAAAGCCCGCGATCGACGCGGGCATAAGGTTACTCTATTACGATTTGACGATGATTTTGCGAATGCTGTCCCCGGACAGATGAAATCTGGCTACAAGCTCGGATACCGTCATCCCGTCCGAGTGCAGCCGGCAAATTTCCTTGTTGCGCTCCGCAAGCAGTTTCCTCGTTCCGCTGACCTCTCCCCAACGCGCGCGACGCTCGTTCGGCTTGGGGACGTAGATCAGCTCGCCGCCCGCATAGTTCTGCAGCTCCCGCAGCAAACTAGGGGGAAGCACATCTCTCCCGTTTTTGTAGATCAAGTTGGTCCTCCTTTAATTCTAGCGCACCGATAATGGATAAGATTTTCTTCGCATATGCCTTAGCCATGTTTTCATTTCTCCTCCTTTTTTTCGATTGATAATTGCCGAAAAACAAACAGCACGAACGCAAAGTTCGTATTTCCAGTATATTGAAATCCGCTCTATCCCACAATGTATGAAAAAAGGAGGCCTTGCGGCCTCCTTCCCTAATCGGCGTCCCCGTCTAAACGGAGACCACCTCAGGATGGTAGATCAACTCGATCAGCTCCTTTCGCGCAAAATTCGTCGGGCCCGACACCTTTATTGTACGACCGAACGCATCCGGACAAAAGTGAATAAACGGCTATAATCAAACTTTACCGCCATCGCCGCTGCCGCTGCCTTTCGTTCTCCGATAAGCGCGCTCATGGTACCGCGTAATGGCTTTGAACAGTTCCTTTCCGTCATCCGTAAGCGGCGAAGACGCATCGAAGCCGAGCGACATCGCCCGGTACGTCTCCGGAACCCAGATGTAGACGTGCACGTACTCGGTCAGCCGGAAACCCGCGCTCTCCCAGAACCGGATGCGTCCCGCGTTCTCCTCCGTCTCCTCCGCTTCCACTTCGATGACGATGCCGCGGCAGCCCGGCTTCGCGCCCGCGATCCAATCCCGCAGCTGCAAGACGCAGCGCCGGCCGATTCCCTGCCCTTGCCGCGACCGCCTTACGGCTATGTAGTCGATAACCAGCAAGCCGGAGCGGTCATCGAACGCTGTCAGCGCCATCGCCGCGGCTTCGCCGTCCATGCGCCACACGTGCAGCGTGCACAGGCCGCGCTCGAACATGCGCCTGACGATCGCTTCGCTCTTGCGCCCATGCTCGGGGAACGCCTCCCGATAAATAACGTCCGCCTCCGCCCACAACGTTTCATCCCATCGATCTGTCGTCAAGTGTTCCATGTGCATGTCGTCTCCGCTCGTCCTGATGTCTTTCCCTGTCAACTTCTCGGCGCCCACAGCATGATCGATACGCCGACGATGCAGATCGCGGCTCCGAGCCAATCGTACAGATCGGGCGTCTTCTTGTCGACGAGCCAGCCCCACAGCACGGCCAATACGATAAACACGCCCCCATAAGCCGCATACACGCGGCCGAAGGACGGGAAGTTCTGCAGCGTCGGAATGATTCCGTACAGCACCAGAATAATGCCGCCCGCTATGCCGTACCAGTAGGGCTTCGATTCCCGCAGCCACAGCCACACCAGATAACCTCCGCCGATCTCGGCCAGGCCGGCCAGCACGAAAATCGCAATAGACAAAACCACGATGATGCCCCTTCCTCGTCAAGGAGTCAGCGCGCGTTGCACGACAGCGGTCAGTCGACGGACCGCTCAGCAACGCCGAACTCGCGAAGGCTGCTTCCCTTGGCGGGAAACAGCCCCCTGTTCGTCTTATTTTACCACTTCGACGAGCTTGTTGTCCTCTCCGTAACGATACGTGCGGGTGAAGCCGCTTCCGTCCGCCTCGCTGCCGTGCAGCTCGAACGTTCCAAGCAGTTCGTCGTACGCGACCGCGTCTTCGGCAACCGCTCCCAGCGCCTCCCTTACGCTGACCCATTGCAGAGCTCCCCGATCCTCTTTGAAAATATAGATTTGATTCTGCTTATGCGTAACGACGATCGCTTCCTCCGAGCCGTCTCCGTCCAGATCTCTCTCATAGGTCAGCGAGCTGAAGGTCGCATAGGTGGACAGCCCGTTGGCGTCCTTCTTCACATACCAGGCGCATCCTTCGCCGTCGGTTCGGCAGAGGGGCTGGTTGAACTTGAGCACTTCCTGTCCGAACAGGCGCGTCATGCTCGTCTGAAGCTCGTACATATGCCCCGTACCGTAATGGTAAAGCGTGCCCGCGGGAGAAACTCCATCGATCGCCATTCCGAAAGACTCGTGCTTCGTCGCGATCGAATCTTTCAGCACCGTGCCTTCTTTCAGCGTATAGAGGAACGCCGTTCCGAAGCCCGGAACCTCCTTCTGCTCGATCAGATCGACGTCGGACAAGGAAATCCGCTCCGCATAGCCCGTGTTAACGAGAGGGCTGTGGGTGTTGGACAGTCCGGGCAAAATGCCGCGATCCCCCCCGTAAATCGTCTCCCCCTTCTGCAGAATCCGTGCCTCGAGCGGCTTGTACGCCAGCGGAATCCGCTTCCCCGTCTCTCCGGCCGTTCGGTAGGAATCGGCGTCTCCTCCGGTTAGATTGACCAGCAGCAGGAACGCCGCCGCGCAGATCGCCAGCGCCCCGACGATGCCGATCCCCTTGGCCAGCCGCCATCGCGGACGGCGATCCGCGGACTGCAGCACGGTCTTCTTCATCTCGTCCGTAAATTTTTCCTCCCGAAACAAGCCCTGCTTAACTCGCTCCTCCCAGACAGATGCAGACTCGCTCATCGTTCCATCTCCTTCCGTTTGCGCTCCATCGCCTGGCGCGCCCGATGCATTCTGGACTTGACCGTTCCTTCCGACACGTTCAGCAATTCGGCGATCTCGGGCATCGTCAGCCCGTGCTCCAGCGAGAGCAGCAGCACCTCCCGCAGCTTCATCGACAAGCTCATCAGCGCTTCCCTGATTTCGCGAACGGACTGCTCCTCCAGATACGCCGTCTCGGCCGATTCGCCCACTCCGCGCGGCTTCACCCACTCGAACAGCACGATGCGGCGCATATAGCTCGACCTCATCTCGTTGATTGCCGCGTTTCTCGCAATCGAGAACAGCCACGTTTTAAGAGAGGAACGGCCCTTGAACGATCCGAAGCCGCGATACGCCTTAAGGAATGTTTCCTGCGCGATGTCCTTCGCCTGCTCCCGATTTTTCGTTATCGCGTATGCATATCGCCTGACGTCGTCGCCGTACGCGGTCATGAGATCGTACAGCTCGGTCTTATCCATCGCTTCCTTGCGCGTCAAATACTGCAGCTCCGCCTGCGAGTCCATCGCCTCACCTCCAACCTATTAGACAATACTCCGTCCCCGATCGTTCCCTTTCCTTATATAAACAAATATCGGCCCTCTCCTGTGCGGAGATGAGCCGATAGCCTTGTCGCGTTCGCGGATCAGGACGGATTGCCCAGCAACAACCCGACGATCGTATCCAACTGCTGCTCGAGAGAAAAAGGATCTTCCATGACGAATTCGTCATAATACTCATTGCCGTATACGTATACTTGATTGTTTTGAACGGCGGACAGCCCTTTCCACAGCTTGCTGTTCATCATTTCGTCCGTCGCTTCCTTCGCGCCGTAATATACGAAGATATGATCGCCCATATATTCCGGCAGCTTCTCCACCGAGATCGACTCGAACCCTTCCTTCATACTTTTGGCGATGTCGGTAGGCGGCAGCTGCAGCATTTCGTAGATTGTGGAGGAGCCGTAGTTGCCTCCCTCGGCGGCAAATACATAGACGACCTTGTCCGCGATTTGAACAATGGACACCGTCTCTCCGTCTTTAACGACGCCTTTGATTTTCTCGCGGGCCTCGGCCGCCTTCTTCTCGTACTCGGCGATCCATTGCTCCGCTTCTTCCCGCTTGCCGAAAATATCGCTTACGCTGCGGAACTTCTCCAACGGGCCCGCGGTGGACAATTCCGTCCAATACGGCAGAAATACGGTCGTGCCGATTTTCTCGTACTGTTCGATGCTGTCTTCCACCGATCCGATAATCAAATCCGGCTCCAGGGCGGTCAGCTTCTCCAGGTTCATCGGAAAACCGCCCAGATCCTCGACATTCGCCAGCGTCTCTTGCCCAATGCCCGCCTCGGCCATCCAGCCTTCGTCCATCATGAACGTCCGGACGCCGACCGGAACGATGCCCAGCTTGAGCAGATGCCCCATATATTGATCGGCGGCGACCCGCTTCGGGTCGGCCGGAACGACGACGTCGCCCTTCGGCGTCGATACCGTTCTCGTCGTCGGCTCCGTCTCCTGCTGCGTGCTTGCCGAGGCGCTGGCCGTTGCCGCCGGTTCGCTCGCCTTGGCGCTTGCGGACGGCTGCGCCGACGATTCCGAAGCCGGATTGGCCGAATTCGAGCATGCCCCCATAAGCAAAGATAAACTCAGTACCGTAGTCATTGCCGCGATTTTACTTTTCTTCTGCATGTCAAGCTCTCTCCCCGTTATCTGTTGATAATCATTCTCATTAACAGTATAAAAGGGCGAAGTCTTCCGTGAAACGGCAATTCCTTGCATCGCGCTGGGCAAATCCTGATCTTCGGCCAGCTTGTCCTTGTTCTGTCTGTAATAGGTCGGAGAAACTCCGGTATGCTTTTTGAAGCTTCTGCTTAAAGAGTGGGCGTCCGGAAAGCCGACGGACTCGGCGATTTCCTGCAGCGTCGCCTCGGTCTCGGCGAGCAGTCGCATCGTTCGAAGCACTCTCACCTGCGCCAGAAAATGAATGGGGCTCGTATGCAGCTCCGTCTTGAACAAACGCGACAGATGACCCGAGCTGTAATCGAGCGCCTTCGCGATCGCGTCCAGCGTTAACGGCTGATGATAGTTTTCCTCGATGTAACGGACCGCCAGCGTCACCATGTCGGGCTTCGCGGGTTTGATCTGCTGCTGGTGCAGCTGCCAGAGCAATTCGTAGATGAACTGGTAGAAGAGGGATTTCACTTGGACTTTGCTCAGGTCGGTCGCTTCCTGCCATCCTCTGAGCATCTGCTCGACTTTGTCGCCGAGCGGCAGCGGATAACGCGGAGCGAACACATATCTGAACTGAAACGGATTCCCATCCTCCATGAGCCGGGCGAAATCCCGCTGAACGGGAACCGGCGGAGACGCCCTGTACAGAATCAAATAGTACGTCAGCTCCTCGTTCGCCGCGATCGTCAAGCTCGTTCCTTTGCCGCCGTGGATCAGATAATCCGGCCTGATTCTATGTTCGGCCCCGTCCAGCCAGACGCGGCCCATCCCCCGCTTAATATAGAGAAAAGCGCTGGCCGGAAGCCGGTAACCCCGAAGCTCCTCCGCCCTCTCCATCCGATTGGAGCGAATATCGACCAATTCGACGTACACTTGATTCCACAACCGGATATGGTTGTCCAACTTCATGAACTCGCTCGCCCCCGAAACTAACCCTTCCGTTCGAAACAAACCTGCTGTTCCGTATTCCCATCATAGATGATAACCATTCTCATTGACAAGCTAATAACCGGATTTCTGAGCTGTCGGGATACAGACAAATGGAGTATCGGTCATGGCCGATCTCGAAGGAGACGTAGGACCAACCTGACTGAACGGGATACCGGCAAAAGAAAGGAAAAGACACTGCGCACCTATTCATAATGAGGCTCAGACAAGCTGACTAAACGGGATACCGGCAAAAGAGGCAGAGAGCCACACCCCCCCGCCGCCGAATCTCCGCAAGAGAAAACCCGCGCCAATCGGCACGGGCAGGTCATGAAATCCGGTAAGTTTAATAGCAGCCAGTTATGCGTGTTTCGCGCGGGCGATTCGCGTCGCTTCGACCATGTTGCGCAGCGAGGCGACGGTCTCTTCCTGGCCGCGCGTCTTCAAGCCGCAGTCCGGGTTGATCCAGAACAGCTGAGGGTCGAGCACGCGCAGCGCGCGGTCGATCATGCCGCTCATCTCTTCCACTCCCGGCACGCGAGGGCTGTGGATGTCATAGACGCCCAGGCCGATGCCGAGCTTGTAGGTGTTCTCCTCGAAGCTGTGAATGAGCTCGCCGTGGCTGCGCGACGTCTCGATCGAGATCACGTCCGCGTCCATCGACTCGATCGAGTCGATCATGTCATGGAATTCGCAATAGCACATATGCGTATGAATTTGCGTCTCGTCGTTCACCGTGCAAGTCGTCATCCGGAACGCTTTGACAGCCCAGGCCAAGTACTCCGCCTGATCTTGCTCCTTCAGCGGCAGCCCTTCGCGCACGGCCGGCTCGTCGACTTGAATCATGCCGATGCCCGCCTGCTCCAACGCCTCGACTTCCTGTCTGAGCGCGTAGGCCAGCTGATAAGCGATCTGCTCGCGCGGAATGTCGTCGCGGACGAACGACCAGTTCATGATCGTGATCGGTCCGGTCAGCATGCCTTTGACGGGACGCCCCGTTTGCGATTGCGCGTATTTCGTCTCCTCGACGGTCATCGCCTGCTCGAACGCGACGTCTCCGTAGATGACCGGAGGCTTCACGCAGCGGGAACCGTACGATTGCACCCATCCGTTCTGCGTAAAGACGAATCCGGCCAGCTTCTCGCCGAAAAACTCGACCATGTCCGTACGCTCAAACTCGCCGTGCACGAGCACGTCCAGTCCGATCTCTTCCTGCAGCTTGATCCACAGGTCGATCTGCTCGCGGATAAAGGCGGCGTAACGCTCTCCGTCCCATTCGCCTTTGCGCCACAGTTGACGGGCTTTGCGCACTTCCGCCGACTGCGGGAAGCTTCCGATCGTCGTCGTCGGGAAAATCGGCAGCTGCCATTTGTTCTGCTGCGCGACCCGGCGATCGGAGAACGGCCGGCTGCGTACAGGTTCCTGCGCGCTCAGCTTGGCGACCGCTTGCTGCACGTCTGCGCGATTGCGCTCCGCGGATTGTCTGAGCGCCTGCACCGCGCTCTCGCTGTTCGCCAGCTCTGCCGCGATTGCCGCTCTGCCCTCGGTCGCGGCCTTGGTCAGCAGTGCGATCTCCTCCAGCTTCTCGTCGGCGAACGCAAGCGCTCCCTTCAGCTCAGGCGCCAGCTTCGTCTCGCCGGCTACCGTGACCGGGACGTGGAGCAAGCTGCACGACGACTGCACAATCAGCCGGTCGGAGCCGACAACCCCGGTCAATTGCTCCAGCACGCCGAGCTTCTCGCCCAGCGACGCTTTCCAGATGCCGCGGCCGTCGATGACGCCTGCGCCCAGCACCTTGTCCGCAGGGAAGCCGTGCTCGCGAACTGCGGCCAGATTGCCCTCCAGTCCGTGAACGAAATCCAGACCGATTCCTTTGACTGGGAGCGACACGATATCCGAATAACGCTCGGCAGCTTCGAAGTAAGTCTGAAGCAGGATGTTCAGTTGCGGCACGGCGGCTGCGAACGTCTCGTAGATCGCCTTCAGGCGGCGAACGTCGTCGTCCCCGATTTTCGTCACGACGATCGGCTCGTCGATTTGCACCCAGCGCACGCCTTCAAGCGCCAGCTCGCGCAGCACTTGCACGTACAGCGGGATCAAACGATCCAGCCAGGCGTCGGTCTCGGATTTGTCGTAGCCCTTGGACAGCTTCAGGAAAGTCAGCGGTCCGACCAGTACCGGCTTGCCTTCGATGCCGAGCTTCTGCTTCGCTTCGCGATAAGCTTTCAACGGTTTGTTTTCGGTGACAGACGGCTTGGCTCCGTCCAGCTCCGGAACGATGTAGTGGTAGTTCGTGTTGAACCATTTCGTCATCTCGCTGGCCGCCGCTTCCTTCGTGCCCCGGGCGATGCCGTAGTAGACCGACAGCGGAACTTCCCCGCCTTCGTATGCGAACCGCTTCGGAACGATGCCGAACATCGCCGCGGTATCCAGTACGTGATCGTAATAGCTGAAGTCGTTGACCGGAATCAGGTCGATTCCTTTGTCCTTCTGCTTCTTGAGATGGGTCAAACGAATTTCCTGCAGCTTGGCTTGAAATTCCGCTTCCTCCAGCTTGCCGGCCCAGAACGCCTCCAGCGCTTTCTTCCATTCCCGATCCGCGCCGATTCGCGGGTATCCCAAAATACTGCTTTGCGCCATCTCGTAACACTCCTATACAAGTTGTTACGTAGAAGATACCATGGAATTCCGGGTATAGCGTAACTCACTTATCCTATATCTGGTTATAGCCTCTGGCTATATCATTGACCGCACCAGGCCGCTGTCCTCTTCCCGCCTGTGCGTTTCTATTCGAATGCTCCGCTCCCACACTGCGTTTCTCTCCGGAATTCCTGCTGCCAGCCATACGTTTTCATTCGGATTCTCGCTGTCCGTTTCGACTCAGAGTCTCGGCTCAGCGGCCGATCGCCTTCTCCAACGCCTCAATGTATGCCGTACCGAGCTTGGAGAGCGCCACGTTACGGTGAGCGATCCATCCGACGTTAATCGTCTCGTTGCAGTCGAGCGGAACAGGGATGATCTCGTTGCCGTTCAGGTCCTTGCTCAGCACCCCCGTCGAAATCGTATAGCCGTTTAATCCGATCAGCAGGTTGAACAGCGTCGCCCGGTCGCTGACGCGAATGCTCTTTTTACGGGACAACGTACTTAATATCTCTTCGGCAAAATGAAAAGAATTGTACTCCCCCTGATCGAAAGACAGATACGGATAGTCCTGCAACTGGTCGATGGTGACGATATCGTGCTGGGCCAGAGGATTGTGGATGCTGATGAAAATGTGCGGCTTGGCCGTAAACAGGCTCGTAAACTGCAGGTTGGCGCTTCTAAGCAGCTTGTGGATGACCTTGCCGTTGAATTCGTTCACGTACAAAATGCCGATCTCGCTGCGCAGCGTGCTGACATCCTCGATGATCTCGTGCGTTTTCGTCTCGCGCAAGGTCAGCTCGTATTCTTCCTGTCCGTACTCCTTGACGAGGCTGACGAAGGCGTTAACCGCGAACGCGTAGTGCTGGGTCGAGACCGAGAAATGCTGAGGAGACGGCTTCGCGTTGAGATACCGGCCCTCCAGCAGCTCGGCCTGCTCGACGACCTGGCGGGCGTAGCTCAGAAACTCCACTCCCTCTTTGGAGAGCGAGATGCCTTTGTTCGATCGCTCGAAGATGGCAATCTGCAGCTCCTCCTCCAAATCCTTGATCGCGTTGGACAGGCTCGGCTGCGAAATAAACAGCCGCTTGGCCGCTTCGTTAATAGAGCCGCGGTTAGCCACTTCAATGACATACTTCAATTGCTGCAGGGTCAAGACCGATTCCCCCATGTTCCGTAATATCGAAATTCTATCATTGATCGTGGCGAAAGTCATGATCCGGGAACGAATGCCGCGCCACCGCCATTGGTTACCTCGGACCCGCAATTCCCTCGAGATCTGTTGCCCTTAGCTGGACGGAGATTGCCGATGTACGAATTTTTAGAACATCGCCCCGAATGAAAGCGTTATCTTTCTGCCATTACTCGAAATTTTCGATTAACTCCAGCTATTAAAGCGTTTTCAAACTCCCCGTTGTTCGATTTTTTCGAGTATCGTTCCAAATGACCGCCACCGCCACCTCGACCAAGTCAATGCTCGATTTCTCCGTACACCGCCCAACCCGCTATCCCCTGACATAAAAAGAAGGCCGCCGATAGTCCGGACAGCCCTCTCCTTCGCCTATCTGAATCCCAAACTTCTACTCAGCCTGCACCCGCATGCCCACTCGACCACTCCCCGCCAACCTAAATCCCCAGCTTCTGTCCCTTCTCCAAACGTTGGATCTGCTGCTCGCCCTGGTCGGCAAGCTCGCGGAATTGGCTGATCGTGTCCCGCATGCGGGGCAGCGCTTCCTGCTTGTAGGCGCTGATCGAATCGAGCGCGGCCAGCACGTCGGTGAACGCCTGCTTAAGCGTCTCCACCGACACGCTCGTCTCGAGCGCCTGCCTGTGAATGACCGCTCCTTGCTCCTTCAGCATACGCGAGGTGCCGGCGATCAGCTCGTTCGTCGTCTGATTCAGCAGTTCGATCTTCTTCAGCACGATCCGCTGATTGAACAGGGCGCTGGCGACCGTCACCGATATGCGCAGCGCCGACACCGTCACGTTCTTCGCCCGGTCCACGCCGCGAATGAGCTCCTTGTTGTTGCGGATGACGACCTCGATCGCCATAATTCCCTGCTGGTTCACGACGAGCATCTGCTGCAGGTCCATTACCCGCTGGCGGAGCGGAAACAGCACCTCCTCGGTAATGAAGCGGATTTTGTCGGGATCTTCGCCCCGCTGCCGCGCCGCTTCGATCTGCGCCTCGATGGATTCGTCCATCAGCGTGCCGAGCTGGATCTCCTTCTGCAGCCTCTTGGTCAGCTCGCGCAGCGACTGCTGCTCCAGCTCCAGCGTCGTGTTGTCGTTCTTGAGCGTCGCCTTGCCTTTGTCCAGCGAGACGACGATGTCGGCGATGACGCCGTCAGCCTTCTGATACTTCAAGAAATAGGCCCGCAGCGGGTTGAACAGCTTGCCCAGCACGCCGCGCTTGGCGAAGTCGACGGCGCTCGGGTCCAAGTCCTTAAGCTGCGTATGCAGCTCGGCCAGCCCTTTGGCAACCTGGCCGCCTTCATCCCCCGTTCGCGCCAGATTGCCGACCGATACTTCCAGCAGCTTGTTTTTGTCCGCGGACGACTTCATCGTGCCGAGGCCGAAGCCTTCGATCGACTGCACGATTTCCTTGCGCTTATCCAGCGACTCGACGTCGAGCGCCATGATCGCCGCCACGTTCGCCTCCGCAAGCTGCTTCAGCTTGGCGACCTCCTCGGGAACGGGCTTTACCTCCTGCTCAATAACCGCCTTGATCTGGTCCGGGCTGGCGATCTCCATCGAAAATGACATCCGAATCCCCCTTCGATTTCAAGCTGCGTTCACGCATCCCGCGAATCGTTACATCTGCACGTTGAACAGGTTGCCGATCTTGTAGACGACGTCGTCCGTATCCGCGTTGATGCTGGCCGCCTCGTTGATGCCGGAAATGCTCTGCAAAGCCTGGATATTGGCATTGTAGCCGATCGTGTAGATCGGAACTTTGTACGCTTCAACGAGTTCTTTAATGTCATTAAGCGAGTACCCTTCGTTCGTCTCCCCGTCGCTCAGGACGAAGATGACCGGCTTGCTGTTCGGATTAACGCGCAGCTCGTCTTGCAGCATCTTGAGCGCGACGACGATGCCGTCGAACGTCGCCGTCCCCCCGCCGGACTGCAGGCTGTTCACCGCTCCGACGAACATCGACTGCTGATTCGCGTCGTACTTCGCGATCGGCAAGTGGATGGTGACGTCGCTTGAATAGGCCACCAGGCCGATGCTGTTGTCCCGGCCGAGATACTTCTGCCCTTTCAGCAGCGATTCTTTAAGCCGATTCAGCGGCTCCCCGTCCATGCTGCCGGACACGTCGGTCACGAATACGGCCGCGATCGGCTTGCCGGCGTTTTTCTTCTCCTTCCACAGCTTCTGCGCCGAGGCGAGCAGAGCGCCGTCCGGAACGGCCAGCTCCGGCGTATACTCCTCCAGCCCGTTAAAACCCAGCTTCTCCGCCGCCTGCTGGTACTGCTCCTGCTGCACGAATTCCGCGAATCGCCGAACGAGCTCGACCTTCTCCGGCGGCAGATCGCCCAGCGCGTACAGCGGGCTGTCGTGCCGAACGCCGAACGGCGTAAACACGTAGCCGCCCTTCAAGTCGGCCGCGTTGACGTAAGTCTGGTACTCCAGCACGAAGCCGTCCAGCATCCCGGACTTGGCCGCGTCGCGCATCTGGATCGTCGTCGAAGCGATGAACGGCACGTTGGCCTGGAACTTCTCGAAGCCGGCGACCGCTTTCTCCCCCAGCAGGTTCGAGCTGTCGAACGAATCGAGCGCCGTGAGCAGGAAGTTCAGGCCCGTGGAGCTGGCGAACGGGTCGGTATAGCCCATCGAAAACTCATTGCCCGCGATCGCCTCCGTCACCGTCTTCACGTTCACCGCTCCGTATTTTCCGACCAGCGCGTCGTACTTCGCCTTGGCGATGACGATGCCCGGCACGTTCCCGGCGAGCCGCTTCGCGATCAGCTCCGTCTTGACGCCGCTCGCCTTCGCCATCTCTCCCCACAGCTCGTTGGAAGGAGTGAACGCGTCGGGTATGTACTTGCCGGACACGATATAGTCCGTCGCCGTCCCCGATGCGATATTTCTCACCTTGACCGATGCGGCTTGGCCGTTCACTTCGATTCCCGACCGGTTGAACTCGGAGGCGACTTCGGTCAGCCAGCCGTCGACGCCGGAGCCGGACTTCTCCGTAGAAGAGAAGATTTCAACGTAGAAGCCCGTCGTATTGTCCACCGTCACCGGAAACTTGGAGATGTCCGGCAGCGCCTCCGCGACGTCCGCCGGATCGAGATCGATCTGACCCTTCACCGGCTCGGCGGTCGACACGGAAATGTCCGAGATCAGCTTGTTCAGCCGTTTCTCCGCGTTCTCCGCGGTCATCTCCGCCTTCGATTTTCCCAGATCGGACGTCAGACTGACTCCCCAATACACCAATGCGAACACGATAATCAGCAGGAATACGGATACCAAAGCAAATTTGCGCGGCTTAGCCAACTCCCCCACCTCTCTTCATCTGTAATGCTTCGTCTGTCTGATCAGCGCGTCGATCTCCTTCATGCAAGGCATCTCCTCGATATCGCCGGGCTCGAAGGCGTCCAGGCGCGTGATTTCCAGCAGCAGCCGATCCAGCTTGAGCAAAATTTCTTCGTTCATCCCGATCGAATACTTCACGAAGCCGAGAAACTCGTTCAGCATCTCCGCCCGCATCTGCAGCAGCTCTCTGGGCATGCGCGCGGCTCTGCGGGAGCCGAGGCTCTCGAACTCGGACTCGTCGAACGCCTGCAGCCGGTTCAGGACGCTTCTGACGTTGCGGTAAAATAAGGACTCCGCCCCCGCGATGGCGGAAGCGAACTTCGAGTAACTCAACTCTTCCGGTTGAAACCTTTGCGACAGCACCTGAAGCAGCGTTTCTTTCTTCTTGCGGATACGGTCGAGCTGTTCGACGGCGTGTTCGATGTCCTCCTCCAGCAATCTGACCCGCTTGTAGCGGGACAGAGCCGCCGCGAAGTCCTCGCGCGATTGGAGCTGACGAAGGGGCGGCGTCGGCTCCTGCGGCTTGTGAAGGATTGCGTAGCTTCCCAGCAACAGCGCGACGACGCTGGCGAGCGGCAGCGTCACCCCGATCGCCGTCTCCAGCGCGCTCTCGCCGAATCCGACGCCGACCAACCCGGGCGACAGCACAACGACGTTCAAGATCGAGACTGCGGCGACCAACGCTAGCAGCTTGATGAGCTTCGTAGGCTTCGCCCCCTCTCCGGTCCGGCTCCGAAAACAAAAAAAGCCGCGGGTTTCCGCGACAGATTGGGACAATGGATGTTGTCTCCGGACCTTTAGTCTATTTTTACGCGATTGGACTTCCGTTTATGATGGCGTTTGCTCGCGAAAAGGCCGGCCCCCGCACAGGGACCGGCCAGCTTTCTACTGACGCAGCGTCAGACGCAGCGTGCGAATTTCGAACGGACCGAACGGCAGCTTCGCCGCATCCGTATTTTCTCCCAATCTCGCGACTTGATTTTCCATCAGGTCGACTTCGTCGATCGCCGCGTATGTCGTGCCGAACTTGAAGTTCGCTTCCGCCCGCGTTCCCGACGTTTCGTACAGACGCACGATCAGATCGTCGGAATCCTCGGCCTTCTTGACCGCTTCGAGCATGACGTGCGGCGAATCGATTCGCACGAGCGAGCCCCGAACGGTCGACAGCTCCTGCCGATCTGCGCTTCCCGCCGCGAATGCGGTCAGCGGAGAATTCAGCTCGTAGCCCTTCCGGTAAGTGTGCGCCGAGATGTAGTCCCCTTCATGCGGGTACAGCGCGTAGACGAACCGGTGAACCGCCCGGTCGGCTTGCGGATCGGGATAGGACGGGCTGCGCAGCAGATGGATGTCCAGCACGTTTCCGAGCGCGCTGAAGCCGTACTTGGAGTCGTTCAGCAGCGAGACGCCGTAATCCGGCTGCGACAGATCGATATACTGGTGCGCGCAGATTTCGTCCTTGGCGAAATCGTGCCTCGTATTGCGGTGCGTCTGGCGCTGCAGGCTGCCGAACTGAATTTCGCAGTTGACCTGGTCCGCGCGCACATCGACGGGGAACGAAGCTCGCAGCATTTTGCCCGACTCCCGCCAATCCGCCTCCGTCTCGAAGCGAACGATCCGCTCGCCCGCATGGAGAACGATTTTCTGCGTCAACGTCGACTCGCCGAAGCGGAACCGCTGCTCCACGACCGCTTTGGCCCCGTCCGCGTACGCGGCGACCGACTCCCGCTCCATCCGGCCGGCGACGGCCTGACGGTAGTTGCGGTCGAAATCCCACGCGTCCCCGCGATCGTGATAGACGGTCAGCAAATTGGCCCGCTCGCCGGACGCTACCGTCTCCCGCTCGGCCTGCTTGTCGTAGAGAGAGACGATGCTGCCGTCGGAGCCGAGCTTGACGCTCAAAAACTCGTTTTCCAGACCGTTCTCATCCGCGGCAGGCGCTTCCGCGCTCGCCTCGCTCGCCGCCTGCTCCAGCGGAGCAACGCTCATCGGAGGCACCGTCACAAGGTGCGGCTTGCCGTTCCAGCTCACCCATTCCCGCCGTTCCCACGGCAGCGAATTGGCCACGAACGCCTCTCCCGGCTTCAGTCCCGCAAAAGCTCCAGCCGATGCGTACGCCTCTTCGGCCAGCTGCAGCACCCGCTCGTAGAGAGCCGCATAGCGCTCCAGCGATTCGTCGTACACCCTGCCGATCGACGAGCCCGGCAAAATGTCATGGAACTGATAGAGCAGCACTTCCTTCCAGATCGTCTCCAGCTCGGCCTGCGGATAGATAGACGCCGGAGCGCCGAGGGAGATCGCAAGCGAAGCCGCGAATTCGACCTCCCGGAGCGCCTTCTCCAGCTTGCGGTTATACCATTTGTTGCGGCCTTGCGACGTCAGCGTTCCCTGATGCTTCTCCAGATACAGCTCGCCGCGCCACGTCTCGAACCGCTCCTGTTCCCGCTCCAGCTTGCTGAAGAAGGCAATGGAAGGCTCCTGAACGACCGGGATAAGACCCTGCAGGTTCTGCAAGCGGCCCAGCCGCTCCAGATGCTCCTCGCCCGGCCCGCCTCCGCCGTCGCCGATGCCGAACAGCAGAAGCGCATGGTCCGAGACGCCGCTGTCCATATACTCTCTCTCGATTTTCGCCAGCGACCGCGGAGCGGCCGGGCTGTTGTACGTATCCTCGGGAGGAAGATGGGTCAGCACCTTCGAGCCGTCGATGCCCTCCCACAGGAAACTGTGATGCGGGTGATCGTTGTAGACGCTCCAGCTCAGCTTCTGCGTCATGACGTAATCGACTCCGGCTTTCTTAAGCAACTGGGGCAGACTGGCGCTGTAGCCGAAAATGTCCGGCACCCACAGCACGCGCACGTCCTCGCCGAATTCCTGCTTGAAGAACCGTTTCCCGTACAAAATTTGCCGAACGAGCGCCTCTCCGCCCGATACGTTGGAATCGGGCTCGACCCACATCGCTCCCTGGACCTCCCAGCGGCCTTCGGCGATTCTGTCCTTGATGCGCCCGTACAGCTTCGGGTAGTGCTCCTTCATCCATTGGTACAATTGCGGCTGGCTCGCTCCGAACGCGTAGTCGGGGTATTTCTCCATATTTTTCAACACGGTGGAAAAAGTCCTGGCCCCTTTGCGAATCGTCTCCCGAATCGGCCACAGCCAAGCAAGGTCGATATGCGCGTGCCCGACGGCGCTGACCGTAATGTCGGGATCTCCGCCCTTCTTGTCCAGCTCGGGCCGCAGCAGCTCGCGCGCCGCTCGAACCGTGCCTTCGTCTATCGTCTCCAGCAGGTACGATGCTTCGTACAGCTTGTGCAGCAGCCGCGTCCGGCGAGCTCCTTGCTCCGGAAGATGTTCGGCCAGCTCCAGCAGAACTTCGTAGTCATAGTAGAGACGGCGCGTCTCCTCATGGCAGATCGCGATATCCGCTTCCTTCAGCGTGCCGCTGCGGTAGCGGCCGAACAAGTCGTTGCAGCCCGCGTCCGCCCACAGGTCGACGGCTTCGCCGCCTTGAGCGCGTTCGGTCACGTCGACCACTCTTTTGCCCGGCAGTCCAAGCGACAAGTCGAACTCCGAATTGATGTTGGTCAACCCCTGGATCGGCGCGCCGTCCTCGTCGACAAGGCACAGCTCTCCGTTCACGTCGATCAGCAGCACGACCTTGCAGCCCGCGGCGCTCGCGGGCACGGAGCCGACAAACCGAAACCAGGCGCAGTCCCACAGCTCGCCCCATTTGTCTCCCGGCCGAAGGGCCACGGGCTCTCCGGACGTTCTCCGCTCGTATGGAACCGGCTCCCGGGTTCTCCAGGCGTTAACTTCAAGGGAAGCCACCTTCGTATAGATGTGCTCCCGGATTTTCTCCAGCGTATGCTTGGCCCGACCGGTCATGATCGGCGCTGTCTCGTAGGGCATCGGTCTCTCTCCTTATCGCCGCATGGCTTTTGCAACGAATATACCATCACGAAATGATATATTCAACATAAACATTAAATTTTATATCATATATGTCATTTACACCGAAAGGCCCAATAAAATCTATTCCACCCGCACTCTTCTTTGATATAATGGCTATATAATTCAATTTACAGGAGCCGGATACATGAACAACGAGCGGCAGCCTCTATATATGCAAATCCAGAATTATTTCAAACGTCGGATAAACTCGGGGCAGCTGCAGGCCGGCGACCAAATTCCGACCGAGCGCGAGCTGATGGCGGCTTTCAGCGTCAGCCGCATTACGGTGGCGAACGCGCTGGCGCAGTTGGCCAAGGAAGGCTGGATCTATCGGGTTCCGGGGAAAGGCAGCTTTGTCGGCAAAGACGTCTCCAGCCTCGGCATCGCGCAGGAAACGGATCGGGGCAAGGAGGCGGACAACGCCGAAAAACCCGGCTATTCCCCGGCGCGGGGAGCCGAAGCTGCCGCATCGTCCGGGAAAACGATCGGGTTTATCGTGCCGTCGGTGAACGACTTTTTCGCGCTGCGCCTCATTCGGGGAATAAACGACGTGCTTCGCGGCACGCCCTACTTCTTGAATATCGTGCTGACGAACGAGTCCAAGGAGCGGGAGAGAGAAGCGATCGCCGAGCTGATCCGGATGGGAGCGGTCGGCCTGATCATTTTTCCGGTTGACGCCGAAGCCTATAATGAGGAAATTTTGGCGCTGAAGGTGAATCGGTTTCCGTTCGTGCTCATCGATCGTTACTTGCCTGGAGTGGAAACCCACTTCGTCTGCTCCGACAGCCGCAAAGGCGCGGAGCTCGCCGTCTCCCGCTTGTGGGAGCTCGGGCATCGCGACATCGCCGTCTGCTCGGATTCGCCCCTGCAGACAATTACGGTGCAGGACCGGATCGCAGGCTATATGGACGCCCTGAAGCAAAAAGGCGCCCTGATCAACCCCGCCCTGATGCTGACCGAATTTTCGATCGGCGCCCATGACGTGGAGCAGGGCGGCCATATGCTGCACCGCTACATCGGCAGCCGTCTGGCGACGGCTTATATTACGCTCAATTCCACGCTTGGGTCGCATATCGCGGCCATCGCGGCCAAGCTGAACATGAGCGTGCCCGGAGACCTCTCCATCGTCACCTTCGACGATCCGTCTCCAGGGCTGGACAACCGGGCGCGCTTCACGCATGTCGCTCAGTCCGAAGAAGAAATCGGCAAGCAGGCTACGCGTATTTTGCTCGACGCTCTGAACGAAGGCCCCGGCGAATATCGTCAAGTCGTGCTGGAGCCGTTCCTTGTCGAAGGAACTACGACCGGCCCGCCGTCCGCCCGTTAGCGCTCCAGCGAGTATCGCTGCACGCGATTGTTGTCCAGATCGGCCACGTATACGTTGCCTGAAGCATCCACTGCGATGTCGTGCGGAGTGCGCATCTGTCCGACGCCTTCGCCCCAGCTTCCCCAGCGGGCGACGACGCGTCCTTCGGCATCCAGCTTGACGATTCGGCTTCGCTCCCGGTCGCTGCCTCCGTCCAGCGCGTCCCCGCCGTCGACGGCGTACACGTATCCGTCAGCTCCGACCTCTACGCCGTACGGACGTCCAAGCTCCGGTCCGTCCCACGAAGCGAGCCACTCGCCGTCCGGGGACAGCACCTGGATGCGCGCGTTTTTGCGGTCGGCCACGTACAGCCGGCCTTGCCGATCCGCGCTCAGCCCGTGCGGCAAGTTGAACTGCCCGTCTCCGCTTCCGTCCGCGTTAAGCTGCCAGACCAGCTCTCCGTCCGCCGTGAACTTGGCCACCCGCTTGTTCCGATAGCCGTCCGCCACGATAAACTCTCCCTGCTCCGTCACGACGACGTCCGTCGGACGAGCGAACATCGCCTCCGGCTGCGGAACCGGCAGCCGCGGCAAGACGTTGCGCAGGCGCAGCATCGTCTCCATATAGAATGGGTACTGCTTCCCATACCTCCGCAGCACTTCCCCCTCCGCGCTCAGCTTGATCACTTCGTTAAGCTGAACGTCCGTCACCCAGACGCTGCCGTCCGCGGCGACCGTCAGGCCGTGCGGCGATTGGAACACGCCCGCTCCGAACTCGGCCAGCACTTCTCCGGACGCCGGGTCCAGCTTGACGATGGTCGGCTCGGGGATAATCTCGTCGTTATTGAAAGCATAGCCCGCCCGGTGCAAATAATAGAGATACCCCTGCGAATCGACGGCAACGCCGGAAGCCGCCCCCGCTCCCGACTGATCCGCTTCGGACAACGGCCACGTCACCGATGCCCGGTAGTCCGCCTCCTCGCCGGGCGCAAGCTCCGGCACTTCCTTGAGTACCGTCTCCGTCTTCCCGCCCGCCATGTAGACCGCCGCTCCCGCCAATGCGACCGCAACCGCGACCGCCGCGACTTTAAGCCGAACTCTGCTCCGTTTCCGCACCTATGCCGCCTCCGTCCAAAGGATTTACGCATTTTCAGTATAATCCTCTTGGCGGCGCGCGTCCCTCAACTGAAGGACGGGAAATTTCCCGGACTTAAGTCAGTCCGTTCTTGGAGTCCACGCTCAAGTACAAGTTCGTTTACGACCCCAGGCTCGTATACAAACCGAAAGCGTCCGCATCTTCCGCAGTGTCCCGCATCGTCACGTCCGCTCCGAGCGCCCGGAACGAAGCGGCGATATTCTCGTACCCGCGCTCGATATGGCGAACGCCCGCGATCGAAGTCGTTCCCTCCGCCGTCAGCGCGGCGACAAGCAGGCAGATGCCCGCGCGAACGTCGGAAGCGTGCACAAGCGTGCCGCGCAGCGGCGTCCCTCCCTTGATTCTCGCCACTCCGGACCGGACGTCGATGCGCGCTCCCATCCGGTTCAGCTGAGGCACATGCTGGTACCTCTTCGGATAGATCCGGTCCGCCACCAGGCTCGTGCCGGGAATCCGCGTCAGCAGAGCGGTAAGCGGCTGCTGCAGATCGGTCGGAAACCCGGGGTACATGGCCGTTCTTACCCGCGTCGGCCTGAGCCTGCCGGCGGCATAGGCCGTAACGGATTGGTCCCCCTCCTCCACTTCCATGCCGATTTCCCGCAGCTTCGCGATACAGGAGCCGAGATGCTCGGGAATGACGTCGTTCACCGTCACGATGCCGTTCGTCGCGCCCGCGGCAATGAGGAACGCGCCCGCGATCAGGCGGTCGGGAATGGCCGTGTACGTGCAGCCGCGCAAGTGGCCGACGCCTTCGATCGTAATCGTGTCGCTGCCCGCTCCCCTGATCTTGGCGCCCATCTTGATCAGCAATTGCGCGGTATCGACGACTTCCGGATCTCTGGCCGCCTGACGCAGCGTCGTTCGGCCCGTCGCTCTCGCCGCGGCCAGCATCGCATTGATCGTCGCTCCGGAAGAGATCGTGTCGAAGTAGATGTCCGCTCCCCGCAGGTTGGCGCATTCCACCTCGTAATAGTCGGTATGGAAGACGAACTTGGCCCCCATCGCCATCAGCGCTTTAATGTGCTGGTCGATCGGACGGCTGACGAAGTCGTCGCCTCCCGGATAGCCCATGCTGACTTTGCCGTGCTTGGCCAGCAGCGCTCCGATGAAATAATAAGCGGTGCGGAACGCGGAGGCGCGCGCCGGATCGACGACCGTGCTGCGAATGCCGCGCGGGTCGATCAGCACCGCGTTGTCCTCGTCGCGGTAAATGATCAATCCGATGTCCTCCCCGATCCGGGAGAAGACGTCGAGATCGGTAATTTTCGGTATTCCTCTTAATAGAACCGGCTCGTCCGACAAGCAAGCGGCGGCCATCAGGGCGAGCGAGCTGTTCTTGGACCCCGGAACGGACACGGCTCCGCCGAACGGCGAGCCGGGATTAACGACGATTTGTTTCATGCTGTTCTCCTCGCTTGTTGCAATTTGGGGAAGCTTGCCCCATAATTTTTCGTTATACGCGGTATAACCTTCTTCGGACTTATCTTAATTAGGAATGAGGTTAACGATAATGAAGCCCAACTCTTGCCTCGTAGTCATACGAGGATTCCCCTATGATGAAGGCTCGACGCTTCAGATCGCTCAGCCGAACGTGATCATCGGCCGCAAGGACGTCGGCTGGGAGCCGGACATCGGCTTCGAGAACGCCTACGTATCCCGCAAGCAAGCCGCGATACGCTGGGAGAGCGGCAGCTACTCCATTACCGATTTCGAGAGCAAGCACGGAACGGAAGTGAACGGCGTCAGGCTTGCTCCGTTCTCGCCGCATCCGCTGCAATCGTCGGATACGATCTCCTTCGCCAAAGGGATGGTTATTCTGACCTTCTCTACGAGCATGTGGGAGGAAACGCTGGATTTCGGTCCGGCGTCCCAGCTGTCTCCCTCGGCCGCCGGTTACGAGCTGGACCCGGTCAGACGGCAGCTTCATCTTCGCGATCTGAGCTACGCTTTCTCCGATAAGGAATACAAATGTCTGGAATTGCTGCTGGCCAAAGAGCGCCAGTTCGTTCCCAAGGAAGACATCATCCGGTATGTATGGCCGGAACGCTCGGAGGACGACCAGCTTCCGCCGGCCAGCCCCGAGGAGCTCAACTCCCTGCTGTATCGGATTCGCCGGAAGACGAACGCCGCGCTCTCGATCGAGAACATCCGCGGCAAAGGCTACATCCTGACGCTGTCCGATATCGCCGCGAAAATGATATAGCGGATCGCGTCGAGTCTTTCAGTGTTATCCTATTGAATCCGCATCCTCTCTTCAATAGACGAACAGTCACAACCGAATGACAGAAAGATGACGGAATCGGCAATCGGGGCCGCCGGTTCCGCGCCATCCCCTTGTCCCGGCCGGGAGCCTCTAGCTTGCCTCGTAAGGCTCGATATGAATGTGAATATGCGAAATATTGTGATCGGCCTTCATTCTCTCCTCGATTTTCTCCGTTATCGCATGGCTCTCTATCACGTTTAAGTATTTGTTCACATTAATGGTGACGTCGACGAGCACGTTGTTGCCGTGAACCCGCGCTTTAATATCTTTGACTCCTTTTACTCCGGGACTGTCGTAGATCGTCTTGCGAAGCTTGTTCAGCTCGGTCTCGTCGAAGCCGTCGGTCAGCGCGTGTGTGGCGTCTCTGAAAATGTGCCAAGCGGTCCGGCAGATGATAGCCGCGACGATGAGCGCCGTCACCGGGTCCAGCCAAGCGATTCCGAACTGCGAGCCGACGATTCCGGCGAACGCGCCTATGCTGACGAGGGCGTCGGACCGATTGTCCTGCGCCGCCGCCATCAGCGCCTGGCTGTTAATGCGCTTGGCCAGTCTGGCGTTGTACCGGTAGACGAAGAACATGGCCGCCGCGCACAGCAGCGCCGTCCATCCCGAGATCATATCCGGCGATTCCAGATTCGGCGCCGAAACTTTGGAGATCGCCTGGACGAACACCTGAACGCCCACCGCCATCATAATGAACGAAGCGACGAGCGCCGCCACCGTCTCCGCCCGGAAATGCCCGTACCGATGGTTGCGGTCCGGCGGCTTGCGCGATATTTTCAACCCGACAAGCACCGCGATCGAAGCGACGATATCCGTTGCGTTATTGAAACCGTCCGCCAGCAGCGCTTCCGAGCCCGATGCGTGGCCGACGGCGAGTTTTAACGCCGATAGAACGATGTAGGCGCAGATGCTTACCCAAGCGCCTTTCTCTCCCTGCTTAATGTCCTGATAAGCTTCCATGCGCGGTCCCCTCCTGACTCCAACGCATTAAGCATACCGAACGAACTTCGTGTGGGTCTAGAGAAACAGTGTTGCAGTCGAACCCAAGAGTAGAGGGAGAACAATTAAGCTTTCCGCGTCAAAATAAGTTGCCGCCAGGCAAGTCGAAGCCTGTCGGGCGCTCTCGGCGCCGATTATGCCAAAAAAAGGTTGTCCCGTAAGCACTTTAAGTTGCTCTAAAAAATGATCGACGATAAAGGTGCAAGGGGTATGTACCTCCTTCCGATGCTATACACTCCTGAAACCTGAATGGGTAAACCCGTGATAAGGTGGTTTCAGGAGCGTATGAGGCATTCTCCAGGAGGTACATACCCCTTCTTTGTCTATCGATCATCTCAAGCAACTCTGCTTATGGGACAACCTCTTTTTTAACCGACTCTTCATATTAAAATTAAGCAAACCGATAAGTCCAGAACCGTTCCGTACCGAACCGCTGCCGGATTTCCTCGTCGCTCAGCTGGTTCTTGCCCAGCAATTCGGCCGCTTGGAATTGCGAGCGGTGAGCCTGAATGGACGCCAGCTTCGATTCGAGAAACCGCGTTATGTCAACGACGATGTCCGGCTTGCCGATCGCTTGCTCGTGATTGTTGGCGAACGCGATACAGCGAACGGCCGGCCTGCGCGCCTCGGGAAGCCTCCCGATTGTGCGAACGACCGCAGCTCCGGTAGCGTCGTGATCGGGATGCACGCTGTAGCCCGGATAGAATGTATAAACCAGCTCCGGCTGGAGCTCGTCCAGAAGCGCTTGAATTTTCCCGTCCAGTTGCTCCTGGTCCTCGAATTCGATCGTCTTGTCATGGAAGCCCAGCAGGCGCAAATCCTGAATGCCGATCGCCTCGCAGGACTTCTCCAGCTCCTTCTTCCGGACGGCCGGCAGCGTGACGCGGTTGGCGAACGGCGGAATGCCCATATTCCGTCCCATCTCTCCGAGCGTCAGACAGGCGTACGTGATCTGCGCTCCTTCATCTACATGCTTGGCAAGCGCGCCCGACAACCCGAACGCCTCATCGTCGGGATGCGGCAATATGACCAATATACGGCGATTCATCTGCTTCATTCCTCTCCATGTCCAATTAAAAAGGCTCCCGACCGAGCTGCAGCGCGACAACCAGCTTGCCCTGGCTGTCATGGCCGGCCAGAATGAGCCGTTCCTGTTCCGACTCTTCGTAATGGGTCAGCCCTTCCGAATATACCCAACCTTGGGCCGTCTTCAGACCGACGCGGTACGGGCCTTCCCCGGATATCGAGCCTTGGCTGTATTTGACGGATGCATTCGTAATAAATGTCGCCGCCGGATGCTTGGAACTGTCGTAATGCGCCGCATAGGCGCCGCTCGTCATCTCCAGGTGGATGTAGAGCTCCTGGTCTCTAAGACGGTCAAGCCTCGTCTGTACGATCGATGGATCAATGAGTTGCATCTTTCTACCTCCGCTGAAGGTCAAGGATGAACTCATTTTAACACACTCGCGTCCCTGATCAACTATTAAAAGCGTCCCGATCGGAAAATTGAGGAAATCAGCCAGATGAGCATAAAAAACGCGATGCCCAACCCGATTTCGATGACCGGAATGCGCCACAGCAGCGTTTTGGAATGGCTCAGCGCCGCGCCGACGATCAAGCCGAGCATGACGATGCTAAGCGACAGCAGCACGATGCTGAACGACAGTCGATTCCCGATGCGGTCCATCTTGGCCATAATGGCTTCGATCTGCGGCGTCGCGACCTCGATCCGCAGCTTTCCTTGGCGGAGCAGACGCGACGCGTGCTTCAGATTGGACGGCAGCTCGCCGAGCAGATCGAGATAGTCGGGTATGTCCTCGGCCCAGCCGCTCAGCCAGTTCCGCGGGTTCAGCCGCTCCAGGAACAGCTTTTTCCCGAACGGCTCGGCGACGTCGAAAATGCTGAACGAAGGGTCAAGCGTCGTAACGACGCCCTCCATCGTCAGGAACGTTTTGCCGAGCAGCGTCAGCTCCTTGGGAATCGAAATGCGATGCCGCAGCGCCACGGAAAACAGATCGTGAACCGCTTCTCCGAGGTGAAGCCGATGGAACGGAACCTGGTAGTACTTCTCCCTCAGCTCTTCGATATCGGACAGCAGCCGCTCCCGATCCGCCTCGTCGGGCACGGCGCCCATGCGGGAAATGGCGCGCAGCACGCCTTTGGAGCTCTGGTTGCGCAGCGCGATGACGAAGGAAGCGAAGCTTCTCTTCGTCTCCGGCGACAAGCGGCCCATCATCCCGAAGTCGAGCCAGGCCAGCGTGCCGTCCGGCAGCGCCAGCACGTTGCCCGGATGCGGGTCCCCATGAAAAAAGCCTTCGACCAGCGCCTGCTGGAAAATCATCCGCGCATAACGCTCCGCCAGCTCCTTCCTGTTAAGTCCGGCGCGATCCAAGCGGCCAAGCTCGGACAGCTTGATCCCTTCGACGTAATCCATCGTCAGCACGCGGCTTGAGCTGAATTCCCGATGCACGGCCGGCACCCGCATCTTCTTCGCCCCTTGGTTCGCCTGCGCGAACCGCTCGGCATGCCTCGCTTCCTTGTCGAAATCCAGCTCGTCCCGCAGCGCGCGTCCCAACTCCTCCACCACATCGGTCAGCCGGTAGTTCCTCGCCCACTCCAACCGGCTCTCCGCAAGCCTGGCCCAATCCGCCAATATGCCAAGATCCGTTTCGATCAACCGCAGAATATTCGGGCGCTGCACTTTGACGACGACGTCCCGGCCGTCTTTCAGCCGGGCATGGTATACCTGCCCGATGGAAGCGGCCGCGATCGGCGTCTCGTACAAGCTTGAGAACAGTCGGTCCACGGAGTCCCCAAGCTCCTGCTCGATAATGGCCGACGCTTGCTCGTACGGGAACGCCGTCACCTGATCCTGGAGCCGTTCCAGCTCCCGCACGATGTCCGCGGGAAGCAGATCGGGCCGCGAGCTGGCAATCTGACCGAGCTTCACGAATGTCGGACCCAGCTCTTCCAGCAGCAAGCGAATGCGCTCGCCGAGGCTTTTGCCCTTGACGCCCCTTCGCTCCTCGCTGCGGAAAAACAGCAGCTTATCGGTCAGCCCCATGTCGTGCGCCACGTAGCCCAGCCCGTTCCGGGCAAGCGCCGAAGCGATCGAACGGTAGCGCCGCAGCCTTCGAATCCGTTGTCTCAGATTCATCCGCCGCCCCCGCCTTCCATTAATCCGCGCTCGTCCGCCGCTCCAACTCGTTCAGGCGTCCTTCCAGTTCGCTTAAGCGCCGTTCGAGGCGTTCGACGTCCTCCTTCGTCGCCAGTGTGCCGTCCCCCAGCAGCGCATGAATGCGGGTTCGCACGAGATCCTCCACTCGCGCCTTCGCCTCTTCCCCCTTGCGCACGAGCTCCTCCGTCAGCGAGCCCGACTCGGCCCGGCTTAGCTCCCCTTTTTTCACCAGCTCTTCGATCGTCCTTTCCACCTGCTCCTTGCCTGCTACGGCCAATCCCAATCCCAGCGACATCGCTTTGCCGATCGCGTCCTTCATGCTCCCCGCTCCTTCGTTAATGTTCGTTTAATTAACAGGTTGCGACAAAAGGAGCATTTTCATCCTTTACGGAACCGCAGTCGGTACATCCCGGCGATGAAGATCACGGTCAAGCACATGGCGATCAAAATGTGGCTGTACGTACTCGCTCCTCCCGCTTCCGCCGCCGTCCGATCCAGCACCTTGCCGATTACGCTCATCGACAGGGCTCCCGCTATGAAATTCAGCATCGCCAGCATTCCCATGCCAACCCCCGCCTGCTCCTTGGCGAGCGTGCGGGAAACCGTACCCGACATCGCGATCTGCAAGAACGTTTGACCGATCTGGCTGGCGATCAGGAACAGCGCGATCCAATGCGCCGCTTCGCCTACGAAGCCCGCGAGCAATCCGTAACCGAGCAGCAGAAGTCCCGACGCAAGCCCGACCAGAACCCCGTTGCCCCGCCGATCGGCCAGCTTTCCTCCTATCCGCCCCATCAAGGCCGAAGCGATGGCGGCCGGAAACAATACCGCTCCCACGCCGCCCGGAGACAAGTTGTTTAATGACGTTAAAAATTGCGGAGCCATAAACGTAACGGAAAAGTTCAGAGCCGCAGCCAGGAAAGCGATGAACAAGCCAGCCGAGAATCGGCCGTTGGCGAACAGCGCCGGAGGAACGAAAGGAACGGCCGTTTTGCGGATTCGCACGATGAACAATAGCAGCAATACGCTTCCCGCAACGATCATCTGCCACTTGCCTTGCGTAATGGCCAGCAAGTACGCAGCCGTCGCCGCGCCCAGCAAGCCGCCCCCGAGCCAGTCGATCCGTCCCGGCCGTCCTTTGTCGTCTCCCAAATACTTGCGGAACAGCGGCAGCGTCGCCAGCGACACGAGCGAGAACAGGAACAGCCATCTCCAGCTGCCCAGACCGGCGATCGCTCCGGCGACGACCGGGCCGAGCGCGCTGCCAAGCGCCAAGCCGACCGCCGTCGTGCCCAGCGCCCTCCCCCGCTTCTCCACGGGAAAATACCGAACCGGAACGATCATCGACGCGGCCGGCATTACGGCAGCTCCGGCGGCCTGCAGGATGCGCGCGGCAACGACTGTCGCGTACGTATCGGCCGCCATTCCGACAATCGACCCAAGTGCAAAAACAAGCATTCCGAACGTCAGCAAGCTCTTCAACGAATAATTGTCCGCCAGCTTGCCGTAGACGACCGATCCGACGGCATAGACGACCATATAGGAGGTCATCACCCAGCTGACTTGCGACGGGACAAGCGAGAACCGCTCGGCGATGACCGGCAGCGCCACATTAAACATCGTTCCATTCATCACCGAGAAAACAAGTGCGACCACGAGTACCCCCATTAACTTCTCGGCCCTTGCTTCTTCCGTTAACATTCCTTTTTCCGCAACGTCTGATTTCATTCCCATCTTCCTCCCCTGACTGCCCGTTAATTAGTGAGTATCCTCACTATATCTCTAGTTAGTGAGGATACACAGTAATTCATCGGGAGTCAAGCCGCCAATTGTAGGCAGCGGCAGGCTAAGGTTATACTGTAGGCATGAACGCTTCTTAAGGAAGCTGCAGGAGGTTCTATGTCCACTCAATCCGACGCTCGTACCGACGCGCATCCCGCTGTCCCTTCTCCGATAGACTCCCTTCATCTTCTGGTCAGGGCTACCCACGCGATGCAGCGAGAAATGGAAGGAGAGCTTGCCTCCCTCTCGATCCCTTACCCGATCTCGGCCCCGCGGCTGCGGGTTATGGAGGCTGTAGCCGAAACGGGAAGCATCCGCATGAAGGAGCTGGCGGAACGGCTGAACATTAAAGCGCGAACGGTAACCGACTTCGTTGACGCGCTGGAACGCGACGGGCTTCTGCTCAGAGCGCCCGATCCGACCGACGGCAGAGCGACGCTGATCCGGCTTACCGAGCTTGCCCGCGAGCATCTGAACGATGCGCTTGCCTATCAATCCCAAGCGGCTAATCGCATGCTCGCTAGCTTGTCGGACGAAGAGCGCGGCCATCTGTACCGGCTGCTGCTCAAGCTTACCGAAGGCAAGGATACGTCGAACATGTCCGGCCCGGCTCCCGGCGCCTGAAGGGAGCCGCCGTCAGATTCCCCTTCTCTCGACTTTGCCGCGCATGTCCGCCGCCAAGTCCGCCAAACCGAATTGCTGCTGCCCCTGCCGGCCGTACATGCGGACCTGAACCGTGCCGGCAGCCCATTCCGCGTCTCCGACGACCGCGACATAGGGGATTTTCATGAGCTGCGCCTCGCGGACGCGATAACCGAGCTTCTCGTTCCGGCAGTCCGTCTCCGCCCTTATTCCCGCGTCCTTCAGCACGCGGCACGCTTCCTCCGCATACGCCCCGTGACTGTCCGCCACCGGAATGACCACTGCTTGCACGGGAGCCAGCCATGCCGGAAACGTGCCAGCATAGTGCTCGATCAGAATTCCCATAAACCGGTCGATCGACCCGTACACGGCGCGGTGAATAACGATCGGCGCCTGCTTCTCGTTCCTCTCATCCACGTAAGCTAGACCGAATTTCTCCGGCATCTGAAAATCCAGTTGAACCGTCGCGCATTGATGGCTGCGATTCAGAGCGTCCTTAATGTGAAAATCGATTTTCGGACCGTAGAACGCGCCGTCTCCCGGGTTGATCCGGTAGGGCAGGCCGCTGTTCTCCAGCACCTTGGCCAGCGCCGCTTCGGCTTCAGCCCACTGCTCGTCGCTGCCCATGGAATCGTCCGGCCGCGTCGACAGTTCCAGGCTGTACTCAAAGCCGAACAGGCCGTACATCTCCTGAATCATCGCGATCGCCCGCCCGATCTCCGCCTCGATCTGATCCGGACGGACGAAAATGTGCGCGTCATCCTGGCAGAACGTACGAACCCGGAACAAGCCGTTCAACGCTCCGCTGTATTCGTGCCGATGCACCTGTCCGAATTCGGCCAGCCGAATCGGCAGATCCCGGTACGAACGCAGCCTGCTCTTGTAAATCAGCATGTGCCCTGGACAATTCATCGGCTTAACGGCGAATTGATGACCGTCCAGCTCCGAGAAATACATATTGTCCCGATAATGCTCCCAATGCCCCGACTGCTCCCACATTTGCCTGTTCATGATAAGCGGCGTACGGACTTCCTCGTATTCGTATTTTCGCAAAAACTCCCTCGACAGGTTCTCCAGTTCCTGCCGCACGACCGCCCCCTTCGGCAAGTAAAACGGCATGCCCGGAGCCTCCTCCGAGAAATGAATGAGCTCGAGCTGCTTGCCCAGCTTGCGATGGTCGCGCCGCGAAGCCTCCTCCTGCCAGACGAGATACTGCTTCAGCTCCGACTCGCTCGCGAACGCCGCCCCGTAGACGCGCTGCAGCATCGGATTGCCGCTGTCTCCCCTCCAGTAAGCTCCCGCCACGCTAAGCAGCTTGAACACCGGCGCGTCCATCCCGGCTTCCCGCGCGCAGCCGTCCGGGTATACATCGGCAAACTCCCCCCTCCAGAATACCGGCACCGGATCTAGTTCCGCTTCCTCCCGCAGCCATTCCGCCTTCCAGCTTTCCCCCTTCGCTTCGAACAGCTCCGCCGCCTCCGCCCTCGGCATCCATTCCAGCTTCGCCGGAATCCTATCAGCCGCCAGCTTCCGCATCTCCTCCTCGACGCCGGCCAGATCCGATTCCGCGAACGCGCCCGGCACTTCGAAATCGTAGTAGAACCCCTGCTCCGACACAGCCCCGACTCCCAGCTTGACTCCCTCGAACTTTCCTTGCACCGCTTGTGCCAACAGCATGGCCGCGCTTGCTTTTGCTTGCTCCTGCTTGGAATTGCACATCGTCCAGCATCTCCTTTTTATTTTGGTAAGCGTCAAACCCTACCCACCTTCGTTCTTTGCAGCAACCATGAGATAATCCTCCTCAGAATCAATTCGGGGGAGGATATTTTATGGCCAGAG
>NZ_PVYW01000010.1 GCF_003001675.1 Cohnella sp. SGD-V74 | reverse complement strand
TTGAGTGGCTAGAATGGAACTGTAAATATATGAAATCAAAGTAATAGGAATACAATCCAGTTCACTATGTGAGCATTTATGCAACGCTAGTGCGCACGACGTGCTTATCCCCCACCTCCGGCTCCAGCCTAGACCAATAAGCCCGCACGGCGTGCTTATCCCTCGCCACCGGACCCAGCAAAGACCAATAAGCGCGCACAGCGCGCTTATCCCCCGCCTCCGGCCCCAGCACAAACCAATAAGCACGCACAGCGCGCTTATCCCCCGCCTCCGGCTCCAGCACAGACCAATAAGCACGCTCGACGTGCTTATCCCCCCACCTCCGGCTCCAGCCTAGACCAATAAGCCCGCACGGCGTGCTTATCCCTCGCCACCGGACCCAGCAAAGACCAATAAGCGCGCACAGCGCGCTTATCCCCCGCCTCCGGCCCCAGCACAAACCAATAAGCACGCACAGCGCGCTTATCCGTTCCCTCCCTGTTTCTTCTCTAGGGCGTGTATGCAAACCGGCTCAGCGGCATCTATCCCCGCCTTTACGCCCTGCTTCGTCACTTTTGCTTGACGCACCTCCGGTACGCCTTCACAAAAGCTCCTTGCATGGAACGAAAATTCGGCAATATCTGCTTTCCTCGGAGGTTGCATACTCGCCCTAGCAACTTGGCTAAGGGGATACCCTTTTTATGACTCCGTTTGTGTATCCGGAACTCACCGAACCGCCACCACATGCCGCTCGATGCCGGCGTAGTCCACAACAAAGCGGATCTCCGCCCAATCTGCCGCAGCCCTCAACAGCTCCGCGACATCGCGAGCCTGACCTGCTCCGACCTCCCAAGCGACGATTCGCGGCAATTGCGGCAACTCCTTTAGCTGCCCTGCCATCGTCCGATACGGATTCAGCCCGTCGTCGCCCCCATCCAGCGCCAGATGCGGCTCGTGATCGCGTACCTCGCGCTGTAAGCCCGGGATGTCCGACGACGGAATATACGGAGGGTTGGACACGAGAATATCGACGACAAGTCCACCGTCCGCAGCAGACTTCAGAAACGGCGTCAGCAAGTCCCCTTGAACAAACGAGATGCGCCCGTCCGCCCCATGCTTACGCGCATTGCCGCGAGCCACTTGCAGCGCCGCCTCCGACAAGTCGGACGCGGTCACCCGCCAGAACGGCCGTTCCGCCGCCAGCGTGACCGCCAGCGCGCCGCTTCCCGTGCCAACGTCCAGCACGATGGGAGCGAATGGGGCGGGGGCTGAAGCTGCCGCCTGCCCCTTCGCAGCCTCCCCGGCCCCGTCGCCGCTCTCCGGCGGCCAGATCAAATCCCCGGCCTGCAGCACGGCCTCAGCCAGAAGCTCCGTCTCCGGACGCGGAATAAGCACCGCCTCCGTCACTTCGAATGCCCGCCCGTAAAAAAACTGCTCCCCGATCACATACTGAACAGGAACCCCCGTCGCCCGCCGCTCCAGCAGTTCCTCCCATTGCTCCCTCTTCCCGGGAGGAAACGGTTCCCGCCAATCCCGCAGCAGCTCCGCCTTCCCGACGCCCAGAGCATAAAGAAGAAGAAGCTCCGCGTCCGCGTTCGCTTCCTCGACCCCGGCTTGCCCCAGTCGATCCGCGCCCGCTCGCCAGGCTTCTCCCAACGTCGGCGGGCGGCCAGAAATTCGTTCCAAGCTCACGCCCAGCCCTCCATTATTGCTTCATCTGCTCGCGTTCAAGAATTTCGGCCTGCTCGGCCAGCGTCAGCGCCTGGACGATCTCGTCCATGTCGCCGTTCAGCACATACTCCAGACGGTGCAGCGTGAGGCCGATCCGATGATCCGTCACCCGGCTCTGCGGAAAATTGTACGTGCGAATCCGCTCGCTGCGATCTCCGGTTCCGATTTTCTCCCGTCGTTCGCCGGAATATTTGGCCTCTTCTTCTTGACGTTTGACGTCCATGATCCGCGTCCGCAACACCTGCAGCGCCTTATCCTTGTTATCGTTCTGCGATTTGCCGTCCTGGCAAGTCGCCACGATGCCCGTTGGTACGTGAGTGACGCGTACGGCCGACTTCGTCGTATTGACCGACTGGCCGCCGGCTCCGCTGGAGCAGAACGTATCGACGCGAATATCCTTGTCGTGAATGACGATGTCCAGCTCTTCGGCCTCCGGCATGACGACGACCGTCGAGGTCGACGTATGGATGCGCCCGCCCGACTCCGTCTCCGGAACCCGCTGTACGCGATGGGCGCCGCTCTCGTACTTCATCTTGCGATAGGCGTCCGGTCCGCTGACCGAGAAAATGACTTCCTTGAACCCGCCGAGATCGCTCACGCTCGCTTCCAGCATCTCCGTACGCCAGCCTTGGCTGTCCGCGAATTTGGCATACATCCGGTACAGCTCCGCCGCGAACAGGTTCGCTTCTTCCCCGCCGGCCGCGCCGCGAATTTCGACGATGATGTCCTTGCCGTCGTTCGGGTCCTTGGGCAGCAGCAGGAAGCGGACTTTCTCTTCCAATTCCGCGCGCCGTTCGTCCAGCTCTTCGATCTCGAGCTTGACCATCTCGCGCATCTCGTCGTCCAATTTATCCTCCAGCATCGCTTTCGCATCCTGCAGCTGCGCCAGCACTTGCTTATATTCTTCGTAAGCGCGGTACGCTTCCTCCAGCCCGGCCTGCTCCTTCGCATAGGTTCTAAGCCGCGTGGAGTCGTTCACCACGTCCGGATCGCTCAGCAATTCGTTAAGCTTCTCATATCGATCCGCCAAAACTTGCAGACGGTCTAGCACTTGTCCTCATCCTCCGCTCGCTTGCAGTGTTTACATCACCCCTTATTATAGCATACGATGGCCAATTCGTGCGGATACGGCTTGGCGGTTCAAATCGGTCCCGACAACGAAGAGGCTGTCCCACAAGTAAAGAAAGTCGTACTGAACGATTATCGATGGATGCATGGCAATAGGCATCTATCTCCTTCCGCTGCTATACGATCCTGAAATGGGAACGATAAACCCGTCGCAATGTAATTTCAGGACCGTATCAGGCAGTCTCCAGGAGATAGATGCCCTTCTTTTTCATCGATAATCTTGTACGACTCTATTTACGGGACAGCCTCTTCCTGCTTGTTAATTGTTCAATTGTCGGGCCCGCCGCCGGCGGCAGACTCCCGATTACTTCCGAGGAAGAATGCCGAGGAACGCCTTCGATTCCGGATCGAAGATCATGACGATCGGCCCGATCAGGGCGTCCTGGTCCGTGCTGTACACGACGGAGATCACCTTGCCGTTCACGGCTTGAATCTCTTTAAGCTTCTTCTTCTGTTCGTCCGTCGCGAGCATCACGTTGATATTCCCCGAATCGACTTCCTCGACCCGAGCGTCTTCCTTCTTCGTCGTTACGTGCGACTTCTGATCTTCAGGAATGCTCTTCCAGCTCAGCTCGCGATACTCCTCGACCGTCGCCGGAGCGAGCTGCTCCTTCTCGGTCAGCACGACGAGATAGTGAAGCGGGCTTTGCGGCGGCAGGCTCTTCGTCATGATCGGACCGTAGTAGGCGCGAACCTTGTCTCCGGCTTTCAGATCGGCGAACGGAACGTCGAAGCCTTCCGTCGTCATGACGCCCGTGCCGCTGCTCGCATTCAGCACGATCGACGTCGTCGTTTGTCCGTCCTTCGTCTCGCCGAACTTCACTTGCCAGCCGTCCTCGGTTTTCTCGACCGACTGGATGACGTCTTCCTTGACGAGCGACGGTCCGCTGACGACAACTTTACTCGCATGGGACTGCCCCGGATAACTCAACGCGATGACCGGGCCGAACTCGGCCATGATCCGCGTTCCCGCTTCCAGGTCGGCGACGGCGATCGCTTGGCCGCTCTCGTTCGTCAGCTCGGTGTCCTTGTCGACGTAGAGGATCATCCAGCGCTGGTCCCCGTGACCGAGCAGCTCGATCCGATACTGCCCTTCCTTGTCCGTCGGCGCGATATCGACGATCACGCCCACCATTCTCAAGTATTCCACCGCTTGCTCTTCCTTCGAGTTGATTTGGATTTCCTTCGTCTTCGGATTCCAGTTCAGCGTGTATCCGAGCTCGGTCGCCGTTTCGCGCGCCGGCAAGTACGCTTTTCCGTTAATGTAGACCGGATTCAAGGAAGTTTTGTCCCCGTTCACGGATACGACGATATCTTTATGGAACACCCCGGTAACTTTGCCGACCAGTCCGCTCGCGCCTACGGCCGCAGCGGCGCTCGTGCCCAACAGTCCTACGGCAGTCAGTACGACCAACAGTTTTTTCTTCTGCATCATCAATTCTCCTTTCGGAAATCGGTTGAAGCCTTCCGGCAGACCTTCCCGCCCTTGCTTCAATCTCACAGACGCGCCTGCGTTCCCAAATGTTTCATTAGAAAAAACTAATGGAACGAGACCGCCCCCGAATCCATCGAACTCGGGAGCAGTCTCTCGCATCACTTATTGAACTTGGCCATTTCGGCGGTCACTTCTTCGATCGCCTGATTCAGCCCTTTGCTTTCGTAGCCTTTCAGCACCGTCTTCCACATCTCGACCGGATCGTCGTTGCCAAGGATAACCCGCGTGAAGTCGTCGTCGAAGTTGATCGTGGACAGCTTGTCCTTGGCCGGCGTGCTCATCGTGTAAATTTCGAAAGCGGTCGGGATCGGCTGCGTGTTCTCTTCCATCCACTTCAGCTCGTTTTTGACGAACTCCACCGAATCGTCGCCGAACGCCGCTCGGTTCGCCTCGTTGTCCTCCAGAATCGCGGCGTTCCGCCATGCCGCCAGCTGGGAGATGATGTCCATCGAAGGATAGTATTTTTTCAAATCAATGAACTGGTCTCCATCCTTCGGACGGGTAATCGTGTACGTTCCGTCGGCATTCTTCGTGTAGTCCTTGCCCTCGATGCCGTAATCGAACAGCTCCTTCCCTTCGGGAGACAGCAGCCAATCGTAGATGCGCAAAATGCGATCCAGCTTATTGTCGTCGACTTCGGCGTTGATCATGCTCTCCGACCACCACGGGCTGTTGACGTTGCGGTACTTGACGCCGTTCGCGTCGGCCCATGGGTGCAAAATTTTGACGTGGTCGTAGAAGTTCAGGCCCGGGTTGTTCTTCTCCCATTCCGCCTTGACCCCATTGGCCCCGAATACGCCGTTCGTCGTCAACGCGAGCGCGCCCGCCTTGTTCTGATAGAATTGCTGGTTCCGTTCCCCGGCTTTGGCGACCGCGAAATCCGGGTCCAGCGCCTTTTCCTTATACAGCGCGCGAGCCTGGCGCAGCACCTCGTCCATCTTGGAGGAAGCATAGAACGGAATCCATTTGCCGTCCTCTTTCAGCCAGCCCTTGTTGCCGAATTCCGGGAACGTAGCCGAGAAGACGTTCTTGAAGTAACCGAATGTGTTCATGACGATGCCCTGCGTGTCGTTCTTGTTGTTGCCGTCCGGGTCCTGCTCGACGAACGCCTTCAGCAGCGCCTTGAACTCGTCGAAGTTTTGCGGATCTTCGATGCCGAGCTTCTCCATCCAGTCCTTGCGGACGTAGACGGCCCCGTCTACCGCCCATACCGCCCACATCTGGTCGGTCGGGAACGTCATGCGAGGAATCGCATACAGCTTGCCGTCGCGCCGGATGCTGTCGACGCCTTCGATCTCGAACACCTTGCTCAGGTTCGGATAAGCGCTCATATCGTCCGGAAGCGCATGGATCAACTGCTGATTAACCCACTCGTTATAGATCGCCGGAGTGTCGCTGGTGATGCTGTGCGTAATGATATCGGGCAGTTGGCCCGCCGCCGCCCATACTTGCGATTTCTCCTTGTAGTTGTCCCAGCCGATGTCGATCGGCTTGAATGTCACGTTGAAATCGTTCTCAAGCTTCTGCAGCACTTCGTCGCGAGGCTCGAAACCGACCCCGATCCCCCACCAGGAGACCGAGATATCCATATGCTCCGCAAGCGGATCGGCCGGCGGCGGCACGACAACAAGGCGCATGCCTCCCCCTCTTCGGAGACGACATGCACCTTGCCGATTTCATGATTCATTCGGACCGCTCGCCGGCCGATTATACGTTAAACAAGAAATGCATGACGTCGCCGTCCGCGACGACGTACTCCTTGCCTTCCAGCCGCACGAGCCCTTTCTCCTTGGCTGCTTTCATCGAGCCGTTGGCGACCAGGTCCCCGTACGAGACGACCTCGGCACGGATGAAGCCCCGCTCGAAATCGGTATGGATGACTCCGGCGGCCTGAGGCGCCTTCGTGCCTTGACGAATCGTCCAAGCGCGAACTTCCTGAACGCCCGCCGTAAAATACGTATACAATCCGAGCAGCTTATAAGAAGCGCGAATCAGTCGGTTAAGCCCGGACTCGGTCAGGCCGAGCTCTTCCAGGAACATCTCCTTGTCCTCGCCCTCAAGCTCGGCGATCTCGGATTCCACCTTGGCGCTGATATGCACGACCTCGGAACCTTCGGCCGCCGCGAATTCGCGAACTCTCTGAACGTACTCGTTGCCGTCGGCGCTGGCCGCCTCGCCCTCGCTTACGTTCGTCGCATACAATACCGGCTTCATCGTCAGCAGATGAAGGTCGCGTACGAGGCGCGCTTCTTCCGGAGTCAGCTCCAGGCTTCTTGCCGGCTTCTCCGCCGTAAGGGTCGCGTGCAGACGCTCGAGCACCTCAAGCTCCTCTGCGACCTTCTTGTCTCCGCCCTTCAGCCCTTTGCGCGTGCGCTCTATCCGCTTCTCGACCGACTCGATATCGGTCAGGATCAACTCCAGGTTGATGACCTCGATATCGTTGATCGGATCGATCTTGCCGGACACGTGAGTGATATTCTCGTCCTGGAAGCAGCGAACGACGTGCACGATCGCGTCCACCTCGCGGATGTTGGCCAGAAACTTGTTGCCCAGCCCTTCTCCGCGGCTCGCGCCCTTGACCAGTCCGGCAATATCGACGAATTCGAACGCGGTCGGCACGATCCGGTTCGGATTCACGATCTCCGCCAGCTTCTGCATCCGCTCGTCCGGCACTTCCACGACGCCGACGTTCGGGTCGATCGTACAGAACGGGTAGTTCGCCATCTCCGCTCCCGCCTGGGTAATTGCATTAAACAAGGTCGACTTCCCTACGTTCGGAAGGCCGACGATTCCGCACGACAATGCCATTTTATCCTAACACTCCTGACTTCTCGCGACCGCTTGCGCCGCCTGCCGCAAACGCGTCGTCAAGCTGTTCAATTCTCACGCCATTATAACGGAACTGGGCTGCAACGTCTACTGTCCGCCCCGTTCCGCGCCTCACGTTCCGAAATCGAGCAGATCCTCGATCTCGGACGGATCGGGAGCCTCCAGCGCTTCCGGCGGAACGACGATCGGTTGCGTGGCGTTCGGCTTGCTGTACGTGCCGGCCACCGTCTGCCTGACCGGAGTTCGCCGCCCCGGCTCGAGTTCGACGGTCAGTTCCGTCTCGATGCGGTAAGACAGCGGCCAGTGGCGGTCCGCATCGATATGATAATCCACCTTCAACCTCTTCACTTCGAGCTCGTTCGCAATGACCTCTTCGGAATCCGTCAGCCCCAGCGTGCTTTTCAGCAATCCCGCCATAAAAGCCTTCGCCTCCGGGCCGTTGCCTTCATAACGAACAACCGCCGCGTTCCCGCTTCGTTCGGCGCTCAGACTCTCCCCTAATCCCCGGATGCGTTCGATCGCCTTTTCCGGATTGATCTGAAAGTCGGACAGCGTCTCCGCGTTCTCCTCGGCCACCGCTTTGGACAGCCTGCTCCACTCCTCGTATTCGGGCAGGTACATAAAGTAAGCCTCCGGCGTCACGATCGTACGCAGCGTGGACTCTTCTCCGTCGATCACGCTCACGATCGTCTGGTCCAGCTTCAGCGGCTCGCGTTCCGCCTTCCCCTGCATCTCGACCCGTACATACGATCCTTTCGTCTCCCCTGCCGGTCCGAGGTCTTGGCTCATCTGCAGCTCGAAGGCGTATTTCTTCATCGTTGCTGCCGCTCCGGCGGCTTGCTCCAACCACTGCTCGGCAGACGGAGCTCCTTTCGCGGCCGTCGCGGGCGGAATCGGTTCGGCCTCTTTCTCCCCCGCGCAAGACGCGAGCAGCAGCGCCAACGCGCTTATCCCGATTGCGGCTGCCGTCTTGCGCCCAGCGGCCGCCAGCGGATTATTCCTCATCATTTGCCAACCTCCCGGTACGGATAACGCTCTGACGGAATGAGCACAATGACCTCGAAGAGAGGAGGGATTGCCCATGGAAAATCAATCGCACAGAGGCAATTACAAAGGCACGACCCGCATGAAAGCGGAAAATCAGGACATGGCCTTTGTCAACGACACTTTGGAGAACACCAAATCCGTCGCCCCCGTGCCGAAGGCCAAGAAGAAAACCGATTAACTCAAGCCGCAACGCCCGCCCTCCGACAACCAACAGCCCGGATATCCGGCATTCCGCCCGAGGCGGCCTCCGTATGTCCGGGCTGCTGCGCGTCCTTCTGCCCTTAGCTTATCCAGCAGGGCGAAGATCAACGCATCCGCCTTCGCCTCCCACAGAGTGAATAAATATTACATCCCGGCATTTTCCACCGGAACATCTCGGCGATTTCTGCGTCTAAATAAATACTTAACTGCAAGGAGGAATAGACGATGCGAAGCAAGTATCCGCTTCTGGCCGCGGTTCTTCTCGCTGTCCTATTGGCTGGCTGCGGAGCCAACACCAATAAGAACGGGGCAACCGATGCTCCGATAACTTTCCCGCCGACCTCATCCTTGGGGAGCGAGCCTACAATGATTGCGAGCGGAGATCCGTCCGCCGAACCGAGCGGCGAGACCCCGCCTTCGGATAATGAGCAGCCCTCCGACGCCCGAGTCAAGGAGCTTGCGTTCGAAACCGTCGGTTACTTGAGAGAAAGAGACCTCGGCTCTCTGATCACCTTGATCGATCCGGACAAAGGCGTACGCTTCTCTCCTTATCCTTACGTGAACGTCGATACCGACCTCGTGTTCAAGCCGGACGAATTCCCGACCTTCAAGGATACGAACAAGCTGAAGTGGGGCGAAGCGGACGGCAGCGGAGATCCGATCGAGCTGACGTTCAGAGACTATTACGAGCAGTTCGTTTATACGAAGGATTTCGCGGATGCCCCTCAAGTGAACGTCAACCGTATCGCAGGCACGGGCAATGCGCTGTTCAACGTTCCGGAGGTCTATCCCGGCGCTTCTTACGTGGAATTCTACTTCCCCGGATTCGACAAGGAGCTGGACGGCATGGATTGGCAGAGCCTCGTGCTCGTGTTCACGCCCGACGAGGACGATTGGCGCCTTGCCGGCATCGTTCACGGGCAATGGACGATCTGAATGACAAAAAAGGTTGAACGGTCGGGACTTCTCCCTGACCGCTCAACCTTTTTTTCATATTATACCGCCAGCGCCTTGCCTTGCTCCCCTGAATTTCCGCCGCCGTATTCTTTGCGATGCGCGATCATGAAGTAGACGAACGTCATGACGGCGAACAGTGCGAAGAAGGCGAGCAGAATCAGCGCGTTATCCCACATGAAAGCATAATCGCCGCTGGAGATGACGGCTTTCAGGCCGGATACCGAATAAGTCATCGGCAGCCACGAGCTCGTCGTCTGCAGCCAGCCCGGAATCAGCTCCAGCGGGAACGTGCCGGCCGAGCTCGTCAGTTGGAAGATCAGAATGACGATCGCGACGAACCGTCCAGGATGCTGCAGCACCGTAACGAGGAACTGAATCAGCGCCATGAAGGCGACGCTCGTCAAGATCGTAAACAGGAAGAACAGCGGCAAGCTCTGCACCTCCAAGCCCAATCCGTACAGCAGCACCAGGTCGGCGATGACCGCCTGTGCGACGCCGATCAGCACCATCGTCAGCAGCTTGCCGACGAACCAGCTCCAGCCGCTTGCCGGTCGGTTGGCCGGCTCCTTCACCGAATAGACGATCGTCAACAGCAGCGCCCCGACGAACAAACCAAGCGAGATGAAGTACGGAGCAAAGCCCGTTCCGTAGTTCGGAACTTCCGTCGACTTGACGACGTCCAGATTGACGGGATTCGCGAACATGTCGACGACGGTGTCTCCGCCGTTGATGCCCGCCGTCTTCTCGGCCGCTTCGCTCAGCTTGCTCGACAGCTCGCCCGTTCCGTCGGTCAGCTTCAGCAAGCCTTCCGCCATCTGCTGCGCGCCTTCGTCCAGCTTGCCCGTGCCTTCCGCGAACTCGCCGACGCCCTTCTGCAAATCGCCGATACCCTGCTTAATCTGTACAGCGCCTCCGTGCAGCTGCTGGGCCCCGGCCGTCAGATTCCGGCTGCCTTCCGCCGCTTCGCCCAGCTTGCCGCCGAACTGCTCCAGGCCGCCCGCCAGCTGCGACGCGCCCTCCTTCAGCTTAACCGCGCCAGCTGCCAATTGCTCCTGGCCTTTCTTCGCTTCGCCGAGCCCTCCGGCCAGTTGCTTGCTCGCCGCGATCAGACGCTGCATCGCCGCGTCCTCGGCCAGCTCGGGATGCGCCTCGGCGTACTGCGCCAGCCCGGCCGCCAGTTCGCTCGCCCCCGCTTCCAGCTTGGCCGCTCCCGCCGCCGACTGGTCCAGCCCTGCGGCCAACTGCGAAGCTCCCTGCTCCGCCTGCTTCGCGCCTTGGCCCAATTGGCCTCCGGCTTCCGTCAGCTGCGTCAGACCGCCGGACAGCGATCCGCCGCCCTGCTGCAAGTCGGCCAACCCTTTTTCCAGCTTCGCGCTTCCGTCCGCCAGCTTGCCGACTCCGTTCCTCATCGTCAAGGAGCCCGATGCGAGCTTATTCAGATTTTGCTCCAGCAGCGTCGCCCCGTTCTTCGCGCTGTCCGTGCCGGCGGCGATCTCCGTCGCCCCTTCGCTGGCTTTGCTCAAGCCGTCCGCCAACGTCTCCAACTGCTCGAACACAGTGTGCGTATACGCCTTGGTCACTTCCTGGCTGAGCTCGGTTTTCATTTTCTCGATGGCCGTGTTTCCGATCTGAGCCGCCAGGAAGTTGTAGCTCTCGTTCGGCAGAAACCGGATTTGCGCCGGCGTCGGCTGATCGGTCGTCAGCGTCGCCGTATTTTTCGAGAAGTCCTCCGGAATTTCGATCGCCATGTAGTAAGCATTGTTCTTCAAGCCTTCCAGCGCTTCCGCCTCGTCCACGAACCGGTAGTCGAAATGCTTGCCTTCCTTCAATTTCTCGATAAAGTCCTGCCCGATATGCAGCTCCTCGCCTTCGCGCACCGTCCCTTGGTCCGAATTGACGACCGCGACCGGCAAGTCGACCAGTTTGCCGTACGGATCCCAGAAAGCTCCGAGGAACATCGCGCAATACAGCACCGGCACCGTCAGGATGGCGACAACCGGGATAAGCACCTTCTTATTCCGGCCGATGCCGGACAACTCTTTCGCAAACTGCTTGATTCCTTTCACGAACAACACCCCTAATCATTATGACTATTTCGTTCATTTGGTCAATTTTCGGCAAAAAAAGAAGACAAGCCTCGTGGGACCTCACTCGTTGGCCAGTCCTCGCAACAGATACAATTGGAACAGCTCCGTAATCTTCTCCTTCTCCAGCGGATCGTGGGCCGTCTGCCATTCCGACGCCAGCGCCAAGTACAGCTTCAGCATCACGAACGCCGTCACTTCCGGATCGCAGCGCTTCAATTCGCCCTTGTCGATCGCGGCCTGCACCTTGATCTGGATGTAGGACAGAATCGCGCTCTCCAGCCGGTTCAAGCCTTCCAGCGCCTTCGGCGTGCCGATGTCCCGGACTTCGTGGGCCATCTTGACCGCGAGCTGGTGCTTCTCCCGGAAATCGAGAATCCGTCCGAGGACGCGGTTCAGATTGTCGAAGAAGGAGCCCGCCGGATCGTACTCGGCTTCCGCCACGCGCTTCATCTCCTGGATCAAGCTGTTCATGATCTCGTCGAACAGCTCCTCCTTGTTGTCGAAGAACGTGTAGATCGTACCCTTGCCAACGTTCGCCAGCTTAGCCACCTGATCCATCGTCGTCGCCTTATAGCCGAATAAGGAGAAAGACTGCGCCGCCGCTTCCACGACCTGCTTCCTGCGATCGATCGCCATTACCGCTTGCCTCCCTTGCCGCGAAACTGACTTTCTGACTATAATTCATTTTTGGTCAATCGGTCAGAAAGTATCATATCACGTTCCGGATCGGTTGGCAACAACCAAAAACGCCGCAGCTCCCGATAAGGGACAGCCGCGGCGTTCTCGATGCCAACTTACAGTTGGTTTTGGATTTTCGCTTTCAGCGATTCCTTGCTTTGCAAGCCGACCAATTTGTCGACCGGTTGACCGTCCTTGAACAGGATCAGCGTCGGAATGCTCATAACGCCGAATTGACTGGCCAGCTCAGGCTCTTCGTCCACGTTAACCTTCGCGATGTTCGCCGTTCCTTTCAATTCCTCAGCCAGCTCCTCCACGATCGGAAGCTGCATTTTGCAAGGTCCGCACCACGGCGCCCAGAAGTCAAGCAAGGATACGCCTTGCGCTACGTTCTCGCTGAAGTTGTCTTTCGTAACTACAACTGCCATAAGACATCTCTCCTATCCTCAATGTATAAGTTGATTCACCTATGATGATCGGGCCTTCTGAATGACCCGCTCCATCCCTTGTCGACCGGCCGGACCGGACTACGCCTTCGCCATGGCGGTCAGCCTGGACAGCATCTGTCCGATCGTAATCGATTCGAAATACTGCTCAAGCTGCTGATCCGCGCCGCAGAACACCGCGTTCATCACCTCGCCCATGTTCGATCCGACCAGACAGTCGGATTCGGGGTCCCCGCTGCACCATTTCGGCGCAAGCGAACCCGCGGCCAAGGCCCGATAAACGTCGGCCAGCGTCATGTCTCCCGGTTCCCGCGACAGCTTGTAGCCGCCGCCCGAGCCTTCGCGGGTATCCACGAAGCCGTTCTTGCGCAAGCAGCTCATCACCTTGCGGACGCGCACCGGATTCGTGCATACGTTGGTCGCGATCTCTTCGCTGGAAGCCATTCCATCGGGGCGATGCGCCAAGAGGACCAAGCTGTGGACAGCTATGATAAACTCACTGTTCATTCCTTCAGCCTCCCCGGTGATTACTGTAATAATAACAGTTACAGTTGAGGCTGTCAATAGCCGCGCTCGCTCCGTATTATCCCCTTCCGAACCCAGCTTCTATCCTAGGGCGTGTTCGCGCTCCTCTAGAAGTCGACATGGTCCGGGTCTTTGCCGAAGCGCAGGTTTTCGTTCAGCCCGTCGATAGCCACGACATCCTCCGGCTCCAGCTCAAAGCCGAACACGTCGGCGTTCTCGCGAATTCGCTCCGGTCTGGACGACTTCGGAATCGTCACGACTCCCAGCTGCAGCTGCCAGCGAATGAGGATTTGCGCCGGCGTTCTGCCGTACTTCCCGGCGAGCCGCGTGATGAGCGGCTGATCGAGCCTTCCCTGCATGAGCGGTCTCCACGATTCCAACTGGATGCCTTCCTTGCGGCAAAAGGCGAGCAGCCTTTTCTGCGTCAGCAGCGGGTGCATCTCCACCTGGTTCACCATCGGCTTAATGCGGCAGCTTCCCATCAGATCCTCCAGATGAGAAATGTTGAAATTGCTGACGCCGATCGCCCTTACGAGCCCTTGCTCATACAGATCCTCCAGCGCCCGGTACGTTTCCTTGTATTTGCCGACGACAGGCCAGTGAACGAGATACAAGTCCGCGTAGTCCATGTCCAACCTCTCCAGGCTTCTCTTGAAGGCGGCTATCGTGCTGTCGTAGCCTTGCTCGTCGTTCCACACCTTGGTCGTCACGAACACCTTCTCGCGCGGAACGCCCGAAGCCCGCACCGCCCGGCCTACGCTCCCCTCGTTCCCGTACAGAGAGGCCGTGTCGATGCCGCGGTATCCCGCCTCCAGCGCAGCCCGCACCGCATTTTCCGTCTCCTCGCCGTCCTTCGCCCTCCAGACGCCCAGCCCGAGCCGCGGCATCTGCGTCCCGTTCAGCAGCTCGACCGTCGAATCGATCGTCAGTTTCACTTTTCGTCCTCCTCGTTGCTCGGTTGTCTTTTCCATAGTATCACGTCGCCTTTCAAACCGTACATTGAATCCGGCCGGACCGTCTGCCATACTAGGGGAAACAGACTCATTCCAATCCGAAGAGGTGTCCGCGATGAAAATAGACGTATATTCCGACATGGTATGTCCCTGGTGCAGAATCGGCAAAAAGAACATGAACGACGCGATCGACGCTTGGCAGGAGCAGACCGGCCAGGAGGTCGAAGTCAGCTACCACGCCTACCAGCTCGATCCGTCGCTGCCACCGGAAGGACTGCCTTTCAACAGCGTCATGGAGAAAAAGATGGGCGGAGCGGAGCGGTTGCGTCCGATGCTTCAACGGGTTACCGAGGCCGGCGCCAACGTAGGCGTCACCTTCCATTTCGACAAGGTGGAGCGCATGCCGAACACGGTGCTGGCGCACCGGATCACCGCTCTGCTTCCTCAAGAGGACGAGGCGACCTGGATCGAGGCGGTCATGAAAGCTTACTTCGAGGACGGCCGGGACATCGCCAAGCTGGACGTTCTGCTCGACATCGCCGCCGAGCTCGGACTCGACGCCTCCGAAGCCCGGAAGCTGCTCGATAACGGGGAAGGCCAGGAGGACGTGGAGAAAGATATGGCCGCCGCTCAAGGCATCGGCATTACCGGCGTTCCTTTCTTCATCATCGACAACAAGTACGCCCTGTCCGGCGCCTATCCTTCTGCGCAGTTCCTTGAGGCGTTCAAGAAGATTGCCCAGGGCGGCTAATTTGGTTCGCGGTCGCGGTTTCGATTGCGGCTGCTGTTGAGATTGTCGTTGCGGCCGTCATCGAGATTGTCATTGCGGCTGACATCGGGATTGACGTTGCGGCCGTCATCGAGATTGTCATTGCGGCTGCCGCTCAGGTTGTCCTCCGCCAGCATCTCGTCGGTCACGGCCCGAAGCGTCTCCTGGAACGCGTCGACCGTCCTCGTCCGCAAGTCGCCCCGGCGAGACAGAATATGGAAGCTCCGCCTGAAGGGAAGCCCTTCGGCGCGGAGCGGCTTCAAGGAGCCGAGCCCGAGCTCTTTGCGCAGCGCCCAGCGCGACAGCAGAGAGATGCCGAGCCCGGCTTCTACCGTCTCCTTGATCGATTGCGTGCTGCCGAGCTCCATCAGCCGGACGGGCTGGATACCCAGCGCAGCGAACAGGTTGTCCGCGGCCGCCCGGGTTCCCGAGCCTCTCTCGCGGACGAGCCAGGTTTCCCGCTCCAGCAGCGCCGGCTCGACCCGGGGAAGATTCGCCAGCGGGTGGCTCGCGGCCGCCGCGATGAACATCTCGTCCTCCGCCAACCTCTCCGCATCGAGCCCCGATCCAATCTCTTCTCCCTCTACGATTCCGACGTCCAATGCGCGAGTCCGCACCTTTTCCGCGATGTCCGCCGTATTGCCGATCATGACGCTTGGCCGAATATCCGGGTAACTCTCGTGCAGCTTCGCCAGCGTGCGCGGAAGCACGTATTCTCCGAACGTGTAGCTCGCCCCTATTGACAACGGCCCTCCCGCATGGCCGATCAGCTCGCCGACCATTTCGTTCATCCGACGGTACAACTCTCCGATTTCCCTGGCATGATGAAGGACGATTTCTCCGGCTTTCGTCAACGCGACCGACTTGTTGCTGCGAACGAGCAATTGAGCGTTCAGCCGCTCTTCCAGCGTCCGGATGTGTTGACTCACAGCCGGTTGAGTCATGTGCAGGCGCTCCGCCGCGCGGGAGAAATTCCGCGTCTCGGCAACTTCGACGAACACCGTCAGGGATTGCTCCATGTTTGTTTTGCTCCTATCATAATCAAATGCTTATATTTAATATAATTATAATTAATTTTCCTTATTATAAATTCGCGAGTATGCTGAAAGCAACAGAACCGACAACGGAGGTCTCAGCCCTCATGCTCGCTAACCCGATCCGCCCCATCGCCGCCTGGCCATCGAATCATCCGCGCCTGACCGGCATCTTGCTTACACTGTCGCTTGCGCTGGCCGGATGGACCGTCTCGCTCATTCCCGGCCCGTCCAAGCTCGGCCCGCTCGCTTGCGCGCTGCTGCTGGCGGCCGCTTACCGCCATCGCTTCGGCTATCCGCACGCCCTGGGCGCGGGAGTCCGCTTCTCCTCCGGCACGCTGCTTCGCGCCGCCATCGTCCTGTTCGGCCTCAAGCTCGACATCGTCGAAGTGCTGCGACAGGGCTTGCCGCTCCTGCTGAGAAGCGGCGCGACAGTCGCTTTCGCGCTCGCCGCCGTATTCGTGATCGGCCGCCTGCTCCGCGCCGACCGCAAATTGATTGCCTTGCTGGCGATCGGAACCGCCATCTGCGGCGCGGCTGCCATCGCGGCCGCAGCTCCGCTGCTCCGCTCCAAAGACGAAGACACGGCAATCAGCGCAGGGCTGATTGCCGTGATCGGCACCGTATTCGCGACGACCTATACGCTCATGCTGCCTTGGCTGCCGCTCTCGCCGGAGAGCTACGGCATCTGGTCGGGCCTGACGCTCCACGAAGTCGCGCACGTCGCCATGGCCGCCGCCCCGGGCGGACCGGACGCCTTGGCGGACGGTCTGCTCGCCAAGCTGTGCCGCGTCACCCTGCTCGTACCAGTGTGCCTCGCCATTGCGGGCGCGGCCAAGCTTCGCAGCCTGCGGGGCGGCGATCGGGTCGGTTGTCAGGCCAATGATCAGATCGGCGATACGACCCGCGATCGAAACCGGACGGCCGGGGGCGGCTTCAAGTTTCCCTGGTTCCTCGTCGGCTTCATCGCTGCCAGCCTGTTCGGCAGCTTCGCGCTGCCCGCCCTGCTTCCCGATCCCGCGCCTCTGCTGCACGAACTGTCGTATGCGACTACCCTGCTGCTCGGTATGGCGATGGCCGGCCTGGGCCTGAACGTCAGCCTGCGCGATCTCCGCAGCCGCGCCCTCCGTCCGCTTGCGGCCATGTTCATCGCTTCCGTGCTTCTGTCCGCCTTGACTTACTGGTCTCTGTAGACGGGGGCGCAGCCTTAACTCCGACATACCGCCCACGCCAAGGCCATTCCTTGGCCTCCGCGCTCGCCACGCTCACCCAGCCGCCGACCGCCAAGGCACTTTTCTGGCCTTCACACTCGCCACGCTCACCCGGCCGCCGACCGCCAAGGCACTTTTCTGGCCTTGGCCCCGACGCACCGATCACGCCAAGGCCATTTCTTGGCCTCCGCGCTCGCCACTCTCACCCGGCCGCCAACCGCCAAGGCACTTTTCTGGCCTTGGCCCCGACACACCGCCCACGCCAAGGCACTTTTCTGGCCTTCACACTCGCCACGCTCACCCGGCCGCCGACCGCCAAGGCACTTTTCTGGCCTTGGCCCCGACGCCTCAGCCCCGACGCCTCAGCCCCGACACCTCAGTCCCGACGCATCACCGACGCCTCAGCCCCGAGCATCGCCTACGCCTCAGTCCCGACGAACCGCAAGCCTCGCCCTCCAGTCCCGCTCAAGCGAACCCGCCGCGCCCGCCCAGCGCCTACTTCGCCAACCGCTCCGAGATCGCCCGCGCGATCCAGACGCCCGCCGCCCCGGCTTGCGCCAGGCCTCGCGTCACGCCTGCGCCGTCGCCGCCGCAGTAGAGGCCGGCGATCTCCGTCTCGAGCGTCTCGCTCAGCTTCGGGCGCGCCGAGTAAAACTTCGCCTCGACGCCATAGAACAACGTGTGCTCGGAGGCGATGCCCGGCGTCACTTTATCCAGCGCCTCCACCATCTCAACCAAAGATTTCATCGTGTTGTAAGGAAGCACGAGGCCCAAGTCGCCCGGCACCGCTTCGTGCAAAGTCGGCTCGATGAAGCCTTCCTTAATCCGGCTCGCCGTCGACCTCCGTCCGCGCATAATGTCGCCGAACTTCTGCACGATGACTCCGCCGCTCGAAAGATCGTTGGCGCGTTTGCAAATTTCCCGCGCATACTCGTTCGGCTTATCGAACGGCTCGGTGAACTTATGCGAGACGAGCAGCGCGAAGTTCGTATTCGCCGATCCGAGCGCCGGATCTTTGAACGCGTGGCCGTTGGCCGCCATGACGCCGCTGTGGTTTTCCACGACAACGTGGCCCGAAGGATTGCTGCAGAACGTCCGCACCCGAGTGCCCACGGACGTATTAAACACAAATTTCCCCTCGTACAGATGCTCGTTGATTTCTCGCATGACCACGTCCGACGTCTCCACCCGCACGCCGACGTCCACCTGGTTGTTCACCATCGCCAGCCGCCGCTTCTTCAGTACGTCGGCCAACCAGCCGGAGCCGTCCCTTCCCGGAGCGATGACGACCATTCCCGCCCCGATCTCTTCCCCGTTCTTCAGCACGATGCCCCGGGCGCGGTGTTTGCCGTCCTCCCTCACCGTCAGAAGATCGGCGACCTCCGTCTTGAACCGCATCTCGATCCGACTGTCCAAATAGTCGTAGATCGACTTCAGAATCTCCAGATTCTGCTCCGTTCCCAAATGACGAACTTGCGCCCGCAGCAGCTTGAGTCCGGCGGCATACCCTCTGCGCTCGATATCGCGGACGGTTTCCGTGGTCGGGTCGGTCACGTTCGTCGTCGCGCCATGCTCCAGATTGATCTCATCCACGTAGCGAATCAGATCCAACACCCGCGAATGGGGCAAATAGTCGGTCAGCCAACCTCCGAACTCCGTCGTAATGTTGAACTTGCCGTCGCTGTATGCGCCCGCTCCCCCGAACCCGGCCGTAATCGAACAGGCGGGCAAGCAGCCCGCGTATTCCTTTTTCCCCGCGGGCGGAGGACATAGCTCGATTTTATTTTCAAGTATCGGACAGTGGCGACGCTTGATTTCATGCCCTTTGTCCACCAGAAGCACCTTCAGGTGCGGAGCGTTTCTCGTCAACTCGTAACATGCGAAAATTCCCGCCGGACCGGCGCCCACCACAATGACGTCATAACTCATTCGCAAACTTCTCCTCCCGGTTTTTCCCTTCCAGCCGTCCGAACACAGCATAAAAAAAATCCCGACCGCCGAAGGGTGTGGGTATCCCACATCCTTCGTAGTCAGGAATTTAAGGCTCCTGGTAGAGACCCCCGGCCCATATCGCCGAGGATATACGAATGGATGAACATCACATGCTTTGTTCTTTTTCCATTACGTAGCTTAACCGATCAATCCGTACACGTCAAGTCGTTTTCCGCCCAATTATTCGTAAATGGATCATACATCCGAAACATTCGGACAAACACCCATCCAAAATTCATTTTTTTCCGAACATTAATTCGCCATTCCGCCTCTCTCTGCAGAAACATTGATTGTCCTGATCGCGAGCGCAGAACGTACCGCGGTTGATTCCGGCCCGAGTCGTAATGTCTTTGCAGAGCGGCCCGTGTGCCCGCGCATCCGAATCCCCCGACTTTCTTCAAAATTTAACCCGACACTTCGACATGATGTGTTCGTTAACCGACACATTTTCCATTTTTGCTCATTGAAGCCTTGTTTGCCCAGCATAATAATAAACATTGTATGTTTGTTAATCATAAATCGACTGTTGGGAGGAAAATGATGAGCAGAGCCAATGTGCAATTACGGAAGGGACGAGCAGCCAAGCTGCTCCTTATCGCGTTGGCAATCCTGTTGATGAACGGCACGGCTCTCCTGCTGCCGGCCGACTGGGGGAGCCGCGCTTATGCGGCGGAGAACTATACGATCGACACGATCGCCGGAACAGGCGCACCGGGCTTCTCCGGAGACGGAGGGCCGGCAGCTTCGGCCCAATTCAACCTCGTTTACCATGTTGCCGTGGACGCAGCCGGAAATCTGTATTTTGCGGATTCGGATAATCATGTGATTCGGAAGGTGGATACGTCCGGCATCATCACCACGGCAGCCGGAACGCCCGGGGTCGAGGCGAACTGGAGCATCCCTTCGGGGGACGGCGGACCGGCGACTTCGGCTACATTGCGATACCCTGGGGGCGTGACCTTCGATAGCGCAGGGAATATGTACATAGCGGAAATCGGCTACGAGCGCGTACGCAAGGTGGATACGAACGGCATCATCAGCACGGTGGCCGGCTCGGGCGGTCTGGGCTATGCCGGCGACGGCGGTCCGGCGACTTCTGCCCTGCTGAACCGTCCGGTGGATGTTGCCGTGGACAGCGCCGGCAATTTATATTTCGCGGAAATTTTTAATCATACCATTCGGAAAGTGGATCAAACGACAGGCATCATTACCACGGTAGTCGGAACGGGAGTTGCCGGTTTCTCGGGCGACGGCGGACCGGCGGCTTCGGCGCAGTTGAATACTCCGTATTCCATTGACTTTGACGACAGCGGGAATCTGTACATCGCGGACCGTAATAACAATCGGGTGCGGAAAGTAGATACGTCCGGGAACATCAGTACGATGGCCGGGTCGGGAGTCGCCGGCTATTCCGGCGACGGAGGTCCGGCGACGGCGGCCCGTATGAATAGCCCGATCGGACTCACCGTAGACGACGACGGAACGCTGTACGTGGCGGAGCACGGCAATAACATCGTTCGGAAAATTAGTCCGACCGGCATCATTACGACGATTGCCGGGACCGGCGCATTCGGCGATTCCGGTGACGGCGGCCCGGCGAAATCGGCGCAATTGTTCCTCCCTCTCGGGATCGATCTCGATCCTAACGGGAACCTGTTTGTGGCGGACCGCGGCAACCACAAGATCAAAAAGCTTGAAGCGATTACCCACACGGTCGCGTTCGATAAGAATGGCGGGGATACGGAGGCGACGCCCTCGACCTTAAGCGTGACGGACGACGAGACGGTGGCAGCCCTCCCCGCGCCGCCGACCCGTCCCGGCTATGCGTTCGCCGGATGGAATACGCAGCCGAATGGCGGCGGAACCGGCTTCGACGAGACGACCGTCGTGAACGGAGATGTGACCGTATACGCCCAGTGGAGCCTGAATCCTCCCCATGCTCCCGTCAATCTCAGGGCTTCTCCCGGAAACGGCCAAGCGTCCTTGGCCTGGGACAGCGTCACGTCAGCCGTCTATTACAGCCTTTATATCGGCACTGCATCCGGTGCGTACGATCCCTTGCCGTTGACCACGGTGACGGGAGCGACCTACACGGCGACGGGTCTTGCCAACGGTACGACTTATTATTTCGCGGTGAAGGCGCACAACGCCGTAGGAGTCAGCGGATTTTCGAACGAGGCGAGCGCGACGCCGCGCGTTCCGGATTCATCGTCGACGCCTGGCTCCGATTCCGGACGGTCTGCGATTCAAGTCGTTGACGGCAACGGCGGGTCTCTCGTATCGAATGCCAATATCGTCCGTTCGTCCGCCAGCGACGGACGCCGACAAGCGGCGGTCGAACTGACGAAAGAGCAGGCGGCCCGAGCGACGGACAAGCTCAAGGCGATCGGTTCCGATTTCGCGAGGATGCTCGTACCGGACGAAGATAACGGAGACGTCGAGTTGGTCGTGAAGTTCCCGAAGGCCTCGGCCGAGCTGCTGTCCGAAAACAAGATCCGGATGGAGATTTCCGCGACGCAGGCGCGTGTCGTCATTCCGGATACAACGTTCAAAGGGGTCACGAACGAGCTTCGTTTCCGCATCGAACCGACCCGGGATGAGAACCTCGCATCGACCGAAAGGCTGGCAACGACGGATCCGCTCGTACGCGAAGCCGCGAGAGGCGGCACGGTGGAAACCGTTGGCCGCCCGATGACGATCGGATCGAACGCGACCGGCGGCGGATACGAGGCGATTCTGCCGCTGAGCGGCGCGCCGCTCAGCGACGAGCAGTTGAAGAGAGTCGCGGTCTTCGCGTTGTATGACGACGGCACGAAGGAACTGGCGAGAGGAAGCATCGTCCCCTATGACGGCGAAGATCGGCCGGGGATCCGCTTTCCCGTCTCCGCCGGCAAGACGGGCACGTTTACCGTCGTCCGCTGGATGAACCCGGAGCATCAAGCGTTTCTGTCCGGTTATACCGACGGGACGTTCGCTCCGGACCGGAACGTAACCCGCGCGGAGCTCGCTGCGATGCTGGTCAGAGTGTTCGACCGGGGTGAGGATAAGACGCCTGGAGATTTCCCGGATGTCGGGGATGGGCATTGGGCGAAGGCCTACATCGACCGCGCCTCCGGCATGAGCCTCATGATCGGATATCCCGACGGGGGCTTCAAGCCGGACGCACCGATCACGCGGGCGGAGATGGCAAGCGCGATCGCTCCGCTGCTGCCCGATGCAACGGGCGCAAGCGCAGGATTTACCGATACCGAAGGAAGCTGGGCGCAAGCCGTCATCGAGCAAGCGAATGCGGCAGGTATCGTATACGGGTATGAAGACGGCACGTTCCGCCCGAATTCGAAGCTGACCCGCGCCGAGGCGGTCACGATGGTAGGCCGGCTGCTGGGACGCGGGCCGCTGATCGGAGCGCCGCAGCAATGGCCGGACGTCACGCAAGCCCACTGGGCATACGGCTATATTCAGGAAGCATCCATGGACCATTCCTACGAAAAGCAGCAGGACGGCACGGAGAAATTCATTCCGGAGCCGTAAGCCGGTTCACGCAAGCCCGTTCCATCCGACGGCGGGGCTAACCGCCCCGCCACACCGTCAACCACTCGCACATCTCCGCTCACCCCGTCTCAGCCAACTGAACGTCCACCGTGACGTGCAGCGACTGGCCGGACGTGCCCCGATAGATCCCTTTGACCGGAACGATGTCGGGGTAATCGCGCCCATGCCCGAGCTTGACGTAGCGCCAATCGACCAGATTGTCATTCGTCGGATCGATGCCCTGCCAACCGACTCCGGGCACATACGCCTCGACCCAAGCGTGCGAAGCCTGTTCGAAATCAGCGTCCCGCCCCTGCAAATCCCCCACGAAGTGATACCCGCTCACATAGCGCGCCGGCACCCCTTTCAGACGGCACACCGCAATCAGCAAATGCGCGAAGTCCTGACATACGCCGGAGCCGATCTGAATCAGCTCCTCCGCCTTCGTATGCACCCCGGTCGACATCGGCTTGTACTGAAAATCTCCATAGATCGCGTTCGCCGCGCGCCGCACGAAACCGAAGACCCCCTCCTCTTCCCCTCCGATCCTGGCGGCATACGCCTCCACCGAAGAATGGAACGATGCGTACTCCGTAGGAAGCAAATATTCCGCGTTCGCGTCGACGAACTCCAGACTTCTCACCCGATGCCACGATTCCTCCGGCCCCCAGGCAGCCTTCCACAGCACGTCCCGGTCCCGCGTCACCACCGTCGAATGGGCCGTGATGACCAGCTCCGAATGCGGCGCGTTGGCCGTAAACGAATGAACCCGATTCCCGAAAAAATCCTCATAAGACTGCAGCTGAACGTTAGGCTCGATCACAAGCCGATGCTGGTAGCACGCCTGCCGCTCGTCGGTCCGGGGAGTCAGGCGAATTTCATTGACACTGTCCGTCACCGGCGAATCGTAGCGGTATTTCGTGACGTGGCAAATTTCGAGTCTCATGCCGTAACCTCCCGTCCAGGGGAAAAAAAGGTGCCCGCAACCGCCTCGCCCAACTGGCGATTCGTCGCCAGCAGCTGCTGCAGCACGGAATTAAGCGTATCGAAGGTAATGTCGTCCCGGTCGAGCCAGCCGAGCTCCGACCGCGCCTTGCCCGCAAGCCGGATAGTTCGTTCAAGAGCCGAGCCCGATTTGTCGGATTCCCGCCTCATGTCCTTCAGATGACGCTCGAACGCGGCCAGCGAGAAATGTGCCGAACGCGGAAAAGCCTCCTGAAGCACGAGGAATCTCGACACTCCCTCCAGCGTAAGATCGTCTTGACCGAGACGGCGGAACGCCTCGTAGCCTCCCACCGACTTGAGCAGCGCGACCGTATAGCCGTAAGCTCCCTTCCGCTGCTCCGGCGCGATTCTGCCGACGGATTGAAGAAGCCGCACGACGTTCTCCGACCGCTCCAGATAACGCCCGCTTTCAAGCATATGCCACGACTCGTCTCTCAGCGCGATGGACACGGCCGTCCCCTGGAACGCGGCCAGCCGCTCCTTCAATCCCTGAAAGAAGCCATGAGGCGACATCTGCACAATCTCCTCCACGCGCATGTTCTTCAACCACAAGTAGAAGCCGTTCAACAGGTTCCACAGCTCGGCAGGCAGCTGCTCCCGAATCTTCTTCAGATTGTTGCGCGCCTGAGTCACGCAGGACAGAATCGAATTCGGCTGCGTCCAATCGAGCGTCAGGAAGAACAGCACGTCATTCTCCCGGTACGCGTCGTACCGCTCTTCGTACAGCGCGCAATCCCCGATCGCTTCGGCGATTCTTTTCCACGTCGCCTCGGCGTCCTCGCCGTCCTCTTCGCGCAAGTGATAGTAGACGTCGAGCAGCCTGGCGTGATTTTCCGCCCGTTCGGTGTAGCGCCCGATCCAGAACAGGCATTCCGCGATCCGATCCAACATAGAGACCCTCTCCTTATGGACGAATTATCGAGACAGCACCCAAGTATCCTTGACGCCTCCGCCCTGGGACGAATTGACGACGAGCGAGCCTTCTTTCATCGCCACCCTCGTCAGCCCTCCCGGCAGCACGCGGACGCTCGCTCCGTCCGCGACGGCGAACACCCGCAGATCGATATGCCGATGGGCGATGCGCCCGTCCAGATTGATCGGCGAGGTGGACAGCTTGATCGTCGGCTGGGCGATGTAATTGTCGGGATTTTCCCGGATTTTCGCCGCGAACAGCTCCCGCTCCCGCTCCGTGGAGGCGGGACCGACCAGCATGCCGTATCCGCCCGACAGCGAAGTTTCCTTGACGACCATTTCCTCCAGACGGCCCAGCACATGCTCCCTTTCGTCCGGACGGCTCATCAGATACGTCGGCACATTGCTCAGAATGGGACGCTCGTTCAAATAGTAGCGGATCATCTCCGGCACGAACGTATAGATGGCCTTGTCGTCTGCGACACCCGTCCCGGGAGCGTTGGCGATCGTAATGTTGCCGTAGCGGTAAGCGTTCATCAGCCCTGCCACGCCCAGCACGGAATCCGGACGAAACGCCAGCGGATCGAGATAGTCGTCGTCGATGCGCCGATACAGCACATCCACCTGCTTCAGCCCCGACAAGCCGCGAATATAGATTTTATGATCCTTGCAGACAAGATCCCGGCCTTCGACCAATTCGATTCCCATCTGCTGAGCCAGGAAGACGTGTTCGAAATACGCGGAATTGTAGCTCCCCGGGGTCAGCAGGGCGACGACGGGCTCGGCTTTGTCGACAGGAGAGAGATTGCGCAAGGACGATCTGAACTCCTGCAGGAAACGGTCAATGCCGCGTACGGGATGGGAGAACATCAACTCGGGAAAATCATGCGTCAGGATCGAGCGGCTCTTGAACACGTAGGAGAAGCCGGACGGGGAACGAAGATTGTCCTCCAGAACGTAGTAAGCGCCCTTCTCGTCGCGAATCAGATCGATGCCCGAGGCCGTCACGTATGTTCCTCCGGGCGCCGCGAGACGCATCATCTCCGTGCGGAAGTAGCGATTGCCCATCACCATCCGGCGCGGCACGAGCCCGTCTTTCAGAATACACTGCTCATGATAGATGTCCGCAAGGAAAGCGTTCAGCGCCCTCACCCGCTGCTTTGTCCCCTGTTCGATCGTCTCCCATTCCTCCATCGGAATAATGCGGGGGATCAGATCGAAAGGAATCGTCCGCTCCAGCGCCTCCGGCTGTCCCGCACCCGACAGCGTAAACGTAATGCCTTCCTCGAGCAGCCTTCCGTTCATCTTCGCCTGCCTGGCGACGCGTTCCTGGGGCGTCATTCGCGAGATCGACTCATGAACTTTGCCGTAATGCGGACGAACCTGCGATCCGTCGTACATCTCGTTGTAGTACAGGGAAGAAAGCGAAGGTACCGGCGTTTTGTTCGTTATTCCCATGCTCAGCGGCTCCTTCTCCCCATCGGGTTTTTACAGTAATCATATTCCTCCGGCATATTTATGTCAATAATAGTTACATATAAGACTGAATGTTTATTTATAGTTAACATATATATAACTCATAAAGTTATTTATGTGTAATTAGAGCAATTAATCGTCATTTACCCTCCGGACAACCACCCTCGCGCTCGCTCTGCCAGCCTCATACGCTGTCATGGAGGGATGCCGATATGCCGAATGCCGCTGTCGCCTATACCGTCAGCCAGCTTACCGCATTTATCAACGAGGCCGAGGAGCAATGGTTCGCCGTTCGGAGCTCCGCTTCCGACGGACAATCGTTCAAGTTCAACGGAGACGAATACAGACGTCTGCCCGACCGATTCAGCTCCCGTCAGAAAATCGAGGACTACTTCGGCCGCTGCTGGAGCAAGCAGCTCAGCCGTTTCATGCTGTGCAACCTCGATCCGATCAACTACCAAGGAAGAAGATACGTTCTCTCCGACACTCCCGGACCGGCCCCGCGCAAGGTGGAAAGCCTGAAGATTCTCGGTCAGAACGCGTCCCGCATCCGCGTCAGCGCGGTTCTCTCCGGCGGCGCCGGAAACAAAACGATCCGCTACACGCTGATCAAGACGGGCGGACGGCTGACCATCATCGCCCGCACGGACCGTCCCAACGATTACCGCTACGCCCGCTGCACCTCGTAACCTCCGCAACACAAGCAAAAACGCCTTCAGCGTCCTCTGGACGATGAAGGCGTTTTGTCGGAGACGATTCAGATAAGGATAGCGGATTTTATCCTTTCTGATTCGTAGAAAAAGGGACTCGCCGCGCACCCTCGCGCAGGCAAGTCCCTTTTCCTTATTGCTAAGCCACTTTATTGTAAGTCATGATCCAGATCGAACCCGCCACGATCGTGAGCACGATGATCAGACCGAGGATGAGCACCATGAAGTTCCAGCGCGGCTTGCCCTCTTCCTTCAGATGCATGAAGTACACCAACTGGACGACGAATTGCAGAATCGCCGCTCCCAGCAGCACGACCTTGGCCGCCGTACCTTCCAGCACATCGTTCAGTACGATGATCAGCGGAATAGCCGTCAGAATCAACGACAGGACGAAGCCGATGACGTAAGACTTCAGCGAGCCGTGGGACTCGTGCGCACCATGCTCGTCATGGGCGCCGTGAGCGTGAGAGCCTTGATTCGTATGCTGCGCCATCTTACATCACCTCCAGCAAGTAGACGATCGTGAAGACGAAAATCCAGACGACGTCGAGAAAGTGCCAATACAGGCTGATGACGTTAACTTTACGGCGAGTGACGGAGTTGATGCCGTGACGTCCGAGCTGGATCATAATCGCGATCATCCACACAAGACCGAGCGAGACGTGAAGTCCATGGGTGCCGACCAGCGTGTAGAAGGCGGACCAGTGCGCGCTCGTCGAGATCGTCGCTCCTTCGTGGACCAGAGTGACGAACTCCGTCACTTCCAGCGTAATGAACGCCGCGCCGAGCACGACCGTGACCGCGAGCCAGGAGATCAGCCCTTTGCGATCCCCCCGGTTCATCGCCAGCACCGCAAGCCCGCTCGTGAAGCTGCTCGTAAGCAGAATGAACGTCTCGGCGATAACCCCCGGCATCTCGAACAGCTCCGCGCCGGTCGGCCCTCCCGCCGTATTGCCGCTAAGCACGACATAGGTTGCGAACAGCGTACCGAACAGAATACAGTCCGTGATCAGGAAGATCCAGAATCCCATCAAGCGCATGCCTTCCAGGTCGTGATGCCCCTCGTGGGCATGCCCGCCGCCGTGTTGCGACGGAGCAGAGACGATATGGTTGCCCGATTTGGCCATTATACAGCCCTCCCCGCCGCAGCTTCCGTGCGTTTGATTTCCTCAACCGGGATATAATAATCCGTATTGTAGTTAAAAGAATGAACGAGCATGCATACCGCCACGCCGGCAAGCCCCGGAATGATCATCCACAGCCAATCCCAGACGAATCCGAAACCGGCCACGAAGAAGAAGAACGACATAATGATCGGGATTCCCGAGTTTTTCGGCATGTGGATCGGCTCAAGCGGCGGCTTCGGCCGCGGAGCCCCTCCGGCGGCGATGCGCTGCTTCTCTTCCCAGAAGTCGTCTTTCTCCTGCACCGTCGGCAGCGTGGCGAAGTTGTACGCCGGAGCCGGCGACGGGATCGTCCATTCGAGCGTCCGCCCGTCCCATGGATCGCCCGTCGTATCTTTCTCCATAAACTTGATGCTGTGCAGGATCTGCCACACTTGGAACAGGAACCCGATGCCCATCAGGAATCCGCCGATTGTCGACGTCAGGTTCAACTCGTACCAGCCTCTGTCCCAGCCGTAGCTGCTGACGCGGCGCGTCATGCCCATCAGGCCGAGCACGTACTGCGGCATGAAGCAGACGTAGAAGCCGATATTCCAGAACCAGAACGCCCATTTGCCAATTTTCTCGTTCAGCTTGAAGCCGAACACTTTAGGCCACCAGTAGTACAAGCCCGCGAAGTATCCGAACGCGACGCCTCCGATCAGCACCTGGTGGAAGTGGGCGATCAGGAAGTAGCTGTTGTGGAACTGGAAGTCCGCCGGAGCGACGGAGAGCAGCACCCCGGTCATTCCGCCGACGACGAAGCACGGAATAAAGCCGAGCATCCACAGCATCGGCGTCGGGAACGACAGCCGCCCGCGGTACATCGTGAACAGCCAGTTGAACACCTTGACCCCGGTCGGAATCGCGATAATCATCGTCGTGACCGCGAAGAACGCGTTGACGTTCGCGCCCGAGCCCATCGTGAAGAAGTGGTGCGCCCAGGTGAAGAACGAAGCGACGCTGATGCTCATGAGAGCGAACACCATCGATTTGTAGCCGAACAGCCTTTTCTTGGAAAAGGTTGCGACCACCTCGGAGAAAATCCCGAAGGCCGGCAGAACGACGATGTACACTTCGGGGTGACCCCACATCCAGATCAGGTTGATGTACATCATCGGGTTGCCGCCGCCGTCCAGCGTGAAGAAGTGCGCGCCGAGGTAGCGGTCGATGAACAGCAGGAACAGCGTAACCGTCAAGATCGGGAACGCGAGAATGATCGTCAAGCAGCTGGACAGCACCGACCATGAGAACATTGGCATTTTCATCAGCTTCATGCCCGGCGCCCGCATTTTCAGAATCGTGACGATGAAGTTGATCCCGGTCATCAAGCTGCCGATCCCGGAAATCTGTATCCCCCATATATAGAAGTCCTGGCCGACGCCCGGACTGAATTGCGTTCCCGATAGAGGCGGGTAAGCTAGCCACCCCGTATCCGGCGAGCCTCCGATGACGAACGACAGGTTGAACAGCATCGCGCCGAAGAAGAACAGCCAGAAGCTCAGCGAGTTCAGGAACGGATACGCCACGTCTCTCGCCCCGATCTGCAGCGGGACGACGAGGTTGAACAACCCGAACATGAGCGGCATCGCCATGAACAGAATCATGATGACCCCATGGGTCGTGAAGATCGCGTTATAGTGCTCCGCGTTCAAGAACTCCAGCTCCGGCATCGCGAGCTGCGTGCGCATCAGCAGCGCGTCGACGCCCCCGCGGAACAGCATGAGCAGCGCCGCGATGACGTACATGATTCCGATTCTCTTATGATCGACGGTCGTCAGCCATTCCTTCCACAGCCACGTCCATTTTTTGAAATACGTGAGAGCCGTCACGATCGCGATCATCGTGAGCACGATGGCGACGTCCGCGCCGTAGATCAGCGGATCGCCCGTGACGAAAAACTCGGAGGCGAACTCCTTTATATTATCCCACATGTCGGCACCTTCTTTCCCTTGATTCATAGCTTGTCGGTTCAGTCATTCTTGGCCGAGTCCGATCCATGATTGTGCGAACTGCTGTACTTGGTTACGATCTTCTCGAACAAGCCTTCCGGAATCGAAGAGAAGGTTTGCACATCCGACACGCCCGGCTTCGCCAACTGAACGTACCCGTCCGTCGTCAGCTCAGGGGACGATTGCTTCACTTGCTCGATCCAAGCCTCGAACTCCTCCTGCGAAGTCGCCTTCGCCGTGAAATTCATCTTGCCGAAGTCCCTGCCGCTGAAGTTGGCGCCCATTCCCATGTACGAGCCCGGTTCGTCCGCAATCAGATGGAGCTTCATCGCCATTCCGGACATTGTATAGATCTGACCGCCAAGCTGCGGAATCCAGAAAGAGTTCATCGGCGCGTCCGAGGTCAGCTCGAAGCGGACCGGCACGTTCTCGGGAAATTCGAGGTAATTCACCGACGCGATGCCCTGCTCCGGATACATGAACAACCATTTCCAATCGAGCGAGGTTACTTGGATCACGACCGGCTTCGCTTCGTGCTCGAGCGGCCTGGACGGTTCCAGCATATGCGTATATTTAACGGTAATCGTTCCGAGGATGGCGATGATGATGATCGGTATCCCCCACCAGATCACTTCCAGCTTCGTGCTGTGTTCCCAGGTCGGGTCGTATTTCGCCTTCCCGTTCGGCTTGTGACGATACTTCCAAGCCAAGTAGAACGTCAAGATCAGCACCGGCACGATAACGATCAGACAGAGCACCGTAGACAAAATAATCAAGTCCAATTGATGCTGGCCGATCTCGCCTTTCGGATTCAGCACGACCACCTTATCGGCGCACCCGCCGAGCAAGACTGCCGTCGCGGCGAGCGACAGCGCGACCGTCAGCCTCCGCAGCCCTTTCAACATTTCCATCTCCCCCATCCTCTTGCTGCTACCGCTTCATTTCGTTGCAACGGACGATTTCTTCGTCGCTGACCTCAACATATCAGAAAGCTCAGCGACTTTCCTCACAGTTAACAAAGGCGACAACGAAACGTTGAAAATTCGCAATAGATTGTTCACCTCTTTGACACAATGTGAATTTTGGCACATGGATGCCTGTACCATGGCGAAAAATGGAGAGACGAAGCGGAGGAAGAACGAAGCGGACAGCAAAGGGCGGGGAGACGATAATCGATTTTTTTGAACATCGCCCTCCCATTTAGGCGCCAATCGCGAGACGATAATCGATTTCTTAGAACATCGCGCTCCATTTGAGCACCAATCCCGAGACGATAATCGATTTTTTAGAACATCAACCTCCATTTAGGCGCCAATCGCGAGACGATAACCGATTTTTTAGAACATCGCCTTCCATTCGAGCGCCAATCGCGAGACGATAATCGATTTCTTAGAACATCGCCCTCCATTTGAGCGCCAATCGCGAGACGATAACCGATTCTTTAGAACATCGCCCACCCAGTCGAACTGGGGGTTTTCTTGTACCAAAAAAAGCCCGTTAGGAACGAATAGTTCCTAACGGGCTTCCTGATCTGCCAACTACTTACACAGGCTCTTCCGTCGCGGGGGCCGAAGATGCCGGAGCTTCCTGGTTCTTCTGCATCAGCGGAGCGATTACGCCGAACAGCATGATCTGCGCGCCGCCGATCAGGAATCCGAGGCCGATCATCAGGCCGAGGTTCTGATCGTTGAACTGCGCGATATTCAGCACGCAGCAGACGACGCCCACCGCGATAACGACCATTGCCACCCATTTCAACATACGGGACATCTCTCTATTCTTCATGAGGGTCCAACCTCCTTGTGAAAGCGCTATATGTGAATATTCTATCACAAAGATGTGACGAATTAAAGGCGAAATTCACAAGTTGGACAAAAATGGGCGGCGAAGCTTATTCCGCCGTAACCTCCGAAGCCGCTCCCTCGGTGACGATCGTGATCGACTCTCCCGAAGCGGAAGCCCCGGCCGGACTCGGCTCGGCCGTCGCGGCCTTCTCGCTCTCCTCCGTCAGCAGCTTCTGGCCTTTGGCCTGAAGATTGTCCAGCGCTTCCGCGATCGTCGCTCTGCCGTCCTTCACGGCTTGGAGTTCCTCCTGCGTCAGCGCGTCGAACTTCATGTAGAATTCGCGCGGCAGCTTGTCGAAATCCTTATACATGTCGTTGGTGCGCGGCTTTAAGCTGTAGAACGCCGCCATGTTGAGCCCCTGCTCGCTCTCGATGTATTTCATCCGAGACGGGAAGCTTCCGTTGCGAAGCTTGGACGTCACGCGCGCGAACTCGTCGCCGTTGATGTAGCTCAGAAACTTCCAAGCGCCTTCCGCATTGGCCGAATTGGCGGCGATCGCGAAGATTTGCCCCACCGACATCGCCGTGCTCTCGTCCGGAGTTTGCGGATCTACGGGCACCGTCACGATGTCCCAGTTCTTCACGCCTTTGTCCTTCAGCCTTGTTTTCGCTTCCTTGATCTGCTCGATCACATAATTGCTTTCGATCGCCATCGCAACTTTCTCTCCGATGAACGCATCTCTTAACAGATAATCTTCATAAGAGCCGGAAAATCCGCCGCCGTTCGGATCTTCGACGTATAGGGAGCCCGATTCGATTGCCTTATTCGCCGTTTCGAACGTCTTCTTCCAGGAATCCGAATTGATCGTCAGCTGCATCGTCGTCGGGTTGACATAGTTCAGCCCCTTCATAGAACCGATCATCATCGCCATTTGGTGGAGCTCCATCTGATAGCCCACCTTCAACCCGTAGACGCGGTCGTCCCCGCTGCCGTCCGTCGGAAATCTGGCCGCCAGCTGCAGCACTTCTTCCCAGCTCATGCGATCCGTAGGAGGCGTGACCCCGTACTTCTCGAACATGTCCTTATTATAGAACAGCGCTTGGCTGTGAAAATCCGGAGCGAGTCCGTAAAGAATGCCGTCGCTCTGCTGCTTGATGTAATCGAGAATGCCCGGCGCGATTCCCTCCAGATCGAATTTGTCCTTCTGGATGAACGTTTCCAGGTTGTACAGCTTGCCTTCGCTCGCCATGCGCGCGTAATCGGTTCCCCCGATCATCAGCACGTCCGGCTTCTGTTCGGCGATGAAGTCTTCCATCGCCTTCTGCATATCCTTGCCTTCCTCATAAACGACCGTCGACGTCGGGATCACCTCGATCTCGATATCCGGATACAGCGCGGAAAACAGCATGCCATACTGCTGATAGAAGCTGCTCTCGTTGTAATGCATCACCTTGATCGCCGTTTTCTCTTGGTTCGTCGTTTCGTTCCCGCCCCCGGTGCAACCCGCCGCAACTCCGACGACCAGCGCTCCGCACAGCGCCGCCGCCACCTTTTTCCCGTATTGCATTTCCACACTTCCTTCTATGAATGGTATATCCGAATTCAACGTCGGAACTTGCCCGGACTGGCCCCCTCCCGTTTCTGATTTACATATTGTACCATACACCGGTCAATTGAATGGCGGATTATGGGTGAAATGGGAGTATGGACCTACGGATGTTCTTCCCTGGAATTCCGCTTCCCCAACTTAGGTCGAGGTCGATCGCCACCTCGCGTCTGATGACAGCCGGGCGAACGATAAGCTATGATGGGAACAGTTCATTGAAAGGAAGTCTTTGCCATGAATAAAATGGAGTTTATGGATAAAATGAGCGCGGATCTTGCGCCATTGCCGGAGCACGAGAGAAACGAACTGCTCGTCCGCTGCGAGGAATGTTTCAGAATCGGCCTGGAGCAAGGGAAGACGGAAGAGGAAATCGTCGCGGAGCTGGGCTATCCCGCGCAGCCCGCCGAACCCCGATTCGAGCAATCTTACGCCGGTTCTCCTTACGGCAACGTTCCTTACGGCAGCGCCCCTTTTTCCGACCGGGTTCCTCCTCCGCCTCAGACTTGGACCGCTCCCGCGCCGAAACGTCCGCACGAACCCAATCGCGACGTTCCGCGTTTCATCGGGGTGGGGATTCTGCTGCTCTTTCTTAATCTGACTCTTGCGATCCCGGTATTCGCCGCATTATTTTCCGCGTTCGTCTCCGTCTGCATCGCCGCGCTCATCACTCTGCTGGCTCCGCTGGCACTGGCCGTCGAGACGTCGCTGTACGGGGAATTCACGAACGCCAAGCTGATGATGTCGCTGGGGATGACGGGCATCGGAATGATTCTGGCCGACCTGTCCCTCCTGTTCAGCAAGGGGCTGTTCCGCGCGACGAAAGCCTACGCGGGATGGAATTACAAGACGTTGAAAGGAAGAAATCAGCGATGAGAAAATTTTGGTACTTTACGGCGTTCTGTCTGATCGTGATCGGGATCGCGGGCGCACTGAACCATAACTGGAATACGGTCGACAAAGACATGCGGGATTTCGAGAAAAAATGGACTTTCTCGGCGGAAGAGCTTCGCAATCTGAGCATCAAGAGCGAATACAACGTCAGCATGACGTTCGTCAAAAGCTCCGACGGCGTCAACTCCATCCATCTGAAGGGTCGCGGAACGGAACAAATGATCGAGACAATCCAGGCGGCGGAAATTTCCGGCAGCAAGCTGGATCTGGAGCTTATCCGCTTGCCCCGCAGATACATGAACTTATTCGGTTTTAACTTCGATAGTCCTACGGAACAATTCGTCGTCTCGGTGACGGACGATGCGCTTCTCGACAAGTTGAAGCTCAAGCTCGACTCCGGCAACCTGGAATTGAAGAACGCCTCGCTCTTGCGAATCTCGAGCGCGGTGCTGGATTCCGATTCCGGCAACATGTCTCTCGGAGAATTCGCCAGCGATACGCTTGAGATCGACGTCGATTCCGGCAACGTCAAGGCGGAGCGTGTTACCGCGAACTTGACCGCTTCCATCGACTCCGGCAACATTACGATCGAGAACATGACCGGCAAGGCCAAGCTCTCGGCCGATTCCGGCAACGTTAAGCTGTATAAGCTGGACAGCTCCGATACGAGCATTTCCGTCGATTCCGGCAATGCGTACGTTCGCGTCCCGGCGGACTTCGCTGGCGTGTACGACCTGAAGGCGGACTCCGGCAGAGTGCGCGCGCCAGAATCCAGACGCCAGACGAACGATACCATCAAAGTCAGAACCGACAGCGGAAACATTACGATCGAGGAAGCTCCTCGGTAACCGGTCTCCGATCTGCCGGCTGATCGCCAACAGGCGCACCGCATCCCCTTCGGGTGAAGCGGTGCGCCTTTATTCGCTTTGCGGAAGCCTTGTAACCCGTTGCAAGACGGAGAACCTGCTCCAACTTAAGTCGGGGACGCATTCCAAACCCCGGACGGTTACCCGGGAAGCTCGGGGAAGGTAGGATAGAATCAGTAACCAATCCCGTACGGAACCGACTGACGAGGAGGCTCATCTCTTGTTTACTATTCTTACCAGCATCATATACGCCTGCGTTTTCTTCTTGCTTATTCTATCCTGGATCGCCGGCAGCAAAGCTTCCAAGCTGCTCTACGGCGGATCGACCGAAAGACTGCACCGCAAAACCCGCAAGCAAATCGTCTGGGCCGTCTACCTGACGCTGCCCGCGATCGGACTCGTCGCCGCTACCCTGGCGATGGCCGCGACGATGGCCCCCGTCTTCTGGGAAGACCGGGTGCTGCTTCATCTCCCCCTTGCGCTCGTTCCCGTGCTGTCCGTATGGGTGCTTGCCGTACCGCGCCTGACGAAGCTCTGGAAAGCGACGCGCAACGTGTCCGCGGCTCCGCTGCCCGTGGAAATCCGCAAGCAGGCCGCCCAGCCGCTGGTCATTCTGCCTTACCGAATGTCGACGATCGGCGCCGCGACCATCTTCTATTTCTTGCTGGTGACTCCCGTGCCTTTCCGGCTCGGCCCCGTGCTCGTTCCGATCTTGCTGGCCGCGGCAGCCGTCGCTGCTCTGGGTTACGCTCAGGAACGAAAGTACGGCAGAGTCGGCGATGCGAACGCTCCCGCTCCGACGCTGCCGCGCGGAAGATGGCTGCGCGCCGCCGGCATCTCCTGCGTCGTGATCGGCGTCGCCGCCTTGATCTTCATCGTCGGCAGCCGGAGCAGCCGGCTGCCGGCCGCAATGAGCATGGCTGACGGTCCGATGGACTTCGGAGGAGGAACGGTGCTCGTCCACGATCCCCGCACCGATCTGTCGCTGGCTATGCTGACCGGTCCGAGGGACCGGGAGCCGGATCGGAAGATCACGTTGACGGCGGAGAAGAAGACGATCGAGCTGAGTCCGGGAGAGCCGTTCGAAGCCTGGACCTTCAACGGCCAAGTGCCAGGCCCCGAGCTCCGAATGAAGCAGGGAGAGCTTGTGGAGGTTACGCTGATCAACCGCGACATTGAGGAAGGGGCGACGATCCATTGGCATGGACTCGACGTTCCGAACGCGGAAGACGGAGTAGCCGGAGCGACGCAGGAAGCCGTCATGCCCGGCGAACAACATGTCTACCGATTCGTCGCCGAGCAGACGGGCACGTTCTGGTATCATTCTCACCAGCATTCCCAGGAAGCGGTGAAGAAGGGGTTGTTCGGCAGCCTGGTCGTCGAGCCCGAGGCCGCCGAAGGAATCGGAGCGGAGGAAGAAGACCTGACCATTATGACGCACGTCTGGAAAGGCGTCGGAATGGCGATCGGCGATCGCAGCGGCATCCAGCGCAAGAAGGTCGTTCCGGGAACGCCGGTGCGCCTTCGTCTGATCAATACCGAGGATTGGGTCCGGCAGGATTACACCTTGACGGGGACGCCGTTCCGCGTCGCCGCCATAGACGGCACCGATCTGAACGGTCCGCAGGAGTTGGAGAACGTGCGGATCGAGCTGACGACGGGCGGCCGCATGGATTTGACGTTCTTGATGCCCGACGCGCCCGTCTTCCTGAGCGTCGGCCGTTCCGGCAAGCTGGGCGTGCTTCTGAGCCGGGACGGCACGGGCAGCGTGCCGGATCTCCCGGAGACGACCGCGTTTAATCCGATCGATTACGGCACGCCCGCCGCTGCCGCCATACAGGCCGACAGCGACTTCGACCGCGAATTCGAGATGATTCTCGACAACAAGCTGGCTTTCTACAACGGGGAATTCGGGTCCTTGTATACAATCAACGGCGAAGTGTTCCCGAACACGCCGATGTTCATGGTGCAGGAAGGCGATCTCGTCAAGACGACGATCAGCAACCGCGGCGCCGTCGATCATCCAATGCACCTGCACGGCCACCATATGCTCGTCCTCTCCCGCAACGGCGAACCGTCCACCGGCAGTCCCTGGTATTCCGACACGCTGGACGTCCAGCCGGGCGAAATCTACGAGGTCGCCTTCGTCGCCGACAACCCCGGCTTATGGATGGACCATTGCCATAACCTGGTTCACGCTTCGGTAGGCATGTCGATGCATCTCATGTACGAAGGCATCACGACGCCCTATCAGATCGGGAGCGACACCGGCAACCATCCGGAGTGACCTGCGCGTTCGTCACAGCCCTTGCTCCGCGGCATAGTTGCCCCAATGAGGGCGCCTCCCGTCGACGTCTTCGATTCCGTAGTCGTCCGACAATCCCCAGGAAGTGTACGCCTTGCCCGACTTGCTCAGCAGATCCGGCTCGGCGGCGAGCGCGGCCAGTCCTCTCGCAAGGAAGAACGGCGTCTCCGACTGAAGGAAATGCGGCTCCTTCTGCGCTCCGTCGCGCCAATTCGCCTCGGTGACGCCGAAATAATCCAGCATCTCCTCGGATCGCAGAAATCCCGGCGTGACGGCAACGGCCGCCACGCCGTGCGGCCGCAGCTCCGCCGCTTGCGCCTCCGCGAGATGAATGACCGACACTTTCGCCAGGCTGTACGGCAAGTTGCCCCGATAGCGGTAATCGTATCCGTCCGTCACTTCCACGATCAGCCCTTCGCCCCTCTGAACCAGCAACGGAGCGCCATAATAACTCGTAATCATATGGGAGTGCACGGCTCTGCGCTGCATGAGCAGCGCCTTGTCCAGAGATCCCTCCCAATAAAGCGTGCCCCACTCCGTCAGCTTCTCGCCGCCCCAGACGTCATTAACGATGATATCGAGCCTGCCCCCTTGCTCGCCTCCGATTCGTTCGAACAGAGCCTTCACCTGCTCGGGTTCCGTATGGTCCACCCGCACGGGGATGCCTTGCCCGCCTCGGGCGGTTATAAGCTCTGCCGTCTCCTCGATCGTCTCCGGCCTCGCCAGATCGGAGGGCGCTCCCCTGACGCTTCTTCCCGTCGCGTACACGGTCGCCCCGGCCTCTCCGAGCGCAATTGCGATCGCCCTGCCCGCTCCCCGCGTCGCACCCGCGACAACTGCTACTTTTCCCGCCAATGGTTTCATACTCTCTTTTCCTCCTTTAATTCGATCCTTCCTCCTCAGATTAGCCTTGATATATGACACCTGCTGTCATATAAATCGGATATACTGAGCATAACCGAAACAAACGGAGGAACGACGCATGAGAGCCGATCGACTGCTGACCCTGCTTTCCCTTCTGCAAGCACGAGGGCAAATGACGTCCAAGGAGCTCGCCGGCGAGCTTGAAGTTTCCGAACGGACCGTCCATCGCGATATGGAGGCGTTGGCGGCGGCCGGCATTCCCGTCTACGCGGAGAGGGGAGCAGCGGGAGGCTGGAAGCTGTCGGAAGGCTACCGCAACCGGATTACGGCCATGACGGTAGACGAGATCCGTTCCTTGCTGCTGCTCCATTCCTCCAGCGTTGTCGCCGATCTGGGGCTGAACGAGCCGTCGGGGACCGCGCTGCGCAAGCTGCTGTCCGCCCTGCCCGAACCGGCGCGCCGGGACGCGGAATACGTGCGGGAACGCATCCATATCGACGGCGCGGGCTGGCACTCCGCTCCCGCGCGCTCCGCGCATCTGCAGACCGTCCAGGAGGCGGTCTGGGAGCAGCGCAAGCTTCGCATCCGCTATCGCGGGCGGGTTGCGGACGAGATAACGGAGCGAACCGTATTGCCTCTGGGCTTGGTCGCCAAGACGAGCGTCTGGTACGCGGTCGCCATGGAGGAAAGCGCGGAAGAGGATTCCCTCCGCACTTTCCGGCTGTCCCGCCTGCACGGCGCCGAGATGCTGGACGAAACCTTCGTCCGGCCGGAGGGCTTCGATCTGGCCGCCTATTGGGAGCAGTCGATGGAACGATTCAAATCCAATCTGCCCCGCTATCCCGCTCGGGTTCGCGTGGCTGCGGCAAGATGGGAAACGTTCGCGGGCGAAAGATACGTGAAGACGGTCTCATGCGAGGAAGTACGAGGGGAAGAGAAGATGGAGGCGTTCGTCGAGTTCAACACGCTGGAGTCCGCGCGCGACATCGTGATGAAATACGGCCGCGACGCGGAGGCGCTGGCTCCGGACGAGCTTCGCGCCGCCGTGCGGGAGGAATGCTTGGCCGCGGCCGCGCTCTACGAGGGGTGAAGCGCGCAGCCGCACCTCGGCTTACCAGTTGACAATTTCGAGGAAATACGCAATGAACTGATCGGACGTCATCGGGCGACCGGTGAAGAAGCCCTGGATGCGGTCGCACTGGAGCTGCTGAAGCCGCTTGAGCTGATCCTCCGTCTCGACGCCCTCCGCCGTAACGGACAGTCCAAGCCCGTGCGACATTTCGATAACCGCTTTGGCGATGGCGGCGTCGTCCGAATCCTTCGTCAGATTGCGGATGAACGACGGATCGATTTTGACGATGTGCAGGGGCAGCTTCTTCAGCCAGTAGAGGGACGACTGGCCCATGCCGAAGTCGTCGATCGCGATTTTGACCCCGATCTCCACCAGTTGGCCGAGCATTCGGATGCTGTGCTCCATATTCTGGACGGCCGTATGCTCGGTAATCTCCAGGCACAGATTATACGGCTGGATGCCCGTGTCCTTCAGCACCTTGCGGACGATGTCCGGAAAATCCTCCTGCTGGAACTGGAGAGCCGAGATGTTGACGGAGATGACGAGCGAAGGCATGCCCGCGTGAATCCAGCTTTTGCACGCCCGGCAGGCTTGCTCCAGCACCCACTGGCCGATCGGGATGATCAGCCCCGTCTCCTCCGCCAGCGGAATGAACTCGCCCGGCTGTATCGTTTTTCCGTCGGACGAGCTCCAGCGGATGAGCGTCTCCGCTCCGTACACTTTACCCGATACGAGAGACACTTGCGGTTGAAAATTCAGCGCCAGCTCTCCCCGTTCCAACGCGTGTCTGAGACCCGTTTCCATATTGAACCTCTCAACTCTTTTCGAGCTTAATGCCGGCGTATAGACCTTGAGCCGGTTGCCGCCGTTTTCCTTCGAATAGTACATCGCCAAATCGGAGAATCGGATGAGCGAGTCGACGTCCTGCGCGTCGCAAGGATACATGCACGCCCCCAGGCTCGCGGACAAATAAAACTCCTGCCCTTCCAGCACGAACGGCTTGGTCAGCATCAGCAGCATCCGGTCGGCAATGCGGTTGATCTCCTCGGCCCCTTCGATCCTGGACAGCAGCGCGATGAATTCGTCGCCGGCGAATCGTGCGACGATCCCCTGAGGCCCGACGCATTCCTGCAACTTGGCAGAGGCCAACTGGAGCAGCAGATCGCCCGTCTGATGACCGAGCGTATCGTTGACGATCTTGAACCGGTCGAGATCGATCATCATGACGGCCAGCTTCTTGCCGTCCTTGACCCGCTCCTCCATGGCCTCCTGGAGCAGTTCCTTGAACCGCATGCGGTTAGGCAATCCCGTCAAGGAATCCCAATAAGCCAGCTGCGTGATCTTCGCTTCGTTGAACTTCTTCTCGGTAATATCGGTAATCGAACCGATGACACGGTCTCCGCGGCCCGAAGCTCCGCGAACGAGATCGCCCGCGAGATGCACCCAGATCTGCCGATCGCCTTCCGCCATTCCGCCGATTCGCAGCTCGATCTGGATCGGCTGCCGGTCAGCCTTGGAACGGACGCGTTCGAGCGCCCGCCACATTGCCCGGCGGTCCTCCGGATGCAGCAGCTTCAAGAAGGAGCGGGGGTCGCTCGTCAGCTTGGCGGCGGACGGACTTAATATTTTGTGCGCGCGGATGTTCCAATCGATCTTGCCCGTGCTCAGATCCCAGTCCCAAATTCCGTCGTTCGTGACGTTCGAGACGATCTCCAGCTTCTCCGCGATCGCACGGACGCGGTTGAACAGCAGCTCCCGCTCCAACGCGACGGCCAGAATCGTGAAGCTATGCCGGAACAGATCGTTCGCGATGAAATTGGAGTTCGGGTCCAGCGGTCCGGCCAGCGCGATGTAGCCCCAGTTTTTCATCTCCGACTTGACCGGGTGAAGCACGACGACGTCCCCTCCCCCGGGCAGCGTTCCCGGAGGCAGCGTCTCAAGCGGAGGAAAATGCTCGAACGGATACGCCGAGCCGTCGGGAGGCACAGGGTCGCCCCTCTTGCTGAACGTCTGGCGCACGACCAGGCGCCGGTTGCCGCTCTCGTCCGTCTCCCACAGAGCCAGGCAGCCCCAATGCGCGAGATTCCAGAACAGCTTGGAGAAGTCGACTCTCTCGTCCCGCGTCGCGTTGATGAGCCCTCTTGTCATCCGGTAATTGTTGTTCGTGATCGTATGGAACGAACGGCGCAGCTGCGACAGGCTGATCAAGTAGCGGTCGAATTCGTCCGCCGTCCGGAACTGCGACCTCTCCGAACAGGAGCAGGAAGACCGGACGACCAGCTCGGCCGGCACGAACGTGGCCTCCTCCGATTGCGAACGCCCTTCCAGCAGCTCGACGGCGATTCTCACCGCTTCTCCGGCCATCCGTTCAAGGGGCTGGCGAACGGTCGTGAGCGACGGGTAGTTGACCGCCGCCTGATAGATATCGTCGAACCCCGTCACCGCGCAGTCTTGCGGAACTCCGAGTCCACGCATCTGCAGGCAATCGGTGGCGCCGAGCGCGTTGAAGTCCGTGCCCGCGGCGACCGCCGTAAACTCGGCGCCCCGGTCCAGCAGCTCCAGCATCGCTTTCTCTCCGGCGTTCATGAGGTTGTCTTCGGTGTCGACGACGAGCCGTTCGTCGAGCGGAAGCCCCCTCTCGGCCAGCGCCTCCAGATACCCCTGGTAACGCTCGTACAGATCGTACTGCGCCCGATTGCCGATAAACGCGATTCGCGTATGTCCATGATCGATCAGGTGCCTCACTGCCGCTCTCATGCCCGAACGATTTTCGACCAGCACGGAGTGGCCCGAAGGAACGGGCGAAGGAAAGCCGATGCAGACGAAAGGCTTGCCGCTGTTTTCCAACGTTTCGAGAACCGTCTCGCTCGCGGAGGGCAGAATGGCGATCCAGGCGTCGATAAGCCCTGAGGCGATCGGTTCCTCCAACGAATCGATGCCCAAATAGTCGTCCGCGACCTGCACGGCGAACAGACGGGAACGTCTCTCCCGAACGGCCTCTTGAATGTAAGGCAGCAGCCTGCCGTAATATTCGCCGTCCAGATACGGCGCGATGACGCCGATCCGGTACTCCTGAACCATGATGCTCCCTGCCTTCTTTGCATAGGAAGAATAATTGACTGCTATGTCAAGTTTCAACATTTTGCTTCAAAATCCTTTTATAATCGGCACAATGAATGAAAAAAACATGAAACCCGATCGGGCTTCATGTTTTGCGACGCGAATAGGCGGGTTGGGCGATCCCCGAGTCAGAAGCGGATATGCCGAATCTGTGTTCGGATGCGGTCGTACGCCTTGCGCATGCGGCTTCGTTCGTCCGGCTGCAGCGCCAGTCCCGCCAGCTCGGCGATTCGCTCCGCGTTGTCCGCGACCGAATGCCCCTCGGTGTCGAGATGATAGGCGAACTTCTCGTCGGAGAGCGCCGCCACGCACCGGTCGATCTGCGCGGCCGCCCATGATTCGCTTCCCTCTCCCCGGCCCCTCAGCCGCTTCAGCAGCGTCTCCTTCCCCGCGCACAGCGCGAAATGGCGCACCGACACCCCATCCTCCCTCAGCCGTCCGACGATCTCGTCGAAGTATCCCGGATGGACGAGCGTCATCGGCGCAATCACGACGCCGTCGTATTCGCTGTCCAGATGCTTAAGCATCGCGTAGTTCGTGTCCCGCCACATCGGATAGTCTTGAAAATCGCCCAGCGCGATCCGCTTGGGAACGTTCTTGCGAATAAAATAACCGGCATTCTCCGGATCATAGACGAAGGAGTCCGGCAATCTTCTGTGCAGCTCATAGGCGGTCTGCGTCTTGCCTGCGCCGAAGGCGCCGTTAATCCAGATGATCATCCGCTTCACTTCCGTTGTAATGGACTCGATTTCCGTACTGTTTCCTTTTCGCCGCGTCGTCCGGTCTATCCTTCTTTTTTCGCTCCGCAATGAGGAAGCGCCAATCCGTATTTCCCGCTCCGAGGCTGCATATTCTACGAGAAAGAGGAGTTGGTCCCGTTTGCCGATCGCCAGACACCCCGACAATCCAATTCTCCGGCCCGCGGACGTACCGCCGTCCATACCCGACTTCCGGGTGATGGGCGTTTTTAACGCGGGAGTCGCCGTCTATGGGGAAGAAACGATTTTGCTGTTGAGAGTGGCGGAAGCGCCAGTCGGAGAAAATGAAATAGAAATTCGCGTCCCGCTGCTTGACGAGAACCGAGGAACGGTCATCGTAGAGCGCTTCTCCGCGGACGATCCGCGCTACGACTTCTCGGACAGCCGCGTGATCCGGGAAGGCTCGCGGGTCGTTCGGCTCACCTCGATGTCTCATCTGCGCGTCGCCCGAAGCCGGGACGGCGTGCGCTTCTCCGTCGACGCGCATCCCTTCCTGTATCCCGAAAACGCTTCGGAAGCCTGGGGCATCGAAGATCCGCGGATTACCCCGCTGCCGGACGGCTTCTACATCGCCTATAGCGCGGTATCTTCCAGCGGTGTGGCGGTCGGCTTGGCGAGAACGGCCGACTTTCGCGGCGTCGAACGCCTTGGCCTGATGCTGTCCCCCGAAAATAAAGACGCCGCCCTGTTTCCCGAACCCGTCGGAGGGCGCTGGTTCGCGCTCCACCGCCCGGTTCCGCATTCTTTCGGCGAACCGGAGATGTGGATCTCCGAATCGCCCGATCTCGTTCATTGGGGCAATCATCGTCATCTGCTCGGACTCCGGCCCGGACGCTGGGACGGCGCGAGGATCGGCGGCGGAGCGGTCCCGATTCGCACGGACCGGGGATGGCTCGTCCTCTATCACGGAGCGGACGCGGCCCACCGCTACTGCATGGGAGCGGTGCTGCTCGATGCGAACGATCCGGGCAAGGTGCTGGCTCGCTCCTCGCGCCCGATTCTGGAGCCGGAAGCCGAATACGAGGTCAACGGCTTCTTCGGCAAGGTCGTGTTCTCCTGCGGCGCTCTGCTGGACGGAGACACGATCCGCATGTACTACGGAGCGGCCGACGAGACGATGGCGCTTGCCAAGTTTTCCTTGCAGGACGTGTACGATACGTTTGACGGATGACCCTGTATGGCGTGTGAGCTATACTCCGACATGATTCCTGCATGGCGTATTCGCTTTACTCCGCCAAATGATCCTGAGAGCACCGACGGTACGTCCGGCGGTTCGCCAAATAACTCCAGGCTTGATGGTCGCCCGCGTTCAGCCGCACCAAATCAAGGGCGACGAAATACGATGGATATAGGCCATGACATCAGCCTAGGAAGGTGTGACGAAGATGAGCGGCAACATTTACGACTTTTATACGGGCGGCAACACGGCGAAGGGCTACACGAGCCTGCTTCATTCCTCCTTGCAAGGATTGGAGCGGCTTTACGTGCTGCGGGGAGGCGCTGGATTGGGGAAAGCCTGCAGCCTTCGTTCGATCGGCGACAGACTTGCAGAGGCCGGACATGAAGCGTGGCGTATCTCCTGCGCCTCCGATCCGGATGCGCTTGACGGACTGATCGTTCCCGGACTGAAGCTCGGGGTTATCGACGGCACGACTCCGAACGCCTTCGTACCGAAGGTGGAAGGAGCGACGATACTGGAAGTCGACTTGGCAGAAGCGTGCGATAAGTCGGCTCTCGAAGCGCGCGCGGCCGAAATCGCAAGCTTGGAACGCGACATATCGGGCAAGTACGAGGAAGCTTATGCCGGATTCGCCGAAGCGCTTCGCGTTCATGACGATTGGGAGAAAATCTATATCGGCAATATGGATTTCCAGGCGGCAGACGAGTTGACCGTCGAATCGATCTCTCGGCTGTTCGGAGACCGGAAGCAGGAAGGGACGGCTCAGGAAATTCACCGCTTCCTGGGCGCGGCGACTCCGCAGGGGGCGGTTGACTTCGTACCCGGCCTGACGGACGGGCTGAAGCGGTATTTGCTGAAGGGGCGCCCCGGCTCGGGCAAGTCGACGATGCTGAAGAGGCTGGCCGCCGCGGCCGCCGAACGGGGCTTCGACGCCGAGGTCTACCATTGCGGCTTCGATCCGAACAGCCTCGACATGGTTGTCGTGCGGGAGGTCGGCTTCGCGATCTTCGACAGCACCGCTCCGCACGAATATTTTCCCGACCGGCCTTCCGACGAGATCGTCGACATGTACGAACGCTGCATCGCTCCGGGAACGGACGAAACCTATGCCGAAGAGCTCGCTCCGATCAAGCAGCAATACTCCGCCGACATGAAGCGCTCGATCGGACTGCTGGCGGAAGCCCGCGTCCTCCAGGATCGGCTGGAAGGGCTGTATGCCGAGGCAGCGGACTCCGCAGCGCTGGAACGGATCGCCGAACAATTCCGGGAGGATGTCCTGCGGCTCGCAGCTTTACAGGTGTAACGATAAAAGATGCATGTATCTTCCTCTGTCGCTGCTGCGCTTGGAAGGCATGCATCTTTTTTGGGGGTCGGTGTAGGGATAGTTTAGTTTTCGGACTCCTCGTCATCTTCAGGGTAAGCGACGATTCCCATAACATTATCGATAATCTCTTCAAAAAAAACGGAGTACGGATCGACCCTGCCGATAACAACCGCATTTCTTGCGTCAAGATCAATCGATCTTATATTGTTAATCAGAACTACACCTTCCAGCTCCATAAAGTGGAGGTTTGGAGGCAGTAATATCGAATTGGGTGTTCTGATTCCCGGAGGGACAGGGATTTCAAAGCTATGCCCCATCGCTTGCGTCGTGACCGGAACGGTGAGCGCCATTTTGTTCAATGAAGGATCAATGAATCCGTCCGATATTACGATTGAGGCACGGTAGCCGTTTTGCTCATGTCCTTTTGTGGGGTGAAGCTGGCACCATACAATACTGCCTCGTTCTACGTTCCCTATAATCGTCATTTCTCAAAACTCATCCCCTACGGAATCGTCAATCAGTTCGCCTTGGGACATTTGCGGCGTGTTTTTTCCGCGTCTTGCCAGATACAGCTTGCGCAGTTCCCGGTTAGATTTACGCTTATTCTTCTCGGCCGATTTTAATAGAATGCCTTGCTCGGGGACCAGGTGAACTTCCACTTTCGAACCCAGCGCCAGATTAGCGTGCTCCAAGATCTCCTGAGGAATGCGGACACCCATGCTGTTTCCCCATTTCCCAATCGTTGTAGTCGCCATGTATACCCCGCCTTTCTTGCTCTCTTGAGTCAATTTTACCACATCCCTCTCCGTCCGACTATCCAAAGTATATCCTTCACCCGAAAAAAGATTCCAAAAATAGGCAAGCTCCTTTTTAACCAGGAGCTTGCCTTCCCTTCAGCAGAAATCATCAACTGAATATTTTCCCGACCGGCCTTCCGACGAGATCGTCGACATGTACGAACGCTGCATCACTCCGGGAACGGACGAAACCTATGCCGAAGAGCTCGCTCCGATCAAGCAGCAATACTCCGCCGACATGAAGCGCTCGATCGGACTGCTGGCGGAAGCCCGAGCTCTGCAGGATCGGCTGGAAGGGTGGTATGCCGAAGCCGCGGACTCCGCAGCTCTGGAACGGATCGCCGAACAATTCCGGGAGGACGTCCTGCGGCTCGCAGCTTTATAGGTGTAACGACAAAAGATGCATGTATCTTCCTCTGTCGCTGCTGCGCTTGGGAAGGCATGCATCTTTTTTCGGGCCGATGTGTGCTCAAGAAAAAAATAGCAACATTTTCAGGCGAAAAACGTTAGTTAATACATAGGCATAATTCCAAATTATTTCAAATCAGGAGGGTAACATTATGCGATTATACTTAAGTCGTTTGCAAGTTATAATTCTATCTCTTATTTTGGCCGTGGGCGCTACCGTCGGATCTGTTGTTTTTAACAATGCATCGGCCGAAAGCGAACATCCCGCTCTAGAACAATCGCTGCCTAAAGATGAAAAAGGACAAACCGTCTTCCCGAAAAATAAAAACGGCCAGACCTATGGATCGGCTGCGTTTGCCGTTTCTCCCGACAATGAACCGGATCTAATTAAAGCATGGGGCGCAGATGGAAACCTTGGCTATGTTCTCAAATCCGATCTGGATGGGGATAAGCCCAAAAATCCAGAAGAAGCCATTGCACAACAGAAACTTCAAAAAGGAGATCGTATAATTCCGCTATACGATGTAGACGGTAAAACGGTGATTGGGAAGTTCATTATGAGTGGTGCCGCCATACACAATTGAGCGGGGGACGTCATCGGAAAGGCAGCCGCCTTTGGTGCCTATAGGAACAATGACCTGCCGGGTTGAGTGGGTGGCATTCATAACGTTACTGCGTAGCGTTAATTGACCGATTCGGACTCAGACAGCGGCCAATAGAGCGATGGCATAACGTTATCTCTTCCCTATGCCCGCCCTATCGCCTTTGCCCAACACAATAGAGTTACGCCATAACGTTAACCTCACTTCACCCACCCGGCGACGAATCAAATAACGTTACCCCATCGTCCTATGCGATTCTCTGGCTGCCACTCGATCCCGAGCGCTTGCATATCAACTCCGGGAGAGTTGCTTAACCTGACAACATTGCTCACCGCGCCCCTACCCCCTGCAAATCCTGAGGAACAACCGCGTCCCGAACCGCGTCGTCCAGCTCCGCCGCATAGCGCGCAGCCGATTCGTCGCTCCAGCCGAGCAGCTCCTGCATCAACACGATGACGCCGGCTTTGTAGCGCCGAACCGTCTCGATGTCGAAGAACAGAGCTCCCGTGCGGCGAATGAAGAAGTCGACCGGCTTGGCGGCCATCTCTTCCTCCACGGCATATCTCACCCGCATGTAGAGATCCAAAGGCAAACCGAGCCGTTCCGCTTCCGCAGCATCCCCATAGCGGTACACCCGCTCCGCGTTGGAGCCGTAGAAGCGCGCGATCCGCAGGCTCGCCTCGGCGGACAGGCCCGCCGCCTTTCCTTCGCCTGCAACCCGCGAAGCGTAAGTTTCCAGCCTGGCAGAGCCGCCCACTTCGCCCCCGGAGATCGCCATTCCCTTCGTCCGGCAAGCTCCCGCCTGCACGCGCCCCTGAAGTCTGCGGGCGACCAAGTCGACCGTATCCTCGGCCATCTTGCGATAACCGGTCAGCTTGCCTCCGGCAATCGTGATCAAGCCTGACGCGGATTGCCAGATTTCGTCCTTGCGGGAAATTTCCGACGGATTTTTTCCTTCCTCATAGATCAGAGGCCGAATGCCCGCCCAGCTCGACTCGACGTCCTTCTCCGTAAGGCGCGTCTCCGGGAACATGAAATTGATCGCATCGAGAACGTACTTGCGGTCGGCCTCCGTCATCGTCGGGTTCGCCTTGTCCCCGTCGTAAAACGTATCCGTCGTGCCCACGTACGTCTTGCCGTCGCGCGGAATGGCGAACACCATCCGCTTGTCGTCGGTATCGAAGTATACGGCTTGTTGCAAAGGAAAGCGACTTTGATCGATGACCAAATGAATGCCCTTGGACAGCCGCAGCTTCTTGCCGTGGTTGGAGCGATCCATCTCCCGCAGCGTGTCGACCCACGGCCCCGTCGCGTTCACGACCGCCTTGGCTCGCACCTCGCCGGTCTCCCCCGTGAGCAGATCCGTCACGCTTGCCCCGCATACTCGTCCGTTTCCATCATAGACGAGCTTCTCCACCTTTGCGTAATTCAAGGCCGTCGCCCCGAACTCCACCGCGCGCTTCATGACCTCGATCGTCAGCCGGGCGTCGTCCGTCCGATACTCCACGTAGTATCCGCCGCCGAGCAGGCCGTTCTTTTTCAACAGCGGCTCCTTCTGCAGCGTCGCTCCGACCTTCAGCATTTTCCGCCGCTCGCTCCGCTTGACCCCTGCCAAATAATCGTACACCCGAAGTCCGATCGACGTGGAAAACGATCCGAACGTGCCGCCTTTGTAGATTGGCAGCAGCATCCATTCCGGAGTCGTCACGTGCGGTCCGTTCTCGTATACGATGGCGCGCTCCTTGCCGACCTCCGCGACCATCTTCACCTCGAACTGCTTCAAATAGCGCAGCCCGCCGTGCACGAGCTTCGTCGAACGGCTGGACGTACCTGCCGCGAAATCCTGCATCTCGACAACCGCCGTGCGCAAGCCGCGGCTTGCCGCGTCCAGCGCGATTCCCGCTCCCGTAATGCCTCCCCCGATCACCAGCAAGTCGTACTCTTCCTTCTGCATGCTCTCGAAGACCGATGTGCGGCCGTTTCCTGCGAATGCGCGTTCCTTCATGACGTATCCCTCTTTTCGCCAGGTATAGAAAAAGAGACCGCAAACACATTATGCTCAATTACGCATAACGTGAAGCGGTCTCTCCTTATCTCTGACCCGATGTATTTACTTATCTCTACTTTACCACGTCCGCGGTCATTTGAAAACCATTGCCGCTTTCACCGCTTTGCCCCAGCCTGCGTACCGGCGCGCCGACTCTTCGGCGTCCATCTCGGGCTCGAACGAACGGTCGATACTCCATTGCCGCGCGATCTCGTCCGTGCTTTCCCAGAAACCGACCGCCAATCCCGCCAAGTAGGCTGCCCCGAGCGCCGTCGTCTCGCCCACGACCGGACGCTCTACCGCCGCTCCCAGCACATCGCTCTGGAACTGCATCAGGAAGTCATTTTTTACCGCTCCTCCGTCTACGCGCAGCGTTTTCAGACTGATCCCCGAATCCGCCTCCATCGCCGCCAGCACGTCCTTGGTCTGATACGCGAGCGATTCCAGCGTCGCCCGGATGAAATGCTCTTTCGTCGTGCCGCGTGTCAGCCCGAATACGGCGCCGCGAACGTCGCTGTCCCAGTACGGCGTTCCGAGCCCGACGAACGCCGGCACGACGTAGACGCCTTCCGTCGACTCGACTCTGGCCGCGTAGCGCTCGCTGTCCTTGGCGTCGGCGAACATGCGCAGACCGTCGCGCAGCCACTGAATGGCCGAACCGGCGACGAAAATGCTGCCCTCCAGCGCGTAAGTCACCTTGCCGCCGATTCCCCAAGCGATCGTGGTCAGCAGCCCGTGATCGGACGCAACCGCTTTGTCGCCTGTGTTCATGAGCATGAAGCAGCCGGTTCCGTACGTGTTTTTGGCCATCCCTTTCTCATAACATGCCTGACCGAACAGCGCCGCTTGCTGGTCCCCCGCAATGCCCGCAATCGGAACCTCGCACCCGAAGAAGTGATGCGTATCCGTCAGCCCGTACACCTCGGACGAAGGCTTCACCTCGGGCAGCATCGACTCGGGCACCGTCAATATTTTCAGCAGCTCGGGATCCCAGCGCAGCTCGTGAATGTTGTACATCAGCGTGCGGGACGCGTTCGAATAATCGGTCACGTGCACGCGCCGTCCGGACAAGCGCCAGACCAGCCACGTATCGATCGTGCCGAACAGCAGCTTGCCCTGTTCCGCTTTCTCGCGGGCTCCCTCCACATGATCGAGAATCCACTTAACCTTCGTCCCCGAGAAATAAGCGTCGATCAGCAGGCCCGTCTTATTTCTGAACGTCTCACTCAAGCCCGCACCCTTCAGCTCTTCGCAAATGTCGGCCGTCTGCCGCGACTGCCAGACGATCGCGTTGTAGATCGGAACTCCGGTCTCCTTGTCCCACACGACCGCCGTCTCGCGCTGATTCGTAATGCCGATGCCGGCGATCTGCTCGGGCTTGACGTCCGATTCCGACAGCACCGTCGCGGTGACCGCGAGGACGGAGCCCCAGATTTCGTTCGCATTATGCTCCACCCAGCCCGGCTTCGGAAAATATTGCTTGAACTCCTGCTGCGCCACGCGCACGATCCGCCCCTCATGATCGAACAAAATCGCCCGCGAGCTGGTCGTGCCTTGATCCAATGACAGAATGTACTTTTCCAACGCTATATTCCTCCCAATGCCCGGTTAGCCGGACTTATTTCCACATGCTCGCATGGCTTGTCGACACCGCGATCGCCCCGGCTCCGAACAGCGGAGGCAAATCCTCGGGCCCGTCGATAAATCCGCCAAGAATAATATCGATGCCGGTCTCGCGCTGAATGATCCCGATCTTCGGGTGAGAGTAGCTCGGCAGAATTTCGATGTAATCCGGCTTGACGTGCGCCGCCGAATTGATAATCGTCTTGACCGAGTGGGAATCGATCAGGAAGCCGCGCTGGATCGCCATCAGTCCGTATTTCTTCGCATGGATGAGACTCGAAGTCCGAGTGCTGATGACGCCGTCGATCTTGATCGCCTTGGACAGAAAATGAATCGAAGCCTCGTCGTCCTTGATCCCCTTCACCATGTCGAGATGGAGGAACATCTTCTTCCCCGCCTGCTTGGCGCTCGAGACGATGCCTTGAAGGTGGATCAGCTCTCCCTCCAGCAAAAAGATGACTTCCTGCGGCGAAGCAAGCGCTTGCTCGAATTCCTTCATATTGCGAACGGCCGGAATGACCGAATGCTTTTTCAATAAGCCCATCTGCCTCTCACCCCTCCCGGCTTACCGCCGAAAAATGCAAAAAAAGCTGCCGAATCGGACACGGACTCGGGGAGTTCGCACCTGCCTGGCAGCTGTTCTCTTCATTCTCACAGCGATCGAATTTACTTGTAGGTTTTATTATAGTCCATTTTGCAGCCTTTTGGAATATTCCGCTCCCCAATCTTTCATACTCATGATGATCGGCTCGAGCGTCCGTCCGAATTCGGTCAACGAATATTCGACCTTGGGCGGCACCTCCGTATAGACTTTGCGCGCTACGACGCCGTCGTTCTCCAGCTCGCGCAGCTGAAGCGTCAGCATGCGTTGGGTAACGCCCGGCATCAGCTTGCGGAACTGATTGAAGCGTTTCTTTTCCTCCAGCAAATGGTACAAAATGATGCCCTTCCACTTGCCTCCGATCACCGACAACGTCGCCTCCACGTCGCAGTAGAACTTCGCCGCTTGGCTGCATCCGTCCAGCTTCTCATCCTCTTGCCGCTTCATTTCTCCGCCTCCCGGTATAAAAATGGATACTATATCACATGAATGTGCGTACTCCTCATTCCTCTCCTTTAGTTATACAATAATATCCGTAAAGGAGGAATCTTCGAATGTTTGTCGATAAAGAAACCGTACTGAACGCGTACCGGTTCCGCCATGCTTGCAAAGAGTTCGATCCGGCTCGCCAGATTCCCGAGGATGACTTCGCCTTCATACTCGAGACGGGCCGTCTGTCTCCCAGCTCCTACGGCTTCGAGCCTTGGAAGTTCGTCGTGCTGCAAAATCCCGAACTTCGCGAGAAGCTGCGGGCGCATACCTGGGGCGCTCAGAAGACGCTTCCGACGGCCAGCCATTTCGTGCTGATTTTCGCCCGGAACGCCGGGGAGATGCTTGACGATTCAGACTACGTTCAATCGATTATGACGGATGTCCAGAAGCTGCCTCCTGAAGCGGCGGCGAACAAGCAGCGCGTGTACCGCAAGTTCCTGGAGTCCGACTTCTCCCTGCTCAGCCGCGAAGGCGCTATCGACGATTGGGCCGGCAAGCAGACCTATATCGCGCTCGGCAACATGATGACGGCCGCGGCCCTCGCCGGCATCGACTCCTGTCCGATCGAAGGCTTCGAGCGGGAGCCGATTGAGCGCATCCTGCGGGATGAAGGGATCAATGACGGGTCCCGCTTCAACCTCGCCTGCATGGTCGCCTTCGGCTACCGCGTCCGCGAACCCCGCGCCAAGACGAGACGCGATCTTTCGGAGGTTGTGGAGTGGCGGTAAGGTTGTGAGTAAAAGAAAGAGAGACCCGGGTTTGGGGTCTCTCTTTCTTCGTGAATGTACCTGTGAGGCGTCTCCGTCGCATGCTCACCCCGCCATCAAGCCGACGCTGTCCAGCATCACCTTGCCGGGTCCTTCGTTAAAATGGAACGTAATCCGCTCCCACTCGGACAAATCGAAGTCGGGGTTCTCTTCCACGAATTCTTTAAGCGGCAGCTCGTAAGTCTGGTAGACCGGCTCTTCCGCATCCTTGAACTTCCCTTTGGCCAGCACCGGCTCAAGCGCGGGCAGCCAGGTGAACTCAGTCTCCACCGGCGGCTCTGCCTCCATGAACAAATCCAGCGGAAGTCTTGCCGAATTCCCGGAACTGTCCTCCAACTCGATCTCGATCGACAAGCTTGATTCCAACGCTTCCTCAAGCGCTTCGAGCTCATCCAAGTCCTCCTCTTGGAGGAGCTCCTTTTCCAATACCCGGCTCATATTCGCCAGAGAGAACAGAAGCAGGTCCTCCTCTTCGGGACTCTCCCGCAAAGCCGGGCCGAGAACGAGCGTATATGAGCCTTCTTCCTGCCATCCCAGCTCGACGCCTTTGTCCGCTTTGCCTTCTCCTTGCCGGTCGAGCGCGTTCGCATGCTGCCAATCGGTCAGACCCGACGCCTCGGCGGCCACATCGCTTGAAGGCCTGCTCGGATCCTCTCCGGAAAAATCGATCAACTTCCGGAAATCCCCGTTCTCATACTGATTAAAGTAGCGCGTATCCGGGAGATAGGCGGAACCTGCCCGATAGTCGCGGAACAATGCGTCGTATTCCAGCGACCGATGAAACACCGTTTCCGCAAAGGCGGACACGTATATCTGAGCTATCCGACGCTGTTCCTCTGCCGGGAGCAGATGCTTCGGCCGTATGAACAACCCCGCGGGCATTGCGTTGTCCGAGCGCCCCCACGTTGTGTTGAACTGACTGTGGTTTGCGTCCTCGATATAGAGTGACGCCTTGAACGCGGAATCGTCTCCGGAAAAATCCACGCGCCCATACTGCCTGTCCCCGTAGAAGCTTACCAGATCGGCGTCCTTGGCCCCTTGCAGCGTCAAGTAAGAAACGTCCTCCAAACGTGGTCGTTCTCCGTCGACCTCGGTGTCCGTAGGCGCAAGCGCGATAACGGCTTGGATCTCGTAGGAAGCCGCGTCAGGCACGGACGGATCTTCCGCGAACCAGCGTTGCGCATCCGCCGCCATCGCCGCCGCTTGGCCTCCCCGAGAATGCCCGAGAAGCGCCACCCTGTTGAAGTCAATCCGCCCGTAGAAAGGCGTGTCTTCTTCCTCGGAATACGCTTGAAGAAGCCGGACATGCTGCAGCAGCAACCACGCGCGCAGCTTCATATCCTGTTCGGGAATGCCCGACCAGACGGAATAGTTGACGAAATTCTCGTCCACGGACACGGCCGCAATTCCTCTGCTCGCCAACAGCTCGCCCAGATAACCGTACCCTTCGTCGGAAAAATCCTCCATCAAATGATTGCCGTGCACCATCAGCATAATCGGGTATGGCCCGTCTCCTTCGGGAAGCCACACTCTGCCGTTCAGCGGCAGCGCCGTCTCGTCGAAACCCCAGAACTGCTGCCGCAGCCATGGCCAATGTTCGATATAGGCGGAGGCGTCGACGGATGGGGACAGCAGTTCCGTATCCTTGCCGAACTCGGCGCGATGCTTATCTTTGCCGCTGGCATACGTGAACTGACGGTAGATGTAGCTGCCTGGCTGAGAAGGGTCGGAGGGAAGCGAAGCCAGAGCTCTCACTTCAAGCACCCCGGAATCCCCCGCGTCCGCCGCTTCGTCCGAATCGGTTGCGGAACCGCCGGAGAGGAAGGAGGGAACCGTCGGCAGGACGGTCAGCCCCGCGACGACGGCTAGCGTGCCAATCGCGATCCTTCTGCTTCGCGCGCCTTTCCTGACGATGAACCCGACGAGAAGTCCGATTCCGCAAGCGGCCAACGTAATCGTCGTTGCCATCGCCAAGGACGCCTTCCAACCCAGTTCGGAGAAATACAGCACGAAGTACGCAAGCACGCCCGAGTATATCGCACCGCCCACCGTGAATCGGGGAAGCTTATCTGCTCCCGCAAGAGCGAGAAGGATCGCGACAACCCAGGCCGCCAGCGCCATGCCCGCCGCGTTCAGCACGAGCGCCGCCCCGATATCGAACGGCCTACCCAGCCCCGTTGGCATGCCAAGCGCCGAGACGGATACGGCCGCGCAATCGAGCGCCCACATCGAAGCTAACGCATATTTCCACACGCCCCGATCGCGCTCGATCAGATGGGCAAGCCTGAGCTTCGTTCTTACTGCTCTTCTTTTTTTCGCGTTCGTTTCGGTATATTCAAGATTCATAGAGAGCATCGCCTCGATAGAACGTTATTCCTTATTATAAACCTAATTCCTAAGCAACTTGAAACGTCAATGTCTAGCATAAGCTTGATACGACACAAAAAGACGATCGACATGACCGTCTCTCTCCACAGTGGCAAGCTTAAAGACACCTTCTGTACTACGGGGCACATTGTAATTTCATTGCATCATTTGAAGGCGAACTGTATAATCTAGATAGAGAATAGCGGTGGACGTCCTCGGACTACACCTAAGGGAACTGGACGCGTCCGGTTCCCTTTTGCATTCTCCAGAATCCTTTTTTATGTTGAGTCTCCCGTCCTCGTCTCTCCGAACTGCTGCTTAATCCAAAGAAGGAGCCTCGCCGCTCTCCCGTCTCCGCACCCCGTTACCGACCCGCTGCAGCACGTCCTGCATTTCCTCCGGATGAAGAAGCTCGATCGGCGATACGCCCTTCTCGAACTGGAACGCATCCCCTTCGATCAGGACGATATACCGTCCGTTCATGCGGGCAATGTGGATATTGCTGCCGTAGTCGTCCATATGTCCTTTGATCAGGATATCGTCCAGTTTGAATCTAAGCTCCAGATCCGGCTGCAGCTCCACGAGTTGCTTGGTCGCTTCCATGACGTGGTCGTGGCTCCATTTCTCCTGAAGCTCCCGTTTCTCGCCCGCCGCCCACACATCAAACTGCTGCTTCTCCTGCCTCATTGCCGCCACTTCTTCCGTCACCGGAACGCTCGCAGCGGCCTCTTCTTCTTCCGGGCCTGCGTCGTAGTACGGAATGTCCGCCGCCTGCCACTTCGTCTCCATGTACTGGTGAACCATCTCCATCACCTGGTCCGCGACGATCTCCGGCTTCGACTTCTCATAGCTGACGTACTTCAGGAAATCCTCGAAATATCGCGCATGGGAAGCTTGATGGATTTTGAGTTCCCACTCCTCGATCATACCTTCTTCAGGCATATGAGGGTATTGAATCGCTTTGATGTTTTTGGCGTTGATCGCCATCTCGACCTGCGTGATCAGGCTGCGCTCGTCGGATACGCGGGCGATTTTCGACTCGAAGTCGCACTTGAACAGGAACAGGAACGGATCGTCGTACAGCTCGTTCAGCTTCGCCGTCGCCAGGACGAACGCCCCGCCCCGCACCGAGTTGGTATCCATGTATAAACGGAGCACGTCATCGCTGAAATTGTGGAACTCCGTTTTGTCGACAGCGGTTCTTAGCCGTTGGAAAAGGTTGTAGTTCGGATTGCTCGTCAGATCGTGCCCCGGCTCGACGATGAACCTGCCGATCTTAGTCGGCACGTTCTCGGACACCGCGTTGATCTCGGCCTTCCGTTTGGCGATGCGCTTGAACTCCCCGTCGAGGAACGCCCTCAGTTCGCTGTCCTGGTACTCCTCGTGCGTCAGCGTCTGGTAGTGCTTATATTTCTTAGGACCGTCCGGGTCGGAACCCTCGTTATGAATAACGAAAAACGATAAAAATTGCACGGCAAATTTCATGTCGGACGTCTGTCTCCTATCGCTCGAATGGATTCGTGTAGCCTATTCGAATCTTATCAGGTTCGTTCTGGGACGACAACCTCGCCGAAGGAGGGACTTTCTGCCCGTTAATCGATTCCCTAGAACATCTCGCCTCTTCAGCGCCCTTTTCGCCGCCCGTTAATCGATTCCTTAGAACATCTCGCCTCTCCAGCGCCATTTTCGCCACCCGTTAATCGATTCCTTAGAACATCTCGCCTCTCCAGCGCCATTTTCGCCACCCGTTAATCGATTCCTTAGAACATCTCGCCTCTCCAGCGCCATTTTCGCCACCCGTTAATCGATTCCTTAGGACATCTCGCTTCCTCAGCACCCTTTTCGCCACCCGTTAATCGATTCCTTAGAACATCTCGCTTCCTCAGCACCCTTTTCGCAACCCGTTAATCGATTCCTTAGAACATCTCGTCTCCTCAGCACCCTTTTCTCCACGCGTTAATCGATTCCTTAGAACATCTCGCCTCTCCAGCACCCTTTTCGCCGCCCGTTACTCGATTCCTTAGAACATCTCGCCTCTCCAGCGTCCTTTTCTCCACGCGTTAATCGATTCCTTAGAACATCGCAATCCGCCCCCCGCCCCCCCACACCTCCAGCGGCCGCCCTTGCTTCACCGCTTTAGCCGCCCCCCTCATCCTGCCGGATATGGTATACTTTTGCTGACCATGTTACTGGGAGTGGATAGCGTGCCGGATTGGTCTTACCAAACGTTGTTTAAGCCCGTTCTGTCCCGGCTGCCGTCCAGAGCGGCCCGAGCTTTTACGTTGGGCGCGATGGGGCGCATCAGCCGCATTCCGGGCGGAACATTCCTGATCAAGACGCTGGGCCATATGGAACCTTCCCCCTTGCTGCAAGACCAAATCGCGACGCTGCCTGTCCAAACGCCGTTAGGTCTGTCCGGAAGCGTCGATCCGTCCGGGACTGCCCATCGGGCGTTGTCGCAATTCGGCTTCGGGTTCATCGAAGTCGGGCCGGTGACGGTACGTCCGATCGACAGCAGCGACCCGATCCTGAACGAACGAAAAACGGGAACGATCGTCTACCCGCACGAATACGAGAATCCCGGTCTGATCCGTTCTCTCCGGATACTGGACGACGCCAAAGACGCCTTGCCCCGGTTCGTTCGGATAGCACCGGAACCGGGCTCGTCTGCCGAGCAAGCGACAGAGCAGCTAAGAACTCTCGTCGACATCTTCTCCCTGACGAAAGCCGTCGGCTTTTATGTGGAAGCGTTGTCCTCGGAACGCGACTTCGAGGAGAATCTTGCACAAGCGGAGCGATTCTCGGCCTTCGTTCGCGCAAGGCCAGAAGGCTCTAAGCCCTTATTTTTCATTTATATCCCTCTGGATTTCCCGGATGAGCAGCTCAAGCGGCTCTTGCCCTTATTGGACCGCGAGCTATGGAGGGGATGCGTCATCGGAGGCGCTCTGCGAAAATCCGATCATACCGTCAGTTTCGGAACGGAGAGCCAACAAATCGCTCTGAACAAAATCAAGCTGATTCGCGAGCTGTTCCCCCCGGAAAGCTGGCTGATCCATTCAGCCGCAGGCATCCACGAGCCGCAAGACGCCATCGAGGCGCTTCGGGCCGGGGCCGACCAGCTTCTCTTGAACAGCGGACTCGTCCACTCGGGCCCGGGACTGCCGAAGCGAGTCAACGAAGCCGTCATCCATGAGCGACTAGCCGATACGCCGGCTCCCGAGCCCCCTTCCTTCTGGAAGCATTGGGGATGGATGTGCCTGCTCGGCCTGGGCATGATCATTGGAGGCATCGTCGCTTGGCTGATCGCGGAATCGTCGGTTCTGCTTCCTTACGACGAAGATTACTTGGGGATGACGCGCGATGAAGTCAGCCGGATCAACGAGCATCTGCTGCATTTCATGTCCCACGACCGGATCACGCTCGCGGGAACGATGATTTCCATCGGCATTCTCTATTACCGTTTGGGCAAATACGGGATGAGACAGGGCCAGCATTGGGCGCGAACGGCGGTGCTGACCTCCGGAGCCGTCGGCTTCCCAAGCTTCTTCCTGTACTTGGGATACGACTTCTTTGATCCCCTGCACGCGGCGGCGGCGATTATCCTGTTCCCGATGTTTCTTCTCGCCATGCGCCGCAATCCCGACCGGCCGTTGCGGGGACCGGTTAACCTGCGCAACAGCAGAGAGTGGCGACTCGGGCTATGGGGCCAGCTCTGCTTTGTCGCCCTGGGCGTCTCTCTTAGCGTCGGCGGTCTCGTCATCGCGGGCGTCGGCGTTACCACCGTCTTCGTCCCCCAGGATCTGGCTTTCATGGGAGTGACCCCCGAACAGCTCGAGGCGGCCAACCCGCGCTTGATCCCCTTGATCGCCCACGATCGGGCCGGTTTCGGCGGAGCTTTGTTCGCGGACGCCGTCATGCTGCTCATTCTTGCCCTGTGGGGAATTCAGCAAGGGCAACGCTGGCTCTGGTGGACGCTGCTTGCCGGCGGATCTCCCGCGTTCGTCGCCGGTCTAAGCGTGCACTTCAGCATCGGATACCGGGACTTCATCCACCTGCTGCCCGCTTACTTCGCGGCGGTGCTTTACGTGGCGGGACTCATTTTGCTGTATCCCTATTTAATGAGAAACGTTAGTCTTCCGAACGGAGCGGCCGAGCGCGGCATGACCGTAACGTGACTAAAACGGTGACGGCAGTAACTTACCGCCATTACAACAAGCGGACTATAATACTCCTCGAAGGATCTGATCGAAGCCAGGATCGCCAGCGATCAAGGCTGTCCGGATCAAGATAATTAAAGGAGACACTGAGAACATGAAAAAAACCGTCCGTTTCATGACCGCCGCCGCGCTTGCGTGCGCCCTGTCGGTCCCCGCGCTTGCCCATGCCGCCACCCCGGCATCAAGCGCCCTGAAAGCCTCCGTACAGACGGAGGGAGACTTCGCTGCCGTCCAGATCGAGAAGCAAGTGTACGTCTACGACAAGAGCGGTCAGCTGTACCAGACGAAAGGCAAGGACCGCATCGGAGAACTTCAGGACTTGTTCGTCCTCCCGTACGGCCCGATGCAGGTGCCGATGATCCTGATCAAGAACGACAAGAACGGCTACATGGTGTTCAGCGATCTCTGGCCTGAATTCGCCGTAGGCAAAGAAACCGATACGGTGGACGCCTACTTCAGCGGACGGGTCCATGCCGCTCCGCGCGACAAAGTCGTGAGCAGAACCGGACATCACTACGCCGAGAGGATCGGCGACGAGGTCGTCGCTTACACCGCCAACGATTTTACGGATCTGAAAAAAGGCTTCCACGAATCGATTCGGGTCAAAGGAGAACTGAGAGGACTGATTCTGTTCGATTGCTGCCCTTACCTCGTCGTAGACGACGGACAGGAGACGCTGTCGGTTTACCATGCGGGAGAGAACGGAGCGGAACTGGCCGGATCCATCGAGTTCAAGTAATGCAAAAGACGCTTCTATCCGCTCAGAGTTGAGGGGCCGCGCCTCTCCCTTTATTCGGTATCCTCGCCGCATTCGCTGGGCATCGTATAAACGAGATCCGCATACGAAGGAGGCTTCTCGTTTCGCATGGACAATACGCACGAATTCGTCGAGAAAGTGCACGATACCCAAGACAAGGACCGCAGAAACCGCAAACGCCGAACGCAAGGCAACGCAGGAGAAAGCAGCAGCAAGCATTTGCCGGGCAAGCAGCATAGCACGAACAAGTGACGCCTTTTCCAATATCGCGAATAAGCCCTCGCTCCATATCCGAGCGATGGGCTTATTTGGCTATATTCCGTTCCAAATGCCGCGACGGCTTGACCGGGATCCGCATACGATACCGTATCCGCGCAGGGCAAGGAGGCTGAACGTGAACCATACCCGAATAAAATCGTACCGTTACCGCATCGGCAAAAACCAATACATCGTCATTCAAATTTATCAACGAGCCGACGCGCATTCCGTTCAGGGCAACGCGCTGGCCAGCAACGCCTTGAACATTCAAATTTCGAAGCAGTCCAAACGCCGCAGATAGCACATTAAGAGAGGAGGGATTCGCCATGCCTCGTAAAACCGCCAAAAACGTGAAAAAGTGGAACAACGGTAAAACCCGCATTAACGTCGGACAAACCGCCAGCGCTTCCAACAATCAAGGCGGCAATTCCATCGCCATCAATGCCGTCGAGATCGGCGTCGTCCGCATTCGCCCTCAGTAAGACCCCGTAACGGCTCGGGCCGCTTCCCTGCGAGAGGAAGCGGCCCGAGCCGTTATTCGCCGGATGGCATGTCCAGCACGAACCTCGCTTCCTCGTCGCCGCACTTGGACAATGTATAGCGCGCTCCGTCCTGATCCAGGCTTTTACAGAAGTTGATCGATCTTTGAGGCACCCCGAAGCCGTCCATGGAGTTATCGTAAGTCCGTTGGATCACCTGGCCGTCGAACAGCAGATCCTGGAAGATCGGATCGCCTTCGATCGTGTAAGACGTAATGTGCGCCTCGCTCGGATTCCCCGCCCGGACTTGTTCGACGAAATGCGTCCACTTATCCGAATTGGTCAGCGTGCCGTGCAGGTTCACGATGTCCCCGTTGCTGACGGCTTGATCCGGCGTGTAGTCCAGCGACCGAATCAGCTCCCTTAGCCTGTCTGTGTTCTCTTCCGTAAGCCGATATCCCGTGCTCGTGTCCTCTACGTACATGTACAAGCCTTTGGAGCCCGGTTGATAGCCTAACCACAGATGAAATCCCGCCGCCTTGCCGTCTTCGCCGACGAAAGACACGTCATACTCCGGTCTGACCGTATCCAGCACGCCTTCCAATTTCTCCCCGTCCCGGAACGCTTCGACGAACGCCTCAAGCTTCGCCTGCTCCGCGAAAACGCCCAGAGGAGCCGGATAGACGCTTCCGAATCGCTGTGAACGGCTGACGACCGCCTGCGCGAACTCCGTGTCCTGCCATTTAACGGGCGCAATCTCAACCTTGCTCTCTCCGGATGGAGGTTTACCCTCCTGCGTGCTCGGCCGCGGCCCTCCCTCGGGGTTCGAAGCCCCGCACCCCGCCAAGATCAGCAGGCCGGCCAAAGCCGCTATCCAGTACCTTCTCCTCATCTGCACGATCACCTCTTTATTCAGACGTAACGTGCGGCAGATAGGTTTCGGTTGCCTTGTGAGATTAGACGATCGCTTTAATGCGCCCAAGCTCCCTGAGCCAATCTCAGCAGCATATGGGCAAGCGCATGCCGCTCCTCTTCCGTACCGGCTTTCCACAACTCCTGCAGCAGCAGCTCTTCGTTATTGCGCGGCTCCTCATGGCTTGACAGATAGTCGGCGACCTTCTGCGCGATGATCGCCATCTGCTCTTCGCTCATGCCAATGCTTTCGGCCATGCGGACTCTTCTGTGAAGATAGCCCTTGAACTCCTCGAAATTTCTCAAGATGCGGTCCCGCTCCGAAGGCTCGATTCTGGAAATGGCGGCCCCTACCTTGCCCGGCTCGATATCGCCGTCCTTGTCGACTACATGGTTATGCTCGGACATCCGAAATCCTCCTTGCGCTGATTTGGTTATGCCTTCCCATTGTTCCCTTCCTGCTGCCGTTCGAACCTCGTTCGGGAAACCATCCTGAGCATAACGCCAAAAGCGACCGTGCCGACAAGCGTAATTCCTGCGCTGATCTTGTACATGCTGTGCGGACCGAGCTCCTGGAACATCCATCCCCCGACGGTTCCCGCCAAAATGCCCGACACTCCGCCCCATGTGAGGCCGTAAATCGCCTGCCCGGACGAACGGTATTCGGCCGGTACGAGCAAGGAAGTCAGCTGGGTGCCGACGTAATAATAGACGCCGAACGTCGCGCAGTGCAGCAATTGAATGGCGACGATCTGTCCCGCCGTATCCGCCGCGCCCATAAGCGCCCAGCGGATCGTATAGAGCAGGCTGGCCAGGACCAGCCAACCGACCATCGGCCTTACGCTTCTTTTCATATACTTGTCCAGCAGCAGAAACACGGGAGCTTCAAGAAAAGCCGTCGCGAACATCGACCATCCGATTATAGACGCGGAGCCGCCCAACTCGTCGATGTACAAGCCGACGAACGTCCCGTTGATCGAATTGGGCACGGACACGAGCACTCCGATGACGAGCATCGCCAGAAACGGCCGATTCGCGAAAATTCGGGCGTAAGATCCCTTGTTCGCAGAAGTTGGCCTTGGCGATTCGTCGCCTCGCGGCAGCAGAAATGCGATAGCGATCGCTGCGAGCATCGCGGCGTCGAAGACGATCCAGAGTCTATGGATGCCCAGATGACCGATCAAGGGTCCGACTGCCGCGGCCGTAATCGCCCAGCCCAGAGACCCCCACATCCGGAATGCGCCGAACTTGTGCCGCGTACCCTCGATCGAGTTCAGGATAAGGCTGTTGCTCTGAGTGAACAGCGGACTTTGGAAAACAAAGTACAGAAGGATTGCTCCATAGATCAGAGGCTCGTTGCCTAGGAAAAATACCCCCTGCATGGCGGCGAACGCACCCAGCAGAGCAAGAATTAGCACGATGCGATTGTTGCGCATCCGATCCGCCCAATACGCCCACAGCGGGTTGGCGACGAGCGAGACGATCGGGCCTCCCGCCAGCAAAACGCCGATCTCGACCGGAGAGACACCGATATCCTTCAGGTAGAGGGCGAAGAAAGTGCCGTATACGGCCAGAGCGCCGTACAATACGAAATTGAATACTCGCAAAACATGAAATCGCCTAGCAGGGCTTTCCGTCATACTCGTTCCGTTCCTTTCCGGTCATAACGCTTGATCTGAATTTCCTTAGATGCGGACGGAACGGGATACGGAGCAGGCTATCGTCTCCTCCGCCGTCACTTCCCTGCCCTTCTCGTGCGACAGGTAGATGCCTTCGCTGATCAGCATCGTGTTCAAGGCGATCTCCGCGGTCGGCAGCAGCGCCGCTTGCCCGCGAAGCGCCGCGATCCAGTGGTGCTGCGACGATTCGTAGGCATCCGGGTATTCGGCCAGACGGCGCCGCCGCAGATGGGCCAGCTCCAAGTCGACCGAGCAGTCCATATCCAGATCCGCGATCGCCGTATGGAACGAGAAACGATTGGGCTCCGTACCGGACACCGCTCCGGACAGACGGATTCCTCCCTCCGAGCCGACGACCGCCCCTCCCTCGAAGCCGCCGAGATGGATCGCCCAGGATTCCGCGATATCCATCGACACGCCGCCGTCGAACTTGACGAATCCCGCGGCGAACTCCTCCACGTCGAAGCCGCTGGCGGACCGCCTGTTTTCGTCCATCGCCATCTCTTGGTAGAGTTGGCCCGATATTCGCGTGACTTGCGGATTGCCGAGCAGATAGAGCAGCTGAGAAATATGGTAGACGCCCATGTCGAACAAAGCGCCTCCGCCCGCCGTTTCCTTGCGGGTGAACGAGGCGGTGCCGTAACCGTCCACGAACGGGCGGTTCCTTCTGCGGAATCCGGCGGACCGGGCATGGAACAGCTTGCCGAGCTTGCCCGCGTCGATCAATTCCTTCGCCGTCGCGGTCTCCTTCGAGAACAGCCGGTTCAACTGGATGTGCAGCATCCGGCCGCTGCCCCGCGCCGCTTCGACCATGCTCGCCCCGTCTGCGTACGCTCCCGCGATCGGTTTCTCGCAATATACATGCTTGCCTGCGTTCAAAGCCGCAACCGTCACGGGTTCATGATAGTTATTATGCAGACATACGTCGACCGCGTCCACATCGTCCCGCTTCAACAGTTCCCTGAAATCGGAATACACTCCGGCGATGCCGTGCTCGGCCGCCACCCGCTCGGCTTCCGCGACGTTCACGTCGCACACGGCCACGATCTCCGCTCCGGGAATGGCTTCGTAGTTGGCGATGTGCATCTTGCCGATCTGGCCGGTTCCGATGATGGCTATTCTAACGCCGCTCATTCCTGCTGTCCTCCTCTTCTGAAAAGAGGTTGTCGCCGCGGGGAAATTCCCGCTTCGACAAGCCGCGATTCAGCCTGTTCAAGCAGCGCCGCTATCTGCGCGTAAGGCTCGTCGGTCGCGTTGTGCTCGATCGCCCAATAGCCGTCGAAGCCGGCCCGTCTCAGCATCGCGACCGTCTGCGCGGATTCCGGGGATGCCGCCGTCCGTGCGTCGAAATGCGTATGGAACACCCATGGCGCCACCAACTCGTCGCCGCCTTCCCGTTCTTCGTTCCAGCGACCCATGTGCAGCAGGATGCCGAACGCCGGATCGTCAACCGCCTGCGCCAACCGCTTCAACTCGCCAGGCACGAGGGACGGCCCCATATGATTTTCCGGGCCGATCCTTATTCCGTTATCCCTCGCGAACTTGCAGTATTCGCGGAAGCCCCGCACGATATGGTCGAACGCCTCGTCCGAGAACCTGTCGCTGCCGTATCCGCCCGTATCGATGCGCACCGTCTCCGCTCCCAGTATGACGCCGGCCCTCAGATGCGCCATCGCGTTGGTTCTGAGCGCCGCGCGCCTATCCGGGTCGGGGTCCCACAGATGCGCCGTATCCACCGCTAGATTGACGAGTCGCAGCCCCTTCTCGTCCAACGCTTCGCGCACTTTCTTCAAATACGAATCGTCCGCCAGCGTCAGAAGCGGTGTCGTCCTCTCCGCGATCTGGGCGTTCCACAGGTCGACGGCATCCAATCCGTAGCGGAATTTGACCGACTCCAGATAGCCGAACACGTCCATTTTTCCTTCCAGGGACAGATGGTTAAAGGAATATCCTCCGATTGACAGCTTCATCTCATTTCCTCCTTAATCGTCGTCTAATTAATTTATTCGACGAATAAATTAATTATCCTGCGAAGGTCGGATAAAGAAAGTTCAACCGACTTCCTTCATCCGGAAAATGTGATGCAAGCCCAGCGTTGCCGCTCCGACCGCCGCCCCCTGCAGCTTCCAATGCGCCGCTTTGACCGGAGTCGGTCGTCCCAGTTGCCCGCTCTCCAAGCTCTGAATCCTGCCCCGCAGCAGCTCGAAATAAGCGTCGTTCTCGGCAATCCAGCCGCTCAGAATGACCTGCTCCGGATTGAGAAGCTCCACGATCGAAGCGCAATGGCCTGCAATGACTTCCGTCGCCCGCTCCAGCCGTTCCCGGACCTCCCCGTCCGTCCGTTCCATGCCCAGCGCGACGAAACGCCGCACCGCTTCCTCCGGCTCCTCCCGTCCGGAGAACGTCTCGGGCAGCTCGCGCGCGATCCGCTCCGCCAAAGTCCGAGTGCCGTAAGGGAACAGCCCGGAAAGCCGGCCCGCCCCGCCCTCGCTGCCGCGATAGACGCGGTTATCGATGACGATCCCCGCTCCGACGCCGTAGCCGATCAGAATATAGACGATCGTGCTGAAGCCCTGAGCCGCTCCGTTATACCGTTCGGCGAAGCCGGCGGCGTCCAGGTCGTTGACGAGAAAGGCGGGAGCGCCGAGCGCCTGCTCCGCTATGTCGGCCAATGCGAAGTTTTCCAATTGCAGCGGCTTCGCCCGCACAATCGCGCGCTGCGTCCCGTCGATCCGGCCTGGAACCGAGACGCCGACCGTCCGCAGCCGGGCCGGATCGATCCGTTGGCTCTCCAGGAACGCCGCGGCGATTCCCGGAAACCGTTCCGTGATCTCTTCCTCGCCGCGCATAGCCGGAATCGTCTCGCAAGCGATCAGTTCCCCGCTCATGTCGAGCAGCGCGCAGCGGGAGCCGGCCAGATCCACTCCGAGCGCGTAGCCGCTGTCGGCTTTGATCTTCAGCAGCGTCATCCGGCGCCCGACGCCGGATCCGCTCGTTCCCGACTCGTAGACGACGCCTTCGCGGATCGCCTCTTCGATCAGGATGGATACGGTGGATGGGCTGAGCTTTGTCTTGCGGGCAAGCTCCGCGCGGGAGATCGGTCCATACGCTTGAATCTGGTGGAGCAGCAGCGATTTGTTGATATCTCGCATCATTTGCTGATTGCCGATTTTACTCATAGTCGACTCCCGCGTTCCGTCTTAGTGTTGCGGTTCTCCGTCTACAGCCCTTGATTGGTCAGCTTGACGACTTCGAACAGGGGGATTTTGTCCTGCGTCTGATCCGCGAACAGCCAAGGTCCCTGAACGTGGTCGACGAACAGAACCCCGTTCAAGTGATCGATCTCATGCTGGATGCACCGCGCCAGAAACCCTTCGCCCTCCAGTTCGACCGTCTCCCCTTGCCGGTTCATCGTCGTGATTTTAACGTAGTTAGCCCTTTTCACGAAGCCGTGATATCCGGGGTAGGACAGGCAGGCTTCCGCCCCCTCCTGCTCTCCGCTCGTCTCGATGATTTCCGGATTGATCAGCTCGATCAGCCCGTTGCCGCAATCCATGACGATCACCCGCCGCAAAATGCCGACCTGGGGCGCGGCCAACCCGGCTCGGCCTTCCGCCGAGTACAGCGTCTCAGCCATGTCGTCGAGCAGCTTGGCGATCTTCGGCGTCACCGCCTCAACCGGCTTCGCTTTCTTGCGCAGGATGGATTCCCCGAAAGGAACGATATGCAATACGGACACTTTCTTCTAAGCTCCCTTCGTTTGATCGGGAGAGGTATGGATCCACAGATCTCCGGGCGTGCATTCCAATGCCGTGCACAGGGCGTCCAGCGTCTCGCCCTTCATCTGCTTGGGCTGCCCGTTGACGAGCGCGCTGATGGACGGCGCGGACATCCGGTAACCCGCTTTGTCCTGCAGCAGCCGCTGCAGCTCCGCGCCCGACCATATGCCTCTATCCAGCATCACTTTGCGCAGCACCCACTCCAGCATCCCGCGATCTCCTCTCCGGTCACCTGATGATTTAATCAGTGCCTTACAATATTAGGTAGCACCTAATATATCATAGTGCAACGACGCCCACAAGAGTTCCGCATACGCGATTTAAGGCGACGGATCGAATGGGATGTCAGAGTAGCTGCAGCCGTGCTGAGTCGGGTTGGAGCATCGAATGGGCCGTTAGAGTCGCTGCAACCGCGCTGTGTCGGGTTGGAGCATCGAATGAGCTGGTTGTGTAGCTGCAACGGCGCTGAGTCGGGTTGGAGCATCGAATGGGACGTCAGAGTCGCTGCAGCCGTGCTGAGTCGGGTTGGAGCAGCGAATGAGCTGATAGAGTCGCTGCAGCCGTGCTGTGTCGGGTTGGAGCGGCGAAAGGGCCGGTAGAGTCGCTGCAACCGCGCTGAGTCGGGTTGGAGCAGCGAATGGGGCGTCAGAGTCGCTGCAACCGCGCTGAGTCGGGTTGGAGCGGCGAATGAGCTGGTAGAGTCGCTGCAACCGCGCTGAGTCGGGTTGGAGCGGCGAAAGGGCCGGTAGAGTCGCTGCAGCCGTGCTGAGTCGGGTTAGAGCAGCGAATGAGCTGGTAGAGTCGCTGCAGCCGTGCTGAGTCGGGTTGGAGCATCGAATCGGACGTCAGAGTAGCTGCAGCCGTGCTGAGTCGGGTTGGAGCAGCGAATGGGACGTCAGCGTAGCTGCAGCCGTGCTGAGTCGGGTTAGAGCAGCGAATGAGCCGGTAGAGTAGCTGCAGCCGTGCTGAGTCGGGTTGGAGCAGCGAATGAGCTGGTAGAGTAGCTGCAACCGCGCTGTGTCGGGTTGGAGCGGCAAAAGGGCCGGTAGAGTCGCTGCAGCCGTGCTGAGTCGGGTTGGAGCGGCGAAAAGGCCGGTAGAGTCGCTGCAACCGCGCTGAGTCGGGTTAGAGCAGCGAATGAGCTGGTAGAGTCGCTGCAACCGCGCTGAGTCGGGTTGGAGCATCGAATGGGCCGGTAGAGTCGCTGCAGCCGTGCTGAGTCGGGTTGGAGCATCGAATGGGGCGTCAGAGTAGCTGCAACCGCGCTGAGTCGGGTTGGAGAGTAAGATTACATCGGCTTCGAGCGCAATCGCATTTTACTTCTGGAACGCCCTACTAGTACAACGTTTCCCTGGACCAATCGCCCTTCAGCGGGGAATCGGACAAGTAAGGAAGCTTCAGCGCTTCGACCGCGCTCGGCAAATACGCGTTGCCGTACGCGATCCCCTCCGCCCCCGCGCCCGCGGCTCCAGGCAGAGAACCGGATCCCGCTTCACCAAGCCGTGCCAGCGTGCGGACATCCCGTTCGTACAGGGAAGCGTCCCAGCGGATCAGTGCCAGCACCTCCGCGACGACCGCCACCGGAACTCCGCTAGCCCCTGCGATGACCGCGGCCGCCCTCTCGGGCTCTCTTCTGATATACTCGTGCGCGCGAAGATGCGCCTTCAAGTAGGCGAGAACGACGTCTTCGTTCCGCGAAGCCCACTCTCCGTCCGCCACCAGTCCCGTCAAGTAATCCCCGCCGATCCCTTGGGTGCGGATCGGTACGCCCGCGCCGGTCGCCTGGACCCAGCTGAGATAAGGCTCCCATAGGACGCTGGCTCCCGCGCTTCCTTTCAGAAGCCCATAAAAGCAATCCCTCATCGTGCGATGAACGACCGCTTCGGAGTTCAGGGCGTGCGCGCTGACCAGCTCCTGCAGCCGATAGGACGCGCTGGAATGGCCCACCGTCGCGATCGGAGAGCCCGACAGCTCCTCCGGCCGGTTGGCTAATCCTCGGGAGGGGACGACCAGCGATATTCCGTCGCCTCCCCGGGTTTTGCCGTCGAAGGCCAGAAAAAGCGGATTAAACCTGGGCAGCACCCGTTTGAGCGCCATGCCGGCCATGATCGGATAATCCCCGACCGAGACGATGTGCGCGTCTCCCTTGATCAGATCCTCCACCAATTCCATTCCGTTGGGAGCGTCGTGCCACAGCACCTCGTATTCGCCGGAAGGGGCTATCTGCTTCAGCTCGTCATCGAACAACCCGAGCGACTTAATGATCAGCGTACTCCACAATAACGCCGCCCCGCTCTGATAGCCGACCCGGATAACCCGACGGCGCGATGGAAGCTCGGCAGGCTCCGCGGGAGCCGCGACATGGGCATGCAGATGAACCCAAGCTTGCAGCTTCGCCGGGTCGATCCAAATCTCCTTGCCGATCTTGATGTGCGGCAGCTGCTTCTCCTTGCGCCAACGGTCGATGGTCGCGCGGCTCACGCCCAGAATGTCCATCGCTTCCCGCAGGCTTAGCAGATCGAACCTTTCTCCGCTCATGGCCGCTCCCCTTTATCGTTTAATACAAACTATTATTATAGGAATTATAAGTTATTTTTATCATAATCGATCTCCGAAGAAACTTCAACGAACGAACTTGGAATGAATTGGTTATACCCCTCATTGCTCCTCACTTCTCCTCATCTTTCCTCATCGTATTGACACCGGAAAAGCGGGATGCTACCTTCTTAACAAAACTAAGTAAGTTCATTGGAATTATAAGCTATGAAAATACGATTCGATCAAAGGGGCAGTGATTCAATTGAACAAAACGCATCCAAACTCATTTAAACCTGTGAAAAAAGGAATTCTTCTGCTGGCGCTCGCCATCGTCCTCTCCCTGTTGTCCGCATGCGGAGCCGGCAACTCCAAATCCTCCGAAAGCCCGTCCGCGCAAGGAAGTTCCGGAGCTTCGGGCAGCAAGACGGTTCGGATCGGCTATCAGAAATACGCCTCGATCAACATTTTGAAAGAAAAAGGCGGATTGGAAGAAAAGCTGGCGGAAGCCGGCTACAAAGTGGAATGGACGCAGTTCCCCGGAGGGCCGCAGTTGCTGGAAGCAATGAACGTCAGAAGCATCGACTTCGGCAACGTCGGCGAAGCCCCTCCGATCTTCGCGCAGGCGGCCGGAGCCCCGCTCGTCTATCTCGGGCATTCCCCGGCAAGCCCGAAGGCGGAAGCGATCCTCGTTCCGGAAAATTCGCCGATCCAGACGGGGGCCGATCTGAAGGGCAAGAAAGTGGCGCTGAACAAAGGCTCCAACGTCCACTATCTGCTCGTGAAGTATTTGGAGAAGGAAGGCCTGAAATATTCCGATATCCAAGTCGTGTTCCTGCCTCCGGCCGATGCCAGAGCCGCGTTCGAGAGCGGCAACGTGGACGCTTGGGTCATCTGGGAGCCGTTCTACTCCGCGGCGCAGCTGGCGACAAAAGCCCGCGTGCTCGCCGACGGCGAAGGGCTCGTCGACAACTACGAATTTTATTTGGCGGAGCGGAGCTTTGCGGAAAACAACAAACCGGCCGTCGACGTCCTGCTCGCGGCATTGCAGGAATCGGACGAATGGGCCGAGGCCAACTTGTCCGAAGTTGCCAAAATCCTGGCTCCCGCGCTCGATCTGGACGTTCCGTCCCTGGAGCAAGCTCTGTCCCACCGCGGCTTCGGCGTCGAACCGATCACGGACGACATTATCGCCGCGCAGCAGAAAATCGCGGACGCATTCTTCGAACTGCAGTTGATTCCGTCGGCTATCGACGTTAAGGAAGCCGTCTTGAAATAAGCCCTCGAGGGCAATTTGGAGGAGAAACAGCATGGAAGTGTTTTGGTTCATCCCTTCTCATGGAGACGGCAGATATTTGGGCACGTCGGAAGGCGCCCGGGCTGTCGATCACGATTACGTTCGCCAGATCGCCCAAGCGGCGGACCGCCTCGGCTATCACGGAGTGCTCGTGCCGACGGGCAAAGCCTGCGAGGACGCCTGGGTGGCCGCCTCCTCCCTCATTCCGGCGACGCGCCGGCTGAAGTTTCTCGTCGCCGTGCGGCCCGGTCTCATGTCCCCGTCCGCGGCGGCCAGAATGGCCGCCACGTTCGACCGCTTCTCCGGCGGAAGGCTGCTCGTCAACGTCGTCACGGGCGGCGATCCACATGAGCTGGCCGGCGACGGCATCTTCCTCTCGCACGGGGAAAGGTACGAGCAGACGGACGAGTTCATGACGATCTGGCGACGGCTGATGCAAGGGGAGCAGGTGAGCTATGAAGGCAAGCATCTGCGCGCGGAGAACGGCGAGCTGTTGTTCGCTCCGCTGCAGAAGCCGTATCCGCCGATTTATTTCGGCGGCTCCTCGCCGGCGGCGCAGCAGATCGCGGCTGATCATGTCGATTTCTATCTGACATGGGGAGAACCTCCGGAGGAGGTCGCGAAGAAGATCGCCGAAGTGCGCGCGCTTGCCGAAGAGAGAGGGCGTCAAGTTCGCTTCGGGATTCGCCTTCACGTCATCGTGAGGGAAACCGAAGAGGAAGCTTGGGAGGCTGCGGATCGGCTGATCAGCCGATTGGACGAGAAGACGATCCAGGAGGCGCAGAACATTCTGTCCCGCTATGATTCTGTCGGACAGAAGCGCATGTCCGACCTGCACAAAGGGGATCGCTCCTCCCTGGTGATCGCCCCGAATCTGTGGGCCGGCATCGGGCTCGTTCGCGGAGGCGCGGGAACGGCTCTCGTCGGCAGTCCCGAATCGGTCGCGGCGCGCATGAAGGAATATGCCGAGCTTGGCATAGAGACGTTTGTCATGTCAGGCTACCCGCATCTGGAAGAAGCTTACCGCGCCGCCGAGCTGCTGTTCCCTCTGCTGCCTCTGAAGCGCGAGGACAGCGGCGAGCAGACGGGGAGCATCGAAGCGGTAGGAGAGCTGGTCGCCTATAACAAGCCTCCGCAGAAGCTGACCGGACCCCAGTCAGGAGGAACGCCTCATGAAGTGGCTAAGTAAACTCGCGGCGAGCCGGCTCGCTCCGGTCTATGTCCCGGTTCTCATTCTCGCCGTCTGGCAGCTTCTCGGCCAGCTCGGCTATATCTCGACGCGCACGCTGCCGACTCCGCTCGCCGTAGCGGAGGCCGGCGTTGCGCTTGTCCGGTCGGGCGACATTTTCCTCTATATCTGGGACAGCACGAGAAGGGCGTTCATCGGACTGTTCATCGGCGGCGGCATCGGCTTCGCGCTCGGCCTGCTCAACGGCATGTCGGCCGGGGCGAACCGGCTGCTGGACAGCACGCTGCAGATGATCCGCAACGTTCCGCATCTGGCGTTGATCCCGCTCGTCATTATCTGGTTCGGAATCGACGAGACCGCGAAAATTTTCCTGGTCGCGCTCGGCGTCTTTTTCCCGATCTATATCAACACGCTGCACGGCATCCGCTCCATCGATCCCGGTCTCGTCGAGATGTCCAAGGTGTACGGGCTTAAGGGCTTTTCCCTCTATTGGGAAGTCATCCTGCCGGGCGCCGTCTCTTCCATTCTCGTCGGGCTCCGTTACGCGCTCGGGTTCATGTGGCTGACGCTGATCGTCGCCGAGACGATCTCCGCGGACAGCGGAATCGGCTATATGGCCATGAACGCCCGGGAATTCATGCGCATCGATATCGTCGTGTTCGCGATTCTGCTCTACGCCCTGCTGGGCAAGCTGTCCGACTCCGCGGCCAAGTGGCTGGAGAGCCGGCTGCTGCAGTGGAATCCGAACTATGCGAAGCAATAGGAGAGGAGATCGGTCATGAGCTTAACCATTCGCAGAGGCGCCCGCCTTCAAGTGCGCGGCGCGTCCAAGAAGTTCGGAGACAAGGAAGTGCTGCAAGGGGTTGAACTTGACATTCCCGCCGGCCAATTCGTCGCCATCGTCGGGAGAAGCGGCTGCGGCAAGAGCACGCTGCTGCGGCTGATCGCCGGTCTGGAAGAGCCTACGGAAGGAGATCTGTCGCTTGACAGTTCGGAGATCGCCGGCATTCGCGAGGATACGAGGATGCTGTTCCAGGACGCACGATTGCTGCCTTGGAAAAGAGCGCTCGCCAACGTTCAGGTCGGCGTAAAATCGAGGGATGCGGACGAAGCGCTGAAGGCGCTGGAGCAGGTCGGATTGGCCGACCGCGCGGGCGAGTGGCCCGGCGTACTGTCGGGCGGACAGCGTCAGCGCGTCGCCTTGGCCCGCGCGCTCGCCAGCTCGCCGAGGCTGCTGCTGCTCGACGAACCGCTCGGGGCATTGGACGCGCTCACGCGCATCGACATGCAGCAGCTGATCGAGCAGCTGTGGGAGGATCAGCGGTTTACCGCCGTGCTCGTCACCCACGACGTGAGCGAAGCGGTAGCGCTGGCCGACCGCGTCGTGCTGATCGAGAACGGGCGCATCGCGCTGGACGTGAACATCGCGCTCGATCGCCCTCGCGAGCGGGACAGCGGCTTCGCCCACTACGAGAAGCTCATTCTCGACCGGATTCTCGAGCGCGACGACAGCTCCTCGACCACCAAACGCAAAGTGTCTTATTCGATTTAGCGGTCCGGCGGACCGCTAATCGCTTCGGGTGGGGCGATCCCACCTCGTTAACGGTCCACCAGAACGTTATTCGCTCTGCTCGGGGCGCTCCGCCCTAGTTCCGCTCACTCCGTGGCAGCAATCACCCCCGCCACTCCTCCGGGAGCAAGCGAGCGTACTTCGGCTGCAGGTAGCGGTCGTCGACGAGCATCAGCCGACCGCGGTCGCGCTCGGTGCGGATGAGCCGGCCCCCGGCTTGCAGCACCTTGTTGATGCCGGGGTACACGTAAGCGTAATCGAAGCCGCTCATCCCCCGCTCGTCGAAGTGGCCGCGGATCAGATTGCGCTCCAGCCCGAGCTGCGGCATGCCCACTCCGACGACGGCGACTCCGTTCAGTCGGTCCCCGGTCAAGTCGATCCCCTCCGAGAAGATGCCCCCCATGACCGCAAACCCGATCAAAGTCCCTTCGTTCGCCGCATCGAACCGTTCCAAAAACCGCTCCCGCTCTTCCTCCGCCATATCCGGCGTCTGAAGCAGCGTCTGCCAGCCCTCCCCGGCTCGCGCGGCAAACTCCTCATACATACCGTTCATATATGCGTAAGAGGGGAAGAACACGAGATAATTGCCCCGCCGCCTTCCCGCAAAATCCAGCAAAGCCGACGCGAGCGGCTCCTTCGTCCGTTCCCGGTCCGCATACCTCGTCGACAGCGAGACGATCTCCACCTCCCACTGCTCTTTGGCGAAAGGCGATCCGAGCGTCACCGAGTAGTCCTCCTCCCCGGCTCCGAGCATATCCATGTAGTAGTTCAGAGGGGACAGCGTCGCGGAGAAAAAGACGTGCGCCAGAAACCCTTTGCCCATCTGGGCTAGCAGATGCGACGGGTCCAGGCAGAACATTTTGAGTCGAACCTCGTTCCGCTCGAACTCCGCGTAAGCGACGTACCGTTCGTCGTACAGCTTCCCGGTCCGAATCCAAGCCGCCGCAGCGAAGTAGGCATTCAGCAGCCGTTCGCTTCCCGCGCCCGGGCCGCCGCCCGCCAGCTCCCGCTCCGCCCGAGCCGAGAACTCCTCCACCAGCTCAAGCAGCCCTTCCGGAACCTCCTTCGAGACAAGCGGCTCCCCGCCGGCTCTTTTTCTCAATTCCACAAACCATTTATTGACCGCCTTGGCCGCCGCGTGCAGCTGCGGGCTGACACCCTTGAACTCCCGCTCCAGCTCCAGAAACTCCCGCTTCTCCAGCACCGCCGAATACATCTCCCGCGCGCGGTCGACCAGATTGTGCGCCTCGTCCACGAGCAGGACAGTCCGTTTTTTCTGCTCTCCCATCAGCCTCTTCAAGGAAACTCTCGGATCGAAAATATAGTTGTAGTCGCAAATGACCGCATCCGCTCCGTACGCCGCATCCAGCGACATTTCGAACGGGCATACGGTGTGCTTGCGGGCGTATTTCTCGATCGTCTCGCGGCGGATCAGCGTTTCGTTACCGAGAAGCTCAAGGATCGCCTCATTGATCCGATCGTAATAGCCGTTCGCGTAAGGACAGCTCTCGGGGCGGCAATCCACCTCGTCCTGGAAGCAAATTTTCTCCTTGGCCGTAATCGTCACGGAACGCATCCCGAGTCCCCGCTCCGCCATGAGCGCCAGCGTATCCTCTGCGGCCGTTCTCGTAATTGTCCTCGCAGTGAGATAGAACAGCCGGTCCAGCTTGCCGGTTCCGATCGCCTTGATCGCGGGGAACAGCGTCGAGACCGTCTTCCCGATGCCGGTCGGAGCGCGGGCGAACAGCTTGCGTCCCTCGTCGATCGTTTTGTAGACGGCCCCTGCCAGCTTCCTCTGTCCTTCGCGGTAAGCCGCGAACGGAAACTCCAGCGCCGCTATTCCCTCGTCCCTGACCCGCCTATTCCCGGCAAGCATGCGCGCATACGGAGCATACGCCTCTATCACTCTCCGAACATACGCCTCCAACTCGGTCATCGTCGTCTCCCGCTCGAACCGTCGGACCTCTTCCGTGTCCACCTGAACGTAAGTTAGTCGGACGCGCAGCCGATCGACGCCGTTTTCCGCCGAGTACATGTAAGCATAGAAGTACGCCTGAGCCCAATGCACCTCCGGGGTCCCGTCCTCCGTCATCGAGGCGATATCGCGTACCGTGGATTTGATTTCCTCGATCGTCGTCTCGCCGTTTTCTCCGGTCAGCAGGCCGTCGCATCGTCCGTCCACCGCGAACAAGAGATCCCCACAGCCGACTTCCGCGCTCAAGTACACTTCTTTGCGATCGCGCTCCCCGTACTTCGATTGCAGCTTCTGATGCGCCTTCGTTCCCTCGGCCAAAGCGCTGGCCGCCCGGAAGCCGGAATCGAGGCTGCCGCTTCGAAACACGTGCTCCACGAGCCCCCTGACGGACAGGGATATGGTATCGGTCATGATGCGCTCTCCCACCCACAGAACATTTGTTCTATTGTACCATAGATGGGGCCGGACTGCGCTCCTCCCTTGCTTCATTTGTGCAGTATGCAGATTTAAAACTAAGGAAGCCGCCCACAAGGGACGGCTTCCTCTTTTAAAGAGCGTTTAATCATTTTTAGGACCGCATTGAGCTTCCGCTCAAAGGGCATTGTTTAATATATAAGTAGTATAGCACTCTCTTCATGTTGATTCAATATTTATAGCGGATTATTCAGAGGATGGCATGTCATTTTCTCGTCCCGATGCAACGGATTTCTGAGCAGTCTCCAACTGTGCAATTGCCGCTGAATACCTGCGAGTAAAGAGTCTAAGTATCTTTTCATCGATCATATCCATGAACTGTCCAGGCAGTTTAACGACTATATCGGTCCCCTTTCTCGGTCTATATATCCGTAATTTGCTGACGGGCTGAAACTGATTGGGAATTGCAAATGCTTCCTTTTGGTTCATTCCATCAACCGTACCAATATAGATTTCATGTTTGTGCAGAACGTCTCTTGTTTGTCCCGATTCGAGAGACCCAAGTGGAACGACATTTACGACCGGATTCGATTTTTCATTATCATCCATGACGACGGCATAGTGCAATCCGCCGATTTCGGAACCCGGGTTAAACCCGAAATTAACATAGATGATATCGCCTCGGTTATACTTGCGCAACTTCGAGGGTTCGAATCCGGTTTCCCATTGCAAATACTGATTTTGCGTTTTCATCCACTCGATAAATTTTTGTCCTCGTTTAAGACCCATATTCTCAATTGTTTGTTGTAAATCAGCAAACCTACTCTCCATCGTACTTAACCAATGAGCATCATTTTTTATTAACGACATACTTCTCGCCTCCTTCTACGAATCTATCTAAAAAATCATTATTTGGCAATTATTGAGGTCACGCGTATGCCCAAAAACGGCAAAGATCAGTCCTCTGCCTCATCCGGCCAGAAGCAATCGACACTCGCGCCGGCGAACACGAACGCTCATGGCTACGTTCCGGCCAGTCCGTCTCCGCCCAGCCGGACATGAGAAGACGCCGGTCGGCGCATGCGCTCCCGAGCCGCCGCAATGGCGAAAGGAGCGGCATGCGCCTCCGGCGTTTCCCACGAAAAATTAATCTTGCGGTGGAACGAGGCGATACAACTTAGCCAGCAGGACGGCGGCTTCCGCCCGGGTCAGGCTGTCGTTCGGGCGAAGCCGCTGGCGATCATCCCCCTGCATCAGGCCGATGCCGACGAGGCGCGAGAACGCTTCGTAAGCGGCGGGCGACAGCTTCCCGGCATCCTCGAATCCTTCCAGCGCATTCGCCCCCGGCGTAAGGTCCGCCGCATTTTTCAACAGGCGATCCAGGATGATCGCCGCTTCCAGCCGAGTCAGCTTGCCGCCCGGATCGAAGGCATTCGGCGTCTTGCCCAGAATCAGCCCCGCCTTGGCAGCCGACGCCACGTCTTCGGCATACCAGCTTCCCTCCTTCACGTCCGCGAAGGAATGGGAGGCGCCTTCCGTCCGCAGGCCGAAAGCCCGCACGATCAGCGACGCGAACTCCGCGCGGGAGACCTTCGCGTTCGTTCCGAACTTCCGCTCTCCGACGCCTTGGACGATCTGCTTGGCGGCAAGCTCGCTCACCGCGGCGTGCGCCCAGTGAGAAGCCGGCACATCCTCGAATGCCTTCGCGTATTCCAGAACCGCATAGCGGCTGAAATGACGGACGTCCGCCGATATTCGGCTCTCCGATTCCGCGCGGCCGCCCTCGTACCGCAGTGAGCCGTCCTCTCCCAAATAGTAGACGCCGAGCAGAGAGCGGGAGACGCCCGGCCCGATATCGAACGTCAATCGGATCGGAGGATCGAATTCGCGTATCGGCAAAGGAGATTCGCCGCCTTCTCCCTCCAGAGACAGACTCAGCTCATAGAGCCCCCCGGCAAGCTTCAGCTTGGCCCCCGCGGACGATTCGAACCTCCGGACAGCGGAAGAAGCCTCGTCCTCCTCCGCTCTAACCATTCGCAGAGAAAGGCTCCAATCCTTCAATCCCGCGGCTTGCGCGCGTTCGATCAGTTCCTTCACAAGTCCGTCCGGAACGGTCAGCGCCATGCCCGCGCTGCCGAACTCGAACGTTCGCGAGGCATGCTCCTCGAGCAGCCGCCCGGCCAACCGAACCGTTTCCGCTCCCTCAGGCAGCGCCAGCTTAACGATCCCCTCCCGCTGTGCGGAGATCGACTCCCCGCGCACCGTCCAGACGCCTTCGGACACCTCGCTGCCCGAGCCAACGCCCAAGCTTCCTCCGGAGCTTCCACCGCCGCCTCCGCCGCCGGAGCTTCCCGGAACGATGGCGAGCATAACCGAAGCTTCCCCCCGCTCCGTCACGGCCTTCGCCCGGATCTGCCCCGTCCCGGTCGTCCTCGGGATCGCGAGCGCAGCGGCGAATTTGCCCTGCGCATCGGTCGTCGCCGTCGCCGAACTTCCCGCCGCCTGCACCGTTACGCTGACGCCGGCAATCGGCATTCCGTCTCCGCCGCCCTTGACCGAGCCGCTCAGTCGAACGCTCGAACCGGCCGCAACCGCCGATACAGGGGCATCCAACGTCACGACATGCCGGCCGTTCACCTGCTCCGGCGCGCCGACGGCCAGCATGCCGCTGACGCTGTCCCGCAGCACCTTGACCGGGGCCGCCCCCGGCACCGAATATTCGGCGTAAGAACGAACCGGATACAGGATGAGAGCATCGATGTCGGCCGGAACCCTCAGGTCCGGATTTTCCAGCTTCAGCTGAACCGTCCCGCCCGGAAGCTCAACCGTATCGATGCGCTGGATCTGAACGACATCGGCGACCGTGCCTTGCAGACTCGCCGTCACCGGAGCCCTATCGCCGAGACCGACCGACACTCTGGCTTCCGGATCGGCGATAAAGCTCAGCATCACGTCGTAAGTTCCGGCTTCGGGCGCCTCGATGTCGAAGGTCCTTGCTTGACCGGGAGGCATCCTCACGTAGCTGGACCCCGACAAATCGGTGTTGGAATAGCGGATTTCCGGCACGCTCATCCGGTACAGCTTCCCTTCCGTCACGACCGCGTAGCCTTCGTGGGGAGGGTTCTTCGAAGAGCTCGCCGCGAACATGATCTCCAGCTTCGTCGCCCCTTCGGGAATTTTCTCCACGGGCGTCGTGCGGACCGCTCCGGCTCCCGAGTACCAGGTGCGGGCATGGTACTTCATGTCGTTCGCGTCCGCCACCTTGACTCTGTCCCCGTTCGCCAGCACGGCGTACACCTCGGCTCTCAGGGACGTATCGAACTCGACCCGCGCGGCGAACTCCAGCTTCACCGCATCCCCCGGACGGAAGCTTGCGGCGTCTTCCCCGATCGGCAGCTCCGTCCGCAGCGAGCCTCCGTCGAACAGCCTCACGTTGTTATGACCTGCTCCCTCCACGAACAAAGCGCGGCTTCCCGTCCATCCGGGGTAGATTTCCGTTCCCTCCCCGACGGCCAGAGCATCCTCGTACACCTTCGCTTCGTCCGTGCCCGAATCCGCATCCTGCTTCGCCAGCGCCGCGTTCGGATCGTTCAGCAAGCCGAATGGGAACGCCATCTCCTCGTCCGGCGGGGCGGCGCTTTGATACAGCCCTTCCGCCTCTATCGTCTTCGCCCCGTTCCCGGCCGTCTGCCGCGCGAACAAGTACGGACGCGCGATCGGATTGTCCAGCACCCGGATCAGCGCGCGAATAGCCTCGTCCAGCGACTCCGCCCCGCTGTTGATGTTGACCTCGTCGGCGTGCAGGCCGTCGTACGCGTAGCCTTCCTCCTGGTTGAACATCGGGAAGCCGCGAACGTTGTTGCCGGTCCACCACGAAGCTGCGATGCCGGCCAGAACCGCGTACTTCTCCTTGCCCGTCACCTCGTGCAGAGCCAGCAGATTATCGACGTAGCTGGCCGTCCCGTACTGGATGAGCGGATACGGCTTCTTGTTCGGATGCATCGTCTCCGCGCGGCCGGAAATCAGCAGATCGCCGAGAAAGCTGTCCGCCGCATGCTCTGCCGCTTCGATCCAGGCAGCGTTGCCCGCGATTCGCCCGGCGTACGCCATCGCCCGTACTTGAATGCTGTTCCATTCGTCCCAGTTGTGGACGCCGGACACTCCGTCGTAATGATGCATGAACCCGCCGTACGGATAATCCCTGTAATCGCCCGTCTTGGCCGGCATGAGTCCCTCCGCGAGCTTGCGGACCGATTCGCGGATCGCGCTGCGGATCGACTCGTCCTCGGTCACCTTCCAATGCTCCGCAAGCGCATTGATCGCGGAAGAAGTCAGCCAGGTGTCGCCGAGCAGCAGCCACTTGGCGGTCCGCACGGCCCCGTTAACGGAGTATTGGCCATAGTGCGGGTCGGTCATCTCCTTCAACCGCTTCAAGCAGAGGGCCAGCCGGGCTTCGACTTTGGCCGCGAGAGCGGCATCCTCCTGCTTGAGCCGGGGAAGCGCGACCGCCATCGCCTCATAGGAACGCACCGCCCACCAACTGAAGCTTTTCCGGGAGGACGCACTGTCCTTCGGGCGAATCGTGCTGTCCGGATCCCGCACGACGAAGTTGTCGAAGTCTCCGTCCTCGTACTGCATCCACATGAGGAACTCCAGTCCCCGCTTGATTTTGCCGTAGCTGAGCTCATCGCCGTACTTGCCGTAGTGTTCGGCGAAGGCGATTACCGCCCGCGACACGTCGTCCACCGAGGCGAATCCCTCCTGCGGATCGCCGACCCAGTCGTAGCCTTTGGACAGATCGCTCCGGTCGACCGGCTCCGAGTACAAATGCGTCACCATCATCGGAATACCGTCGATCGTCACATCCTCGTTCATAAAGCGGAAATGCTTCAGATTCAAATAAAATTCGTCGGCGCGATGAAGCGCGAACTTGCGGAAGTAGGACGAATCCTTCTCCGTTAGCTGTCCGTCCGCATCGAAATCTCCCCGCGGGTCGAACTGTCCGCTCCCGACCCTCTCGGCCAGCCATTCCGCGTCGTCCTCGTCTACCGCCGAATCTCCGTTCAGATCATAGAGAGACGCCGCCGCCCGTTCCGCGGTCACCTTCAACCCTTTCAGGCGCACCGGAACGTTTGTCTCGTTGTGCAGCTCTATCCACAGCTCCGCGGCTCCGTTTCTGACGACGCCTTCGTTGCCTACGATTCGGCCTTGCGACGCGAACCATTTGCCGCGCGCCGTTCCGGAAATATCGTTCAGGTCGAGCAGCGTATTCTGCCCGTCGTTCACCCGCACGAACACGCCATCCTCGCGGTTGACCCCGTCCGGCACGAACAGCTCGGCCTGCACGCTCACCTTGTCCCCGGGCTGCGGCATCGCCGCCCCATTGCCGACCGGCAGCGCACGCCAAGCCGCGGCGTTCGGCTGCATGAACGCCGCAGTCCGGAAAGCCGTGCCATCACCCTCCCAATTGCCGTCGAACGACGAGGAGAAATCCCCGTTCGTCAGCGGATACGGCTTCGTCTCGCCGTCCTCGCCGACTCCCCAGACCTCCACCTTCGTCACTTCGATTTTGCCCGCCGTATCGTTGTGCAGCTCGATCCACAGCTTGTCCTGACCCGCCGGGATACGGCCTTCCAGGCTTTTCGCGGACGTCGTCAGCTCCACCGCCGTTCCTCTAGGGACGCCGGCCAGACTGTTGATCTCCGCAAGCTGTTCCCCGGCCACCAACCGGACAAGCACGTTGTCGTCAGTCGTTACGTCCGCATCCAGCGTAGCGTACACCTTGGCGTAGACCGCATCGTGCACGCTCGGGCCGTCGTCGGCGTTCGTCACGTCGATCGGCTGCCAGATGGCGGCGCCGGGCTGCAGCTCCAAATAGCGCACCGCCCGAATGGCGTCCGTCGTTCCCGGCGGGTTGTTGCTGTCCCACCCCGTCAGCCCTTGACCGAAATCTCCATTGTCGATCGCATAGACGACCTGAATCGTGTCCGCTCCGTTCGCCGCGACGGGCGGCGACCATCCGGCCGTCCACAGCAGCAGCAAGGCAAGCGCGAGCGTTCCCCATTTTCTCATTGCTTTCCCGAACCCCCTCGTAGAAGATTAGAATACATAGTCCGTCAATCCCTCCGACAACGCATGCTCCATCCTCCTGCAACGTGAATCAATGCCATCATAACGGCCGGCCCGGAGCATCGGGTATTCTCGAAAACGACGATTCGTGGAATTCGGAAGGAGCGTTGTTTTCTGCAGCCTCCGCCTCCTCTCTTTCTGACATTGCCGTCGCTTTCTGCCATATACGAAGAGGGGCGTCCCGGTCTACTCTGGAACTGCGCTTCGGTATGCCGATTACGAACGATCGCGCAATCCATCCATTTTCGTTAAGGAGGTCTTTCCATTGCCATCAGGGGGAAAAAAACGTCTTTACCGCATGACCGCGCAACGCCTGCGCAACCAAACGATCGGCGCCGCTCTGGCGCTTGTCCTGCTGCTCGTCTCGGCCTGTTCGGGCGGCGGCTCGTCGGAGAGCAGCCCTTCCGCTTCTCCTTCTTCGTCGCCTTCCGCCTCGCCGACTGCGGAGACGTCGGAGTCGCCTTCCGCGCAGCCGTCCGCAGAGCCGGTCGAGCTCAAGGCTCTGTTTCCCGGAGATAAGCCGGTCGACTTCGAGCTCGTGCTGGAGGAAGTCAACAAGAAGCTGGTCGCCGACGGAATCGGCGCTGCGCTGAACATCCAATTTATCGGGTGGAACGACTACGGCAACGTCACGACGCTCAAAGCCTCGGCGGGCGAAGAATTCGACATGTTCCTGGACGCCCCGTGGCTGCACATCTCGCAGATGATCAGCAGCGGCTCCATTATCGAGCTCGACGAGCTCGTCGCCCAATCTCCCGAACTGCAGAGCTCGATCCCGCAGCAGATGTGGGAAGCGAACAAGTTTAACGGCAAAATTTACGGCATCCCTCTGGGCATCTCCCAGGGCAAAATCGGCGGCTTCCTGATCCGCAAAGACTTGCGCGAGAAATACGGCCTGTCCCCGATCAAGACGATCGACGAGTTGGAGCAATTCCTCTATCAGGTGAAGGCCCAGGACAAGAACATCATTCCGTTCGCCACCGACGGCCGCTACGCCGACGGTCTCGTCAATCTGTTCAACTCCGAGACGATCGGGGAGAACAAAGTGATGGAGATCGCCATGGACGTGTTCTACAACGGGACGAAGGACGGCAAAATCTATCCGATCTACGAGCGCCCCGGCTTCGAGGACAGCCTGAAGAAGCTGAACCGCTACTTCAAGGACGGCATCCTGGAGAAAAACCTCGCTCAGCAGGAAAACTCCACCGCCCTCTTCAACCAGGGCAAGGTCGCCGCCATTCAATACTCCGGAGACGGAGTGGAAGGGCTGAAATTCACCGACGCGCTGAAAGTGCCAGGAGTCGAGCTGGAAGTCGTCATCGTCAACCCCGAAGATCCGGTCTATTCGGACTTCAAGCAGTGGAACTTCCTGTGCGTGCCGGCCTCCTCCAAGCATCCCGACAAGGTGATGGCCGTCATGAACTGGCTGTCGATCAAGGAGAACCACGATCTGCTCGAATACGGCATCGAGGGCAAGCACTGGACGGCGGTCGGCGACGACAAGTACGCGGTCGTGGAAGGCAGCCAATATTCGTTCCCCGGCTACGTCATCACTTGGCGGCCGAACCTGGCCCGCACGCCGGACCATATGATTCCGGACGATCTGAAGTGGTTCAACTTCACGCGGGACGCCGACAACTTCCTGCTGTCGCCCTACGCCGGCTTCACGCCGAACACGGACCCGTTCAAAACCGAATTTGCGCAGCTCAGCCCGATCAAGGACGAAGTTCTGAAGCCGCTCGGGGCGGGCGTGCTCAGCGCGGAGAAAGGGCTCAAGGAATTGAAGGATCGGTACGAGAAAGCGGGCAACGCCAAAATTTTGGCGGAGCTGCAGCGGCAATACGACGAGTTCAAAGCTCAATAAGCGAGAGGAGATACAAGGATACCGCATATGGATACACTCTCTCATCGGCCGCAATCGTGCATGCAATTGCTGGAGGAGTACGCCGCGAGTTGCATTGAGGGAACCGCCCTCAAGCTGCGGTTCGCGGAGGTGGGCGGGCGGGACGTCTACAACATTACCGCCCCCTTCAAGGCGGAAGGCGTTGACGTGATCGCCGGGCGGGTGGAAGCCCGCGACTCCGAGGACGCGGAGATCGTGTTCTTCGCCGAACGGGACGGCTGGTGGCGGCCGCTTCCCGGCGCTCCTTCGCTGCCTTACCAAGATCCGTTCGTCTGCTCCGTCGGCGGCGAATGGATCGTCGGCGGCGTGGAAGCCTGGGCGATCCCGGACGATCCGAACGGCTTCTCCTGCTGGCGGACGGTATTTTTCCGGGGAAAAACGTTGGGCGAGCTGCGGCATTTCGCCACCGGTCCCGATCTGATGAAGGACATCCGCTTGCTGGAGCTTCCGGACGGCCGGATCGCGGTGTGCACGAGGCCGCAGGGCGCCGTCGGCGGATTGGGGCAGATCGGCTTCACGGTGCTCGATTCTCTGGAGCAGTTGACCGCTGAGCGGTTGGAGCAGGCGACGATATACGACGATCAGTTTATTCCGGAGGAGTGGGGCGGGGCGAACGAGCTGCACTTGCTGAGCAACGGGGATATCGGCGTACTCGGGCATATCGCCCGGTACGACGAAGCCGGCGATCGCCATTACTACCCGATGACGTTCGCCATCCGTCCCGACACCGGCGCCCGGACCGCGATGAAGATCATTGCCGTGCGCAGCGATTTCGAGCCCGGCTCCGCCAAGCGTCCCGACCTGACGGACATTCTGTTCAGCGGAGGCCTCAAGCGGCTTCCCGGCGGCCGGGCGGCTCTCTACGTCGGGGCCAGCGACGCGGAAGCGCACGTCATGCACCTGCCCGACCCCTTTCTCGAATACGAGCAAAGCTCCCGGGAGGAACTGTACATTGCCTGATCGGATAGGCCCGCTAGGTAAGCCCGCAGGACGGGCTTATTCGACGCACGGCGTCGGCGCCGGAGTCTGCTGATACGCCTTCCGATACTGATTCGGCGTCATGCCGTACTTTTTCTTGAACGCGACGTAGAAAGAGTTGATCGCGGGGAAGCCCATCTGCACCGAGATCTCCTCTACCGTCCGGTCGGTGTCGACGAGTTGCTCGACGACCCGCTCCAGACGCTTCTTCGCGATATAATCGGCCAGAGGCTGACCCGTCTCCTCCTTGAACAGCGACCGCAAATAGTTGATCGACATCTTCATCCGATCGGCCACCCACTTGGACGACAGATTCGGGTCCGCGAGCTGCAGATCGATCAGCGCGATCGCCTCCGCCACGATCTGCCCGTTGCGGCTCGCCTTGTTCGCCGCCTGGCGCTGAAGCTCCAGAAACTCTCTCATCCGCTCCTCCAGCCACTCCTCCACCGCCTGCAGCACTTCCAACCGGCTCATCGTCTCTTGAATGAACGGAATGTCCCAGGTATCCCCCAGAGCGTCCGACTTGCGAATCTGATTCATCGTCTTGCCGATGTTCAGAATAAGCTGGGTCAGCGCCAGCTGCCCTTCGGACACCGACATGTCCGTCGTCTCCCGAACGAACGTCCGCAGATGCCGGATCGTCTCTTCCTCGTTTCCGAGCTTCAGCGCGTTCAGAATTTTCCTCTCCCGCTCCTCCGGATATTTGTACGCGGACGCCGATTCGCGGCGCTCGGCCTTCGCCACGCCGATTGTTCCCCGTCCCCGAAAATAGCGTTCCTCCGCCTGTCTCAGCGTCAGCTTGTAGGCCTCGTGCATGTCCGCGTAATCTTCCAGCGGAGGGCTGACCGTCAGACTCGTCTCAATCTCCAGGTAATCCTTGATCGACGACTGGCTCTCCCGCAAATGCTCCAGCAGCTCGGCTTCGGAGCGGGCTTCCGTCTCCACGATCAGCACGACTCTGTCTCGGTCCAGATCGACGGCGGTGAGCGCGTAGCCCTTCATCGTCTCTTCGGCGATGTTCGCCATCGCGTAGCGCAGCAGCCGGACTTCCTGCTCCGTGTACGACGAAGCCCAATCGCAGTACCCGTCGATTCGGACGAGCACGAGCCGGATGGGCCATCTCGGCAGCCTCATTCCAAGGTCGGCGAACCTTCTCTCCATTTCCCGTTCCGGATATTCCGCCTCCTTCTCGATCAGACCGCGCAGGAAAGCGTTCCTCGCGTCTCCCCTGTAATGCCGCCACGTATTCGACAGCCGGTCGAGGCGCGATTTTTGATCCCGGTACACGCCCGACAGCAGACTGAGCTCGCTCTCCTCCTGATCCTCACGCTCTTCTCTCCGATCTCCCGCGATGTCCCGCACCAGTCTTTGAATCGGAAAATAAATCTTTTTGGCCAGCAGCCACACGATGAACAAAGTCGCCAGCACGACCGGAACGTAGATCAGCAGCGTCCAGTTCCGGAGCGCATGAACGTTGCCCAGCAGCTGCTTCTCCGGAATGATCGAGACGATCCTCCAGCCTTCGTGCCCGGTGAACGAAGTGTCAGCGAATACGAGCAGGGAGGGGCTGCCTTGGCCGTCGATCTCCTGCCAGCCGCTGGAGCGCCCCGATGCATCGATCCGGTTCGCATAGTCGGTCCGCGTCCGGAACAGATTCTGTCCTGGAGACGCAACGATCGTCCCCGTCTCGTCGACGAGCATGTACAAGCCTTCGGAAGGGGAGAAATTTCTGCCGATCAGGTCGGCGACCGTCCGTTCGTCGATATTGATGATCAGCGCGGACGAGGATTGATTCGGCTCGTAAGGAAATACGTAAGTCAGCAGGTTGGCGCGGAAAGGCCGAATGTCGTTCAGCAAGCCCTCCAATCCGCGGGGAACGAGCTTGCGATGTCCTTGCAGCTCGGCGGGGGCCACCATATCGAGCGCTTCCTTGTCGTAGAAGCCGGCCCGCGTATAGATGCCGCTCCGCGTATCCACCACCGTATCCGTATAATCGTTCAGCATGTAGATCGATTCGATGAGCGGGTTGTTCGCTTGAATTTTACGCAGCGCGGACCAGATCTTGTAATCCTCGTAATAATCCTTCTCCCCGCCGAGCGCGTAAGCGACGAGCGCCGAATCCCGGCTCCAGTTCTGGGCGTAGCTGAGCGTCCATTCCATCATGTAGGAGGTGCTGTGGGCGGCTTTGCGCATCGAGTCTTCCGTGTGATTGCCGATCTCCTTGACGATCGTGCGGGAGGATTGATAGTACATATAGAACGTGCTGATCGTCAGCCCGGCTACGCTGGCCACGATAAAATAGACGAGCATCTGCACGAACGTCTTGCGTCTTCGCAAGCCGATCTTCGCTCTGGACAGCAGCTTCAATCCGCTTCCCCCTCTCCGGCACTCATCTGTAAGCGCTGCCATACATTCTATTCGAAATTATAAATTCGAATACGGATTCAGGGAAGCGCAAACGCGTTTCTCGAAAGCTTTGTTGTTTTCTGAACCCGCCGTTTCGCTGTTTTCTGACGTCATTAGGCATATTGGCGGCTAGTCGGTCGGTCCGAACCGGGTTACGATGCAAGCATCATCAACTATGCGGGAGGATCGATTATGGGCGGTAAAACATGGATGCGCGGAATAGGGCGCTACCCTTTTCTATATTTGCTGGCGCTGCCCGGCGTCTTGTTCGTGTTCCTGTTCAGCTACGTGCCGATGTACGGTATTCTCATCGCCTTCAAGGAGTTCAACATTCGCAAAGGCGTTCTCGGAAGCCCTTGGGTCGGCTTCAGCAACTTCGAATTTTTCTTCACGACGGACAAATTGCTGCTCGTGCTCCGCAACACCGTCTTCCTGAACCTGCTGTTCATTGCCGCCACGACTTGCTGCGCCGTCCTGCTGGCTCTTCTGCTTAACGAGATTCGGGTCAAGTGGTTCAAGCGGACCGCGCAGTCGCTCATTTTCCTGCCGTATTTCATGTCCTGGGTCGTCATCGGCATGCTCGTGCAATCGTTCCTCGGAGGCATGCATCCGACGGTGGACGGGTGGCTGGAGAGCCTCGGGATCGCGCCGCTCAACTGGTATTACGAGGCCCACCTGTGGCCCTGGATTCTGACCTTGATCCGGGTCTGGCAGGGAGCGGGCTACATGTCCATCATCTTCCTGGCCGCCGTGACCAGCTTCCCGGACGAAATCTACGAAGCGGCTCGCATCGACGGGGCTTCGAGGTTCCAGATGATGAGGCGGATTACCGTCCCTCTGCTCGTGCCGACGATCTCCATTCTGACCATTCTGGCGATCGGCAAAATATTCAACGGGGATTTCGCGATGATCTACGCGATCGTCGGCGACAACTCGATGCTGTATCCGACGACCGACGTTATCGATACGTACGTGTTCCGTTCGATGCGGGTGCTGAACGACTTCGGGATGGCCGCCGCCGTCGGATTGTTCCAATCGGTGATGGGCTTTATTTTCGTCGTGGCGGTGAACGCCCTCGTCAAGCGCTATTCGCAAGACTCCGCCCTATTCTAAGGAGGACAGAAGCAAGATGATAGCCACGAAATCGGACCGTATGATGACTGCGTTCTCTTGGGGGTTTATCACCCTTTTCGCCGCGTTCTGCCTGATTCCCTTCCTGCTCATGGTATCGGGCTCGCTGACCGACGAACAAATTCTGATCAACGAAGGCTACAGCCTGCTGCCCAAAGGCTTGAACTTCGAAGCCTACCGGATTCTGCTCCAGTCGGGCGCGCTGCTGCGCAGCTACGGCATTACGCTGTTCATTACCGCAACCGGCACGGTTCTCGGACTTCTCGTCAGCGCCAGTCTGGCTTATTCGATCGCGAACCGCCGCAACCGCCTGCGCCACGCCATCTCGTTCTACGTCTACTTCACGATGCTGTTCAACGGGGGCATGGTGCCGTTCTATATTCTGATCTCCAACTGGCTCAAGCTGTCCGACACGCTGGCCGCGCTCATTTTGCCGCTGGCGGTGCAGCCGTTCCTCGTCTTCCTGATGGTCAGCTTCTTCCGCACCGTGCCGGAAGAGCTCGAGGAGGCCGGGCGGATCGACGGGGCCGGGGAAGTCCGGATCTTCATCCAGCTCGTGCTGCCGATCTCGAAGCCGATTCTGGCAACAGTCGGGCTGTTCTACGCGCTTATCTATTGGAACGATTGGTTCATGGGCATCTTGTTCCTGAGCGAGGAAAACAAGTTCCCGCTGCAAATGATTTTAAGAAGAATGGTGTCCAACCTCGAAGCGGCGAAAAACCTTATCCCGTCGGGAGCGGGCATCGCTCTGCAAGCGCCGACGTACCAGATCCGGATGGCGACGACGCTCGTCACGATCGGGCCGATCGTGCTGCTGTACCCGGTTCTGCAGCGTTACTTCGTGAAAGGTCTGACGATCGGGTCGGTGAAGGGGTAGCTGGGGTGGAATGGGTTGGGATTGTCAACGTTGTCAGGTTAAGCTAATCCCTCGAAGAGCTATCTACAATTGCTGGCAATGGAATCACAAGAAATGGCATAGGACGATGGGATAACGTTATTGATTGGCTGACCGGCGGGTTGAAGGTGGGTTAACGTTATGGCGTAACCCTATTTCATTGGACAGAGGCGATCTCGTGGGCATAGGGAAGAGATAGCGTTATCCCATCACTCTATTGGCCGGCACCTGAGTCTGAGTCGGTCAATTAGCACTACGCCGTAACGTTATGAATTGAGCCTAAGCCCCATTCGAGCTCCAGATGTACGATCATTACGTTTAATGTTACCTCGTAAGCGATGCCCGGGCAATCCTGCCTTAATGCTTGTTAACCTGACAACAGGAATGTTTGGTGGGATTGTGCCCGCTTGACAGCGGGCACGACTTTAGTAGAACGAACCTTCGTCCCATGCATTATAGCTAGTATTCCTGGGGCCATTGTAGCCGCGACTGACAAATTTACCTTTATTGTAGGCGTTGCTGCCGTTCAGCAAAGTTGAGTTATTGTAGGCGTCGCTTCCGTTCAGCAACGTCGAGTTGTTGTAGGCGTTGCTGCTGTTCAGCAAAGTTGAGTTGTTGTAGGCGTTGCTGCCGTTCAGCAAAGTTGAGTTATTGTAGGCGTCGCTGCCGTTCAGCAACGTCAAGTTGTTGTAGGCGTCGCTGCCATTCAGCAACGTCGAGTTGTTGTAGGCGTTGCTGCCGTTCAGCAACGTCGAGTTATTGTAGGCGTTGCTGCCTCCCGACGTCGTTGCGTTGTTGTAGCCGTTGCTGCCTGTTTTGACTTTGCTGCTGCCTGTCTTCGCTTTGCTCTCTCCTGTGAAAGCAGCGCTATTGCCTGCCGGGGCGCCCCAAACCTCGTCTTCGTCGCTCGTCGTCTTGATATGGTTGTCTCCGGCAAGGGGCAGGCTTTTCCGGGAACTGCGCTCGTCCTCATCAACTACCAGCTTTTTCCCAGCCACATTGCTGATCGAACCGTAGCCAAAATATTTCTCCTGCGGCAGATCCGGGACAGGCGCGACTTCTTTGCGTTTCGCCAGCAATTCCTTCATTACGTTGCCATGCTTCGATTGCACATCGCCGCGATAATCGTAGGCGATCGGATCGTGACGCTCCGTCTTCCTGAGCAGTTCTCTGAGCATTTGGTTTTTCTGGTCGTGCGCATCGCGTATCCGTTCTTCGGCAGCATCGGGCGCATGGTTGGCATATCCGAGCAATTCCAGCGCAGACACTTGCATATTTTTCGTAAACGCCTGCCTGCTTCCCTGCATCTTAGGCATAAAATTGCCGTCGATATCGCGTCTGCGCACCTTTTTCCCCGTTGTCGAATCGACCTTGTCTTTGCCTGTCAAATAGTCCATTTCGTACTGGAATTCAGGCTTTCCTACAAACTCCACACCAAGCTGCTCAATCGGAACATTGTTGTTCTCAAGCTGTTCCACGGTCTGCACCATCTGCTTCGAACCCGGCTTGTAGTGGCCGCTTGCATCGGAAACCAACTCAATCTGTCCATCGCGAACTTGAAGCTCGCCAGCCCCGGCGATATCATCCCCGGCATTGAAGGTGGAATGATGGATTCTCTCCATCGAAGGAAGCTGCATATTTCGCAGTTCCGCTTGATGTTCCGGTTTATCTTGCAAATCTTTCAAATCCTGTTTGCGTTGGTCATGAATACGCTTGGAACGATCCGAATTTTCCTTGACTGCATCCATAGAATGAAATTCGCCCAAAGCGTTCATCGTGAAAATGTGCCGGTCTGCCTTCGCTCCCACCGTCGACGATTCTAAAGCCCCTATCGTATCCAGCGATTTGCCGTCTGTCGCGTTGATCATTTTACCCGACTTGTCGAAACCCCGGGCATAGGAGGCCCGCTGCGATTCATTCGCATAGAAGGTCGTCGAATCCAGGTCTACGCCGCGAATGCCGCCCCTGTACAGCATCTCTTTATCAAATTCGGATTCCTTGTTATTTTCCAGAGCGAATCTCGACCCCGCCGCAGCAGGCTGGAGGGATGGAGCGATCAGTCCGGACAAACTATCCTGATTAGCGTCCTCCGTATCATCATCCGAGTCGTCGTCAAAATCATCATCGTTATCCTCGAGCAAATCCTCTCTCACCCGAGCAGGAAACACACCTTGTTCCGGTGTAATAGCCCCTACCGCAGAGGAGGTCGATTTGCCGTTCGACAACTGCGGAAGCGGCGTACTGCTGCTCTTGCTGCTGCTCTTGATGTCCTCTTGGTCCCAGTCGAAGTCAAAATCGTCATCGTCATCCGACTCATCGTCGTTCTCCTTAAACGGCACATATCCCTTCGCCAGAGGCTTCGGCCCTGACGATGTCGGAGAACTGCTGCCGATATTCCAATCAAAACCGGAACTCGAGCTGCCGCCGGTCGACTCGCTGCCGTCCTCGAACGGTACATACCCTTTCGGCAGCGGCTTGGATTGCGGACTTGTCGTGGAACTGCCGCCAATATTCCAGTCAAAGCTGGAGCTGCCGCTGGTCGACTCGCTGCCGTCCTCGAACGGTACATACCCTTTCGGCAGCGGCTTGGATTGCGGGCTTGTCGTGGAACTGCCGCCCATATTCCAGTCAAAGCTGGAGCTATCGCTGGCCGACTCGCCGTCCTCATACGGCACATACCCCGGCGGCAACGGCTTCGAGGTTATCGTGGGACTGCCGCCTATATTCCAGTCAAAGCTTGAGCTGCCGCCAATCGACTCGCTGTCCTCATAAGGCACATACCCCGGCGGCAACGGCTTCGACTTCGGAGTTTCCGGTTTGTTCTCGGGAACGTTTGTGACGTTCTGCGGCTTCGGGAGCTGCTGCTTGCGATGTCCGCCGATTTGCGTCTTTATGCGGTGCGAGCCAAGGGTCGGCTTTGGCGATGTTGGTACAAACTGCTGCGTTGCCTGGTTTCCGATCGTCTGCTGCATCTCCAACACCTGCTGCATGCGGTGCCCGCCGATTGGCGATCTCGTGCGGTGCGAACCGATTATCGGTTTTTTCGACGGTTTGGCTCCAATGAAGGGCGCATTCTTCGAAGAAACGGCGTTACTGCGTTCTCTGGGCATAAGCAACCTCCGATCATCCGCATACTTGCGGTTAGTTCACGATTAGCCTGATTCAGGTCTAGTCCACCATACCCAGCGCTTGCAAGGTTCGGATAAACACGGTTGCCGCTTGCGCTCGTGTCACCTGGCCTTTCGGGTCGAACGAGTCTTCCGATATCCCCGTCATAATCCGCATCTTGATCATCAGTCGAACGTCTTCCTGATAGGCCGGATTCACGATTTCCATGTCCTTGTAGCTATCATTCGAGTTAACCTCTTTCGTTGCTGTCGGCCTCTTATCCAGAGCGACGACAGCCGCCAGCATGCTTGCCATTTCTTCACGAGTCAGCGGTTGGTCGGGATGGAAGCTCGCGCCGCTCACGAGATCAAGCAGACCAAGCTCCTTCGCCTGCGCAACAGCATCGGCATACCACGCTTCGGGCTTTACATCGACGTACGCAACCGATCCGGCCTCGGAAATACCTCTTCCTAACGACCGAACAAGCAAGGTTGCAAACTCTGCTCTGGTCACTTTTTTATCAGGAGCGTATTTCCCGTTTCCAATCCCCTCCACAAGCCCTTTTGCCGCCGCCAGATCAACAAACGACTGCGCCCAATGATTCTCCGTATCGGAAAAGCTTACTGCCTTCGATGCCCCGAAATAGATACTGTTCGTGTAAGAACGAATAGCGATATGCCACACGCCGTCCGTCTTCACCTTCTTCGCAGGGACAAATTCGAGCTTCTTGTTCGTCCCGTTATAGCGGAAAGCTCCCCATAATTCCGGCAAATCAGCCAAGCCGTTCGGCATTGGAATTAACCTCGTAAGCGCCTGATTGAATTTGTCCGCCGTGCCAACCGTCAGTCCTGTAGTCGTGTGGACAATCTCGATATGGAAATCCACCGTCGTTCCCAATACTTTTCCATTCGGCAAGGCGCTCGCGATCGTCGTTTGCAGACTCTTGTCTCCGGATTTATCCGTCAACGTAATCTTGAAGCTGACATCATCGGCTTTGAGTCGGTTCTTCGTAAGCAAGGCATCGAACTCCGGTATTAGCGAAGCCAGATTAACCGGAACTTGGTAGCGGCCGTATGGCGTTCTGATCTCCAGGTAGAAATCCGCATTCTTGGCGGCCAAGTCCGTTAAAATACTCGCCGGAATACTGACGTAGGACACGCCATTAGTCGGCGTCGCTTCAAGCGTAAAAAATGGCTTCCCAGTGTCTATGCGGGCAGGGTCCAGCTTCTGTCCGTTCAAGTCGATGACAGGCGCATTCGTGAACGCCCATCCGCCGCCTCCACCCCCTCCGCCTCCACCGGATGAAGCGCCCGATGTCGCGCGGGTGATGTCGAGCTTATATGTCTTGGTCGCACCGCCTTGCGTCGTGACAACAACCGAAATCACATTGCTTCCTTCGTTTAATGGAAGCGCAAAGGCTGCCGTCCCGCTCGTCATCGCAAACGGTCCGCCGATCTGCGTTCCAACACCGTTATAGATGCTGGTCGTTGCTGCAGCCTTGTCCGCATCGGCCACCGTCATCGTTACGGTGACATTGGCAACGGCAGCGGTTACGCTTGCGGTGTATTGGAGCGTATCCGCCCCAAACGCCGGACTTAACGTTCCGCTCGACAACGTCAGCCCGCTCAAGCTTGTTGGCTGGCTGCTTTCGGCAGCTCTCGTCACCGTTATTGTATACGTCTTCGTTGCGTTATTTTGCGCCGTCACGACGACCTTAACAACGTTATCCCCAACGCTCAGAGGAAGCGCTGCGGACGCCGTGCCGCTCAGCACCGTATGCGGCCCGCTTACGAGTGTTCCTCCACTGCTAAATACGCTGGCCGTTACTGAAGCATTGGCAGCATCCGACAAGGTCGGCGTTACGGTTATGCTGCTTACAGCATAACCTACGCCCGCCGTGTACGTGCCTGCGAACGCCGGGGTCAGCGTCCCGTTCGACAGCGTCAAATTACTCAGATCCGCATCGCTGCTTGTGCCTCTTGTTACCGTGACTGTATACATCTTCGTCGAACCGTCCTGCGCCGTTACGACAAGCGTAATTACGTTATGGCTTCCTACATTCAGCGGCAGCGCCGGAGACTCCGTACCGTTCGGCACTGCAAACGGCCCGCTAACCAGCGCTCCGCCATCGGCATACAAACTGACCGTAACCGTTGCATATACCGCATCCACTACCGTAGGCATTACCGTAACGCTCTCCACCTGATGATCCACGCTTGTCTTATACGTACCGGGCAGCAGCGATGGAATCAGCGTCCCGCTCGACAGCACCAGATCGCTCAAATCCGCATTGCTGCTCTTGGCGCGTGTAACCGTCACCGTGTAAGGTTTCTTTGTGCCGTTTTCCGCCGTAACCTCTAGAGAAATCGTATTCGTTTCTACGTTCAGCGGGAGCGGTGCGGAAGCAGTTCCGCTATTTACCGTCACGCCATTCACGGTCACTTCCGCGCTGACGTCAGCAGTCGTCGGCGTCACTGTAATGCTGCTTACGCTATTCTCGACGCTCGCCGTATAGCCGGTCGTGCCCGCCGCGAACACCGGACTCAGCGTTCCCCTCGACAATGATAATCCGCTTAAATCCGCATTCGCGCTTATCGTTCTCGTCACGTTAATCGTATAGGTCTTGGTTGTTGTTCCATTCTGCGCCGTCACAACGACCTCAATCGAGGTGACACTGCCCAAGTTGAGCGGGATCGGCAGGGATGCCGTACCGTTCGCCACCGCTGTACCGTTCACCTTCACTGCAGCCATTGCATCCGATAACGTCGGAGTGACCGTAATCTGACTCTGGCTGGCCGTTGCCGTATAGGTTGTCGTTGTCGAGATGAATGTCGGACTTAGCGTGCCGTTTGACAGCGACAACTGACTCAAATTGGCGTTGCTGCTTACTTCTCTTTTGACGATGATCGTGTACGGCCACTCTGTTACACCGTCCTCTGCTACGGCTACCACGTCAATCCTGTTATCCCCTACATCCAGATTGATGTCTCCGGACTCGGTTCCGCTTGCAACTCGCACGCCGTTTACGGTTACCGACATGAGAGAATCTGTCGTCGTTGGCGTAACGCGAATACTGCTTACCCCATTCACGACAGTTGCCGTGTAGTTGGTTGTACCGGATGCGAACACCGGGCTTAGCGTGCCGCTCGTCAGCGTAATATAACTTAAGCTCGCATCGCTCGAAGGAATGTAAGGCGTTTGCTTGCGTATTGCATGGTTGTCTGTATCAGCGATGTAAAGGTTACCGTCGTTATCCAGAGTCAACCCTGTGGGGCCCCCTAATTGTGCAGTGATCCCCGGCCCCTCATCTCCTTCATAACCACGCGCTCCCGTTCCCGCTATCGTCATAATCGAGCCGCTCGGAAGCACCTTTCTGATTCTGTTGTTACCTGTATCGGAGATATACAGATTCCCGCTGCCATCTACCGCTATGCCATTCGGTCGATTCAGTTCTGCTTCAACAGCCGGCCCCCCGTCTCCACTAAAACCAGACCCATAGGACAACGATGACCCGGCCACGGTGCTGATGATGCCGACCCCGCTCGAATAATCTACTTTCCGTATCCGACTGTTAAATGTATCTGCGATAAATAAACTCCCTTGACTGTCTATTGCTATTGCACTCGGGTAGTGTAACTCAGCCTCGACAGCAGGACCTCCATCCCCACGTAATGTGCCATCACCCGCACCCGCTACCGTAGTGATGATACCGACCCCGCTCGAGAAATCTATTTTACGTATCCTGTGATTGTTTGTATCCGCGATATACAGATTGCCGTCATATATCGCCAACCCACCTGGGCTGTATAGTTTAGCGTTAATTGCAGGATCTCCATCTCCCGAAAAGCCGCCAGATCCCGTCCCCGCTATCGTAGAGATTGTGGCAGGCTCGCTCGTAAAATCTACTTTACGTATCCGGTGGTTATATTTATCAGCGATATACAAATTGCCGTCATCGTCCACCGCCACTCCTGTCGGATTGCTCAGTCCTGCGTCAAGGGCGGAGCCACCATCTCCCAACTCGCCAAGGTAATCCCCCCTGCCGGCGACGGTGCTGATATTCCCGCTCGCATCGACCTTCCTGATCTTGTTGTTGCCCGTATCGGCAATATACAGATTCCCGAGGCTGTCCATCGCAACTGCCGACGGAGAGTCCAATTCTGCAGCGACAGCCGGACCTCCGTCACCCTCATCGCCATAGTTTCCGCCGGCTACAGTGTCAATCACGCCCCCGGTTCCCGCATAAGCACGATCATTGCCGAATGGCGCCAGTCCCGTAAACAATCCCGCAATCAATATGCACACTGTAAATTGCGCCATCTTGCGACGAAATTCAAACCCCATGGTTATTCTTTCCTTCCCATTCCTATTAATCGCTTCTAGGAACGAATATAGCATTGGGAGATAATCGATATTCTTAATGAAATCTTAAAAGATTCGTCGATCGTTCAACCTTGGCACCAACGAATCGCTTCCTCAGATCCTTTAAGATTCTATTAAGGGTGTTAGGACGGAACGGTTAATATAATTGTCTGATAGAGAAGCTATTTTCCGGAAAGGAAGTCTGATGATGGAACGAACGATCAAGCGCAGGATGTCGAAGCGGATCAAGATAGGAATGACCCTTCTACTATTATGGTCATGTGCCGTATCCGCCCTTATTCCCGCAGAATCAGCCTCCGCGGCGCCGATTGATCCAATCAAGACGAAGGCCATATATGTAAGAGAAGACGTTGTCGTGGCCATAAAAACAGACGGCACCCTCGCAATTTGGGGAAATCTCAATCAGCAAAGGAACATTCCGGCGGGACTGACCGATGTCGTATCTGTAGCGATAGGCAAGAGTCATGTTCTAGCCTTACAGGGAAATGGCAACGTCGTAGGTTGGGGAGATAATATGTATGGTCAACGCAGCATTCCGGCGGAAGCGACGAATGTCATCGCCATTGCCGCAGCCAATGACCATTCCTTAGCCCTGAGAGCGGACGGCACAGTCGTCTCTTGGGGACGCGACGCCCATAACGTAATAACGAATTTACCCGCAGATTTGACCGATGTCGTTGCCATTGCCACCGGTCTCGGCCATTCCTTAGCTCTGAAGAGGAACGGAAGCATCGTCGGTTGGGGGAATGATCCTTACGGCAATCTGAACGTTCCGGTGGAGGCGACGAATGTCATCGCGATCGCTTCGTCCGACGCTCATTCCTTAGCCCTGAAGGAAGATGGTACCGTCGTCGCCTGGGGGGTGAACGGCGATGGGCAAGCGACTGTGCCAGCAGGGTTAACCGATGTCATCGCAATCGCTGCTGGCGATAACACATCCCTTGCCTTGAAATCGGATGGCACCGTCGTCGCTTGGGGGGATAACAGACTAGGTCAAGCGGATGTCCCTGCAGGTCTAACCCAAGTGACCTCTGTTGCAGGGGGACGCAGCCACAGCTTGGCGTTAAAATCGGACGGCACCCTGGTGAAGTGGGGCGGAACAAACAATTATTTTGACGTTCCGGGCAGCGCGAACCTGAACGGACTGACCGTGGATGAGGGCATGCTGTCCCCGTCGTTCACTTCATCCGGAACCTCCTATACCCAGTACGTCGGAGCATCGGTCACTGGCTTCCGCCTAACCGCTACGCTATCCAGCAGTTCCTATCAAGCGCTGTATATCAACGACCAGTTGCAGACCAGCGGCAGCCCGGCAACGATCGTTATGCCAGACTCCTCAACCACTGTCAGAGTTCGCGTAGAACCCTACTTTCTGCCGGCCAAAACCTACACGATAACCGTATGGAGAGACTCCACTTTGCCGAGTATCCAGTTTTCCGCGAACGGCAGCGACGAACCCTCAAGAACGATTGGAGTCAATTTCGTTACAGTCAGCGATTCAGAAAGCGGATTGGATACCGCCTCGCTGCAATATGTCTGGTCTCAATCCACTTCCGCTCCCGCAGCGGCATCCGAATGGACGGACTTCTCGCTCCTTCCTTCGCAGGATATGTCCGCTCCAATTGTGAAATCCGACGGGGACGGGTATTGGTACTTGCACGTTCGAGCCAAGGATCTCGCGGGTAACTCGAGAACAGTCACCTCCAGTTCGTTCCTGCTCGACAACACGCCGCCGGCGATCGATATCACGATGAAGAAGGCGGACGATACCCCCTATTCGGAAAGTAACTGGACGAATCAGAATGTGATCGTATCTGCTGCAGTGACGGACGCCACCAGTGTGACTTCGGTTACGTATTCGACCAATGGCGGCACGGCGTGGTATCCGTACACCGTTCCTTTCCAGTTGCAGGGGGACGGTGTCTATAACGTGAAAATCAAGGCACTAGATGCGGTTGGAAATGAAAACACCGTATCTCGTACTGCCCAGATCAGCAAGAGCGGGTTGGAGTTGACGCCGACAATGAAGAAGGCGGCGGATGGCAGCGACTATATGAGCGGAGAATGGACGAACAGCGATGTCCATGTGAGCGCCAAAGCCGAATGGGGAGTTAGCGGCCTGCTGGCCTTGACGTATGCGCTTGATGGCGCGGCGGAGCAAAACTACTCGAATGAGAGCCTGATTCCGTTTGCCGCGTCAGGTATGCACACGATCGCGTTCAAGCTGACGGATCATGCGGGCAACAGCTTGAGCGCTCCGCTGGCGGTGAACATCGACAAGACCGCCCCTACCGCCGATTGGAGTGAGAACGGCCGGGAAGCGTGGTCGCAAATAGCCAGAACCGTTGTCACGATCAACGACACCGGCGGCAGCGATATTGTCGATGCTGCGCTGAAATATGCCTGGACGACAGAGGCGACGGCTCCGACAGCGGGTTGGACCCCGTTCGATAACGGAGCCGAGTTGATCAAAGCCGATGGAGATGGAGACTGGTACTTGCATCTGCAAGCGCAGGATCGGGCCGGCAATGCGTTGACTGCTGCAGCGGCGGTGTCAAACCGCTTCCGCTTGGATAATACGAGGCCATCGATCGACCTGATCATGTCGACAGCGGCTGGCGAACCCTATGCGGACAGCAATTGGACGAACCAAGACGTAGCGATTGCCGCGATAGCAACGGACGCGAGCAGCGGTGTCCAATCGCTCTCTTATTCTCTCGACGGCGGCGCGACATGGGAGGACTATACGGCTCCCCTCGTGCTGCAAGAGGAAGGCGCCCATGTTGCGACGTTCAAAGCTGTCGATGCGTTAGGCCATGAAGCGATTGAACAACGTTCGGTGAACATCGATAGGACAGCCCCGGTGATTACGCTTAACGGTTCGTCCAGCATGAATCTGACACAAGGCAGAGCCTACGTCGAAGCAGGAGCGACGGCGACCGATGCCGGGGGCTCGGGAGTTGCGACTGAGGTGGCGGTGACCGGAGCGGTGAATACGAATACGGTCGGCACCTATAGCTTGCAATATAACGTACGCGACTTTGCGGGCAATACGGCGGCAGAGACGGTACGTACGGTGAGGGTCGTTTCGCCACCGGGCGGTGGAGGCGGTTCGACGCCGGAGCCGATCGCGACGAATCTGCTGATCGATCTGAACGGAGAGCCGTTTGACCCGGCCGATATCGACATCTCCAAGCCGTCTGTCACGCTCGAAATCGAACCCAAAAACGGAACCGCTTATGCGAGTATACCGCTCAATGTAATGACAAGCCTTGCGGACAAGAACGCCGCCTTCTACATCGAGATCAAGACGCCTTACGGAAGCTATCGCATTCCGGTTAATCTGGCGTCGCTTATCCCGGAGCTGGCAAGCTGGCTGGCTGCAAATCATCTCCAGGCTGAGGATATCAGCTTCAAGATCACCTTAACCGACAAGTCCGGCGATAAGACGCTGCAAGCTGCATTGGCGAATGGGTTGCCGAAGGGCAAAATAATCGGCGCGATCGTCGATTATCATCTGGAGATCGTGAATACGAAGACAGGCGCGACGATCGGGACGGCGAATCAGTTCAGCAAAGCGCTGACCCGGCTGATTCCGCTGCCGAGGAACGTGACAACGATGCCGCAGCAGTGGGGTGCATTCCGCTACAACGACAAGACGCAGAAATTCGAATTTGTCCCCGCTCGGATGGAGCGGATCGAAGGCGTCGGGTATGTAACGATCAGCTCGTATTCTAACAGCGTATACGTTGCAGCGGAAAATGCCGTGAGCTTCGCCGATGTACAAAAAGGTTGGGCGCAGCCGTTCGTTGAACTGGCCGCAGCCAAAGGACTTGTCGAAGGGGTGGGAGGCGGACGGTACGACCCTGGCAAGTCTGTGACGAGAGCGGAGTTTACCGTGATGCTCGTTCGTGCGCTCGGCCGCGGCGGCGCATCGGCCAACGACGGCGCGACATCGGCTGGCGGCAATGTGCCTTATCGCGACATTGGAGCCGGCGCTTGGTACGCGGACGCTGTGGCGGAAGCTAAAGCGCTTGGATTGCTGGACTTCGCTAAGGGGGACAGCTTCAAACCGAATCAGCCGCTGACTCGCGAGGAGATGGCGAGTATGCTGACTGCGGCGATCCGGCTGGAGAAGCCGACGATGGCGCAAAACGCGAGCGATACGAGCCTGCAAGGATTCAAGGATATCGGAAGCGTGAGCGCGCCCGATCTGCAGAACATTCATTTGATGACGAAACTTCGCATTATGACGGGGACCAGCGAAACAACGTTTAGCCCCAAGGGCGCTACGACACGCGCGCAGGCGGCAACTGTATTCATTCGAATACTGAAAGCACTTGGCTCGATCGATTAAAGCAGCGCACGAACAGACCGCAAATCGAATGAGCTGCAATTCGTCACGTTCCTCGCAACCGCACGAGGAAATAGCGAACAGGAAGAGGGTTGCCCTGAAGCTGGTCTGTCACAGCTTTCAGGGCAACCCTCTTATTGCTTCAATAGATTATTCAGTCGATCATGCCCAGCGCCTGCAGCGTACGAACGAATACGGCCGCCGCCTGCGCGCGTGTCGTTACGCCATTAGGACTGAACATCGTCTTGCTCGTTCCGTTCATAATCTGAAGCTTTGTTACCAAGCGAATATTCTCCAGATCGGACGTGTCCAAGCTTCCGATATCTCTGTAATTCCCCAGACTCCCTCCGTTTGAAGTTATCGTCGGCTGCTCCAGCCGGATCACCGCCGCCAGCATGCTCGCCATCTCCTCGCGGGTCAGCGCCTGATTGGGCTTGAAGCTGCCGCCCTTAGCGAAGTCCAGCAACCCAAGCGCCTTCGCTTTCGCCACAGCGCTTGAGTACCAAGTACCAGCTCCAACATCGCTATAGGAGGCGGTGCTGCCATTGGCCGATGCACCGCCGCGTCCCAGCGCTCGAACGAGCATGACGGTAAACTCCGCTCTCGTCACCGCCTTGCCCGGATCATAACGTTCGCCGCCCACGCCTTCGACAAGCCCCTTGGCCGCCGCCAGCTCCACATACGACTTCGCCCAATGCTTCTCCTGCACATCGGCAAAGCTCACGGCATTTTCCGCAACCACATAGGTGCTATTGGAATAAGATCTGATCAGTGCGTACCACACGCCATCCAGCTTCACAGCTTTGGCAGGGACAAACTCAAATTTCTTCGTCGTCCCGTTGTAACGAAATGCGCCCCATTGCTCCGGCATGGCTGTCACATTCTGAGGCATCGGGATAATACGGGTAATCGCCTGCGAGAATTGATCCGCTGTGCCGACCGCCTGGCCCGTCTTCGTATTCACGATCTCCAGATGGTAATCGACCATCGCGCCCAACGCTTTGCCATTCGGCAACTTGCTCGCCAACGCAGCTTGCAGTGCCGCGTCGCCGGACTTATCCGTCAAGCTGATCTTGAAGCTAACCTCTTCGACTGTGAGGTTGTTCTTCGCCAGCAGTTCCTTCAATCCCGGTATGAGCGACGAGAGATTAACCGGAATTTGATAGCTCCCGTAAGGCGTCTTGATCTCAATGATGAAGGAGGCGTTCTGATCCGCGAAGCTTGCCAACAAGCTTACGGGTATGCTGGCATAGGCCAATCCGTCCCTCGGCTCCACTTCCAGCGTCACCGACGGTTTGGACGTGTCGATGCCGGTCGGGTCAAACGGCTTGCCGTTCAGATCGATCTCCGGCTTCGTCACAGTCGGTACTGAGCCGCCACCGCCGCCCGTGCCGGTTCCTGTTCCCGGCGTCGGCGCGGCATCAGCCAGCGTAAAGCTGATGGTATAGTCCTTGAAGGTTACCTCATCCTCGGCAGTAACCTGCACCGTTGCGCTTCCGGGCAGGGACGCCGCTTGCGTGATGGTTACGCCAGCCTTTCTATCGTCTGCGTCTGCGCCTACTGTTGCCGCCATACTGCCGGGCAGAGTACCATAAGGCAGTTCTACGTGATAGGTAAGCACATCAGGGGCAAAATCGGTTATCCTGCTGCCGCCTACAGTCAGAATACTCAGGTCGGCGTTGCTTCCGGGCGTGTAATTCCTTACGACATCCAGAGTAAGCTCGGCAGAATTTCCTTGATCGAAGAAAATCGTAAAGCGCACTTCGTCCCCTTCGCTGAAACTCTGCGCCGCAAGATAGCTGTCTTTGATGGTCAGCACATCTCCACTCACACTATAGTCGGCAGTCGTTGCCAGCAGCACATGGCCATAGACCACATTCGTTACGCTAGTTGCACTGTTCCAAGTAATTTTGGCGCTTATATCGCCGGGGAAATCCAGATCGTATCTTACAGCTTTCGGACTGATCGTTGCCGAGCTGATAATCGGTGAATTCTCGTCGGGAATAACGGTCGTATCGTTGACCGTAATCGTCAGTGCCTGATCCGCTCCCGCATTAAACGAGAATATCAAGCTGGTTGTGCCGATCGGCTGTGTCGCCAGATAGCTTTTGGAGATCATCACCGTGTTTCCCAAGACCGTGTAGTCGGTGTTTCGCACAAGCTCCTCTGATCCATTGCGAATGCCGGTTAAGGTATTGCCGTTCAGCGACAGCGTTATTGCGATATCCGTTTGCGCAGTCGTATTTTTATCGAAATCGGCTGTACTCGGGCTGATCGTGCTGTTCAGCGCCGAATTATCCAGCACGAAGCGCTCGGATACCGCGTGAACCTCATTGCCCGCCGCATCCTTCCCTTGAACATGCAAATACCATTCTCCGTCCACACCGTCTTTCTTTAGCTCACTGCCATTACTCAACAACTGCCAACCATCCGTTGGTTTAGTCGTGTTGCTTTGCGTCCATACATATTCCAGCGTAGCGTTCACCAGACCGCTGCCGCCAGCGTCATAGACCGTTGCCGTTACCGAAGCTGCCCGCGCAGATGTTCCGTTACCATCCGGACTGAAGGCAACCGTTGGCGGCGTCTTATCGATATTGATCGCAAGCGGGATGCTTAAGCTATTATCAAGCGAATCTATCACCCTGAACACGACCGTGTTCATTCCTGATTGGAAGAACGTGGCATCCGCACCAAAATTCAATTCCGGATCTCCGTTCAACGACCACTTGATAATGGGAGGGCCGTTTTCCAGAGCTTCTGCCGTAGCGCGCACCTTAACGCTTCCATTCGTCCATTCCCCGCTCTTATAGGCGTCGCCATCCGATCCATCCGGATTTACCTTATTCATCGTGGGCGTCAGCTTGAAGTTCCCCTTGCTGATGTTTACAGTGCGACTCTCGAGTTTCACATTGCCGATTGCATCGCTCGCTTGGAAAATGATCGTATGAACCCCGGATTCGGTCAGAGTGACCGGATCAAGATCAGAATAATCCGTCCATGTCTTGCCCCCGTCAAGCGTATACTTAAAGGTTGCGATGCCGCTTAGCGAATCTGTCGCTGCGGCGGTTATAACCACGTTCTTGCCTGTCCACGTATTCTCCGGATAAACGGCATTGTCGTCCTCCGTCTTCATCGTCACGCTGACCACGGGCGGCGAGTTATCAATCAAGAATGGCGCTGAAGTTTTGCTCGCCGAATTCCCTGCATAATCTCTGGCCCGGACGTGCAAATACCAGTTCCCATCCGCGCCGGTGTGCGTAAATTGCGCGAGTTGCGTGGCTGGAAGGAGAGAGAAACCGGCCCATCCGCCAGAGGGAGCCGACGGCAATTGCGACCAAACATATTCCAGCGTAGACGCATCGATACCGCTCGTCGCATCCGTGACCTGAACAGCGGTCGTAATCGTTCTTAACGGCACAGCGCTGCCATCAGGGTCAAAGTGGATAACAGGCGGCTCCCGATCGCGAGATACCGTTAGCGTATACGTCTTGGGCGCCTTCATATACGGTTCCACGCGAACCTTGATCACGGCTCCGGTAGGCGGAACCGTAACAGCGACCGTCTGGCCGCTTGGTTGCAGTTGATCATTAATATAGAGTGCGGAATAAGTGGAATCTCTCAAATCCGCCTTGATATGAACGCTCGACACCCCTGGGGCAATGTCATAGTGATAGGAAGTCACTGATGGAGAAAATGTCTGGGAAGGCGCGCCTTCCGCAACCGTCAAGCCGATTAATTCGTTGTTGCCCGGCACAGAGGTTTGCGAGCCCCAACTGACGACGGTTCCGTCGCTCTTCAATGCCAGGGAATGGTTGACACCCGCCGATATCGCAACTACGTCGTTCAGTCCGACAGGGGGTGTTGCTTTTCCATTCCTGTTATCCCCCCAACCGACAACCGTGCCATTCCGTTTCAACGCCAAGGCGTGCTCACGATTGGCCGATATCGCAACGACATCGTTCAGTCCTGCAGGTACGTTGATTATCCCGTTCCCGTTATATTCCTTCCCCCAAGCGACAACCGTGCCGTTCGACTTTAACGCCAAGGCATACATGTATCCGGCATCAATCGCAACCACACCGGACAAACCGGCAGGCATACTCGTCGCCCCCGATCCGTTCGTTCCCCAATCGACGACCGTGCCGTTATATTTCAAAGCCATCGAATAATAAGTGCCTGCGGCTACTTTAGTAACGCTGCTTTTCGCCGCATCCGGGATCGTCGATTGTCCATTGCCATTAAGCCCCCATCCGATTACCTCGCCAGCGCCCGGCAGAATCGACGTTTCCCTGACCGTCAAGGTGTGATTGCCTGCCGCCGCCATGGAGATGACCCTGTTCAGACCGGGAGGGACATTGGTCTCGCCTGCGTCGTTGCCTCCCCACACCACAACCGTGCCGTTTGATTTGCGAGCCATCAAGATGGTGTCCTTCGCATAAACTTCGACCACGTCCTTCAGCCCCGCAGGAGGCTTGGCCCAACCGTCGACCTGGGTTCCCCATACGATGACGGTGCCGTCCGATTTTAAAGCGATGGAATTATTCTCAGCGGCTGCGATCTGAGTCACTTTAACCGCAGCGGGCAAAGCCGCATCTGCCGGATTCGCAATAGGGACAGCGCACAGCCACCCCAGAATGACAGCCATCCATATGTTGATCCACTTTATATTCGTTCTTTTATGCTTACGTAAGCGTTCCATATAGCCTAGCTCCTTTCCTGCACAAGGTATTAGCGTAGAATGATGTAGATTCGCGGCAACTTCCATATAGAGTGAATTATATCAACAGTTCCTCCCCGGAAATCTTAATGAAATCTTAAAAGATATCATCCCCCCGTTCCCAGAAAAACAAATCCCCGAAAAATCGTGCTATGATCAAGCTAACTCAAATTTCTGGACGGTGGCGACTATACAATGGAACAAATACTCGTAGTGGATGACGATCCGCAAATCCGCGAAGTGATCCGCACTCATATCGAACAAGCCGGCATGCGTGCAATTGAAGCTGAATCAGGACGACAAGCGATTGAGCGGCTGGAATCCGAGCAGGTGGACGTTATCATACTTGATCTCATGATGGATGACCGCGACGGATTCGAGGTGCTGCGCTACTTGCACAATCGCGGATTAGACACCTTGACGATCGTGGTAAGCGCAAGAAGGCAGGAACAGGACAAGATCGACACACTTGGACTTGGAGCAGACGATTACATGACGAAACCGTTTAGTCCAATGGAATTAATCGCCCGCATCCGGGCCGTATTGCGCAGACGATACCCGGCAGCCAGCCGATCCTCTACGCTCATTCGATTGAGCCCTATGGTTCTGGATGTCGATAACTATACCCTGCTCATCAAAGACGAGAAGGTTTCCTTAACGATGGTAGAGTGCGGTATGATGCAGTTCTTCATGCAAAATCCCGACCGTGTCATGACAAAGCTCGAAATCTATCAACAGGTCTGGTTGCACGAACGATATGACGACAACAACTTAAGCGTATATATCAGTCGGTTGCGCAAACAGTTGGAACGGGCCGAATCCTCCTGGGAAATACAAACGGTTCGCGGCGTAGGTTACCGGTTGACGGGGGCAGGAATATGAAGCTGCGCACTAAGCTATGGCTGCTGCTTGTCGTGAGTACCGCAATGAGTATGGTTCTGTTCGGCTACAGTTCGGTCTGGATCGGGAAAGCCGCGAATAAGGGCTACACGCTGTTCCAACTGAATCCGCTGGCGCAATCTATCGTGGATTCGATCGAGGAACAACCTGAGTTCGGAGAGGATGCGCTGAAACGAACTTTGGATAACGCGCATGTGGAGCATCCCGCTATTCGATGGTTGTGGCTAAACGATCAAGGACAGTCTCTCTACGATACGTCGGGGCTCAATCCGAACTTATCCTTCAAAGACTTGGCCATGCTGATGCAGCAAATGCCCCAGAGATTTTTGACGGATGACGATGTTCATATTCTTACTCCGGCAGCGAGAGACGGGCAGTCGTACTTCTTGCTCCTCAGCATTCCGGCTTCCGAGATGAAGCAAGGCGAAGTGTATTTTATGGTCCGTACGTATAAATCGTTGTTAACGCTCGTCGTTCCGATTATTCTCTCGTTTTCGCTGCCTTTTTTACTGGCTATATGGTTGTTTTCTTCTATTAATAAAAGAATCCGCAAACTCAATCATGCCCTGAATCAATTGAACATCCAGAGCGATTCCCCTCATGTCGAACTGGTCGATAGATCCAAAGACGAGTTGGGCCAGCTTACGCAGCACTATAATTCCATGGCGCTTCGGATCCGCTCCCAATTCGCGGAAATTCAGCAGTTCGAGAACAAGCGCAAGCTCCTGCTGTCCAATCTGTCGCACGATCTGCGCACGCCTCTGACGACGATGCTCGGCTGCGCCGAAATGATACGCACCGGCAATTACAAGGATCAACAAGAGCTGCAAGGCAGAGCCAAAATCATTCTTCAACGCTGCAGGTATATGGACAAGCTGCTGGATCAGATGCTGGACATCTCCCGTCAGGATTCGGACGATCTGACCATTCGATTAGCGGATCATAATCTATCGGAAGTCGTTCGTAAAATCGCTGTTGAATATATCATGATCCTCGACGGCGATCAGATTCAGTTCGATGTCGAGATGCCTGACGAGGATATTCAGATTGCTGTCGACGCTCCTCTGATCGAGCGGGCGCTGCGCAATCTCCTCGATAATGCGGTCCGTTACGGCAACGAAGGACGCTATCTCGGCATCCAGTTAACGGCGGACGAACAAGCCGTGAATTTGATCGTGAAAGATAAGGGCAAAGGGATTCCTCCAGAGCATCATGCGCGGATCTTCGAACGCTTCTACCGTGTGGACGGGGGAAGAAAAGGAGAAGGGTTAGGGATCGGATTGGCCATTGTCAAAGATATCGTCGAGGCTCACCAGGGAAGGATAGAGATGAGCAGTATCCCAGGCGTGGAAACGACGTTTCGGATCACGCTGCCGCGGACATGACGATATGCAGACGCAAACTAAAGGAGTTGCCCCAATGCTGGGCAACTCCTTGTCGGTTTACCGGAAAAACCGGGGCAAATACGGCTTGTTCTGCTCCAGCATTTCGTCCAGCAGCACCTTGGCGACTTTGACGGACGGAACGAGAGGATGGGAGGCCATCGCTTGAAGCGCGATTTCCCGGTCGCCGGTGATCGCGGCCTGGATCGTCAATCTCTCGTACGACTTGACTGCGTGGATCAATCCTTTGGCCTGCTCCGGCACCTTCGTAACGGGAAGCGCGATCGGGCCTTTGCCGGTTACGACGCAGTTGACTTCAATGGCCGCATCCTCCGGCAAGAAGTCCAGCGTCTTGCCGTTGGTCACGTTCAGCGTCTGAATGTCCCGTCTGTCGTTGTACAGGGAGACCATCAGGTTAACCGCGGCCTCCGAGTAATACGCTCCGCCGCGCTGCTCCAGCTGCTTCGGCTTCTCTTCCAGGTTCGGATCCTTGTACAGCTCGAACAGCTCGTCTTCGACCCGCTTTACGACTTCCGCGCGCGTTCCTTTCGCCTTCAGCGATTCGAGCTGCTCCTCCAGCATGACGTCGGTCAAGTAGAAATATTTCAAATAGTACGAAGGGAAACCGCCGAGGCCGCGAAGGAAGTCGAGATCCCACTCCGTCGCGGGCACGTTCTTGCCGGAATACTCCTCGCGCTTGTCGAGCAGTTCCGTCAGCTTGTCTTCGCCATTGACTTCAATACGCGTCACCCAGTGCAAGTGGTTGAGGCCGACGAATTCGGTATACAGATGATCCGGCGTCGTTTCGTACTTCTTGCTCAGCCATTTGTGCAGTCCGATCGGCGCGTTGCAGAGCCCGATGCTCTTCACCTTGGAGTGACGAGAGATCGCCTCGGTGACCATGCCGGCCGGATTCGTGAAGTTCAGCAGCCAGGCGTTCGGGGCCAGCTCCTCGATGTCCTTGCAGATGTCGAGCAGCACCGGGATCGTACGGAGCGCCTTCATCATGCCTCCCGGGCCGGTCGTCTCCTGCCCGATCACGCCGTACTTGTTCGGGATGTGTTCATCCCACTTCCTCGCTTCGAGCAGCCCTACGCGCATCTGCGTCGAGACGAAATCGGCGCCTTCGATCGCCTGCCGGCGGTTCAGCGTCAGATGAACTTCCATCGGCAGCCCGGACTTGGCTACCATTCTCTTCGCCAGCTCGCCGACGATCTCCAGCTTATGGCGGCCCTCCTCGATATCGACCAGCCACAGCTCGCGGATAGGCAGCTGCTCGTAGTTTTTAATGAAGCCTTCCACAATCTCCGGCGTGTAGGAAGAGCCCCCGCCGATAACCGCGATCTTTAAGCCTTGTTTGTTCGCCATGTCGTTTCCTCTCCTTGTTGGATAGTCGCGATGCTTGATCTATTTAAGCGAGGCTGAATTCCGCCACCCCGCGCAAACTTTCGTAAATGGCCGGAGGCAGCTCGGCGCCCGTCGCCTCCACGGCCAGCCATACCGCCCCGACGACCGGTTCGACCTCCAGCGTGACGACGCGCGCGGCGGGCGCGATATCCCCGACGGCTTCGCGGATATATCGGTGCACGAAATCTCCTTCGCCGCGAGTCACGATGCTGCCCGCAAGAACGACGTCGAACGTCAGGCTCTCCATCACCAGACGCCGGATAACCGCCTTGGCCGACTTGCCGAGCTCGATTCCTTGTCTGCGCAAAATGTCCGCAGCTACCTCGTCCCCTTCCTTAGCCGCCGTAAACAGCAGCTTGGCGAGGCGAAGCGGAGGCACCTTGTTATGGTCCAAATAATCGTCGAACATCTGCTGAACGCTGCCGTAACCGAGGTCTTCGAGCACCAGCCGCGTCAGCAGCGTCGGACGCTCGCGGCCATCCCAGGCGCGAATGACGGAGCGGAACGCCTCTACGCACAGCGTGCCCCCTCCTCCGAAGTCGCCGTACAGATAGGTAAAGCCCCCGCATTGGAAAAACTGTCCCTCCGGACTGACCCCCGCGCTGTTGGAGCCCGTGCCGCAGATCAGCACGACGCCGTAAGGACGGTCCGTTCCTGCCCGAAGCGCGATCATCGTATCGCAATTGATTTCGTGCCGCGGAAACCCGAGCTCTGCGATCATCGGCCGCAAAATCCGATAATCGATTTCCCTGTCCGCGCCCGCCAAGCCGAAGTAGGCGAACTCGATCTGCTCCCGGGTCAACCCGGCCTGAGCCAGCGCCGCCTCGACCGATTCGCGGATGTTGGCCTTCGCCGCCTCGTAATCGATCTGATGATTGCCGTTGCCGCTGCTTCCTTTTCCAACGATATTGCCTTGTTCATCGACGATCAGCGTGTAGGTCTTGCTCCCTCCGCCGTCGACTCCCAAATAATATTTCATTGCCCTCTCTCCCCCCAGCCTTATTTTTTCCTAGCCGTAGATTCCCTCACGATGAGCGTCGGCTCGATCGTCACCGTCGTCTGGCGCTTCGCGGGATCGTTCATCGCCTCCAGCAGCAGCTCCACTCCGGCCGCGCCGATTTTGTCCGCCGGTTGACGAACCGTCGTCAGCTTCGGCCGGAACTCCGACGCGAACTTCTGATCGTCGAACCCGACGATGGACAACTGTTCCGGAATACGGACTCCGCGATTCAGGCAGGCGTCGATGACGCCCAGCGCGATATAGTCGTCGGCGGCGAACAAAGCCGACGGAAGCTCGCCCGCATCGATCCATCGCGTCGCGATCTCGTATCCCGACGACATGCTGAACGTCCCCCGCTCGATGCAGCGAGGCTTGAGTCCCGCCTCCTCCAGCGCCGTCAGAAACCCGCGCTCGCGCTCGCGGCTGCTCAGGAACGGATCGGGCCCCGCGATATGGGCAATGTCGGTGTGCCCCAGCTCGATCAAATGCTTTCCGACCTCGTACCCGCCCTTGAAGTTGTCTACGATTACCGAGGATACGGAGGGATGGCTTTTCGAATTGTCTACGAGAACGAGCGGTATTTTCTTATTCTTGAGCTCCATAATAAATTCGTCTTCATCCGTAGGAGACAGCAAAATGACGCCGTCCACCCGGTCTTCTTGAAACAAGGAGCGCCGGAACGCGTCCTCGAAGCTTCGCGCAATCGAGAGCGCCAGCAGATAACCGTGCTCGCCCAGCCGCTCGTTCGTCTCCTTCACGACCGCATCGAGGAAAGAATCGTCCAGCGTAGTCAACGTCAATCCGATGATTCCCGTCTTGCCGCGAGCCAGACTGCGAGCCGCAGCGTTCGGCTGGTAGTTGAGCTCCTTCATCGCTTTCAGCACTTTTTCCTTGTTCTTCTGCCGTACCGAGCTCGAGTTGTTAAGCACACGCGACACGGTTACGACCGACAATCCCGATTTCTTGGCGACATCGAAAATGCTGATCTTCATAAATTCGATTCTCCTGTGCGATGAAAAATGACCTGCGGATGTTTCGTTTCGATAAGTTAATGCGCTTTAACTAAAAATTAAAGCGATTAAACTTTTGTCTTTATTATAGGTCACCGGGACGAAAAATGACAAGCGGATTTTCCGTCGCGTTCCTCCTTCGTTTGTTGTCGTTTGCATTCGTTTCTTCTACAATGAAAACAAACGCATGGGAGGGAAAGCGATGTTCGCTTCGCATAGAAGAGATAAAATTCTGGAGCTGCTGCAGCAGGACAAGCAGGTGCTCGTCAAAGATCTGGCGCGCATGTTCAACGTCTCGGAGGGAACGCTGCGGATCGATCTGCGGATTTTGGAGGACGAGGGGCTGCTGGAGCGTACTCACGGAGGAGCGATTCCGCTGAAGCAGCAAGCTTTCGCGAGAGATTCGCGGGACCCTTCCCGCAGCCAGCTCAACTTCGAAGAGAAGCAGGCCATTGGCAGCAAAGCGGCCGAGCTCGTAAGCGACGGCCAATGCATCATTCTGGATGCCAGCTCGACCGTGCTGGAGCTGGCCAAGAGCCTGACCGGCCACAACTATTTGACGGTTGTGACGAACGGTCTGGAGACGGCGATGACGCTGAACCAGAACCCGCGCAACAACGTCATTCTCGTCGGAGGCGTGCTGCGCGTCGGCTCCAAGACGGTGGAGGGCGTGCTGGGGAAAGATATTCTGAGCGGCATTCACGCCGACCTGTTCTTCACTTCGGCCGAGGGCTTCAGCATCCAGGAGGGCATGACGGACTTCAGCCTGTACGAAGCCGAGCTCAAGAAGCTGATGGCCGGCAACGCCCGTCAGACGATCGCGCTGGTCGATCACACCAAGCTCGGGAGAAGATCGATTGCCTCCTCGGTTGCTTTCGAAGAAATCCATGCGCTCATTACGGACAGGAAGGCTGACTCCGCCTTCCTGAAGCAATGCCAACGCAAGGAAGTGCTCATAGCCGATTGAAATCGCCATTAAACGAACGTTCATATACAAGCGAATGCGAACGCCGATAAATGCACTCAATCGTTGACATTCGCAAGCAAACGACAGGACAATAAGAAGGAGAGAATTCGCGATTTAGGGGGACACCGCAGCATGACGTTGGACGCAATCGACGGATTGATTATCGACCTGGACGGCACCATCTACCTCGGCTCGCAAGCGATTGAAGGCGCCCAGGAAACAATGGCCCGCATTCGCGCCGCCGGCAAAAAAGTCGTATTCCTGAGCAACCGCGGCAACTACTCCCGCAGAATGTGCCAGGAGAAGCTGGAGGCGATGGGCATTCCGGCAGCGGCGGAGGAGATTATTCTGACCTCCACCGTCACCGCCTCTTATTTGCTCGAGAACGAGCCGGACAGCAAAGCTTGGCTGTTCGGAGACGAAGGACTTCACGAAGAATTGAAGAGCCACGGCGTCAAGCTCGCCTCCAAGCCCGAGGAGGCCGATTGGCTCGTCATTACGCTGCACGAGTCGCTTACCTACGCGGAGCTGAACTCCGCTTTCCGGGCGGCTCGCAACGGCGCCAAGCTGATCGTCACCAACGAGGACAAGACGTTCCCGGGAGACGGAGGCGAGTGCATAGACGTCGGCGCCACCATCGCCGCGATCGTCCATACGACGGGTGCGGAGGTGTCCGTCGTCGTCGGCAAGCCTTCGGCTTATATGGCCAATGCGGCTCTTCGTTCGTTGGGACTGCCCCCGGAACGCTGTCTCGTCATCGGGGACAGCCTTCATTCCGACGTCGCGCTGGGCAAGCGAGCCGGCATCCGCACGGCGCTCGTGCTCAGCGGATCGACGACGCGCGAACGCGCGGAAACCGCGGAGGAGCGCCCTGATTTCATCTGGAACTCGATCTCGGACATTCAGCCGTTGCTTCAATCGGGAGAGGGGGCTTAACTATGACATTTAACGGACCGGTAAAAATTGAGGCAGGAGCGCTCGGAGAAGTCGCCCCTTATCTGAAAGAGCAAGGCTATCGGCATGTGGCCATCGCGGCCGACGAAATTACGTATAAAGTGGCGGGAGAACGGCTGGAGCAGGAGATCGGGCGTACAGGAATCCGGGTTCGGACGACCAGGATCGAACCCGATCGCCAAGGCGACGTGATCGCAGACGAAGCCTCCATCGTTCAGTTGATTCTGAGTCTGCGTCAGGAAGCGGCGGAAGCCGTTGTCGCCGTCGGCTCGGGAACGCTGCACGATATCGCGCGCTTCTCGGCTTACGCCGTCGGCATCCCGTTCATCTCGGTGCCGACCGCCCCTTCCGTCGACGGCTTCAATTCCGTCGGAGCTCCGCTCATTCTGCGCGGCGAGAAGAAGACGATCGGCGCGATCGGTCCTTCCGCCATATTCGCGGACCTGGACATTCTGACGCAAGCCCCCGACGCGATGATCGCCGCAGGCTTCGGAGACATGCTGGGCAAATACACGTCGTTGTTCGATTGGACGTTCGGCAGCCTCGCGGGCGGCGAGCCATTCTCGCGCGAGGTGTACGAGCGGACCGAACGCGCGCTTCTGTCGTGCATTGCGCATAGCGAGGAGATCGGACGCCGCACGCCGCAAGGCGTCGAGACGCTGATGCGGGCGCTCGTCGAATCCGGCTTCGCCATGCTGCAATTCGGTCAGTCCCATCCGGCTTCCGGAGCGGAGCACCATCTGTCCCATTACTGGGAGATGGAGCTGCTGCGGCTCGGACGCAAGCAGGTGCTGCACGGCGCCAAGGTCGGCATCGCTTGCGCGATCGTCTCGGACCTGTATCACAAGCTTGCGGAGGAAAAACCCGCTTTGTTCCCGGAGGAGCATCGGGCGGCGCTGACGAGAGCCATCTCCCGCATCCCTGGCGGCGAGGAGATCCGCAGATTGCTTAAGCTGGCCGGCGGGCCGACCGCTCCGGAGGAGCTCGGCATCAGCCAGGAGCTGCTGGAGCGAAGCTCGCGCGAAGCCCACCGTATTCGCCCCAACCGCCACACCCTGCTGAAAACGTACAACGAATCGCATTAGTGAAAACGCAAAACAGGCTGTCCCAAAAGCAGAGTTGCTTGAGATGATCGATAGACAAAGAAGGGTATGTACCTCCTGGAGACTGCCTCCTACGCTCCTGAAACCACCTTATCACGGGTTTACCCATTCAGGTTTCAGGAGCGTATAGCATCGGAAGGAGGTACATACCCCTCGCACCTGTATCGTCGATCATCTTTTAAAGCAACTTAAAGCGCTTATAGGACAGCCTCTTTGTCGGAGACGATTCAGATAAGGATAGCGAATATATCAGCCTGCTTGCAGACGACGGATTCTCTCCTCGAGATCCGGGTGCGTCGAGAACAATGCGCTTCTCTTCTTGCCGCTGATCTGAAGCGTGGAGAACGCGTTTTGCTCGCTGCCCCGCATGCGGTCCTGGTAGGTTTTCAGCCCGCGCAGCGCATGGATCATCTTGTCGCGGCCCGCCAGGTGGGCGCCGCCCGCGTCCGCATGGAATTCGCGGTATCTGGAGTAAGCCAGCACGACGAGGCTGCCGAGAATAGAGAAGGCGATCTGGAACACGATGACGGCGATAAAATGAACGATTCCGGCCAGCTCTTCCTTCACGAGACGGGATACGGCCCAAGCGGCGATGCGCGACAGAAAGACGACGAACGTGTTGACGACCCCTTGGAGCAGCGTCATCGTCACCATATCTCCGTTGGCGACGTGCGCGACTTCGTGGGCGATGATCGCTTCCACCGCGTCCTCGTCCAGCTCGTTCAGCAGTCCGGTCGATACGGCGACGAGCGAACGTTTCTTGGACGGGCCGGTCGCGAACGCGTTCACTTCCTGGGATTCGTAGATGCCGACTTCCGGCATATGCGTCAAGCCCGCTGCGCGGGACAGCCGATGTACCGTATCGACGATTTGGCGCTCGGCGTAGCTCAGGTTGGCCTCCGGCTTGAGCACCTGGACTTTCATCATCATCTTGGCCATCCAGCGGGACATCGCGAGCGAGATGAACGCTCCGGTGAAGCCGACAATGGCGCTGAACACGAGCAGCGCGCTGAAGTCTATACCGCCCGACTCATTCAAATACGAGCCGACTCCGAAGACAGACAGGATGATGCCGATCGTCACCATCACGAGCAAGTTGGTTAGAATAAACAGCAGAATGCGTTTCATGAGTTCCTCCTTGATCTCCATTCAACACATATGGAATGAGATTTTATTAATCTTTATGTACGAATGAACCTCTTATTACGTTTCACCGTTGTCCCCGAAAATTCCTGCCAGCCTTCAGTCAAGCAAAGCCGGATGAATAGGCAAGCTCTGCACAATCTCGTTCATGCTGAACGCGGCGCAGGTGACTATCTTGGAACGGACGATCTCATCTTCTGCGTATACTTCGGCCAATTCATACCGCTCTCCGTCCAGCACGTACTGCTCCAAAGTAAAACCAACAAGATCAATGATCCAATACTCCGACACGCCGTATTTGGCATACGCGATTCGTTTCTGCACCTTGTCCCGTCTGCGCGAATGCTTGGAGGTAATCTCGACGACCAGATCGGGAGCGCCGTTAATGCCTCGTTCCCCAATAATGTCCATTCTGCTGCGATGTATCATGATGAGGTCCGGCTGCCGGACTTCCGTAGCGGACAAAATGACATCGATTGGCGAGGAATAGATAATGTATTCGTTGCGGCAGCTGGCATTAAGCGAAAAGAGCAATTCCTGACTGACCGACTGATGCGTAGGCGTCGGAGCCGGACTCATCAGCTCCAGCACGCCGTCGGAAATCTCGTAACGGTTGCCGTCGTCGACCATCTCGGCGTACATCTCATAAGTAACGGGCGATTCCTTGATTAGTTCCTCGTACGTTCTCTTTTTCATGCTTATGCCGTCTCCTTCCCCTTCAAAATGAAATCCCCCCGACTCAGGAAGTCTGAATTTAGTCTGTCTTGTCCGGACGCGCAGGCACGGGCAGACCCTGCACAAGCTCATTCATGCTGAACGCGGCGCAGGTGACTATCTTGGAACGGATTGTCTCGTCTTCCGCGTATACTTCGGCCAACTCATACCGCTCTCCATCCAGCACATATTGCTCCAATGTAAAATTGGAGAGATCGATGATCCAATATTCAGGCACGCCATATTTGGCATATGCGATTCGTTTCTGCACCTTGTCCCGTCTGCGCGAATGCTTGGAGGTAATCTCGACGACCAGATCGGGAGCGCCGTTAATGCCTCTTTCCTCAATAATATCCATTCTGCTGCGGTGAATCAGAACGAGATCCGGCTGCCGGACTTCCGTAGCGGACAAAATGACATCGATTGGCGAGGAATAGATAATGTATTCATTGCGGCAACTGACATTAAACTTATACTGCAGCTCATTAACAAATGACTGATGCGTCGTTGTCGGGGCCGGGCTCATCAGCTCCAGCACGCCGTCGGAAATCTCGTAACGGTTGCCGTCGTCGACCATCTCGGCGTACATCTCATAAGTAACGGGAGACTCCTTGATTAACTCCTCGTACGTCTTCTTTTTCATGCTTGTCCCAGCTCCCTTCGCTCAACAGAAATAGCACCTCAGCAAAGAAACACGTCTGTGTTTATCTTTGTGAGGTGCTTCCTCGACATTATGTCTTTCATTATGCCCATGTTTGGGCAAACTGTCAATTTCCTGCAATAACGAAACCCTCGGCCGCCAAGTACTCTTCGGCTTCTTCGCGAGTTTCGAACGCCATCTCCAGGTTCAAGCCGGCGAACAGGTACCACGTGTCGTCCTCGAACTGCAGAGACAGCTCGTTGCCGTCTCCGTCGCGCCACTTCTCTTCATTCGTCCGTGCGCCTCCGTCCTGTACCGTTCCCGCAGCCGACTTGCCGCCCGCAGAAGCTCCGCCAAGCGAGCGGATGGCCTGCCCAACGAGCTGACGAAGCTGCTCGGCTTCGTAGTCGCGAACGTTCACGAGGCCTTTTCCGTCCGTCTCCGCTCCTTCCACTCCGGCTGCGTAGACGTATCCGTTGCCGTTCGGATGGAAGTGGTAGCCGACGTTTTTCTTGTCGCTCAAGCTGCCGTCATAATGAAAGTTTACTCTCCCCAGGGAGACGTCTCTGCGTTCCAGTTCGGGGAACGACTGCATAATCGCGAGCTTTTCTTCGAAACTCAACATCCTTTAACTCCCTTTCTTATTCGCGCTCATAGTCCTATCTATCTTCGGCGCACCTCAGCAAAATTAGCCTTGCCTGCGTCACGCCGCCGTACTCTCCGGCTACACCCCGGCGCGATCGCGGGAAAGCGTCGGCTTCTCCGCGTCGTCCCGAGTGAACCGCCGCTCGATCTTTTTGCTGATCCACAGGGACAGCCCCAAGAACAATACGACATAGATCAGCTCGATCGGACGTTCGACGAACCGCATGAAGTCGTGGCCGATGATCGACACCGACATGACCATGATCGCCTTGCCGAACAGAATCGCGATGAAGAACGAGCGAAGCCTCATCTGCGCGATCGCGGCGGCGATGTTGATGACGACGAACGGCCCGACCGGAAAAATGCTGAGCAGAAACACGTAGCTGAACGCATTGCGGCGAATCCAGACGAGGCTCTTCTCCACCTTCGGCTTGCGCGCGAAGCGCACGAAGTAAGGATGCCCCGCCGCCTTGCGGACGACGAGGAACGTGACGAGACAGCCGCCGACGATCCCGATCCAGGAATACAGAAAGCCGAGCCACAAGCCGTAGACGGCCGCGTTCACTCCGACGATCAGCAGCGTCGGCAGGGGCGGGACGAAGGATTTCATGAACGTAAGCGCTATACCTGGCAAAGGTCCGAACTCGCGGTACCGTTCCAATACGTGGGTCAAATTCTCCTCGGTCAGGTTGGAGAGAATATCCGATACGAGACTCATCCGGAGCCAACACCTTTTCCGCTTCGCAGTAATGTGCCTATTATACCACTTGTCCGCTCCCAATACTTCCCGGTACTTCCCCGCAAATCCGACAATACACGCAACTTCGCGCTTCCCTTTTTCAGCTCCCCCAGTCGTCCCCGGATCTTGCCAAGTCAAGTCATCCCCTGGCTTCGCCAAGTCATTCGAGCCGAATCCCCTTCATAGGCTAATGGGAAAAGGAGCGATGCCAATGGGCTTGAACGCCATCCCGATCGGTCAGGACAGGGTGCTCTGCCTGACCGGTCACGGCAGCAGACTGCTGCTCCCCGCGAACGATCTCAGCCTGACGCCCGAGCTCGTATTCTCCGGGGGAATGGAATTTCCGCTCACGCACTACTTCCTTAATCACGTCCGTCCCGGCCATCGGGTGATCGATATCGGGGCCAACATCGGCTATTTCTCGGTGCTGCTCGGCAGGCTGATCGGCCCGGAAGGCAAGCTGTGGGCTTACGAGCCGTATCCGGAGCTGCGCGGATTCCTGTTCGATAACCTGTCGATCAACTACGTTCACGACCGGACCGTCGTGCTGGCCAAAGCCGCCTATTCCTCCGAAACCCGGCTGACGCTGAACGCTTCGCTGCGCTACATGGGCAACAGCTCGATTCGCGAGCCTACCGAGGAATACCGCCGCCACTATGCGGACGAATTCAAGCAGATCGTCGTCGACGCGGAAGCTCTGGACAGCAGGGTCGACGAATTCGGGACGATCGACTTCGCCAAGATGGATATCGAAGGCGGCGAATACCATGCGCTTAGAGGCATGGAGCGCCTTCTCCCCGACAAGGTCCGCCACCTCGTCTTCGAGTTGAACCGCTCCATGCTCGCCGACGATTGGGAACCGTTCTGCGATCTGCTGCGTCGATACAGCCGCGACTACAGCAAGCGCTTCTCCCTGCTGTCGTCCGACGGCTTTCCCTTACCCGTCGAACTCGAAGATCTGCTCGCCATGACAGGCTATCCGTACGTATTGATGCACGATTAACAAAACTGCCCGATCCGTTCGCGCGTCTCAAGCGCGAATGGATCGGGCAGTTGCTCACCCTTTGATCGAGCCCAGAAGCGCGCCTTTGGCAAAATGCTTCTGCAGGAACGGATACACGAGCAGAATCGGCAGCGTCGCCACGACAATGACGGCCATCTTCACCGTCTGATCCGGCGGAGGCACGGCCCCATCCAGGCTGGAGCTGTATTCGATTCCGCTGGCCAGCACGACGATCTGCCGCAGCAGCACCTGAATCGGCCACTTGGCGCTGCTGTCCAGATACAGAATGGCGTTCAGATAAGTGTTCCAATACGTCACGGCATAGAACAGGGAGATCGTCGCCAGCGCCGGCATCGACAGAGGCAGCACGATTCGGAACAAAATGCCGAAGTCGCTGCAGCCGTCGATCTTCGCCGATTCTTCCAGCCCGTCGGGAATGTTCTGGAAGAAGTTTTTCAGAATGATCAGGTTAAAGGCGTTGACGGCGATCGGCAGCACGAGCGCCGCGTACGAATCGATCAAGCCCAGTTCCTTCACGACCAGGAAGGTCGGAATCAGCCCCCCGTTGAACAGCATCGTGAACACGACGGCGAACATGATCGGCTTTCTCCCGTCGAGATCCCGGCGCGACAGTCCGTAAGCCATCATCGAGGAGATCAGTATGCTGAGCAGCGTGCCGAGCAGCGTCACTCCCGCCGACACGGCCATAGCCCGGAAAATCGTGTTCGTGGAAAAAATAAATTGGTAAGCCTCCGCGCTCCACACCTTCGGAATCAGGACGAACTTGCTGGCGGCCAGCTCCGCGTTCGTCGTGAACGAGCCAGCGATGACGTGCACGAAAGGCAGAAACGACGCCAGCGCGATCGCTGCCAGCAGCGTATAGTTAAACGCCGAGAAAATCCGGCCGCTTATCGTCCGATCCTCAATCATGGTTCATTCCCCCGATGCATTAGTAGACGCCGTCTTCCCCCATTTTGCGCGCCAGCCGGTTGGCCAGCATGACGAGAAGAAGCCCGATGAACGACTTGAAAAATCCGATGGCCGCGCTGTAGCTGAACTGCTGCTGGCGCAGGCCCGCCGTATAGACGTAAGTATCGATAATTTCCGCCACTCTGCGGTTCATCGAATTGAGCAGCAGATAGACGTGCTCGAAGCCGAGCTCCAGAACGTCCCCGATTTTCAGAATGAGCAGCACGACGATGACGCCGCGAATCGCGGGCAGCGTAATGTGCCAGATTTGCCGGAAACGGGCCGCTCCGTCCATTCGGGCCGCCTCGTACTGCTCGACGTCGACCGATGCGATCGCCGCCATGTAGATGATCGTGCCCCAGCCCGCCTCTCTCCAGATCACCTGCAAAATGTACATCGGCCGGAACCACTCCGGACTAAGCAGGAAGTTCACCTTCTGAAAGCCGAAATAAGCGATCAGCTCGTTCACGATGCCGCCGTCCATTGTCAGCATTACGTAGCTGATCGAAGCGATGATCACCCACGACATGAAGTGGGGAATATAAATCAGCGTCTGCACCGTCCGCTTGAACACCGACACGCGGACCTCGTTGAGCAGCAGAGCGAGAATAATCGGAACCGGGAAAAAGAACAGCAGGTTCATGCCGAACAAAATCAGCGTATTGCCCAAAATTTGCAGGAAATCCGGCTCCGTGAACAAGCGCTCGAAATGCTTGAACCCCACCCACGGGCTGTCCGCGATCCCTTTGTACGGCTTGAAATCCTGAAAAGAGATGACCAGCCCGTACATCGGAGCGTACTTGAAAATCAAAAAATAAAGCAGTCCCGGCAAAATCATGACGTACAGCCATTTGTTCCGCCTGAGCCTTCGCCACAGCTCGCCGCGCCTCCCCGCCTTCATAGGGAGGCTATGCTCCATCGCTCCCGCCGTCGTCTCCGCATGCCGCATATACGCGTCTTCCTTTCCTGAATGTTCGGAAGCGGCCGCCCCGAGTCAAGACGCCCCGGAACCCCTGTCCAAGGGAAGTCCTCCGGGACGGCCGCCTGCGGCGCTTATTTCGCTCTGGCCGCGTTGAACTCCTCGATGATTTTGCTGCCGCCTCGCTTGGCCCAGTCGTCGACCATCGCCTGGAAGCCGGCATTGTCGATGTTTCCGTACATATACTTGTACGTCGCATCTTTGATCAGCTCCTGAAGCTGGAGGCCCTCCGACGTGTACGTCGGAGAATCGAGCGCCGCGGTCGGGTCGTGGATGGCGATCTTCTCGTTCTCGACGATCAGCTCCTCGGCATGAATCCGCGCCTCAAGCGTATGGTAAGCCTCAAGCTGGCCATTCGTCTCCGGCTCTCCGATCAGGCTGTCCTTGAAGCCTTTGACCTCGCGCTCGATCCGCTCCTTGTCGTCCAGCTCCTTGGCTTTGCCGTCGACCTTCTCGTAGTGGACGCCTTCGACTCCCCAGAACATCGTTGTCGCGACCTCGGACGTCATCAGCTTGTCGAAGAACGCCAGCACCTTCTTCAGCTCCGCCTCGTCTTTAATGGCCGATTTGGGGAACAGCACAACGTTGTTGTAGCCGGGAATCGACCACGTCGTCGCCTGTCCGCTCGGGCCTTTGATCAGGGCATGCGTATCCACGACTGCATCTGGCACGTTTTTGACCAGATCCTTCTGCAGCGAATTGACGTCCTGCATGCTTCCGATGTAGATGCCGGCCTTGCCGCTCGTGAACAGGTTCGTCTGGTCGGTCTTGCTCGTCGCCGCGAAATCCTGGTTCATGTATCCGCCGTCGCGCAGCTTTTTCATGAAATCCATCGTCGCCTCGTACTCCGGAAACATGAATTCGGGCAGCAGCTTGCCGTCCTTCTCTCCCCAGTTGTTGGGTGTCGCGAACCACGAGGCGATCGTCTTGAACGCGCCGTAGATCAGGTCGTTGCGGTCCGCCAGACCGATCGTGTCCGGCTTGCCGTTGCCGTCCGGATCATCCTCCGTGAACCGCTTCGCCATCTCGAACAGCTCGTCTACCGTCTCGGGCGCCTTCAGGCCGAGCTTATCCGCCCAGTCCTTGCGGTAGATCATGCCCTGCCGAGCCAGCGGTCTTCCTACATACAGAGAGTACAGCTTGCCGTCCACCTTCGTATTGTCGAGGATCGCCGGCTTCAGCTTGCTCAAATTCGCGAACTCGCCCAGATACGGACCGATCTCCCAAAATTGGCCTTCCCGGATCGCATCTTTCATAATGAGAAAGGTAGCCTGATTTTTCAGATACGTCACCTGAGGCAGCGAGCCCGTCGCGAACGAAGCGTTCAGCTTCTCTTCATACGTATCCGCGGGGAAAAACTGATAGGTCAGCTCCGTGTTCGTCAGCCGCTCGATCTCTTTCTCGACCGTGTCCGGCGGCGTCTCCGCGATATTCAGGGGAAGCATGATCGTAATCTTCGCCGCTTCCTCCTTCTCCGGCGCCGCCGAAGCCGTCTCCGATGGGGCGGTCCCCGCCGAAGCGCCGGTCTCCGGCCCGGCCGTCTCCTTCCCCCCGTCTCCCGAACAAGCCGCCAGCGCCGGCACGCTCGCCAGCGCCAGACCGAGCGCGAACGCCGCTCTGCTTTTTCTCATCGCGTCATGACCTCCGATTGGAAAATGTCGTTGCAGCCTTAATGTAAAAGCCGGAGCCGATTACGTATATAATCATCCTCTCGGAACGGGCGCTCTCTCGCTGCCAAACGTTGCAAGGATTATTCCCACGCCTGCGGACACTTCGAAGTCGGCGCAAAAAAACGCGAGGCGATCTACCCCGCGTCTCCGCCGCCGAAATAATCCAGCGTATACTCCCGTATGATGTCCCTCCCTCCGGCGTTTTTCCAGCGCTCCACTTCCCGCTTGAAGCCTTCCTCGTCCAGATGTCCCAACATATAATTGTACGTCGCGTCCGAGACGATCTTGTACAGCTCGCCGCCCTTCTCGTCGTAGGTGTCGGATTTCAGCCCGACGGTCGGGTCCTTCACGACGAACTTCTCGTTGTCCTCGCTGAGCCTCTCCGCCAGCGCGGTCAGCTCGTCCTGCTCGCCCACCTTCATAATGTTGGGGTTGCTCAGATCGGCGACCATCAGCGTGTAGATGACGCTCACCTCGTTGTTTCTCATCTCCTGGCTTTCCTTCGGCAGGCGGACCTTGTTCCCTTCCACCTCATAATGCCGGCCTTCGAAGCCGTACTTCATCAGATTCGCCACGTCCCCCTCCATCGACCGGTCGAAAAAACGCAGCGCTTCAAGCAGCTCCTCCTCGGACTTGATCGCCTTCTTCGAGAACAGGTACAGCCCGTTAAAATTCGGAATCGACCAGATCCGGAAGCCGTACGGCCCTTCGATCCGGTTGACGATCGCGAAGCGCGCCTCGGGGTTGGCCCGGACGGCCGCGTCCGCCAGGCGCTGCGCGTCCAGCATGCTGCCGATATACATACCGGCCTGGCCGCGGATAAACAGATTCCGCTGCACCTCCTTGCTGGTCACGGCGAAATCCTGATTGATCAGCTTCTCCTCATACAGCTTGCGCATGAAATTCATCGTCGCCATATACTCCGGGGTTTCGAATTCCGGAACGAGCGCCTTTCCCTGCACCGCCCAGCCGTTGGGCGTTCCGAAGTAGGAGCCGATCGTCTTGAATACGCCGAAGATCAGATCGTTGCGGTCGGCGACGCCGATCGTGTCGTCGAGACCGTTGCCGTCGGGGTCGTCGTACGTGAACGCCTGCATCGTCTCGTACAGCTCGTCGATCGTCGACGGGGCCTTCCGTCCCAATCTCTCCAGCCAATCCTGCCGCAAAATGACTCCCTGGCGCGAGGACAGCCGCTCCGTATACAGGCCGTAAATTTTGCCGTCGAGCGACGACTGCTCCAGAATGTCCGGATTCAGCCGCCGAAGGTTCGGGAAGCGGTCCAAATACGGGCCGATCTCCCAGAACGCGCCCGACCGCACGGCGTTTTTGACGAAGGTGTAATCCGTATACTTGACGAACGTCGCTTTCTTCAGCGAATTGGTCATCAGCGACGTATTCATCTTGTCCGTATAGATGCCGTCGGGAACCCACTCGATGTCGAGCTTCGTCTCCGTCAGCCGCTCGATCTCTCCGATAATCGACAAATCGGGCGCATGCGGAAAATGAAGAGGCGCCATGATGCTAATCGCGGAATCTTCTCCGGTCGCCTTGCCCGTGTCGGCCTCTTGTCCGCAAGAGACAAGCAGCATCCCCGCCATAAGGAAAGGCGCGGCCCGGCTCATCCCCCTCCGGAAGCGGTTATCCTCGATCGTTTTCACCGTAATCCCCTCCGCGCCAGTCGAATCTGGCCTGATGATTATGGAAGCTTCAGATGATTATTGTCCTGAAAATGCCCAGTAGGTACAATGAAGCTATCTTCAGACGAGGTGTTGACCATGATGCGTTCCTTCAGCTTCCTGACCAAATTGACCGTATTCGGTCTTCTGCTCAGCACCGTTCCGGTTCTCATGATCGGATTGTTCTCCTACGCGACCTCATCCAACGAAATCCAAAAATATGTTAATGAAGGAAAAATACAACTCCTAAAGCAGATCAATGCCAATGTAGAACAAATTCTGACGACTGTCAACCATACGCTGAACCAGACGATCAACTCGACTGCGCTGAAAAAGGCGATGGCCAACCCGCTAACTGTAAACGATTTCATGACGTATGACAACATCCGGAACGAATTGCGTCACATGCAATCGTTCGATACGCTCGTCGAAGACGTTGTCCTGGTCAACGTTCGCCGGAACTGGATGGTCAAAAACTCCGGCCTCTACCCGTTCGACCGCTACGAGCAGCACGAAGCGCTGCTGAGCCTGCTGAACGGAGGCATCGGGACGGATTGGGCGCTTTACCCGAGCCGCTGGTTTTACAGCGAAGAAAGCGCCTCGAGCATCGGCTGTCCGTATGTACTCGGCTTGACCAAGAAGCTTCCCGTGAACGGGCTGGAGACGGACGGCTTCGCCATGGCCAACCTCCCCGCCTGCAGTCTGCAAGCGCTGCTCAGCGACGGCGCGGAGCAAGCCGATACAACGCTCGTCCTGGACGAAAGCCACCGGATTCTCGCGCATCCCGACCCCGCGATGATCGGGCGTCCCGTCTCGGCCGCCGGATTCGAGCTCTCCGGCGAGCTGACCGCCGCCTCGGGCCAAATCCAGGCTGAGATCAACGGTGCGAAATACTCTGTCGCCTACTACCGTTCCCCCTACAACGGCTGGACCTACGTTTCTTTGATCTCGCTGTCCAGTCTCACGAAGGAATCGAGCAAGATCGGCCTCTACACGCTGAGCATCTGCCTCTTCCTGCTCGTCGCGGCGATTCTGTTCGTCTGGCTCGGTTCGAGACGGATCTATTCCCCGATCGAAAAGCTGCTCAGGCAGCTTGGAGAAGGCTTGACGGGCGCGGACAAGAGCAGGAAGGACGAATTCGGGCTGATCGGCGAGCACGTAAGCCATCTCTTTCAATCCAAGTCCCGCCTGGAGAAAGAGGTTCGCCAGCATCTCGGCCAGGTGAGAGCCTACTATCTGATTAAGGCGATCCAGGGAAATCTCAAGCCCGGCGAGCTGGCGGAGCAGCTCCATCGCTTCGGCTTCGGGGAGCAGTTGTCCGGCTGGAGAAGGCTCGTCGTGCTGACGCTGCAGATCGACGCGCTGGAGGAAACCCGCTACGGCAAGGAGGATCTGGAGCTGCTGCTGTTCGCGATCCAGAATATCGTCGAGGAGATGATTCCGTTCTCCCGGAGATTAACGCCGGTCACGATCGACGGCACGGTCGTCGCCGTGCTGGGCAGCCCCGACCCGGAAGCGGACGGCTTCAACGCCGCCTTGCTGGAGACCGCGGAGCAGCTGCAGCACAACGTCGGCCGCTATCTCGGGCTGCAGATCAGCATCGGCATGAGTCTGCCGCTGGATTCCTTCTCCCGGCTGGAGGCCGGCTATCGCGAAGGGCTGGACGCCTTGAAGCACCGGCTGAAGCTCGGGAAGGGCATCATCATCCAATACGGCAACCTGAATTCCGGCCATCCGTTCCTCAATCTCAACTACCCTGCGCTGATCGAGAACGAGTTGATCGACGCGATCAAGCTGGCGGAGCAGGAGAAAGCCCACGACCTGCTCGGGCAGTTCCTTCAGCCCGTATTCCGGGCGGAGCTGTCCCCGCAGGAGTGCCAGCTTCCGCTGATCCGGCTGCTCAACAACCTGCTCATCGTCGCCCAGGAGTCGGGAATCCAGCTCCCGCGGGCCGGCGGTTCCCTGTTCGAGCAGCTCCTGGCGCTCAACACCGTTCCCGCGATCGAGGAATGGTTCTGGGCTTCCGTCGTCTCTCCGATGATCGCCGCGTTCGGGGACCGCCAGGAGGCCCAATATCACAACATCTCCGAGCAGATTATCGATCTCGTCCAGCATTATTACGACACCGACCTGACGCTGGAGGAGTGCGCTGCGCGGCTGCACTACAATGCGAACTACTTAAGCAGCGTGTTCCGCAAGGAGACGCAGGTGTCCTTCAGCGAATACCTCTCGGCCTATCGCTTCGGCATGGCCAAGAAGTGGCTGACGGAAACCGACCTGCCGATCAAGGACATAGCGGCACGGCTTCGCTACAACAATCCGCAAAACTTCATCCGCTCCTTCCGCAAGCAGGAGGGCATGACGCCCGGGCAGTACCGGGAACGCCGGTTGCGTGCCTGACGGTATGATCCCGCTCCGGATCGCGAACGACAACAACAAAGGCCGTCCCTGTCCGCCTTGCGCAGCGGATCAGGAACGGCCTTACGGTTCTTTATTGCGGCGCTCTATCCGGCAACTGCTTCACGTAACTGTCGGACAAGTTAAGCAGTTCGAGCGCTCGCTCGTATTCGTCGCGCGAAGCGCCGTATCCTTCGGGAAGCTCGGCGCCGTCGAACGGATAGTTTGTGCCGTCCTCGTAATCGTTGCCTGGGATGAACACCCCGGTATCCATCACGATCGAGCCGGTCGGCAGGAAGTGTCTCATCGGCAGCACGTTGGAGTCCGAATTCAGCAAATCCTGTCCGAAGTGAAGCTGGTTGTCGAGAGAAGCTCCGACCAGATTCGCGACGGTCGGCAGAATGTCGACCTGGCCGCCGGTTTGTTCGATCACGGAAGGATAGGTCACGCCGGGAACGTGCATAATGAACGGGATGTTGAACATATCGGCATATCCGTACTCGTGTCCGATCAGCTCACGCATCAGCTCGCGCTCGTCGTTGCTCATCGAATACACCGGCAAGCCTTGATGATCGCCGTACAGAATGACGATGCTGTCGTCCCACAGCCCGCTGCTCTTCAGATCGTCGATGAAGACGCCCAGCGCGTAATCGGCGTAATTTTGCGCCGCGATGTACCTTCCGATCATCGAACCTTGCATCTCCTCGGGAATGCTCATCCGCTGCTTGCCCTCAGGAAGATTGTAAGGATGATGAGCGCTCATGCTCAACACGTGCGCATAGAAAGGCTTGCCGCTCTCATCCATCCTCTTCAGCTCTTCGATCGTCTTGGCGTACAGCACCTCGTCGGACGAACCGAACGCGATATGGTCCGTGTCCCCGAAGAAGCTCTTGTCGTAGTAGCGGTCAAAGCCGAGAGCCGGATACAGCTCGGTGCGGTTCCAGAACTGGACGTCGTTCGTATGGAACGTAGCCGTATCGTAGCCTTGGGCCTTCAGCAGCTTGGGCAGGCTCGGAAGCTCCTTCTTCACGTTGTTCTTCGTGGCCGGCTCGTGCTTAGGCACATACAGAGAGGTGTTCACCGTGTATTCCGCGTCCGAAGTCGTCCCTTGTCCGACCATCGTATAGAAATTGTCGTAACGGAAATCTTCCCGGGCCAGCCTGGTCAGATTCGGCATGACTTCCTGACCGTCGACCTGAAGGCCGATCACGAAGTTCTGCAGCGACTCCATCTGAATGATAATCAGATTTTTCCCTTTGGCTGCGCCGTAATACCGCGGTTCCCCGGAGAGGGCGCTGCCCTTCAGCCAATCGATTCTCTCCTGGGTGATTTCATTCATGTCCACCATTGCCGCATCGACCTTGTCGTCCGCGAAAATCGTGTAAAACTCGTAATTCAGAATGCCCATTTCCTCGGCCTGCTTATTCTCGTTCATGCTGGCGCGGTTAGGCCAGATGCTGAGATAGCACAGCACGACGGACACGATGAACAGCACGGAAATCGCCTTGCGGCTGATCGGTCTCAAATTCAGCTGAACGCCCTTGGCCCGGCTTCTCATCCACAACGGAATGGATACCAGAACGATAATATCGACGAAAACAAGCAGGTAATACGGGTCCATCAGCGAATAGGTGCTGTCTCCGACCTGCGTGACCTTATCGGCCTGGTTAAGCGCGTGATAGGTTACGATAACGCCATAATATTTATAGTACATCAGCACCGTAAAATAAAGCAGCGTAAACAGCAGGTTGGCGATCGTGTAGTAGAGCAGCTTGCGCTTGGTCGCGAACCATTCGATCAGACAGAAGACGACCCAGAAGAACGGAATTTCCGTCAGCATCGTCGCGACCGAAGGGCCGTCCTCGAAGACGACGAACCAGGCCAGACAGCATTTCAGCAGCAAAATCAGCGTAAAAAGAATAAACCTTCTGTTACCCAGCTTAATTAACAGATTCATGTCCGCTTCATCCCCCTTACCGAATTGCGGAGAACCTTTTTCTATTATTCTATCGTATTCCTCTGCCAACGGTTTCTTAAAGTTTCTTAAGATTTTATACCCGCTGCCGCGCAAAATGAAAAACCCGCCTATTAGCATGCAGGTTCGTCCTGGAGTCGTGTCGGTCGGCAACGTATCTGTTCATTATAAGCCACCGCCAGCCTCCTGTTAAGTTGGGCTTCGTCAGCTATAAGGCCGTATAGCGTGAAAATAGCATGAAAAAAGCGAAGATCCCCCGAAGAGGTCTTCGCTTCTTGGTTTTTCACGTTCTGCGCGTCAATTGCTCCTGCGCCAGCCGAATCATCTCCCGCACCATCGCCCCGCCGATTTTCCCGCCGACCTGTCCCGCTTCCTCGGTCGTCAGCTTGCCGTTGTCTCCGCGCTTCAGCGGCACTCCGATCTCCTTGGCGACCTCGTATTTGACTTCGTCGGGCCGCTGGGGATCGACAGGGTAACCTTCCTTGCGCATGACTTCCGCCTTCAGCGCGCTGACGCCTTCTTCCGCTCCCGGCACAGCCAATCTCCTTCTTCTTCTCGCCATCCGCTCGATCGCCTCCGTTTTGGAACGCTCTTGTCGATGCTATCGTTCCCGGATGCCCGCGAATTATTCTCCGGAGCTCTCCATCCACTGCTCGTACAGGCGATCCAAGCTTTCCCGCACGCCTTCCCTTTCCGCCCACTCCCGTTCGAGTTCAAGCCCAGCGGACGCGCTGCCGTTCATCCGGTCGTCAAGCTCGGCCAGACGCCGCTCTAGCTCGGCTATCTCCGCTTCCAGGCGTTCCCGGACAGGCACGGTCTGCCGAGCAGCGACGGGAATGACCGATTTCGGCCGCTCTGCCGCAGTCCGAGACTGGCGGTCGCTCGCCGGTTCCGCAGGCTTGCCGGCCGCCCGCCTGCGCCTGCTCTCCGCCTTGTAATCGTCGAAGTCGCCCAAGTACACCGTCAGCCGTCCCTCGTTCAGCTCCCAGATTTTTTGCGACAGCCGGTTGATCAGATAGCGGTCGTGGGTGACCGCCAGTATCGTACCGGGGTATTCCTCGAGCGCTTCCTCCAGCGCCTCTCTCGACGCGATATCCATATGGTTCGTCGGTTCGTCCAGCACGAGCAGATTCGGCTTGCGAAGCACGAGAAGCGCCAGCCTCAGACGCGTCCACTCCCCTCCGGACAGCAGTCCGACCGGCTTGAACACGTCCGCTCCGTAGAACAGGCAGGCCGCCAGCCGCGACCTGGCCTCCCCTTCCTCCATGCCGGCCTCCCGGCGAAAATAATCCAGCACCGACTGCTTCGGCTGTTCCGGAAGCTGCTGCTGGGCCAGATAACCGACCTCGACCCGCGAACCGAGCCTAAGCTCGCCTCCGTCCGCCTCCTCCTGGCCGAGGATCAACCGGAGCAGCGTCGACTTGCCCGCGCCGTTGGGACCGATCAGCATCGCTTTTTCCCCGTATTCGAGCTGCGCCGAAGCGCCCCTGAGAATGTCGGCCTGCCCGTAGCGCTTGACCACCCCGTCCAGCGCGACGACCTGCTTGCCCGAACGATCCGTCGGCCGAAGCTCGAACTCCGCCTCCTTGCGGTCAATTGCCGGACGCTTTACCTTCTCCATCCGGTCGAGCGCTTTCTGCATGGACGCGGCCCTGCGGAAAAACTTGCCGTTGTCGCCGATTCTGCCCCATTCCATGAGCTGCTTGATCGTCTCGCGCATCTTCTTGATTTTCTTCTGCTGTTCCTGGTAATCGGCGAACTGCTGAAGGACCAGCTCTTCCTTCTCCTTCATATACTTCGTGTAGTTCGCATGGAACACGAGCGACTCCCCGTCTTCCAGCTCGACGATCTTCGTAACGACCCGGTCCAGGAAGTAACGATCGTGGGAGACGATCAAGCACGCGCCGTCGTATTTCAGCAGAAACTCCTCCAGCCACTCGACGCCGCCCATGTCCAGATGGTTCGTCGGCTCGTCAAGCAGCAGCAAGTCGGGCTTGCGGATGAGCTGGGAAGCGAGCCCTACCTTCGTCTTCTCTCCCCCGGACAACGAAGCGTAGTCTCTCTCGTACCATTCCTTCCCGATTCGCAAGCCTCCTGCGACCTGATCGATGTGCGCGTCGAGCTCGTAGCCGCCCTCCCGCTCGAAGCGCTCCTGAAGCGCAGCATACTGCTGCAGCAGCGTCTCCAGCAGCTCCGGGCCCTCCCCCGTCTGCGGCTCCGCCATTCGCTGCTCCAAGACGGTCATCTCGGCGCGGCATTCCAGCAGACCGCGGTACCCGAGAGCGAGCGCGTCATAGACGGTGCGGCGCTCCGAATCCGCCGGGATCTGCTCCAGATAGCCGATTCTGGCGTCCTTGCGCACGGTGAGCAGCCCTTCGTCCGGTGTATCCAGCTTGGCGATCAGACGCATCAGCGTCGTTTTGCCGCTTCCGTTGCGGCCGACGAGACCGGCTTTCTCCCCGTGATGAAGCTCGAACGTCACGTTGTCCAGCACGAGCTGGGCAGCGTTGTATTTGCGTACATTTTGGCAATTAATCGTTAACATATCGGTTCCTCCTGAATATCGGAGGTTCCCGTCCTGTATATAGAAACAGGGCGTAGGGAAAATTCCCTGCGCCCTGTTCGGATTCAAATTGATCCGCTCTGGTCAAGGTAGGAACCTTCTCGCGAGTTGTGCAATCGTATGGTCGCAATTGGATAGACTTCTCCCGTCTTCGCGCACGCCATGAACGATGCCAGCCATCGCGATCGGCAGCCGGCTTACTTGATTGTTCACAAACTCTCGATTCATCCTACCTTCACCTCCCGTTAAAAATCGTTATTCCGAGAATACCACGGACTCCGGTGGCAGCGCAAGCTAACAGCGTCCTTATCGCCGCCAAATTCGCAAATCATTATATAATTATTCCGTGATGCGATCTGCGAAAATGCGCGTAAAGATGCGGGGTCTCAGTCGTCCGTCTCCACATAGCGCTTGAGCGCGTCCAGCTTGTTCTCCCAGAAGCGTTCGTAGAAAGCCAGCCAGTTCTTGAGCTCGCGAAGCGGATCGGCGTCCAGCCGATAACGCGTCTCCCGACCGACCTTGCGCTCCTTCACCAGGCCGGCCTCGGCGAGAATGCGCAGATGCTTGGAGACGGCGGGACGCGTCATCGGAAAATGGCTGCTGATCGCGTTCAACGGCAGCTCCCGATCCCCGAGCAGACGGAGTACGCTCCTCCTGGTCGGGTCGGAGATCGCCTGGAAGACGTCGTGCTTCTGTTCCGCCGAAGCCGCGTTAGGCTCTGACATATTCGCCCAGCTTGGCCACGATGCCGACCCAGCCGCCATTCATCCGGTCGCGCACGACTTCGTGAGGCTCGCCGTACTCCGTCGCGCCTTCCGCGGACCAGCCCCCGTGAATGAGCGTAAATTCGGTCTGGCCGCCCTTGTCGACGAGTTCGAATGTTACGAACCAGTCGTTGCCCCAGTTGAAGGAGAGACGGTACGGCGGATCGATCTCCGTCACCTTGCACGGGGATTTGCCGTAAGGACCGGCATCGAGATGAAATTCATGTCCGACGATCGGCTGGAAGTCGTTCGGCATAAACCAAACCGAGATCCCCTCCGCCGTGGCAACGGCCTTCCATACTTTATCGATCGGCGCGTCGAACAGTTGGGTCTGGCGAATATCGGGCAGTTTGTCCTGAGTTGTATCGGTCACGATTCATTTCTCCTCTGCATAGGAAACCTTTTGGTTTCATTTCTCACCCTATTATATGAAACCTTTTGGTTTCATGTCAACCCTCGCTCAACTCAGCCCTTTCCCCCTCGCCAGAAGCTTGCGCATGAACAACCAGCTTAGAAGCGGCGAACTGCCCACCGCCAGCAGCAGCCATTTCATCGCCAGCGGCGTCTTGCTGAAGGAGATGACGCTCATGAAGACCGCCATCCCGACGATACGGCCGACGTTCAGCGCCAACTCCCGGGCCACGACGTATTCCACCCTTCTCTCCACGCTCTCCTCGTCTCTCCCGATCAGATCGAAGACGGCCGCAGTAATGGGCAGAATGTAGAGCGGAAAGAACAAAGCCGCCCCCAGGCCGAAAGCAAGCAGCGTCCCATAGCTGAATCCGGCGAACATCGGCAGAATGACGGCGATCAGCGCAACGGCGCCCGCCAGCATCCCCCAGTACCTCCATTTGGGCTTAAGCCACTTTCCCGTAGCCAGGAAACTCGCGAACGCGAACGCCGAAGTCAGCAGCATAAAGTTGCCCAGCTTCATCTCGCTGCCGGTCTGAACGTAGATCAGCACGCCGATGATGACCCCGAACACGCTCTCCCGCACTCCCTGCGAAGCCAGCGCGCCCAGCGCGGCAGGCCATGCGGAACTGCGTTCCTTCAATAGTTTGTACGGCCACCGCCAGTGGTAGCTGCCCGAGGTTTTGCGGTTGCGAATGAAGAAGCTCGTTGCGATCGCCGCCACGAATACGCAAGCCGAGGAGATGAAGATCGCGCGGTAGCCGTTGTCGCCGCCCAGCAGGGAGATCAGCCAGCCCGAGGTCCAAGGCACGACGATTCCGATTAACGAGGCGATCGTTCCCGCCCAGCCGTTGAACTTGTCCCGATTGTCGGGCTCCGTCGCTTCGAAGTAGACGACGTTGTACGCGAGCCAGAACAAGCCCGTCGCGACTCCTTGAACAAGACCCAGCAGCCATATGTAGTGGATGGCGTTCCCTTTCAAGAGAAGCACCAGCGCGTAGAAACCGGCAGAGATCGCGATGCCCAGCCTCAGCAGGATCATCTTGTTGCCTTCTTTGGCCGCGTTGCCGGCAGTCCAGAACGTAATCCCCATGCACAGATGGGTGATGAGCGTAAACCATCCCAGCTTGAAATAGTCGTTGCTGGCTTTCCAGATATAGACTCCGAAATAAGTGCCGGATAGAGCGGTCGCCATGACGAACAGTCCGTTCACCGCGAGCAAGAGGATCGTCTGACCGTCCAATCGTCCGTCTCGATGCTGTGGGCGCGTGTTCATGAATCTCTCCTTCGGATTGCGGTGGAGTGTGATGCACCATAATAACCTGCCCCAAAAGATCGACCGGAAACCGCCTTTCGTCCCGCAAAAAAACAGACAGCGGTCGCCCGCTGCCTGCTCTATCCCGTCCCTTCAGGAAGGTCTGTCGATGGAAAATAAATCGCCCAGCTTGGAATACGAGCTGCCCGCCAGGCGGCTTACCGCCTTCAGCGCCTCGGGATCGATATGCCCGTCCTTGTACACCGCTTCGTCCAGATGGAAGTACACAACTCTCCCGATCAGCAGATCGCAAGCCCGCGTCGCCTTGTCCCCGCCGAGCGGAATCGCTTGCTCCAGCACGCATTCGAGCCGGATTTTCGCCTCGGCGACGCCCGGCACGGCAACCTTCGCGCTGGGAACCGGCGTAAGCCCGGCGAGCTCGACCTCGCTCTGCTCGGGAGGAACGCCCGCGGCCGTCTCGTTGATCTTCCCGATGTAGGATTCGTCCGCGACGTGAACGACGAATTGCCCCGTCTCGATCGCGTTCCTGGCCGTATCCTTGCGCTCTCCGTTCCTTCGCTGCGCGGAGATCGACACCATCGGCGGATTGGCGGTCACGATGTTGAAGTAGCTGTAGGGAGCGGCGTTCAGGACGCCCGATTTCGAGAGCGTCGTGACGAACGCGATCGGTCTCGGGATGACGCTGCCGATCAGCAGCTTGTAGCTGTCCCTCTCGCTCAGGTCCGCCGGATCCAGCCCGATCATGCCCGCTCGCCTCCCTCCGCTCCGAATGTCCGGGAGAACCATTCGGTCGCCGCCGCGGCCTCGGTCGATGTCAGCCGATGGCCGAACCGCTCCCAGTGCAGCGCGACGTTCGCTCCGGCTCCCGTCAGCAGCGACTGCAGCTCTTCCGTTTCCTGCGGCGTGCAGATCGGATCGTTCTCTCCCGCGCCGATGAAGATCGGAACGCCCGAGAGATCCGGAAGCCGCAAATCGCGCCGAGGGACCATCGGATGGTGCAAAATAGCCCCCCGGAGCGCTTGCCCGTAGTAGAAAAGCAAGCTGCCTGCGATGTTCGCGCCGTTGGAGTAACCGACGGCTACCAGATTGCCCCGGTCGAAGCCGTACTCGGCAGCCGCCGAGTCCAGAAACTCGTGAAGCTCCTTCGTGCGGAACTCGAGGTCCTCCAGATCGAATACCCCTTCGGCCAGCCTGCGGAAAAATCTCGGCATGCCGTTCTCCAACACGTTGCCTCTCACGCTCAGAACCGAGGAGCTCGGCGAGATCGTCTCGGCCAGCGGCAGCAAGTCGCGCTCCGTTCCTCCCGTTCCGTGCAGCAGCAGAAGCGCAGGGGCGCCCGGATCGGAGCCTTGCCGATAAATATGCTTCATCATCGGCGATCCTCCTCCAATACGCGAACTTCGATCGGCGTCAGTCCTTGTTCGATCTGGGCGCGGTGCGGCTCATACCACTCCGGCAGCATCAGCTGCTCGCCCATCGTCTCCGCCGGTTCGTCGCGCGCGAAGCCCGGAGGATCGGTCGCGATCTCGAACAATATTCCGCCTTCCTCGCGGAAGTAGATCGCGTTGAAATACTGCCTGTCGATAAACGGGGTCGGCTGATAGCCGCTCTCCTCCACAAGACTTCTCCAGCGCGCATGGTCTTCGTCGTCCGCCGCTCTCCAGGCAATGTGGTGAACCGTTCCCGCTCCCCCGGCTCCGGGCGCGACCGGGGCGACGTTCACGTCGATAATGTTGCCCAGGTCTCCCGTCGCTTGGAAGCGGACGTAATCTCCCTCCTGGGCGATTCTGCGCAGGCCCATTACGTTCTCAAGCACCGAAGCCGTCCGCTCCGGAGCCGTACTGAGCAGCAGCGCTCCGCCGAAGCCTTTGATCGCTTTGTCCGCGGGAACGCCTCCGAAAGCCCAACGGTTGGCCGGACCGTCCTCCCGCTCTGCCAGCTCGATTTTTAAGCCGTCCGGATCTTCGAGCTGCAGCAGTCGCTCTCCGAACCGGCTCGTCTCCGTCGTCGCAATGCCGAATTTCTCGAAGCGCTCCTTCCAGAAGCCCAGCGTTCCGACCGGCACGACGTAAGAGGTGATGCCGACTTGCCCGCCTCCGATCCGGCCCTTGCGGGACGTCGGCCAAGGGAAGAACGTAATGACGGTCCCCGGGCTGCCCGCCTCGTTGCCGAAATAGAGGTGGTATACTTCGGGCGCGTCGAAGTTGATCGTCTTTTTAACCAGTCTCAGCCCGAGTACTCCCGAATAGAAATCGACGGTAGCCTGCGCATGTCTCACGAAAGCCGTAACATGGTGGATACCTGAAGTGCGTTGCGTCATCTGTATCCTCTCCTTAATAGGGATGAATTCAAAAAGTATCGTAGCTCACGAACTCGCCCACCGGCTTGCGATAGCCGCGCGGCCGTTGGCTTGACGTATCCTCTTGGCCGATTGTAATCATCATCGCCGGCACGTACGATTCGGGGATGTTCAAGATTGTTCCGACTTCGACAGGATCGAAGCCGATCATCGGACACGTGTCCCAGCCCTTGTCCTTGGCGATCAGCATGAACAGCATCGCCGACAGACTTGCGTTGCGGATTGCTTCCTCGCGCTGGAACGACTCCCCACGCTCCTCGTAGAAGGACAGCACCGACTCGACGGTCATGTCGTACTCCTGCTTGCTCATAACGCCCAGATTCAGCAAGCCTTCGTGAATAGGGCCGACATCGCGGTAGGCATTAGTATTGCCCAACACGAGAATGACGGCGGAGGAGGTCAGAACTTTGTACTGCTTGTTCGCCGCTTCATACAGCTTGTTCTTGATCTCCGGATCTTTCACGACGATATAATGCGCGTGCTGAAGATTAAAAGCCGACGGCGCGAATTTGGTCAGACTGAACATTTCGTTCAACTCGCGTTCCGTTATCTCCACGTCCTTCATGAATTTCATTGCCGATCTGCGATTTTTCACCAAAGTTTCGAAGTCGCTCATCTGTCCATTCAGCCTCTCTATGTCAAATTAAAGATTCTTTATTTTAAGATATATGATCTGAAAACGGAGGCCTCAGCCTGTTCGCTTCCAGATGTTTCGCAGAGTTCACGTTGCACGCGCCCTACTTGAATCCATCTTCGGCCGCCTTCCCCAGCTTCTTGAGCAGCGCGCTAACCGTCTTCTTCTCGTCTTCGTCCAGGCCGCCCAACGCTTGATGAATCACTTCCCTGTGCCGCGGGAACACGTCCTCGATCAGTTGCCGGCCGGAATCCGTAATATCCGCGTACACGAGACGCCGATCTTCCGTGCAGGCTCTTCGCTGGACGAGCCCTTTCTGTTCCAGCTTATCCACGACATACGTAATGTTGCCGCTGCTCATGAGCACTTTGCCGCCGATTTGCTGCAGAGGCTGCGAGCCTTTATGATACAGCAGCTCGAGCACCCCGAATTCCGTTCTGTTCAGCCCCGAGCGCTTGATGTCCTGATCGACGTGCGCATTCACCCATTGGCTGGCCCGGCTTAGAGCGATATAGAGATCAAGCGAAAAATCGCGCCCATTGTCCGTCATCGTTCGCACCTGCCTTCCTTTTGACTGATCGTATTATCTCGATTTCGTTTATCTTAAATTTAAGATATTACAATTGCGCAGGAATGTCAATGGCTATTTTTCGACTTGCTCCAACAGGAAGGCGGGCTGTCTTATCAGCAAGGGGCGTACCAAACGATTATCGATGAATGGTGCCAGGCGCATCTATCTCCTTCCGATGCTATACGATCCTAAAATTTGAAATGGTAAACCCGTTGCAAGGTAATTTTAGGACCGTATGAGGCAGTCTCCAGGAGATAGATGGCCTTCTTTTTTTCATCGATAATCTTGTACGCCCTTACTTACAAGACAGCCACAGCCTGCCCTCGCTTAGAATCCCGGGAAATCAGCCAAAGCATCCCACTCGATGATCAACAGCGCGGCCGGCAGCACGAACAGGAATATCGAAGGAAACGTAAGCTTCAGCGAATCCTTGACCCGAACGTGGACGAGAATGGCCACGAGCATCGTGACGGCCAACCACAGCGCTCCCGCAGCCGCCCAGCTCGGCTCCCAGAAGCCGACGACCAACGCCGCAGCTCCCGCGACCTCGACCAGTCCGGTCACGATTCTGAACCACTGCGGCAGCCCCCAGTGGTTAAAGTTGTCGACATGCGCCTTGACTCCCGCCAGCTTGGAAATGCCCGCTCCGACAAAAGCGAGCGCCAACAAAGACTGCAGTACGATTGCCGCAATATCCATCTTGACATCCTCCCGATAATACTGAGCCTGATACAGGCACAGTTAGGATCAAAATAAGGCGCAGCCAACCGCATCGTTAACTGCACCCATTCTAAGCACATATTATAACGGCATTCCGCCGATGTCAATCCTTTGTCAGATCAGACTCGCGATCGTGTGCCGGCGCAAATAGTCCAGCATTTGACGATCCATCGCGCCCATGATCTCGATCAACGCCAAGTCGAGCCGTTCGTTCCAGTCGACCTCGCCGCACGGCGAGCCATCCTCCTTGCCGCAGCCGTCGCCTCCAGCCTCCTCGGTCCCTTCCCATCGGATCGCCGCGAAGACGTCCGCAAGCGTAATCTGCTCCGGCGGCAGCTTCAAGCTGTATCCGCCGTCCCGGCCTTCCCGCGCTTCGACGAGTCCGGCATGGGACAGTCGCGCCAAAATTCTGCGCATAAACGTGGCGTGGGAATGGACTTGATCCGCAATCGTCGCGCTCGACAGATTGCAGCCGCTGCGCGCCAGTCCGACCAAAATATGAACGGCAACCGCGAATCGCGGAGGACCGATCGGACGAATAGAAGCGCCCATGGAACTCACCTCCTATCCGTCTATTGTACATTCGGCCCTCCAGACTTCGCAACTCGCCTCCGGGTCAGCGCCCGGCGAAAGCGTTCAGCATCCAGGCGTGTTTCTCCAAGTTCGTTTTCATGCCGAGCAGCAGGTCCGCCGTATCCTGATCGTCGCACGACTCGGCGATTTTGATGCCTTGTCTCAGCTCGCCGGCCAATTGGGCGAAATCCTCCGCCACGTTCGTCGCCATCCTCTCGGCCGTCTCGTCCCCGCTCGCTTCGCGGACGCTCGACAGCCGCAAGCTGTCGGCCAACGTCGCCACCGGGTTGCCGCCGGTCGCCAGCAATCTCTCCGCCAGTACGTCGACATTGGCGGCCGCTTCGGTGTACAGTTCCTCGAATTTCGCATGCAGGGTGAAAAATTGCGGCCCTTTGACATACCAATGATAGTTGTGAAGCTTCATATGAAGGACAGTCCAGTTCGCGATCTGCTGATTCAGTACGGCGCCGACAGTCGTTGTGTTCGTATTTGTGCTCATGAGAATTCCTCCCGTTTTAATTTATACTTAATCTAAATATAAATTAATTCTAGCACGGGAAAGAACTTTTAACATGAACGTCCGATGAAGGTTTCATGAAGATTGGATGAAGACGCCGCCCCCCGAATCGCGGCGGATTCATACGGACAACCCCGTCTCCGCGGCCATTCTTCGGCTGTCCGATATCCGAGACTCCTCCTCCGCCTTGCGCAAATACTTCTGCCCCTTCCACCGCCGCAGCACGAGAACGCCCCGCACCCATTCGTCGGCGATCATGCAGCAATAGATCCCGGCCAGCCCCCAGCCTGCATGAATGCCCAGCCAGTACGAGCCTGCCGTTGCCACGAGGGACAAAGAGAACAGGGCCGTCATCATCGTATACCGGGTATCGCCAACCGCATTCAGCGCGTTGTTAAGAGACATGTTGAGCACCTTACCCGGCTGAAGCAGCAAGTTCAGCGCCAGCAGGGAAGTGCCAAGCGCCAATATCTCTTCGTTCTGCGAGAACAGTCCGAGCAAGTACCGTCCCGTCGCCAACAGCAGCAGAGCGTTCAGCATCGCCAGGCCCAGGCCAATGCCGAGCGCCCGGTAAGCGCCGACGTAGGCCTCCCGCGTCTTCCCCGCTCCGAACAGATGAGCGACTTGAATTTGAACGGCCAGCGAGATCGCATAGCCGAGCATGAAGCAGAAAGACTCCAGCGTGTTCATATACGTTTTCGTCGCCAGCTCGGCCGCGCCCAGCATGGCGATAAACGCGTAGATCGCCAGCTGCGAGAACACCCATCCGGACATGTTCACGCCGAGCGGCCAGCCGATATGAAGCACCTCTTTGAACAGCTTCGGCTTAAATACGAGCAAATCCTTGAACCCGATCTTCCGATCGAACGAATAGACGAAAACATAGAACAACAGAAGCACCGCGATCAGCCGGCTGACGTTGCCCGACACCGTTACGCCGAACAGTCCCCACTCGGGAAATCCGAACATCCCGAAGATAAGCACGTAGTTCAGAACGATATGAACGACGTTCATCGCGATCCCGATGTACATCGGCGTCCTCGTGTTGCCCGTATTGCGAATCGCCGTGCTCAGCGCAGCGATAAGAGCAGTCAGCACCATCCCGCCGCCGAAATAGGAGACGTAGACGTTCCATAGCGGGAGCAACTCGTCCGAGATGCCCAGCATGCCCGCCAAATTTTCCGCTTGCGCGTATAACAGCACGCTGATCGCCAGGCCGATGACGCCGCTGACGGTCAAGCTCATGATGGCAATCGTCCTTGCGTCCTCTCCTCGCTTGGCCCCAAGCTTCTGAGCGATCAGAATGCCCGCGCCGCCCGAGATCGTCATGAACAGCGTCGTAAGCGCCGCGAACAATTGCCCCGATAAGCCGACCACCGCCACCGCGTCGTCCGAAATCCGGCTGACCATCACCGTATCGACGGTTCCAAGCAGCGTCTGCAGCAACACTTCAATAAAGATGGGCCATGCCAGCATCCACAGTCCGTATGGATTTCTATTCTTTTTCACGTTTACAACTCCTGCCAAGCGCGTAAGCTCCGTTTGTTCCGCACAGATTAGACTTTGTGCGCAAAACAAATTATAGTGGCATTAATCGCAATCGTGATTCAGTTTTGAAACTCTTTCTTTCACTTTACAAACCTCATTGGGAAGGAGGCCAAGCATGGAGCTTCTGGAGTTTACCCTGCCCCCGCTGCCGCATTACATCGCGAGCGGACGCACGGAGTTCGCCGTCGGGGAGAAGCATATGAGCAGGCGGCATATCGGTTTGTTCGATATGTTGGCGGTCATGAAAGGTTGTCTCTATATCGGAGAAGAAGACCGGCATTACGAGGTCGCGGAAGGGAACGCGCTCATCCTTCGGCCGGACGCTTATCATTTCGCCACGGAGGGCTGCCGGGCAACGACCGACTACTACTGGCTGCATTTTCGGACGATGGGGAGCTGGAGGGCTACGGATACCGCGCCTCCCGGAAGAGCTCCCGAACCTTACGACGACCGGGACGAATCCCGCAAATTCGACGCCGGCGCGTTCCAGCTCGCACTGCCCCAATTCGCCAAGCTTGCCCATCCCGGCAGATTCGGAGAGCTGATGGACCAGATCATCGCCCTTGGCCCCGAAGCTCACTTGAACGCTTCGCGGTTCAAGCAACAGGTGCTGTTCCAGGAAGCGCTGCGGCAGCTGTCCGCAAGCATCGAGTCCCAGCTCACATCTCCCGCCGTCGCCTGCGCCGAACAAGCCGCCGCCTTTCTCCGCAGCCGCTATCGCGAAGCGATTACGGCCAAGTCGCTGGGAGAGGCGCTGAACTTCCATCCGGTCTACGTCGCGCGCTGCATGCAGAAGGAATATGGCCTGTCTCCGATGGCTTACCTGCTGCGCTACCGGATCGAGCAGAGCAAGCTGCTGCTCATGCAGACCGACTATCCGATCGCGCGCATCGCCGAAGAGGTCGGCTTTAACCAAGCGCCTTACTTTAGTTCCTGCTTTCTGAAAACGGAAGGCCTCTCCCCTCGGGAATACCGCCAACGCTTCTCTTAGGGAGAGATCTCCCGAATCCTCTCGTTATCTCGGGCGGGCACGACCGACACGAGCGTCTGGTTTCTGGAGATGTTCAAGAGCGACGTGTTCGCCGACGTCCAGGTAGCAGCAAAACCAAGATATTAAAGAATCTAGGCTGACTCAGTCTTGCTGAGTCGGGTTAGAGCATCGAATGGGACGTCAGCGTAGCTGCAACCGTGCTGAGTCGGGTTGGAGCATCGAATGGGACGTCAGCGTAGCTGCAACCGTGCTGAGTCGGGTTGGAGCGGCGAAAGGGACGTCAGTGTAGCTGCAACCGTGCTGAGTCGGGTTGGAGCATCGAATGGGACATCAGAGTAGCTGCAACCGCGCTGAGTCGGGTTGGAGCGGCGAAAGGGCCGGTAGAGTCACTGCAACCGTGCTGAGTCGGGTTGGAGCATCGAATGGGACATCAGAGTAGCTGCAACCGCGCTGAGTCGGGTTGGAGCATCGAATGGGGCGTCAGAGTAGCTGCAACCGCGCTGAGTCGGGTTGGAGCATCGAATGGGACGTCAGAGTAGTTGCAACCGTGCTGAGTCGGGTTGGAGTGTAAGTTTGCATCGGCTTCAAGCGCAATCGCATTTTACTTCTGGAATGCTCTACTAGTTAGCCAAGCGGTATTCCAGCTCGCAGCGCGTGCCGAGAGGGATCATCTCGCTCAAGTAGCGGTGCGCCAGTTCCCGCTCGATGTCCGTGACGGTCTGGTCCGTCAGCAATTGAAAGTGCAGCGTGCCGGAAATGTAATCATAGCGGTTAAACGTCACCACTCCCGGTTCCAGTATGCCGTTCATGACCGCCAGCACGCCTCCCGGCTCCAGCTCCCGGTCAATCGCCGCCTGAGCGACGGGCTCCGGCAGCTCGTAATCCTTGGGGACTCGATCCTCCTGAAGCATCGAATACGCCTTCACCCGGTAACAGATCGAAGAACTCAAGCAGCCTGCCGCGAACTTCTTCAGCGCAGCGGCGTCGGCCTCCGGCAGCTCCAGGCTTTCGTTCCACACGTACAGCGTCGCCGCGTTCCTTCCTGTCGTATGCGCCCTGACGTACTTCAACTGCGGATACTCTCTTCTAATCCATTGCTCGGTCAACAAACGAGTGCCCATTTCGATCGCCTCCATAGGAATCGTTAAGGAATCGCTGCTTAAGCCGATTGAATGATTGCGCTTACATTAATTGTACCCTCCGCGCCTTCCTCCGTCCAGCAAATATCCGGATTTCACCGATCTTCTTCCTTCCCGCTTCCATGGGCGACCCCTGCGTTGCTGCACTCTTCCTCATCGCGCTTCCAAGGAGGATCGCCGTACCGATGGAACGCTTGATTAATCCTGTACACGATCCACGGCACGGCTGCCGCCAATGCCGCATTGATGAGCACGGTAGCCGTCGGCATCCGATCTCCCAACTCCTTAAGCAGCGCATCCAAAGCCTATTCCCCCTCCGGTTGAACCCGTTCAATGGCGCCGATAATTCTTAATCGGGTGTGAACCTTCACGTCGACTTTGCATTTCGAGAACAAATGGTCGCCGCGATCCCAGTCGGCCGCGATTTTCTTCCATACGCGATAGTGGTTTTCGTTCAAGTAATCGCTCAAGCCGATCGCGTCGGCTTTGTACTCCTTCTGCAGCTTCTCCAGTACGACGTACATGATCTCCCGAATCTTGTCGCTGACCCGGTTCTCGATCATTCGAATGACTTGCGGATCGAGCAGATCGACATGCGAATACGTTTCTCCTACGTTGCCTTCGATGCGAACGTTGACCGTGAACGCAGGGGATTCCGGATCCGAGACATTCGCGTACAGCGTTCTCGAAGCCCTTTTGACCTCGAACAGCAAAGGTTTGCCCTCAATCTCGACTTCCACGGCTCCCGCCTTGATTGTGCCGCTGAAGTAATTTTTGCCCGTCGTTTCTTCCCCGTCCAGAAACCCTTTCATCTTCTTGTCGCTGCCGAACACCGCCGCCCCGCTCAGAGAAACCTTGCTGTCCGTCTGGGTAATGCGAGGAATCGCAAAGCTGTGCTCTTCGAGCAGAAAGCGATGAACATGCCCCATCGTCGTCGCCGGCACGATTGACTCGCTCTTCTGCGGATTTTCCGAGGTCGAGTTGATATATTGCACGGGAAGCGTCTCGATAGGCGGCTTGATTTCCAGCAGCTTCTTCGCTTGGCCGACAGAGATCATCAGCTTGGCCGCCCTTCTCATCTCCGGATCGCGAACGAACAGATCGAGCACTTCCTGTATTTTCCCCGCCCGAGCCAGCCGTTCGGAGACGATAATGATCTTGTTGTGCTCCAGATAAGGCGGGCGGCTCGTCTCGTTGGACATTTTGCGAGCGGCCTTGAACAGCGTCGCCGCGGTGGAGGAGACGTTCTGGAAGGATTGGGCAGAAGGATGACCGCCGCCCGCCGACTTGCCCTGCATCGCGCTCGGAACGATGTATTGGAAAGTTAGCTCGTAGGCGCCGTCCTTCCCTTCGTCGATCGCGGAACCGACCACGAATCCCCGGTCTTCGATCTCCACACGGTCCCAGCATCCCGCTGCCAGGATCAGAGAAGCCGCAGCGACCAGTCCTCTAAGAAGCTTGCTCATTGCCTTTAATCCTCCGCATCTTGGCCACCCCGAGCAGAACGGCCGGGAGACACCAGCCGATCGCGAGCCCCGCGTAGCTGATCCACTCCCCGAACGTATCGATTTCCGTGACGCTCTGGGGCTGCATGGAGACGAGGTAAATCAACGGACAAAGCCAGATCACCCAGGTCATTCGCTTCGGTTTGGGGAACAAGGTTCTCAAGGCGATGATAGTCACGTCGAACGCCATCGCCGCCGTATTGAATAGAGTAACGACCCAGATCGTAAAGAAGATGGACTCGAATCTCTCGAAGAATCCCCCGGGAATTTCCACTTGTTTGGCCAATTCGGCCGTCGGATACAGGGTATTCTTCGTGACCTCGGAACCGAAAATCCCGATCACGAAGACGAAGACGATCAAATAAATGAAGAGTGGAATCGCAAGCCCGCCGAGAATCGCCTTCTTCATCGCCTTCGGCCGATTGGCCCAAGCGTTGTAGAACAGGAAAATTTCGAAGCCGAGAAAGGAGAACACGGTGCCTTTGGTCGCTTTCAGCGTGTCCTGCCAATCCGTGACGAACAGCGGTTTGAGATTGTGCATATTGAAAAACGTAATGTTCATCGTCAGCACGAGGAATACGATAATCAGCACGAGAGGGAGGAAGATCAGATTCAAACGCAGCAGCGCCGCGCTCGGCCCCGCCACCCCGTATGCCAGCACGAGCAGGAAGAACAGGCAGATCGCTTCCTCCGGCGTCCGATCGAACAGATACAGCTTGGAGATGTTGGCCAACCCTCTCGTCTCGTAGCCGACGAACAGAAACGTATAGCAAGCGAACAGCATGGCGACGACGTTGGCGACTGCTCCGTTGGCGACCGCCTTCGTCATGTCGCTGAGTCCCATTTTCGGAAAACGCGCGCACAGCAAGGCGATCAGCCAGCCGAAGACAAGCGCCGCGCCTCCTCCGATCATAAGCGAAATCCAACCGTCCGAGGATTCTGTCATGGCGGCCAGCGAACGCGGCAGAGTCAGCACGCCGAAGCCGATGACCATGTTGCTCACCCCGTAGACCACCTCGGTCGTCCCGATCTCCCGGTCGCCGTATTCGAACGATTTCATGAACGCTTTCCTCTCTTGTTCGCCCGATTAATATTTTTCGTCTGGATGAATTCGGGTCTTTTCGTCAGAAAAGTCACCGGAGAGCGAATGACCAAATCCCTCCAGTCGGTAATGAACATCGGCGCGAACGGAGCAGAGTACGGCATGCCGAAGCTTCTCAGCCTGACGAGGTGCGTGCTGATCATGATGAACGTCAGAATAATCCCGAACAGCCCCAATATGCCTGCCGCCAGCATCGTCGCGAACCGGAGCATGCGAAAAGCGATGCCCGCGCTGTAGGACGGAATGGCGAACGAGGAGATCGCCGTCACGGCGACGATGATAACCATGATCGGACTGACGACGCCCGCCTGGACGGCCGCCTCGCCGATGACAAGGCCGCCTACGATGCCGATCGTCTGGCCGATCGGCTTGGGAAGCCGCACGCCCGCCTCGCGCAGAAGCTCGAGCGTCCCTTCCATCACCATCGCCTCTATGATTGCCGGAAAGGGGACCCCTTCCCGCGCGGCGGCGATCGAGAACGCCAGCTTAAACGGAATCATCCCCTGATGGAAGGAGACGAGAGCGATATAAATCGCGGGAGCGAAAAGGGCGATGATTACCGCGAGATAACGCAGCAGCCGGATCAAAGAGCCGATCAGCCACCGCTCGTAATAATCTTCCGGCGACTGAATCAACGCCACGAACGTCGTCGGCAGGATAAGCGCGAACGGAGTCCCTTCCAGCATGACCGCCGCCTTGCCCTGCAGCAGCGCCGCCCTGACTTTGTCCGGCCTCTCCGTATGCAGCAATTGAGGGAACGGGGACAGGAAGCTGTCCTCGATCCATTGCTCGATGAATCCCGATTCCGGAGCGTCGTCGATGTCGATCGTATCCAATCTTCTGCGCGCTTCTTCCACGATGGCCGGATGAATAATGCCTTGGATATACGTCAAAATAAGCGTTTTGCGCGAACGCCTTCCGATCGTGTAAGAAACGAAGCGCAAGTTCATGTCGCGAATGCCTCTGCGGATGAGACCGATATTGGTCTCGATCTTCTCCGTGAACCCTTCCCTTGGCCCCCGAACCAGCGCTTCTGTAGGCGGTTCATCAATGCTCCGTTCCTTCCAATTCTGGGTGCCGATCAGCAGAACGTCGTCCGCTCCCTCCAGGAACATCGCCGTATCTCCGTACAGAACCGCTTTGATGACATCGCTCCAGAGGTTGACTTCGAGAACCTGGGACACCGACATCGTCTCGTTCCGAAGACCGCCCAGCACCTCCGAGATGTCCATGCCCGTATCCTCTTGCCCGAATCGTCCCGCTTTCAGAATCTGCCGGACGATCTGTTCGTCGATGACCGCCTTGTCCGACAGCCCGGAGAGAAAAGCGAGCGCGCAGCTTCTCTCGCCCCCGCCGATGCTGATGATGCGAATGACAAGGTCCGCCGGGTCCCCGAGCATTCGCCGAATATGGCCGATGTTTTCCTGCATGTCCGGGAAGACGTAACTTTCTCCGCGCTTATCGTCGCTCGCCGACTCGCTCATGCCCATCTCCTCCTTGCGCGGGCGCTTGGCTCGAATTTCCTTTTAATATATCCAACCCTTCCTGATTTAACCGCAGCCCCCGCTCCCGCGACCGGAAGAAAAATACAGCTCTCATTTGCATACCGCTGGACGGCGATATTTGTTATCATTTTAGAAAACCCTTACACAGAAGACATCAGGGGGAGTCCGTTTCATGAGCATTGACAAGCAACGCGGAAGCATGAAGGTATGGATTCACTTCTTCGTCCCGTACGGCATTCTGCTGGCCGGCTTCTTGGCCGTCGCGCTGTACGCCTACGACAGAACCTCGGCGCTGGTGGAAAACCACTCCAAGGAAACAGCCTACGCGGTTATGGAGCAGACGAAGGAAATTATGGACCGACGGTTCGAAGAGCTGGAGACGATCGCCGAGCAAGTGTCGAGCAGCCCGAAGGCGCTGAACTTCCAGTACGTGGACAGACCTTTCTACGGTACGAATCCGGTTCGCATTCTGGAGCTGCGCAAAGATCTGTTCGACTATCCTTTGTTTAACCACTTTATTCTGGACTATTATGTCGCCTACCCCCGCAGCGGAGCCGTCATCTCTCCGGACACTTCGCATTCGCTTCGGCAGTTTTACGATTTGGAGTTTCGCTATGCCGACCAATCTTACGAAGAATGGGCAAGCAGCCTGACGGCCGCCGCCGGACGCAAGACGTTCCTTCCCGGGCAGCCCGCCGTCTATCGGGGCAAACCCCATTCCGTCGTTACCTACATGCAGTCGTTCGGAACCCGGGAGCGCTCCGGCGTCGTCCTGATGCTGATCGACGACAATCAGATCCGCAGCCTGCTGCACAAGCTCGATTCGAGCAACGGGGGTTTCGCCTTTATCGCCGACAGCAAGGGCGACATCATCAGCCGGATCGGCTCGAATACCGATATCGGATGGTCGAAGGACCTGCCGGACGGCTTCTCCCAGCTCAACATCGAAGGCAGCAGCATGCTCGTGACGAAAACAACGTCCCGCTACAACGGCTGGACATATTTGTCCGCGCAGCCCGAGGCGTACGTCCTTCAGCAGGTGCGCTACTTCAAGCAGCTCATCCTGACGATCATTCTGCTCGGCCTCGGCTTCGGCCTGCTCGCCGCGCTGCTGTTCTCCTACCGCAACAGCCGTCCGCTCTGGATGCTGCTGCGCGTCCTGCCCAGCCAGCGGACGGGCGCGGAAGCGCCCCCGCAGCGCAACGCCTGGGACCAGATTCGCGCCTCCGTCACCAATCTCGTGCACAGCAACGACTTTCTGTCCGAGAAGATGGAGCAGCAGGTTCCGCTGATTCGCAGCGGATTTTACGACCGTCTGCTTCGCGGACACTATTTGTCCAACAAAGACATCGCCGTCGCCATGGAGCACTCCCGGCAATCGTGGGAAGGCAGCCGCTTCTCCGTCGGCATTCTGGTCATCGCCGGCTACGACGGCTCCTATAACGAAGCGATGCTTACCGAGCTCGATTTCCGCAAAATCGCCATACGCGACATGATCTCCAAAGGGTTCGGCAAGACGATCTCGACCCACGATCTCGGGGAAAATCAGATCGGTCTGCTGTTTAACGGCGATTCGGAGTCTCCGGAAGCTTATCTGGACGAAATCCGCCGTATGCTCAAGGAGCTGCAGAACCGCATCGTCGGCGCGCTGAACGCGCAGACCTACGCCGCCGTCGGAGGCTGTTATCTGGAGATGACCGAGATCAGCCGCTCGTACGAGGAAGCCCGTCTGCTGCTGCAGCGGGCCAGCTGGTCCGAGGAGCGCACGATCGTGACGCAAGACGACGAAGACAGCCCTGCCCTTCCGGCTTACTACTACCCGCCCGACGTCGAGCAGCGGCTGATCAATCTGGTCAAGTCCGGCAGCGTCGCCGAGACCGAAGCTCTGCTCGGCCAAATCCGCGAGAACAATCTCGATCAACCGAATCTGCCGGCCGCCGTCGGCAAAATTCTCGTCAACGAAATGACCGGCACGCTGCTGAAATGCCTGGAGCAAGCCGCGACGGAAACGGAGCGGCAGAACGAGAAAATCCATTCGGCCCTGGTCGCCTCCGAATCCGGCCGTCCGGCGAAGCTCGCTTTCGGCCAGCTGTCCGACGGGTTCCTGCTGCTCTGCCAAGGCCAGCACGACCGGAAGAAGAGCCACAACAACCAGCTTAAGGACGACTTGATCCGTTACCTGGACGAGCATTACATGCAGACCGATCTCAGCCTGACCACCTTGGCCGACCGTTTCAATACGTCGGAAGCGTACATCTCCTATTTCTTCAAGGAACAGACCGGCGTGAACTTCTCCGACTATCTGGAGAACGTGCGCATGGGTCACGCCAAGCGGATGCTGACCGAGAGCGAGATGCCCGTCAGCGAGATTTCCGCCTGGGTCGGCTACTATTCCCTCAACTCGTTCAGCCGCGCCTTCAAAAGGGCGAACGGCCTTAGCGCCACGGAGTTTCGCCGCAATTCCCGAGGCTGATTCTAAACAATTGAATAGTCTATGAATGTGGAATAAAAGCGCTTACAGACCATTCTAAATTCGTGCATAGTCCTTGATTTTGTCTTCTTTACGAACAAGCTCGCCCCCCTCTATACTTCGAATCACCGGCCGGAAACAACAAGTCTTAAGCCGAGGGGGGATTGCAGCTGAGAACCTTGACCGATGTAAGGAAAGGCTGGCAGTTGTACGCGCTGTTCGCTCTGCCGCTTCTTTACATCATCGTATTCAAGTACGTACCGATGTTTGGAAACGTTATCGCGTTCAAGCAGTTCACTGTCACCAAAGGCATGTTCGGAAGCCCATGGGTCGGATTCGCCCACTTCGAGCGTTTCTTTAATTCCTATGAATTCTGGAGATTGCTGAGAAACACGCTGTCCATCAGCTTCTACACGTTAATCGCCAGCTTCCCCTTTCCCATCCTGCTGGCTCTGGGATTGAATTATGTGAAGCACGAGCGGTTCAAGAAAACGGTACAGATGGTCACCTACGCGCCTTATTTCATTTCATTGGTCGTCGTGGTCGGTTTGCTGTTCCAGTTTCTCGACCCTCGGACCGGCATTATCAACTCGTTCCTGGGCTGGTTCGGCGTAGATCCGATCAACTTCATGGGCCAAGCCGGCATGTTCCAGTCGATCTACGTCTGGTCCCATGTATGGCAGAACGTCGGATTCGCCTGCATTATCTACTTGGCGGCGTTGGCCGGCATCGATCCTTCGCTTCACGAGGCCGCCGTCATGGACGGCGCGAGCAAGGTGCAGCGCATGCGGCATATCGACTTGCCCGGCATTATGCCGATCGCGGTCATTCTGCTTATTCTGAACACGGGTCAGATCATGGAGACCGGCTTCGAGAAAATTTTGCTGATGCAAAATGCGCTGAATCTGCGAGCCTCCGAAGTCATCGACACCTACGTGTACAAGATCGGGCTCGTTTCGCAAGCGCTTAATTTCTCTTACGCGACCGCCATCGGCCTGTTCAAAGCCGTCATAGGATTCGTACTGCTCATCGTCGTAAATCAGACGGCCAAGAAAGTGGGGCAGGAAAGCCTATGGTAGGAGGAACGAAAGCCATGCATGCCAAGCCGATTCGGGAGTCGGGCGGAGACCGCGCCTTCAACGTCGTCAATTACATTATGCTGACGATCGTGCTCATCGTCGTGCTGTATCCGCTCGTCTATGTCGTAAGCGCTTCCTTCAGCTCCAGCTATGCCGTCCTGTCGGGCAAAGTGTGGCTGTGGCCTGTGGAACCGTCGCTCGACGGCTACAAAGCCGTATTCAAGAACAAGAACATCCTGACGGGCTTCCAGAACACGTTCTTCTATACGGTCGCAGGAACGTTCATCAACGTCGTCCTGTCGATTCTGGCCGCTTACCCGCTGTCGCGCAAAGACTTCCGGGGACGGAACAAGTTCATGCTGCTGTTCGTCTTCACGATGATGTTCAACGGAGGGCTTATCCCGACTTATTTCGTCGTGAAAGACTTGCATATGATCGACACCGTATGGGCGATGCTGATACCGACCGCGCTGTCGGTATGGAACGTCATCATTATGCGCACCTACTTCCAGACGACGATTCCGGGCGAGCTGCTGGAGGCGTCGCAGATCGACGGCTGCAACGATTTCCGCTTTCTGCTGAAGATCGTCGTGCCGCTGTCGGGACCGATTATCGCCGTTATCGCGCTCTTCTATGCGGTCGGCCACTGGAATCAATATTTTAACGCGATGATCTACTTGAAAGACCCGCAATTGTATCCGCTCCAATTGATTCTCAGAGACATTCTCGTCCAGAACGAAGTTCGGATCGACATGCTGGGAGACGTCAAATCGGCGGCGGCCCGTCAAGGCTTGCGCGAGCTGCTCAAGTACTCGCTGATCGTCATCTCGTCCGTCCCTCTTATGCTCGTGTATCCGTTCGTTCAGAAGTTTTTCGTCAAAGGCGTCATGATCGGTTCGATTAAAGGCTAATTTAATTCGCAATCACTTCGGGAGGGTCTATATGAAGAAATCCTTGTTCAGCTTGATCGCGACTGTATTGCTGTTATCCACGGTTCTGGCCGCTTGCTCCGGTTCCAAGAACGACGGAGGCTCCGCCTCCTCCAGCGCCCCTGCGGGGAGCGCAAGCGCGGACGGCGGGCTGCTGACCGAGCCTGGCACTTATCCGATTACGAAGGAAAAAGTAACGCTGAAAGTCATGGTGCGCGGCAATCCGCTCGTCGAAGATTTCTCGACCAACGAATTCACCAAATGGTACGAAGAGAAAACGAACGTCCACATTGAATGGGAAGTCGTTCCGGAGCAGAGCATGCAGGAGAAGCTGAACCTCGTGCTCGCCAGCGAAGACTATCCGGACGTCATCTTCGGCATGAACGTGTCCCCGGCGCAAGAGATGATCTATGGCTCGCAAGGCGTGTTCCTGCCTTTGAACGACCTGATCGAGAGCCAAGGCACGCAGACGAAGAAGCTGTTCGCCGAACGTCCGGACATCAAGGAAGCGATCACCGCTCCGGGCGGCAACATCTACTCCTTGCCGGAAGTCAACGAATGCTATCACTGCTCGATGAGTCAGAAAATGTGGATCTACCAGCCGTGGCTCGACAAGCTGGGCTTGAAAATGCCGACGACAACCGAAGAGCTGTACGACGTGCTTAAGGCGTTCAAGACGCAGGACCCGAACGACAACGGCAAAGCGGACGAAGTCGCGCTGTCCATCTCTCCGAAGTCCTGGAGATCTTCCATCGACGGCTTCCTGATGAACTCGTTCATCTACAACCCGATCTACGGCACGACGAAGCGGCTGTTCGTCCAGGACGGCAAGCTTGACGTCTCGTACACGAAGCCGGAATGGAAGGAAGGCCTGAAATACCTGAACAAGCTCTACTCCGAAGGTCTGATCACGCCGGAATCGTTCACGCAGGACGACAACCAGCTCATCCAGGTCGGGGAAAATCCGGACGTTCCTCTGCTCGGCGCCTCTACCGGCGGCCACCAAGGCGTATTCACGCAGCTTCTCGGCGAGAGCGGACGCTGGAACGAGTATAAGACGGTTCCCGTGCTGAAAGGCCCGAACGGCGCTCAGTACGCTCCTACGGACGCGACGAGCCTGACGACCGGATCTTTCCTGATTACGAACAAGGCGAAAAATCCCGAGGTCGCGCTTCGCTGGGCCGACGGCTTGTACGAATACGAGCACACGCTGCGCAGCAACTACGGCCGTCCGGATCAGGAATGGCGCAACGCGACGGAAGGCGAGATCGGCATTAACGGCCAACCGGCCAAATGGTCCGAGCTGAAGTCGTTCGGCGAAGTCCAGAACGTCAACTGGGCGCAGACCGGCCCGGCTCTTCGCTCCAACGAATTCCGCCTGAGCGCGGTCAGCAAGGGCGACGACGATCTCGAAGTCATTCTCTACAACGAAACGAAAAACAACTACGAGCCTTACAAATCGGGCACCTACGCGACCGTTCCTCCTCTGTTCATGACGAACGAGCAGGCAACCGAAATCGCCGATCTCTCGAAGACGGTCAACGACTACGTAGAGGAAATGCTCGCCCGCTTCGTCACCGGCGACGCGGACGTCGAGAAAGATTGGGACACGTATCTCAAGACGCTCGACAGCATGAATCTGAACCGTCTGATCCAAATCTATCAAGAAGCTTACGACGCTCAAATTAAAAAATAAGCGGGTCGGAGGGCTGTCCCATAAGCCAATCAAGTTGCCGTGAAAGATAATCGATGTTAAAGGTGCAAGGGGTATGTATCTCCCTCCGATGCAAGACTCCCCACAAAGTGACGTTAAGCTACGAAGCTTATTCCGATTACTTTGCGGGGGCCCCAAAAGCGTTTCCTGAAATGTTTGCGGTAAACCCGTGACAAGGTAATTTCAGGAGCGTATGAGGCAGTCTCCGGGAGACACATACCCCTTACTTTATATATCGATCATCTCTAGCAACTTTGCTTATGGGCTCCCCCTCCGTCCATCCCGGGAGAAGATATTTAGGAGGTTGTCCGCTAATGAGCACGAGAGAAGAAAGAACGAGAGAATTTCTGCGCGATCGGTTCGGCATGTTCATTCATTGGGGGCTGTACTCGATTCCGGCGCGGGGAGAATGGATTCGCGGCAACGAGAAAATGAGCTTCGAGCAATACAAGGTCTACTTCGACGAATTCGACGCGTCCCGGTACGACCCGAGAGCTTGGGCTCGCGCCGCCAAGGCGGCCGGACAGAAATACGCGGTGCTGACCACGAAGCATCACGACGGCTTCTGCCTGTTCGACAGCAAGCTGACCGACTTCAAGGTGACGAACACGCCGGCCGGACGCGATCTGATTCGCGAATACGTCGACGCTTTCCGCGCCGAAGGGCTGGCTGTCGGTCTCTACTATTCGATCATCGACTGGAATCATCCCGACTATCCGGGCTACCGCGACCGCATCCACCCCGATCGGGACAACGAAGCGGCCAAGGACAAGCCGATCGACTTCGACCGTTACCTGGACTACATGCACGGCCAAGTGCGCGAGCTGCTGACGAACTACGGCAAGATCGATATTATGTGGTTCGACTTCTCCTACGACGACATGACCGGGGAGAAATGGAGAGCGACCGAGCTCGTGCGCATGATCCGCTCGATTCAGCCGGATATCATTATCGACAATCGGCTGGGCGGAGACATCCGCGCGGCGGAGCCTGAAGAATATGCCGGCGACTTCTATTCTCCGGAGCAGATCATCCCGCCGGGCGGCATCGTTGACGCCAACGGCGCTTCGATCCCGTGGGAGGCTTGCATTACGCTGAACGACAACTGGGGCTACCACTCCGCGGATCGGGAGTACAAGTCCGCCGCGCAGGTCATCCGCACGCTGGTCGAATGCGTCAGCAAAAACGGCAACCTGCTGCTCAACGTCGGACCGGACGCCAAGGGCGAAATTACGCGCGAATCTCTCGACGTGCTGGCGGAGGTCGGAGAATGGCTGAGATTAAACGGGGACAGCATTTACGGATGCGGCGCTTCGGATCTAGCCAAGCCGGAGTGGGGCCGTTATACTCAGAGAGGTGATAAGCTGTACGCGCACGTCTTCGACCGCGGCATCGGACCGGTTTATTTCGCCGGGCTGAAGGGCAAGATCAAGCGGGCGCGGCTGCTTCGCGACGGAACCGAATTAAAAGTGGAGCTCCCTTGGATGGCGGAACAGTATTCCGACATCGACAGCGGCGCGTTCATTACGCTGAAAGGCGCGCGGCTGCCCGACGAGAGGGATACCGTAATCGAACTGGAGCTCCTTCCATAGGAGGAACAAAACAGATGAGCAAGTTGACAGGCGGACTCGGAGAAGGCTTGGCGAACGGCGCCGAGCCTCTCGTGCTGGAGTACCGCGGGGGTGTTGTGGAGAACGTCCACTACGGGCATGCGTGCGCCGTGAATGAGACGGGCGACATCGTCTGGCAGTACGGCGATCCGGACGCGATTACGTTCATGCGTTCGGCGGCCAAGCCGATCCAGGCTTTGCCCTTTTTCCTGGAGGGCTTCGACGAGAAGTTCGGATTCACGCCGGAGGAGCAGGCGATCATGATGGCTTCGCATCGGGCGCTTCCCTATCACGTGAACGCGCTCGAAGGCATGCTCGGCAAGCTGGGCCTGGACGAAGGAGCGCTCGTCTGCAAGCCGACCTATCCCCTGGACGCGTCTGCCCGGGACGCGCTCGTCGCCGAGCGCCTGCCCCAGCGGCGCATCTACCACAACTGCTCGGGCAAGCACCTCGGCGTGCTCGCCACTTGCATCGGCATGGGCTATTCTCTGGACGACTACGATTCGCCCGACCACCCGGCCCAGCGGCGGATCGCTGCGCTGGCCGCCGAGCTGGCGGAGCTTCCGCAGGAGGACATCCGGATCGGCACCGACGGCTGCGGCTTCCCGGTATTCGGCATGCCGCTGCGCAGCATGGCGACCGCCTTCCTTAAGCTGGCCTGCCCGGATCTGATCGCCGATCCCGCGCTCCGCGACGCGGTCCGCAAAGTTACGGACCTGATGAACGCCTACCCGAACATGATTTCGGCCGAGTATCTGATCTGCCCGAATCTGCTCATGGACGACAATATCGTCGCCAAAGGCGGGGCCAAAGGCATCTACTGCTTCGGCCTGAAGAAGGAACGGCTCGGCTTCGCGCTGAAAGTCGTCGACGGTTCGGAGGACGAATGGCCGATCGCGGTCGCTTCGATTCTGGAGCAGATCGGCTACAGCAACCGCGAGACGATCGACCGGATGTACCGGATTGGCTCGCCGAACATTCTCAACGACAACGGACGGGTTATCGGCGAAAACCGCAGCGTCATCCAGCTGCGGCGGGGTGAACAGATATGAGGCGGATCGACTGGTTGGAAGAAGCCCGGGGACGGCAAGACGCGCTGCTGCGCGACTTGTCGTCTCTCCTTGCGATTCCGAGCGTGAAGGACGAGTCGTCCGCCGGACCGGACGCCCCTCTCGGCGAGCAGTCCGCCAGAGCTCTGGCTTGGGTGCTGGAGCTGGCCGGGAAGCACGGACTGGCGACTTCGGCGCTCGAAGGAATCGTCGGTTATGCCGACTATGACGGCCCGGAGAGCCTTGCGGAAGGCCAGGAAAATCGGGACGACTACATCGCCGTGCTCAGCCATGTCGACGTCGTGCCCGCCAGCGGGGAATGGAAGTCCCCTCCCTTCGAGGCGTCCGTACGCGGCGGCCGGCTGTACGCGCGCGGCTCCCTCGACGACAAGGGACCGGCGCTGGCCGCGTTCTACGGACTGCTTATCGTGAAGGAGCTCGGCCTTCCGCTGAAGCATCGGGTCCGGCTGATTTTCGGAACCGACGAAGAGACCGGCATGAACTGCATGGACGCGTACAATCGCCACGAGCGTCCTCCGCTCGCCGGATTCACTCCGGACGCCGATTTCCCGATCGTCCACGCGGAGAAGGGGCAGATCAACACGGGCATGATGCTTCGCTTAACCGGAGACGGTGACGGCGGCGCGGCGCTTAAGCTGTGCCGCTTCCGTTCCGGCATCGCCGCGAACATGGTGCCGGACGCCGCCGAAGCGATCGTGCACGGCTCGAAGGACCGGCTGGCTGCGGTCGTATCCGAGTTCTGGTCCTATTGCTCCGAGCGCGGGCTGAGCGGCTCTACCTCGACCGACCTGCAATTGCCGGAATGCGCGACAATTCTGCGAATGGAAGGCAAGTCCGCGCACGGCATGGTACCGGAGATTGGTGTCAACGCGGGACTGAAGCTATTGGAGTTTCTCGGAAGTCAGCCGCTGGGCGGCGATGACGAACGGTTCGTGCGCGGTGCGGTCGAGCTGCTCGCCTCGGACACGGACGGGGGAGCGCTCGGAATCGCCTGCCGGGACGAAGCGACCGGGGCGCTCACCGTCAACGTCGGCTTGCTCCGTTACGCGCCGAGCTCGGATGAGGCGTTCTTCCAGCTCAACATCCGGTTTCCGTCCAGCGCGGACGGCGAGGAGCTTGCGGCCGCGCTGGAAGAGAGGGTGCGGCCTTACGGTTTCTTCCTCACACCGCCGATCGTCAAGCCTCCGCACGAAGTGCCCGCCGATCATCCGATGATCCGGGCGCTGCAGCGCATCTATACGGAGCAGACCGGACAGCCGGCCACGCTGCTCTCGACCGGCGGCGGCACCTACGCCTGCAAGCTGCCGGGCTGCGTCGCCTTCGGTCCGCTGTTCCCTGGCGAAGAGGATACGGCGCATCAGCCGGACGAATGGATCTCCATCGACAGTCTGCTGCGGGCGACGGCTCTGTATGCCGAAGCGATCTACGAGCTTGCGAACATCGACTATGGGAAGGAAGTCGACGGAAATGAGGATCGACATCGTTGAACGGATAGATGAGCTCACGGCGGCTGACTCAGGCTCGGTTTCGGGCATGGGCTCAGTCTTGGGCTCGGATTCAAATTCAGCTTCGGGCGTGAGTCCGTCGTCGGAGGTTGTGCTGCATCTCGTCTTCGAAGGGACGAGAGACATTCCCGGTCTCAACGTTGAACCTACTCCTTCGGCCGCAGCTCTTGGACGGACGAGCTTGCTGTACGGAGCGCCCGGAGAGCCGCATGCGGCGATCGTCGGGTTGGGCTCGGCGGACCGCTTGGACGCCGAGCGGCTTAGGCGAGCGGCCGGAAGCGCCGCGCGAGCCATCGGCCGCGAAGGCTACAAGGCGGCGGCAGTCGACCTCGGCGCAGCCGCGGACAGGCTGGGCGCGGAGATCTGCGTGCAGGCTTGGACGGAAGGCTGGCTGCTCGGCAGCTATGCGTTCGACCGATATAAGACGGAGGCCGCGAGAAAAAGCGCGGTCTCTTCGCTGCGGCTTCTGGCCGGGAGCGCGGACCGGGAAGCGGCAGTTCGGCTAACGGAGAAAGCGCGGCTGCGCGCAGAGAGCACGACATTGGCCCGGGATTGGTGCAACGAGCCTGCCAACGTAATGACTCCGAAGCGGCTCGCGGACGAGATCGAGCGGCGTTTCGCGGATGTGCCGGGAGTCGGCGTCCGCATCTACCGCGGAGACGATCTCGCGGCGTCCGGCATGAACGGCCTTCTTGCCGTCAGCCAGGGAAGCCGCCATGCTCCCGCCCTCGTCGAACTGACCTATGCCTCCGATCCGTCTCTGCCCTTGGTCGCGCTGGTCGGCAAAGGAATGACGTTCGACATGGGCGGCATGAACGTGAAGACGGGCCGGGATCTGAGCGAGGCCCGCTTCGACATGGGCGGAGCTTGCGCCGTCGCCGGGGCGCTCGACCTGCTGGCGCGCAGCGGCTCGGCGGTCAATGTCGCCGCGCTGATCGCAGTCGCGGACAACGTGCCCGGCTCGGGCGCTCTGCTCCCTTCCTCCATCGTCCGCTACCCGAACGGCCTGACCGTTCAAGTCGGCAACACGGACGCCGAAGGACGGCTGATTCTCGCCGACGCTCTGCTGCACGCGCAGCGCCTTGGCGCCGCCGAGATCGTCGACATCGCCACGCTGACGGGCAGCGTAGGTCATGCGCTCGGACTGCGAGTGGCCGGCGCATGGGGCGATCCGGCCATAACGGAAACGCTGCGCTCCTGCGGAGATTCGTGCGGAGACCGGGTATGGCCGATGCCGCTCGTCGACGACGACGAGGATCTGCTGCGCAGCGACTATGCCGATCTGAACAACATCAGCTCCAGCGCTTACGGGGGAGCATGCGCGGCGGCGCTGTTCCTGCGCCGTTTCGTGAGCGAGGGCGTCCGCTGGGCGCATATCGACATGGCCAACACCGTTCAGACGCCGGGCGACCGCGGTTATGAGTCGGCCGGAGCGACCGGCTTCGGCGTCCGGCTTCTCGCCGACTATGTCGAGCGAGCCGCCGGAACGGATAACCCCCTCCGTTCCGGGATCTAAGTACATTTTTGGGCATTTCTCCAAGAAAAATTAAATATCGACAATTTACTACTTTATACCTATACTAAATTGTGGATGGAAAATAATTCAATGGAGGTTGTCGTGCATGCACGTACAATTGAGAAATGCCGCCGGGGGCTTGAAGCAAGCGAAATTGGGCTTTAGTTGGACAACGTTTTTCTTTGGCTTTTTTCCTGCGCTTTTTAGAGGGGATCTGAAATGGGCAGCTATTATGTTCATTACCGCTTGCGCATTCGGGGTTTTCACATTGGGCTTCGGAGCATGGGTCCCTGGCATCATCTTCTCTTTCATTTACAACAAAATGTATATTAAAGAGCTGTTGGAAAAAGGCTACCGTCCTGCCGACGAGCACGCGCAATCGGCTTTGCAGACCCGAGGAATCATCGCTGCTTAGTTTTGTATCCGATTACATATTCGAAAGAACAAAGCCTGGAGACCGCCCTGTGCGGTCTTTCCAGGCTTTGTTCTTTCGCCGCCCCTTAGGGCTTCAACCAAATTTCGCTCTGGAACGGAACTTTGGTAAAATAACTTCGAGGAGCTGAGATAAACCGTGAAAAACGAGATCATAACCCGTTTCAAAACTTATGTGCAAGTCGATACGCAATCCGACGAGAGCAAGCAAACCTGTCCGACGACCGAAGGACAGTTGACATTGGGACGGATGCTGGCAGAAGAACTGAAGCAGATCGGCATGCAGGACGTGACGATCGACGACAACGGCTACGTCATGGCCACCCTTCCCGCCAATACGGACAAGGATGTGCCGACGATCGGTTTCCTGGCGCACCTTGATACGGCGACCGACTTTACGGGCAAGGACGTCAAACCGCAGATCGTCGAAAACTACGACGGCGGAGACATCGTGCTGAACGCCGAGCAGAGGATTGTGCTGTCTCCCCGCGATTTTCCTGAGCTGACGGGATACAAAGGACATACGCTGATCACGACCGACGGCACGACGCTGCTTGGCGCCGACGACAAAGCGGGCATGACCGAAATCATGACCGCGATGGCTTATCTGATCCAGCATCCGGAGATCAAGCACGGACGCATCCGCGTCGCGTTCACGCCGGACGAAGAGATCGGCCGCGGACCTCACCGCTTCGACGTGGCGGCCTTCGACGCGCAATTCGCCTACACGATGGACGGCGGTCCTCTCGGCGAGCTGCAATACGAGAGCTTTAACGCCGCAGCCGCCCGCATTACGTGCACGGGCAAAATCGTCCACCCCGGAACGGCCAAAGGCAAAATGGTCAACTCCGCCAAAATCGCGATGGAGATCAACAATCGTCTGCCCGTCCAAGAAGCGCCCGAGCATACCGACGGCTATGAAGGCTTCTTCCATCTCATCTCGATTAACGGCGATGTAGAGGAGACCAAGCTGCATTACCTGATCCGGGACTTCGACCGCGCCCGCTTCGACGGACGGAAAGCTCTGCTCGCGGCTATCGTGGAGGAACTCCAGGAGAAATACGGCAAAGAGCGGGTCACGCTGGAGATCAAGGACCAATATTACAACATGCGCGAGAAAATCGAGCCGGTCCGCGAGATCGTGGATATCGCCCACCAGGCGATGGTCAACCTCGGCATCGAGCCGCTCATCCAGCCGATTCGCGGAGGAACCGACGGCTCTCAGCTCAGTTACATGGGGCTGCCTACTCCGAACATTTTCACCGGCGGCGAAAACTATCACGGACGCTACGAATACGTCTCCGTCGATACGATGATCCAAGCGACGAACGTCATTATCGAGATCGCCAAGCTGTTCGAGCAGCGTTCCTAACGGCAGCAAGACAGACAAGGCAGGCCCGAATGGGCCTGCCTTTCGCGTTCTATCAGTGGACTCAGGCATTCCGTGTCCCTCTCTTACTCGTTGCCGAAGCCGCTTTCCCTAACGCCGTCTCCCTCCAGCTCTGGGACATACCGGTACTCGTCCAGATCGATCAGGCCGTTCAGGCCGAATTCGACCCCTTCGTTTTCCAGGTAGAGCTTCTGCATGTAACGCCCTTCACCTTCCTGGATCGCGATCTCCCCTTTGGAGTTGACGACCCGGTGCCACGGCAGTCCGTGCTTCTCGCTTAACGAATGCAGAATCCGCACGACCTGCCTCGCCCCTCTCGGGCTGCCGGCACATGCGGCAACTTGTCCATAAGTCATGACGTATCCTTCGGGAATGCTTTTGATGACTTCGATGACCCGTTTCGTAAAAGGCTGCACCGTCCACCGTCTCCCCTTCTCCGTATCCTGCTCCCGTCTTACTCCAGGCTCGTTCCCTTCGCCCGGATCGCCTTCATAACCGCTTCGCCGCGCGGCGACAACCGGTAACCGGTGCCCAGACTGATCGTCAGGCCCAGCTCTTTCAGCTTGCGGACGTTTAATTTGAACTTCTCCGTCTCCCAGCCTGCGTTCACGGCCAGTTCCGCCGCCCGTACCCCGGGAAGCCCTCCGATCGCGGCCAACGTCCCCGACGTCCACGGCCCTCGTCTGCTCGACTTGTCCATTTTCGCGAGACGGCTAAGCAATCCCTTCATCTCGTCATCGGTCAGCTCATCCTGCTCTCGCAGCGTTTCCCGGGGGTCGGTCCCGGCGTACCGGAGCGCGATTCGATAGAAGGTTCGCCCTCCGTGTTTGCCGAGCTCCTTCATCATCTCCGCTCGGGAGGCGTACCCTGCACGCTCGATTTCCTCGGCGGCAACGTCCGCTTCCGGGACGGCTTCGACATCCACGATCTCGACGATTCCGATCGGCGTTCGCAAGCGCGAGTTCTTCTGAACGCGAGGTTCGTTCCATAGACGGAACACGACATCAATGTCCCCGCTCCGGATTCCTTCCAGAATACGCTCCTTGAACAGCACATCCGTCGCCTCCCCTTAGGACATGTATGCCAACCCGCTCAGGGGCATCTATCACCGCCTGCTGCGTCACTTTTGCTTGACGTACCCCCGGTACGCCTTCACAAAAGTTCCTTGCATGGAACGAACATTCTGCAACATCTGCTATCTTCGGAGGTTGCATACACGCCCTAGTAGAGCATTCCAGAAGTAAAATGCGATTGCGCTCGAAGCCGATGCAATCTTACTCTCCAACCCGACTCAGCACGGTTGCAGCGACTCTACCGGCCCTTTCGCTGCTCCAACCCGACACAGCGCGGTTGCAGCTACTCTACCAGCTCATTCGCCGCTCCAACCCGACTCAGCAAGACTGAGTCAGCCTAGATTCTTCAACATCTTGGTTACGTTACTTCGGGGGCGATCTACTAGATCAGTTCGGGCTTCCACCAAGCCTTTGCCTTCGGCTGAGGATCCGCGATCGGTACGATCTCGCCGATTTTGGGAGTCACCACGGTCGCTCCGCGTTCCCGCGCGGCCTTCGCCGCTCGTTCGACGGGATCGGTCCAGGCATGCAAAGCCAACGTGAACGCTCCCCAATGGATCGGCAGCATCGTCCTGCCCCGGACGTCGAGATGAGCTTGAACGGTTTGTTCGGGCATCATATGAATGGCGGACCATCTCTCGTCGTACTGCCCGCATTCCATGAGCGTCAGATCGAACGGTCCGTGCTTGTCTCCAATTTCCTTAAAGTGCGGCCCGTAGCCGCTGTCTCCGCTGAAGTACACCTTGGCCTGCCTTCCGGCGATCACCCACGAGCACCACAAGGTGGAATTGCGATTGCTGCCCACGTTCCTTCCGGAAAAATGCCGGGCGGGCGCGCACACCAGCTTCAACCCTTCATATTCCAGCTCGTCCCACCAATCGTGCTCTGTAATGATCGACGGATCGACTCCCCACCTTTCCAGATGGGCGGCTACGCCGAGCGGCACGATAAATCTGCGGACTTTGCTGCGAAGCTTCTTGATCGTGCCGTAATCCAGATGGTCGTAGTGGTCGTGGGAGATGACCACTGCGTCGATCGACGGAAGCTGGTCGATCTCGATCGGCAGCCGTTTGCTGTAGCGGCGTCCTCCCAGCATAGGAAACGGCGACGGTACCCGGCCCAGCATCGGATCCAGGAAGAGGGTTTTGCCGTCCAGCTTAAGCAGCACCGCCGAGTGGCCGAACCACGTCACGGCGGCGTCTCCGCCCGCGCTCAGTCTATCCGGCGTTAACCTCTCCGTCTCCAACGGTTGTTTGGGCCGGCTTTGGGGGTGGCCTTTGATCATATCGACGAATACTTTCAGCCCCGTGCGGAAATCCATGTTCATGCTCGTCGGGATCTGATTTTCGAACTTGCGGTCGCGGCTTTGGGGCGAGGCCTCGATCCGCCGCTTGCTCTCTCGCGACGCTTTGCCGCCGAGCGGCGGATAATACCGGACAATCAGCAACACCGCGATGGCGACGATCGCAGCTATAAGGATAACTGTTCCCATAATGGTCAACCTCATCTTTCATGTGCGATTCTGCGAATCTCGTTCGCAGCTAGGTATATAGATATGGTATACCTATTGCCGGCGAAAATCCAATCGAAGACCTCCGAGCTTTCCCTCCGCTTAGAGCAAGCGAGGTCAACCCGAAAAACCCCCTGCTCGCGAGAGCAGAGGGTTCGGGAAAATGCGCGGATTAGTTGCCGCGGCCGCCGTAGCCGTATCCTTTGTCGTCCTTCGTATCGCCTTGCGGAGCTTGAGGCTGCTGCCCGCCGCCGTAGCCTTGGTCGCCTTTGGCTTTGCCATGATCGTGGCCGTCGTCTTCTTTGACTTTGCCGTGATCCTCGTCTTTGGCTTTGCCATGGTCCTCGTCCTTGATTTCTTCCTTTTTCTCTTCCTTGATCTCGTCTTTCTTCTCTTCCTTCAGTTCTTCCTTAAGCTCCGTCTTGCCTTTGCCGAGATCTTCCTGCTCTTCTTCTATCCCTTGGCCTTGACCGCCGCCTTGACCAGTTCCGCCGCCGATGCCAGTGCCGCCGCCACCTTGGCCGCCTCCGTCACCGATGCCTGCACCACCGCCGCCTTGGCCCGCTCCGCCTCCGCTGCCTGCACCACCGCCGCCTTGGCCCGCTCCGCCACCGATGCCTGCGCCGCCTCCACCTTGGCCAGCTCCGCCTCCACCTTGGCCAGCTCCGCCTCCGCTGCCTGCGCCTTGGCCGCCGTAGCCTCTGCCGCCGCTTTTGCCGCGCCAGCTCTGCCCGCCGCCGATGCGTTTACTCGAATACGCATATACGAGCGACGTGAACGTACGCTTGTCCACCGTTCCCGTCACGGGCAAACCGTGCTTCTTCTGATAGTACTTCACTCCGCGTACCGTCGCCTGATTGTAATGGCCTGTAATCGGTCCGGAATAGCTGCCAAGCGCCTTCAGCATCCCCTGGATGACGTAGACGTCCGGACCGTGCGCTCCTTTGCCTACCGCCAAGCTCGTCTTGGGCATGCTTACCGTCATGGCGATGGCCAGCGCCGCCACCACGAACCATTTTCCCGCGATTCCCAACCACTTCTTCAGCCGATCGCCCCGCTCCTCGTACCGATCCTGTTCCGTATCCAAATGCATGTGCATCCTCCTTGCCATTTCGGTGATTTCGAATCGTTCTTACTATTCCCAAAATCGCCTGATTATTCAGGGAAAGACGCCTTGCTTTCCGCCGGTTCAGGTCGGATAATGGGTAAAAACGAGAGCCGCCGAAGGGCGGCGCGGAAGGGAGCCGCGATGCTGCATATCGTCAACGGAGACCACGTCGGGGACAGCCTGAGACGCGGAGGAATCCAGGGGGATGTTCTCGTCTGGAGAGAGCTGTATACGGAAGGTCCTATCTTCGCCGACCCCCGCCATGAAGCCCGCACCGCGTATATGACCGAGGCGTTAGGCATTCCTCCAGACCATTGGAAAGCCGGTCTTGCGGAGCAGACGCTCGCTTTCGAACAAGCGACCGAACATGAAGAGATCGTGCTCTGGTTCGAGCACGATCTCTTCGATCAAACGATGCTTATCCGCCTGCTTCACGAATTTGAACGGCGGCCGCTCGGGCGAACCCGGCTGAGCCTCGTCTGCATCGGGGAATATCCGGGCTTCGAGCCGTTTCATGGTCTGGGCCAGCTCTTGCCGGAGCAGCTCATTCCGCTCGCGGATGCACGCCATGAGATTCAACCGGAGGAACTCCGCCTTGGCAGCGAGGCCTGGGAAGCGTATGCCTCGGCCGATCCTCGCTCGCTGGCCGACTTCCTGCGGCAAGACACCGAGGCGCTTCCATACCTTCGCTCCGCTTTCCGCATTCATTTGGCCCGCTACCCTTCCGTTCGCAACGGTCTTGGCATTGTGGAGCAAGCGACTTTGGAAGCCCTTCGCGACGGCGTGGACGCTCCGCTCGAGCTGTTCCGGCTCGTTTCCGACCGGCTTAGCCTCCTGGGCATGGGAGATTTGCAATATTGGCTGTATCTTGCCGGAATGATTCAAGGTCAGCATCCGCTCATTGCCGTGCAGCCTATCGTTCGCTTCCCGACGTTCGCGGCAATGTCTCCGGAATTTCAGCATGCCCGTATTCGCCTGACGGATACAGGCGCCAAGGCGCTGAAGGGCGAAGAGGACCGGATAACGCTGAACGGAATCGATCTGTGGCTCGGAGGCGTCCATCTGTACGGCTCGAAGGAAGTATGGCGCTGGGACGAATCGTCGGAGACTCTGGAGCGCAAGTGACCTTCGCTCCCGATCAGCCGTACACGGACAGAACCTCTCCCCAATTCCCGTAACCGTAATACTGTCTTCCCGAGCCGATATTTTTGATCCAGACGGAAGGATGCTTTCCGCCGCGTCCCGAGATCAGCGCGTCGGCTTGATTACGGTTGGACCTCACCCAGACCAGCCGCTGCTCCCGGGGAAAAAACTGCGGAGCGAAGTCCCCGTAGCCTTGCGGAGGCTCCGTTACCGAGCTGGCGCGATTGCCCTGCAAGCGGATCTCGACCAGCTTGGGCAGCGGCCAGCTGTCGATCCCGCCCTCGCCTTCGTACTCCTTCGCCCTGGAAGCGATAATGCGGTCCGCTCCCGCCCATGCGAACCCTTGATCCACGAAGCCCTTAGGCGTATACGACGCCGGTTTGCCGGATGCCGGTATTCTCACCGTCTTAAGAACCTTATTGCGGGACACTTCCCGCCCGACGCCGGCGATATAAGCCAGCGTATCTTCCCGGTTCGCCCACTGGAACCACTCGCCGCGGTTCAGCATCTGATCGACCGCGTGGAAGCTCGTTCCGTCCGAGGACAACAAGCATAAGTAGTTGCCGTCCGCAGACAGAGAAGCGGTCGGCGTCGCCAGGAACGCAATCCACTTGCCTGAAGGCGAGTACTTGAAGCCGCTCGTGCCGACGGCGAAGAAGTCGTCGGAAGCCTGCGGCAGCGTGTACAGCGTCTCCGCCTCCCCCGCCAGCGGGATCTTCAAAATCCGCACACGCTCCCAGCCATCCGGCAGCAGGCTCACGGCCGAAGAAGCGATAAATCCGTTTCCTTCGGGCAGCCAAGAAAAGCTGCCGATACCTTCCGCGACCGTCTTGGAGCCGGCTTCTCGATCCGGTCGGACCGTATTGAGCTTGCGATCTGCCGTATAGGCCAGCTCATTGCGATCCGGAGACCATTGAAAATCCGCAAGTCCCTCGGCAAATACGGCCAGGCTGTTCCCCGAAGTCACGTGCCACAGTTTGAGATTCGGCGTTTCCTCGCCCTCCTGGTAAGCGATCCACTCTCCGTCGAACGACCATTGCGGCCGAGAAACCTGTTTTCCTTCGGTCAATCGCCGTTCCGTGCCGCCGCTTCTGATCCACAAATCCCCGTCTCGCACGAACGCCGCTTTCAGAGTTTCTCTAGGCTCAGCCTCCGCGACAACCGACGATCCGAGCAAGAGGAACAGCGCCGAGAGCAGAACCGCTATCCCTTGCAGTTTCCCAAAACGTACGAGCATTCCGTTTCATCTCCCTTAGAAATTTCCGCGCGAACGGCCGAATTCGCTTAACCGTCCTAGGGCGTGTATGCAAACCCGCTCAGAGGCATCTATCATCCCCTGCTGCGTCACTTTTGCTTGACGCACCTCCGGTACGCCTTCACAAAAGTTCCTTGCATGGAACGAAAATTCGGCAATACCTGCTATCCTCGGAGTATGCATACACGCCCTACGTTGTCCTCTCCTTGGAAAATTTATACGGCTCACAGCCAGAAGGTCGGGTACTTGCGCCGGGAGTCCAGATTGTTCACGAGCAGCGCGGTCAGCACGATCGCCGCGGAGCCCGCCAGCACGGGATCGAGCAGGAAGGCCCAGGACTCCCCGGCCAGGATGACGACGATCGGATCGGCTCCGGCAGGAGGATGCGTCGTGCGGGTCAAGTGCATGAGCGCTATGGCCAGCGCCACTCCCAGGGCGACGACCCACCCGGCTTGACCGAAAGCGTGCAGCAGCACCAAGCCGACCGCGCTGGATACCAGATGACCTCCGACGATGTTGCGAGGCTGCGAGAGCGGCGCGTCCCACAGGCCGAAAGCCAGTACGCAGCTTGCCCCGAACGGAGCCATCAGCCAGATCGAGGCAGTGGAATCGCCCAGCAGCGCCAGCAATCCGATCGCGATAAATCCTCCCAGCAAACCGACCGCCGCCGTTCGAGGAACGACTTTGAGCGGACTGCGTCCCGAACCGGACATTTTTCCCAAGTAATTCTGCAAGCTCTTCTTCACCGTCGCCACCTCAAATAACTATTAAAATAATCATATATAACTATTTAAATAGTCTTTTGTCAATAAATTTATCCTAAATGACTAGTCAAATAGACATTTAATTATCCCTATTCCGTTCCGCGCGTGTATAATAAGACTAACTCGACTACCATCGAACGGGGGCGTCCGAGATGAACAATGACATCCGCCTGCAAGCGGATCCCGAATTTTCCTACTCCATCAACGTCCAGATCAAGGAGCAGCTGAAATGGCTGATCGGCATCGGCGCCATTCGCCCGGGAGAGCTGCTTCCTCCGGCGGGCCAATTGGCGGACGCGCTGCAGGTTAATCGCAACACGGTGAACCTTGTCTATGCGCAGCTTCGCGAGGAAGGTCTCGTCTCGGGCAAAAAGGGACGCGGCACGCAAGTATTGGCCGGCCCCGCTGCGGAGACGCTGATCCGCAAGCGGCAAGCGATGCGCGAGCTGCTCTTGAAAACAATGCAGGAAGCCGAAGAGAACGGAATCTCCCCGGACGAGCTTGCGCTCGCCGGACTGGCGTTCGCGCGGCTGTTCGGAAAGTCTGCGGCTTCGGACGGCAAGCGGAAGCTGCTGTTCGTCGAATGCCGCGGGCACGACCATCCCTTCTATCGGGAGCAGGTCGAGAAAGAGGCTCAAGCGGTGGTAAACGTGCTGTTCCTGGAGGAAATCGCCGGACGGGCGGACATTCTTGCCGGGGCGGCTGGGCGAGCGGATGCAGTGGTCACAACGTTGAATCATGTGGATGAGGTGCGCGGACTGCTGGAAGGGGTTAACGTTCCTTTGCTGACGATCGGGGCGGCGGCCTCTCCGCCGGTGCTGCTGGAGATTGCCCGGATGGACGCCGGAAGCCGGATTGCTTTCGTCTGTCTCGGCCGGCAGGGCGGACAGTGGATGGCCGACCGGGTAGCCGAAGCCGGATTGACCCATATCGCCAGCGACGTTGGGGGTACCGACAACCTCGAAGCTCTGCGGAAGATCGTCGGTCACGCCGACCGCGTCTACGCTTCGTCCGCCGCATATGACGAGCTGCGCTCGCTGGCCCCGGAAAAAGCTGCGCTCTACCCGCTCGTGCTGGAACGAAGCAGCGAAAAGCTGCTCCGCGACCTGTCTCTCGATCCTTGAATGAAGAGGCTGTCGCATAAGTAAACAGAGTTGTACCTAACGATTATCGATGGATGTATGGTAATAGGCATCTATCTCCTTCCGATGCTATACGATCCTGAAATGGGAACGGTAAACCCGTGAATAGGTGATTTCAGGACCGTATGAGGCAGTCTCCAGGAGATAGATGCCCTTCTTTTTCATCGATAATCTTGTACTTCCTCACTTATGGACGGCCTCTTCTTTATTTTTTCAACAGTTCCCGCGTCAGCGCCAACACCGAGCCCAGCCTCGAAGCTCTGCCATGCTTGCGGACATGCCCGTAGTCGGTCAGTGTCACGCCGGCGTCTCGAATCGCATAGGAGAAGTCATCGTCCAGCATCAGACGGTACTCCCACACCCGTTTCTCCCAATGCGGCACGTTCTCTTGCATATGAGCGTCTTCCGCGGCGGGATGTATGTACGTCTCGCTGATCCCCTCGGGCAGGTCGTAGAGCTTGCCGATCAGCTCCTCTTTGAACCGCTCGTAGGTTTCCCCCTCTTGGACGTGAAAAGCATGCGACAGCAAATAGTCGGGAATCGCCACGCCCAGCAGACCGGCCACTGCCGAAGCCTTGGCCGCCGCGCGCTCGACCCCCGGAATGCCGGAGAGCAGCGGATCGCCCGGATGGACTTTGCGGAAGAGGCGGAAGGGCAGCTTCCACTTGGCGCACAGCTTAAGCGCGTGCGGGATGTGGCTTCGGCCCGTCGCGGTGCCGTACAGGCTGCCCATATGATTGTCCGCGTGGCTCAGCCGCAGGCCGGACCGGACAGCTTTCTCGTATTGGGCGTGCAGTTCCTTCAGAACGGCCTCCGTATCGGCATGGCGTTCGAAGGCTTCGACCGTCTTATGCATATGGCCGCTCTCGTCGTGGAGCGAAGGGTGCCCGGTCAGGCTGGACCAGCGAACAGCGTCGAACTCGCTCGTCAGCGTCAAATGCAGTCCGACATTGGTCTGCCCTCTGCGTCTGCACCATTCCGCCGCCTCCTCGAAGCCGGGGGCTGGCGCCATAATCGTCGCCGAGGACACTCGCCGCTCTTCCAGCAGATGCATGATCGCTTCGTTCATCGGCCTGCTCTGGCCGAAATCGTCGCAGTTGATGACGAGATACTTAGGACTCATTTGCGGGCTTCCTCTCTATTTTCACGAAGTAAGAAATCACGATCGAGAACGTCAGCAATATCAGCGGAACGACGCTAATCAAATAGCGGAAGGTTTTCTCCGGATCGGGTCCGGGATTGTCCCCGCTCTCGTAGCCGAAAATAATGCCGACGATCCAGAAAGCCACCACCGAAATCAAGCCGCTTGAACGAATAATAAAACCGCTGACCGCCGTATAGATGCCTTCCCGCCTGCTGCCCGTTTTTTCCGCGTCCATGTCTATAATGTTGCTGTTGACCATCGGAGGCGAGACCAGGAAGCCGGCCAGCCCGAAGCCGACGATCACTCCCGCGATAACGCCGCTGATCAAGCCCGTGCCGAACCAGAGCGGAATAACGGACAGCGCGTATGCGATGAACGACAGCCTCCAGCCTTTGACCGGGTCCATCCGGCGCAGCAGCCAGTACCAGACGGCGACGAGCGGAATGACGGACACGAAGACGGAAGCCAGCAGTATCGTATTTTGGGCCTCGGGAATCTTCAGTACATACTTGGCGTAAAAGGGGATCGTAGCGCTAAGCAAGCCGTTAACCGTCTGCGCGAACGAATTCGCCAGGTTGACCAGCCAGAACGGCTTATTGCTGAGCGTTTCTTTGAACGCCTCTTTCAGCTTGGGCTGCGGGGCGGCGCTCGCTTCCGGGTCCTCTCTCACAAACCGCAAACAGATGAGCATAAGCGCGGCAAACATTACCGCATACACAATCGCCATATTGCTGAAGCCCATCGCATTGTACAGAAAAGGCGTCGCCGCCGTCCCGATCAGCAGCGCCACGATCTGAAACCCTTGCTGAACGGCGGATGCCTTGGCGCGAACTCGATCTCCCCGGAACAGCTCGGCGAACAACGCGCCGTAGTTGACCCAGATCACGGTCGCCACCGCCTCGTAGAAGATGAGCGCGATCAGGAACCACGTAAACAGCCCCATCTCGGATAGGCTCTCCGGAGGAGAAAACACCATGATGAACGCCAGCGCAAAAAACGGAATTGCGATGAAAATCCACGGTCTCCGGCGTCCATACTTGGATTTGGTCCGATCGGACCAGTAGCCGAACAGCGGCTGGTTAACCGCATCCCAGATCATAAAAATCGTGCGGGCCAGCGTCGCCAGTCCAAGGCCAAGGCCAAGCTTATCCACATAATAATAGCTGTAAAACGTACTGAACGCCTGGCTCGGAATCATCATGGCCAGCATCCCGAATGCGTACATCATCGGGGTATTCACAAATCTTTGCCGCATCGACACAACACCCTCCGCCAACTTCGAATGTAAACGCATTCAACAAACGGTCTGCCTTTTCCTTCTATATATTCGACAATTGACGGATTATCCGTTGTTTTTTCGGCTCGGACGTTAACAAATACAGGTTTTTCTTTTCCTTCCGGTTTTGCCCGCTTCCAGCACTTTGACGATATAATCGGTGGCGAGCGGCACCTTGCACGCCGTCTGTCCGACGTTCACCTGCACTTGGCCGATCTTACCGGCGACGCGTTCCGCTTCCTCGCTCAGCGGCGCCACGTAGCAGCCTGCCGCAATGACGAAGCCATTCATTGTATACCGAACCCAGTTGCGCTCCTCGTGAATGACGTTTCCAATGCGATGCAAATAGGCCTTTATCTCCTCCAGATCCAAGCGCTCGTCGGGCGTGATGGAGACATAGTTGGCGTACGTGCTCCACCCGCAGGTCGCGATCAGCTCCTCCGGCGAATCGATCCACTCTCTGGCCAGCTCCAGCGCGAACGGACTCTCGGCGGCTACCCCGGCAACGGTATATTCGGCGACAGCGTGCCAATAAGCCTTACGTACCCACTGCTGCAGCATCTCTCGGGTCGCCGTCCGCGGATCGACGGTCAGTCCCGCCAAATACATCGCATCGTAGTTGCCCGTCTCGTAGAGGTCGCGGGCCAGCTGCTGATCCTTTTTCACGTCTTTGACCAGCTTCTTCAGATCTCCCACTTTCACGCCGAACAGAGGCTCGCTCGCCCCGTGTCTCAGGAACGTTTTCTTCGTCTGCTCCGTTCCCATTTCCTCCAGCTTGCCCATCACTTCGTCCAATGTCAGCGCCATCTTTGCTTCCTCCACATATCGAAGAGACGTCCCCCGGCCGCGCCGCGGAACGCCTCCGTCTTATTGAGATTACAAGCTTGCTTTCAGTATGCTCAGAACGTCGTCCTGCGACAGCAGCTTAAACGAGCCGATCGGCCCGAACCGCGTCGCTTCTTCCGCCATCCGCTCCAGATGCTCGTCGCTGATGCCGACCTCCCCGAGCGTCGCCGGAGCGCCGATCCGTGTGAAATACGCTCTCGTCGCCTCGATGCCTGCCAGCGCGATCTCGTCGTCACTCTTTCCCGCCGGATCGATCTGCCAGATACGCACCGCGTACTGTACGAATTTGCTTATCCGCTCCTTGTACACGTATTTCATCCAGTTCGGGAACAAAATCGCCAGCCCGGCCCCGTGCGCGATGTCGTAGACAGCGCTCACCTCATGTTCGATGCCGTGCGTCGCCCAATCCGTCGTCACTCCGTTCGGCAGCGTGCCGTTCAGCGCGTATGTACCCGCCAGCAGCAGGTTCGCTCGGGCGTCGTAGTCCGTCCCGTCCTCCAGCGCTTTCTCCCCATTCTCGATGACGGTCAGCAGAACGGATTCGGCAAGCCGCTCCTGAAGCGGAATGTCGGTCGTCAGTGTAAAATACTGCTCGAACACGTGCGACATAATATCGACGATCCCGTTCACCGTCTGATCGCGGGGTACCGTATAGGTCAGCTTCGGATCCAATATGGAAAAGCGAGGGTAGACCAGCTTGCTGCCGAGTCCCCTTTTCTGCTTCGTCTCCCAGTTCGTGATAACGGCGTTGCCGTTCATTTCGGAGCCCGTAGCCGCGAGCGTCAGCACAGTCCCGAGCGGCAGCGCATCTTGAATGACCGCCTTGCGGATCGTGAAATCCCATACGTCGCCGTTGTACACGGCGCCCGCCGCGATCGCCTTCGATGCATCCAGCACGCTTCCGCCTCCGACCGCAAGGATAAACTCGATGTCCTCCGTCCGGCAAATATCTATGCCCCGGTTCACCGTGGAGAGACGCGGGTTCGGCTCGACTCCGGAAAGCTCGTGGACCGTCGCCCCAATTTCCCGGAGCTGGAACATCACATCGTCGTACAGTCCGGTTTTCTTGATGCTTCCTCCGCCGTATACGAGCAAGATCCGCTTTCCGTAGGGTTCGATCAATTCCCCCAACTGTCCGACCTTGTCCGCTCCGAAGACCAGCTTGGTCGGATTATACCATTCAAATGCGTTCATGCTTCGTATTCCCTCCTAGGCTCTCGAGCCAAAATGGGTACTCCTCCTCTAGTGTACCATTCTTTGGCTTGCCTAGCACATCCGGCTTCGTCCGGGGTCGAACGTCTGGAGAAAGTTAATGAGCGGATACGGATGAGTCGATGCGGCGCAAGTGCTTCCGCGTCGCCAGAATGAACAGAACCGATACGAGGACGAAGGCGCCGCCGACGTAAAAAGGGATATGCGGGTTGTACCACTCGGCCAGCTTGCCCGCGAAATAAGGCGCCGCCGCCCCTCCGAGAAAACGCAGGAAGCTGTACGCCGCGGAAGCGGTCGAGCGCTCGACCGGCGCGGCCTGCATGACGGCCGTCGTGATGAGCGTATTGTTGTTGCCGAGGAAGCCGCCGGCCAGTATGACCGCGACGATGACGACTTCCCTCGTCGAAGTCCAGATTCCCATCGCGACAAGGGTGAGAGCGAACAGGGTCAGCATCAGGCACATGGCGTTGATCGTGCCCAGCTTTCTCTCCAGCACGGGCGCCATAAACACGGAAGTAACCGCCAGCAGCAGCCCCCAGCCGAGGAAAACGTAACCCAAGCCGTGCTCGTCCAGATGCATGACGAACGGGGAATACGCGAGCAGCGTGAAAAAGCCGAAGTTGTACAGAAGCGCCGCGATGCCCAGAATGAGCAGCGCCGGATGTTTCAGCGCGCGGAACGGGTCCAGAATGGACGTCTTTCGGGCAGGCGCCTGTGCCGGAGCGGTCGTCATGGACGATGCCGCGGCCGGATTGCGGGAGGGCATCATAAACAAGAGCAGCAGAAACGCAAGCCCCATCAAACACGCCACACCGAAGAACGGCCCTCTCCAGGAGATGGAGCCGAGACTGCCGCCAAGCAGCGGCCCTACGGAAATTCCGAGCCCGATAGCGGCCTCGTACAGAATGATCGCCTTGGCTACGCCCGAGCGGGAGAATGAGACGATCGCCGACAGCGCCGTGGCCACGAATAGCGCGTTGCCCAGCCCCCAGCCGCCCCGGAGCCATACGAGCTCCCAGATGCCGCCGGAGCTGCCGCCAAGCGCCGAGAACAGCGCGATGATGACGATCCCGCACATCAGCGTCCATTTGATGCCGAGCCTGGACGAGATCGCGCCCGTGATCAGCATGGCGATCGCCATCACGAGATTGTAGCTGGTAAACAATAAAGTCACCTGGCTCGCCGAAGCGTCGAGCTTCTCTGCGATCGCCGGAAGAATAGGATCGACGAGGCCCAGCCCCATGAAAGCGATGATGGAAGCGAACCCGATCGCCCATACCGCCTTCGGCTGGTTCCAGATGCTGTCGTTGCCTGGCTGTTGATTCATGATTGACCTCTTTCCCGAAACGGATTTTTTCACAAAGCCTATTATAGAAAGCGAATTAATCGATGTATAATACATAATTAACTATAGATTAATAGACTACAGGCTATTTATATGGAGAAAGGGGGCTCATCCGACGATGGAATGGCTTCAGTTGAAATATTTTCAAACCGTTGCTCGGCTCGAGCATATGACGCAGGCGGCGGAGCGGCTGCAGATCGCCCAGCCTTCGCTGAGCAAGACGATCGCCAGATTGGAGGAAGCGGTCGGCGTACCGCTGTTCGATCGGCAAGGCCGGCAAATCCGGCTGAACCAGTTCGGCAGAATCTATCTGGAGAGAGTGGATCGGGCTTTCCGGGAGCTGGAGGAAGGAGAGCGGCAAATTCGCGAGATGGCGGGGTTGAACCGGGGCAGCATCAAGCTGGGCGTATCGATTACGAGCGTGCTCCCCGAGCTGATCGGCACGTTCATTCAACGTCACCCCTCCGTTCACTTCCGCCAGACGCTCGGACCGACGGCCGAGGTGATCAAGAGACTGGAGGACGGGGATATCGATCTGTGCGTCAGCTCCATTCGGGATGACAGACCGGACTTGGAGTGGCAGGAGTTGATGACGGAGAAAGTGTGGATCGCCGCGAGTCCCGACCACAGGCTGTCCGGCCGAGACAGCGTGGCTCTGGAAGAGCTTGCGAACGAGCCGTTCATCAGCATGAACTGCGGGTTTTCCTTCCGGGATTTGATGGACGAGTTGTGCCTGCAGGCGAATTTCCAGCCTAACATTACGTTCGAGGTGGACGAGCCGGAAGGCATCTCCCGCCTGGTCGGGCAAGGGCTGGGGGTTGCGTTCCTGCCGGAGCTTGCGTTCAAGACTCGATCCCGTGCACAGCTGAAGAAACTTCGGATCGACAACATCGACTTCAGGAGAACGACCTGGATCGCTTGGTCGAAGCGACACTACCTGTCCCTCGCCGCTCAGGAATTTCGGGAGTACATCATCGAGAGCTACAGGCTCATGCAGCGGGAACTGAGCCGGTAAGGCTTGGGGGCTGGCGTTGACCGCTGTTCCGATGATCTCTGACTTTCTCCGCAGTCGCCGATTGCGCCTTTGCGCATACGCTGTAGCATTAGCCTACGGGCAAAGGCCAAGGCAGGTGGATAGGCTCCTCATGAGCGAATGGAGAAAAGAGTTGGCGATCCCCCGGGACGCGGCCCCGCATCCGGAATCGAATCTGGAGTGGTGGTACTGCTATGCGATCTTGTCGGGGAAGGGCGGAAGCCGGTATGCCTTGATGACCGCTTTCTTCCGCGTAGGAGAGCTGCCGGTCGGCAAAGGTCATTATTTGATCTACTCGCTAATCCGGTTGGATAAACCTCAGTTTATCGCCAGGTCGTACTTGGACCGTCCTCTGTTCTACCAGATGACCGGAATGTATCTCCCGATGTACTTCCTGTTTAGGCCGGGAGACCGGTATACGATGAATCAGTACGGGCAGCTGCTTCAGGGCAAGCTCCCCTCTCCTCACCAGTGGATGAAAGATGTCTCCGTCACTTCAAGACCTACAGTCGTGCGTTACGGACAGGCCAAGCTCGCTTTCGAAGATGACGCGAAGGCGGACTTCTCGCTGCGCATCGACGATCCCGAAGGGACGATCGAGCTCGAATTCGCGCCGGATAAGCCTCATTCCTTGATCGACGGCGAGGGAACTCTGAACGGTCTGTATTACTATTCGTGCACGCGCTACCGCGTAAGCGGATGCGTTCGTCATTCCGAGGGAGACGAGCCGCTGACCGGCTCGGGGTGGTTCGACCATCAGTGGGGGCGCAATTACGATCTGCTCAAGGGAGAGGGCTGGAATTGGTTCGGCTTGCAGCTGGACGACGGTCGCGAACTGCTTGCAAGCGAGTTCCACAAGCCCGATGCTCAGCAGCGCCCGGGCGCGCCGCATCCGTCCCGCGGTTCAGACGACGCCCGGTCAGCGCAAGCGATCCTGATCCTGAACGACCGCGCCTATACGACGAAGAACGTGGACATCAAGCCGCTGCGTTCCTGGAGAAGCTTGCGAACCGGGCTGATCTACCCGGTTGAATGGCGGATTCGCGCGCCCGATCTGCGCCTCGACTTGCGCGTCTCCGCCGCGTTCCCGCAGCAGGAAATGCCAATCATCGGCCCGCTGCGGGCAATCTGGGAAGGCGCGTGCCGCGTATCGGGCACCGACCTGACTAGCGGACGCGCCGTCTGCGGCAGCGGCTTCGTCGAGCTTGCCGGCTATGCGGCCGTTCAAGCCGGCAAAGAAGCTTTCTCCCCCGTCTGAAGCTGGTACATCTTGAAGTAGCGGCCGCGAAGCGCCATGAGCTCGTCGTGGGTGCCGCGCTCGACAATCTCGCCGCGGTGCAGCACGAGAATCTGGCTGGCGTCGCGGATCGTCGACAGCCGGTGCGCGATGACGAGCGTCGTCCGGCCTTCGCTGACGACTTTGAGCGCGCGCTGGATCAAGCCCTCCGTCTCGCTGTCGATGCTGGCAGTCGCTTCGTCGAGAATAAGAATGGACGGGTCGAACGCCAGCGCCCGCGCGAAGGAGATGAGCTGCCGCTGGCCGGACGACAGCGTGCTCCCGCGCTCGACGACCGGCTCGTCGCAGCCGCGCGGAAGCTGCTCGACGAACGAAGCCGCGCCGACGTCGGCCAGCGCTTGCTTGACCCGCTCCAGCGAAATGTCCTTGTTGTACAGGCTGACGTTGAACTTGATGTCCCCCGCGAACAGGTACGGGTCCTGCAGCACGATGCCCATGTGCTTGCGAAGCTGCTGCTTCGACAGAGTCGAGATGTCGACGCCGTCGATCGTAATCCGCCCCGCGCCCGGCTCGTAGAAGCCCAGCAGCAAATTGATGATCGAGCTTTTGCCCGATCCCGTGTGACCGACGAGCGCGACCGTCTCCCCTTGGCGGGCGGTAAAGGAAATGTTCTTCAGCACATGATCGTCGTCGTTGTAAGCGAACGTCACGTTCTCGAACTTCACTTCCCCTTCCGGCTTGGCCCCTCCCGAAGCCTCCTCGACCTCCTTGCCCTCCATATCGAGGATGGCAAACACTTTATCCGCGGAGACGAATGCCCGCTGCGCGTTCATGAGTTGGTCGAAAATCCCGATAATCGGGTTGAATATGCGCCCCAGATAGTCGATGAACGCGTACAGCACGCCAAACGAAACCGCGGCTCCGGCAACCGAAAGATTGCCGAAGTGCCAGATGACGAACGCGGTAAGCAAGCTGCCGATCGTTCCGACGATATTCCGCGAAGAGAGAGAGAAGATCCGAAACTGCTTCACTTGAGCCACGTAACGATCCTCGTTCAGCCGCTCGAACTCCTCCAGCGTCGCCTTCTCCCGGCGGAAAGCCTGAAGGATCGGCATAACGACGATCGACTCGTTGATCATCGCGTTCATATCGCTGAGCCGCGCGCGCATGATCGAGACGTATTTCTTGGAAAACTTCAGATGAAAGTACATAATGACCACGAACACAGGCGGCAGAGCCAGCGTGTACAACGCAAGCTGCGCATCCAGTATGAACAAGGCGATGTAGATGCCGAGCAAATGAACGAAGCTGACGACGAACGTCGCCATGAAGCTCATGAACAGCTCCCGGATCGCCTCCGTGTCGTTGGCGACGCGCGAGACGATCTGCCCCGCAGGCGTATTATCGAAATAGCGGAGAGGGATGCGCTGAATGTGCCGCATGACGTCCATTCTCATATTTTTGATAATGCGGAGCGCCGTCGTCTGCAGCAGATAAGATTGCGAGAAATTCAAGACGCCCGACAGCAAAACCAAACCCATGTACAATGCGAGCAAGGTCAGTACGGGACCGAGATTGCCCGTCGGAGGCGTCAAATGCCCGTCGACAATCTCCTTAATGATGAACGGCCCGGCCAGCTCCGCGCCTACCGCGCAGAGCAAAACCGCCAGAGCGCCGATAATCCGGTATTTGTAACCAAGCGCATAAGAGAGCAGCCTGCTCCCCGTTGATCGTTGGGAATTCATACGGACCTCCGATCCTGATTGTCCTCTTATTCTTCCAAGCCGGCTTCCATCTGCTGACGATCCCACTGCTGCCTGTACCATCCGCCCAGCAGCATCAACTGCTCGTGCGTGCCTTCTTCCTTAATGCGCCCTTCGTCCAGCACGACGATCCAGTCGGCGTGGCTGACGGCGGACAGACGATGCGTCGTAATCAGCGTCGTCTTGCCGGCGCGCTCGCGCCGGATATTCGCCACGATGCGGCTCTCCGTCCTTGCGTCCACCGCCGACAAGGAATCGTCCAGCAGCAGCACCTCCGCGTCAACGAGCAGCGCGCGGGCGATGGACAGGCGCTGCTTCTGGCCGCCGGACAGCATGACGCCGTTCTCGCCGATCAACGTCTCCAGCCCTTGCGGCAGTTGGGCGATGTCGGCCGAGAAGGACGCCATCTCGACCGCGCGGGCGACGTCTTCTGGAGTCGCGTCCGGCTTCCCGAGCGCGATATTGTCGCGGATCGTCTTGGAGAGAAGCAGGTGCTCCTGCGGGACGTAGGCCATCCAGGTCTTCATTCTCTCCAGCGCGATGTTTTCCGCCGGCACATCCGATACGAACAGCATGCCCGGAGACAGCGGATATTGCCGGAGAAGCTGCTTCAGCAAGGTGCTCTTGCCGCTGCCGGTTTTGCCAACGACGCCCAGCGTCTGCCCGCGCTCCAGTCGCACGGAGACGTCGATCAGACTGGGAACTGAAGCGCTCGGATATGTGAAAGACAGCGCCTTCATTTCGATCGACTCAGGAACGCCAAGTTCGATCGGGTCCGCCGCGTCCTTCACGTCCGCTCGTTCGGCCAGCACGTCGTCCAGCCGCCCCGCCGAAGCGCTGCCTCTCTGCAGCACATTGATAAACTCGCCGAAGGCGATCATCGGCCAGATCAGCATCCCCAGATAAATATTGAAGGTCACGAGCTGGCCGAACGAGATTTCCCCCCGGAAAACCAGGTGAGCCCCGTAGCCGACTCCGATCGCGAAGCTCGCGCCCACGATAAAAGAGATCAAAGGATGGAACAGAGCGTTCAAGATCGCGACTCTGCGATTTTTATCCATCACGTCGGTCGTCAGCCGGTCGAATGCCCCCAAGTCGTCCTTCTCCTGCACATAGGAACGGATAACCCGGATGCCCGAGATCGCTTCCAGGACGTGATCGTTCATGCGGCCGAACGATTCCTGCGCCGCCATGAACCTTCCCCGCACAACGCCTCCAAGCTTGCTGATGATCACCACGAGCAGCGGCAGCGGAATCAGCGCGGCAAGCATCAGCTTGGCGCTGATGAAGCTGAGCATCATCACGATGACGACCGAGATGCCGACCAGCGTATTGACGAGCGTCATAACGCCGTATCCGGCCGTCTGTCCGATCGCCGACACGTCGTTGGTCGCCAGCGCCATCAGCTGTCCCGTGCTGTGGCGTTGGAAGAACGAAGGGCGCATCCGGGTCAAATGCCGGAGCAGCCGGGTTCGAAGCAGCTTCTCGATCAGCACCGAATTGCCGAACAGGTTCGTAATCCATATGTAGACGAAGACGTATGTGATCAGGGCAAGGCCTACGAGCGTCAGAACGGTCTGGCTCAATTCCGCGGCGGTCAGCGTCCCCTTCTCCATCACGTCGATCTTGTTCCCGATCAGCCGGGGAGGAATCATCGACAGCAGGCTGACCAGCGTCATTAATCCGATGGCCAGAGAATAGCTGCCCCATCTTTCCTTGAAAAACCATTTCAGGCGAATCACGAACGACAGTGTCATCACCCTCCCAATTTTCCAGTTTCTGTGCGCGTACCTACGATCTTAACCGTTCCGTCCGTTCGCGTCTACGCGAACACTGCATTAAATTTCAAAAAAGAAAGAGCGGCGAAGCCGGTTCGCAAATGCCGGTGTCCGCCGCTTCGTGATGTCTCGCTTAATCTTCGCCTTCCGCATAATGAGCCTGGCAAAATTCAGCCAGCGCGGCCTCTTCCTCGTCCTCCAGCTCGGCGTCGATGTAGCGCCCCGTCGACTTCTCGTACAGTCCGTAGCTCACGACGCCCGCCTGCTCTCCGTCCACCTTGTAGACGGCTTTGATCTCGATCCCGTTCGCGGAATACAATTCGTCCTCCTCGTCGAGATCAAGCTCGATCACGAACTCATAACGCTTCCCCGGCAAAATCCGGAAAGGGTCCTTCACCAGCTCCACGCTGTATTCGGTTACCGCCAGCATCTTCTCATCCTTCCTTGCGCTCGATGTCCTCATTATACACATTTCCACGTACATGGCGATTATGCCTCCTTTCGCGCGGCTTGAGCCGGATATCCGAGCTTGGCGAGGACGAGTCCCGTAAACGGGTTCAGCTCCGCGACCGGTTCGTTCAGATCGAAATATCCGAGTTCCAATCCTTCGCCGTCGTTCACTTCGGGCGTTCCTTCGGCCTCGATCGCCTCGAACACGGCCATCACGTTATAGACCTCGTCCCCGTGAGGATAACGGTAGTACATGTCCTTGCCGGAAAATAAATCGATCAGACGAAACCGCTTCGCGGTCAGTCCCGCCTCTTCCCAGAGCTCCCGCGCCGCCGCTTCCTCGAGCGATTCTCCGGGCTCCAGCGCTCCGCCGATCGTTCCCCAATCGCCGCTGTCCGAGCGTCTTTGCAGCAGCAAGCGCCCGTCCTTGTCGAACACCAGCACGCAAGCGCCGGCCATGATCAACGGGCGCGTCCCGACAACTTCACGCAATTCCGATATGTAGCCCAAGTTCCTCGTCTCCTTTTTCCCCGAATGGGGTGATCTAGGGCGTGTATGCATACTCCGAGGACAGCAGATGTTGCCGAATTTTCGTTCCATGCAAGGAACTTTTGTGAAGGCGTACCGGGGGTACGTCAAGCAAAAGTGACGCAGCAGGGGGCGAAAAGGCGGTGATAGATGCCTCTGAGTGGGTTTGCATACACGCCCTAGGGTTGGTTCATCGTTTGCACGGCCTTCTTGGCCGAATACACAGACAGATTAAAGGAACGCCAATCCCGGCTTTGGCGGTTCAGCTCGCCGAGGTCGGCTTTCAGCAGCGACTTCATCTCCGCGTCCTCGCGCTTCACGGCGAAATCGACAAGAGTCGGAATCGCGTCGGCCGACAGTTTGTTCAAGTAATACCGGTCGATTCGCCCCGTCTCCTCGAAGCGCGAGAGGTTGTTCTCGGCGATGAGCCGGTCCATGCCGACATAGTTGACCAGCGTGTACGCAGCCAGACTCAGGACGATAAAGCATTTCGCCATCGGCACGAGCGAGGTGCGAATGCGCAGCGCCGCGATCAGCAGCAGGAACGCCAGATAGATCATGAAGGCATGAACCAGAAAGCGGATGTACGTATATCCGTAAGCTTCCTCGTACATGGCCAGCCGGATGTAGGCGGAGTACAGCATGACGCCCGAGCAGACGACCAGGATGTACAGCAGCGTATTGAGAAGGCCCCTCCTCGTCCCCGAGAACGTCAGCGAGACGATCAGCAGCGCGAAATTAATCGCCGATACGGCCACCAGCTCGCCGAAGCCTCTGCGGGCATACTCCGCGTAAGTCGTTCCGTCCGGAAGCAGACCGTCCCACGCCCCGAACAGATAGGTGAACTGAATGGCCACGAACAGCACGTAGACCGCGTTGACCGCCAGCAGCAGGGTCGTCAGCACGACGGAATCGATGCTCGGCTTGAGGAGCGGCATGACGTCCGCTTGCGATGCGGCTTTTCGGCGTCTTGGCGGCTTAGCGAAGCTCCAGAAATAGATCGCGAACAGGATGCCGAATACGAGAATCCACAGCACTCTTCCGAACAGCTCGCCCAGGGAGAAACGGCTGATCCACCCCGGAACGCCGCTCAGCAGCCGGTTAAACGCGCCGTCCGCCGAAGCCAGCAAAGGAATGACGACGAGCAGCAGCGGGGTGGCGAAAACGAGGCCGATGGCGACCTTGGTCGCGGTTTTCTGGCGCTCGCTGTCCAGCCTTCTGAACAGCGAGATCCGCAGCACCCGGAACAGCCGGGGAATCTGAAGCAGGCTGCGGGGAATCAGATGGGCGAGCGCCTCTCCGACGATGCCGACGTCCCACCATGGGATTCGATTCGCACCGCGCAGCACGGCGAGATGGACGAAAACCAGACTCGGAATCGCCAGCAGATTAAGCGCTCGAAAGATCGGATTGTGAAACAGGCCGTAAGTCAGAGAAAGCAGCACTATCACCGCGAACAGAAACCAGCCGAACCCGGTCGTCTCCTTCAGCCGGTCTTTCCAATCGTGGAACAGGTAGACGTAGAGAAGCGCGATGAACAACGGGAACGAAACTCCCGGATCATGGTCGAAAAACAAATATTGATGGACGGCGGCCAGCGCGAAAGCGCCGAGCAGCGCGATCATGGAGCTTCCGAGCAGGGGTTTGCGAGATGCAGACAAGGCGATCCCTCCGTTTTCTCGTATCTAATGCCTATTGTAGGTGTTAAAATAGGAAGATAAATAGAAACTAATCGTTGGAAAATTTCCTATTTTAATGAGCGGTCAGGACAGGCGGAGGATGGAAAGGGGACGCGATCGATGAAGCTGCATCAACAATTTCTGCTGCTGCATTCCCGGTTCGGGGGCGGGGATTCGGCGTCGACGACGCTGGACGAGATCGCCAAGCTGCTCGACTGCACGCCGCGCAACGCCGCCAACATCGTCCGCGCGATGAGCCGGAACGGCTGGATCGCCTGGGAATCGTCGCGCGGCAGGGGAAGACGCTCGACGCTGAGCTTCCTCGCGCAAGCGGAAGACATCGCGGCGCAGGCGATGCTGCAGGCGATCAACCGCAAGGACGTCGCCCGCGCGATCGGCCAGATCCAGATTCACCGGAACTCCTCCGCGCTGCAGGAGCATCTGCAGGGCCGGCTGCTCTCCTACTTCGGGCACCACGTCGAGACGAGCAAGGACCGGCAGATCGATACGCTTCGCATTCCGATCCGCCAGCCGCTCCATACGGTCGATCCTCTGTACATGAATCTGCTGGCCGAGTCGTTCGTCGCCAGCCACGTGTTCGACGGGCTCGTGCGCCGCTCGGATTCGGGGGACGATATCAAGCCTAGCATCGCCCACGCCTGGGAGACGGACGAGACGCGCACCCTGTGGACGTTCTACTTGCGCAAGGAAGTGCTGTTCCATCACGGGAAGGTGCTGAACGCCGACGACGTCGTATATACGTTCGAACGGCTGGTCCGGTCTCCGCGCAGAACGCTGTACAGCTTTATCTACAAGCAGATCAAGTCGGTGCGCGCGCTTAATCCGACGGTCGTGCGCTTTGAGCTGGAGGAGCCTAACGAGCTGTTCCTCCCGTTCCTGTGCACGAGCCGAGCGGCGGTCGTGCCGAAGGACTTGAACCAGCTCGGAAGCTACCGTTTCGGCACGGAGCCGGTCGGAACGGGACCGTTCAAGGTGACGCAGATGAACGGGACGGTGTGCGTGATGGAGGCTTTCGGGCCTTGTTTTCAGGGGAGGGCGCATCTCGACCGGGTCGAGATCGTTCATGTGCCGTGGGCGGCTGAAGCGATGGCGGAGGAGAGCGGCGGAGAGAGAGCGGGCAGCGCTGATCAGGCGGATCAGCCGGATCAGGTGTCCCCGTTCCACGTCATCCCGAACGCGGCCGCCGGAGACTCGGGCTGGAGCCGGATTCATTCGGAGACGACAGTGCGCAAGTTCGTCACCTGCAACACGCAGAAAGCCGGACCGTTGACCGATCCGGCGCTTCGGGAGCATTTGTTTGGTTGCCTTAAGAAGATTGGAGAGAGTGGCGAAAACGAGAAAAGCATAAGCGATAAGGCTGCGACAGAGAGCGAGGAATCCTCACCGATCCCATCCGCTCAGGACCCGGTGCGCCTGCGGATCGCAACGATCTTGCCGTACAGGGACGATGCCGAGGCTCTGGCCGAAGCGCTCAGCCGGCACGGCTACGACTGCGAGGTGGCGGCCGTCTCGCCGGAGGAGTTCAAAGGCGCGATCCGGCTGGAATCGGATCTGATTCTGTTCTCGCTGCTGCGCGACCAGGATCAGGAGCTGCGGCTCTACGACCTGTACCGGACGATGGCCGAGCATGTCGACGCCCATACGCGCATCGACATCGAACGGCTGTTATCCCGCGCGCTCAGGGAGCCGGACCCGGCGGTCCGGCACCGCAGCCTGGACAAGATCGAATCGCTGCTCATCCGCGAACGCCACCTGCACATTCTGTCGGAGAAGCCGCTGCCGACCGCCTACCTCCCCACCGTCCGCGGCGTTACTTTTAACTCCCAAGGGTGGGTCAACCTTCGGACGCTTTGGTTTCCTCCGGTTATGTCGGGGGAGAAATAGAAAAGACTGAGGGTTTCGACTGCATAGGATATATGACATTTTCGGATACACGTTAGACCTGCTCAATAAATTAGCTAATAATCTCGACGACTCCGTTTGGCAGTACATCCTGCGGCACGAAGTACCCTGTCTTTAGCAAATCTAAATATGTGTTGTAGTTTTCAAGGATTATGGAGAAAGCTTCTTCCACTGATTTTACCTGCTTATGCTCTACATAATAGACCACTTCACTAACCAATTGCGCCAGATAGGTATATAAATGCTCGATATAAATTGTCAAAGACCTGTCATCAAAAAATGCAGAATGGGTGATTTCGTTTCTAATTCGATAGAGCCTTTGAATATGCCACCGAATTTTGGTCGTGTAAGATTCAAACTTACTAATAATCAGTTGAGTGTTGTTGAGTAAAGCATGAATCTCTGTACAACGATAATTAAGTAATTTATTGATTTGACAATTTTGCTCTAAAATATTGTAGAGATCTGGGTCACGAAAAATTGTAATAAGTATTGCGATTAATTGTTTTTTATCCGTCGATTCCATGTTGACGGCTAATGCAGGCTCTTGCTTGAATCCACATCTTATACAATCCTCTGAAAAGTTGCGAATAATCCTATAAACGTATCGAACAGAAAGTGTTTCGGGAAGAACGCATTTGATATGCGAAATAATATCAGGATACTGCCCTGTTCGCATGACAGACTCGATCGCTATCCAAAGAGAAATATATTTTGTTTCTTGAAATAGCGATGTTCTGCTCAGGTTAGTATAAGAAAATGCGGCATGCAGTCGTGCCATGATGTGTGCTTTTTCCGGATTGATCAGGATATTCTTGGTGTCCTCAAAAACATTGTTAGTACTATCTACGTAGTCATACGTCCTAAACACATCTGTAATTTTTAAAGCCTCCGCTAACTGCGTGCTCGGGCAAAAGGTAACGATTTGAGGCGAATTTGCAATCCATGGATTGATCGTATTATAAAAAGTTGCAACACTGAGTTGCTTATTCAACTGGTTGATTGCCGACAGGGTCGCCGAATATAAATCCGTCGCATCCACTGAAACAACAATGTAATGCCTAGAAGAGTCAAGTTTGTTGTATAAATTCGATCTCGCAGGATCGCCGTCTATAATCTCGCTCCCCCTTCGTATTATCATGGCTAATGACTGGATAATGCTTCTGACAACTTCAGCAGTTATCCCCTGACGTGTTTCTATATTAATTCCAAAGTACACTTCGAATAGTTCTCTCGCCTGCGTCGTCAATTTGCCCGAAAAGTCATTCCACTTTTCTTCTAGTGTCGCTTCTCCTTCAAAACATCTGGACAGCATAAATAGTCCCTTAGCGGACCATCCATTATTAATACACTGACTTACGAGTGCAGAAATATGTCTATCCAACAAAGGAATATTACCGTTATCGATACCAAACTTTATTTCTCGAATCAGATAATCCAGGTAATTTTCTTGCAGTATCCTGCCGGGTGTCGTCAACTGATATTTAAGTCGGTTTATGGATATGTAAAAGGCGTTGTTCTTATCATCTGATAACTCATTCTTTTGCTTCGACTCTATTTTTGAAGAAACTATTCGCAATAATGCGTTATATAAAGGCTTGTTGTATTTTTCCAGGATGTTGTCCTGCTTCAAGATTGCTAAAGTCTCAGCCTTACAATCATCTACGTTCTGGCGAGAAGTTAAAAGACCCGCCAAGGTCTTGTCAATGACATCGACCAATTCCAAACAGGCTGCGCAAGAATTAAGAATGTTATATCTATACATTCCCAATGTACGATGATCAAGCAACTCCTGCCAGCGCTGATAAAAAAACATAAATTCCTCATTAACTTTTCTGTGAGCCAGCATCCTGTCATTACTGCCAGTGAGCATTTGCAACGCCTCCTACCGTATGGATAGAACCAAGTTCAGATTAAATTCCAACCACCCTGAAGGCTCCTAGGGAGCATTGACAGCATTAAAGTAAACGCATATAATAAAAAAGAATAAGTTGTGAAACCATAAACCTGATATAAAGAGGTAGATTCTTTAGTGACGAGGCAGTGCCCGCACGAAAAGAACAACCCTCTTTTTTATTTGCTATTATACAAAAGTAACATGGATAAATAAAGGAAAATTGTTTTTATTTGTATTAAACGGTCGATTGACGATACTTTTCAGACCATCTTAAATCGATATACTTTCCCCCCTCCAATAAATAAAGCTCTCCAAGCGGAGAGCTTTATTTATTCTTAGGAAATGCCCCTAAAGCATATTAACGCCGTTGTAACGCACTTTCCCCAACTCATCTAATACCGCAGCTTCTTCATCTCCTGCCTGTAAATCTCAGACCTCCGGTCGTAGAAAGGCGCGACCGCCCCCCGCGCGCGGTTCTCGTGCAGCTGGTAGTAGTCCAGCTCTACGAGGATCGTCGCGTCGACGTTTTTCTTGCCCGTCTCCAGAACGCCGTCCGGATCGAACGGGAAGTCGCACGGCGCGAAGGCGCCTGCCTGGCAGTAGCCCGTGTCGACTTGCGGACGGTCCTCGGACAACGCGCCGACGAGCCCGCTCAGCACGACGAAGAGCTGGTTCTCGACCGCCCGCGCCTGGGCGCAGAACCGTACCCGATGATATCCGTGCGCGCTGTCGGTGTAGGACGGGCACAGAATCGTCTCCACGCCCCGGAGCGCCGCGACTCTCGCCAGCTCGGGGAATTCGACGTCGTAACAGGTCAGAATCGCCATCTTGCCCCACTGCGTATCGAACACGTTAAGGCTTTCTCCCGGCACGAGCGGCCAGCGGATCTGCTCCTCCGGCGTGAGGTGGACTTTGCGCTGCCTCTCGAGCCTCCCGTCGGGGAAAAACAGGAACGCCTCGTTGACGTATTCCTTGCTCGAATCCGAAGCTTCGCTCAAACCCGAACCAGAACCGGAACCAACGCCCGCTCCCGAGTTCTTCTCCGCGTTCGGCCCATCGCTCCCCCCGCTCGCGCCGGCGCTTCCATCGCCCCCGGCGACAGCGCCCGCAAGCCCGGCTTCTTCTCCGCCCCACGTCCTGTCCGCCCGGCAAATATGCGTCCCTGCCAAAATCGCGATCCCCGCCTCGCCGCTCAGCTCGCGGAAAAACCGCTCGTATCGTTCGGACTGCCCGTCCAAGTAGGCGCAAGCCTCATCATGCAGCATCGGCGGCTTCAGACTGAGCAGATGCGCCGTCACGTATTCGGGGAACACGATCATCTCCGCTCCCTCAGCGGCCGCTTTCCGGACTTTGTCCGCGATGCCGGCCCAGAACTGCTCTTCGGACGTAATGTCCTTCAACCCGTATTGGGTCGTGGCGATGGTCAGCTTTTTCATGGATGCTCTTGAATGCTCCTTTGCGGTCTATGTTCGAATTTTCAAGGAATAGAGGTCCGTCCTGCGATCCTGGAACGACAGCGTGTCCTGCGACTTCCGGTATCGTTCCAGCACTTCCATGTCGACTTCGGCCATGATGACCGTCTCCGTGTTCTCGCTGCATTCCCCGGCGATTCCGTCCCGCGGGAAGGAGAAGTCCGCCGGCGCGTAGATGCCCGATTGGGCGTACTGGATGTCCACGTTGTCCACGTGCGTCAGATTCCCGACCGTCCCCGCCGTCACGACGAACGCCTGGTTCTCGATCGCTCTCGCTTGCGCGCAATATTTGACCTTCAGGAACGTCTGCCTGTCCTCCGTACAGAACGGCACGAAAATAATCCGCGCCCCCTGCTCCGCCATGATCCGGGAAAGCTCCGGATACTCGATGTCGCCGCTGAGCTGGATCGACACCTTGCCGCAGTCCGTATCGAACACGCCGATCTCGGAGCCTCCGTTGATGCCCCACCATTTTCGCTCGTTGGGGGAGATATGCAGCTTGTACTGCTGTTCGATCGTGCCGTCCCGGCGAAACAGATGCGCGACGTTGTACATCCGGTTGCCGCTCTCGATAAAATGCGAGCCGCCGACGATGTTGACGTTGTACTTGACCGCCAGATCGGAGAACAGCTCCATGTATTGGGAGGTGAACGTGCTCAGCTTGCGGATCGCCAGGCTCGGAGACCGCTCCTCCAGGAAGGAGAGCAGCTGCATCGTGAAGTTTTCCGGGAAGACGGCGAAATCCGATTTATAGTCGGAGGCCACGTCCACGTAGTGCTCGCATTGGGTGGCGAACTCTTCGAAAGAATCGATCTTCTTCATCATGTACTGGACGACGCAGATGCGGACCGGGAACGACATTTTATAATGCAGCTTGTCGATGCTCGGCTTGTATTCGATATTATTCCATTCCAGCAGCGCGGCATAGTTCTTGGAATCGGCGTCGTCGGACAAGTAGCCGGTAATGATCCGTTTCAGCGTAAACCCGTTCATCATCTGGAACGTCAGCACCGGATCGTAGATGTTCTGCTGCAGCACCTCTTCCGCATACTCCTTGGGCGTCATGCGGTCGCTGTAATGGTGGTAGCCGGGAATGCGCCCGCCGACGATGATGCTCTTCAGGTTCAGATGCTCGGCCAGCCGCTTGCGCGCCTCGTAGAGTCGTCTGCCGATCTTCATGCGCCTGTAGTCGGGGTGCACCATAACCTCCATCCCGTACAGGTTGCGCCCTCGCGGATTATGATTGCGAATATATCCCTTGTCCGTAATCTCGGTATACGTATGCTGCTCGAAGTAATCGTCGAAGTTCACGATCAGGCTGGAACAGGAGCCGATGATCTCTCCGTCGAGCTCGACGCAGATTTGCCCCTCGGGAAAAATGCGCACGTGACTCTCCAACTGCTCCGGCAGCCAAGGCGACATATTCGGAAAACAGCTGCTCTGAAGCTCGATGATTTTGGCGAAGTCCCGGCGCTCGATAGTGCGGATGATGACCTTTTTCTCGAATTGAGAGAGTGGATCGGTTGCCATGAGGTTGTGCCTCCAAATCGAACGTTTGCCTCTATTGTACCATGACATCGACCCTCGTATAATCCGGCCCCTCCGCGATTTTGCACTTTGTTTGGCGAATAACCACTACCTTTGTCACCCCCGCAGGGGGATGCGAACGAATCTCGAATAGGGTTAAAAAAGAACATTGCGATTGGAGCGAATGCGATGCGTAACCTGAAAACGAGAGAAGCGGCGGAACGTCTCGGAGTGAGCCAGACGACCGTCAAGCGCTGGGCATCCCATTATCCCTCTTCCTTCCGTAAAGATCCGCTGGGACACTATGTGTTCTCTCAGCGCGAGTTCGGCCTGCTTGAATATATTAAGAGCGAGATCGAGGGAGGACGCACGCTGGAACAGATTTCCCTTCCCGAGCCTCCCGCTCCGGCAAGCGCGGCCTCTCCCGTCGCCGAGCCTTTCTCCGAAGGCAAGCGGGAGCTGCTGCTGCGCATCTTCGAGGTCGAGCGCTCCCTCGAACAGAAGGCGGACGAAGTCGTCTCCGCCCAGGTGCGCCAGCACCGCGCCGAGTTGGACGAGCTCCGCCGCACCCTCGTTCAGCTCGCCGCGGCCGTCGAGACGCTGGAGAGCCGGGCGGCCGCGATGACGGCGGCGGCCAGGAGCGAAGAGCTTCGCCTGCCTTCCGTCCAAACTCCCGTCCAACCGGCCTCGCTGCCGGAACGAAAAAGGAAGCTGTTCCGAACCTTCTTCTAGAAGTTGTTCAAAAAGTCCGCTTTTGATCACGAAGCCTCTCGGGACGAACTCTCGCTTCTGAGGACGAGCTTCCGACAAAAAGTTTTAAAAATCGCGCCGAAATCCTCTAACTTTTCCCCCTCTCTTACGTCTAATAAGATAACCAAAGAGAACGGACAGCGTAATCGGTCGGCGCGCTCGGGGATGGGGATCCCAGTCGCGCCGGCCATCCCCGAGCGCCCCTCTTTTGTGGTTGGGATGAGGAAATGTGGAGGATAAGGCCATGTGGGGAAAACGACTAATTTCCGGGCGCGCTTGTCTTAGCGCGCTCTGTATTGCGATGCTGTGGGCGGCTCTTGCCGGATGCTCCCCGTTCCGGGAGTGGCAGGCCGTCGGTCTGACCGGCAGCGGCTCCGCCGATGCGGCGGCGATCGCTCCCGAGGCGAAGCCCGGCGAAGAGACGGCGATTCTCGCGGAGGCTACGCCGGGGACGACGTCGCCGGATGCGGAGACGGCCGTCCAGCCCCCGAAGCAAGGCGGCAAACCGCTCCCTTCGCCGGATAAGCCGAAGGAAGACACCAAGCCGCGTCCCCGCGTCGCCTTGACGTTCGACGACGGTCCGGACAACAACTATACGGTGCGTATCCTCGATATTTTGAAGGACTACGACGCCAAAGCGACTTTCTTCCTCGTCGGCACCCAAGTCAAGAAATATCCGGACATCGCCAAGCGCATCGTCGAGGAAGGCCACGCCGTCGGCAACCATTCCTGGTCCCACGGCGACCTGACGAAGCTGTCCGTCAAGCAGCGGGCCGAGCAGATCGACAAAGCCCAGCAGATCATCGAAGAGGCGACCGGCACGACCCCGCGCTTGATGCGGGCCCCTTATGGCGCCGTGTCGAAGGACGTGCTGGCAACGATCCACGACGACCGCATGAAGCACGTCGCTTGGACCGTGGATACGAAAGACTGGGCGGGAAGCTCTGTCGAGGATATGTACAAGAACGTCATGGCCAATACCGGCGACGGCGGAATTATTCTGATGCACTCCTTCGGAGGACGCAAGAACGCGCTCGAGCACACGGTCAAGCTGCTGCCCAAGATCATCGAAGACCTGCGGGCGAAAGGCTACGAGCTCGTGACGGTCGAAGAGATGATCGATTCCGGCGTGTACAAAGCCTCGGCGATTAAATAACGAATAGGGAGCCGTTCCCCGGTCGATTCAGACCCGAGGGGCGGCTCCCTATTTCGATAGGTAGTTCAAAAAGTTCGCTTTTGATCACGCAGCCTCTCGGGAAGCAGACTCGACATCGCGCACTTATATACGTAGATTCGAGTCCGATACAGATCCGCGCATGTGATGACCCGCTCCGGCTGCCAGTCCGGGAGCGCGAAGCAGACGCTGACGACGAATGCGCCGGGACTCAGCTGCTCCGCCAGCAGCGGGGAGAGGCGCTTCATCGCTCCCGGGTACAGATAGCAGACGACGGCTCTCGCCTCCCGGTAGGAGACGTCGTAGATATCTCCCTTGCGGAACGAGACGGCAAACCCATCCGCATCGCCCGCTCTCCTCCGCTTCCGCGCCGCCAGCCAGGCCGCAATCTTCGACGCGGCAAGCGGGAGCGGCGAATTTTCCACTCCCTCTACTCTCCAACCTTTGCAGCGCCTTCCGAGATGGATGCCGAGCGTCCCCCATCCCGATCCCGCCTCCACGAGCAGGCCTCCTTGCCCCGTTCGGTTCAATTCCTCGACTACCGCTCTCCGTACGAGAAACGACGAAGGCATCGGCGTAATGCCGTTGCGCCAGCTCGTCCACACGATCGAGGCCGCGGCCAGCAGAGCCGCCGCAATCGCCAGGGCGGTAAGCGCTCCGTAAATATCGATGTTCATGCCGCCTCCTTGCCATCGTCAACCGTTCGTTAACGTTACCTTACACGCCCCCGCGGTTTCGCGCAAGATGGCAAGGCGGCACGCCTCCAGCTTCTAGGTCTCTAAGGTCTCTAGTTTCCGGTTTCCAACTCTCTGGCTGCCATACTACCAAGCTACCCTGCCCTTCTCGTCGAAGAATCCGCCTGTAGCTTCGCCGTCGGACAGCGTCGCCAGCCTGACCGCGGCCCGCGCTCCCTCCTCGGCAGACCGGCCTCCCGCGTAATTCGTCATATTCGTCGCGCAGTAGCCGGGGTCGGCCGAATTGACGAGAATGTTCGTGCCTCGCAGCTCGTTCGCGAAGAATACCGTAAGCGCGTTGACCGCTGTCTTCGAGGAGTTGTAGCCCAGAACGAGAAAGGAAGCCAGTTCGAAATCCGGATCTCCGTTCAGGCTCAGCGAGCCGAGCGAGCTGGACATGTTCACGATCCGCCCGGCCTCGGACTTGCGAAGAAGGGGAAGCATCGCCTGCGTGACCCGGAACACGCCGAACACGTTCGTCTCGTAGATTTCCTTGAGCCGGTTCACGTCCGTCTCGCTCGGCAGCCCCTCCGGCAGGAAGATACCCGCGTTGTTGACCAGCACGTCCAATTTGCCGAACTCGGCCTCCACGAATTCCCGGGCCTTCTCGACCGTTTGCTGGTCGGTTACGTCGAGTTGAACCGAATGCGACCGTATTCCTTCCTCAGCCAGCTTGTCCGCCGCCCGTTCGCCTTTGCCCGCATCCCGGGCGCCTATGATTACCGTGATCCCCTTCCGCCCCAGCTGCCGGCAAATCTCGAAGCCGATTCCCTGATTGCCGCCGGTGACGAGCGCGACTGTCGAATTGCCCATTCCCTTGATCGCTCCCTTGAATCGATTTGGACTTGCCTCCCCATTATATTTTTGGATTTTTTTGGTTTGTAGTGATCAGGGTCATCGTTTCCGTCATATAAAAAATGACAATCGCCCGGAACACGAACCCGAAAGGAGCTTCCCGCATGCCCAAATCAGCCGCCGAAGCGCAAGCCCTCTCCCTGTACCGGCTTCCGGTCGCCACCGCGGTGCTCGTCTGGTGCGGCGTCGCCGTCGTCTCCAGCCTGTACGTCGCCCTGCCGATGAATGCCATGTTCGCGGAAACTTTCGCCGTCTCCGCCGAGCTCGCGGCATGGACCAGCAGCGGCTTCTCCTTCGCTTACGCCGCCGGCTTCCTCCTCCTTGCCCCGCTGGCGGCGCGTTACGGCACTTGGCGGATCATGGTGGCCGGACTTGCCATTCTGGGTCTCGTCACGCCCTTGATCGGCCTGATGGACAGCCTGCCCGGCGTCATCGCCATGCGGGCGGCGCAGGGGTTTGTCGCTGCGACCTTTGCGCCCAACGCGCTGACCTATATCGCCGAGGTTTACCCGGCGGACAAACGGATCGCAACCGTCGGCTTTCTCAGCACCGGCTTCCTGCTCGCGGGCATCGTCGGCCAAGTATTCGGCAGTCTGATGCTCCCGGCGCCGGGCTGGCCGTACGCGTTCTACGTGCTCGGAGCCGCCTATCTGATCTCGGCGGCTCTGCTCGGGCTGTTCGCTCCGGCGAGCGGCCGCGGAGGAGGCGAATCGGAGAGGCTCCCTATCTATCGCCAGATCGGAGCCCTGCTTCGCAACAAGAGACTCGCGCTGCTCTTCTTCATCGCCCTGACCCTGTTCCTCGTCTTCGTGGGCATGTACGCGGCCTTGGGAAGCGTCTTAGCCGCTCCGCCCTACAGCCTGGACGCCGACGGGATCATGCTCGTGCGGGCCGCCGGCATCGTCGGCATGGCGCTCTCCCCGTTCACCGGGGCGCTCGCCGCCCGCTTCGGGCTGCCGCGCATGCTGAAGGCCGCGCTGCTCGGAGCGTCAGTCGGCTTGGCGGCGATCGGCTTATCCGCGAGCTTGGCCGCCCTCGTCGTCTCCAGCGTCGTTTTCGTCGCCGGCATCTCCGTGCTCATCCCGACGCTCGTCTCCCTCGCGGGCCAGCAGGCCGGATCGGCGCGAGGCGCCGCGATGGCGATGTACTCGTTTATTCTGTTCCTCGGCGCCACGCTCGGTCCGCTCGTCTCGCTTCGCCTGCTCCACGCCGGGAGCGCCTTGATCGCCTTCGGAGCGCTGGCCCTTCTCCTGCTCGTCTCCTACGCGTGCGCGATCGCGGCGACCCGCCCGTAGCGCCGCTTAACAACTTGCAACATCTTAGGTCTGATTCCCCCTTTACTTTGACGTTGGGACAACGTTTAGAATAGAAGCCAAGGGGGAATCGGCGTGAATATCAAAGAAGCGGCGGACAAGCTGGGCATCACTCCGCGGGCCATTCGCTTTTATGAGAAAAAGGGCCTGCTGTCGCCCGCCAAGCAGGAAGCCAACCGTTACCGCACGTTCTCGGAGCAAGATATATGGCGGCTGCAAACGATCGTGTCTTTGCGAGAATCGGGCATGTCCCTGTCCGACATCAAGCAGGCGCTGGAAAAATGGGAAGCCGACGGCATGGAGGAGCTCCAGTATTACCTGGAGCTCCAGCGGTCGATTCTGATGTCGGAGTGGCTGCAGATCAAGCAAATCGTGGAAACGACCGACCGTATGATCGAGCTGCTGAAGAACGAACGCTCGCTGCCGCTCGAGCATATTTTCGGACTGGCCAGCGCCTCGAAGCGGCTCAGGGAACAACGGGTCAATTGGAAGGACCGATGGGACTTCAACCGACTGGCGCCGACCCACGACGAGCGGGTGGCCGCGAGCGAGGGGAATTACGCGGATTACGGGGAAGCGCTGGAGCGGATCGTCCGGCTCATCCGTCCGGCCAAGGGAGAGCGGGGACTCGACATCGGAACGGGAACAGGCAATCTGGCGGGCAAGTTTCTGGAGCTGGGGTGCGCGATGTCCGGCGTCGACCAGTCCCGCGAGATGCTCCGGCTGTGCCAGGCGAAGCACCCGGCCATGGAGACGAGGCTCGGCAACTTCCTCGCGCTTCCGTACGTTCGGGAGCAGTTCGACTTCGTCGTCTCCAGCTTCGCGTTCCATCATCTGACCGGAGACCAGCAGGGGCTCGCTCTGGAAGAGATGGACCGGGTGCTGAAACCGCCCGGGCGCATCGCGATCGCCGATCTGATGGACGCCGAGGAGCACGCCCAAGTCCGCTCCGGTTATCCTTCCGCCCGCGCCCTGTCCCGTTGGTTCGCGGAACACGGGTATACCGCCGATCTCCACTCCCTGAACGAGCGCCTGCACGTCTTAATCGCCTATAAGGAGGAAAATAGCTATGCCGAATCATGAGGCCATTTATCGCGAAGAAGCCGCGCAATATCACGAAATGATCGCCAGGCAGCCCGACCTGCTGTCCGTTATCGAGGAAATCGTCCCCGTCAGAGGACTGGACGTCGTCGACTTGGGAGCCGGAACCGGGAGGTTGTCGGCCGCGCTTGCCCCGGTTGCCAACTCATTGGTCGCCCTGGATGCCGCGGAGGCGATGCTCCGCGTCACAGCCGAACGACTCCGGGCTGCCGGCCTCGACAATTGGTCGGTCCGGGTCGCCGACCACCGCGAGCTTCCGCTGCAGGGCGGCAGCGCCGATCTGATCGTCGCGGGCTGGAGCGTCTGCTATCTCGCCAGCGTCAACGTTCCCGATTGGGAGCGAAACCTGGAGCAAGTCATCGGTGAAATCAAGCGCGTCCTTCGTCCGGGAGGCACGGTCATCCTCTTCGAGACGATGGGCACCGGATATGAAATCCCGACTCCGCCGGAGTTTCTGCTTCCCTACTATCGCAAGCTGACGGATGCGTACGGCTTCTCCCATCGCTGGATTCGGACCGACTACGAGTTCGACGACGCCGGCCAAGCCGAACGGCTGACCCGCTTCTTCTTCGGGGACGAACTCGCCGACCGGGTCGCGGCCGACAAGCTCTCCCGCCTGCCCGAATGCGCGGGCGTCTGGTGGCTGAAGCTGTGACCGAAGCCTAGGGCGTGTCTGCAACCTCCGAGGATAACAGATGTTGCCGAATTTTCGTTCCATGCAAGGAACTTTTGTGAAGGCGTACCGGAAGTACGTCAAGCAAAAGAGACGCAGCAGGGGGGGCGAAAAGGCGGCGATAGATGCCTCTGAGTGGGTTGCGCACACGCCCTAGTAGAGCATTCCAGAAGTAAAATGCGATTGCGCTCGAAGCCGATGCAATCTTACTCTCCAACCACACTCAGCGCGGTTGCAGCTACTCTGACGCCCCATTCGATGCTCCAACCCGACTCAGCACGGTTGCAGCTACTCTACCGGCCCTTTCGTCGCTCCAACCCGACACAGCGCGGTTGCAGCTACTCTACCAGCTCATTCGCCGCTCCAACCCGACTCAGCGCGGTTGCAGCTACTCTGACGTCCCCTTCGATGCTCCAACCCGACTCCGCGCGGTTGCAGCTACTCTACCAGCTCATTCGTCGCTCCAACCCGACTCAGCGCGGCTGCAGCTACTCTACCAGCTCGTTCGATGCTCCAACCCGACTCAGCACGGTTGCAGCGACTCTACCAGCTCATTCGCTGCTCCAACCCGACTCAGCGCGGTTGCAGCTACTCTGACGTCCCCTTCGATGCTCCAACCCGACTCAGCAAGCCTGAGTCAGCCTAGATTGGTTACGTTACTTCGGGGGCGCTCTACTAGATGATTCTGTCCAGCTCGATCGAACGCTCCACGCTCAGATCGATATACTGCCCGTCCACCTCGACGACGGGGCGAACGGGATCGCCCGCATTCACCATGACGATTCTGCCTTCGCGCCCGTCCGTCAGCACCGCCCGGTTGCCGATCAGCATGTCCATGATCCGCTTGAGGAAGGCGATCGTGATCCCGGGCTCGAGCGAGCCGTAGACGTTGTCCGCCAGCTCCTTCAGCACCTGGAAGAGCGGGAGAGGGCTCTTGTATACCCGCTTGGACATCATCGCGTGGAACACGTCGGCTACGGCGACGATCTTGCTGAACACGTCGATCGAGCCTCCCCGGAGACCGAGCGGGTAGCCGCTCCCGTCCTCGCGCTCGTGGTGCTGCAGCGCCACGTAAGCGTAGCGCTCGGGGACGCCGTCCGACTTTTTCAAAATCTCGTAGCCGAACACCGTATGCTCCTTCACGATGCGAAACTCCTCTTCCGTCAGCCGCCCCGGCTTGTTCAGAATTGCTCCCGGCACCCGTGATTTTCCGATATCGTGAAGGAAGCCCGCGATCGTGAGCTCCAGCAGCTCCCCGTCGTCGAATCCTTTGGTCTTGCCGATCAACTTCGACAGTATCCCCACCGCGACGCTATGGCGATAGACATACTCGTCATGGACTTCCAGATAACGAAAAATCTGATTCAAGTTCGGGTGATTGCTCAGCTCGAGGATGAGCGGAACGATCTGCTCCCGGACGCGCGCGAACGGAATCCGGTCCGTCTGCTTGGCGTATTCGAACAGCTCCCGCACCTCCCGAACCGCCGAATCGACCAGATGGACGACCGACACGGCCTCCACATCCTGCTCGCTCAAGGCGATCCCCTGCCTCGCAAGCAGATTGACGTCGCGATCCGTAAGCACCCGGGAGACGGGAACAATCAACGTTCCGCTGCCGTTGTAGATATTGCGGTTGACCCTCATTCCGACGTATGTCTTCAGTTGACCTGCCAGCATGTTTTATCCCACCATCTGCTTGTCATTATGTTGCACGCTTGTCGTCCGGTTCGGAATATCTCTTCAAGGCTTGAACGTCGAAGATCGTCTGCTCGATCGGCTCGAAGACGTCCTTGCAGTACTTCCCGACACAAATTCTTCCCGAGTACATTTTGCGGATTTGCACCTTGCGCCTGGCCTTCAGCACGGAGATGGCCCCGGTCTGTCCGCCGACGATCGACGCCCGGATGCTGTCGCCGGCGTCAAGACGCGAGCCCCGACAGATCCCCTGCTCCGAGAGGAAGACGATGTTCCGGGCGGAGAACAGCTCGCAGAGCAGCACGCCGTCGCGATGGATGACGATGTCCCCGTTGGATTTCAGCTCGCCGCCCTGACATTGGTTGATGCTGATCTCCACCTGCTCCTCCTGCATCCGGGCCACTTCCCCGTGAGTGTCCTGAAGCAGGGCGAGGAAGCCTTGAACGAACTCCCGGGTCGCCGATTCGATCAGCTTCGTCGGCTTCGTGAACATTTCCGAGATTTCCTTCAGCTTCTCGTATTCCGTCTGCCGGATATTGCGAATGTTCGAGATGACGAACTGCAGCTCCTTGATCGCCGGCAAAATATCCCTCATCTTCGTCTCGAGCAGAAGCTGCACGATCTGGCCGAACCGCACCGGCTGCCGTTTCGCTTCGAGCGCCTCCTCCAGCAGCTTGGAGGCCGCGAGCAGCTTCTCTATCGAATCGCACAATTGCTTCGACGTATGATAGAGACGGTTGAACAACACGCCGAAATAACCGGAGTAGAGCCGGCTCGAAATGACGTTGCCCCGCACGTTGATGCTTCCCGTCGCCGTAATCGTCGAATTGAACACATGGCCGTAGACGTATACGTTGCCGAGCGACTCGACGATCATGTTGTCGGTAACGTCGCCGCAGACGATCACATCCCCTGAAAAAACGATGTTGCCGGTCGAGATGTCCACGTTGCCCGAAACGACGTACGAGGTCGAGACGTCCAGCGTCTTGATTTTCCCGCCCGTGATTCTTGGCCTTCCCTGCTTTCTCGCAATCACTCTTCCGTCCGCCGTCAGCTCCACGTTCGGCTTGGCCAGAATGAACAGATCCTTGGGCGGCTTCGGCAGCGTGACGTTGCCCAGCACATCGTATCCGGCGGTTCCGTCCACCATCGGAATTTTCCGCGCCATCAGATCGCCCTTCTGCACGGTCGGAATGCGGAGATGGTTGCGGAAATCGATCGCGCCGTCCACTTCGAAGAACTCGCTGCGCACCTGCTGGTCGAAATAGATTTCAAGCCTGGCGTCCTCGCCATCCGCCGGCGCCTTGCCGCTGGCCACGACAATCGGCTCGTAGGTAGGCTCCAGCAGCTCTCGCTGAATGGCGGCGAATTCGATCCGGGACTTGATCGACATCTCCTCGAGCTTCGCCACCACGTCGGCGAGCTGCACCGTCTTCAGCACGATGCTCTCGTCGTCCTCCGCGCGCACGATGACCCTCCGATCGGGTCCGGCGTCGACGAGCCTTGACGCATAGCGCTCCGTCGCGAACAGCCGCAGATGGGCCAGCAGCTTGTCCTCGGAAATGGTTATCTCGAATAACGGCTGCTCTTCCACCTTCCAGGAAATCCGGTCCGAAGCCCGCACCGGGGCCTCCCAGACGACTTCCTGCTCGTTGACGAACAGTCTGACCGGGCTCATCGGATAGATGACGGCATATTCTCCCCCTGCGATCGGATCCTGAACGTGGATTTGCTGGTTGCGAATCCGGATCGAACCGTCCTGCTTGACGAGTTGTCCGTTCTCGTCCCTCTCGCCGGGCGCGGCCGAGGCGTCTTCCTCCCCGTCCGCGTCCTCGCCGCCGATGTCCAGCTGATGGATCAACCTCTTCAGCTCGGCTTCGGATATTTGCTTGTTCAAGCTCAACACCTCGCGACAACAAAAAAGACACCCTCCCGAATGGGATGGTGTCTTAACGCTCCATTCGGCGGCCTGGCAGCCATTGAACTGGAGAGTTCTTTAGGCCCATAGCTTTGCGTCCCCCTCTTTCGAAGGGTTTGCCTTTTCGTGTATGCGTCTCCTCGATGTATATATGACTAGAATAATTGAATATCGTTACCTATTTACGTCACGCATCGATATCAATTATAAGTCTATAGTCGCAATAATTTCAAGAGATTTATCGCGTGCCGCCTAATCCAGCTTTACGACCCAGCCGAACGGATCTTCAACCGCCCCTCTTTGGATGCCGGTCATAAAGTCGTACACTCTGGAAGACAGCGGGCCCGTGCGTCCGCCGTTCAGCGTCAGCTTGTCTCCCTGCCAGTTCAGCTCCCCGATCGGCGAGATGACGGCGGCCGTTCCGGTGCCGAACGCTTCCTCCAGCGTACCCTTGCGGTAAGCCTCGACCAGTTCATCGATGGAGAGCGTCCGCTCCTCGACCTCGATGCCCCAATGCTTCAGCACCTGAATGACGGAATCCCGCGTGACGCCGTCGAGAATGCTTCCGTTCAGCGCAGGCGTGACGACTTTGCCGGCGATTTTGAAGAAGACGTTCATGCTGCCGACTTCTTCGATATATTTGCGGTGCACGCCGTCCAGCCACAGCACCTGCGAATAGCCTTTGCCGGAAGCTTCCTCCTGCGCCTTAAGCCCTGCCGCATAGTTGCCGCCCGTCTTGGCGTTGCCTACACCGCCCGTCACCGCGCGTACGTATTCCGACTCCACGTAGATGGTGACCGGGTTGATGCCTTCCGCGTAATACGAGCCCACGGGAGACAGAATGATCATGAAATAGTAGCTTTCCGACGGAGATACGCCAAGCGTAGCATGCGTCGAAATGATGAAAGGGCGGATGTACAGCGACGTGCCTTCATCGGTCGGGATCCAGTCCTCGTCGACCTTGAGAAGCTCCTTCAACGCGGCCATCGCCAAATCCTCGTCGATCGGCGGGATGCTGAGGCGGGCGTTGGATCGGTTAAGTCTCTGCAGGTTTTTGAAAGGCCGGAACAGCAGCACCGGGCCGTCCGGCGTCTTATAGGCTTTCATGCCTTCGAAAACGGTCTGGCCGTAGTGAAACACCTTCGCGGCCGGGTCGAGCGAGATCGGCTGGTAAGGGACGATGCGGGGATCGTGCCACCCTTGGCCGGCGTCGTACTCCATGATGAACATATGATCCGTGAAATGCTTGCCGAAGACGAGCGTCGAAGCTTCCGGCTTCTCCTTGGGTGCGTTCGTCCGTTGTACCGGGATTGCGTGAACCATGTCCGAATATTCCTCCTTGATTGAACGCGCTTTATATTTGAATGATACCAGAGGCGGATGTATATTGATAATATCTGTTTTATCGGTGATGCATACCTTTAAAGTATGGAGGTTTTCGACATGGACATGCGCCAGCTTCGTTATTTTCTCGCGATTGCGCACGAAGGTCAGATTACCCGCGCGGCCAAGCAGCTCAATATGGAGCAGCCTCCGCTCAGCCGCCAGCTCAAGCTGATCGAGCAGGAGCTCGGCGTCGTGCTGTTCGACCGCAACGGCAAGCGGCTGCAGCTCACCCAAGCCGGAGAAATGCTGCGCGACCGCGCGCTTGCCCTGATGAAGCAATTCGAAGATACGATCACCTACGTCCAGGAGCTGGGAGAGGGCGTGCAGGGCGTCCTGTCGATCGGGGCGGTCGTCTCCTGCGTCTCGCTCCTGCCCCCCGTCCTCCGCAGATTCACGGAGAAGTATCCGCAGGTCACCTTCAAGATTCAGGAGGGAGATCATTTCTTGCTCGGGGAGCTGCTGGAAAATCGCGATCTCGAATTCATCGTCACGCGCCTCCCGTTCCAATCCGACTTTCAGTCGCAGCACTATTCGGCGCTCCCCTTGCCGTCCGATCCTTTCGTCGCGTTGCTTCCGACCGAATGGCGCCCGCCGGACAGACGGGCGATGACGATGGCGGAGCTGGCCCGTTTTCCTTTTCTCACCTTGAAGACGGATCGGACGACCGGAATGCACAACCAGGTGTTCCAGCAATTCAAGCAGCTCGGCCTGGAGCCCAGAATCGTCAGCGAATGCTCCAGCGTTGCCATCGCCATCTCGCTCGTCGCTGCGGGAATCGGAGCGGCGATTCTGCCCAAGTCGGTTATGAACTCGTTCGAGCCTCCGAGCATCACGCTAATCGAGATCGAGGACGCGCGTTTCCACAGCGACATCGGCGTCGTCTGGCTGCGGGACCGCCATCTCTCCAAGAGCGCCCGGCATCTGATGGACATGCTGGTAGAGCAAAGCTGACCCGCCGACGCGAAGAAAGGATACCCGGGACCTGAACGGTCTGCCGGGTATCCTCCGTGGACGAACGTTATTTGGAAACGAACTGCTGCGTCCAGCACGGCTGACCGTTATTCGCCACGTATCCGACTCCCATATGGGTATAGGAAGCATTCATAATGTTGGCGCGATGTCCCGGAGAATTCATCCAGGCTTGGACGACTTGCTGCGGAGACGGCTGCCCCTTGGCGATATTTTCCCCCGCGGACTGATACTGCACGCCGAAATTGCGCATCATAGCGAACGGATCGCCGTACGTCGGAGACGTGTGGGAGAAATAGTTGTTTTTCGCCATATCCTCCGACTTGGCTCTCGCCGATCGGTTCAAGTTCGAGTAATCGCCGGAAAAAGGCTTAAGGCCGGCTTTCTGACGCTCCGCGTTAGTCAGGTTCAGCACTTCGAGCTCATAACCTGTCATCGAATCACTGGACGGAATCGTCACTTCCCTGTTGTTAGGAAGAGGTTCGTTCAAGCCCGCTCCCGGATTGCCCGTCCCGCTCTGCGGAGCTCCAGTCTGCGGCGTTCCCGTCCGCGGTGCGCCCGTCTGCCCCTGGCCCGTGTCTCCCCAGCCCTGTCCGGCGCCTTGGTTCGGGTTCCCGTAATTGCCCCCGCCGCCTCCTACAAGCTTAAGCAAGTCGGGATTGGCCCGGAGGAAATCTTCGATGCTGACATGGTACTTGCTGGCAATGTCCTGGATGGACTCGTTGCTCTGGACGACGTATTTGTTGACCGGAACTTCTGTATCCGTCGCGCTGACCTGAAGCTGCGGCTGGCTTTTGGACTGCTGTTTCATTTGCTGCTTCATGTCGTGGCCTTGATTGCCGCAAGCGGCCAGAAGCAGCAGAATCGCGATGATTGCCAATCTCTTCATAAGTAAAAAGGCCTCCCTTTTGTCTCTTGTCCCCGTTACTTTTCCCGAAGCTTGAGCAAACCATCCGTTGGCTTTGATATTGACCAATTAAACATTATAACGTTATATTGTTTAAAGAGACATCTTGAACAGAAATCGGGTGATATCATTTGCAGAAGCTAGTTTTGCGCAATCTTCGGCTGACGGACGGTTCTCTTGTCGATATTGCCGTAGAAAACGGGATTATCGCGGATGTTTCTCCGGGAGGAACGCCGTCGGCGGATTCGGACATAGCAGGTACGGATTACGAAGGAAAAACTTACGTGTCCAGCGGCTGGATCGACTTGCACGTCCACGCCTTCCCGGAATTCGATCCGTACGGAGACGACATCGACGAGATCGGCGTCAAGCACGGCGTCGCGGCGATCGTCGACGCCGGAAGCTGCGGGGCCGATCGGATCGGAGAGCTGATCGCCAGCGGAGAACGAGCGGCGACCCGGCTGTTCGCGTTCCTGAACGTCTCGCGCATCGGCTTGTCCAGAATCGACGAGCTGTCGAGGCTGGAGTGGATCGATCCGGCTCTCGCCGCTCGCACCGCCTCCGAATATCCGGATTCGATCGTCGGCTTCAAGGCGCGAATCAGCCGCAGCGTCGTCGGGGACAGCGGTCTGGAGCCGCTCTGGCTGGCCCGCAAGCTGTCCGACGAAACCGGATTGCCGCTCATGGTCCACATCGGCTCGGGTCCGCCGGATATTCGCGAGATCATGGGTCTCTTGTCGGCGGGAGACGTCGTCACTCATTGTTTTCACGGGAAGAAAAACGGGTTGTTCGACGAAAGCGGGCAGCCGATCCAGGCGCTGAAAGACGCGTTGGCCAGAGGCGTAAGGCTCGATATCGGGCACGGCACGGCCAGCTTCTCGTTCCGAACGGCCGAAGCCGCCGGGAGAGCGGGAATCCGCCCGCATACGATCAGCACGGACATCTACAGAGGCAATCGGCAGAACGGGCCTGTGTACAGCCTGGCGAACGTGCTGTCCAAGTTTCTGCATTTGGGTTACTCTCTGGAGGAAGTTATCGCGTCCGTGACGGTCCGCGCCGCGAGCTGGCTCGGCAAGCCCGAGCTCGGACGAATTCAGGTCGGCGATCCGGCCAATCTGACTCTGTTCTCGGTCGAGGACAAACCTGCGACGCTGATCGATTCCGAGGGAGAAGAACGAAACGCTCATAAGATTATCGAACCAAGGGGAGTGATTGCCGGTGACAAGTTCATTAAATGCGAAGTACGGGCTTAAAAGGGTGATCAACGCCAGCGGGCGCATGAGCATTCTCGGCGTGTCCGCGCCGACCGACACGGTTATGGAGGCGATGAAGCGCGGCGGCCAGCAGTACGTCGAGATCGCCGATCTCGTCGACAAGGCCGGGGATTATATCGCGCGCATTCTGGGCTCCGAAGCGGCCGTCGTCGTCAACTCGGCCTCCAGCGGCATCGCGCTGTCCGTGGCCGCCGTCGTCACGAAAGGCAATCGCCGGCTGAGCGAACGCCTGCACCAGGAACCGATCGCCATGAACGAAATCATCATTCTGAAGGGGCATAACGTTCAATACGGCGCTCCGGTGGAGACGATGGTGTATCTGGGCGGAGGCAAGCTGGTCGAGGTCGGATACGCCAACGAAGGCAAGGCTTTCCACATCGAAGATGCGATCGGGCCGAACACCGCGGCCATTCTGTACGTGAAATCGCACCACTGCGTGCAAAAAAACATGATCTCCGTCGAGGAAGCCTGGGAAGTCGCGCAGCGCCGCGGCGTTCCGCTGATCGTGGACGCGGCGGCCGAAGAAGATCTGCAGAAGTATGTGCGCTATTCGGATCTTGCCATCTACAGCGGCTCCAAGGCGATCGAAGGACCGACGTCCGGCATCGTAGGCGGCAAGCGGCAATATATCGAATGGCTGAAGGTCCAGCTTCACGGCATCGGCCGGAGCATGAAGGTCGGGAAGGAGTCTTCCTTCGGCTTGCTGCAGGCGCTGGACGAATACGTCGACAAGAAGGACAACAGCGAGCGGGAGAAAGCCGCGCTGCAGACGCTCATGCCGCTGAACGACGTTCCGGGCGTGCAGGTGTCCATCGTTCAGGACGAGGCGGGAAGAGCGATTTTCCGCGCCCGGGTGAAGATCGATCCGACCGCGTCGGGCACGAACGCCGGACAAGTCGTCGCCGGGCTGCAAGGCGGCGATATCGCCGTCTACACGAGGGACTACGGCGTGAAGCAAGGCTATTTCGATATCGATCCCCGTCCGCTTCAAGGCGACGATATCGAGGTTATCGCATCCAGAATTCGAGAACTTACGGGAGGTCTTTAAAATGTCCAACTTATCCAAACGCTTGTACAACGACCGCGTCGCTCTGAACGTGCTGGCCAAAGATATCGAGAACGCCAAGGAAGTATTCGACGCAGCCGAAGGCCACGTCCTCGTCGGCGTGCTGTCCAAGGCTTATCCTAATGCCGAAGAGGCGGCTGCGGCGATGAAGCAGTACGGAGAAGCGATCGACGACGCCGTATCGATCGGTCTGGGCGCGGGAGACAACCGCCAGGCGGCGGTCGTCGTGGAGATCGCCAAGAGCTATGCGGGCAGCCACATCAACCAGGTGTTCCCGGCCGTAGGCGCGACCCGCGCCAATCTGGGCGGACGCGACAGCTGGATTAACGCGCTCGTCTCGCCGACCGGCCGTCCCGGCTATGTCAGCATCTCCACAGGCCCGTTCAGCGCGGCCCAATCGGAGCATGCGATCATTCCGGTCAAGTCCGCCATCGCTCTCGTGAGGGATATGGGCGGCAACGCGCTGAAGTATTTTCCGATGAACGGACTTAGCCGGGTGGAAGAGCTGAAAGCCGTCGCAGTCGCGTGCGGCGAGGAAGGATTCGCCCTTGAGCCGACCGGCGGCATCGAGATGGACAACTACGAGCAGATTTTGCAAATTTGCCTGGACGCCGGAGTGCCCCATGTGATTCCCCACGTGTACTCCTCGATTATCGACAAGGAGACGGGAAAGACAAACGTCGCCGACGTGAAGGAGCTGCTGGCCATCACGAAGAGACTGGTGGACGGAGCCAATGGGTAAGCGAATCGCGGCTTTCGGAGAAGTGATGATGCGCCTGCAGGCGCCCGGATACGATCTGCTGTCCCAAGCGAGCACGCTCGGTTATTCCTTCTCCGGCACGGGCGTGAACGTGATCTCCGCGCTGGCTCGCTTCGGACACGACGGGTACTTGGTTACCCGCCTTCCGGACAATCCGCTGGGCGACGCGGCGGCGGCCAATCTGCGCAAGCTGGGCATCGCCCAGTCGTTCGCAGCACGGGGCGGCAGCTATATCGGCATGTATTTTCTCGAAAACGGCTTCGGCGCGCGGCCGAGCCGAGTCACCTACACGAACCGGCTGGAGAGCAGCTTCAATACGGCTCCGGAAGACGCCTACGATTTCGCCGGCATCGCCGAACAGCTCGACGTCGCTCACTTCTGCGGCATTACGCTGGCCATGAACGACGCGGTAAGAAGCCATATGCTTAATTTCGCAGAAGCGATGAAGGCGCGGGGCGGACTGGTCGCTTTCGACTGCAATTATCGCCCCTCGCTCTGGGGCGAGGACGGATACGGGAAGGCGAAGCCTTTTTACGAGAAAATGCTGGGGCTGGCGGACATCGTGCTGATGAACGAGAAGGATGCAATGTACGTGTTGGGACTGCCTGCAACCGGAACGACGCGCGAAGAGCAGCTCGAGGAGCTGGTCCCGCAGGTCGCAAGCCGCTATGGCATCTCCGCGGCGGCGGGAACGCATCGTTCCGTGAACGGGGACAACACGCATTCTTTGCGCGGCTACCTGTACAAGGACGGAAGGTTCAACTATTCGGATACGCTGACCTTCGCCGTTTATGATAGAATTGGGGCTGGAGACGCCTACGCGAGCGGAATTCTGCACGGAGAGCTGTCCGGCTTCGCTCCGGATCACACGGTTCGTTACGCGGCAGCGGCAGCCATGCTGGCCCATACGACCGTCGGGGATACGCCGATGGCATCGGAACGGGAAATCGTGCGCGCGATGACGCAAGCGGCAGGCGACGTAGAGAGGTAGGATATTCCGCTATGGCCTTGTCACGGGATCGGAAACCGCTATACCAACAAATCAAAAATATGATTAAGGACCGCATTCTGCACGGCGTCTATCCGCTCGGGGAACTGATCCCTTCGGAGCCTCAGCTGGAGCAGGAATTCGAGGTCAGCAAAATTACGGTGCGCAACGCAATTCAGGAGCTCGTGCAAGAAGGCTATCTGGAGAAAGGCAGCGGCAAAGGCACGAAGGTGCTGCGCAACACGTCCACCTCCAGGCTGTCCAAGCAGAAAAGCTTCACCGAAATTCTCGTCGAGGACGGCCACCGCATTCGCAAGCGGCTGCTCCAGGCTGAGACGGTTCGCAACGAAGAAGGCTCAGAGCCTTATCGGCTGTTCGGGGACCGGTGCGTATGCATCGAACGCTTGTACTTCCTCGACGATGTGCCGTATATCCATTACACGCACTATTTGACTTCGCGCACGGGCGACGTAGCGGCCTTTGATTCGGATGAGCAATCGTTGTACGGCTTGCTGGAGGAGCAGGAGATCGCGCTGGCGAAATTTCGCGACCATTTCGAGATCGCGATCGCTCCCGCCCGCGTCGCCGAGCTGCTGAAGCTGGAGCCGGGCACGCATCTGCTGAGACGCTCCCGCTACTCCCGCGAGCCTTCGGGCGACGTCGCCGAGTACAGCGTCGGCTACTACAATACGGCGCTTCAGCCGTATCTCGTCCACTACGAGGCGTGACTCTGGCTAAAAGGGTAGGGGCGGGGCGCTTCGACGGTCTGGCGGAACGTTAGCTGTTCGCCGCCCTCCCTTCCCCACACGAAAAGCGCCGTCCCCTGCCGGAACGGCGCCTTTCGTTTATGCTCTGACGTTCTCGATTTCCTCGATCCGTCCGGCGATCGCTTCGGAGAGCTCCTGAGCCGTCTTCGGCACGAACGACTTGAGAATCGAGTTGACCATCGGTCCCATCGCGCCTTTAGCCGTAATGTCCAGGTAACCGGTCATTTTAGTCGTATTGGCGTTCACAGCCTCCGCCTCGAAATACCCGTTGCCCCCGAAGTTGTCGGACAGTCCCGACAGGTCGAACGTTACTTTCGTCGGCTCGAGCCACTCCTTGATGTCGATCTTCAGCTTGACCGTTTTCTTCATAAAGCCAAGATCGCCCTTGAAAGCCCATGTGGATTGGCGCTCGCTCAGAATTTCGTGCTCGATGTAACCTGGTACAAGCGGCGCCCACTTGTTCATATCGCTGACAAAGTCCCATATCCTATCGATCGCGACAGGAAGCTCTATCGTATGAATTCCGTTTGGCATAACGGTTCAACTCCTTTTTCTCGTCTGACGGTCAGGTCAGATCTGTCTATTGCCCCTCACTCTTCCTCGTCTGGCGACCAAGTTCAATCAGTCAGTTCCCTCGCGTATCCTCGTCCGACCTCAAATCTCCCTCGACACCGAACGTCCCGCCGCGATTCCCGCCAAGTAACCCATCGTCATTCCCGGTCCGAGCGTCCCGCCCGCGCTGGCGTACGCTTGCCCCATGATGCCCATCGAAGCGTTGCCCGCAGCGTACAGTCCCGCAATCGGTTTGCCCCGCAAGCTGATCACTTGCCCGTCGGCGTTGATGCGAGGGCCGCCGTTCGTACCCAATGTTCCGGCGTATACCGGAAGCGCGTAGAAAGGAGCCTGCTCGATCGTCCCGAGGTTCGCTTCCGAATTGCCTCCTCCGCCGCCGAGGTTTTCGAAGAAGGTCGTCCCTCTGCCGAAGTCCGGGTCCGCGCCTTGACGCACGTTCTCGTTCCATCTGGCGACCGTCTGCTCCAGCCCGTCCGGGTCGACCCCGATCTTGGCGGCCAGATCCCGAAGATTGTCCGCTCGGTCCACCCAATCGGGAGCGTCTTCGCCCGGCATCATCGTCACGATCATCGTGCGATCCTTCAGCTGCTGGTCGAAAATCATCCACACCGGAGGCTCGTTCGGCCACTCCAAAGCGACCGGATCATACTCGTAGAACGCCTTCGGCATATCGTTGTACGTCACGCCCTCATGGACGAAACGTTTCCCATGGCGATTGACAATGATGCTGTTGGGACCCATGCGTCCCCCTCCGAGCTGATTGAGGACGCGATCCTCGTACTCGAACGTCGGGTCCTGCATCGCCGGATACCACCACGCCTCGCTCATGTTGGCCAGCGCCGCTCCCGCCTCCATCGCCATGACAAGGCCGTCCCCGTCGTTGCCCGCCGGAGAGAGCGGATGCGTGACCTCGGCCTTCAAGAAAGCCTTCACGAGCTCCTTATTCCATTCGAAGCCGCCGGAAGCGAGAATGACCCCTTTGCGCGCGCCGATGTACAGCTTGGAATCGCCTTGCTCGGCGACGAGACCGATCACTTCGCCCGCGTCGTTCAGGACAAGCTCCTTGCCCGGCGTTCCGGTCAACGTCTCGATGCCGCGATCGAGCGCCGCCTTGAACAGCGAAGCGATCAAGGAACGTCCCATCGTCACGATGTTATTTTCCATCCGTTCCGCGATCTTCACGAAGTCTATGCCGCCAACCGCTCCTCCCTCCTCCAGCGTCAGAGGCGGGAAAGCCGGATTGTTGCGCACCTTGTACGCCCACTCCCCGATCTGGTTCATGTCGAACGGCACCGGATCGAGCGAGCGTCCGCCCGTCGGCTTGCCCCCGGGCAGAGTCGCGTAGTACTCGGGATACCCTTTCGGAATCGAAAATCTGACCGGCGTATGCTCGTACAGATAGTCGATCATTTTGTAGCCGTTGTCGATGAACGTCTCGACCAGCTCGGGGTCCGGTTCCTTGCCTCCGGTCAGACGCTTGGCGTACTTCAGCGCCTCCTCCCGCGAGTCCTCGATGCCCGCTTCCTTCATATAGCGGTTCATCGGAATCCACGGCACGCCTCCGGAAAAGGCGGTCGTTCCGCCGATCTGATCCGCTTTCTCGATAATCAGCACCTTCGCGCCCTGGTCGTGGGCCAATATCGCGGACACGAGCGCCGCTCCCCCTGTCCCCATTACGACTACGTCCACTTCGCGGTCCCATTGCTTCGGCTTATTCGCTGGCATTTGCATCGTCTCCTCTCGCTGTCGGGGTTCGTTATTTTGCGGTGACGCCGCCGTCGACGGGCAGCTCGATTCCGGTCAGGTAGGACGACGCGTCGGAAGCCAGGAACAGCACCGCTTGCGCGACTTCGGACGCTTGGCCGACTCTCGGCAGCGCGGTCTGCATCAGGAACCATTGCAGCATCTGTTCGTTGTTGACGAACTCGGCGCTCATCGGCGTCTCAATAAAGCCCGGATGCACGGAGTTGACGCGGATGTTGTCCTTGCCGAAGTCGACCGCCGCCGCTTTCGTCAGCATGCGCACGCCGCCTTTCGACGCCGTATACGCGCCCGCGCCGCTGCTTCCGGTCAGACCGGCAATAGAGGAGATGTTGACAATCGATCCGCCTTTGTTCGCCTGCATGTGCGGAATGACATATTTCATGCCGAGAAACACGCTGGTCAAGTTGATGTTCATGACCTTGTTCCATTGCTCGATCGTCGTCTCCAGAAGTCCGGCCGCCAGCGAAATGCCCGCGTTGTTGACGAGGACGTCCACTTTGCCGTACTTGCCGACGACGGCGTCCACGACCCGCTTCCACTCTTCCTCGGAGGACACGTTATGGGCGAAGGCGATTCCTTGACCTCCTTCCGCTTCAATCTCCTTGAGGACATTCTGCACGGCAGTCTCGTTGATATCGGTAGCGACGACGGTGGCGCCTTCCCTCGCGAACAACAGCGCCTCTTCGCGCCCCATGCCGCTGCCTGCGCCCGTTACGATCGCTACTTTGTTGTCCAGTACTCCCATGTTTACGCATCTCCTTTGTTTGTCATGCTGCTTGTATTTTCGAATCGTGAATGGCTTGTCTGCACGCAACCCAATATTGGAAACGCTTTCCCTTCGCGGCGAAACCGTTGAACGATACCGCCTCCGATGTGCCGATCGCCTCCCGTCTCCCGATTCGTTCATGAACTCTCGAGATAATGATAGTTAAACTATCACTATGATTCATATTATATCATTGATAAGAAAGAATTCAAACCCTCCTTGAGCTGGAAGAGGGCGAACGCTTATAATTACTCATACGTTGAGTTTGAGTCGACAGGGAAGGTTTGAGCGGAAATGGATCCGAAATCGAGGTATCAGCAGGAGAGAAACGACGGTAAGGAACAGCGCGCAATCGCTATCGTAGACGCCGCTACGACCGTATTCGTCCAGAAGGGAATCGAGAAAACGACGATGCAGGATGTCGCCAAGGAGGCGAATATCGGCATCGCTACTTTGTTCCGGTATTTCCCGAAAAAGGAGAAGCTGGTCGTCGCCGTCGCGGCCAAACGGACGGAACTGACGTTCGAAGCTTTCCGGAAGGTGACCGAGGAGCCGGGAACGGCGCTGGAGAAAATCGAACGGCTGATGGATTATTTCATCGCCGACGTGAAGCGGCCGGACAATCCGAACATCAAGTTCATGGAGGATTTCGAGAGCTACGCGGCGCATTCTCTGGAACCGCTGGAGGACATCGAGAGCTTTAACGAGATTTACCGGGCAACGTCGCGCGAATACAGCAAGATCATCCAGGAAGGCCAACGTGACGGCTCGATCCGTTCCGACGTTCCTGTCGCCGAGACGTTAACGACGATCATTAACGTATTCGGCATTTTCTCACGGAAGCTGTCGCTTCAGAACAACATCCTTACGTTCGTGTCGGATCTCGAAGCGGAACGGCAGCTTGAAATCTTGCAGCGGATGATTTTGGATTACTTGCGGAATCGGTCGTAAAAAAAGAACCCGGCTTGCGTCCAATTGGGGAGCGGAGCCGGGTCTGTTGCATATACGGTATTTTTTTCGATAGACCTCACTGCTCTAGTTTTGCAAAGTTCTTGTTGGCGTAATCGTCAACGGCCAGTTGAGCAGACTTAAGCGCTCGCTGTGCTTCTCGAAGGAGCGATAGAAACCCGTTCAAATCTTCTTCGGAGCCTGACGCCGCGTACTTCGTCCAACTCTCGACCGTTTGCCGATATAAATTCATGGTTTCAGCAGATCCGTTAGGGATGGCGCTCGGATAGTCAATGATCGGCATGAGTTCATCCAACCGTTTGGATTTTTCCGCATACTCCTGCTGCAAAGCGTTCATCCGTTCATTAATCTCTTTTACAGTCTCTTTGCCAATTTCCCCTCCATCCGTTTGTCGCCCGACAGCAGTCAATAAGAGATCTCCGTCCAACTCTCTCAGCCCCGTTAGCAGCTTGTTGAACGAGTTCAATATCCCTATATTGTTTAAGTATTTCCGATCCCTGTCCTCCGACTCCACAACAACCTTATCGCCCGAAGAGGTAACGGAATATCCGACGGATCGCAACAAATACGCAGGGATCATCGCTCGACCGTCCATCACGACGACCGGAACATCCTTGCTCTGCACAGGTTTCCCGTTCCAGATCAACTTCCTTACAGGCATGTCCTTGTACTTAAGCGAGTCGCTGGCGACCGCCGTTGCAGCCGCTATCAGAGATAGCGCCAACGCTGCGAATGCGATTTTCCTTTTCATGAACGATTCAACGCCTCCAGTGAAAACAAATAAGCCGACCCTGTCGTTCATCGGAGTCGGCTTGCTGTGTCGGAATATAAGGTTCATGCGTTTGCGAAAATATCACCAACTGGCCGAATGATCCTCCGCCCAGCCGAGGAGTCCGTCGATCTCGATCGTCTCCCCGTCGTCGGCGACGAGGCTGCCCCGGAACGTTCCGATCATCTGATGGACTTCCGACCGGATAATCAGCGCGTTCGTCTTCGCTGTTCTCTCGAACAGCGGCTCGAAGACGAGCGACACCCGGTTCGAGCCCGCCGTCCGAAGCGTCCAAGGGTCCATGTAGCGGCCGCGATCGTACGTCCAGACGATGTCTTCATGGATTTTGGACAGTCGTCCGTCCACGACGAACCCGTTCTCCGTCTGGCCGGTTCCGTCCGTCCACTGTCCGCCGAGGTTCAGGCCCACCGTACGGCCCCCGGTCGATCTGCCGGAAGCCGCCGCCCAGTTCCAGTTCGCGCGGTAAGGCCACTTGCCTCTGCCGAAGTCCAGACAGCCGAACGACTCGTCTTCCGACAGCTCGTACGTCTCTTCTTCCCAACGGACCTGTCCTTGGGCGGGCAGCGCCTCCTGCTTGGAAGTGAACTGATACCGCGTCTTGCTCCAAGGCACGACTACGTTCAGGGTCTCGTGCCCTTCCGGTCGGCGAACGAGCAGATCCGCGGACAGAGCCCGGCCTCGGCCTCCGAAATTCGGAGCCTCCACCTTGATTCTCGTCGCGTTCCCAAGCTCTTCGAACGATATCGCCAGCTCCTTGCCGTCGTAACGAACCGAAGCGTTCACCTCATCGGGCATCCGACAGCCGATTCCGAAAGGCGCAAGCACTGTCTTCTCCCGAAAACGCAGCGTCCTCAAATTCAGCGCGTAAACGAACAGAACCGCCGCATAATCCAGATGAGAGATCGTGACGGAAAACAGCAGCTCGGGGCTCGTGACGCACCAATAGTTCCATTTCTTCTTGCGAAGGGGACTCCCGGCGACGTTGGAACGAATAATCGGATGCCTCGCCCAGCCGACGCTATCCGGGGACAGCCTTCCGGCGGTATCGCACAGATCGGTCGGAACCGTAATCTCTCTTGCGCCCATGAACAGACTCCTCGCTTCGACAATGGTCTCGTTCGCCCTGCTCCGGCTTTAGGTCGTCAGAATCTCCGGGTTGTAGCCGATGAACAGGCCGGATTCGATGACGCCCGGAATCGACTTGATCTCTTTCTCGTAGCCGTCCTCGATTTTGTTGAACCGCACGTCCAAAATCAAGTTGCCGGCCTCGGTAATGACCGGGCCGTCCTTGGCTACCGCCATCCGCATCTGCACGTCTTTAACGCCCAGCTTGGCCAACTCCGTCTCGACCAAATTCACCGCGCGGGGATCGAACTCGATCGGCGCAGCGAACTTCTCCCCCAGGTAAGAGACGAACTTCGAGGAGTCGACGAGAATATAGCTCTCGGGAGCGCTCTTCATGACCAGCTTCTCCGCGAACATCGCGCCTCCGCGGCCCTTGATCAGGTTTTTGTTAGGATCGACCTCGTCCGCGCCGTCGAAATACCAGTCCGGTCTCGCGTTCAGCAGAGTCGAGGTCGGCAGCCCCATGATCGAACAGGTCAGCGACACTTCGTGGGACGTCGGAATCGCCAGCACGTTCAGCTTCTGCTCCTTCACCTTCTTGCTGATAGCCAGCAGCGCCAGGTACGACGTCGAGCCCGAACCGACGCCGATGACGTCCCCGTCCCGCACGCGTTCGGCGATCTTCGCCGCAACCGCTTCCTTCTGCTCCCTGTTGGAAATTTCCTTCGTCCACTGCAGCGTAGTCGCGATTTTATTTTCCCAAGCCATGAACAAACCTCGCTTCGATTAATGTGAATGAACCCCTCAATTGCCTGATCATTATTATAGCATGATTTACCTTCGGAGCGTTTCTTTCATCCGAGCAGCCAGGCTCTCCAGTGCATGGCCGATCGGGGCGCCCAGCTCGGAACCGGCTCTGTCCGCCGCGGCAGTCATGGACAATTGGGCAACGGACAGTCTCTTGCCCGGTTCGGATGCCGCTTGCTCCCGAATACGTTCGAAGAGCTCGCGATCATGCCGCTCCTGCTCTCCCCGCATCACAAGGTCGAATAGACCATCCAATACCCGCGCATCCACATCAGGCCGCCGCCCCGTTGCGGATGCGTACGCTTGCAGCCGCGCCATCGTCCCTTCCACCGTCGCCCGATTCGTGAACAGCAGCAGCTGCGGCCCCTCGAAGCCGCATACCGAATCGAAGAAAGGCTCATCGATGCCCACGACCGGAACGGGCGTCGAAGGACGATCTTCCTGAAGCGCCGCGATATATTGGGTACAGGTGATGAGGATCGCGTCCGCGCCGCTGTGCCCGATCCACTCGACCTGTTCCCGGACGCGCCTGCGGACATCTTCCCGCCGAAAAGACGGGTCCCGGGAGTCCCGGCGTACCAGGCCGGGATCGACATAGTGCAGCAGCTCCGCTCCAAGTCCCGCCAACGTCCGGTCGATGTGCCCGATATTGGAGTGGTGGGCGTGAAGACAACCGATTGTTTTTTCCATCCGCGTATCGTTCCCGTCTCTTTGTTTGCTCCGATTGTATCACATCGCGCCGCACCTGATATAATGGACAAAAAAGAGCGAGAAGCCCGTGACACGGCTTCCGCTCCGAATAGCACGAAGGAGTTCATGCGATCATGATTTTGCATAAAGGCGAGATCCTGTTCCGGCAAGGGGATTCGGGATCTCTGTATCGTCTCGTCAGCGGGCTCCTGAAAATCGTCAGGCTTCACGAGGACGGAACGCCCACGCTCGTCAACATCATCGTCCCGAACGAAATCATCCCGCATCATTCATTGATCAGTCCGAACCCGAATTACGGCACGGCTATCGCGCTCGTCACTTGCGAAGTAGAGGTTCTTCCCGCCGCGGCGTGGTACCGTGACCTCGAAGCCAATCCCGGCAAATGCCGCGACATCGCCCTTCTTCTTCAGGATAAGCTAAGAATGATGCAGAAACGAATCGACCAGTTGACGGAGGTCGCGCCCGCGGACAAGCTGCGCAAGCTTCGGGACTGGTTTGCCTCCTATTTCAAGGACGTTCCGCTTACCGAACTGCTTACCCAGGACGAAATCGCGCAGTTCGTCGGCTTAAGACGGGAAACGGTCAATCGGGTGCTCCGGTCTCAGGCGGAAGCCAAGCTGCCGGCCGGACCGAAAAATTCGTAACGCGCATCCTCGTCGGACACGCCCCATTCCTTCAGCATCCGATAGACGGTCTTCATGAACGGCACAGGCCCGCAGAAATAAAAACATGCATCGGAGGTCGGGACGAGCGACTGCAGCCATGGCAAGTCGATGTAGCCCTCCTTGCCGTATACGCGTCCTTCCCGATCCTGCTCCGTCGGTTGCTCGTAGCACCAATGGACGCTAACGTTCGGATGACGAGCGGCCAGTTCCTCCACCTGCTTCCGCATGGCGTGCGCATCCCCGTTCCGAGCCGCATGGATAAAGGTAACTTGTCTGCTCGTACCGCTCTCGGCGAGCGTGTTCAGCATGCTGACCATCGGAGTCAGTCCTACGCCTCCGCTGATGAGGACGACGGGACGGCCATCCTCCGTATCGAGCGTGAAATCCCCTGCAGGAGCCGACACTAACAGCGTGCTTCCTTCGTCGACTTGCTCGTGCAGGTAGCAGGATACTTTGCCGGCCGGACGATCCCAGAACGCGTCTTCGCGCTTGACGGATATGCGGTAATACGGCTTGCCGGGTGCGTCCGACAGACTGTACTGGCGAATATGGGTGTTGGACTCGCCGGGAATGTCCAGCTTGATGCTGATATACTGCCCCGGCTCGTACTCGGCGATTCCTTGGCTGTCCTGCGGCACAAGATAGAAGGACGTTATGACGTCGCTCTCCCGGACCTTCTTGGCCACCTTGAACGTTCGGAAGCCGGCCCATCCTCCTTGCTGCTTCTCCGACTGTTCGTACATCTCCGCTTCCACGCTGATGAATACGTCGGCAATGACGCCATAGGCTTCCGCCCAAGCGTTCAGGATTTCTTCCGTCGCCGCGTCTCCGAGCACGTCCTTGATCGCGGCCAGCAGATTCCTGCCGACGATCGGATAATGTTCGGCCTTCACGCCCAGGCTGCGGTGCTTGTGCGCAATCTGGCGGACGACCGGAAGGATCGCTTCCAGCTTGTCGATGTGCAGCGCGGCCGCGTAGACGGCGTTGGCAAGCGCGGTTTGCTGCCTGCCCTGCTTCTGGTTGGCGTGGTTGAAAATATTGAGCAGCTCCGGATTCTCGGCGAACATCATCTGGTAGAAGCGCTTCGTAATCGCCGTGCCGTGAACCTCCAGCACCGGAACCGTGGATTTTATGATGGCAATGCTTTGTTGACTTAACATGTTGTCTCCTCACTTTCTGTAAATGCGAATGATTCCAGTATAGGCACCGCTCCTCCGGCGCCGTGTGACTTCGATCACACGAAAAAGCAACAAACGTTGACGGCGGATGGACAGTACGGTGGCGGCGGATTGGCTCGTGGGGCGGTACTACGGGCGCTGGCACGGGACGTTGGCGACGAATTAGCCCACGTCACGGCTCTATTGGCGCGGTCACGAGGGGGGCTTGACGAAATCGTCGAGATCATATATCTTAAAATTAAGATTTATTAATTTAAGATTTAATTCGAGAGAGGAGAGATTCATGATGACAGCTTACCGCAGCATCCAAGGCACGTATCGGGGGGCGCCGTTCCATATGGTCGGAGACGGGTTCCGAGTGTCCAACTACTTCCCATCCGGCCAGGATTTCGGAGCGAAGTTCAGCCCCTTCCTCTTGATGGACTATAACGCCCCTTACGAGTTTCCGCCATCGGATTCGGTCAAGGGCATCGGCGCCCACCCGCACCGCGGCTTCGAAACCGTGACGATCGCGTACGAAGGGCATATCGAGCATCACGACAACTACGGCAGCCATGGCGTTATCGGTCCCGGGGACGTACAATGGATGACCGCCGGCTCCGGCCTGCTCCACAAGGAATATCACGAGAAAGAGTTTTCGAAACGCGGAGGCTTGTTCCAGATGATTCAGCTATGGGTCAACTTGCCGCGCGAACACAAAATGCATCCGCCGAAATATCAGGAGCTGACGAAGGACAAAATGGGCTGCGTCGACCTGCCGGACAACGGCGGCAAGGTGCGCGTCATCGCCGGGGAGTACAATGGCACCAAAGGCCCGGCAAGCACGTTCACGCCGATCCATCTGTTCGATATGGCGCTGACCAAAGGCGGCAAAGCAAGCTTCGAGCTTCCGGCCAACTTTAATACGGGCGCGTTGGTGCTGCGCGGAACGGTGCAGATCAACGAAGAAACGACGGTGACGGAAGGGGACTTCGCGCTGTTCCGAAACGAGGGCGGAGAAATTTCCGTCGAAGGGTTAAGCGACGATGCAGTGATCATTTTCCTGAGTGGGGAGCCGATCGACGAGCCCGTCTTCATGCACGGTCCGTTCGTCATGAACAGCCGCGAGGAACTGGTGGAAGCGTTCAAGGATTTCCAGGCGGGGAAAATGGGCCGTCCCAACTTCTGATTTCGCGGATTAAGACAGAGGCACAGAAAAACGAGGGGCCGTCCCTTAGTCATCTAGACAGACGACTTAGGGCACAACCCCTCGTTTTTATCCCGCTTTGATCTCAAGCAGCTCGTACTTGACGACGCCGACCGGCGCCTCCACGCTGACGATGTCGCCTACGCGTTTGCCGATCAGTTCCTTGCCCAGCGGGCTTTCGTACGAAATCTTGCTCTCGTTGACGTCCGCCTCGGCCGGGCCTACGATCCGATACTCGATCCGTTCGTCGAATTCGATGTCGTTCAGCACAACGGTCGAACCGACGTGGACGTGGGAATTGTCCATGTCTCCTTCGCCGACGACCTTGGCGTTGCGCAGCATCTTCTCCAGCACGAGAATTCTCGTCTCCATGAACGCCTGATCGTCCTTGGCCGAGTGATACTCGCTGTTCTCCTTCAAGTCGCCGTAGCTGATCGCCAGCTTGATGCGGGCGGCCAGCTCCTTGCGCTTCACGTATTTAAGATCATCAAGCTCGGCTTGTAATTTGTCCAATCCTTCTTTGGTCAGGATCACTTCATCGTTCGCCATCGTTTACAGCTCCAATCTGCTTTCTTATCTCCATTCTACCGTATATCCAACCCCGATGCACTTTAGACTCCTTCGTGCGAGTACCGGCATCGTCCCGAAGAGAGACTATTCTCTGACCAAAGCTTCTCCCAGCGGTGTCGGCAGCCCATCCAGACTCTGAACGTTTTTCTGCTTCCAGTATCCGGTCAAGCCGTCATCGCCTTGATGCGCCGCCCATTTGCGCAGCGTATCCCGCTCCTTCTCGTAAGCCATGAACGGCACCGCGAATCCGCACGACGTTTGAACCTTATCGAAGTCCACCGCAATGATCTGCCGCGCTCCCGGAATCGGGGGAAATAGCGGGTACAGTTCCTCCCACTCGGCGGTTCCGGGGAGAACGACCGTCCCCTTGCCGTACAGCCTCATAATATTCGGCGGCCCTTCGAACGCGCAAAACATAATCGTGACTCTTCCGTTCTCCCGGATATGCGCGCTCGTCTCGTTGCCGCTTCCCGTCAAATCCAGATAGGCCACGCGGTTCGGAGACAGCACGCGCAGAGAGTCATACCCTTTCGGAGACAGATTGACATGCCCTTCCTCGGACAGCGGCGCCGAGCCGACAAAGAAAATATGCTGCTTCGCGATAAAGGCCTCATGCTCCGGCAGCAGCGCTTCGAATTGTTTTCCCATTAACCCCGTTCCTCCCTCTTATCGTCACTTCCGTCTCTTATGAACCAAACCTTCTTCAGCCGTCGGACTCCTTCGACGATCGCCTCCTCGGACACTCCGCCGAAACCGAGCATCACATACGAGGACGGGCAGCTCTCCGGATTCATCCAATGGCTCCTTGGCGAATACACCTTCACCCCGCATAGCGCCGCGCTCTCGATCAATTCGGCGCAATCCCTGCCGCGAACGTCCGCCAGCAGATGAAGTCCGGCCTTCCGGCCGATCGTCTCGACGCGGTCTCCCATCTCCCGTTGTATCGCGGCGATCAGCGTTTTATTCCTGCTCTGATACAGCTTTCTCATTTTGCGAACGTGCCTGTCGTAGTGACCTTCCTTCATGAACAGGAACGCCGCTTGCTGAATGATCGGCGACACCGACTGACTGTACGTCCCGAGCCGCTCCCGAAAGCCGCCCGACAGCCGCGCGGGCAGCACCAGGAAGCTTAATCTCGCCGCAGGCAGGAACGACTTCGAGAACGTGCCTAGATAGACGACCCGATCCCCGGCGTCCATCGCTTTCAACGGAGGGATGGGCTGGCCCTGGTAGCGGAACTCGCTGTTGTAGTCATCCTCCAAGATGATGCCGTCCGCCTCGTCCGCCCATTGCAGGAGCCGGCTCCTCTTGCCGACGGGCATGACGCCTCCGAGCGGGAACTGATGGGCGGGAGTCACGTAGACCGCCTTGGCCCCGCTTCTCCTCAACGCTTCCACGTCAAGCCCTTCCGCGTCGGCCGGAATCGGAACGAGAGGCATCCGGTGGTTGGCGAGCACCGTTCTCACGCCGTCGTAGCCGGGGTCCTCCATGCCGAACGGCGCCTCGGCGGACAGCAGAAGCTGGCACAGAAGGCTGACCGCCTGCTGCGTTCCGCCGGCGAGGAAGATCTGCTCCGAAGAACATAAGATCCCGCGGGCGGCGTACAGATAACGGGCAATCTCCCGGCGAAGCTCCCCATTCCCTTGCAGCGCCCCGTACCCGAGCACTTGACGGCGATTACCGGTCAACGCTTCCGTCAGGCATTTCTTCCAAGCGGCGAGCGGAAACTTCTCCAGCGCTACGTCTCCGTACTGGAAGTCGATGACCGTTCCCGCCGTCTCGGCAACGGAGTCCTTAGCGCTCTCCGTTGCCGAATGAGAGTGGTCCGCAGCTTCCGCCATCGGCTGGATCGGGAGCACGAGCAGCCCGCTTCTCGGCTTGCTCTGCACGTAGCCTTCGGCGAGCAGCTGCTCATATGCGGTTTCCACCGTGTTCTTGCTGATCAACAGGTGCGCGGACAGCTGGCGGATCGACGGAAGCCTGTCGTTCTCCTTCAATTGACCCGATTCGATCTGCCGCCGTATGTACCGGTATAGCTGCTTGTAGACGGGAACCTCGCTCTCCCTGTCCAGCAGCGGCGATAATCCGATCATCCGCTTCCTCCATCTGTCCCTTGCAAAACGATTATTTCTGTCCCTTTTAACCCTGTCAGGCGATTCGTACAATGAGTGTAACACAACTAACCCAAGGAGCGACAGACCATGATTCCGATGCGAATGTTTAAGCTGGCGTGCACCGATGCCGACGCGATCGACCGCTTCCTGTCCGGGGCGAGAACCGGTTTTCTCGGCTTATCGGCCGATGGCTCCCCCTATGTCGTCCCCCTGAACTACGTCTGGACGAACGGCTCGGTCTACTTCCATGGCGCCGCGGAAGGACGCAAAGTCGATATGCTGCGCCGCAACGCCCAAGCCTGCTTCACCGTCTGCGAGGACCTCGGCACGATCACGGCTCCCGTACCGGCCCATACCGATACCGCTTATATGAGCGTCATGCTCTTCGGAACCGCCGCACCAGTCGCCGACCTGGAGGAAGCGACCGATGCCATGCAGGCCATGCTGGACAAATACGTCCCCGACTACTACGACCAGCCGTTGTCCCGAGCCCATGTCGAGAAATACGTCTCCTCGCTCGGCAGCCGGACGGCCGTATTCAAGCTTACGCCCGCCGAAATCACCGCGAAGAGAAACGAAACGCCGGAGGAAAGCCGCATGTACTACCCGGGGAAGACGCATCGGGACGAACGGACGTAAGCGGCCGGCCCGCATGAAGGAATCCCCGCCTCCCGCGACGAATAACACAACACGATCAACTCGCTGGGCAAAAAGAGGAGCGGACATGGATTCGATATGGGAATCGGCTTACGCCAGACTGCAGCAGATCGCCCCTATTCCGGAGAACGAATGGGAGGCTTTCCGAAAGTTGTGCTCGATCCAGACCGTCGCGAAGAACGCGCACTGGGTCAGGGAAAACGAACCCGTCGACGCCATCGCCTTCTGCGCGAAGGGGCTGTTCCGCCTGTATTACGCCACTCCGGACGGCGGCGAGTTCAATAAGAGCTTCTGCTCGGCCCACGATTTCGTCGCTTCTTACGGCGCCTTGCTGGCGGGTTCTCCGTCCCATTTCTCCATACAGGCTCTCGCGGACAGCCTGCTGCTGACCGTCCGGTATTCCGACTTCCGCGCCCTCTACGACAGGCATCCTTGCTGGGAACGGCTTGGCCGCATCCTCGTCGAACAGCTGTACATGAAGAAGGAGCTGCGGGAACGCGAATTCCTTCTGCTCTCCGCCGAAGCCAGATATCTGAAGTTTCTGGAGCGTTATGGCCCGCTCGAGACTCTCATTCCTCAATATCACGTGGCCTCTTACTTGGGAATCACCCCTGTAGCTCTGAGCCGAATTCGCAGGAAATTAACCTAGGTTAATGAAAAACTCCCCTTCCGCTTTTACATTGGAGTAAAAGGAAGGGGAGTTGCGCAAATGCGCCTATCAGGCCATACGGTACTCATCACCGGCGGGGCAGCGGGCATCGGGCTTGCCTTGACCGAACGCTTCGTCCGCCACCGCAATCAAGTCATACTCGTCGGCAGGGACGAGACGAAGCTCGCTCAGGCGAAGGCCCGATATCCGGGCATCGCGGCGACCTGCGTCTGCGATCTCGGGAACGAGGAGCAGACGAATCGGCTCGTCGAACGTCTATACGCCGAACATCCCGAGCTCAGCGTGCTGGTCAACAACGCCGGCATCCAATTCAATTATTCTTTCGCCGACGCTCAAGCAGCCTCCGGGAAAACGCCGGCTCCGGACCCGCGCATCCCGGGCGAAATCGCCGTCAACCTGACGTCGCCCGTCCGGCTCGTATCCGGGCTGCTCCCGCTGCTCTCCCGCCGGGACGAAGCCGCCATCGTGAACGTCACTTCCGGACTCGCGATCGTCCCGAAGAAATCCGCTCCCGTGTACTGCGCGACGAAGGCGGGCCTTCGCTTGTTTACGAAGGCGCTTCGATACCAGCTGGAGTCGACGAACATTCGAGTGTTCGAGGTCATCCCGCCCGTCGTCGATACCGCCATGACCGCAGGCAGAGGCCGGAACAAAATTACGGCCGATCAGCTCGCCGACCAATTCTGGACCTGTTACGGGAACAACCGGTTGGAAATCCCCATCGGCAAAGTAAAGCTGCTCCTGTGGCTCAACCGGCTCGTTCCCGGCGCAGCCGAGAAAATCTTGAAAAATAGCTGATCGCTTACTTATATTTGAACGTCTCCACCGAATCGTACAGCTTCTCGGCCAGCATAGCCAGCTCCTGCGACGCGGCCGCGGTCTCTTCCGCCGCGGCGGCGGCCTGCTCGCTGATCGACGCTACGGACTCGATCGTCATCAGCACGTTGGAGGCGCTCGTCGTCTGAGCGATGCTGGAATCGGCAATATGGCCGACCTTCTGCGAAGTTTCGTTGACCTTCAGCACGATGCCCTCGAACGATTCGCGGGTGCGTGCGAAATGCTCCACCCCTTCGCTGACCGCTTCCACGCATTTCGTCGTGCTGCCCTGCATGCCGCTAATAATCTCCGTAATCTGCTTCGTCGCGTCTCCGCTGCGCTCGGCGAGCTTGCGGACCTCGTCGGCGACGACCGCGAAGCCGCGCCCTTGGTCGCCCGCCCGGGCCGCTTCGATCGCCGCGTTCAGCGCGAGCAGATTCGTCTGTTCCGCGATGCCGTCGATCACTTCGATGATGTCTCCGATCTGCCTGGAGTCTCGTTCCAGATGCTTCATCTGCTCGTTCACCTGCTCCATCTTGCCGATGGAACGGGTAATGATCTCGGTGCCTTCCTCCGCGATCTGGACCGCTTCCTCGGAATACTCCTTCGCCAGATTGGCGTTGGACGCCACCGACTGAATGGAAGTTTCCAGACTCTCGAACAGGTTCGCCATCGTTCTCGCGCGATCGGCCTGGTCGACGCTGCCCTTGGCGACTTCGTCCGTGCTGGCCGAAATCTCCTCCGCGGACGAAGCCACGCTTCCCGATGCGTCGTTGACCTGTTCGATCATCGCGGATAGGGAATCGAGCATTCCGTTCATGTTGTCGGCCAGAACGCCGAGCTCGTCCTCGGTTTTCACTTTAAGCCGCGGCCTCAGATCGCCTTGGGCGAGCTGCCGCACAATGCCCGTTATGTAAACGATCGGCTTCACGACGCTCTTCGCGAACAAGTAAGTCACGATGAGCGTAAGCAGCGTAACGATGACGGCGACTCCGATCGTCGTCCGCATCATCTGCGTAATCGGCGCCATCAATTCCTGCTCCGGCACCGACAGCTGCACGACATAGCCGGTTTTCAGCGAGCTGGAGAAGCCGATCTTCTTGATTCCGTTATATTCGTACGAATAACTCGCGTTAACGCCCTTCCGGGAATTGTCGAACGCTTCCGTAACGGCGGGGAGATTCATGTCGTAGACCGTTCTCTTCATGACGAGCGCAGGGTCCGGGTGGCTGGCCACGTTGCCCGACGTATCGAGCAGAATCGCGTATCCCGTATCTCCGATCTTCGCTTCGCCCGTAATTCGGGTCGCTTCCTCGATCGGGTATCCGCTCGCATAGAAACCGAACGGCTGGCCATCCTTGATAAGCGGAACGGCGAGAACTACTGTGAGGCTCTTGGAGTCGAGGGCGGAGACGACTGGATCAGAGATCGAGGACTTCCCCTGCTCCACAATTTTCACGTAGGCCCGGCTGGACAAATCGACTTTGTCCCCCGTGTTCGTGATTCCGTTTTTCCCGCTGAAATCGAACGAGAATACCAACCCTTGGAACTCGGGGTTCTCTTGCATAAACGCGGTCGTCAGTTCCATATGCCTGGCCGGATCGGCATCGATATAGCTGCCGATGCCCGCAAGCGTCTCCAGCTTCGTCAGCTTGCCTTGAAGGTCCGCATCCATGCGAAGAGCGATTTCTTGCGTCCTGAGCTCCAGCTCTTGGTCGATCTGCTTCTTGAACAGCGTGGAGTTCGGGATGAACAGGGCCAGAGACATCGCCGCGATAATGACCAACGCGATTACCAGCGTCGACAGCGACAAGCGGGTGGACAGCTTTCGGATTTTCCATTTCCTGAACAGGTTTAAGGTTGTCGGCGTCGGCTTGGACATCTAGAGAGTCTCCTTCAATAGGTTTTGAGCCTCATTCTAGAGAATAATTATTAGCAGCCTTATCCGATAACCTTTAAGAACCCGTTAATTTCACTCATACTTCTCTAATAATTTCAGAGCGCCAGCTTCATCGCCTTGTCCGCCATTGTGCGGTAATGTACGATGAATTGCCCCACCACCATCGACAGGAGCTCTCTCGTCGAGCTTGCTTTCGTCTTCTCCTGGATTTTGGCGATATGATTTTTGACCGTTTTCTCCGTAATCCCCAACTCGTTGCCCAACCGCTTGTTGCTGTATCCGTGTTTGGACAAGCAGTACACGATCTCCCGCTCCCGCTCGGTCAGACCGTGATGAAGGGCAAAGAACGATACGATTTCCGCCAAATGCGACGGTTCCTGCTTCATAATCATTGTCGGCACCTCGATTATTTTGGATGTTGCAACGCGATTGATCCGTTAATTAGGAATGATAGGATAGAAATGTTAAAAAAATATGTGCAGGGTATGAAAAAACTATGTCCTCTCCGGCAGGACGAGTTCGGCCAGATCGCGCATATCGATAATCAGCGCGACTTTTCCTCCGGCCAGCATCGTCGATCCCGCGATTCCTTGCGCCCTTCCGACGCAGTCGCCCAGCGACTTCATGCGGACCTCCTGGCTCCAGTACAGTTCGTCCACGGCCAGGGCGAATCTGCGTTCCCCGATTCCCGCGACGACCAGCGGAACCGACTCCTTCGCGCTGGCGACCCGCGGAATGCGCAGCAGCCGGTGCGGCCAGAAGACGGGAAGCGTACGATCTCCCCAGCGGAACGTCTGCCTTTCACCGGACGAGCCGAGCTCTCCGTGCCGGACTTCGGCAACCCCCTCGATGCCGCTCATCGGAAGCATGAAGAGCTGATCGTGCAGCTTCACTAACTGACCGAAGAACATCGCGTTCGTCAGCGGAAGCTGCAGCCGGACGGATTCCCGCTCACCGGCATGCGACTCGAAGCCGATAAGCCCGCCCAAGCGCTCGGCGACGGCTCTTAACGGTTCCGAGGCCTCGGCAGGCAGGCCGATCCCGTCGGCGAACGCCCGAACGACGGCCAGATTGTCTTCGTTCGTTATCGACAGCTTCAGCTTCTTGGCCGCGGATCGCTTGCGGACCCAATCGGCCAGAGGAGCCTCCAGCTCCTTCAAAATATCCCCGTCGACTTCCGTATCCTCGCCTTCCAGCTCTACCCCGATTTCATCGCCGCGCTTTCCCGCAACGCCGGCCACGCGCCTCAACAACCCTCTGGCCGGCAGCATTTTCGCCTTCAGCACGCATTCCTGAAGATCGTTAACGACGCAGGACAGATGATCGGCGATCCGGTCGAGCTCCGCCGCCGTCTCTTCGGCGGTCATCCGCTTCTTCTGCTCGAGAATGACCCGATGGATGCGGGCATGCCCGACCATGAGCTCTCCTACCAGCTCCATCAGATCGTCCGGAGACAACGCCTCCGCCCGATCGATCCGAGCATCGTCGACAACGACGGTTTTCCCTTTCTCCCTGACGACTTCCTTCATCCGATCCGCTCCCGTTCCGGGATGAGCACTTCGTCCAGCTTCAGCAGACCGACCGCTTCCCCTGCCGACATTCCGACGCCGGTGAAATACCGGCCTTCGACGCCCCTCATCGAATCCGGAGGAGGCTGGATCTCCGAAAACGCGATCACCTGCTTCACGTCGTCGATCATCAGACCGGCAGTCTGCTCCAACCGACGCACGACCATGATTCTTCCCTCGCTGCCGCGCTCTCTGCCATGAAGGCGAAACAGCCCGCGAAGATTAAGAACGGGGACGATTCGGCCCAGGTACACGATGAGTCCTTCGACATGCGCCCCCGCGTTCGGAACGCGGGTAATCTCTTCATGCCGGATAATGTCTTGCAGCTCCTGTACCCGAACCGCATATCTCCGTCCCGCCACGACAAAGTCGATGAAGCTCTGGCGTTCCGCGGATTGCCCGATTGCTTGCATGCGCCTACCACCCCGGTTGCTCTGATTGTCCGTGATTTCACTACCCTCATCTTAATAGGGTCATTAGGACTAGCAACACGAAAATCTGTGGCGGAACCCCGCAAATTTTTTTCGGAATCGGACCCCAAGAACCAAGACCATACGACTAGTTCGCGAGCGAGCTACGGCAACAAGTCGGCATCCGTCAGAAACCCCAGCTGCTTGGCCTTCATCGCCGCTTCGATTCTGGATTTGACCCCCAGCTTGTTGAAGAGGTTCGTCAGCACGTACTCCAGCGAGCGCTGGCTCATCAGCGACAGCTCCGCGATCTCCTTGTTGCTCTTGCCTCTGGCGATTTCTCTCAGAATCTCGTATTCCTTGCTGCTGATCGCCAAATTCGCCGCATCTCTGCTCCCGGGCTCCACGGCTTGAAGAGACGTTCTTCGAAGCTGCCGGACGAGAGAGAGCGGGAGCACAACCTCTCCTCTCAGCGCGCAGCGAACCGCGGTCACCAGTTGTTCTCCGTTGGAAGTCTTCAGAATAAACCCGCTAATGCCCGATTCAATCATCAGATTGAAATGATTGTTGAATTCGAAGCCCGTATAGATCAGGATGACCGCATCCGGGCGAAGCTTGAGCACTTGCTTGGCAAGATCGATTCCGTTGCTGTCAGCCAGATGAAGATCGAACAGCATCACGTCGTACGCCGACTCCCCCGCCATCTCCAGCGCCCTGCCGGCCGAATCGGCCAAGAACACCTTCATGTCGCCTTCCTGCTCCAGTATGCTTCTCGTTCCTTCCATTACCGCCGGATGATCGTCTACCAATAAGATCCGAATCATAGCGCCCGCTCCTCGTCGTGCGATTTAAGATAATGCCGTCGTCTGCAGAGCGGGAACGGAGATATAGATCGACAAGCCCCGATTGGGCGAAGAATGGAACTGAATCGTTCCGTTCATGCTCCGGACCCTTTCCTTCATGCCGTAAATCCCCATGCTTTTGAAAGAATCCCCCATCTCGCTCAAATCCATGCCGACCCCGTTATCCTCGTATTCCAGCTGTATTCGTCCGGGATAGCCGGAGAGCGAGATGCGCACTTCCGATGCGCCGGAGTGCTTCGTCGCGTTGGCCAGCAGCTCCTGAACGATGCGGTACAGACTGATCAAGGAATCGTCGTCCAGCTCGTGAGAGTAACGGGCCGAATCGAACACGATCCGATAGTTGGTGCGCAGCTGCGTCGTATCGCACAGCGCCTCCAGCGAAGAGATCAGCCCTTCCTCCTTCAGCATCGGAGGCCTCAGCTCGTTGCAGGTAAGCCGGATCTGATAGATAACGTCCAACAACCCTTGCGCGATCTGCTCCAGCTGGGCGCGCAGCTCGCCGGGCATGGCGTACTGGGACGCGAGCGCATCCACCTTGCGATACCAGATAATCTGTTCCTGGAGCGCCGCGTCGTGCAAGTCCTGGGACAGCCGCTTGCGCTCGTTCTCGGACAAGTTGAACAGAAGGCGCAGCAGCCATGTGGGAGCGACTTGCTGCGCGGCCGTCTGCTCCAGCTCCTTGGTCAGATCCTCGATCAGCAGGAAATTGTCGAACAGCACGCTGACATATCGGGCGATCGTCTCAAGCCATATCCGCTTGGCGGCGATGTTCAGCATCGCGGGCTTCCCGGCGATACGGAGCACGTAGCTCTTGCTGCGGATCTCTCCGATTTTCAAAGAATAGCCGTACTCCGTCTCGATAATCTGGCACAGACCTCCCGAGGTAGGCTCCGTCTCGACCAGGCTGACGTCCTGCGCCTGGAGCACGTCGCGCACTTCCTTGATCAGCCTCCGCTCCATCTGGCTGATCTTCATCACGCCGAAGAGGTCGTGAGAGAAGCGGTCGAGGCTGGTCTGCAAGCGAATGTGACGCTCCTCGCTCTCCACGAGCGCGCGCTCCGTGCGCTTCCTGGCCGTAATATCTTCGAACATCAGCTGGATCGTGGACGACTCCGGATCGAAAATGGAGACGACCGAGATGTCCAGCACGCATCCGTCCTTGCGAATAATGCGGAACTCGCCGGGAGGCGCGTATCCGTGCCGTTCCGTATCCTCCATTCTTCGGAGCGCGGCTTCGCGGGAATCCGAATGCACCCAGTCGAGCATCTCTTCCTTCTCCTTGAACTGGGCCATATCCACGCCGAGCATCCCCGCCCCGGCCGGATTAATGTAACTGATCTTGCCGTCCTTATAGACGGCAATGGCGACGGGCGACAGCTCGACGAGCCTGCGGTACCGTTCCTCGCTCTCCCTCAGCGCGCGCTCCATCTGCCTGCGCCCGGTAATGTCGGTAAGCAAAGTCAGCGTCGTCTTGGTGTACGCGTCGTAAATTTCGGTAGCCTCCACTTCGACGATCCCGCCGTCCACTCGCATAATCCGATATTCCATCACTCCCGCGAACTTGGAGCCCTCCGTCCTCCTCGCTCGTTCGAGCACCGCTTCCCGATCGTCGGGATGCACGATCGCGTAGATCGAATGAACCGCCTCTTCGCTTCCCGGACTCGCCCCGAGCAGCCGAAATCCGGCCGTGTTCATGTAGAGGTACGTTCCGTCCCGGTGAGCGATCATCGGCTGAGGAGACAGCTCGATCAAGCTTCTGTACTGTTCTTCCCGATCGGCCAGCTCCTTCTCGATCCGCTTCCTGTCCGTCATGTTCTTGAGGACGACGAACGCCCCTTCGACCTTCCCGTTCAAATAGATCGGGATGTATTTCACTTCCCAGCAAAACTCGCTTCCGTTCCGGTGGCGGGAAGTGATCTCGAACGGGATCGACTGCCCCTGCAGCGCCTTGTCGAAGTATTCCGTCAGAACGTGCAGGTTATCCCGGCCCAACACTTCCTCCATCGCAAAATGCGCGAAATCGCCGGTCACTCTCTCCCCCGTCGTCGCCTCGCAAGCCGGATTGATGGTGAGCACGTTGCCCGAGGCGTCCAATTCGCATATGATGTCGGAATTATTTTCGAACATGCACTTGTATTTCTGCTCGCTCCGATGACGTTCTTCCTCCGCGACCTTGCGCGCCGTCACGTCCATCGTCACTCCGTCGATCTGAACCGTATCGCCCTGCTCGTCCGTCTGCGGCATTACCCTCGTATGCACCCAGCGGATCTCTCCGCCGAAGTGGCGGATTCGGTATTCGCAGCAATCCGGTATGCCGAGCCTCGTGCTCTCCTTCAAGCGCTCGATGAGCGGCAAATCGTCTTCATGCACGATATCGAGCCAGGATTGCGCATTCGTAAACCGCGAGGCCGGATAGCCGCTGATCGACGGCATCGCCTGAGAGATGAACGTGAATTCCCCCGACGGCTGATCCAGTGACCATAGAGCCACGTCCACCGATCTCAGCAGCTTCTCCAGCATAGCCAATCTGCTGTCCAAGCGGTGGATCTTGGCTTTGCATTCCGTAATATCTTGAACGATTCCTTGAATGCGCGCCGGGCGGCGTTCCCCGTCGGATAGTACGATTCCAACCTGCTGCACCCATTTCACGTCGCCGTTGCAGAGCACGATCCGATACTCGATCGTACCGGAGACGCCCTGCTCCAAACGTCCCATCTGTTCGCGGAACAGCGACAGATCCGCCGGATGCACCGCGGCCTCCAGCAGGCTTGGATCCCGCAGCTCCTCCTCGTCCGAATATCCGAGCAATCTTCTGTATCCCGTGGATACACGCAGCGCGTTCATCTCTGCATCAATCGTCCAGACCGCCGAATCCAGACAATCCAGACTGTCCAGTGAGCTCATCTGTGTCCATTCTCCTTCGTGTCCATGACCGGACTTCATTCCCGCGGCGTTACGCCCCCCGCAGGCAGCCAACCCTCATTCTATCCGAAGAAGCCGAGCGTTCCAATCCCTTGCGCCAGGTCGGAGCCGATAAAAAAATGGAAGCGGAGCCGGCTTGCGCGCCGGACTCCGCCTCATTGCGACTCTTATCGTTCAATCGGAATCATAATCGTGAATTCGGGATCCGGGTCGTACGGATCGCGGCTCAGCGAGTAGATCTCGCAATGGGTCAATTCCCCCGGAGACACCGCCGCGTACCCTTGTCTTTCGATCCACTCGTAGACGTTGCGATAGGACTTGTCAATGCTCTGGCCTTTGGCGTGCTCGCACTTCGCATAGCTCAGAGTCGGCACCTCTACCGCTGTCATGCCCTCCGGAACGTATCCGGCATCGTCCGTCGTCTCGACGACCGCGTAATGAACGAAGCCGGCGTTGCCTGGGTAAGCCTGGTAGGAGAGTCCGTAAAAATGCGTCATCGACGCAGGCTGGGGAATTTCGCGCATACGCTCCCGCAGCTGCTCATGGATGCGTCTGATCCCGCCCGCCCCGGCTTCCGCGAACGTCCCTTCCCATTTTAATCCGATAGCCCGGTATGCCTCTTTGGTGACGACGATCGTATCGTTGATCTGTTCCAATTCGCTTTCCTCCTTGTCCGATATCGTGCGTTACGCTACTATCATAGTACATAACCATGACAGAAACTGTCAGATAATCGAGGGATCGCCTTGACGAAAACGAAGCGTCTGATCGATCTGATGATGGTCGTATACGAAAAACGGAAATTTACGACGGAGCAGTTGGCGGAGGAGTTCGGGGTGTCCTACAGGACAATGCTGCGGTACCTGCAGGAATTAAGCGGGATGGGCGTGCCCCTGTACTCCGAACCGGGCAGGCACGGCGGCTACTCCCTTCTCAACCGCAGCAAAGCGCCCGCCATCGGGGCCGACCGACCGCTTCCTCCGACGAGAACGCTGTTCAAGCCCGCTGTTCGGCTGATTGGAGTCGAGTTCAAAGCTCCTTTCACCGCCATCTATATGGCCAATACGGTCATTCCGGGTTTATGGGCCGAGCTGCGATCGCGTATAGGGGAGATTGAAGGCGCGGTCGGTCCGGAGAGGCTGATCGGAGCCGTGCGCAGCCGTTCGGTTGCCTATCATTACGTGGCCGGAGCCGAAGTCGTCTCGTTCGGCCGGATTCCCGAGGGCATGATCGGCATGACGATTCCGGCCAGAGCCTATGCGGTCTACGCGCATCAAGGCCTCTACAGGCGCGAAGAACGGGACCAAACTTACTTCCGTGCGTTGGAACGTCTTCGAAGACAGGGGCTCGATCACGAGCCCGAAGCGTACGGGTTGGAGACGTTCGCGCCGCAAGCGCAGAATAACGCCAATCAGGAGTGCGAAATCTATATTCCGTTAAAATGACGCTCGGCTCCGGACGGCATGACGTCTAATCCGCGCCCCTGACGGCTCTCTTCATGCTTTCGTAGCTGAACGCTCCCAGATAGCGGCTCTTCACGCTGCCGGAAGGATCGATCACGTAGGTGGTCGGGTAAGCCGTCACGCCGTAGTCTCCGAGGACGTCTCCCCTGTCGTCCAGAACGATCGGGAAGCTCAGTTCCCGCTTGTCCGCATACTCCTGGACGAGTCCGGGATTTCTCTCCTGCGTCGTCGCGTTGACGGACAGCACGACGACATTCCGGTCCTTATGCTCTTGATAGAACTTCTCCACGTGCGGCATCTCCGCCTGGCACACCCGGCACCAGGTCGCCCAGAAGTTCAGCACGACGGTCTGGCCGCGATAATCCGACAGCCGGACGGCATTGCCGCTTAGATCCGTCAGCTCGAAATCCGGAGCGGCTTGGTCGACGCGAACGCCGCCCTTGCTCTCGATCGGACTAAGCGCCGTATAACCGATCATCGTCGCCACGAGCATGGCGGCTCCCCAACTGGCTGCGATCTTGACCGCTTCCCGATTCCCCGCCCGGCGGTAATTCCGCAGGAAGAGATAGACCAGCGCGATCAGCGAAGCCAGCCAAATCCCTCGTGTCCCTCCGCTAAAGAACAGGAGCGAGAGCGGCTGCGCGATGACGCCCGCGGGATCGAACAGGAACAAGCTGCCCTTCCATACGAGCAGCCACAAGAAAACGGCGTTCCATGCATCGCCCGTCTGACGCTCGCGGTCGGGATGCTTTCTCTGCTGATAACGAACGGCATACGCTCCGACGATGCCTGCGATCAGATAGACGAGCAGCTCGATATTCAATACGGTCGCGCCCAATTGCAAATTCGGCAAAGTCATCGTCCGTCCTCCGTTCCTCTAAGCGATCGGCGTGCCATTGTCCACCTCGCGGTCGGGCCGCAGCAGCACGACGTCGTCTTCCTCCGGCACCGCCCCCAGTACGAGCACCTCGGACTTGAAGCCCGCGATCCGCCGCGGCGGAAAGTTCACGATGGCCGCCACCTGCTTGCCCACAAGCGTCTCGGGAGCATACCTCCGCGTAATCTGGGCGGAGGAATACTTGATTCCCAACGGGCCGAAATCGATGGAAAGCTTGATTGCCGGTTTCCTTGCTTCGGGAAAAGGCTCGGCCGTTACGATCGTGCCTATGCGAACGTCCAATGCGGTAAAATCCTCTATTGTTGCCATAATTATTGCCTCCTGACATATCCGGAATGCGCGGGGCGCATGTATAATAGATAAAAGTAAAAATGCTTGGTCCTTGAACGTCATTCATGAATGGAGAGATCCGCTTGGTCAAATCCAAATCCTCCGTACTGCCCACGCTGATCGCGCTGACAGGACTGCTGTACATTTTCGCCGTTCCGTCGGAGCCCGAAGCCATCAAGCTTCTGTTCAAACTGATTCCGATGGCCTTGATTATCGCGTACGCGTATCGTTTGTCGGCCGATTCCCGTAAGCGCTACCATTGGCTGGTGCTGGCCGGATTGTTCTTCTGCGCCATCGGCGACGGCACACTGCGCTGGTTCGTCCTCGGCTTGTCCGCCTTCCTCGTGGGACATCTGTTCTATTTGACGGCTTTCTTCGGCAGGTGGCGCTTCTCCAAGCTCAGGCTCGCGACCGCGCTGCCGATCGCCGCTTTCGCCGCCGTCATGGGCAGCCAGCTCGTTCAAGCTCTGACGGACTCCGGCAAGACGGACTTGATCGTTCCCGTGCTCGTCTACGTCGCCGTCATCTCGACGATGGGCTGGTCCGCAATCATGACGGGAAACCGGACGGCGATCGCCGGCAGCCTGCTGTTCATGGCCTCGGATTCGATCCTGTCCTGGAACATGTTCGTCTCGGACGTCCCCTACTCGGGGCCGCTGATCATGCTGACCTATTACTCGGCGCAGTTTCTGATCGCAACCAGCCTGCGGGAAAAGCCCGCGGCGTCCGCCGGGGCTTCTCTCTCTTCATCAGCGCGCGTTTAAGGCAGCCGATAGAGCGCGAACGGCTCTCCGTGCCGGAACGGGGAGCTGATCTCGTTCAGCTTCCCGGCCGTCTCGGCGTCCAGCTTCAGCTCCACGCTGCGCAGGTTGTCTTCCAGTTGCTCCACTTGAGTGGCGCCGACGATGACGGTCGCGACCGCGGGCTGAGCCATCAGCCAAGCCAGCGACAGCGCGCTCGGCGCACACCCTTGCTCCGCCGCCAAGCGGCCGACCCGATCCGCCAGCTCCAGATTGCGGTCCGCCATGAAGCGCGCAAAGCTCGGATCAGTCTGGGCCCGCGAACCCGCAGGCGCCCTGTCGGCCAAGCTGTACTTACCGCTCAGGATGCCTCCCGCGAGCGGGAAGTACGGAATAATCCCGATACCCTGATCCAGGCATAGCGGAATCAACTCGGTCTCCGGCGTACGGTCAGCCAGCGAGTAGCAGTGCTGCGTCGACACGAAGCGCTCGTACCCTCTCTGCCCGCTGATCCCGAGCGCCTTCATAAGCTCCCACGCCGCGTAGTTGGAGGCTCCGATATAGCGCACCTTGCCAGAGCTGACGAAGTCGTCCAGCGTGCGCAGCGTCTCCTCCAGCGGCGTGTTCGGATCGAACGTATGGATTTGGTACAGATCCACGTAATCCGTGTTCAGCCGCTTCAGGCTGGCTTCCAGCTCCCGCTGCAGATGAAAGCGCGAGGAACCGCGTCCGTTCGGCCCCTGATCCTTGACCAGGCCGGCTTTCGTCGCCAGCACGGCCTCCTGCCTTCTCCCCGTCAGCGCCAATCCGATGATGCGCTCGGACTCCGTGCCGGCGTAGATATTGGCCGTGTCGATGAAGTTGATTCCCCGGTCCATTGCCTCGTGTACGATCCTTACGGACGTATCCCGGTCGGCCCGCTTGCCGAACGAATTCGTGCCGAGCCCGAGCGCCGATACCTCCAGCCCGCTACTTCCCAATCGACGATACTGCATGAGCGCCGCCCCCTTTTTACGCCGTCCCGTTAATTCGCGACCGCTTCCTTCTTGATCTGCTTGCTTCGCAGCTGTCCGCACGCGGCGTCGATGTCCGTTCCGTGCTCCAAGCGTACGCTGCAGCTAACTCCCTGCTTCTTCAGCGTATCGAAAAACTCGCTCACGACATGCCGCTCCGTCCGCTGGTACTGGCTGTGCTCATCGACCGGATTGTACGGGATCAGGTTGACGTTGACGAGCGGCCTGCGATCCCCGATCAGCTCGGCGAGCTCCAACGCGTGCTCTCTCTGGTCGTTCACGTCCTTCAGCAGGATATATTCGAGCGTCACTCTCCGCTTTGATTTCTCCAAATAGTAGTCGAGCGCCTTGAGCAGCTTCTCGATCGGAATCCCTTTGTTGATCTTCATGATTCTCGTCCGCAGCTCGTCGTTCGGAGCATGCAGGGAGATCGCCAAGTTCACCTTCAGATCGTCGTCCGTAAACTTGTAGATTTTGTCGGCCAATCCGCTCGTCGAGACGGTGATATGGCGACCGGCGATGGCCAGCCCTTTCTGGTGCTTGATGACGTCGAGGAACTTCACCAGATTGTCGTAGTTGTCGAACGGCTCGCCGATGCCCATCACGACGAGGTGACTGACCGCTTCCCCCTGACCTCTGGCATCCAGAAAACGCTGCGCCTTCATCACCTGCTCGACGATCTCCCCGCTGGACAGATCCCGGCTCTTGCGGAGCAGGCCGCTCGCGCAGAAGCTGCAGCCAATGTTGCAACCGACCTGCGTCGTGACGCAGACGGACAGGCCGAACTTGTGGCGCATGAGCACCGTCTCGATCAGGTTGCCGTCCTTCAGCCGGAACAGGAACTTGACCGTTCCGTCCTTCGACTCCTGCCGGGAATGCTCGCTTAACGATTCAATGTAGAAATGCTCCTCCAGCGTCTTCAGACATTCCGGATGCACGCCGTTCATCGCGGCGAAATCGGTCGTCCGCTCGCGGTACAACCACTCCCATACGAGCGTAGCCCGCGACTTCTTGTGTCCGCGCTCCCCGAGCCATTCGGTCAACCCTTCGAACGTCATATCGTGAACGGATGTTTTCGTCATTTCGTAACCCTCTTTTCGCATAAATAGCCGGACCTTGCGACTTCCTCCTATTTTCCCAGAAAAGGCTCTGATTCACAAGCCGGGAAGCCTTGCCGCGGCAATCCGCGCAAAAAAATCGTCCCCAGACCGAGAGGTCCAAGGACGATCCTTATTTACGATCGCGACGCGTACAAATTCCGTACCGATTGCCGGGCGATGAGGAACGGCTCCAGCACCGTCGTCATCTGCTCCGTCGTATACTGCTTGGCGATCCGATCCATGATCGTGCGACAAGCGCACAGCCCCAGATTCTCCGTCGGCTGCGACACCGTCGTAATCTCGAGCAGCGACGCCCAGGCGACGTCGTCGAACATGACCAGGCTCAAATCGCCCGGAATGCTCAACTTCATTTCCTTGCACGTCTTGATGACATCCATGCCGATTGTATTCGTGCCCGCAACGACGGCTGTCGGCTTGAGCAGCGAGATTTTGTTTTTGATAATGTTCTTGAGGTCCGTCTGAAAAGGCAGGTGAAGTACGTATTCCTCGTTGACCGGCTTGTCCGCCTCCGCCATCGCCCGGCGATAGCCGTTCGCGCGGCTCGGCGAGATGGGGCTTTCGACGCTCAGCAGCAGAATGTCCGAATGCCCGTTTTGCAGCAAATGCTTGGTCGCCAGATAAGCGCCCATCTCATCGTCCATAACGACGGAATCGATGTCGGCATAGCCTGTGCGGTACATCTGGACGAGCGCGATGTTCTGCTTCTTAAGATTACGGATAAACGAAGCGTGCTTCGACGTCGTCGGGGTGAAAATGATGCCGTCCACTCGCGACGACGCAAGCAGGCTCAGATCCTCCAACTCCTGCTCGGCGTTCTCGTTGCTGTAGGACAGCAGCAGCCGGTAGCCAAGCCGCTTCAGCTCAGACTCGATGATTCTCGTAATGATCGAGTAGAAAGGATTGTCGATATCGGAGATGACCAGGCCGATAATCCGGCTTTTCTGGCTCTTGAGGCTGCGCGCCATCAGATTGGGCGTATAGCCGAGCTTCTCCGCGGCGGCCAGAATCCGCTCCCTGACTTCGCGGCTGATGTACGCGTCGTCCCGGAACGCCCTGGACACGCTGGATACGGAGACGCCGGCCAACTCCGCCACTTCGCGACTTGTCGCCATGAGTTCATCTTCCTTTTCTATGACTTCAGAGTAAATAACGCCGAACCGTCGGAGGTGTACAGGCCCAGTCCGCCCCCGCCTATATCCCGGAGGGGAACGGTCATCGTCACGCCGTTCACGAACGCCTCCAGAATATCGTCCTGCAAAAATACAAGGATGTCAGTGTCCCCGGCCGCAGCTAAGCCGGGAACCGGTCTCTCGCACAAAATCCGCTCCCCGTCGAGCGCCGAGCCGTGGAACGCCCGAACCGCGCGATACCGCTCAAGCCGAAGCGTTCCCGCTCCGTAATCAAGGCCGAGCATATATGCGTTGTCCAGACGATCGTCGGCGCGAAGGACGAGACCCGCGGTTCCCGTCCCCTCTTCCTTGCTTACAGTCAGGCGCAGGGAGATTCCTTCGGGAGCCTCCTTCCACAGAAGCGCGGCGAAGCCCGCTGCCCGGCGCGACGCGATCGTCCCGTCCGGCTTTTCGTTCCATTCTCCGCATAAAGCGATGCATTCATTATAATCCAAATGATGGGATTTTGTAACGGAGGACGCATAGATGTCCGGGCAAACCAGCCTCAGCTCCCCGTTCTCCTCTCGAACGATCTTTCTCGGCGTGACGAAAGTGCCACCCCACATGGCGCGCGGAGCGTCCTTGCCTTCCGCCAAATCCCCGCACCAGCCGAACAAATAACGATCCTCGCCGTCAAAGCAAGATTTCGCTGCATAGAAGAAATAATCTCCTGCGTCAAAATACGGATTAGCCGGCCTTCTCCACGGCCCGTACGGGGAATCCGCCATCCGGTATTCCGTGCGCCCGAATTGGGAGAACAACAAGTACCACGCGTCTCCCATCCGGAACAGGTCCGGGCATTCGAGCGACGGATAGGCGTCCGGCGCATAGATCGGTGCTTCGAACCGCCAATTTTGCAGATCGTCCGATACGGCCAAGCCGATCACCCCGCGCCGGTTGCCGTTGACCGGATGGCGGCAGCCTGCAGTGAACAGCATCCAGTACCGTCCCTCTTCCTCGTTGCGAAACACGAATGGGTCGCGAAAGTCCTCATCGTAGCCGTAATGCTCTGAACCGACCCGCAGAATCGGATTGGCCCGATTTTTCGCGAACGCGATTCCGTCGGAGGACGTCGCGTGCATGATCTGCTCGCGCCCGTCCGGATGGCCGGGACTGAAGCCGGTATAAAAGATATGAACCGTCTCTCCTTCGCGATAGACGGAGCCGGTAAAGCACGCTCCTCCGTCCGGTTCGGTCTGCGTTCCGGTTTCCAGCGCGTTCGGCAGCTCCTCCCAAGTCAGAAGATCCTTGCTCCGCAAATGCGCCCAAGGCGTATGATGCCGGGCCCAGCCCGTTCCATCCCGGAAGCCTTTCAAGTAATAAGCGTGATAATATCCTTCATCGTAGAACGGAATCAAATCCGCCACCATGCGACCCGGTTCGGGCAAATAACGCAGCGCCATGTGCGGGCTACCTCCTCGTTTCTCTCAGTTGAGCGAATCCAATGTGACAACGTTGCCACTATAATCCGAATTATAACGAGTGATCGTCACAGTGTAAAGAGGCATCGAGTTTTATTTCCGCATTAGATGTAGCTGAATATTTCTTAGTAAATATGACATTTTCATCGTTGACATGGATTCATGAGCAGGCTTATAATCGCCTCAGGAAATGTGACAACGTAGTCACAAACCAATCAGAAAAATAAACGGAGGGTTTAACGTATGAACAAAGTATGGAAAAGCGGGTCCGCCGGTCTGCTGCTTTCGGCAATGCTTGTTGTGAGCGCTTGCAGCAGCAACGGCAACGAGGCGGGATCCGCCTCGCCTTCGGCCTCCCCATCCGCTCCGAGCGCTGGCGAAACCGGAAGCGTAGCTCCGTCCGCCGCCCCGCTCAAGGGCAAGATCAACCTGGTCATGTGGCATCAGCCGACGATCGATGCGGTGAACGCGGAGATCGAAAACTACAAGAAGCTTCATTCAGAGGTCGACATCGAGATCATCTTCTCCGCCTTTGACCAGTATTACACGACAATCCAGACGCAGCTGATCGGCGGCGGCGCTCCCGTCGGCATCGGCGTCAGCCCGGAGACGACCCAGATGCTCGCCAAGTACCTCGAGCCTCTGACCCCGTACTTCGAAGAAGAGAACCCATACACAAAGCAGCCATGGAAGCAGGATTACGTCGCCAACGCGTTCGAGATCGGCAAGAGCGGCACGAATGACGTCTGGATGGTCGGCGTAGCCGGCGCGGTCAACACGGGTGTGTGGTATAACAAAAAAATGCTCGACGAAGCCGGAGTGGCCGTTCCGACGACGTGGGAAGAGCTGATGGCCGCACAGAAGACGATCAAGGACAGCGGACAGATCGCCTGGAGCGAGCAGCTTGTCGCGAACTTTAAGGGCGACTGGTACAATTGGCAGTTGAATTACGGCTTTAACCTCGACGACTGGATGAAGTTGGACACGCTCGTACCGGACGGAAGGGTTTCGCAGATGGAAGTCGTGCGCGGCATCAAGACAGGCGAGATCGACTTGAAGAGCGAGAAGGTCAAGGCGATGTTCGCGGAATGGAAAAAATGGGTCGAAGCCGGCTGGCCAGAAAACTTCAGTTCCGACTGGGGCTGGTACGACGCGTTCGTATCCGGGAAAGCCGCCTTCTTCCTGGGCGGAAGCTGGGACACTCCGGGCTTCGTGCAGAACATCAAAGATTTCGAATACGGGCATTTCTCGCTCCCGAACCCCGGCAACCCGTCGGACCCGATCGACATGGCCAATCTCGGCGGCGCTTGGGGGCTGAACAAGGGGGCGACGCCTGAGCAGAAAGCAATCTTTATCGACTTCATGCGCTTCCTGTCCCAGCCGGACGTGCATAAGCGCGTCGTCGAAGCGCAGGGCATGCTGCCCGTCGTTCAGGGCGTCGAGCTGAGCGATCCGGTCATGAACGCCTGGGCGCAGGACGCCAAGTTCAACGTCTCCAAAATTCAGGCGATCTCCCTGGACAACGAGCTGGCCTCCAAATTCCTGAGCTATTCCCAAGCCTTCCTGACTGGCGGAGATTTGGACGGATTCGTCGACAAATACGCCTCCATCTATCAGGAAGCGGCGGAACGGCTCATCACGCAAAACAAGTGGGACACGACTCAGTGGTAACGCAATAGCGGCTTAGAATGTGCACAGGTTCCTTGTCCTTCAGGGAGCCTGTGCATCAGCATCGATGAAGGGGTGGTCCCATGCAAAGCACTCGCGGCTTCTCGGCTGACGGCCTGCTGCGCAAGCTGGCGAAGAGCGGCAAAGGTTATCTGCTTATCCTGCCTACGTTCGCTCTTATTCTCGTCTTTTCGTATTATCCGTTTCTGCAGGCGCTGCACAAGTCGTTCTTCCATTGGGACGGCCAGTCCACGAGCTTCGCGGGGCTGGATAACTATAAGCGCATGTTTACCGGCGATGCCGAACTCGGCAAAGCGGCGCGCAATCAAATCGTCATCACCGTCGTATCGATTCTGAAGATCGTGACGGTCCCTCTGCTCGTCGCCAGGCTGATGTTCGCGCTGACTTCGGGCTGGGCGACCCGAACTTACCGGATCATGCTGCTGCTGCCGATGACGGTTCCGTGGATCGTCATGGGCTACGTCTGGAAAAACATGTATGCGCCCAAAGGCGTATTCAACACGTTGCTTGCCCAACTGGGACTGGACTCGTGGGCGCACAACTGGCTGGGCGATCCGTCGATGGCGCTCGGCTCGGTGCTGTTTATCGGCTTTCCCTGGGCGGGCGGAATCGCCTTCCTGATCTACCTGGCCGGCTTCCAAGGCATCGACTCGTCGCTGCTGGAATCGGCTAGATTAGACGGCGCGGGCTTCTGGCGGCGTTTTCTCGCGATCGAGCTTCCGCTCGTTCAGACGCAAACCCGCATTTTGCTCGTGCTAACCGTGCTTGATTCGCTTAAGAGCTATGGCTTTCTGATTTTCCTAACGAACGGCGGTCCGGCCTACGCCACCTTGTCGCCCGGGGTATGGATCTACCAAAACTCGTTCGTCTTCCTGCGGTTCGGCTACGCCTCCGCCATCGGCGTCGTGCTGTTGCTCGTATCCGCTCTGCTGTCCTGGCTCATGATCCGGCTGACGAAAAGGGGTGATCTCCATGACTAATCTGGCCAGGCGTGTGCTGGTCGGCGCCAATCATCTGACATTGTGGATCATCTGTCTGCTCAGCGTGTATCCGTTCGTTTTTTTATTCGTTTCCTCTTATAAGTCCGACGTACAGATTTTCAGCAGTTGGTGGTCCGTTTTCCCCGGAGAGTATTATTGGAGCAATTACAGCCATGCCTGGAACGTAATCGACAAATACATGGTCAATTCCGTTCTAATCACGCTGCTATCCGTCGTCGGCGTCGTTGTCCTCTCCACGTTGACCGGATACGCGTTCGCGAAAATGTATTTCTGGGGCAAAGAGGTGCTGTTCGTTCTCCTGTTTCTGCTGATGCTGATTCCCGACATTTTGACGCTGGCTCCTTCCTTCGTGCTCTACAAATCGCTTGGGCTGCTCAACAACTGGCTCGTGCTTCTGATTCCGTACGTCACCGGAGGGCAGATTATCGGCATCTTCATCATGCGCAACTATATCGAGGGCATGCCGAGGGAAATTTTCGAGTCGGCGCGCATCGACGGAGCGTCGGAGCTTCAAGTGTTCTGGTCGATCATCCTTCCGCTAACCCGCTCCATGGCTGTGACGGTTGCCATCTTGACGGCCGTCGGCGTATGGAACGACTACGTCTGGCCTCTGATTACGATCAGTGAGGACGGCTTGCGCACGGTAGCGATCGGTCTTCAATATTTCACGACCCAATATCAGACCAAGGTCGGCTATCTTATGGCGGGAAACGTCATTTCGGCCATTCCGATTTTGCTGCTGTTCGTCTTCGGGACCAAATATTTCGTCCAGGGCGTCATGTCCGGCTCGGTGAAAGGGTGACGGCATGAAAGCGCGTTTCGGCACTTGCGGCATCGCATTGGCGCTCCTTGTCTTCCTGACGGCCGCCTGCAGCGGCGGGGACGACGGCAACGATGGAGATGCCGGGAGCAAAGCTCCCTTCCTCTTGGGCTCCTCCGCCTCGAAGTGGGAGCGGCTTGGAGGAAGCTGGACGGAGCGGCAAGACGGGGTCTTCGTCCAATCCGATGCGGAAGGGGCGGCGATCGCGGTTGCCGGGGAAGAGCAATGGGCGGATTACGAACTCCGTTCCTCCGTCGCATTGACCGGCGGCGAGTTTCAGGCCGGACTTCTGTTTCGCTATGCTTCGCCCGAGGATTACTACTATTTGATCGTCCGCAGCGAATCATTCGTCTACCCGTCTCCCAAGCTGGAGCTGTTTCGCAAAGTTAAGGGCATCGCGGCGTCCATCGGCTCCGCCGATCTGAGCGTGCCGGATAGACAGGCGGTATCCCTCCGCATCGAAGCGGCCGGAGATCGACTTCGCGTGTACGCGGGAGACGGGGAGCGGCCTCTCATCGATACAAGAGATGCTGCCATCACACAAGGAAAAGCGGGGGTGCTTACACTGATGTCCGAAGCCGAATTCGGCCCGACCGAGGTTACACCGATCGTTCCGTTCTATACCGCTCCGCAGCCCGGAGAGGAAACCGACGGAAAGCTATGGAGCGTATCCCGGTCCGGCGATGTATACGATCGTTCTTTCACGGCTCCTTCGCCCGGGGAGCTCGACATTGCCGGGGATGCGGTCCTGCTGCGGGAAGTGATCGCGACTTCTTCCGTTAGGATCAGCGTACTGTCGAACGATCGGACTGTATGGCCTATAGAAGGAACGGAGGCCGCATGGAGCGGGAGTCAGGAAGAGCCCGGGGCTTACGCAGTCCGGTTCCGACTGCCGGTCGAGGTCGGAGATCGCGTCACATTCCGGATCGAGGGAGATTCTCCGGATAAGAGCGTCGCCTGGAATCCCTCCCTTTCTTACGGGGAGATGTCCTCCGTTCCGCTCCATTTCAGACATTCCGAGCACGAGATCGGGGACGTCCATCCGTACTTCGCCAAGGATGGCGCGCTAAACATGTACTATCTCCGGCCTGGGGGCGGCTATGAAGCGGCACTGCTCACCTCGCGCGATATGTTGCGCTATGAAGAAGCTTCGCTGACCTTGAAGAGAGACGCTTCGGTCCCTCCGATCAAGCCATGGTTCGTGCTCGGCGTCTTCTACGACGAGCAGGCGGGCGTCTACCGCAGCTACTCCGGCACGGACGGCAACGTGATGCGCAGCGCCTACAGCACGGACCTGCAAACCTGGCAAGCCGCCGGCCCTGAGTACGATATCCCTCCTCAGCCGGGGTACTCGGTTCAACGCGATCCGTATGTCTTCCGCAACGAGGACGACGGCCAGTATTGGGCCGTTATGACCTGCCGCAAGGGCGGAGAACAGAACGGACCGGAAGGCTCCGTCTGCTATGCGGTGTCTCCCGATCTGAAGAGCTGGACCGGCAAGGGAGATCTGTACGCTCCGGGAAATATCGGAGACCCGGAAGTGCCGCAGATGTTCAAGCACGAAGGCAAGTGGTATTTGATCTTCAGCGTGTACGATCATCGCGTCGGGCCGACGACCTGTCTTGTCGCCGATTCGCCCCACGGCCCATGGCTGGAGGCGGATATGCAACTGCTGGACGGGGAGGATTTAGCCGCCGCCCAGATTGCGTTTCCTGCGGGCGGCCGGCCGCTGCTGTTCGGCTGGATTCCGCTGCGGGACGTTGAAACGATCGGCTACCAGCATTGGGGCGGGGACATCGCCCTTCCCCGAGAGCTCGTGCGGCGTCCGAACGGCTTGTTCGACGTCCGGCTTCCCGCCTCCGTGGGCCAAGCCATTCGCGGCGGACGTTGGCCGCTTCCCGCCGCCCCCGATGCGGTTCACTCGGCGGATGGAGATCGGGAGGCCGTCATTCCGGGGCGTTACGACCGCTTCGACCTCACTTTCGAATGGTTGCCATCGGCCACGGATGCCGTTGGAGGCGTGCGTATTGTAAGCGACGGCTCTGAACGCCCAGTCACAGTCGAATTAGACCCGGCCGCCGGAAAGCTGCGCATCCGCAGCGGTGAAATCGTGCATAGCGAGCTGCAGGTTGAACTCGATTCAACTGAAGTTGTACGCGCACGGCTCATCGTGGAAGACGACATCGTCGAGCTGTTCGTCAACGAACGCTACGCCTTGGCAGCCCGATTAATGGAGCCCGTTCGCCAAGCCTCGCTCTCTCTATTCGATACCGGGGATGCGGCCGACTCGCCTTCCGGGTCCGTTTTTAGCGCCGTTGAGCTTTACAGATTGCTCAGCCGACAAGAGTTGGCCCATTAAATCGAAGATTCGGAGGAACGAATATGTTCGGATACCGGAAAGCGATCAAGCTTCTTCTTGCTGCGGGATTGGGCTTCTCCCTCGTCTCGTTCGCGCCCGAGCGCGTATCCGCAAGCGGATGGACCAGTCAAAGCTTTACGGCTTCGGAAGCGTTCAGAACCGGAGCGCAGGGTGTTGACGGGTGGATTTACGAGGATTGGAACGGCAGCGACTACGCGCCGATGGCTTATGAGGACTCCAGCTTTCACGCCTGGCAGGGCAGAAGCGGTTACAGTCTGATCGGCTGGAACAGCCCGGACACGCTGCATCCCGGCACGGCCACCGATACGGCGCTGACCTTCGAAGCGCCGGCCGATGGACAGGTGTCGATCACAGGCAACGTACGCAAGCGGGACTTGAACGGAGGGGACGGCGTGCAGGCCCGGATTTTGAAGAACGGGACGCAGATTTGGCCGGCCTCCGGCTGGCAGAGCATCGCCTATAACGACGGTGTTGGCGTCAATCATTCGCTTAGCGTGCAGGTGACCCGCGGCGACCGGCTGCGCTTCGTACTGAATCGCAACGGCAATATCAATAATGACAGCACCTATTGGGACCCTACCGTCGCCTACTCGTCCTCCGACGCCCCGGATCGTCCCGAGGTAACCGGAGTGGCTGACGGAGGCGCATATGCTTCCGCCGCCCCGTCTTGGACCGATCCGTCCGGAACGACTTCGTACGCTACGCTGGCCAAAGACGGCGGCGCTCCCGCCGCATTCTCCAGCGGCTCTTCGATTACGGCGTCCGGAAGATACGTGCTGGAGGTCGTCGCCGAGCGAACGGTATCCGGGAACATCCTCTCATCCTCGGCCAAAATCCGCTTCAGCATCGGCACAGGGCTGAAAAGCCGGTTTGTCGCTTCCGAAGGGTATTCGTCCTCGACGCAAGGAACCGACCATTGGTTTTACCGCGATTGGGACGGCTCTACTTATGCGCCGATGACCTACGATTCGTCGGGCTTCCATGCCTGGCTCGGCCGCAGCTCCTACGCCCTGATCGGCTGGAACGGCGCGGACACCGTTCATCCCGGAACGTCCACCGATACGGTACGCGCATTCGTCAGCCCGATGGAAGGTACTGTAAACATCACGGGAGCAGTACGCAAGCGCGACCTGAGCGGAGGGGACGGCGTGCAAGCTCGAATCCTGAAGAACGGGACGCAGATCTGGCCGGCCTCCGGCTGGCAGAACATCTCTTACAATGATGGCGTCGGTGTCAATCACGGGGTGTTAACCTACGTGAAGCCCGGAGACGAAATTCGCTTCGTGCTGAACCGCAAATCGTCGATTGACAACGATTCGACGTATTGGGACCCGCAGATCGATTATCAATCGGGAGGGCCGGGAATCAAGCTGCATTACAAACATCCCTCTCACTATATCGGAGACGTTCATCCCTACTGGGAAAACGGAACGCTGTACCTCTATTATTTGAAGCCCGGCACCTTCGAGCCTGCCTTGGTGACGACGACCGACTATAAAAGCTGGCAGCCGGTTGCCTTGACCCGTTCGGGCTCCGCCCCCTATCAGAACTACTATGCGCTTGGCGTGTTCAAGGATGGCAGCGTCTATCGCAGCTATTACGGCAACGGTTCCGAAATGAAGGGAAGCGAAAGTTTAGATCTGACCGAGTGGAGCAACGCTTCCTCATCGTATGACATCGCCAACTCCATGACGCCGTATACGGCCGGAGCCCGCGATCCTTACGTGTTCTGGGACGCCGACGCCGGCGTATACCGGATGGTCAGCTCGGCTTATCGCTCCAACCAGGACTGGGGTATCGGCTCGGGCATGGACGTGTCCATCGCGCTAACCAGCTCCGTCGGCAGCTCGCTCACGAGTTGGGGAGCCCAGACTGACCTGATCCGGTTCCCGAATACAGGCATACCTGTCGGCTCGGCTCAAGAGCCCGAAGTTGCGCAGTTGTTCAAGCTGGGCAACCGTTGGTACTTGATGGCTAGCATCGCCCGTCAAACCGCGCATTGGGTCGGCGGCCCGACGTATTGGATCGGAGATCCGAACACCGCGATCGACGCCGACAACTGGGCGTCCAAAACCGCCCATTCCCTAGAAGGCGAAGACTTGGCTGCGGCACAGGTGTTCCATGACGGCGCGAAATGGATCATGCTCGGCTGGATTCCGCAGCAGGCGACGGGCAATGCCTGGGGCGGACACATCGGCTTTCCGAGGGAGCTGTACGCGTTGCCGAGCGGCAAGCTGGGCGTCAAGCTGGAAGCGACCTTCTCTTCCGCAATCCGCGGCGGGGAACTGTACGGAGGCGTAAGCAGCCCTTCTGCAGAAATGGGAAGCTGGTCGTTCGTCTCCGGCGCGTTCTCCTCCTCCGGCACCGGATTTTCCATCGCCAAGCTACCGGGCGATTACGGCCGCTTCGACGTAGAAATGACGGTGTCCATGTCGAGCAGCGCCGATCGCGCCGGTCTTCTGATCGACAAAGGCGCGACGTCTCCTTACGGCTTTGAAATCTCTCTGGATAAGGCCAACAGCCTGATCAGGGTACGACGCGATACGACCGGAACGGGCAATTGGACCGATTTCAGCCACATTCCGGTTGAAGCCGGAGACTTGGACGGCACGAATACGCTGCGCCTGATCTCCGAAGGCGACATTCTGGAAGTGTTCGTGAACGACAAGTATGCTCTGGCCGCCCGTATCCCCAAATCGCTCGACAGCTCCGATATCCGGCTGTTCTCTTCCGGCGGGGGAGCGACGTTCGGCAATGTCAAAGTCTATGGACTGAGTCAATAAAACAGCCAGCGCTCCGTTAATCCACGCAGCTGCTCACCGCTTAATAGAGCCGTCCCGAAGCCCGCAGTCCGGCTTCGAGACGGCTTGCTTATTTCCGAAAAGCCCATTTTCCATCCCCCTCCTATTGACACCGTCCCTCCCCCGTCTTACAATACCCAATGTGATCATGAGAATCATTCTCAACAGTGTGGCGCGAAGTCGCAATAGCTGGAACCACAATTCGATCATTTATTTGTACATTAAGCATAATTAGAGAAAAGGGAGAGAGTCATTACGTGAAAAAAATTATCGTTCCATTCGCCCTGGCCTTGCTATTAATCCTTGCCGCATGCGGAGGAAAAGCCGACAACACGGGCAGTTCTGCCAGTCCTTCCGCGCAGCCCTCATCGGCGGCCCCTTCGGAGTCCGCATCCCCGTCCGCTTCGGCTCCCGCCGAATCCGGCACGATCACGTACGAATCCGAGAACGGTCCGGTCGAGGTTCCGGCGAACCCGCAGCGCGTCATCGTGCTGTCCTCGTTCGCGGGCAACGTCATGGCGCTGGGCGTACCGCTCGTCGGCGTGGACGAATGGTCCAAGATGAACCCCCGTTTCGACGCCACGCTCAAAGACGTCGCCGCGGTAACCGACGAGGATCTGGAGAAGATCATCGAGCTGGAGCCCGATCTGATCGTCGGCCTCTCGAACATCAAGAACGTCGACAAGCTCAAGGAGATCGCCCCGACCGTCACTTACACGTACGGCAAAGTCGACTACTTGACGCAGCATCTGGAAATCGGCAAACTGTTGAACAAAGAGGCCGAAGCAAAAGCATGGATCGACGACTTCAAAGCCCGCGCGGCCACAGCCGGCGAAGACATCAAAGCGAAGATCGGCGCCGAGTCGACGGTATCGGTCATCGAAGCGTACGACAAACAGATCTACGTCTACGGAGACAACTGGGGACGCGGCACCGAGATTCTCTACCAGGAGATGAAGCTCGCCATGCCGGAGAAGGTCAAGGAAACGGCGCTCAAGGACGGCTATTACGCGCTATCGTCCGAAGTGGTGCCGGAATTCGCCGGCGACTACGTCATCTTCAGCAAGTTTCCGGGCTCGGATCTGTCGTTCACGGAGACGGAGACGTACAAGAACATTCCGGCAGTTGCGAACAACCGCGTATACGAAGTCAACGCGCAGGAATTTTATTTTAACGATCCGCTGACGTTGGACTTCCAGCTCGAATTTTTCATTACAAACTTCCTCGGTTAATCGTGATATCGGCTTTGCCAGTTGAGGGAATCCCCGAGAGGGGATTTCCTTCACGTATTCCAGGGAAAAGATGAGAGGCCCATGATGACCAAATCTCGTTCCTCAAATTTCGCCTACAAGCTTGCAGGCAGCATCGTCGTTTTTGTCCTCTGCTTCGCGATTTCCTTGATTCTCGGAGCGGCGGATACTACATATCAGGATTTGTGGCACGCGATCACCGGCAGCGGCATGGGAGACAAGGCGCTCATGCTGCGCGAAATCCGCATTCCCCGCGAAGTCGGAGCAATTCTCGTCGGAGCCGCCTTCGCCGTATCCGGGGCAGTCATGCAGGGAGTCACGCGCAACCCTCTGGCGGATCCGGGACTGCTCGGCCTGACTTCCGGAGCCAATCTCGCGCTGGCGATCGGCATCGCGTTCATCCCCGGCTTGGACTACTTCGGAATTATGATCGCCTGCTTTATCGGGGCCGCCGCCGGTTCCGCGCTTGTCATCGCACTCGGATCGATGCGCCAAGGCAGCCTGTCTCCAATCCGCATCGTGCTGGCCGGCGCGGCGGTATCGGCCTTTCTGTATGCCATTGCCGACGGGCTCGGCCTGATCTTCAAAATCTCCAAGGACGTGTCCATGTGGACGGCGGGAGGCTTGATCGGCACGACATGGGGACAGCTTCAGACGATCGCCCCGGTCATTCTTGTCGGGCTCGTCGCCACTCTGTTTATGTCCAACCAGGTCACCCTTCTCAGTCTTAGCGACGAGGTAGCTACCGGCCTCGGACAGAAGCTCGCGCAGATCAAAGCGATCATGTTCGTCCTGATCGTTCTGCTGACAGGCGCCTCGGTCGCGCTCGTCGGGAACATGGCCTTCGTCGGACTCATGATTCCTCACATCGTCCGCAGGTTCGTAGGCACCGACTACCGCTATATCCTTCCCTTCTCGGTATTCGCGGGGGCTTCGTTCATGCTGATCGCCGATACGATCGGCCGCACGCTCAATTCGCCGTACGAGACGCCGGTGGCCGCCGTCGTCGCGATGCTGGGCTTGCCCTTCTTCCTGTTCGTCGTACGCAAAGGAGGCAAAGCTCTCTCATGAACGCCGCAACTCATCCCGTTCGCAACCTGATCCGCATTCTGATTGTCAGCATCGTGCTTATCGCCATTACGGCGGCCGTCGGCATGGGTATCGGACGCTCTTCCGTATCCTTCGACCGACTGCTTCCCACTCTATTCGGGCATGGAACGTTTAAGGAGCATTTCGTCGTGTTCTCCCTGCGGATGCCGCGCATCGCGATTACGCTGCTGGCCGGAATGGCGCTGGCGCTGTCCGGTTCGATTCTGCAGAGCGTCACCCGCAACGACTTGGCCGATCCGGGCATCATCGGCATCAATTCCGGCGCCGGCGTCGGCGTCGCGATCTTCTTCCTGTACTTCCCGATCGAAGCCGGGTCGTTCGTCTATATGCTTCCGTTGGTCGCATTCGCGTCCGCGGTCGTTACGGCCATTCTGATCTACGCGTTCTCCTATAGCCGTTCGCGCGGCCTGGATCCGATCCGGCTCGTGCTCGTCGGCGTCGGCTTCTCCTTGGCGCTGTCCGGGATCATGATCGTGCTGATCTCCTCCTCGGACCGCCAGAAGGTCGACTTCATCGCCAAGTGGATCGCCGGCAACATCTGGGGGACGGATTGGCCGTTCGTATGGGCACTGCTGCCGTGGCTCGTCCTGCTCATCCCGTTCGCTCTGTTCAAAGCGGTCCGGCTGAACCTGCTCGGTCTGAGCGACTCGTCCGCGATCGGCGTCGGACTGCGGCTCGAGCGGGAGCGCATCGTGCTGCTGCTGGCAGCCGTCGCCTCCGCCGCTGCGGCTGTATCCGTAACCGGGGGCATCGCGTTCATCGGCCTGATGGCTCCGCATATCGCCAAGGCGCTGGTCGGTCCGCGCAACCAGTTTTTCATCCCCGTCGCCGTACTGCTGGGAGGATGGCTGCTGCTGCTGGCCGATACGGTCGGACGCAATCTGATCGAACCGGCCGGACTTCCCGCGGGCATTATCGTATCGCTGATCGGAGTTCCTTACTTCGCTTACTTGCTGCTCAAGAAGTAACGGAGGACGTGAACTCGAGCAGCAATTTACGCAGACCTGCCGGATCGCCAAGCATAGGCAGGTGTCCGGTTTCGAGCGTCCGGACCCGCTGCGGAGCGAAATTCCGAATCATTCGGGCTTGAAGAGACGAGCCGAACTCCTTGTCTTTCTCCAGCCGGATATATAACCGGGGAACGTCCGGCAAGGACCCGTCGAACCGATCCGCGTAGACCCGAATTGATTCGGGTACAAACCCCTTTACGACAGAATCGGCATCCTCAGGATCAAGATCTTTGCACAAGCCCGCCCGGATGACCGATTCGGGCGGTTTCGTGCCCATCTTCTTCATCATAAGAGATAGAATCGTCCTTTTGGGCCAAGGCAGCGCGGACAGGAACGAACCTCCCGGCTTCGGAATGGCCGCCCCCACTGCAACGAATCCTGCCAGGCGATCCCGAAGCTCTTCCGCTGCCTGAAGGGCCACCTGTCCCCCCAGCGAATGCGCCACGAACACGATCCGCCCGACTCCCCATTCCTTCACCTGCCGCACAACCGTATCTGCGTATTGTTTTAACGTCAGTTCCCGCCGCATCTCCTCCTCGCCGACTCTCCCCGGAAACTCCGCGAACAAGCACGGATAATCCAACCCGTCAGCCACCCTCTCCCATATGCGTCCATTCAGTCCCGCTCCGTGCACGAATACAAATCCGATATCCCTCTGCGTACGATTTGTCAATGCCATGCCGACCAGCTCCCATTCATTCGTTATCTTTCCTGTGAACAATGTATCACTTAAATAGGACATATTTTGTCTTATTTAAATGCTAAAATGAAAAAAAACAGCAACCGTACCCCGACTTCGTCGGCCTGCTGTCCCAAAAAGGAGCTGATCCACTTATGCCCAAGTCTCAGCGTCTCATTCAAATGATGATGTTCATCAACGCCAAAAAAACGTTCACCGTGCAGGAGCTCGCCGATGAATTCGGTCTGTCCACCCGCACGGTCACGCGCGATTTGCAGGAGCTGAGCGAGCTTGGAGTTCCCGTCTACTCCGTTCAAGGACGCGGAGGCGGATACAGGCTGCTGCAGGAGCGGCTGCTTCCGCCGATCGCCTTCACGGAGAGCGAGGCCGTCTCCCTGTTCATCGCCGGACAATCGCTGAAGCCCCTCGGCGCCCTTCCTTTCGAAGAGGGAACCGACGCCGCTCTTCGCAAGTTCTATCATTACTTGCCTCAGGATACTCGCGAACGCATTGATCGCCTGAAAGACAGAGTCGCTATCTGGAGCCCTCGCCGCGATATGTCTGCGGAAATTTTGAAGATTCTCTTGCAGGCGATTATGGCAGGCGGCGCTGTCACGATCGAATACGCATCCGCACGCGCCGTGCGCCCCCGGGACATTCAGCCGATCGGGCTTTACGAGAGCGACGGCTACTGGTACTGCCCGGCCTACTGCTTCCGCGAGGAGGACTACCGCCTGTTCCGCGCCGACAGAATCCGATCAGCCGTCTTGAACCCTTCGCTAGCGATCAGAGACGACGTCGCACTTCGCACATTGCAGGATCCTCCCGACGGAGGAGGGCCCGAGCCGATCCCCTTCACGCTCGAACTGACGCGACAGGGCGTGCACGAACTCCGCTCCGACCGCTGGTTCGGATCAGCCATCGTACCTAAGACGGACGGGAGCGAGGGCGGTTCGCGACAATTCCGATCTCTCCGGACAATATCGGCTTCTACGTTGATCTGGCTTGGAGGCTGGGAGAGCATGCAACCATCGTCGAACCGGAGGAAGCGATCGAGTTATTCCGGACTAAACTGGAATCGGTACAATCGCTTTACACGTGAAAAAACGACGGAAACCCCTTATGCGCGAGGAGTCCCCGTTGTTTCCCTTCCACAAAAGTGTACCGTAAATCCTTAAAATAGTAGACACGCGTTCTTCTATAATGGGGCTGTGAACGCCAAAAGCCTATTCTAGAAGAGAAAGAACGTGACAACAATGAAATCCGTATGCGTAATCGGAAGTTTGAACTTGGATATGGTCGCGGCCGTCGAACGGTTCCCCCAGCCCGGCGAAACGCTGACGGCAGACGGTTACTCCGTGTTCTTCGGGGGCAAGGGAGGCAATCAAGCGATCGCGCTGGGCAAGCTGGGAGCCAAGGTGAGAATGGCGGGGAAGGTCGGAGACGACATTCACGGGCACGATTACATCCGTCACCTGCGGATGAACGGAGTCGACGTGGGCGGAATCCTGACGGAGAAAGGCGTCGCGACGGGCACCGCCATGATCTGGGTCGACCGGCAGGGAGAGAATCAGATCGTCGTCTCCCCGGGTGCGAACGGCTGCATGCTGCCTTCCGATATCGACGCCATGTGGGATGAACTCGTCCAATCGGACCTCTTTCTGTTTCAGTTGGAGATTCCGATCGGCACGGTCGCTTATGCGGTCAAACGTCTGAAGCAGGCCGGCAAGACGATCATTCTCGATCCGGCTCCCGCCTCGCAGCTGCCGGACGCCATCTTCCGCTATATCGACTACATGACGCCGAACGAGACAGAAGTCAGGTATTACGCAGGCAGACAGGAACGATACGTCTATCAGTTAAAAGAAGCCGCCGGAGATCTTCTGCGCAGAGGGGTCGGAACGGTAGTAGCCAAGGCGGGCGAGGATGGCGCCTACTTGATTCGCGAAACGGAGCTGATCCATATCGACGCCTACCCGGTTCAAGCGGTCGATACGACAGGGGCTGGGGATTCTTTCAATGCCGGGTTTGCTTATGCGCTGGCTGCCGGACTGGAGGTCGGCGAAGCGGTGAGAATCGGCAACGCCGTCGGCGCCTTGTCCGTCCGTCAGGTGGGGGCACAGTCGGCAATGCCGACAAGAGAAGAATTGGAGCGTCATCTGGAAGCTCACCAAGGGAGGATTAAGCTATGAGCGAGAGATTGGCCTATCTTCCAAGCGAAGCGCCTGTCCCGATCCTGCTGGACACGGATATCGGTCCCGACTGCGACGACGCGGGAGCCGTGGCCGTGCTGCATGCGCTGGAACGGATGGGCAAAGTTCGCATCGTCGGGATGACGCACTGCACGTCCAGCCGATGGGGAGCCGGATGCCTCGACGCGCTTAACGTCTATTACGGACGCGAAGAAATTCCGGTCGGCACCTTACGGCGTCAGCCGGGTTTTCTGGACGACGATGCCGTATACGGCAAGTACAACAAGCTTGTCGCGCAGCAATACCCGAACCGCTACAGGCAGGGACAAGAGGCCCCGGATGCGACCAAGCTGACCCGCGAGCTTCTCGCCAAGGCGGAGGACGGTTCGATTGTCTTCGTGGCGATCGGGCCTCTGGTCAATTTCATGCATTTGCTGCAATCGGGTCCGGACGGGCATTCCGACTTGTCCGGGACGGAGCTTGTCGCGCGCAAAGCCCGGCATCTCGTCGTCATGGGCGGCCGCTTCCCGGAGGGCAAGGAGTGGAACTTCGAGATGCATCCCGAAGCGGCGGCCTACGTGACGAAGCATTGGCCGACCGGCATCACGTTCACCGGCTACGAGATCGGCGCGGAGATCCGGACCGGTCGGAGGCTCCATACCGACACGCCATTGGACCATCCCGTCAGGAGGAGCTATAACGCTTGGAGCGGCGGCGAAGGCGGCATTCGCGAGAGCTGGGATCTGACGGCCGTGCTTTATGCCGCTGAAGGTGCGGGCGATTATTGGGACGTCGTCCGCGGCACGATTGAGGTGGACGGCGACAGCGGCGCCAACCGCTGGCTGCCGCAAGCGGAGGGCCGTCATGCCTATCTGGCCCGCAAGATGGAGCCGGAGAAGCTGACCAAGCTTCTGGACGAGCTTCTTGTGCATCGTTGAGAAAGACCGGGTATCCCCCCTTCGGCCGCGGCCTTGGGGACGGGATGCCCGGTCTTTTTTGCGAAGCTTGACGCTCCCTCACTCGCCCAGCTGACGCTGTCTGAAATCGGCCGGAGTGAAGCCGGTCTCTTTCTTGAACACCTTGTAAAAATACTTCGTATTCTCGTATCCGATCATCACGGAAATTCGATCGATTCGGTACTTGGTCGTAAGCAGCAGATGCTTCGCCCGCTCCATGCGAATGCGGCGCAAGTAGTCCTGGAATGTCTCCCCGGTCTTCTCCTTGAACATGACGCTCAAGTAGACGGGATGCAGGAAGAAGCGGTCGGCCACCTCCTCCAGCGTAAGCTGCTGGGCGTAGTGGCGATCGATATAATGTCTGATCTGCTGCGACAGCTCCGCCCCCTTGGCCGTTCGGCTGGGCACCTGGGCGACCGTGTCACGCACGAATTGAAGGAAATGCTTCTCCAGCGCCCGGGCGTCCGGCTCGTAGCTGAGCAGCGGCAGCGTCTCCAGCCCCGAATCCGGAGAAATCCGGTGAACCGCACCCAGGTGTTCGACGACGCGATGGTACAGCGTCCGGCAAATCTTCCTGACCCGCTGCATCGTAAAACCTTCGGAACCCCGGAATTCGGCGAACAGCTCCTCTGCAAGCCGCGCTGCACGCGACTCGTTACCTTCCTCCAGCTCATACAGGAAATCCTCGATGCGAGGCCAACGCCATTCCTCTCCCGCTTCCTGCTCCTTTCCGTTCCCGATGCGCTCGTTCGTCACGCGGTGAACACCCGCCATTCGTCCGAACGGCAAACTCTCCAACAGCGACAACGCGCCGCGGTAAGCGCGGGGCAGGCCCTGCACGGATGAGCACTCGCTGCTGACGGCGGCGAAGACGTTCGCTTCGCCCGCCAGGCAGGCATGAAGCTTCGAGGAGGCGGCCTGTCTTCCGGCGGCGGCGTCCGAGCAGACGAGGACAGTCGTCCCGGGCATATCCGGATGGGCGAACTTGACGCAGTCGTCCGGCAGCTTGACGGCACCCGCTGCGGAGCCGACCCCTACGGCGGCCGCAAAGGAGGCCGCCGACAGCAGACCGCGCATCGGATCGGACGAATAAGCTTCCGCCCTCGGCGAAGCCTCGTCGTCGGTGCTTCGGCACAGCCAGGCGGCGAAGCGAACGAGATCGAGCTCCAATTCGATGCCCGTCGCGTTCCTCCGGTTCAGACGGGTCTGCTCAATTCGCTCGATCGCCTTCGCCAACGCTTGACGCAGCTCGGCGTCGTCGAACGGCTTCAGAATATAGCCCGCCGCGCTGGAGACGATCGCTTCGCGCGTATACTCGAAATCCGAGTATCCGCTAATCACGATAAGCTGCGCCTCCGAGCGCTTCTCGGTAACGGCTTGAAGAAACTGAACGCCGTCCATTACCGGCATTCGCATATCGGTCAGCACGATGTCGGGCTTTTCCCGCTCGACCAGCGCCAATCCCTCTTCTCCGTCTTCGGCTTCCCCGACCCAGGCCAGCGGCAGGTCGAGAGAAGATATTTTCTTGATGATCGCTTTGCGGATGAGCGCCTCGTCGTCGATGACCACATATCTGTACATAGCAGTTATGACGCCCCTTTCGAAAGATGATCGGACGAACCGGCGCGTTCGGCAAGGGAATTCCCCTTCTCCGGAGCGGATCTGGGCAGCCGGAGGAGAACGGCCGTCCCCCGATGCTCCTCGCTGTCCACCTCTATCCCGTAGTCCGGCCCGTAATACAGCGCGATGCGCGCATGAACGTTGTACATCCCGATGGATCGGGCATCGTTCGTAGCGGGATTCAGCTCCTCGAACTCCGCCGTCCGGCCGAGCATGGCCCGCACCTCCTCCAGCCTGTCCGCCGGAATGCCGACACCATCGTCCCGTACCTCCACACGAATGCCTTCCTCCTGCTCCCAGGCCCGGATGCTTACCGTGCCGTACCCTTTCTTTTTCTCGATCCCGTGATACACCGCATTCTCGACGATCGGCTGAAGAATCAGCTTCAGTACTTTGAAATCCTCCAGCTCCTTGGGGATGTCCGTCTCCAAGCGGATTTTGTCCCCGTAGCGGAACGATTGGATCGTCATATAGTTGTGGACATGGCCGAGCTCTTCGCTCAGCATGACCAGATCTCGGTTGATCTTGATACTGTAGCGGAACATATCTCCCAACGCCTTGGACATGACGGACAGGCTTTGCACCTCCTCCAGCACCGCGATACTGTTCATCGTGGCCAGAGTGTTAAACAGGAAGTGCGAGTTGATCTGGGCCTCAAGCGCTTTCATTTTGGAGGACATGGCGATAAATTGATTGTGGTATTTCTCCCGAATGAGCGTATCGATCTCCTGCAGCATCGTAAAATAGCGGTTGTACAGCACGCCGATCTCGTCCGTTCTCCGCTCGTACCGCTCCTGCCGCGGCGGCAGATGGCCGGTCGGGTATCGTTTCATCATCTGAGCCATCCGGTTCACCGGCTTGGAGAACGCGTTCGCGATCCACAGCGACAGCACGACGGCCAGAACCGCCCAAATGACGCCCAGCCACAAAGCAAAGCGAGAGGTCGCGCGAATCTCTCCGGTAACCGCATCGAGCGAAACGACGATGACCATGTGCCAGTCGTATTCCGAAAACGTGTTATGAAGGACGAGCGAATTGGTCCTGGAGTCGATCCGGCTTCCGATTCCGACGGCCGACGCCGCCCATTCTTCGGCGAGCTCGCCTTCTCCGTACAGCCGGTTCCCGATGCCGTTGAGCAAGTAAATCCGCTGCTCCGCCAGCATGCCCTCGCTCAATTCGTCGAACAGGCTCAGACTGCAGTTGATGAGCAGCACGCCGATCCGCCGGTTCGTCGCCGGTTCGTACAGCGCCCTGGAGAATGCGATGGACGGGTTGCCGGAGAGCAGGAAGTCCTGCTGCCGCACTTCTCCGACGATCATCTTCCCTTGGGCGCCGATCGTGTCCCGATACCAGGCCGAAGAGAGCGGGACGTAGTCGGGCATGAGCTCGGAGCCCTTCGTATTGGCGAACACCGTGCCGTCTTCCGCGAAAACGTACAGCCCTTCGATGTAGTCGTGATTAAGCAGAAGGCTCTCCGTGGCCTTCTTGAACTCGCGCGTATGGTTCAGCCGGTCGTAAGGCGCAACGCCGCCGTTCTCCGCATGCTGCCCGAGAAACGACAAAATCGTATCCGAATCGGACATCTGCTGATAGGCCAGGTAGGCGGATACGCGCCCGATCTCCTCCAGCCGGTTCGTCATTCTTAAGGAGGACCTGTCCAGCAGGTTCAAAGACACCTCGCGCACCTGATTCTCCACGAGAGCGCCGTAGTTCCGGTTCGTCACGGCCACGACGATCGCGATCGGAATCAGGGACAGCAGCAGGAGCGCGACCAGCAAACGGTTTTTGAGTCCCCAGGCAAACTTCATTCGCATCTTCTCCGGGATCGCGTTATTATTTATAATATTAGCATAATTCGACTGGGCCGAGGTGACACCATGAAGCGAATACGGCTGGTTGGTCTTTCCATGTTGCTGGCGCTGATCGTCGTCTCGGGCTGCGCGCGGCCTCCCGCCCCCATACAGCCGACGCCCGATCCCGTCACGCTGAAATTCATGCATATGGGCGTCGCATCCGACGGCAGGGACCATAACCGCTACGTTATGCAAGCGTTTCCAAAAATGGTCGCGGAACGCTATCCGGATATTCGCGTCAAGTCGGAAATGCTGCCCGAAGACGCCTATACCAAGTCGCTGCTCATGCAGCTGTCCGCGGGCGAAGGCCCGGATTTCTTCGAATGGTGGCCGATGCGGCAGCTGGAAGAGCTTGCCCGGGCGGGCTACCTGCAGGATCTGACCGGAATGGATATTCTCCAAGCCTTCTCTCCCGAAGCGCTCGAAGGATTTACCGTGAACGGCCGGGTATACGGCCTTCCCAAGGGCTTCAGCATGATGGGCGCTTGGTTTAATAAGGATTTGCTGCGGCAGCACGGCTATGCGGATTGGCCTCAGGACTGGGACTCGTTCCTGGAGCTGTGTGAGACGCTAAAGAGCGAAGGGATCACCCCGATCGTCATGCCGGGCAAGGATTGGTGGTTTCTCCAATTCGGCCTGTATCCGCTGGCGGCGTCGGTCCTCTATCCCGAGGAGCCCGACTTCGACAAGCGGCTTCTGGCAGGCGACGCCACGTTCGCCGAGTCGAAATGGCGCGATGTGCTGCACATGTACAAGCTGCTGTTCGATCGGGGCTACGTTGCCGACGGCCCGCTGGAGACGGGCGCAGCCCAGGCTGCGGCCTGGTTCAACGACGGGAAGGCGGCCATCGTCTTCGGGGGTAATTGGGATTACGGCAGCTTGACCGCATCGGACGGTTCAGGTTCCAGCTCCGATCCCGCCGCCTCCTCCTTCGAACGAGGCTTTATGCCTTTGCCCGGCAACGCCCCGGGAAAACCCTTGTTCCTGTCGGTTGGACCCGCCGGAGGAACGGTCATCAACAAGAACACCCGCAATCTGCCGGAAGTATTGGACGCCCTGGCCTACCAGTTCGAGCCTTCGTCTCCCTTGTACGTGGAGTTCAAGCAGCAGTATCGGGTGTTCCCGATGTTTGCGGGCGAAGATCTCGGCATCGCGGAGCTGGCCGGATATACGGAGCTCATGCGAAGCGGCCGATCCGTCCCGTTCAGCAATCAGCGCTGGCCGGTCGGGGTCGCGGAGGCGTTGTGCGCCGGCTTTCAGGACTGGCTTGCGGGAGAGGGCGACGCCGACGATATCCTCGCGGCGATGGATCGCGCGCTGCTGAGAGCCCGCTGAGAATAAAACCTTTGGAAAGTATACTTCAACTCCTTAAAAGAATAGACTCCCCGCCTTCTATAATGATGACCATAAACACGTCGATGTGTTTACGGTCATCTTTCGTTAGACGGGGTCGCAGCCAGACCAAAAAACATGATGGAGGTAACGGTATGAAAGGACAAAAAATTCGCGGAACGGCAACGGCATTGCTGGCATTCCTTCTCGTATTCTCTACCGCTTGTTCGCAAAAGGAAAACAGTCCCTCCGCGGAGCCATCCGCGCCGGCGCAAACCGGAAGCGCTTCCCCAAGCGCGGAGCAATCGCAGCAGGCAGGCGAGGACCCGTTCGGCAAATTCGATCCTCCGATCGAAGTATCGGTCGTCAGCTCGACGGGAACGAACGTCCTGTTCGCGGACGGAGAGAGCATCAACGACAACATCATGACTCGCACCTACAAGGATATCCTCGGCATTCAATTCGTGAACAAATGGGTGTCCGACGCTTCCCAAACCGTGGAGAAAATGAACCTGTCCATCAACACGAACAATCTTCCCGACATCTCCAAGGTCGATCTCAACCAGTTGCACCGCATGATCAAGCAGGAACAACTGGCCGACCTGACAGAGGTTTACGAGAAGTACGCGTCCCCGCTGCTTCGCCAAGCGATGGAATACGGCAGCGGAGAAGGCTTCGAGGCCGCCAGCCTGAACGGCAAAATCTACGGCATGCCCGTTCCGGTCGACTATTACGAGAACGTGTCCATCATGTACGTCCGCCAAGACTGGCTGGATAAGCTGAGCCTTCAGGCGCCGAAGACGATCGACGAGCTGGTGAACGTCGCCACCGCCTTCGCGCAGCAGGACCCGGACGGCAACGGCAAGCCGGACACTTACGGCATTGCGCTGGACAACGCGCTCGGCATGGGCTTCGACGGCATATCCGCCGCCTTCCGGGCTTACAAGGGAATTTGGGTCAAAGACAGCGAAGGCAAGCTGGTCTACGGCAGCGTTCAGCCGGAAATGAAGGATGCGCTGGCCAAGCTGCAGGAGCTGTACAAAGCGAAGGCGATCGATCCCGAATTCGGAGCGAAGGACTGGGGCAAGACGGCCGACGACATCGGCGCAGGCAAGGGCGGCATCTACTTCGGAGCGTTCTGGCAGCCGCTGTATCCGCTGTCGACGACGTTGACGCACACGCCGGATTCCGATTGGAAAGCCTATCCGATTCCGGTCGGTGCGGACGGAACCGTCGTGCCGAAGCGGCAGACGAACGTCTTCACGTGGATGGTCGCGCGCAAGGATATGGAGCATCCCGAAGCGCTGATCAAGTCGATGAACCTGTGGGCGGAAATGTGGATCGAGGGCGGCAAATACAACGATCTGTTTTACAAGGAGATCCAGGGCAGCGAGAAATACAAGGGCAAGGAAATTCACCAATATGCCAAGCCTTACTTCTTCGACGATCCGGGCAAAAACATGGTCATCGGCAAGCAGTTCAAAGCGGCCATGGAGAAGGATGACGGATCGCTCGTTACCCACCCCGATGGACAATGGAAGTGGGACGCCTACAAGAACAACGAGCCGAACGGCTGGGCGTTCATGAAATATTTGTCCGAATCGGAAGCGGTGTTGGAGCAGTATGGAGAAAACTACGTTCATCAATCGTTCCTCGGCGCACCGACCGATACGATGGTCAAACGGCTTGCCAACCTGAACAAAATCGAGTCCGAGACGTTCACCAAGATCATTATGGGCAACGCCGGAGTCGACGAGTTCGACAAGTTCGTCAAGCAGTGGAATCAACTCGGCGGAGAGGACATCACGGAGGAAGTCAACGCCTGGGCGTCGTCCAAGTAAAAAGGGTCAAAGCGCGGAGCTTCGCCTCACAAGGCCAAGTTCCGCGCCTCTCTAGCGGAGGTATGGAATCATGAAGATAACGAGAAAAGACCGGACGTTCTTCCATCTGCTGCTGGCGCCGGGCATGCTGATCCTGCTTTTGTTCGCCTATTTGCCGATGATCGGCATTGTAATCGCCTTTCAGGAATTCAATCCGATGCAAGGCTTCTTCAAGTCCGAATGGGTCGGCCTGGAGCATGTCCGCTTCCTGTTCGAGCTTCCGGACACGATGCAGACCATTCGCAACACGGTCGAGATCTCGCTGATGAAAATCGTCGCCGGGCTGATCGTTCCGATCGCGTTCGCTCTGCTGCTCAACGAGGCCAGAATCATGTGGTTCAAGCGTACGGTGCAAAGCCTCGTGTATTTGCCCCACTTTATGTCCTGGGTTATCCTGGGCGGCATTCTGATCGACGTTCTCTCCATCAACGGAGGCGTGTTTAATCAAATTCTCGCTTCGCTCGGCATCGAGCCGATCTTCTTCTTCGGAGACGAAGCGTGGTTTCGGGTCATGCTGATCGGGACCGACGTCTGGAAGGAATTCGGCTTCTCGACGATCGTCTATCTGGCCGCGCTGACGGGAATCAGTCCCGCTCTGTACGAGGCAGCCTCGATAGACGGAGCCAGCCGTTGGCAGCGGATCGTCTATATTACGCTGCCTGGCATTCTGCCCGTCGTCGTGCTGATGTCCACCCTAAGCCTCGGCAACGTGCTCAACGCCGGCTTCGACCAGATCTTCAATCTGTACAATCCGATGGTCATCGGCACCGCGGACATTATCGACACTTACATTTACCGCATGGGCCTTATCCAGGCGCAGTACGGGCTGGCCACCGCCATCGGACTGATGAAGTCGCTGATCGGCTTCGCGCTGATCGTGACCTCGTATCGACTGGCTTACCGCTACGCGAATTACCGCATTTTCTAAAGGACGGAGCGACGCTATATGAGAATACGCCTGCAACGCTTCCAGGCTTTCGACCTCTTGAACTACGTCTTGCTGGCCGCCGTCTCCCTGCTCTGTCTCGTCCCGATCTGGCATATCGCCATGGTCTCCCTGAGCGGGGAAGGACCGGCCAACCAATATGTCGTCGGACTGCTCCCGATCGAGTTCAACTTTACCGCCTACGCCAACATTTTACGGTTGGATAAATTTTGGGACGCGTTCGGCGTGTCGATGACGCGGGTACTGCTGGGCGGCTTGATCAATTTTATGCTGACCGTCATGATGGCTTACCCGCTGTCCAAGGAAAGCAGTTATTTCCGAAGCCGCAACTTCTACATCTGGGCGCTCGTCTTCACGATGCTGTTCAGCGGCGGACTCATCCCGGCCTACATGGTTATCAACGAACTGAACCTCATCGATACGATTTGGGCGCTCGTCTTGCCGGGAGCCGTTCCGGTATTTAACGTCATTCTGATGATCAACTTCATGCGCCAGCTCCCCAAGGAGTTGGAGGAAGCCTGTCTCGTCGACGGAGCGTCGCAATGGGCGATCATGACGCGGATCTACGTTCCTCTGTCGCTTCCGGTCATCGCGACCGTCACGCTGTTCAGCGTGGTCGGCCACTGGAACTCCTGGTTCGACGGGCTGATCTACATGAACCAGACGTCGAACTATCCGCTGCAGACGTATCTGCACGTCGTGCTCGCTTCCCGCAACCTTGTGAACGCCGACCAGAATTCCGTCATGGCCTCGCTGACGAACCGTTCCGCGATCTCGGCGCAGATCATTCTGGCTTCGCTTCCGATTCTTGTCGTCTACCCGTTTCTTCAGCGCTTCTTCATCCACGGCATCGTGATGGGGTCGGTGAAGGAATAAGCTTGCCCGCCTGTCCGGCCGCTCTTCTCGCGGCCGGACAGGCGGCGTTATGAACCGTGCATCCCCTTCAGAACCCCCGCGAAATAAAGCCACTACGATCCAACGCACGCATATCTGCGGGATTACCGACAAAAATGATCAGGGAATTCCCTGATACACGAAATCCCGATTTCATGATACGATGATGGCATGGAAAGTGAAAACATTCACAATATATAAGTGAAAATTTTCACAACAGGAGGAGCGCTATGACTAGAGAGAAACTGCTGCTGATCGGCAACGGCATGGCCGGCGTGAGAACCATTGAAGAAATGTTGGAGCGGTCCCCCCATCAATACGAGATTACGATTATCGGCGAAGAGCCGTATACGAATTACAATCGCATCATGCTCTCGAACGTATTGCAAAAAAAGATGACGGTGGATGAGATTATTACGAATCCCCTGCAATGGTACGAGGATAACGGCATTACGCTCATTCATCACGATCCGGCGATCCGATTGGACCCGCAAGCCAAGCAAGTCTTGACGGCCGGCGGTCAACGCGTCCGCTATGACAAATGTATTATCGCGACAGGGTCAAGATCCTTTATCCTGCCCATAGAGGGCGCGGAGCTGGAAGGCGTGCTGGGCTTCCGCACTATCGACGACACGCTGCAAATGATCGAGCAGGCCAAGCGGTACAAGCGGGCTGCGGTCATCGGCGGCGGCCTGTTGGGACTTGAAGCTGCCAAAGGCTTGATCGATCAGGGCATGGATGTCACGGTCGTCCATCTGGAGAAATGGCTGATGGAGACGCAGTTGAACGAGCCTGCCGGAAATTTGCTGAAGAAGGATTTGGAAAAGCAAGGCATTCGATTTCTGATGGAGAAAAAAACGACGCGGATTCTTGGGACGGACAGAGCGGAAGGCCTCAAATTCAGCGACGGCAGCACCTTGGAAGCGGATCTGGTCATTATGGCCGTCGGCATTCGGCCGGTAACCGGGCTGGCCAAGGATGCGGGGCTGCATGTCGAACGCGGAATCGTCGTTGACGATTTCATGGCCACGAGCGCAGCTGACGTGTATGCCGTAGGGGAATGCGCCCAGCATAACAAGATGGTTTACGGTCTGGTCGCTCCGCTGTACGAACAAGGGAAAGCGCTGGCCGATCTGCTCACCAACCGCCCAACGGAAGGCTATAAAGGCAGCACGGTATCTACTTCGCTGAAAGTGTCCGGCTGCGACCTGTTCTCGGCGGGCATTATCCGTGAGAGCGACGACTTGAAAGGCATTGAAGCTTATAACGGTTTGAACAACAGCTACAAAAAGCTGTTCATCCGAGATCGTCATATTGTCGGCATCGTGCTGTACGGCGATACGTCCGAAGAAAACCGCTATTACAAAATGCTGCGGAACGAGACCGATATTAGCGCTTTGAATCCGGTCACGCTGCTGGCGTCGGCCGACGATGAGGCAAGCGAAAGCGTAGCGCAGTGGGACGATGCCGATACGGTATGCGGCTGCAACGGCATCACGAAGGGAACGATCGTTAATGCGATCCATACGCAGCAATTGACCTCCGTCGCCGATGTTGTCCGCTGCACCAAAGCCGGCAACTCCTGCGGCAAATGCAAGCCGATGATCGGCGAACTGCTCACTCACGTCCTGGGCGACAAAGTGACGCTTGCGCCAACGGGCATTTGCGGCTGTACCGACCTGACCAGGGACGACATCGTGCTGCAAATTCACGAGAAGGGTCTGACAACATCGAAGGACGTATTCCGGGAGCTGGGCTTCCGCAATGCCGAGGGCTGTTCGAAATGCCGCCCGGCGATCAATTTCTACCTGAATGTGACCTTCCCGAACGAGCATCAGGATGAGAAAGAGTCGCGCTTCGTCAACGAACGCATGCACGGCAACATTCAGAAGAACGGCAGCTTCTCGGTCATTCCTCGCATGAGAGGAGGCCAAACGACGCCGCAGCAGCTGCTGAAAATCGCCCAAGTCGCGGAAAAGTACAATGTGCCGCTTGTCAAAGTCACGGGAAGTCAGCGCATCGGCTTGTACGGCGTGAACAAAGAGGATCTTCCGCACATTTGGGAAGAGCTCGATATGACTTCCGCTTCGGCCTATGCCAAAGCCGTTCGCTCCGTCAAAACCTGCGTGGGCGCCAACTTCTGCCGCTTCGGCACGCAGGATTCGATGGGGCTCGGCATTAAGCTGGAGGAGCGCTACGAATATATCGATACCCCGCACAAATTCAAAATGGGCGTATCGGCTTGTCCCCGCAGCTGCGTGGAAAGCGGCGTGAAAGACTTCGGAGTTATCGGCGTGGAAAACGGCTTCCAGATTTACATCGGCGGGAACGGCGGAACGGAAGTGAAGGAAGCGCAATTGCTGACGACGGTCGAAACGGAGCAGGAGGTCATCGACCTGTGCGGCGCCATGCTGCAATACTACCGCAAGACAGGCAACTATGCCGAACGCACGGCCCCTTGGCTTGAGCGCCTTGGCTTCGAGCATGTCAAATCGGTGCTGCTCGATCCGGAGCAGAGCAGAGCTTTGCTGGCGGAGCTGGATGCAGCGGTAGCCGGCAAACGCAAAGACCCTTGGACCGAGGTTCGCAACAATGAGAATAAAGAAAAAGAGCTTTATACAGTAGGGAGAGGATAAGGATGGGAACGACTCAAATCAAACAAAAGGTGTATGTCGCATGCTTCGATGAACTGCCGCCTCGCATCGGACGCGAGGTGGTCGTCGAAGGCCGTAAAATCGCCGTGTTCCGCTTATCTGACGATCGGGTTAAAGCAATTGGCGGAGTTTGCCCGCACAAGCAAGGGCCGCTTGCCGAAGGCATCGTAGCCGGCGAATACGTCTTCTGCCCGCTGCACGAGTACAAAGTGTCTTTGATCGACGGCAAAGTTCAAGAACCGGACGATGGCTGCGTGCCCACGTACGACACCCTTGTTGAAGAAAACAAAGTTTACGTGCTGGTATAAGCCAAATAAGAGATGCGTCTTCCCGCGGGAGGGAGATAGAGATGTTCAAACAAAATGTGGAAGCGATTGTGGAAGCCGGCGTCGCCAAAGCGAATTATATGAAGCGAGAGAAGCTCGGCTATTTTATTGCGACGATGCTGGCAGGGGCTTACGTTGGCTTCGGAATTATTCTCATCTTTACGTTAGGAGCCCCCCTCGCCCAATCCGGATCGCCCTTTCAGCCGTTAGTCATGGGGGCAAGCTTCGGCATTGCCTTGACCTTGGTCATCATTGCCGGAGCGGAATTGTTTACGGGGAACAACATGATTTTCACGATCAGTACGCTGGCCGGCAGAACCTCCGTCAAAGACACGCTGAACAACTGGCTGATCGTATTCATCGGCAACCTGGCGGGGGCGGTTCTATTCGCTTTGCTGGTGAAAGGCTCGGGGCTGTTCAATGCCGTGCCCGCGGATCACTTAGTGTTTACGGCAGCAGCGAAAAAGATGACCGCGCCGTATTCGGAATTGTTTTTTCGCGGCATTCTTTGCAACTGGCTCGTCTGTCTTGCCGTCTGGATGAGCATCAAGCTGAAAAGCGAAGGCGCTAAAATGTTCGCCATCTGGTGGTGCTTATTCGCCTTTATTGCCAGCGGCTACGAGCATAGCGTGGCGAATATGACCTTGCTGAGCGTGGCGCTGATCCTGCCGCAGCATCCCGAAGCGGTTACTGTGGCAGGCTGGCTGCACAACATGGTCCCCGTAACGCTGGGCAATATGGTCGGCGGTATTCTATTCGTAGGCTTGGCGTATTGGAGAATATCTCCCGTGCGAAAAAGCGAAGCTGTTGAGTATACCCCAAGTCAACCGAAGAAAGCTGCGAACCTGTGAGCGATCTCGCTCTCGATGAACCGGGACTGTCTCATAAGTAAAGGTGTACAAGATTATCGATGAAAAAGAAGGGCATCTATCTCCTGGAGACTGCCTCATACGTTCCTGAAATCACCGCTTAACGGGTTTACCGTTCCCATTTCAGGATCACGCTTTTGGGGCCCCCGCAAAGTAATCGGAATAAGCTTCGAAGCTTAACGTCACTTTGTGGGGTATCTTGCATCGGAAGGAGATAGATGCCCATTACCCTACATCCATCGATAATCGTTCGGTACGACTCGGTTTACTTATGGAACAGCCTCTTCTTTTTCACCGATCATCTAGTACGAACTTGGCCGCTCTTGGCCGTAATGACGTGCGTAGTCCCGCTTTTCTCCTCATGAATGAGTCTGCGGCTCCGATTGAACAGACAGCGCAAGAAGTGAATGGCAATCGCCATATTGAACACGAACAGAACCAACGCGAACAGAAGCATGACGATCGGGGAAACCGAATGCGCGCCGGACCGCACGAACGCGACGTTGGCCCCGCCTGCCAGCAGGTAGAGAAGACCGTACCTGGCGATCAACTCCCCCCAAGTAAGCCGCTCCCCCTGGCCCTTCAGGCGAATTCGCACCAGCCACTTGCCGAAAGTCAACCCGTTGGTCCAATACGGAACGACGATAAAATATGCGACGACAATCAGAACATAGGAATACGGCACCCGCGCGACGGACAGCAAGACGAACGGCGGAAGCAGAATCGCCCAATCGAACAGGAAAGCAATCGCTCTCTGCGTATACGAAACGCGTCTCGTGGACAGGTCGGTGCGCTCATCCAGCTTGTCGATCCGCGGCAGCCACCTGCCGAGCCACTCGGCGAATACGAAGCCGATCATTCCCCCGACCGCGTTCATCATCAAGTCGTCCACATCGAACAGACGGTACGGATAATCATAGATGCCGTAAATTCCGGTAACCTGCGTAATCTCGAAAAACAGCGATAATCCCACCGTGCACAGCAAGCAGGCCGCCCAGCGCGTTCGGAAATAATGGCGCATGAACATGCCGAACGGAACCGTCAACAGCACGTTAAAAACGACCTGGAGAAAGGCCCGCTCCGTCAGAAGACGCACATAGGTCGCCGGGCTGTCCAATCTCGCCCCGGTCTCCCTGACGATGTCCGTAACGAAATGGAACGGAATCCACTGCGCGTACGACTCCGCCTTCGGCGGCGAATTGTGAATCGAATCCGGCAGCGGAAGAATGATCAAGTAGAAGGCGTTCATCAGGTACAGCAAAAACAAATACAGAATCAGCGCCCTGTACTTATGGATGTAACCATGACGCCGATATTGCACGATCAGAAACGGCAAAGTGAACAACGCCGCCGCGATCGGAAACGTATAGAACGCATAGGAAATCGGAAACAAGTAGAAATCCAGCATCGCTCAGCTATCCCCTGTCAGAAATGTCGCTCAGGCTCACGTTTCCAAATTATGCCTTACTTTCAGGGGCTATTGCAACTCCCGCCAATAAAAACAGCCGCTGCCGACGGGAATCGTCGGCAATGGCCGTTATGGGCGATGCTGTTTACTTGTCGATCGATTATGGCGGCCAAATTCGTTCCTTTGGCTGTTTTGTTCGCAGCGGCCTCAAGAAGGAACTTCCGAATATAAAAAAGGCCACTTCTCACTTGAGAAGCAGCCTGCCTACCACGGTTCTTCACCAGAATCTAAAAATTCTTTCACTTTTCTTCTGATATTATGGAGGTCGATTTTATCGAGTGTTGCCATGTAATTTTCAGCATGGAAAACTGTCGAATCGACCTGGGCAATACAATTTACTTTCGCAAAGGATTGATCGCCTAACCCCACATCGCGTCCCTTAAAAAGTGGAACTTTCCATTTATCAAAACGTCCATTGAAATCTTGAATTCTGGAATGTGTTAACGCTACAAACGTAACAAATATAGGCATCCCATGATCAATTTCAATGATCGCAACAGGTCTAGTTTCGCTTGCATCTGTACTTGGATAAGTCACTTCTAACCAATAAACCGCTCCGACAGATACGCTCATTTTTATTTTTTAAATTCCTCGAACCACTTACGCTGTTCCGGATCATCCGAATTGATCTGTACCTTACCATCCACTACATTTAAGCGAGGCACTTTCTTGTTAAAATTTGGATGATTGGATAACGAACCTGCGCGTTTTACCTTCGGGGTAAGCAGAGTCATATCCTCTTCCTCCTCTTTGTCACCCACAATATTCACCTCCTAGAATTAATTCTAGAAGATTACAACTGCGGAGTATGTTAGATTCTGTTCTATGAAAAAAAAATCTTCTGAATCTTCAATATACATATTATAGCATTTTTCGCTTAGTAAAACTAGATTTCTACAAAACTATCACGAACTAATTGTTTGTACGAATAGCATATATTAGCATTTATCTGGAATTGGTGGCATTGTTTCTTCAAGCGGCTTCTATACCGACGGTCCCAATCCCAAAACGGAAATTATTCAGGAGCCCTTAAAGCTTGCGAGCGACTACCGCTAGCCGACCGTTTTCGGTAGAGTATTCGCAGGTTGATAGAACAATAAGCCGATCGCCGTACTGGGCGGTCACGCCCGTATCATAGAGAGCGAGCTTTTTAATGTTGCGGACATAGGCATCGAACTCGGCGGGCGATCCGGTCTTTTCCACCTGATAGTACTTAAAGACGTCGTCCGATTTGCGATAGACCTCCGAGAGAATAACGGCCACGATCTCGTATTCCGCCTTCTCGTAAAGCGTGTCGAACCGAACCGTCGGATGCTCCTTATAGTAGCTCTCTTTTTTGTAATTCAGCAAGTCCGCAAACATCATGCCGCTCTTCATGTTATGGCCGTATGCTTGAAATTAGATCTAAAAAACGACAAGAAACGACATTATTCCTCATTTCGCTTCCAGTCTAGCACCGCCATCTGGACAAAAACTAAACAAGTTCCTCGCGAAAAGAGAGGTCATCGGCTTAACGATCTCTTGTTTGCGGATTGTGCTGCAAACGCAAAAAAACAACCATCGACGACTGGATAGTCGGCAATGGTTGTTGGGGGACATAGAAATTGCGCGCTTACTTGTCGATCAGTTCGGTTGTTTTGAGCAGTCTTGCGATCAAGGCCGTTACTTCGGCGCGAGTCATGTTGGTCTTCGGCTTGAGCGTGTCCGCTCCGTTGCCTTGCACGATTCCGGCTGCAATCAGCTGCGCCGCGTCTTCCCTTGCCCACGCGGAAACGTTGGCCGCGTCTTCGTATTTCGACAGCAGTTCGCCAATGCGCTGTTCGCTGAGCGAAGCCTGCGGATTAATCAGGCGAAGAGCCCGGGCGATCATGGCAAAGCCTTGCTCTCTCGTAATCTGACGGGTTCCGTAGAAGTTGCCGTCGTTGTAGCCTCGGACAATATCGAATTCGTTGGCTATCGCGACGGAATTGCGGTACCAAGCCAGAGCCGGGACATCGGGGAACTGATTCTGAGGCGCGCTCTGGCGCATCAGACCCAGACCGACGACGACGATCTCCGAGAACTCGGAACGCGTTACGTTGCGGTCCGGCGAGAACGTATTGTCCCCGTTGCCGGCGAGACTAAGTCTTGCAGCGATGTTGTTCACGTCCGCCTTGCCCCAGTGAGTTCTCACATCGTCGAAATCCTGCGGATTCCAGATGACCGAGTAGGAACCGCTGCTGCGCAGGTCGTTAATCAACGCATAGTAACGACTGTCGATCTTCGTCACGACGGTCGGCACGTGGAACGCGCTGCCGTCCGGATTGACGATCACGCCGGTCGTAATCCGATTCGGATCGATGCCTTCCGGCAGGGCGATATACTTCGGCGCATAGCCGTTCAATTGTTCCGAACGAACCGTCTTGCCTCCGCTGGTAAACGTAAGATCCAGATCGACCGGAGGCACGAGCAGCTCGTAGCCTTTGGAAGCCGCTTGGCTCTGCGCGTTGTTGATCAGCGCCTCCGGCGAGCGCTTGATGTCGATATGCACCGCAATGTCGCCCAACGCCGCATTGCCCAGTTGACCGGATACGCCGCTCAAATCCATCTTGCCGCCAGGAACCGGGTAGATGGCCAGCGGGTTGCTGATCTCCAGGCTCGCGCCTTTGTCCGCGATTTGCTTCACGTCCGCCGCGGTCAGGCCGTCTACCTTCACGTCTCCTTCGTTCGGAGAGTGGATTTTCAGCTTCTGTCCGCTGCCTTGCGCCAGCTTCTCCTTCAGTTTGTCGGGATCGACTTGCACGGCCGTAGTCGAACGGCCTCCGTTATCGGTTACCGTTCCTGTCGCAAACGGCTCATCCTTATCGTTCACGGAAGTCTGGATGCCCGATTTGTCTTCGGGCTGCGAAGGCGTTCCTCCGCTGCCGGAACCGCCGCCCGAGCTGCCGCTGCCCGCTCGCGTTACGGTGATTTCGTATTCGGTTTCGTTGCCTTTATCGTCGGTAACCTTGACGATAATCGTATTCGCGCCGACATTCAGCGGCAGCAAGCCGCTGGCCGTACCGCTGTCAACCGTCTGCGGCGTTCCGCCGTTCACGGACACCTGAATCGTCGATCCAGGGAAGAGCGCCAGCGATTCCAGCGTCACGCCGTACACGCTGTTCGCAACGGAAGCCGAATACTTATACGTACCGCTGTCGAAAACCGGGGACACGCCGATCGGCGTTCCGTTCCAGCTGTTCAATTGGAGTGCCGACAAACCAGGACGTTCCGTTGTATCGACAGCGAGCGGCTTGGAAACGGTAAAGCTCTGGCCGCCCTTCGCAGCCGTCGCTTCAATTGTATAGCTGCCATCGGCCAGGTCCTCGCTAGGCGTGAACGACCAGCGGCCGTCCGCATCCGCGGTTACGACAGTGGACAATTCATAGCCGGCTCCGTCCTTAATGACGACCGTCACCGTCGAACCTGCCTCCGCCGTACCCGCGATTGCCGGTCTCGGCACGGAGACCGTTGCCGCGCTTGGTGTCGTAATTCTGAGCGCCGAGGAGAACGGGTCCAGCGCCGTCTTCTCGAAGTCGACGACAGGCACATGGTCTACGCTTGTCAAATTGCCGTTGCCGTCATATTTGACTTTGACCGTTTTATCCCCGACGTCCGTTGCCGAAGGCAACGTTAACACAAGCCTCTTCTTATCCGAAGGGTCGATCGACCACCCGGACGGCGTAGTGGCATCATCGTCTACGGTCACCGTAAAATCTGTCAAATCCGTTAGTTCAACTTCCTGATCGAACAGCAGAACGATCCGATTTCCATCGGTTTCCGATTGGAACAACGTCACCGTCGTCGGAGCAGGCGTCCGCAATGCCGCAACCTTGGCAATCAAGTCATTCAGAGCTTGATCCACATCCGCTTGCGTGGCGCCGCCATTGACAAGCGTGCCCAGCGCATCCGATAATTCGTCCTGCAGCGCGGACCAGGTTTCCGGCGTATAATCGGCTGCGGACAGAGTCCCGTTGATCTCCGCCACTTTCGCTTCCAGATCCGCCTTGTCTACTACGGTAATCGCTCTAATCTCCGGCCCTGCCGAGACAGTGCCATCGGAGGCCGTTACTCTGAGCGTATAGTCTCCGGACGGCAGCTTCGTAGAAGGAGTAAACTCCCAGGTGCCATCCCCTTGGATCGTGACTTCTTCTTCTATAGATTCAGAAGGGTTTGCAATGTTGACCAGCGTCACCGTCACCCGTACGCCAGGCGTTCCCGTCCCGCTGACGGTCGGCTGCGTTCCGACGATCTGCCCTGCCTCCGGTTCGTCGAGTTGAAGCGCTATAGGCATACTGTATTCCAGAACGATTTTCGGAGTCGATCCGTCCACGACATGCTTAACTGCCGCAGTCGTATTAATGTCGGCCGAGAAATAAACTGCATCCGTCACTGATGCCTGATAACCGCTTCCGCCTCGTGCAATCTCAATTGTCGGGTACGTAACTTCATCCGGCATAATGCCGGCATAAACTCCGACCTTCGCTCCGGCTTCCATCTCGCGGGTCAAGGTTAGATATGCAGCTTGGTAAGATCCGTTATCGGCCTTGTTTTTCAAATATACATTGCGCTGATTTCCTTGCGCATTCAGATTATCGTATACATAGGCCGTTCCGCCGAAGTCAAAGCGGGCTTGATCCGCACGGCCTCGCATATAAACCGCCACGTTGCCTATTGTGTTGTCATTCTCGTCCAATTCCGTGCCTAACAGCTTATTGCCTGTTATATTTCCTCCTGTCATTTCAAAACGCGGGGTCTGGTAGAGTCCAATTCCGATAATAACACCGTTGCTGTCGGCAACTACCTCATTTTCTGTAATCAAACCGCCTTCGATAGCAAGTACGCCTCTTGTTCCTGCGCCCATTACCGATGGAGGATTATCTTTGAGATACCCTCTAACCTCATTGTTTCGAACCAGCGAACCTTCTCTTATCGTGACCTTTGTAGAGCTTCCGTAGACCATTAAGACCGCTGCGGTAGAACTGCCCGCCGTAACAATATGGTTGCTAATCTCCACGCGATCCAGAAGAAGATTCGTTCCTCCCGATACATAGATGCCATATCTTGCAGCGCTTATCGCGACATTATTGCCGTCAATTATCAAGTTATCGAAGGTAATATTTCCACCGCTGATATTCATCAGGTCAGCCGTCGTAAAGCTCTCGGCTCTCTTGATCGAATACTTGTGACCCGGGGCAGATTGAATCGTCACCGTCTTTCCCGTTGCCGAAAGGTTCAACGTTCCCTCCAAAGCAATGTCGCTCAAAAGAACGATCGTTCCCGCAGTATCAACTTCCGTTAATGCCTTGCCCATAGTTGCAAACGGGCTTGATTCACTCCCGTCATTGTTAAGGTCGTCCCCGCTTGCAGATACGTAGATCTCGTCCCCTCCGGCCGCAAAGGCAGGCAGCGGGGCAAGCAAAGATGACATTACGATAAGCAGCGACAACAAAGACATTTGCATCTTCTTGATCGTTTTCAAATCCAATCCTCCCGATAATTCGATTTTGTGCAGCGGGAATTCAAATAAATCCCCACCCTTCTACAGTGATGTGTAAGAGTTTACCACCCCCGCCTAGACAAACCCTAGACAACCGCCTGCAGCAAAAAGGCCGCTCCCTGAAGAGAGACGTTCTCCCTTCAAGAGCAGCCCTATTTATCGTGTGTGAGCGGTCCAGGACTCGCGTTCCCTCAGCGGTTCGGCATAAGCGAAGCGCCTTCTTGCGTCTTCCAACGTTCATACCAATCCGTAATCTCGGAGCTGACCGGAAGCTCCAGCTCGCGCTCCACCTTTTCCTTCAGAAGCCAGTATTGCTCCTCGACGCCGGCCGGATCGGCCAGCCCGTCATACAGCTTCATCAGCGAGAAATAACTGTCTTCCGCGTCCGGGCATCTCATCTGTATTTTCCGATGGATGCCGACCGCCTTGTCCGCCACGCCCCGAACCTCGTAGAATTCGCCCAGCTTTTTCATCTGATGCTGCCACAGCAGTCTCAGGCGTTCCCGTTCATGCTCCGCCCACAAGTATTCGTAGCTTCCCAGATAATCGCCCGAGTATTTGTCCAGCGCGCTTTCGTAGAGCTCCGCGCTATTCTCGTCGAGGGCGCCCAGCCGCCTGATTTCGTCTTCCCAGACCTCCGCATCCACCTGGGAATCCCCGAGATCCATCTGGTAGCCGCTCTCCAGCTCTCCGATGTGAATCGAGATTCCCTCCAGCCCGCAGGCCTTCAACGTTTTTCGAATATGATAGATCGCGGTATACAGATGCTGCGCCGCCTTGGACTCCTCGACCTCGGGCCACAGCAATTCCAGCAGAACGCTCCTGCCCACCGTGCGATTTCGGTGATGAAGAAGATAGGCAAACAGCTCTTGAGCCTTGCTCGTCCGCCACTTGGGAGCCTGCTCCTCCGCGTCCGGCAGCTGGAAGCGAATCCGGTCCAAGCAGCGAACGTAAGGAACATCCCCTGTTGGAGCTTGCCGGGCGCCTTTTATGGCCAGCTTCTCTTTAACCCTCTCTAATGTCTGGCGCAATCTCTGGCTGTTCACAGGCTTTAAGACATAGTCCAGGGCATAGAGCTCGAAAGCCTTCACGGCATATCTATCGTAGCCGGTCACGAATACGATTTCTATTCCCGGCAGGGCGGCTTGAATTTGTTTGCCAAGCTTCAAACCGTCGATCTTGGGCATCTGTATATCCAGAAATACCGCATCCGGACGATGCTCCAGAATGCCGGACATCGCTTCGTACGGATTGGAGTATTCGGCAGCGATCGTCAGATCGTTCGTCTCGTTCAGAAGAGCCCTTCTCAGACTCCTCAATGCTAACGGCTCATCGTCTACCAGGATCACTCTCACTCGCTCATCCTCCCCCGACTGGCGCAAGGCCGATCCGTCTTGGTTGGATTCATTATACCATCGCTTGTCCTCCGTAGGCCAAGATTACCCTCGGCCGGTCTCCACGGGTCCTCGCCTCGTCCAGCAGTTCGGAACGCGTGCCGTAAGGCAGTTCGACCTCCACATTCAGGGCCGCCAGCAGCCCTACGCTCCGGGCTTCACGGCGAATGGCCTCGTCGTTCGCGGCCAACGAAACGAGGCGTCCCGATGCGATCGCCCTGCGGGCCAGCCGAAGGTACGCGGCCGTGTCCCCCTCCTCTCCTTCCAGAATGCGAATTCGTCCCGAGAACGGCAAAATCTCGTTCAGTTCTTCCTCTGCATCCTGCGAATTCGCCCGCAGCGTAACGCCGATACCCGGGTAACGGCTGGCTGCTCTCTTGTAAATATCCAGCACGCTCGCCGTCCGATTCGGCTTCTCCGCGTCTATCGTGATCGCTATGCCATACACGGAGGCTTCCCGGACCAGCTCTTCCAGTTGGCGAAAAGCAAGCTCTTCGTCGACGCCCAGGCCGATTCGGGAAAGCTCCACCAAAATCGTCGACGACCTTCCGGCGACGCCGAGCATGTCGATGAGCCTTCTCAGCTCGTTCTTCGCGGCAACGCACTCGCGCGCTCCGTTCGCTTCTCCTCCTATATAAGCCAACGAAGTGGAATAACCCCGATACATTAGCCTGACCGCTTCGTATACGGCGTCCTCCCGCCTCATTCCGACGACCGCTCCCCCCGACCCCATGTTCATATATTCCCGCCACTCCTCTTCACCGATTCCTTTTTCGGACTTCCCAGCCCTAATGTACCGTGTTAAAGTGGACTATAACAGGATCACTTAATTGAATTTTCGACCATACCACTTTGCACGGAGGAAAATGGATATGACCTGGACGGCGATCGATCGAGCCTCCGGAACGCCCTTATTCCGGCAAATCTACGAGAGCTTCCGCCAAAGGATACTGCACGGGGAGCTGCAGGGAGGGGAGAAGCTGCCCAGTACGCGAGAATTGGCTTCCAGCCTGCAAGTGTCGCGAACGGTTATCGTGGAGGCATACGAGCAATTGCTTGCGGAAGGTTACATCGAGGGCCGGCACGGCTCCGGAACGTTCGTCGCGGAAGGAACCCATCTGCTGCACTCCGTTCCAGCGGGTTCCCCATCGGTCTCGCCCGTCTCGCAACCGTCTTTCGAGGGTGCTCCAGTCCGAAAAAGGGATCTGATCGACTTTCGCCACGGCGTTCCCGCCCTCGACCTGTTCCCAAGGAAGCTGTGGGGAGAACTGGCCAAGCGGATCTGCGCCGACGCCTCGGCGGAAGCGTTCGGTTACGGCCGCCCGGAGGGCCGGCATGAGCTGCGCAGCGTGCTCGCCCGGTACTTGCGCCGGAGCAGGGGCGTCGTCTGCGAGCCGGAACAGCTGCTCGTGACGACCGGGGCTACCCAAGCGATCTCCCTGATTGCCAAGCTGCTGCTGACCGGAAAATCGGATGTCCTGATGGAGGATCCGCTTACCTACGAGATCCATACGATGTTCTCGCTCCCCGGAGCGAAGCTCCATCCGATTCCCGTCGACGATTCCGGCATGATGACCGAGCTGCTGCCCTCGGACATCCGCCCCAAGTTCATCTACGTCACGCCGTCCCATCAATTTCCGATCGGGGGCGTGCTTCCGATCCAGCGGCGCGTCCAGTTGATCCAATATGCGGCCCGGACCGGAAGCTATATCGTCGAGGACGACTACGACAGCGAATTCCGTTACGAAAGTGCGCCGGTCAGTTCTCTGCAAGGCTTGGACCCGGAACGCGTCGTCTATATCGGCACGTTCAGCAAAATTTTGTCTCCGGCGCTGCGCATGGGCTACATCATCCTCCCCCCGTCTCTCGTGCAGAGCGCCCGGAGCTTGAAATGGCTTACGGATCTCCATACGCCGTCCCTCGAACAGCTTGTGTTGGCCGAATTCATTGAGGAAGGCCATCTGGATCGCCACGTCGCGAAAATGAAGAAGCTGTACCGCAAGCGCCGGGACTTCCTGATTCGGCAGCTGCGCCATGCGTTCGGCGAAGCGGTGAACATTCTCGGCCATTCGACGGGCATCCATCTCGTCGCCGAATTCGCCGGAATTTCTTTTACACCCGAGCTGCTGTCCGCCATCGAAGACAACGGGGTCAAAGTGTATCCGGTTACCGTGCATGCCTTCCGTAAGGACGTCCAGAACCGGCGAATCATTATCGGATACGGAAATTTAACCGAAGAAAGAATAGAGCAAGGGATTCGAAGATTAAGCGCATCTTTAAAGAAATATTAGAATCTCGCACAGGATTATGACAAATATTGTCGAAATTTATACATTATTGATGTTCTCGTGGTACATTAGACTTAGACGCATAACACGCGACTTGCGAGGTGTACGATGAAGTCGGCGCTCAGAATATCGGCTTTGGGAGCGTTTGTATTCCTGTTTATACTTGCGCCTCAGCTTGCCAGTGCCCAGCATCACCCGGTTACGATCCAGCATTGGCAGATCCACTATATTTCGGAACAAGGATCCCTGGACATGCCCTCCCCCGCTCGGGAGAATTGGCAGGACGCCGATATTTACGATCCCAAGACGACTCTGCCCAAAGGGAGCCGCGGCGTATGGATCCGGCTTGAACTGCCTCCAACCTCGGACTGGGTGAATCCGGGCTTGCTGGCGGACCGTTTATATGCGCAAGACATCTCCGTCTATCTGGGAGACCAGCTCCTGCTGGAATCGACGCGGGCGTTCGCTTTCGATTTGAACAAGCTGATTTTGCCCGTAGCGCCGATTCCGGAGCAGGCCGATCTATACGTCCGCCTCCTGGTGACCGGTGAGCGCGCCGGCCTGGTCGGAGGCCTTCGGATCGACGACTTCAACGAACTCTCCGAGCGCTTCATTTCCCGGGACATCCCCGACGTGTTGCTCGGAACGGGCATCGCTTTTTTGGGCTTGGTCATGCTCATCTGTACCGGGTACTTGCACCGCAGGCAGCGCAGCACGTGGATCTCTCTCTGCCTGATCGCCCTTACGACGGGAATGCTGATGATTTTCTATTCGCCGCTTCCTTATATTTACTTCAAAGAATACGGCCGTCTGCTGTCGTACTTATTCGATGCGTCGATGTTCGTGCTGTTCCCGTCGCTGATCTACTATATCGATCAGATGTTCGAAGGGCAGTTCCGCTTTTTCACGAAGTTTCGCCACTTCCAGATGGGGTATTCTGCCCTGTGCTTAGTCGCGCTGCTTGTCTACGCCGTTACGGACGGCCGCTTCTTCGGGCCTTATTACTTGATCTCGAACCGTATTTTCGGATTCCTGATTCTGTTCCAGCTCGTTCTCGTTCTCTCTTTGTCCATCATCCATGCGCTCAGGGGAAACAAGAACGCCATCACCTTGTCGATCGGAATGTTTCTGCTGGCAATACTCGGAACGGCCGACATGGTCATCTACTACTTGAGCGAGCGGACGTATACGCTGTTCCTGTGGAAATTCGGCGTTGTCGGGCTCATGGTGACGCTCGTTATCATTCTCGCTCGAAGAATCTCCGCAGATTACGGCATGCTGGTCAACTACTCCAAGAAGCTGGAGCTGTACAACCACAGACTCGAGAGAACCGAAAAGCTGAAGATCATCAGCGACCTAGCCGCTTCGGTGGCGCACGAAGTGCGCAATCCGCTTCAGGTGACACGAGGGTTTCTCCAGCTGCTGTCGGGCAAATCGGATGGCAAAAACAAGCCTTTCTTCGATATGGCAACGAACGAACTGGACCGCGCGGCCGCGATTATCACCGATTTCCTGACCTTCGCCAAGCCGGAGATGGAAGCCGTCTCGCTGCTTAATCTATCCGAGGAACTGCGCAAAATCGAGACGATGATGAACCCGCTTGCGGCGATGCACGGCACGGTTCTCGTGTTCAGCTCGCAGCCCGACCTTTATTTCCACGGAAATTCCTCCAAGCTCAAGCAGGCGTTCATCAATGTGATCAAGAACAGCCTCGAAGCGACGGGAACGAACGGAAAAATCGAAGTAACGGCTTTCTCCGAGAAGGAGGACATCGTCGTCCGGGTGAAGGACAACGGCGAGGGGATGGAAGAGGAGCAGATCGCCAAGCTGGGAGTGCCGTTCTTCTCGACCAAGGCGAAAGGCACCGGTCTCGGTCTTATGGTCACGTTCCGCATCATCGAGGTCATGAAAGGCTCCATCGAATTCCGGAGCGTCAAGCAGCAAGGAACCGAAGCGATCATTCGGTTTCCTATGGCTGCAGCCGTTAAGGAGCGCGATTCGCTGAACGGGGCCGGCGCCTGACTTGCGATAGAGAAATCAAAAAAAGAACCGAAAGCCTGAACCGTGCCTCCAATCGCTAGATCCTGTCTAACAATTGGGGGGCGTTCAGATCTCTTCGGTTCTTTCTCTATTCGCTGCCCTATTCTACCACACGATGTTGGGAGCAGGGTCTACGCTGACATCCTCTGGATTCGGAGGAATAACCAGATAATACTGCGACGAAGTCTCTTCGACCGCCTTCAACTCGATTCCGGCGGGAATCTCGACTCCGAACGCGGCTTTAATCGCTTCCTTGGGATCGCTCAGGAGGCTGCTCTTAAAAGCGGGATCTTCCCAAGCCTTCTTGATAATCTGCACCTTAAGAGATTCCAATGACATGATAGCACAACCCTTCCCAAAATGTGGTTATTACCTCTACCATCATACCATGGACACCGGCCTAAAGTCCTCATTTTTTTGCTAGATTCGACAGTAGAACGGACAATCCGCCCTCTAGCGCCAGCTTTTCTTCGAGTTCTGCCGCCCTTCGCGCATCCCTCTCAAGTCCTACGACGATTTCTTCGTGAAAAGAAAGCAACGCCTGCGGCACATTCGGCAGCTTCGTCAAGACGGCATGATGATCCCGCGCGAGCCGCGCCAAGCCGCGCAGACACCCTTTGCGATACACGGCCTGATTAACCGTACGTTCGTCCAGCAGCTGCTCCGGCGCCAGCGCGAGAGTGCGCCGCACGAGCGTCAGGAACGCGTTGCGCCTCTCGCCGTCCTCCGCCAGATCCTCCCGCCAGTCGGCCCAATCGTCGGACAGCTGCAGCGTCGCCAGCACGAGATCGACCGCTTCCTCCGTCTGCGGGAGGCGGTCCGTCTGGCCGGACAGCTCCAGCAGACCGGCCGCGCACAGCTTGACCGGAGCCGACTTGCGCGCCAGCGCGGCGGGATCCGCAGGCTCGGCAAGCCGTTCTCCCTCCTCCGATACGGCGGCCGCCCAGTCTGCCAGATAGGCTTCGTACCGCTGCCAGAGCGGAGAGTCAGCCGGAAAATGACGCTCGTACCTCCGCCGAAACCCTTCATAGAACATCTGTCCCAGCGCCAGCGGGCGTCGCGTCTCCCCGGCGCCCGCAACACCCGCCGCGTCCATCGCATCGTCGAGCAGGAAAAAATGCAGCATCGCGTACACGTTGCCGATCGCAAGGTCCCGGCATACCTCAGCCTCGCACCCGGTCTGCTCCTTCAACCACAAGGGCAAGAGAAAGCAAATATAGTTGGTTCCCCCGTCTGCTCCCTGGATAGAAGATACCGGATTAAACTTGTCCAGCAGCGCTGCCGCCAAGCCGGTCAAAGAAGCGGGCAATGCCGGAAGGCCGGTGGACGCTTCCGCGAAAATCCGCGCGACCTCCCCCTCGTACCGTCCCATCCATTCCGCCCGCGTGTCGCTCATCCGTTCCGCCTCCGTCAAGTCCCCGGCCTCGCCCGGAGAAGATGCACCATTTTCAACATATGGCTTTCCTTGCTTACGATCCGGATCCCCGCCTCCGCGAGCAGCCCGAAGATGTCTCTCGTATGATGGCAGCCGATCGATATCGGCCAGCATGAACTCCGCATCGAGACGGCATTCCTTCGCGGTCTCTCTCCACTTTGGCCTTAAAAACCCCCGGAAGGTCAAACCAACTCTTGCACGATCGGATGGAGCGCTGCCGCTTTTTTTCTGAATTGCTGCACGAAAGTCCATATCAGCTTCTGCAAATCTTTGTAATCCTCGGGCAGAGGAGCCGATCCCAGGCTGTCCAGATCCGCGTTCCGCAAAATAATCTCGCAAAATCTTAGGAGCATGAAATCGTTATAAGGCAGACCGTTCAGCTTCATGTTCCACAGTATTTTGTGGATCCCCATTAACGTATCGCCGGCCGCTGCCCGCCTGTAACGCCCGTCCGCAAGCGGCAAAAGATAAGTTAAATAGAACGCACGGTAGTTCGTTTTCTTTGTCTCGGAAATTCTGTCCCACATCTCGGCAGGATCGACGAGTTCGGGGGAAATCCCCAGCCATTTCAAAGATAGTCCGAATACGTACTGTCGAAACTCCGCCAAGTATTGCTCTTCAGGAATGACGATCCGGGGAATCACAATGTCTCACCTCGGCATAATTGGCTGACAGTTCCGCACTTCCATTAAACCAGTGGGCATTCCATCGTTCGAACATGGTATCCAAAATGGACGGATCAACGACGCCTTCGCGGATCATCTCAATCATGTCCACTTTATCTTTGCTGCGATATGCCGCCAGCTTGGAAAACCAGATATCGTGGGCGTCCACTACCTTCACCGCAAGACAGGCAAATTTGCGCTCGACTTCCACGGCTCTATCTTTGTATCCTTCCGGAAAATAAAAGTAGTGCTCATCGAATACTTCCAATCCATGGCGCGAGAACACTCTCGAAAATCGGGAAGGAATAATATCCACGTCATTGGAACCACGATTATTTTTTCTGGCAAGCACAATAGCGGAGTACCCTACTACAAAAACTTCTATCGGCTTCTGTTCTTGTAAATCGGCATCCACCGCCTCGAACAGTTCAAGAATGCTTTCTCGTGTCGTGTAAGGTTCGGGGCCTTCGAGTTCGAAAGGTTCCACGTGCTCTCCGCCTTTCACAATGTGAAAATCTCAGTTAACGTACCCTGTACTGAGTGCAGTCTCCTAAAGCACCCGATGTATCTGAAATGGGCTTTCATTCCACGCATCCCGCGAGGGATGCGACCTCACACGGCTTTTCGGCCCCTTGCCGACCGGTGTATTTCAATCCACGCATCCCACGAGGGATGCGACCGGGCGATGTTCGGCGATCAGGAAGCGCAGAAAATTTCAATCCACGCATCCCGCGAGGGATGCGACGATCATCAAGTCGTTGGTCGATGACTACGACCGATTTCAATCCACGCATCCCGCGAGGGATACGACATCGGACAACCGTGTCTTTTCGTTCCGTCAGGTTATTTCAATCCACGCATCCCGCGAGGGATGCGACATACGTTCATTATACCACATCTAGTAATCAAGGATTTCAATCCACGCATCCCGCGAGGGATGCGACGACTGCACATTCTGCTCTCAACAGCGAACTTGACATTTCAATCCACGCATCCCGCGAGGGATGCGACATGCGATCAATGAGCGCGGCATATTGATATTCTAATTTCAATCCACGCATCCCGCGAGGGATGCGACATTGACATTCGTACATCCCAGATGTGCCATGAGATATTTCAATCCACGCATCCCGCGAGGGATGCGACTCGCGCTGCGTGTAGAGATTCTTGAATTGCGATCCATTTCAATCCACGCATCCCGCGAGGGATGCGACCTCATATCGTCGCTCCCTTCTCCCTTGGGGGATAGATTTCAATCCACGCATCCCGCGAGGGATGCGACTGTCGATCAATGCATAAACACCGCCCGAGTTATGATTTCAATCCACGCATCCCGCGAGGGATGCGACGTTAATCTGCGTAATATCTCCGTGAACTACGTGTATTTCAATCCACGCATCCCGCGAGGGATGCGACTTCGCCGCCATGTCTGCTCCCCTATCGCTTGCTATTTCAATCCACGCATCCCGCGAGGGATGCGACTATCACAGAGTAGCGCTTTAACGCGATACAGCGATTTCAATCCACGCATCCCGCGAGGGATGCGACGTTCGCCGCGAAGATCAGCGCGGGGTATGGTACATTTCAATCCACGCATCCCGCGAGGGATGCGACCTATGGGCTCTTCCCTCGTGGCGGATACAACATTATTTCAATCCACGCATCCCGCGAGGGATGCGACCAGACGGCTGCAAAACGGACGTAGAGACGGGTGATTTCAATCCACGCATCCCGCGAGGGATGCGACCGTGACGGCCACGCCGGACCGCGGCGACATGAGATTTCAATCCACGCATCCCGCGAGGGATGCGACGCCTACAAGGCAGACAAGCGCGTCACAACTGGGATTTCAATCCACGCATCCCGCGAGGGATGCGACGCGGCGCGTTCGGTGCCCACCCGTTGTCCGGATATTTCAATCCACGCATCCCGCGAGGGATGCGACCGCGGAGTGCAAGCGCGCCGAAGTCATCATAGAGATTTCAATCCACGCATCCCGCGAGGGATGCGACCTTTTTTGATATCTGCAGCCGACCGTAACTCTGGATTTCAATCCACGCATCCCGCGAGGGATGCGACCAGGCAGCATGGGCCAACCAAGCCTTGTATCTCATTTCAATCCACGCATCCCGCGAGGGATGCGACAGCGAGCCGGATTTAATCGGAGCATGATCAACGATTTCAATCCACGCATCCCGCGAGGGATGCGACTTATGTTTGCGGGGTGACGTTTTAACATAGAGTATTTCAATCCACGCATCCCGCGAGGGATGCGACCGGATATGTCTCCCGTATAGTTCGGCACATCCTATTTCAATCCACGCATCCCGCGAGGGATGCGACATGCCCAGTTCACTTGATCTTTTGTCGTAATCGTATTTCAATCCACGCATCCCGCGAGGGATGCGACAGGATTGCGCCAAACTTAAACGTGATGCGGCCGATTTCAATCCACGCATCCCGCGAGGGATGCGACACGAGGCAGCGTCCGGGCGGTACAAACTGAGGAATTTCAATCCACGCATCCCGCGAGGGATGCGACGAGGGCCATCCCGACTTGCGGACTACGCGAGGGACATTTCAATCCACGCATCCCGCGAGGGATGCGACAACCTTTGTCTGTGGCGGAATTATTCGATATAGAATTTCAATCCACGCATCCCGCGAGGGATGCGACGAGTTCAGACGCTACGCCCGCGCCCTCGTTCTGGAGTTGTCAAGAAAAGTGCAGTTTGAAAACACCCTCATGCAGAAATCCCGTTGCTATGCTGCTTGTGACAGCATTCTTTCGCGATAAATAGTT
>NZ_PVYW01000009.1 GCF_003001675.1 Cohnella sp. SGD-V74 | reverse complement strand
TCTGGCCATAAAAAATCCTCCCTCGGTATGGCTTCGTGGGAGGATTATCTCACGCCGATGCTAGCCTGCGAAGGTGGGGAGGATTTGACGCTTACCCAGTAAATAATCATTCAGATCTGGGCTCAAACGTAAGTTGTGAAGAAATGCAATAACATTTGCCCAGGACGGATTAATATTTTCTTCTTCAAGCTCATCAATTGAGAATAAAGTTACAAGCTTCGACAGCTCTATATTTTTTAAAACATCCGCACATAAATGTTCATTATAATTATTGTGTATGAATTGAAAATTCTCTTCAGATTTCAAGAAATTCTTCCTTATGATGCTAAGTTGCTTAATAAGATACCGTTCTTCTTTATTGGGTATAATCTGTTGCAGTAGTGAAGACGAAATATAATTCTGTTGCAATAATTCCATTACGAGTGACAGTTTCTGGAGATGCCTATAAATACCGTCTATGTTGTACGTACCGCGATACGATAGATCGGCCTCACAACGTGATAATTCGGTTGTAATGGAACCTCGAATTACATCTTCAATAATAAGGGATCGACTTTCTGGTAATTGAGAATTTGAAATAAAGTAATTAATTAGATGTTTTAAATTAAAGGGATTTTTCACAAAATCCATATAGTGGCGCTCTACGATATTAGCCAAAAACAATTTTGATCTATTTCCCAATTTTTTCTCCGCATATTTCTCAATGTCTCGTGCTCGAAGCGGGGATAGTTGTAATAATGTTGCATTAGAAAAATTGTGAGAGTAATTATTTGAACGTGAAGCAATACAGAACTTCGCACCTTTATAATGAGCCATAAATTGCAATAACTTTCTGCTCAATTGATCTTTATTCGTTACTTGATCAAATTCATCGAACAAAAATAGAAAGTTTTCAGCTTGAATCTCCGGCAGATACGTATTTCCTTTCTCAACGAAAACCTTGATGTCTTCCCCTGCATATGTATTTAAAGACACGTAAAATGGAATTATCTTTAATCCATTTTCAAAAGTATCGATATATATTTGTTTTAAGAACGTACTCTTACCGTCACCTGCATCTCCAAGAAGTACGAAAATTGGCTCCTTCTCGGATGTTTCCATTATCGAAATTTGTTTACTATTAATAAAGGTACTCAAATAAACAGACTCGTCTATGTCTGAGTGCCGAATAAGTGTACGCGCTAAAATTTCTCCTATTTCTTCTTTCCATACATTCACTTTTAATTGGACTTTTTCAAAGATTGGGGTAACTGTTTGTGAACTACTCACATTCTCTTGTTTGAGCTGTAATAATTCTTGTATTTCGGTAAACGAGACACGTATATTAACAGTCCCTTTCCGAACAAAAAGAGAATTACTATTTAGTCTCTTGTATGCGCTTCTCATGGTATACAATGCATTGGCATTGTTTAGTATTTTCAAAACTGCAATGAGCTTATCATTATACTGAACCTTACTGTATTCAATATCGACATGTGGAGTGATATATTGCTCAATCATTTGCTTATAGCTCGAACATATTTGTTCTTGATCAGGACTAATTCCGAGTATATCTTTTTCCACTGGAGATTTTTCTTCAATACCTACTGCAATATATTTAGCGCCCAAGTATGGTGAGTTTACCATGGCCAATACATCAATAAATAAATTTTCTTCATCATCATACGGCATTTTTTTATACACAAGAGAATCTGACTCATAATTATTTTGAATAAGATCCCAAACTTCCTCTTGACTCTTCAGAGTAATGCCCCCCATATTCAAACTCAACCGCTCTGCTAATTCACATGCAATAGTATATGTAAATATACACCAGACAGGGTCTTAACTCCTGCTCCAAAAAGCATGAATTGACAAGAAACGCATTCCAGAGAATGCGTATTCCTATCCTCTTTACGGCATTCATTCCGAGCGCGTCTGGATGCCGATAGTCTGTCTTATTCGTGAAAGACCACAATTCTTTTGGGATACTGGATACACCTGAACCCAAGTGTTATTCAGTATTCCAACAATAATAGGGATTGCCCTGCGCATCTGCATCCAGCAGCAAAACCCTCTTACCTTACGCTGCCAAGCCACTACCGAGGTTAACCGCTGTTGTCGTTTTACCGACGCCACCTTTCTGATTGGCGAGAGCGATTACTCTGCTCATTCAACTATTCTCCCTTCACGCAAAAAAGCCGACTGCACTGAACATTCAATTTCAAACAATCGACTTTTTTGAAAATTCTATATATAAAAAAGAGAACGCCCCTAAAGTTAACCGCATCTCTTGGACATTCCTATGAATTTTTTACATAGATCATGTGATTCTTAGAGAAGAGTAAGAGACCACTAAAAGCATTCGTTTCTTCCTATATATAATTGAACCATCGTATAATATACCTAAATAATACGTCTAGGAGAAAAAAGACTAATGAATCAACAAACCATCTCTTGGGTATTTAGCGGTGTAGGGATTACAGTTATGTTAAGCTTTTTAAAACTCATCTTTGTTCCTTACCCTATAATTAATATCACCCTTGAAGAGAAAGCATTTTTACCAGGTGTTCATCGTTTTATTAGAAGGCTATTTATAGAGTTTTCCACAATGTTAAGTCTCATCTACCTTGCTTTACTTTCTACGGCCTTTAACTATGAAAAACATCATCTAATTAGAATCTTTCCTTACACTGCAAATCAAGTGTTACCAAGCTGGCTAATCATATTTTCTGAAATCATGGCAGTGGTTCTATTCTTATTTTTGTTGATAATGTATTTTTCTGAGAGGGTATTGACTTTCTGTCATGAAAAGATGAAACAAAGACAGTCGTTATTCTGGCTATTCTTAATTCTATTGGCTTTTTATTTTATTACCTTGAATTGCACTATTGGATATACCATGAATTGGATACTGGGTTATCTTAATTTATCGCTAGACTTAAACCAAAAAAGTACTATTGATACCTTGCTGGCATTACCAAACAATAATTCATACATAGGATTTTCTATAATTGTTTTATTGAGTTATGGAATATATAGATTACTTCTGCAACCTGTTGTCATGGTCTTCAACAAAATCTCTACTACAGTTATCCTAGCTACTATTACTCTAACCGATGGTACAAAACTCTATAACAAGTACATCTTACGTCCAAGTGTTGACGGAAATATACTTATTGGTGACCAACCACAAATAAAAGGAAACTATAATAAAATAATGCTTCCAAAATCCAGTATTTTTCTAATTGAATTCAAGAGAATAAATAAATCAATAGGAAATAAGGATATAACTACTAAAAGAATTCTACTCCCACCAGATTTCAAGTAATTTCAATAGTATACTCTCATGAAAAAAAGTTAGTATTCCATTCTCCAACACTTTGTTACGTTCAATAATAATAAACTCATCCAGCGAACGGCGGTTAACGTCCTCATAGGCTGTCGCCTCTTCCAGGATCACTGCAAGCTGCCCCCATTGCGATTACTGGGCTAGACGGAAGTATCATTATCCCTCTGCATGATTATCGCCCAAATGATACCATCATTTATTTTTGCATAGGTAAAAATCGCTCGCACCCAAATAAAGGATGGTCGTGGCGCACCTGCAAAATGGCTTTCCCTTTCAGGCATGAATATTTCGGTGCGGTAGAGCCGCTCGGTTAATCTATCAGAGCCACTGTGTTAACGAAATAGAGCCACCATGTTAAGGGTAAGAGCCACCCTAAACGAGGTGGCTCCGGAAGCGAGTTACGTCGGCAGCCCTTTTCTCTTGCGCATGGAATCCTCGCCGTCAATGAGCATGTGATACGAATTATGCACGATACGGTCGAGTATCGCATCGGCCATTGTTTGTTCGTTGATCTTCTCGTGCCAGCCTTCCGGTGCAAATTGCGAGATAAAGATCGTCGAGGCGTTCTGATGACGCGCTTCAATGATCTCAAGCAAGTCGCGGGATTCGGTCGCGGTAAGCGAAACGAGTAGCCACTCGTCGAGAATGAGCAAGCTGACCTTCTTGTACTGGGCGATCACTTTCTTGTATGTGCCTTCACCACGAGCTACAGCTAAATCGGTCAATAGCTCTGGCAGTCGGATGTATCTGGTAGCTAAGAACTGCCGACAAGCGGAGATCCCCAGCGCGCAGCCGATATAGGTTTTCCCGGCACCGGATGCACCCATGATAATGACATTATGCTTCTCATGAACGAAGTTGCCGGTAGATAAACGCAGAATTTGAGCTTGATCCAGCCTCCGGTCTACATGGTATTCGATATCTTCAACGCAGGCGTTTGGATAACGAAGTGTCGCCTTCTTGATGAGCTTGTCCAGGTGATTGTTCTTCCGCCGGATCCACTCTGCGTCGACAAGAAGTCCAAGCCTTTCTTCAAAGGATAGGGAACCAAACGACGGCGTCTGTATCTGCTCTCGGAATTGTTCTGCCATTACGCTAAGCTTCATGCTAATGAGTTTGCTGATTGTCGTCTCGCCCGCCATTGACTAGTTCCTCCCGTAATAACTTGCGCCACGCGTGAAGCCATGCGGATTTGAGGGGCGATTGCCAGAGTCGATATCTGCCGCTGTCGCTTGCTCCGCCACTACCATGTCCTGACCGGACTTGAGAATGGTGCTGACATGCTTAAAGCTGGGGTTCGGCGTATAGCTCAGCGCTTTCTCACAGGCGGATTCTACGCGAACAAGCGAATATCTGTCTGCGAGCTTAAGAAGCCCCATACAAGCCTTGTATCCCTGTTGCTCAACGCGATGTCCGGTTAGTAGGGCTCGGATAACCGTAGTCGTGTAGGGTCCGAGTTTCTCCGCCCAAGCGATGAAACGCTCGGCGTTCCACTGAACGTACTGCTTATGCTTGTCCGGCATGTGGTCGGCAAGTGTGTGATATTGTCCGGAGCGGCCGTAGAGACGAGGATGCGAACAGATGCGATGATGGTTGTAAAAAACCTCGATCACGCCGCGGGTAATGCGCACGTCTACCTTGTGCTTGATATATTCATAGGGAACGCTGTAATGCATCTTGTCGACAGCTATGTGATAATTAAACTGTACGGTAGCGACTTTCCAGGTGGCGCACTCGTACGCAGAAGGGGGCAGCGGCAATAGGGCGTGTTTCTCCTCGTCAAGAAACGCGCTCAGGCGGCTACCTTGCTTTTTCTGAAACGGTCGTTTATTGAACGACGTCAACTTCTCATCGATGGCTAAGTTCAGTTCTGTCAATGTAAAGAAGGTTTGCTGGCGCAATGCAGCCAGAATCCAAGTGGAAATGATGCCGACCGTGCCTTCGACGCCGGGCTTGTCCTTAGGCTTGCGAACACGAGCGGGGATGACGGCCGTACCGTAATGCTCCGCCATTTCGTGATACGTCTTGTTAATAACGGGAGAATACCAGGAGGATTTTTCGACGCCGGTCTTGAGGTTGTCCGGCACGAGTATTTTAGTAACGCCGCCGAAATAAGCAAATGCGTTGACATGAGCCGTAATCCAGCTTTCTTGATTCTGGGACAAGAAGCCCTCCACGTAAGCGTACTGACTGCAAGACAGTGCGGCGACGAAGATGTAGACCGGGAGCAGTTCGCCCGTTTCGACATCTACGATTTTCGCTGTCTGGCCAGCCCAGTCGACTTCCAGTTGCTCACCAGGCTTGCGCTGAATATGCATTGTGGCTTTCGTCGTCGCAGCGTATTTGCGGTAGTAGTTGCAGAATTGCGTATACTTCAATGGGATTTCGTGACTTAACCGGCATACCTCGCAATACTCGCTCCAAAGCAGACTGAGCGTGACGCCGCTTTTAGCCAATTCCCGATGGATGTATTCGACATCCGGGATTTTTCGTGAGGAGACCTGCGCTTTTTCGGGGAAAAGCAGATACTGCAGATCCGCATCCGCTACATCCTCAGGTAGCGGCCAAGTCAGTTCCCTCTCACTTGCACGACTCAACACCTCGGATACGGTGTTTCGCGAGCATTGGCAACTTGATGCAATGCTCCGCTGGCTGAGCCCCATGCTGCTCAGCCGCAAAATGTCTCGATACTTGGTCATTCGGTGACCTCCCGCTGTAAATTTGCGTTCCGCTTCCGGATACGCATGCCTCCATTGTAGTGGAGACATTCAGCGGTGTGGCTCTCACGATTAACATCGTGGCTCTATTTCATTAACAAGGTGGCTCTCACTCATTAACTCAATGGCTCTATGGCTCCGAAATATTCAAGGCATGCGGGGAACGTACCGGATGAGTGGTTATGTAATTGTCAAAGAACGGTCGAGGTCGTGTCCCTCTACCATCCGTTTCATTTTTGAAGTCAAACCGGACCCTTCTTTCAAAAAAATCGGACATAAAAAACGCAGTACCAAACTCGAAATAGAGAGTTCGATACTGCGACGGTTTATTAAAGGAACTACTGTTAAGAGTAACTGAACCATTAAACTCGTAGGCTGAGAAAATATAGCATCAGCTAGAAACAGTATTAAGAACGAGTAAAATAGTTGAAGATCATTCGTGCCTTATCTCAAATGAGGACAAAAATTTATTCCAAGTTGATGGTATGATTATGGTATGTAGTAATCCAAAATTCCTTTTACGTCAGAATCAGAACACCAAGAAGCCAACATACATTGTCTAACATAGCATGAACGGAAGGTCATCTTTGTTTTCAATTTATTTTTGGAGAAGAGGGAGATCTTATGCTAGAAAAAATAATGATTAACAACTTCGGACCATTTAAAACTTTTGAAATGAACTTTAATAAAAATATTTCTTTTATTGTGGGTAGAAATGGATCTGGGAAAACACAATTATTAGGTGCTATTTTGTCTGTTTTTTATGGCAGACATTCCATTAAAACTATTAATTCATCCGCTAAAGAAGATATGCATATTTCATTGAGTTTTAAGCTACATGATAGTCAAATTGAAGTGATAAGGAGTTCTTCAGACGGCAAGTTATTTTTAGAGAATCACACACGTAGTGTTTCTAACGATAGAATATCCCAACTAAGAAAAATTGATATAGGTGAGTATGAGCCAATAATTATAAGTCATGAAAATAATTTATTAAATTTTGATATAGACCTTGTGAAGAAACATCTTTTCCAATTGAAGCTTGATAATGATGCAATGCAATTTTTGCTGAATATAATTAATCGAGTTGAGCAAACAAAAGTAAAAAATGCATATCTAATAAACTCTGGTGGAGAAAGATACATTCTAAAGTTACTGGGACTATTGTCTTTTGCATTAGAAGATAAGAAAAAGCTAATCTTAATTGATGATTTTGGAGGTTTACTTGATTCTTATTCATTTTCACTTCTATTGAGTTTATTGGACTCAATATCAAGGGATATACAAATAATTCTAGTTATGAGCAGTTACCACTTAGAGTCTTTACAATTGAAACAGTCCATTGAAATACTCCATGAAACAAATTACAGCGATAGCAGCAAGAGAAGTAAACATGGATTCAATTATGATTTTTGGGATTCTGATTTATTCATTAAAAACCAACTTTCAAACTCCCTTAATAACAAAAATAATTTAGTTCAATACGTGATAAATTCCAAAGTTGAATTCGAAGAGAACATTGATATGGAATTTAAAGAAGTTAAAGGAATAAATCCAATTGATTCTATTATTAGTAGTGTGGATCAATATGTTGTAGCATACCTAAATGTTAAGAGAAATAAAATCGGAAAAATTTTATGGGGTATTAGTGATGATAGGACTGTTGTGGGAGTCAGGCTTGAATATAGAGAAAGAGATAAATTAAAACGAGATGTGGTCAACAAGCTTTCTCAAATATCCCCTCCTGTACCAAGTCAAGTTTATTCAATTTCATTAGTTGACGTTTATGATGATAATATGAAACTTATAGAGAATAGATACATCATCGAAGTTAATGTTCATCCATATTCTTATGAATACTTTTTTTCTACGGGTAAAGATGAGGTATTTATTAAAACTGACGGTGGAAAGAGAAAACTTAAGGTTCATGAAATGCAAATTGAATTAACGTCTAGAAGAGAAATTTAATAACATGTACCGTCCGATCTAAGTCCGATGGTATGAGAATTTCCCATGTTTGTCGCCTTATGAATATTACCAGACTCGACCGCCACAATATCGCGCCAGTCGCTTACATCACATTGACCGTATTCATCATCACGTACAGATCCCCCCCTCTTATTCGCGGGCGGGACACTTCGTAAATATCCGTTAAAAAGAAGGCCAGACACAAAGGGGGCCTTCTTTTCTTGTGTCTCCCACTTGATTCTAATCTTTTTCTTCCAATTCCCTTAACCAAGAAGGGTTCTCAATCTCTTCGATCACCTCGATTTTTATACGACACATCAGCTCTTCAGCTTCTTCTACAGAGTCACATCGTACAAATCTGGATGCTATTTCCTCTTTGGTCACTTCGCCGCGCGGCTTCAAGAAGTATCTTACATCAGCTAGTCGCTTCGATATGTACTTGGGATTGTACCCTGCAAGCTTCGACAACTCATTGTCGTAATTGCCAAACACAGTCCATGCAGTCATTAGCTTATCGCTATAACGATCTACCAAGAAATCAGTGAAGCTACCAGCGATGTCATTTAAGAACTCAAAATCATATAACTCCATTCCTTGCGCGTCGATAAAATTGGGCTCTAGATTAGGGTATTGACTATAAAATGGCGACATTTCAGCGATGACTTTCGACTGTAAGTCGGATTGTCCCCGAATTGAGTGATGCTCTTTAAGGAAAGTGTCCACTTTTTCGACAAAAGACTCGTATTTATAAACAATTGCAGCGGGATCCATGGATAGAATATCTTCCACCACTGTTGATCGGTTCTTAGCCAAAACACCCATGAACAAGCGTGAAAACCTCTCGTCTCGATTTTCAGTGGAATATTTCTCAATTAGAGCTAATCGATCGTCAATCAATTGTTTTTGTTTTAATTGTTCCTCATACCAGAATTTCTGATATTGGCGCTCAACACGTTCAGTAACCTTGTCATCAATCGCAGGAAAGCTCAGAGCGGCGTAGTGGTAATCCTTCAGCCATATAAATTCTGTACTCTCTAAAGGTGTGGAATGTGCTATAGGGCTATGATGCTTGTAACTCCATGGTTTTGCTTTTGGTTTACCTGGATACCGATAGGTCGAATTCATAAAGTTACAGTCAATAGTAAGCATTGATGTGTTGATGTCCAAATAGTAGCATAATCCGGCATGATTGTAGGCAGATTCTAACGGTTCACGGAATAATCGCGCATGTTCAACGGATTTTGAATATTTTAGGTAAATATCCGCATCCATAATCCAAAAATCGTGAATACCTGCTTTCTGGTAAAGCTGATGTCGCTCACTCCAGCTTGCCTCAGATAAAGGGCTATGCTGGAATTCAAAAGCCCACTTTTGGCCGGCAAGATTATCCAAAAGATGCTCGACCAAAATATCTGCTATTTGTTGAGTTGCAGGGATATAGACCTCCAACTCAATGTTTGCATCAGGGAACTCACGCTTAAGCCACCCAAACAGAAGTTGTTTTCCTTTTATATGCGCTTCTGTCTCGGGCTCATGCGTATTTACTACACATTCCATCCTTTTGTGAGCGAAGTGGGCGGACACCTTCTCCCCCTTTTTATAAAGGACCGGATTGTTACAGCTTGGACAGAGCAATTCGTTTAATTTAGAAAGATGTCTGGCCGATTCTTCATCACAACTGTAGGCATAAAGATCAATACCATAAACACTCCGAGAACGCAGCATACGAGCTCCCACACTCCTCCAATAAATCTATTATACATTAACCATAGCATTTTTGAATAAGCGACGACTCCTTATGCATGCAACGCAAAATAGCGATAGTAATAGACTTTCGACTGAACTGTAGCCGATTCAGGAGAATGTCATTGAGAAAAACTTAGTCTTAAACGGATAACGTTAGTTCAATGTCAATAGCAACGGTCTAAGACTTTATTTTTCAGAAAGTGTTGTCAGTGTACATGGAAAAACTTTTTTCTTGGAAACGTCCGATTTCATCGAAAAAATGAAACGGACAGTAGAGGGATATTTCTGAATCTCTATGTACTTTGGTATTTACTAAGGAGATCACCTATGCCGGATGATGAAAATCAATCTATTGTTGAAACTGCCCCTTATCAGCTTCTATTTCAGGCTATGCCCGATGTCGTAACTGTCGAACAAATGTGTACTATGTTAGGCGGTATCAGTACCAAAACAGGCCGCAAGTTACTCCAGTCCGGTCGCATTGCCCATTTTCGCATCGGTCGCTTCTATAAAATCCCGAAGCTGAGCATCATCGATTATTTACGGGAAATCATGGCCCTTGGCACACCGCGCGATCACGACACTTTACAGCTTTGAATCCTTTTTGATTACGTTGTTATAATGAAAGTGTCGATGGTAGGAAGTCAGGGCTGCTATCCTGGGAGGGATACGAAATGGTAGCAGGCCACCTACAAGAAAAGAAAGGCAATTACTATATTGTTCTGAACTACAAAGATGAAGAGGGTAAGCGAAAAACCAAGTGGATTGCAACAGGATTGCCTACAAAGGGCAACAAGAAAAGAGCAGAGGGTATGCTGCAAGAAGCACGAAAGAATTTTGAAATTCCTGCTGTATCCGTTGAGGAGGAAGTAGCGTCATCAGTTAAGGAAGAAGCAACACCGGATGAAGAAAATCCAGCCGGTATTCTGTTCGCAGATTTCATGTTGGAATGGCTTTACATGATGAAGTATCAAGTTGAAATAACAACTCATGCGGCCTATTGTTTTAATGTGGAGGGCAAAATTGTTCCTTATTTCAAAGAAAAGGGGATTTTGCTAGAAGAACTTCAAGCGAAGCATTTGCAAGACTTCTATCTGTTTGTCCTGAACAAGTACAAGATCACTGCCCACACTGCTCAGAAGTATCATGCGAATATTCGTCAGGCGTTGCAACATGCCTTTCGGATGGATATGATTCCTTCCAATCCGGCAGATAAGGTTGAGCGGCCTAAGAAACAACAGTTTGTGGGAAGCTACTACACGAACGACGAACTTAATCAGCTATTCGAAGCAGTAAAGGACGATCCTGTTGAATTGGCAGTGTATTTGGCCTCGTTCTATGGCCTCAGACGGAGCGAAATTGTCGGATTAAAGTGGAGCGCTATCAATTTTCAGCATCAGACCATTTCCATTCGTCACACCGTCACTTCCATATCGTATGAAGGGAGACAGATCATTGTAGAGAAGGATCGTGCAAAAAATAAATCGAGTTATCGTACTCTGCCGCTCGTACCTGCCTTTTTAAAACTTTTGAAACGGCTGTGGGAAGAAGAACAACAAAATCGTGCCTTGTTCAAAGACTCCTATTGCTACAAATATGAAGAGTACATCTACGTGAACAAGCTGGGAGATCGAATCAAGCCTGGATATATCACACAACATTTTCCGATTGTTCTTCAAAAACACGGGCTTAGGCATATTCGTTTCCACGATCTTCGCCACAGTTGCGTGAGCTTGTTGCTCGCAAACGGTATAAGCTTGAAAGAAATCCAGGAATGGCTCGGGCATAGCTATTACTCCACGACGGCTAATATTTATGCTCATATGGATTACAACTCTAAGGTTTCGTCAGCGCAGGTCATGAGTAACACCTTACAAATCCCAACCACGCAAAAAAGCCCCTGAACCGTCGCAAGGACAATTCAAGAGCTTGTTCATTATAAGGTATGGTGCGGTCGAGAGGACTCGAACCTCCACGGGGTATTAGCCCACACGGACCTGAACCGTGCGCGTCTGCCAATTCCGCCACGACCGCATTTGTGTTGCATGTTGTTTGGCGTCAACGTTTAATATACTATCACGGACAACCTGCATGGGTCAAGCGTATTTCCAAAATAAATTTAAAACAAATCAAATGGCCGATGCTAAGCTATTCCAACGCCAGCTCCAGCAGCGCTTTCGTAATCGTCGTCTTCGTGATTCGGCCGACCACCTCGACCTTGTGCGGATCGCCCGCGGCACTCGACGCCGCTTGGACGACCGGCAGGCTGTCCACTTCATAGGAGATCATTTTGCTCGCCGCGCTAAGCAGCGGATCGTCCGGTGCGATCGTATGAATGTTCGGCTGGCGGGTCATGACCAGGCTGATCGGCATCGACGGAGCGGCGGCGTTGCCCAGCGTGATCCGCAGCAGATCCTTGCGGGACACGACGCCGGCCAGACAGCCGTCCGCATCGCTGACGAACAGCGTGCCTACATCCTCCAGAAACAGCGAGACGACCGCGTCTCCTACGGTCGCGGTTTCGGAGATGACGACCGGCGCGGATTGATAGTCCCGCACCTTCATCCCCTGCAGTCGCTCCGATGATGCTCCTTTGCTATGTACAAAGCCGCTGCCCAAGGTGTATCCCACCTTGGGCTTGGCTTCCAAATAATGAAGCATGACCAGCATGGCCAGGTCCGAACGGATCATGGGCCGCGTCGAGTTCAGCCGCTCGGCGATCAGCTCGCCGGAGATCGGCTGTCCCTCCTCGACGATCTTCAAAATTTGCTGTTGACGGGATGTCAGTTCGATGGCAATAGCCCCCTCGTCTAACCTTCATCCCTCTATATTATCAAACCGCGCGCGCCGAAGGAACGGGGTCCGCAGATTTCGCAGCGTTCGGCTGCGGGCATCCGTACACGATCGCCGCCTGGGCCGCGGCGATTCGCGCCATCGGCAAGCGGAACGGCGAACAGCTCACATAGTTCAGTCCGACGCGGTGGCAGAAGAAAATCGAGTCCTTGTCGCCGCCGTGCTCCCCGCAGATGCCCGTCTTCAGCTCCGGCTTCTCGGCCCGGCCCGCAGCGACGCCCCATTCGATCAGCTTGCCGACGCCGTCCGTATCCAGCGACTGGAACGGGTTAACCGGCAGAAGCTTATGATCGAGGTAGTGGGTCAGGAATTTCCCTTCCGCGTCGTCGCGGCTGTAGCCGTACGTCATCTGGGTCAGGTCATTCGTGCCGAAGGAGAAGAAGTCGGCATGCCGGGCAATCTGGCCCGCGGTCAGCGCCGCACGAGGCACCTCGATCATCGTGCCGACCCGGTACGCGATCTCCCGCCCTCCTTCCTCTTCCGCCACACGGCGTGCGGCGAGGTCAATGCGGCCCCGCAGCAGCGCAAGCTCATTCGCATGGCCGACAAGCGGCACCATGATCTCCAACAGTACCGAAATTCCGCGCTCCGCGCAGCGGGAAGCCGCCCGGAAGATCGCCTCGGTCTGCATGTCGTAGATTTCGGGATGGACGAGGCCGAGCCGGCATCCCCGCAAGCCGAGCATCGGGTTCACCTCGGCCAGCGACCTTACCTTGCGCAGTGTCGCCGCAAGCGTCTTCTTCTCGGCTCTCTCCGCTTCCCCCAACGCGGCCGACTCTTCCCCAAGCTCCTCCAACCGTCTCAGCAGTTCCTTCTCCTGAGGAAGAAATTCATGCAGCGGAGGGTCCAGCAGCCGGATCGTCACCGGAAGGCCGTTCATCTGCTCGAACATGCCCTCGAAGTCGATCTGCTGCATCGGAAGCAGCTCGGCCAGCGCCTTCCCCCGCTCGGCTTCTCCGTCGGCCAGGATCATCCGCTGCACGACCGGAAGACGGTCCGGCGCGAAAAACATATGCTCCGTCCGGCACAGACCGATGCCCTGAGCGCCGAACCGCCTTCCCGTCCGCGCGTCCTCCGGATTGTCGGCGTTCGCCCGCACTTCCAGCGTGCGAATCTCGTCCGCCCAGCCCAGCAGTTCGTTCAGCTCTTCCGTCATTTCGGCTTCGCGCAGCGGAACTTGTCCGCCCAGGACGCGTCCGCTGGCTCCGTCGATCGTCAGCCAGTCCCCTTCGCGCACGATCCGCGAACCGATCGTCATCCGCCCTTGCTCCTCGTCGATCGAGATGCCTTCGCAGCCGCATACGCACGGCTTGCCCATTCCTCTGGCGACGACCGCGGCGTGGCTCGTCATGCCGCCGCGGCTCGTGACGATGCCTTCGGACACCAACACGCCGTGAATGTCCTCCGGCGTCGTCTCCGGCCGGACGAGCAGCACCTTGATTCCGTCCTTGCTCCACGCGGCGGCGACGTCCGCATCGAAAACCACGCGCCCGGCAGCCGCCCCCGGCGAAGCCGGAAGCCCCGTCGCCAGCACCACCGTCACTTCCCGCTCGTCGATGCCGCGATGCAGCAGTTGATCGAGATGCGACGTTTCGATGCGCTGCAGCGCCTCTTCCTTCGTAATAACGCCATCCTCTGCCAGGTCGACCGCGATTTTGACCGCCGCTTGCGCGTTCCGTTTCCCGTTTCTCGTCTGCAAAATGTAGAGCTTGCCTTTTTCCACCGTAAATTCGATGTCCTGCATATCCTTATAATGCCGCTCCAGCCGCTCCGCGACCTGCGCCAGTTCCTCATACGTCTCCGGCATATCGACGTGAAGCGAAGCGACCGGCTGAGGCGTCCTCGAACCTGCGACCACGTCCTCCCCTTGCGCGTCGATCAAGTATTCGCCGTACAGCTCCTTCTCTCCGGTAGAAGGATTTCTCGTAAAGACGACGCCCGTGCCGCAATCGCCGCCCAGGTTGCCGAACACCATGCTCTGAACGTTCACCGCCGTCCCCTGGTCGTCGGGAATCCGATTCAACTGACGATAAAACTTCGCGCGGGGATTGTGCCAGGAGCGGAACACCGCCTCGATCGCCATCCGAAGCTGCTCGCGCGCATCCTCGGGAAACGGCCTGTCGGCCCTGGCCGCAATACAGCTCTTGTACTCCCCGATCAGCTCCCGCAAGTCGTCCGCCGACAACTGCTGATCCGTCTCCGCGCCTCGGGCCGTCTTGATCCGGCTCAATATTTTCTCGAAGCGGAACGCCTCGATGCCCAGAACGACCTCGCCGAACATCTGCAGCAGCCTGCGGTAGCAGTCGTACGCGAATCTGTCGTTGCCGGTCTGCCGGGCCAAGCCCTGCACCGTCTCGTCGTTCAGCCCCAGGTTGAGCAGCGTATCCATCATCCCCGGCATCGAGGTGACGGAGCCGGAACGGACCGAGACGAGCAGCGGGTCTTGCGCGTCCCCGAGCCGCTGGCCTTTGCGCTCCTCGAGCCTGCGAAGAGCGGACAGCGTTTCCTGCCACAGCGCATCGGACAGCCCCTCCTGGAAGTAGGTCAGGCAGGCCGCGGTCGAGATCGTAAAGCCTGGAGGCACCTGCAGCCCCGCGCGCGTCATCTCGGCGAGATGGGCGCCCTTGCCTCCCAGAATGCTTTTCATGCCGGCATCGCCTTCGTGGAAATCGAATACTTGCTTAACGCCCATGACCGTTCTCCTTCCGATTCTCGCATTGGCATTTCTCGTTGTCGCATACGCCGTATAGCTTCTTGAATCCGTTCGTCGGCAGCGTGCCGATCATGTCCAAGCAGTATTTGCACAGCACGATCCCAAGATCGTTGGGGGTTGTTCCGGCAGCTATTACGCCATCTTGATGAGCCAATTGCGCCATTCGGACCACCTCATTGGTTTAAGATATTCCCTAATATACGTCATTAAAGAGATATAATCAATATATAATACTCATAATTTGATCTATTTTTTTATTTATGACTCATATTAAAACACAGTGGAACCTGAAATCCAAGAGCGAACCGGCTTCGGATAATAGGCGCGCAAAGGGGAATCCTAACCGTAAATTTCCAAGACAGGAGCGATCGCCCATGCATGAGAAAAAAGACGAAGCGGCCCGTCCGGCGGACGAAAACGCGAAGCAGCGCCAACTTGATCATTACCGGGTTCACGACGAAGGGCAGCCGCTGACGACGAATCAAGGGTTGAAGGTGGAGGATGACGAGCACTCTTTGAAAATCGGTCCGAGAGGGCCGACGATTATGGAGGATTTTCATTTTCGGGAGAAAATGACGCACTTTGATCACGAGCGGATACCCGAAAGGGTCGTTCATGCGAGAGGCTTCGGCGCGCACGGCTTCTTCGAGCTGTACGAATCTCTCGCCGAGTTCACCAAAGCCAAGTTTCTGACCGACACCTCCGCCAGAACGCCCGTCTTCGTCCGCTTCTCCACCGTCGCCGGCTCTCGCGGCTCCGCGGATACGGTGCGGGACGTGCGGGGCTTCGCCGTCAAATTTTATACCGAGGAAGGCAACTACGATCTTGTCGGCAACAATATGCCGGTATTTTTCATCCAGGACGCCGTCAAGTTTCCCGACTTCGTCCACGCGGTCAAGCCGGAACCTCCGAACGAGATTCCGCAAGCCTCTTCCGCCCACGATACGTTCTGGGATTTCGTCGTTTCGAATACGGAGACCGCCCATATGATCATGTGGGTCATGTCGGCGCGGGCGCTGCCCCGCAGTTTTCGCATGATGGAGGGGTTCGGCGTGCATACGTTCCGCTTCGTCAACGAGGCGGGCAAGGGACACTTCGTCAAGTTCCATTGGAAACCGAAGCTGGGCGTGCACTCTTTCGTCTGGGACGAGACGCAGAAGGTGGCGGGCAAGGACCCCGACTTCAACCGGAGGGATTTGTGGAACGCGATCGAGCAGGGGAACTACCCGGAGTACGAGCTGGGCGTGCAAATCCTGAAAGAGGAAGACGAGTTCAGCTTCGACTTCGACATTCTCGACTCCACGAAGCTGTGGCCGGAGGAGCTCGTCCCGGTCCGAATCGTCGGCAAGCTGACGCTTAACCGCAATACCGACAACTTCTTCGCCGAGACCGAACAGGTCGCGTTCCATGTCGGCCATATCGTTCCCGGCATCGACTTCACCAACGATCCGCTGCTGCAAGGCCGGCTGTTCTCCTACACCGATACCCAGCTATTAAGGCTCGGCGGGCCGAACTTCGCGGAAATTCCGATCAACAGGCCGATCGCGCCCGTACATAACAACCAGCGGGACGGGATGCACCGAATGACGATCAATCCGGGACAGACGAGCTATCACCGGAACAGCCTGGCCGGGGGCAGCCCGCAGCCGGTTCCTTCGAACGAAGGCGGATACCGCCATTACGAGGAGAAAGTGGACGGAAGGAAAATCAAGGCGAGGAGCGACAGCTTCGAGGACCATTACAGCCAGGCTGCCATGTTCTGGCACAGCATGTCACCGCCGGAGCAGAAGCTGATCGTCGATGCGTTCCGCTTCGAGCTTGGCAAGGTGATGTCCAAAGAGCTGCGCCAGCGCGTCGTCGACGTGTTCAGTCACGTCGCGGAAGATCTTGCCGAGCGAATCGCAGCCGGAATCGGAGCGACGGCGACCAAGGGCGTCGCCGCGCAGCCCAAGCACGTGTCCCCGGCGCTCAGTATGCTGAACACGGTCAAGTCGGCCGCGACGCGCAAAGTCGCGGTGCTCGTCGGGACCGGCTTCGCCGCGAGCGAGGTGAACGGCCTGATCTCGGCGCTGACCGGAGCGCAGGCGGCCGCGGACATCGTCAGCGCGACGCTGGCTCCGGTGCAGGCGGACGACGGGACGATGACGGAACCGCAGCAGTCGCTGCTTACGGCGGCGTCGGTGCTGTACGACGCCGTCTACGTCGCCGGCGGACGCTCCGGCGTGCAGGAGCTTCTGGCCGAAGCCGCTGCCGTCGATTTCGTCCGGGAAGCGTATCTGCACTACAAAACGATCGTCGCCGTCGGCGAGGGAGCGGAACTGCTCGCGGCCGCCAAGGCGATCCCGGCAGGCGCAACCGCCGGCAGCGCTGAGTTGCCGCCAGGCGTATTGCTTCAAGACGGAGCAGCGAACGCCGAAGCGTTCCACAGCTCCGTCATCGACGCCATCGCGCAGCACCGCCATTGGAACAGGAACGTGTAGGCTCTCCGGCGAGAGCCGCGAAGCCCGCCCTCACTCCTCTTCCACAAGGACGCGAACGGAAGCGGAGGCGCGCAGCGTTCCCAGGTTATCCGCGGTCAACGTCGCCGGGCTGACCAGCACCAGATCCTCCTCCACATCCGGCAGCTCGAACGGAATGCGAATCGTCTCGTTCGCTTCGATCTCGAAGCGATCGGTACGGAAGTCGATCCCGATCAGCGGCGCCGTCAGCCTCAGATTGAGCAGCACGACGTTGCCCGTATTGCCGAAACGGACCGTGAAGAACACCGTCTCGCCGGGACGTCCTTCCGGGCGGTTGACCGTCTCCGCGAGCACGGCGCCGGGCAGCGTCTGCGTCTCGATGAACACCGCTCCCTGCTGCAGCGGCGTCTGATCCGAGAACACCGCGACGTTGTTGCGGAACTCCGTTCCCCCGACCGCGTCGGCCGGAATCGTGAACGGCAGCGCGAACTCGCGAGATTCTCCCGGCGCCAGCGCGGCAATCCTTGTGTTGAAGCGAACGAGCAGATCGATGACGCGCACGTTCGTCAGGATGCGGTCGGAAGCGTTCGTAACCCGGATCGTCTTCGTCACCGTATCTCCGGGCTTCGCCGTCTCCGGCTGCACTTCGTTTTGGATTTCGACCAGCGTCGCGGGAAGGGCCAACAGCACGCGGGCTTCGCTCGTCGCCGGGAAAGCGTCTGCGGGCCTCTCCAGCCAGTCTACCGTCACCCGGTTGGAGAATACCGTCCCCTGCACCGCCGTTGTCGGCACGTCGAACGCGAACAACGCGATTTCCGTCTCTCCCGGCAGGATGACCGGAATGAGAATCGCCGTGCCGGTCAGCGAATCGTTAACCGTTACGTTCGTGGCCGGATTGACGCCGACGTTTTTGATTTCCACTGTATAGCGTATCGTTTCCCCCGGCGCGGTCACGTCCCGGTCGGGAAGCTTGCGCACCGTCAACGTCGTCGTCTGATCCGCTGCCGGACGGACGACGACTTTGGCTTGCGTCCGTTGAACCGGCGTCTGATCGGAGCTTACCGCGAATTCGTTCGTAATCACGCTTCCGCCCGGCGCGTCCAACGGTACGACGAACGTTCCCGCCCTCACGATCGTGCCTCCGATCGGCAGGCTCGGCACCGTCTCCCCGATGCCGAGCAGCGCGTCCTCGAGAACGATATTCGTCTGTTCGAAATCTCTCAAATTCCCTACCGTCAGCGTATAGGTGATCGTCTCTCCCGGAAGCGCGAGCGGCCGGTCCGCCGTCTTCTGCAGCGACAGACCAAAGCCGATCACCGTCACCGTCGCCTCCACGCGCTGGGTTCCCGCCTCCGCCGTCTGAACGATCAGCTCGTTGACAATGTCCGATCCGATCAGAGCGTCGGCCGGAACCGTGAACGGAATCGAACGTTCGAATCTTTCGCCTACCGCCAAATCCGGAAGCGCCTCGTCGACGCCCAGCAGCGGATCGACGATCCGGATTCCCGTAATCGGCACGTTCCCGATATTGTTCAGGACGAGCGTATACGTGTAGCTCTGTCCGGGAGAGGCGACCGTCGTGCTGACCAGCTTGCGAATGCCGATATCCGGGGAGGCGGCCACCGTCACGTCGACGCTGTCGGACACTTGCGGCGCCTGGTCGCTTGTCGCCACGGCCAAGTTCGTATACACTCTCGGCGGCACTTCCAGAGGCACGAGGAACGGAATCGTCAGCACCCTCTGCTCCCCGATCCCTAGCCTGGGAACGACCTCGTCGAAGCCGACGATGTCGTCGGTCACCTCGATGTTCGTCAGCTCCGTATTGCCCGTATTCGTCAGCGTAATCGAGAAATTGAGCGTCTCTCCGGGGAAGACGACGATCCGATCCGCGCTCTTCTCAATCTCGAGCCGCGGCGCCGGCAATACTTCGACGATCGTTCCCACCGATTCCGGCTGCGGCAAATTGTCCGCCCGAACCTCGACGACATTCGGGATCGTCAGGCCGGCTTGCGCGTTCGGGGGAATGACGAACGGCCAGTCGATAATAACGGTGCCGCCGACCGGAATGTTCGCGAACGACTGATCGAGTCCGATCGTCGGATCGAATACCCGGACGTTAAACAAGTCGACGTTGCCTTCGTTAACGATCGTGATCGTATAGACGATCGTCGCGCCGGGCACGCCCGCGCGCGGATTGGCCGTCTTCGCGATCGACAGCGCCGGATCGTTGACGACGAGCAGATGAGCTTCGGCGATAATTTCGCCCGGAAGCTGATCCGCCTTGGCGAACACGACATTGACCAAGATGCCGGACGGATGGTCGGGGGGAACGAAGAAATCGGTGTCGAAGCCGAAACCCTGGAACGGCGGCAGCTCGGGAATGACTTGAAAAAGGCCCGTCAGCGTGTCGTGGACGAAGACGTTGGATAACGGAACGGGACCGTTGCGAAGGAAGATATGAAATCGGACATGCTCGCCCGGCCGGACCTCGAAGCGGTCGGCGAACTTCTCCAGGAACAGCTCGGCGGCCTCGCCGAACTTCGTAACGAACGCGTCAATGCTGTTGCGAAAAGGCTGGACGACGCCCGGCGTCACTGGAAAATCGGCCGAGAACGTCACGCCGGTCACGTAAATGTTGTCGGACGGGTCTACCGCGATGCCGTAGCCATCGTCGCTTGCGCCGGTGCCGCCCAAATAGGTCGAATATTCGAGGAAAGATCCCGTCGGATTCAGCACGGTCACGAAAGCGTCGTTGCCTCCGAGCCGAGAGTGCTGGAACGCATCGGGCGTCACCGGATAGTCCGTCGACGTCGTCGTGCCCGTAACGAGAATCGAGCGGGCCGAGTTGATCGTCATGTCGAAAGGCGTATTGGAGCCGTTGCCGCCGATCAGCGCCGAATAGATCAGCGTCGAACCGGTCGGATTCAGCTTTGTGACGAAGATCCGGCGAATGCCCAGCGGCGTCGCGAAGGCGCCCGGAGTCACCGGGAAATCGGGCGACGTCGTCGTGCCCGTCACATAGGCGTTGCCGGCGTCGTCGATGGCGATAGCCTCCGCGTCGTCGTTAAGCGTCGAGCCGAGAATCGTGGAGTAGACGAGCGCCGTGCCGCTCGGATTCAGCTTGGTGATAAAGGCGTCGATGTCGCCCTGGAGCGAGGTCTGGTAAGCGCCGGGAGTCGTCGGAAAATCCGGCGCGACCGTCTGCCCCGCGATATAGGCGTTGCCGGACGGGTCGACGGCGATGCCGTTGCAGTTCGACGTCCCGCCCTGCCCGCCGAGATACGTGGAATACACGAGCCCCGATCCGCCGGCGTTCAGCTTCGTGACGAAGCCCGTCGGAACCTCGCCTACGTTTGTCATAATCAGCGCGCCGGGCGTCACTGGAAAATCGGACGAATCCGTCTGCCCGGCCACGTAAGCTTCGCCCGAAAAGCCGAGCGCGATCGCCAGCCCGCTGTCTCCTCCGGTTCCGCCCAGCAAGGTGGAATAGACGAGCGTACTTCCGTCTGCGCTCAGCTTGGTCACGAAGGCGTGGGCTCTGGCGGAGCTGGGCGCCGGCTGGAACGCCCCCGGCGTCGTCGGATAGTCGCTCGAAAAGGTAGTGCCCGTAATATAGACCTGGCCCGACGGATCGAGCGCGATCCCGTTGGCGATCTCCCTGCCGCTCCCCCCGATGTACGTCGAATAGATCAGCGCAGTGCCGGTGGGGTTCAGCTTCGCAACGAACAGATCTTCCTCTCCGGAGAGCCTCGACTGGAAAGCACCCGGCGTAACGGGGAAATTCGCCGAGGTCGTCGTACCCAGCACGTAGGCGTTGCCGGCATCGTCCGCCTCGATCCTTCTTCCGGTTTCGATGCCGCTGCCTCCGAGGAACGTCGAATAGAGGATGCTGGGGTCGATGACGAGCGGATGCGAACGGTCGTACAGCGTCGTCGTCTCGTAACCGATAAGCCAGCTTCCGTCCTCACGGGCATGGACGACGTATCGGCATTCCACCTCCGTCGTCCGGCCTTCGATTTCCTGATAAGCGACCGGCTTCTCGTCTATCAAGTCTCCGTGCGGCGTTCCGAGCACCAGCGAACCGTCCTCGTCAATCCGCACTTCCTCCGCCCCGGCGAAGCAAAGCCGGATGTCCCCGGCTCCGGCGCCGGGCTTCACGATCCAGTCGAACTTCAGCTTGCCCGCGCTTCCGCGGACGACGGCATCGATGCCCGGCCAGATGTCCGGATACGCCACTTCCCGATAGGCGGGCACATCGCGAAGATGATGACTCGGATCTCCGCCCTTCAAATAATGGAATCGCGCGCCGCCCTCCTTCGCCCCCTGCGGCTCGGCCGAAGGATTCGCGTCCGCGAACTTCCATTCGAGCACGACCCCTTGAGCGCCGGAAGCATCCGGCGCATCGGAACGATCCGCAGCGATCAGCGCCAGCGTCATTCGCTGCGCCTCGAATACGCATCTGAATCCTTTGCCTTGAGCGCAATAACGAACTTCAGGCTCGAATTGCCCTTCGTTCCGGACGAACAGAAGCGGCAGCGCTCCGTAGTTCAAGCCTGCTTCCTTAAGAACGGTCACATGTTTAGCTCCCTTCCAAGACATTTATCCATGTTATGAATCCAATGTCCGGAAGGTGTAACCAGACTCCGGCAACAACCGCTGCGGCGTCGGGAGATTCTATCGTTCGTGCAGCTCGGCCCGCAGCCGCTGCGCCTGGTAGCAAGCAATCTTGTCGCCCGCGATCTCGCCGGGCTGATTGGCCTCTCCCAGAATGTAGCCGCCGTACTTCATGCCGAAAAACTCGAAAATGTGCTGAAACTGCTTCACGAGAGGCAGTCCCTTCAGCCGGGGCTCGTCCCCTCCCACCGCAATCACATAGGCCGTCTTCGCTCTCATCCGCCCCCGGAACTGAGGGCGGTCTGCGTCCCTTAGCGTCTGCGACCAGCGGTCGACGAAGTTTTTCATCACGCCGGTCATCCCGTACCAATAGATCGGCGTCGCGAACACCAGAACGTCGTGCGGAAGCACCCGGTCGATAATCGCGTTATAATCGTCGTCCACTTCCCGGAAGCCTCCGGGAGCATGGCGCCGGTCTTCGATCGCCCGAATGCGATAGTCCCTCAAATAGATCCGTTCGACGGCCAGCCCCGCGACGGCTTGCTCCGCCAGCATCTCCGTATTCCCTTCGTCCCGCGTTCCGCCGTAAATGACGGCGATGGACTTGACTGATTCGCTCATCCTGCAAATTCCCCTTCCAATTGGTCGTAAAAATAGCGCAGACAGACCGTTTCAGCCCATTCTACGCATAATTTGGAAATTGTCAACAGAGGCTTCAGGGCTTTCTTCCCTTGGAAAAAAGCAACCGGCCCGGAGCAAATGAAGCTTGCCCCGAACCGGCTGCCGCCGCCGGGCTCAAAGCCCGGTTATTTCGTCACCTGCACGATAATCGTGTCGCTCGAAGTCGCGCCGCCGGCGTTCACCAGCTCGCCGCGGTACTCGTATGTGCCGATCGCCTTGCCGCTGACCGGCACGACGGCCGACTGCGCTTGCGGCGACTGCGCCGTGAGCGGCACCTCCGCGATCAGAACCTCGTTTTCGTACAGCCGATAAGTCGTACCGTTTATGCCCCACCACAGGTTCATCTGAATGTCGTAGTTGCCGTCGCCGTCCCAGTTGTTGCTCGACAGCACCGGCTTGGCCGGCAGCCCGTGCGATACGGTGACCGTCCGCGTATCGCTTGTCGTCGTGCCGAACTCGTTGATCAGCTCCGCGTAGTACACATAAGTGCCGTTCTCCTTGCCGGATATCGAAGTCACCGCAGACTGCGCTTGCGGCGCCTGATCGGCAAGAAGCTTCGTATCGATCAGCACGCCGTTCTCGTACAGCTTGTAGATCCGGCCGTTGTTGCCCCACCACAGGTTCATCGTGATGTCGTAGTCCCCGTCCATCAGGCCGGTATCGTGCCCGTTGTTATCGGACAGAACCGGCTTACCGGGAACGCCGGTGCTGCTCGACGCGATATTGCTTACCGTTGCCGTCGCCGTGCCCGCATTGCCCGCGGCGTCGACCAATTCGAAGGTGAAGCTTCCATTATACAAGAACTCGTAGCTGTCCGCGCCTTCGTTGTTCGCAATCGTCACCGCTTCGCTCGGCGTTATCGTCGCCGTCACCGTTCCCGAAGTCGGATCTGTTGTGCTGTAAGCGACCGTCGCCGTCGGCGCGGTCCGGTCGACCGACACGACCGTCTGCTTCGCTTCTTCCGCATTGCCAGCCGAATCGACGCTCCGGTATTCCAGCGTATGAACGCCGTCCGCCGAGATCGCGAACGGTCCGCTATACGCCGTCCACTCACCGCCGCCCAGACGGTATTCCGTGAAGCCGCCGCCGCTTCCCCCGATCGCCTCCAGGCTGACCGTTACCTCGGAGACATACCAGCCGTTCTCGCCGTCCGGCTGCTCCGGCTGCAGCGCAAGCGAAGTTTCCGGCGGCTGGCCGCTGCCGCCCTCATCGAACAGCTTGTCCAGGATGTAGGCGGCCCGCTTGTCCTCGGCATCGCGTTTAATCTCGAACCAGCCGTCGATATGCGCGTACAATTCGTCGATCTCTGCTGCGCTCAAGCTGTTCAGATTCGGGATCTGGCTGCCGTTCGCCTGCCCTTGCGCGATCAGCGGCAGCACGAGCGTGTTGTAGAAATTCGCGTCGTCCGCGTCGCCGTTTAACCACTCGGCCTGCAGCTCGGACACCGACGCGTTGAACGACTGCCAGGCTTGCTGGATCACGTTCTTCTGAATCGCCGTGCGCACGGCCGGCGACGGTTCTTCGATGTCGAACGTGTTAAACCGTCCAACCTGGTGCACCTTGCCTCCCCACGTGGGAGAATGCGAAGGCGACCAGCGGATCATCGCGAACTCCCAATCTTCGCCGTCAAGCGGCACGTACTTGTAAGCGGCTTTCCAAGGGATGTACAGCACGCTGCCCCAGCCCGTAGGAATCTGCTCGTTGGTCAGCACCGCGTTGCCCTTGAGCGGCAAGTTATCGCGATATTCCGTCTGCCATTCGTAATAGTTCACGGCGCTTCCGTTCGTCTCGAAAATCATTTGGTGGTACGGCAGATCGCCCAGCCCGTATTTGACGAACAGCTCGATCGAGCTGTTTTTCAACACGCCGTTCGTATCCAGCTCCTGCTCGTTCGATTGGAAGAAAATATAGACGCCGTCCTCGCGATACGCCGCGTACAGGCCGGTATCGCGCGGTCCGCCCGGCTCGATCGGCGTCTCCCACCAATACTGCACGAAGCGATTTTCCTTATAATCCGGATTGTCGAAGAAGTCGCTGTTATACCAGGCCGTCGGCGTGGATAAGTCCTCGGTCGTGTAGACGACTTCATAGCTCACCTTGGGGGCGTTCGCCTCCGCATACGCATGCGGGAAAGACGTGGCCGCAAGGAGCAGCGCCGCCAGCAGCAGCGCATATCGCTTGGCTTTTCTCAACATGGGCATACCCTCCTAGTTCCCGTTTTCCAGATCGAGCAGCTTCATGATATGGTCGATGATGCCAAGGCGAAGCAGATCCGAGTTCGTCTTGCGCTCGTCCGTCGTCTCCAGCCAGTTCAGCGCTTTGTTGGCGGCTGCGATGCGCGCCGAATTACCCGAGTTCAATGCGTCTTCAGCTACCTGCTTCAGCTTCGTCGCGTAGCGGATGTCGTCGATGCCTTCGCGGAAGCCTTCCCACGCCATCGTATCGATCACGTCCGACTGCGTCGGATAGACGAAGCCGAACGCCCGGTAGGTCGCGTCCACGTAATCCGCCCACGGGTTGACGTACTGGCTTTCGAAATACCAGATATAATTGTAGACCGCGTCGTAATTGGCCTTGTACAGCCACATGCCGTGACGCTGGCGCATCAAGTCGGGATTTTCCGGACCGGAGTGCGGGTGGGCGTAGTTCGTAATGATCTTGTCCTCGCCCATCGCGTGCCAGGCTCCCGACTTCTCGCGAGTCGGGTCTCCGACCCAGTTCAGGAAGTCCTCCTTGATCTCGAGATTGAAGTGATCGTCGTGTCCGGTCGCGAAAATTTTGGCGCCGATGTCCTCCTTGACGTATCTCCACATTTCCTGCTGCCACAGCAACCGCGGCCATTCCGCTTCGTCCCAAGCGTCGAAGTACACGTTCGTATGACCGAGCGCCTGCGTAACGATGTCGAACGCTTGCTGGGTATACGCTTTCGGCGCTACCAGCGTCTGCTCATAGGCGGCGTAGCGCTGCTCCATGAGCGCCAGGTTCTGAGGCGTCGGATTCGCTTCGTAAGCCGCTTTGGCTTGCAGGTACTGCCCCCAGATCGAATAGTCTTCGTTGGATGGGAACAGCGGGCCGACTCCGAACAGCGGATTCAAATCCATACCGGCTTCTTCCATCAGCTCCAGCTGGCGGAGATAGACTTGAGGATTATTGACGTCAATGGCGGCGTTCGTCGGCAGGTTGATGACGTTGTGCTCGACCAGATTGCGATATTGGTTGAGAAGCCTCGTCTCCGCTTTCTGCACGTCGCCGCCAAAACCCGTGAGCGCGTCCTTCATGCGGGAGTTATGATAGATCATCGTGTAGAAATCTTTGTCGAGATCGTAATACGTTTTCGGAGACGGCAGCTCGAACGGAAGCACGCGGATTTTCAGCGTGATCTGTCCGGCGGGAACCCCGTTCGCCGCAATGTCGATCGTTCCGGTGTAGATGCCTTCCGGCGTGCCGCTCGGCACCTTCGTCGTGATCCACATCTGCTTTGATTCGCCTTGCTTCAGCTCGATCGGCAGCAGCACCGGACTGTCTTCGACCGGAGCGGTGTAAGATGAGAACGCCGCCGGCGGGCTGCCGGAGATGTCCACGTACTGCGAGCCCGAGGGATAGTCGACGCGAACGGAGTTGCGCTTCGTCTGATGGTCGACCTTCACCAGGTTCTCGTCGTGAAGCAGCAGCTCGGGCGTCAGCATGTCCTTCGTATCGTCGAAGAAATAGCTCTGCCAAGCCGTACCGCCCTGATACCACGTCTTGACGACGCGCAGATCGACCGCGTCCGCCTGTATCGTTCCCGCGGTCCCTTGCAGATCGTTGGCCGTAAACGTGACCGAAGCCGCGTCTGCAAGCGGAACGAGGACGAACGAAGACGCTTCGTAATCCCCTTGAGCCGACACGACCCGAATCTGATCGGTAATCGCGCCGTCGGTCGGAATCGTATTCGGCAGCCGCTTCTCGGGGCTCAGCGCCGGAACGCCGTAGACGATAAACGGCGTATCCGTCCATACTCCGGAAGCTTGTCCCGCATCCTTCGCCAGTTGCAGCGCATATTCCAATCTTTCTTTCGTCGCCAGGCCTTCGTCATTCGACAGCCCCGGAGCAGCGATCGCGGCATCCGCGTCGCTCTTCACCTGCTGCAGGTACGCGAGCAGCTGCGGCCGGCTCGTCTGTCCGATTTCCGTGCCGAGCTTGGCGCTCAGATCGGTCAACTGCGACAGCGTCCAAGTTCCGGACGTCGAAGCGCCCGTTCCCGAATTGGCGAACGCGTTCGACGCCATCGTCAGCAGCAGACAAGCGACAAGCATGGCATACCCATAACGTTTACGCATAATCGAACTCACTCCCGTCAAATTGATGTCTTTCCCAACCCCATCCTCAACTGGGCAGCACCGCGATGTAAACGCATACAACACTAGAAACGTTTCGCGAGTTCCCTCCTCTCCCGATGTCGGCAACCTGCTTGTCACTCTAGTAAATTTTGTTTAATTCTTTCACATTATAGCATGTATTTCATATATATAAAACTATAATTTTCATGTTTATGAATACTTTTTTATATAAGGAATAGTCGGTTATGAAAATAGGACAGGAATATTCTGGATAACAAAACTCGATAGTGCTATCGACAAGTTGGCGGGAGTACGGTAATATGAGGTTATGTTTCATATTGGTGAACTAATTTCAAGAAGGGTGTTATCTGCATGGGACAACAAACGCCAAAAGTCAAGTCAGCAGACCGGGTATTGGATATATTCGAGCTCTTTACCGGCGAGAAGGATTCGTATAATCTCACGGAGATTTCCAAAGGCTTGAACATGCCGCCGAGCAGCACCTATCTGATTCTCCAGAACATGCTCCACAGGGGCTACCTGGAGACGGATCGCTCCGGCAAGCAATTCCGCATCGGCTACAAGCTGTTCACGATTCGGTCCGGCTACATGCGCAGCTCGAGCTTAACCGGAGAGTTTAATTTAATCGCGGAGAAAATCATCGACGACCTGAACGAGACGACCAGCCTGGCCATTAAGGTGGGAAGCGATCTGCTCTATATCGGGGAGAAAGTAAGCACGCAAGCGCTCCGGTTCAATCCGAACGTCGGGACGACTTTGCCGCTGCACGCCACGGCCTCCGGCAAGATCATGCTGGCCGACATGTCGATGGACGAACTGCGGGCCCTCTACCCTCACGACGAGCTGGAGAAAGTGACCGACAAGACAATCTCCACGTTCCAGGATCTGATCAAGGAGCTGAACAAAGTGCGCTCCCAAGGATTCGGCTACAACATGGGCGAGACCGTGGACGGCGTCCACTGCGTCGCGGGACCGATCCATGACGCCGACGGACGTACGGTCGCATCGGTCAGCATCTCGATTCCGGTCGTCCGGATTACCGGCGAAGTGTGGGGCAAAGTCCACGACTGGATCAAGCGGGCTTGCGAAGAACTGAGCATGAAAGTGTACGGACACCAAAACTGATCGACCTCCAGGCCAACCGGATGACCACTCTCCAGTTGGCCTGCTTCGTCCCCGGGCATCCCCTCACGCTTCCCGGTAAGCCCGCGGCGTCACACCGATCTCCCGGGTGAACACCCGGCTGAAATACAGCGGATCGTGAAAACCTACCTCCAGCGCGACGACCGATACCGGCTTGTTGCTTCCCCTTAGCAGTTGCATGGCTTTATCCAGCCTGACTTTCGTAATGTATTGCACCGGCGAGCAGCCGACGTACCTCTTGAACAGCACCGAGAAATAACTGCTGGACAGCGACACCTTGCGAGCCAGCAACTCTCGTTCCAACGATTCCTGATAGTGGTTGTTGATATAGTTGACGCAGTCCATGATCGAACGCTCGGCCGAATCGTCCTGCTGACGCTCATGCAGCTGTTCGCTGATCCGCAGCAGCAGATTGAAGAAGAGCAGCTTGGCTTGCCCGGTATATCCGCTGTTCTTCTCCGACCAGATCCGGTAGAGAAGCTGCATGTCGGAGCGGAGCCCTCTGTGATCCGTCATCGGCTCGACGAGGCCGAACGGCAGGCTTTTCTCGGACGGTTCCTCGCAGCGGGTAAGCTCTCCCTGCCATCGGACCAGCTTAAAGTCGTATTCGATCATAAAGTAGCGGAGAGGCGCCTCGGGAGCGTTGCGAATGACGAGCTTGCGCTTAAGCGGAATTTGGGCGACGATTCCTTCCGACAGCGGATATTTCTTCCCGTCCAGCTCCATGTTGCCTTGACCCTCGTACACGTAAAACAAGCTGAGCCTGCTGGTCGACTTTTTGTAGATTTGCGTCCCCTGCGTCTCCCAATGCTCCAATTTGCCATGGATAACGTTCAGAATATGCGGATAAAAACGATCAAAAAATTCGTACACGGACCTCATCTCCCGCCGTTTCACGAATATAAAATAATTTTTTAACTTTTTATCCATTACAATCCACCATTATTCCATATACCCGCCCTGTGTTTTTCTGCAAAATTGAAGTGAAGCAACGGATCGTTATTTATACAGAACGTTGTGACCAGAAACCAGGGAGGTTACAGGAATGATTCACAAGTCGCGAGTCTTCTCCGCACTGATTGCCAGCATGCTGCTTCTGACGGTGATTCTGTCGGCCTGCAGCAAGAACGAAACGGCTCCGTCCTCAAGTCCGCCGGCGTCTGAAAGCGCTTCTCCGTCGCCGTCGGCTTCCCCGTCGCCCAGTCCGTCGGAAACGCCTTCGCCGGAACCGGAGCCTGAGCCGGTGGAGCTCAGCGTATTCGGCTCAATCCCGGAAGACGCTTTCGAGTCACAGATCAATCAATGGGTGACAGCGAAACATCCGAACATCACGCTCAACTATCTCTGCTCCTGCATTCTGAACATGCCCGACCTGAAAGCCCAGAAAGATATTACGCCGGACATCTTGTTCGGAGCGGCCGAGGGCGATCTGCGGGTGCTGCTGGGCAGCAATCTGCAGACGGATTTGACGGCGCTGGCCGATTCCGGCATCGTCGACCTGAACCGCTTCGACCCGGCTTCGATCGCCACCGCCAAAAACTTCTCCGGAGGCAAGCTGTACGGCCTGCCGGAAAGCTCGAATCCGATGGTGCTGTTCTATAACAAAGACGTCTTCGACAAGTTCAACGTCCCTTATCCGACGGACGGCATGACTTGGGATCAGCTGTACGAACTCGCCAAGCAGGTCACCGGAACGAAGGACGGGGTCAAATATCGCGGCATCAGCATGTTCTACCGGTTCGCGCTGCTGAGCAACGAGTTTTCCCTGCCAATCATCGACGCCGAATCCGGCAAGGCGGTCGTGAACAACGACGGCTGGAAACGCATTTTCGACAATTTGTCCCGCTTCTACAAAATTCCCGGCAATCAGGAAGGCTACGAGCGCGATTCCGGTCTGGAGCTGAACAAATTCTACGAGCAGAAGAACATTGCCATGGTGCTCTCGCTCTCATCGAGCTACAAACGGCCCGGCTTCGAGGCGCTCAACTGGGACATGGTCGCGGCTCCGACGTTCGAGGACAACAACGGCATCGGCTTCCAGTCGCTTCCGACGATGATCTACGTTACGGACACCGCCGCAAACAAAGAAGCGGCGCTGCAAGCGGTGAACGAGCTGCTGTCCGACGAAGCCCAACTCGCCGCTTCCAAGGAAGGCAAACCGACTCACCTGCTGAACGAGGAAGTCCGCAAGGCATTCGGCGCCAACGTCCCCTTACTGGAGGGGAAAAACGTCTCGGCCATCTACTACAACAAATTCGCGCCTTCGCCGGCGATCCATCCGACGCTCACCTTGAACGCCCCTTCGATTCTCGCCTACGAGTTCGAGAAGGTGATCCTCGGAGAGCTGAGCGTGGAAGACGCCCTGAAGTCCGCCGAAGCCGAGCTCGACAAAGCGGTCGAAATGGAACTGGCCAGCAAGCAGTAACGCCAGCTTGAGAGTCAAAGCCTCAACGCCCTTGCACACCATCTGCCATTCTCGTTAACCCATCCTATTGAATGTCGGGGCCGTCCTATGAGTCATCTAGCAGATGATCATGGGATGGCCCCTATTTCTTTGCTCAATGTTCACTTTGCGGGAGACGTTACTCGATTTCTTAGAACAACGCCCTCCGACTGAGCACCATTTGGGAGGAATTACTCGATTTCTTAGAACAACACCCTCCGACTGAGCACCATTTGGGAGGAATTACTCGATTTCTTAGAACAACGCCCTCCGTCTGAGCACCATTTGGGAGGAATTACTCGACTTCTTAGAACAACGCCCTCCGTTTGAGCACCATTTGGGAGGAATTACTCGACTTCTTAGAACAACGCCCTCCGACTGAGCACCATTTGGGAGGAATTACTCGATTTCTTAGAACAACGCCCTCCGACTGAGCACCATTTGGCAGGAATTACTCGATTTCTTAGAACAATGCCCTCCGTACGAGCCTTGCCCACCTTGCCCTGCCTGCCCTACCTTGCCTCGCTTCACTCTACTCTGCCTGCCCGCCTTGCCCTGTGCCCTACCTTGCCTCGCCATACTCTACTCTGCCTTCTCACGCCCAACTCCCAAGCCAACGCAGCAAGGCGGGGAGCAAAGCCCCGCCTATTCCACCAGCCCGGTGCGCTCGATGCCTTCGGTGAACCAGCGCTGGGCGATCAGATAGACGAGCAGCGGCGGGAAGATGATGAGGAACGCGCCGGCCATCCGCGGTCCTTCCGAGATCGGGTCCTGCCCGACTCCCGCGCTGTAGTCGAGCGCTTTGTTGCCGATCAGCTCCATCTGCATCGAACTGAGCCGAAGGGATAACGGCGTAAAGTCCTTGCTCAGGAACAGCGCCGCCTCATAGCTCATGTTCCAGTACCAGACGAACGAGAACAGGAACACGACGAGGCAAGCGCCCGCGGCCAGCGGCATCATGATGCGGAAGAACAGGCGGAACGCCGAAGCCCCGTCGATCTTGGCCGCCTCCTCCAGCGCCTTCGGCTGCGACAGGAAAAACTGCCGGAAGATGATGATGAACAGCGCCCCCCGTAAGCCCTGCCCGAACAGAGCGGGCACGAGAAACACGAACGGCGTGTTGATCCACCCCAGCTCGCTGTAGATCATGTAGAGAGGAACGATCGTCAGCTGCGGCGGAACGAGGAAGGCGACGAGAATGAGGAAGAACATCAGGTTCTTCCCCGGAAACTTCAGCCTCGCCAGCGCATAGCCGGTCAGCGCGCACGTGAACACCTGGAACACGGAGCCGACGAGCGCGATCGTCATCGTATCCAGGAAGCCTTCGGGATACTTGAGTCCCTTCCATGCATCCGCGTAGTTGGCCAGGTTCAGCTCACGCGGGATCAGCCCGACGACGGGATCGATCATATCGGCCACGCTCTTGAGACTGGTCGAAATCATGTACAGAATCGGTTTGACATACAGGAAGGCAATGACCATCAGCAGCGCGAAAATGACCAGCTTGGCGATCATCCCGTCCTTCACGTTCTGGCCGAGCACCGTCATCTTCAGCTTCTGCGTCTTGCGGTGCGCGAGCGTCTCGGCGATATCGAGCTTAACTTGCTTGTACGCTTCCTCCAGCTTCATCGAAGCTCCCCCCTCCCCTTGGTCGCGCGATAGGTCAGCCACAGCGTAATGCCGAGCAGCACCAGCACGATGGCGAAGTACAGCCAAGCCATGGCGCTCGCGTAGCCGTAACCCGTCGTCGGCGAGAACATATTGTTCCGAACGATCTCCAGCACCGGATTAAACGGGAACGTAAACAGATCGACGATCGTGTACACCGCGTTCAGTCCGATAAAAGGCAGCATGCCGGGGAACGTAATTTTCCAGAAGCTCTCCCACGGCGAAGCCCCGTCCACCCTGACCGCCTCGTACACCGTCTTCGGAATCGTCTGGAAGCCGGCGATGAAGATCAGAATCTGCACCCCGGAATACCAGAGAATGATGACCGCCTTGCCGAGAATGCCGAGCAGCATGTTGGCCGTGCTCTCGTTGAAATACTGCCGCAGAATGACGTCCAGATTGTACTGCTCCATGAACGGCAGCTCGCCCGCTCCCTGCACGAACAGCTCCATAATGACCTGCCCCGTGGCGAAAATGACCGGAAGGAAGAAGAGCGCCCTCATCCATCCCCTTCCCGGAAACTTCTCATTGAGCAGCAGCGATACGAAAAAGGAGAAAATGAGAATCAGCGGGATAATGAGCAGCACTTCTTGTAAATACGTAATCAAAATAATCGGGTAAGCGTTGTTCTCGACCAGCATTCTCCGGAAATTGCTAAGGCCGACCCAAGTGTATTTGAACCCTTCGCTCGTAATAAACACCTGGTTAAAGCTGTTCCACAGCGACCATCCGATCGGAAAAGCCACGAAAGCGACGAATCCGATCATCCAGGGCAGCATGAACAGATAACCCATTCCGTATTCCTTCCAGCGAAACTGCAGAAGCTGTCTGCGCCGCGAGGTTTTCCCGCTCATTCGCTTCTCCCTCCCTCGACGCCGAATTGCTTCGTGTTATAGTCGACAGTGACCCGGGTACCGTCCTCGTAAGTCGTGACGTAGACGCCTTCCGCCGCCTTCTCGTGATCCGCGATTGGCTGGTGGAGCACGCCTGCCAGACGATCGAAACTGTCGTAGTCTTCGAGAATGCGATCCTTCCAGACCGCATACTCGGTGCTGAACAAATCCTGATAATCGGTCCCCTTCAGCACGCGGCTCTCGGCATAGGTCAGCGTGAAGGACGGAATCGCCCCGTATTCGATCGCCCGCAGCATCTCGTCCTCGTACACGTCGCGCAGATTGCCCGGCGCCGTCGAATAGGCGACCGTGCCGTGAACGGCGATCTGGTAGACAGGCACCGTCTCGTCGACGATAAAATCCCGGCTGGACGAATGCGGCAGCTCCTCGATATAGTCGGCATGCCCGAGCGCGTACTGCTCCCCGCGCTGCACGCCCGCCGTTCCGAGCTGCTCCCTGACGTAGTCCAGCAGCTCCCGGTAATAGTGCACCGTGTCCCCGCGCGTCAGCGGAGCGTTCGATCTGTAGTCGCTGAACGCGATGCTGCCCGGGCCGTCGACGTAGTGGATGCCGTCGATTCCGATCTTCTTCAGCGCGTCGACGACAAGCTTCTGCTGGCGGACCGCTTTTACCGGATTCACGATAAACGCGTCTCCCGTTCCGGACAGCACCGTGGAATCGATGCCGCGAATGCCGTCCGTCTTCTTATAGAAGGAACTGTGCGACTCGTCCTTCCAGGCCATGTAATCGTCGAACAGAACCGGGACTCCGAGCTCGCGCATGCTTTGCGCGAACCGTCTCGCCCCCTTCTCGCCGCCAAGCTCCGAGACGATCGGAAACCGCTTGTCGGTATACGTATGGCCGCTGTTCTGCCAGCCCTGATAGATGACGCTCATGTTCGCCACGCCGGCCTCGCGCAAATCCCGGACGATGCGCTCCGCCTGCTCGAACGTCGTCGCCGCCTCGTACCCGCTTCTGCCGAATTGCGGCTTGTTGCCGCCGCCGATGATCGACAGCATGAGCGGAACGCGGTCCGTCGCCGCCAGCGGAGCGCCCAGTTGTCCGCTCTCTTGCAAATAATCGCGATAGGTATGCGCCATCCCGACGTAATCGGCTTCCTCTCCGGACAGCAGACGATATTCCACCCGACGGTCTTCCGCCGTCCGCTCCTTGCGCACCGCCTTGACCGTCTCCTTCGTAATGCCGCTCACCTTGCGGCCGTATTCTTCGCGATAGCCGAAGCTGACGCCGATCGAATGATACCGCGAGCTGTTGCTCGGCGTGACCGCTTTGATCTTCGCCGTATACGCCCCTTCCTTCACGATCGCGGCGAACGCGCGATCTCCGCGCCTCAGCCCGTAGAGCGGATAGGCGATCTGCTCGCGCTGCGCCTGCATGTTCTCGTCATAGTTGACGTGCGCCGGGTCGTCCCCGTAGATCGGAAACTCGTAGCCGCTGGCGACCGAAGGCCGTTGGCGGTCGTACAGGATCAGCCCTCCCGGGCCGTCCGGCACGAACAGATAACCTTCCTCTCCGCCCGCCGGAACCGCGCCGAAGTAAGGCAGCAGCTGCAAGGAATACAGCCAGTAATCGCCCGACTCCCGAATGCCGTCCGACGGTACGGCCGCTTCCAAGCCGCGGTCGGTCACCGTGAATTGAATGACGAAGCTCAGCTTCTCCTTCTCGTACGTATAAGTCGCCTGAACGCCCGCGTCGCCGATCGGGACGTAGTCGATCGTCAGCCCTTTCGTGAGCGTGCTCAGCATCGTTCTTCTCGTCTGCCCGGCGACGACCACCTCGGCGACGAACGGAGATTGCAGATTTTCCAACAGCGCACCCTTGACCGTCTCCTGCTTGAGCTGCTCCGGCGACGGATTGCTCCGCCACTTGTACCCGCCCGTCTTGTCAAGAACGACAAGCTGGCTCGTCTTCGGCTCCAGCAGCAGCGAATACTTGGCACTGTCCCCCGCAAGGGCGAAGCCTTCGCCGTCGATACCGCCCGCCTGCCATGCGGTCCCCTCCAACACCGGAGCGAACTGCGGCACGGGGCCGGCGATTCCCATCGCCTGAAGAGAAGGAAGCTTATCCCGTCTGCCGTAGACGATCGACGCCACCGCCACGACGACGATAAGCGCGAATAGGAGCAGCAGTCTGTATTTGCCGTTTGAAGGCCATAATTTTCTAAGCACGGAAGGTCACCTCCCGGTAGATCTGCGCAATAAAGTCGTAGAAGTTGTACACCAGGCCGGATATGATCGTCGCGAATACCCAGATGACCCCGATCGTCAGCAGCGTAATGACCGCGTTCTTGATCGCCTCGGTGAAATCGAAGTTATGAATGACCTGCGTCATGACCAGGAACAGAACGATAATCCAGATCCACATCGCCTGCCGGAAGAGATCGATGATAATCCATTCCTCCAGCACGACGAAGTTGGTCAGAATCGTCGCCGGGATCGTGATGACGATGTACGGAACGATCGCGAAGGTGCTCGCCTGCAGCACTTCGCGGAATCGGCCTTCCCCGCCTTTGACCGTGCTCACCAAGTAGTTCGCGATGACCCACGTTACCCAAGGCACGATCAGGAACGCCAGGGACAGCGGAAGATTGTACTCGCCAAGATCGTAAGGATAAGCGATAAAGCCGGAAGCGAACACGGACCAGATGTGAACCGCGACCGCCAGCGCGAGCAGGAAGACGATTACCGCGACGGAAATATTGCGATCCTTCAACCGATAAAAGCCGTTGTACGGATGGAACATCAGATAGAGCGCGTCCCTCAATTCCCCGGCATACCTCCGAACGAGCGGCGGCCATGATCGCTTGCGCACGAACGCCGAGAGGCGGCGCGCTCCGAACGACACTCCCCAGATTCCGGCGACCAGCACGACGACCGCGAGCAGGAAGTTATTTTTCAACCATTCGTACCGGATGTACCAGTAAGCGTCGGAATAGCCTTCCGGATCGTTCGACTGCTTGAAGTAATCGAGCGCCGCCGCGTAGTCGCGATCGTGCAGGGCGATCTTGCCCAAGCCGTTATAGGCGATGTTGAGCATGCCGTTCTGCCGGATGACCTCTTCCCAATAAGACCGGCTGCGTTCGTAATCGCCTTCGAAGTACAAATGGGAAGCCGTCATATACGTGTCGCCGAAGCTCGTTCTCTTGAACACCTGGATCAGATTGGACGCATTGTCCGCGACCCATAGCTCGTTGGCGCTGTTGATGTCGATGCTGATGCCGTAATCGGTAATGCCCAGCTGGCGCGCTCCCTTCTGGGTCGAGCCGAAATAGAAGACGGCCTCTCCCGTCGGGTCGTAGACCGAGATGCTGATTATGTTGTTGCGGTTTAATCCGTACAGGAAGCCGTTGCGGTCGATCGCCGTATCGACGAGATTGTCCTGGTGGAACTCCTTGTTGCCGAACGCGTCGAAACCTCCGGCGTTCAGCTTCTTGATCTGTCCGTCGCTGGCCTTCCCCGAGCTGGTCGTCACCAGGAAGCCGTCGTCCGACAGCGTCGCGTTCTGGATCGGATTCGGCTGCTTGGCGATCTCGCGGGCCAGTTGCCCCTCGTTCAGCAGCGCGCGCTTCAGCCGGTCCAGCCAGCTCAGCTTCGCCTTGTTCGCGCCGAAGAAGCCGGTGAACTCGCCTTCGGGACTCATGCGCAGCAGTCCGAGGAACGTATCCTTGACGACGATATACATGACGCCCCGACGGTCGGCGACGATCTTGGTCGGCAGGAAATGATAGTCCGCCGTCAGCGCCGTCGCTTCCGGCTTCTTGAACTCGCGCAAGAAGCTTCCGTCCGGCGCGTAGAGCACGATCGACTGCCCGCCGGTATTGGCCGCGTAGATCGTCCCGTCCTCCGCGACGAACACGCCTTCCGGCTGGGTCAGCTTGCCCGGCCCTTCCTCGTGTCCGATGCTGCGCACGTATTCGCCCTTCTCGTTTAACTCCACGATGCGGTTGTTGCCCGTATCGGCGATATACACATGATCGTCATCCGCGATGTAGATGTCGCCCGGCGACGACAGCGCTCCCTCCATGCCGTTGCCGTCTATGATCCGGTCCGGCACGTAGATCGGCTGCGTGCGGATGTTGCCGGCGTTGAGATCGTTGTACCACGTATAATACGGAAGCTGGGCCGAAGCGAGCTGCGGGGCCCACAGGCCGAGCAGCAGCATGCAAGCAATCGCCTTAACGGCCAAATCTTTCCGAATGCGGCCGAACATCTGCATCCCCCCTCTCCGTCCCCTTGTTCATTTCACGCCAGAATGCAGCATCGTTTGAATCATTTTTCGCTGGAAGATCAGGAAAATGATCAGGTTCGGCACGAACATCAGCAGCCCGATCGCGGCGGCGATGCTGATCTGCGCCACTCCGGGAATGTTCTGCGTCATCGCTTCCGCGTAATAGGACAGCGTCTTCATCGTCTCCTTGGTCATATAGAGCGAAGAAGCCTCGACGTCCATATACACGATCTGGAACGTGATGATGCCTGCCGTAGCGACCGCGGGCGACGTCAGCGGAATGATGATCCGCAGGAAAATGTACATGTCCGGCGCGCCGTCCAGCTTGGCCGCCTCGATCAGCGAATTCGGAATCTGGTCGATAAACTGCTTCATAAGAAACACAGCGACCGGCGATGCCAGAAAAGGAAGCACGTGCGCCAAATACGAATCCTTGAGTCCCAGACCGCTCACGATCAAATACCGCGGAATCGACACCGTCTCCGGCGTAAACATCAGCGCGATCATGACCGTGCCCATAATAAGCGCCTTGAAATGAAAACGGTGCTTGGACAGGACGTAACCCGCCATCGTGCTGACGACGATAACGGCCAGCGTCGTGATCGTCGCGATAACGGCGCTGTTGAACAGGTAGCGGCTGAACGGCACGACGCCCGCCGAGCTGTGAAGGAACATCTGCTCGAAGTTGTACATCGTCGGATTCTGCACGAAAATTCTCGGCGGGAACAGGAACATTTCGTTCAAAGGCTTGAAGGCGTTATTGACGAGAAAGATGATCGGCAGCAGCATGAAAATGCCGACGGCCGCGAGAAACACGAACAGCATCATTCGCGGGAAACGGAACTTTCTGCGGAATGTCAGCAGCATCTACTCATCCTCCTTCGTGCCGAACAGCTTGTAGCTCAGCCGCATGATCGCATAGCTCATCAGGAGCAGCACGACCGACAGCGCCGACGCGTAGCCCCATTCGTATCTGAGAAACGCATAATCGTAAATGTGGTTGTTGATGACGTGTCCGGCATATTGCGGCGTGATCGCCATGCCCGACAGCCCGCTGGAGATGGAGCCCGCCTTGATCGCGCTGACGATCGCCATCACCGCGCTGAACAGCATCTGCGGCTTCATGCTCGGAATCGTGATGTAGTACACTTCCTGCAGGCTGTTCTTGATGCCGTCGATCCGGCCCGCTTCGTACAGCTCGGTGTTGACCGTCTGCAGGCCGCCGAGCATCGCCAGGAAGCCGACGCCCATGTTCGTCCACAGCGTGACGATGATCATGAACGTCATCAAATACTTCGGATCTTGAAGCCACAGCTGCGGGGACTCGATCAGCCCGAGGCTCAGCAAAATATTGTTCAAATAGCCGACGCTGTCGCCGCTGAACGCCGCGGTCCACACCATCGTCAGCGCCACGGAAGTCGCCATGATGGACGGCGCGTACACGGCCAGGGAGAAATAATCGCGAATGCTTCGCGGCAGCTGATGAATCAGCCAGGCGAGCACGAAAGACAAAATGTAGCCGCCGGGACCGACGATAATGGCGAACTTGAGCGTATTCGGAATCGTATGCTTCATGAATACGACGTCCTGCGTGAACATATAAATGAAGTTGCTGACCCCGATAAAACGTGGAAATTCAAAGCCGTTGAACGAGGTCAGACTGAGCAGCATCGCCAGCGCGACCGGCACGATAATGAAACAGATGAAGCTGAGCAGGAACGGCGCCAAAAACAGATACGAGAGTCGATCCGCCCAGCATTCGCGCAGGAACCGGACGATACGGGCCCGATAGCCGCTTGGCGCGGACGGCTTGCGGGCGGCAGCTTCAATGCGGGTCACGGTTTTCACGGCGTTCTCCTCTCGTAGGGTTTGTCATAAGGCGGAACAGCCAGGCGATCCATCGACGAGGCGCCGAGCTCCTCCTGCTTGCGCATCATCTCCCGGGCCAGCGACATCTCGGATTTCTCGAGCGCTTCCCTGGCGGGCATGCCGCCGACGACCGTATTGTTCCAGGCGAATTCGATCTCTCTCGCCAGATAGTAGTAACCCGGAACGTAAGGCATATTTTTGACCCATCTGTCCTGCTCGTTCAGAGCGGCCAGATCCTCCTCCGGCCAAGGAATCGTCTGCATCGCTGCCAGGTTGGCCGTATTCCAGCGGTAGGCGATGCCCGCGAACGATTCGATATCGTTGCTGAACCGGCTCTGCACTTCGTCCGACGTCCACCAATCGATGAACCGCCACGCTTCGTCCTTGCGTTCGCTCTTATTCAGCATCAGCAGCGACGACGGCTCCTGGATCCGCACCATCGACTCGTTATGCGACCATCTGGCCACCGTGCCGTCCGGCTGCTTGACGCCGGGGAGAGGAATCATTTTCCACTTGCCTTCGATCTCCGGCGCCCCGACGACCAATTGCACGTACATATCGAAGTCGGCCACGCCGATCGGAATGTCGCCGTTGCGGAAGTGGTGGATGAAGACCGGAATATCCTTCGGCAGATTATACTTGCGGTACCAGTCGGTCCACTGCTTGAAGGCGGCCACTCCCTCTTCCGAAGTCAGATCCGGCCGCAAGCCGTCCTCCTCGTAAAACTCCGCTCCGTGCTGATAGAACGGGATATGGAAGTTTTTCTTCGGCAAGTTGAACGTCAGCCCGTTCTCCTGAAGCGTGGGGAGGATGCGCGCGACGTCGTCCCACGTATCCGGCGGCTCCAGGCCCAGGTCCTCGAAAATGTCGGTGCGGTAAAACATCATATAGTAGTTCTGCGTCTCGGGCAGACCGTAGAAGCTTCCGTTATATTGGTAGGAACGCATCAGTCCCGGATTAAACCGCCCGAACACTTCCTCGAAGCCGGGATAGCCGCTCAAGTCCTCGGCCGCTCCGCGCATGGCGAAGTCGACCGGGGTTTCCAGCGGAACGCCCAGCGCTACGTCGGGCTGATCGCCGGCGACGTTGCCCAGCAGCAGCACGTTCGTATTCGGCATCAGGTTGATGTTCACCCGGATGCCCGTCTTCGGAGTGAAGTCCTGCTGCACCATCAAGTCCAGCAGATCCACGTAATCTTTGCCCCGCTGCACCCATACGGTAAGCGTATCGTCGTCATCCCTGACGTTCGTGTCGTATTCCTGGAAGAACGAACGGAAGAAATCGGCCGTCGAATAGCGCACCTTGCTCCAGGAACCGGGCACCTTCAAGCCGGGATCGGCGTCGGGCGTGCGGACGATCAGATAGTCCAGCTCCATCGCCTGCGATTCGATCGTCTGAATCCACGTATTCAGGCTCGTGCGCACCGTCCCGAATTCCGTAACGCGATTCGGAATGTCGTTAAACCGGTCGAGCAGCTTCTGCAGCCGATCCGCGTTGACGAGAAGCGCCGTGACCGAGTCGGTGTTCGCCTGGTTAAGTCCGTTCAAATACTCGCAAATATGCAGGAGTCGATCGATCAGCGCCTGCAGCTCCGCCTCCAGCCCGGGGTCGAATTTGCGCAGATCCCAAGTGCGGGCCGTATCGACGTTCTGATCGCTGCCGTAGCCGTAGTTGCCGGTAATCGCGCGAACGTCCCGCTCCATCCGGAGCAGCCGGTCTCCGATGTCGAGCAGCGATTCGGTTACCGGACGAACGGCCGAAGTATCGACCACCATCTCGATCAGATGCTTGCCCTCTTCTAAATAGAAGAGATAGGGCTTGCCGTCCTCGGCGGCGATGGGAGCGATCTCGAACGCTTTGTTCGGCGCGAACCGGTAGCTCTGCATTTCCCGGAACGGAACCTCGCCGTCGATCAGCACCGTCCGGTACGCGCTCGATTTGCCGTTAAAGCCTTGATAATATTTCGCGTCGATCGCGTAATAGCCCGACTTCGGCACCGCGATCTCCCAGCCGACCCGTTCGCCGGGCTTGGTCCAGCTCGTGCCTCCGATCGCGTTGTAGACGATTTTCCCTTTCGGATCGGGAGAAATGTAGGGCTCGGACTTGCTCTGAAGCTGAATGGTGACGGACGACTTGAACGCGTAGCGCTCCGCCTCGACGATGCCGTGCCAAGGCTCCCCGCCGTTCGTTCCCGAGGGGCGGCCCTTCAAGTAATCCTCGTAAGCGGGCGCCTGCCGCGGCGCAACCAGCCTGATCGAGTGAAGCGACAGCGGCCCTTGCCCGCCGACAAGCCGCAGCGTATGCGCGCCCGCCGTCAGCGTCCATCGGAGCGGCTCGGAGCTGACCACGTAATTCGCCGCCTTCTCGGCCCGCCAATCCGCCAATTCGTCCTGTACCGGCCGAATTTCATTGCCGATCGCGTTGCGCTCGTACGGATAGACGCTGTCCCTCCAGAGCCGATCGAAGCTCACCCTCTCCGCCTCGGCGAACGGATACGCCCCGTCGATCTGGATCCCCCGCACGACGGACGAGAATCCCGCTTTAAGCGGCGCGTAGATCAGTTCAAGCTCGTAAATGCCGTCGCGAGGCACCTCGACCCGCCATTCGACCCAGCCGCGCGAATTGCTCCAATCGAGCACGTCCGCTCCCTTCGCCTGATCGCTGCGGCGATCCAGCTGCGCCTCGGGGGCCGCCGAGACGTAATCCGTCGCCATGACGATCGCTTCGGCGCCCTCGGCGGGCTTCAGCGCTTCATACTCCGCGCTTGCAATCCATTGAATATAAGGCGCGGGAGCGCCTTCCGAAGCTCCGATGCCGGACAGCACCTTCTCCGCGCCGAAGACGGGATAGGCCTCCGTCTCCCCTGAACCGGATCGCCATAGCAGCGAGAACGCGGCTCCCAGCAGAACGATGCCGCCAACGAAAACAAGGGTCCGCGTTGTTTTCCGCCTCACGGATGTCCTCCTCCCCGCGACGTCAGGGACAAGCCGCTGTCGCGATCGAAGAAATGGGCTTTATCCATCCGAATGACGAAATTCGCCGAATCGCCCGGCTCGATCGGCGTATGGGCTTCCGCGCGGGCGGTCAGGCTCTCCTCGCCCATTCGCGCATATAAGTAGGTGTTCGAGCCAAGCGGCTCTCTCATATATACGGAGGCGCTTACACTCCACTCCGCATATCGCTGGACCGCCTCGGCTTCGCACAGCACGTATTCCGGGCGAATGCCCAGCACGACCGAGCGCAGATTGCTTTCCGCCGAACGAAGATAAGGATAGTAAGATTCCGGTATGCTCAAATCCAACCTTCTGCCGCGGAAGAAGAAGCGGTCGTCGATCGAGACGATCGAGCCGGAGACGAAGTTCATCTGCGGCGTCCCGATAAATCCGGCCACGAACAGATTGCTGGGCTCGTCGTACAGCTGCTGCGGCGGAGCCACCTGCTGAATCCGGCCGTCCTTCATGACGACGATGCGCGTGCCCATCGTCATCGCTTCCGTCTGATCGTGCGTGACGTAGACCATCGTCGTCCGCAGTTCTTTATGCAGCTTGCTGATCTCCATCCGCGTCTGCGTACGCAGCTTGGCGTCCAGATTGGACAGCGGTTCGTCCATCAGGAACACTTGCGGCTCGCGAACGAGCGCCCTTCCCAGCGCGACGCGCTGCTTCTGTCCCCCGGACAGCTGGCTGGGCTTCTTCGTCAGGAAGTGCGAGATTTCCAGCATCTTGGCCGTCCGGTTGACGCGAAGCTCGATCTCGCTCTTGGCCACCTTGTGCAGCTGAAGCCCGAGCGCCATGTTCTCGAATACGGTCAAATTCGGATACAGCGCGTAATTCTGGAACACCATGGCGATGTCGCGATTTTTCGGGGAGACGAAATTCATCAGCTTCCCGTCTATGCAGATATCGCCCTCGGACACCTCCTCCAGGCCCGCCAGCATGCGCAGCGTCGTCGACTTGCCGCATCCGGACGGGCCTACCATGACCAGAAACTCCCCGTCTTCGACCTCCAGGTGAAAGTCTCTGACCGCCGGGTCCGGCTCTCCTTTGTAATATTTGTACACGTGGTTAAACGTCACGTTCCCCATCGCCCTTACCCCCACGATTTATGTTGAAAACGTTTCAAGTACGTGAAATAATGATATCAAATAAAATAACGATCGTAAACAGATATCTCCGCGTTTTTATTTTGTATGTGAATTTTATTCCTTGACATGAAAATGTTCCGTGATACAATTTAAGCATGATAACCCTTTCATAACTAAAAATGTATTCGTTGATCGGCGCACGGGGGTTCATTACTATCCTATTCGGGGAGTGTCTGCTCATGAAATTGGGGAAAAGGTTCATCCGGCATTACCGCTTGGCAAGCTTGATCGCAATTATCGCCTTGCTGCCGCTGTTGGGCGCTTGCTCGGGCGGAGGATCAGGAGGCAACGCCTCTCCATCCGCTTCAAGTCCACCGGCATCCAGCTCGCCTGAGGCAAGCGCCTCCGAGTCACCGAGCGAAACGCCGGATGCCGAGCGCGAGCCCGTCACGTTAACGGTGCTGGCCTGGTTCATCGGTCCGAACCAAGCGTTGTTTGACAAGTTCCACGAAATGTATCCCTGGATTACGATCGAATCGAATACGAACATCGACAAGGCGGTCGTCAACAACGTCATCGCCGGGGAGAAGGCGGATCTCGTCTTCCTGGACGCGGGCTTATCCCAATGGCTGTCGGGCGACCTGCTGGAAGAGCTGACTCCGTACATCGAGAAGGACCCCCGGATTCAAGCAGCGGTCATGCAGGACGGCTTCATGGATGCGTTCAAGACCGGCGGCAAGCAATGGGTGCTGCCTTATGCCGACATTCCGATGTGGGTCATCGTGAACAAGGAGATGCTTCATAAGTACGGCTTGGAAATGCCCGGCCTCGACTGGACGTACGACGACTTCCTGGAGATGGCGAAGCAGGCGACGGATCCGGCCGCCAACGACTGGGGCATAAGCGGCATGATCGACGAGTTCACGAACATCCTGACGATGGCCAACGGCAGCGCGCCGAACTATCGGTATATGAATGAAGACAGAAGCGCGAGTCTCGCGAATACGCCCGCCGTGTTGGAAGATTTGAAATGGTCCCAGGAGCTGACGACGAAGTGGCACGTACGGCCGAGCGATATCGAGAGAGAGAAACTCGGCATGCAGGGCGATCCCGTGGAAGTGTTCCTGCAAGGCAACTCCCTGTTCACGCTTGGCGCCGACTGGTACTTGGAGACGCTCAAGAAAGCGGACTTCGAATGGGATGTGCTGCCGATGCCGGTGGGCAAAGCCAAGCAGGCTACCATTCACCAGACCGGGCTGATCTCCATTCCGAAAGCCTCCAAGCATAAGGAAGAAGCTTTCTTGTATCTGAGCTTCCTCTTCAGCAACGAAGCGCAAAAAACGATGATCGAAAACGGAAGCGGCTCCTGGGTGCAAGATCAGGAATTGCACAACTATTATGCGCAGGCGCCGGTATGGCAGGGCAAAAACGTCGACGCCGTACGCCGCAGCTCGGAAATCTGCTGTTACTCGCCCGACGCGAGCATTGCCGATCTCGTCACGCTGGTCGACACCGTCAACGGTCCGATCGCCAGCATGATTACCAAAGGCGGTGACTTCAGCAGCCGGATTCCCGCGGTTGAAGCTTATAATCTGAAAGCGGCGGAAACCAGAAAAGCGCTTGGCTGGTAAAGCGGCAGGGGAGGAGCAGGTCTGTTGAATACGAATCTGAATTATGGAATGGATGAAGTCCCCTTCTCTCCCGCTACGCCGACGGATTCGCTCCTGTTCGTGTCAGGACAGGGAGCGACCGATCCGGTAACCGGGGAAGTGACTGCGGACGATCTGGAAGGCCAGACGCTGATGACAATACGGAACATTTCGAAAATACTGGCTCAATCCGGATTAACGCTGGAGGACGTCGTGAAAGTGAACATTTATTTGAAAAATCGCGCCGACTACGAATTGTTTAATCGCATATACGCCCGTCTCTTCCCTCGGCCTTATCCGGCACGAACGCTCGTCTATTGCGATCTCAACTTCGACTTGCTCGTAGAGATCGACGTCGTTGCCCAGCTTCGCAAGAGCACTGAGTAATTATGGAAGGATAGCACGGAGTGCATGGATCCCGAACGGGATTCATGCACTCTCTTTTTTTCTATCTCGGGCGCACCCTCTCGTTCACCCGTGAAGCTGCTCAATCTCCCGCTCGCCAAGAGCCCGATTGAATACAGCCAGACCGCCGAGCTGTCCGGCGAAGAAGTTGCCGATCTCGCCCGAACGGTCCACGGCGCCCACGGTGAAGTCGGCCCCGGTCGGGCCTCCGTCGAACAGGCCGCCTTCGTACAAATAAGGATTAAACCGCTCTCTCTCGTCCAGCTTGCCGTTCAGATAGGAGCGGGCGTATTTTCCGTCGTAGGTGAAAGCGACGAACTGCCAGAGATCGAGCGGCACCGGCGTCTGGCCGATGGAGGCGTCCATGCAGTACAAGTACCCGGGCGTCGGTCCCCCGATCGACGAGACGTGGCCGCACACCTGGTCTCCGCTGTTCCAGATCGCCAAGTTCAGAAACAGTCCGTACTGCCGCTTCTCATCCGTCTCGTTCCATATTCCGGCGATAAACTCGCAATGGCTCTGCGCCGTCCTGCGCCGCTTCACCCATGCCGCTACGGTGACCTCGGCGTCGCGGCCGGCGATGTTCAAGCCTTGCGCTTGTTGGCGCGGAACCCTGAGCCAATCCCCTTCGCGCAGATTGGCGCTGTACGGGCCGAATACGCCGTCCTCCGCCCGTTCGACCGGACCGGACATCTCCAGCAGCTCGTAGCGATGCGGTCCCGGACTGTGAGAGACTTTGCTCTCCCCGGAAGGCTCTTGGAAGTCCCAGAAAGCGACCAATGCCGAATGACTCTTAATAATAGAAGAAATAGAGTTGGTCATTGCCCTTCTCGAACCCCTTTCTCTCCTCGCTCCATCGCTTCGTAGACGTTCACGAGCCAAGCGGCCGTGCCTCGCACGATCGCTTCCACGTAACGCTCTCCCCGCTCCTTCGTAGCCCGGATCGGCGCGTCGGTATAGCCGTCCGCTCCGGTCAGCTCGCCGTGCCGGCCTATAAACGCGCCAGGCGGGCCCGAATTGATCCAGGCCCGCTCCTCATGCTCGGTCGCTATCCGTCCGGAGTCGACCAGCTCTTCCCGCAAAGCCATGACCGCGGAAGTCTCGAAGCCTCCCGCATGGCCCGGAACCATGCCGACCTCGTCGGCGTTTTCCTTGCGCAGCTCCTCCCGCGACAAGCTCCAATAGGAGGCCGAAGCCGTCCACACCGGATGCCTCACCGCAAGATCGCTCGCCGTCTGGTGCATGATCGGCTCGTTGCCGCCGTGTCCGTTCAGGAACGCGATTTTGCGGAAGCCGCCCGTTACGAGGCTCTCCCCGATGTCGCGCAGCATGTGCAGATAAGTGGCGGAGGAGAACGACAGCGTCCCTCCGAACCTTAAGTGATGATCCGAGCAGCCGATCGTCAGCAGCGGGCAGAGCAATATCGGAATCTCGCGCGAAGCCTGCCCGACGGCGCGAACCGCCACCGCTTCCGTAATCAGACTGTCCGTATAGACGGGCAGATGCGGGCCGTGCTGCTCCGTCGCGGCCAGCGCCACGACGGCCAGACAGCCTGCTTCCGCTTTTTGCTTAAGCTGCTCCCGCGTATGCTCGTGAAACAAATACGAGTTCATCGTCCATCACCTCTCCTTGCGCCGAGAATTAAGCTTGCTTCCACATTCCCCAGCAGCGGCCGGGTTGCTCAGCCGTAAACGATTGAATGTTGCCGACGTCCGACACTGTCACATAGCAAGTCCGGCCATCCGCACCGCCGAATGTCAGATTCGTGCAGTCCATTCCTTGCAGCCCGATTTCCCGGATCAGCTCTCCCTCCGGCGAGATGACGGCGATGACGCCTTTGCCGAACCGGGTAACGTACACATTGCCGGCCATGTCGCAGCGCATCCCGTCCAGCAGATGATCGGGAAATTCGATCAATAGCCGCTTATTGCTCACTTCTCCGGCAGCGGTCAGATCGTAAGCCCATATTTTGCGCTGCACCGTCTCGTTCACATAGAGCACGTCGTCGTCCGGACCGACCTCGATGCCGTTCGTCGTGCCCATGCCCGCTTCCAGCAGCTTCACCGTTCCGTCCGTATCGATGCGCCACATATTGCCGGTATGGTCGTCCCAGTTCGGATCGCTCGCGTAGATGACGCCGTTTCTTGCGATCGCGATGTCGTTGGGCTGATTCATCCGCGGCTCGTGAGCGTGGACGGACACCTCCCGCGTCTCCATATCCACCTTAAGAATGTTGTGGCCCGTAAAATCCGCGATAAACATATCGCCCGCACGGTTAAAACGAATGCCGTTGCCAATGCTTCCTGTAGGCAATTCGACGAAGATGCTTCCTTCTCCTTGCGGAGTCACCCGGCCGATCGTCCCCGACCGCGCATAATTGACCGCGTACACGTTGCCCTGCCCGTCGCAGGCCGGACCTTCGATTCCAGCGGTAAAGCTGCCGGGCGGCGTAAGAGCTCTCGCTTCATTCATGCCGCTCATCCCCCTGTCTCATTTCTAATGGAATCCCCCGTCTACCTTATAGCTCGCACCGGTGACATAAGAGGAAGCGTCGGACAGCAGGAACGCGGCGACCTCGTTAATCTCGTCCGCGCTTGCGCTGCGTCCGAGCCAGGCTCTCTGCCGGATCGCATCCTTCTGCTGCTCGGTTTGGTTCGCCACCCCTTCCTTCGTATCGAAGTCGCCGGGCACGAGCGCGTTCGCGCGGATGCCGTATTCCGCATAGTCGGCGGCGATGACGCGCGTCATCTGGTCGACTCCCGCTTTGGCCGCCCCGTAGGCGAGGCATCCCGGCGACACGACCTGCCCCAGGATCGAGGAAGTGTTGACGATGGAGCCTCCGCCGGAACGAATCAGCAAGGGAAGCGCGTACTTGTTCAGCAGGAACGTGCTCGTCAGCGTCCCCCGGATGGCGCGCTCCCATTCCTCCAGCGACATCTCGACGGCCGGCTTCCAGCCGCTCGCGTATACGTTATGATAGGTTCCGTCCAAGCGGCCGAACACGCGCTCCACGTCGGCAATGACCGCCTTGACCTCCTCCTCGTCGCACATGTCCGCCTGTCTGAGCTTCAGGCGACGCTCCCCGTAACGTTCCTGCAATTGCGCGATGTCGGGATAGCGCTCCAGCGGCGTGAGATCGCAGCCGTAAACCGCAGCTCCTCGCTCCAGGAACATGGCTACAGCCGAGCGGCCAAGCGTTCCCAGGCAGCCGGTAATCAGAATCACCTTATCCTGCAGCGTGTTCATCGGAATCCCCTTCCTGTCTCTCGTTCGGAATGTCGGTATCGGGCGGATAGCAGCGGATTTCATAGATTGCGGCGGACGGGTCTCCGTTCGTCTCATGTACGACGACGCGCAGCCGTTCGGCGGCGATCGGCTGCGCGAACGGAATGACGAGCCTGCGCTGGTAGTTGTCGTCCAACTCCGCAACCTTCTCCCAGCCTCCGTCGGCATAAGCTTCGATCGTCAGCTTCTTCGGACATTGCGGGTCCCTGTACAGCGCCGGATACTGCATATATCCGCGCAGCAGGTGGCCGGGCAGAGTCAGCTCGACCGAGCCTATCCCGACCGGCTCCGGCCACGTCAGCTCCAGCCATTGAGGCAGCGCTTGGGACGGATCGGAGCGCCACAGGTTCGTATAGCGGTACGGCCTCGTCACGCCGCTGAGCGCATTGGCCGCTTTGTAGCACCTTTGCGGCGGCTCGACTTGAAGACTCATCATGACGCCGTTTCCGAGCTTGCGCATTTTGCTTTCGCCGATCTCATAGGCGCTCACGTGCCCGGGCTCAAGCGAAGACGCCGCATGCCATTGGACATGCGGATTCGCGAGCAGATCCAGCCTCACGTAGCGGCCGCGATACTCATGTACATCCAGCCGCAGCGGCCATTCGATCCACTGCTCCTGTCCGGACGGAACGGTCAGCGAGGCCGAGGCGAGCGGTTCCCCGGGAGAAACCCGATAATCCCACAGATGGTCTACGGCATAGAGGCGGACTTCGATCTCCTGCGGCGCTCCGGATTCGTTGCTTAAGTTCACGGCCAGCAGGTCGAGTCGATCCGCTCCGACCGCAATCCATTGCCCGCGCCTTGCCGTCAGCGCATCCCCCTGTCCAGGCGCGGGTTCGGAGGAAGCGAGCGCCGCTTCGCTGCTCGCGCTTGCGGTCGCCCGTCTGGCCAAGTCGCGTTCGTCCTCGTTCTTGGCGTGAAGGAGAAAACAGCCGTCACGCAGCAGCGTCTGCTGCACCTTGCCGATGCTTCTGTCCGGCACTTCGCGAACGCGTATGCCTTCCCACAGGGCAATCGCCGCGGCCGTGCCCGCGGCTTGGCCCATTAACGCGGTCGTCCCCATTACCCGCACCGTGCCGAGCGCGGCATGAGTCACGCTGACGTTGCGTCCGGCCATCATCAGATTGTTCATTCCCTTGGCAATGAGGATGCGCAGCGGTATGCCGAAAGGCCCGACATAGCTTTTCGCCATATAGCTCTGACGCTCCGGCGCCTCTACCGCGGACTTCTCGCTCACCTCCGCGAGCAGCCCTCCCGGCTCGTGCAGGTCGATGAACCAGCCTCCGTAAGCCGCCTCGTCGGGAAATACCGTTCGCAGCAGCGGGTCGTGCTCCGTCATCCAATATTCGCCGACGATCCGGCGGCTCTCCCGCTTGCCCGGCACCTGTCCGATCCAGTCCAGCGCGTAATTCCGCGCTTCCTCGCGGACGACGGGGTCGCGGTTTTTAATGTAATCCCAAATGCCGAGGGCATGGCGGGTTAGCTCGTGGCGCAGCGTTTCGTTGTCATGGATCGTATGCCACGGCACGGACAATTCGAGCCACCAGAAGCCGCTGTACGGATTTACCCCCCGGCCCCGCTTCCAGAAGAAATCGGGATCGGCGTAACGAACCGCCCAATCCGGAGCCTTGAACGGCACGGGGCGGCCGACGTCTTTCGCCTTGATATGGATAGAGCTGCCCATGACCGCATCGCTGGCCTGCTCCGGAGCGTGCGGCTCTCCGAACTCATCGCGGCTTTCCGTTCCATAGCGCCACTCGCAGCCGGCCAGCGCGGCGACGACGCCGTCCCCGGTACAGTCGATGAACGTCTCCGCGCTCAGGCGAAGCTCCGTCTCCGCATTGCCGACGCGCGCCACGACCGCCTCCACCGTCCGCTCGTCGCGCATAACGACATCGATGACGGCGGAATTTAATCTGATCGTCAAACCGGGCGTCGATACGGCCATATTGTACATGACCATGTCCCAGACGCTGTTGATATAGCCGTTGTCGAACACCGGGCTCTCGTGATTGATCGCACGCTCCTCGATCAGCAGCTCGGAGATGATGCCCGTCTCGCGCGCATAGGCATGAAAGCTAGCCGCCCCTTGCGGGGGCACGCGTATTTCCGACGAACTGTTGCCTCCGAACACGGGCCGATCCTGCACAAGACACACTTGCGCCCCATGTCTTGCCGCGGCCACTGCCGCGCAAAATCCCGCCAGACCGCCTCCGCACACGACGATATCGTAACGCTCCTCAACGATGCGCGGGCCTCCCGCCGTCCTCTGCCATGCGTTCACTTTGCTACCTCCGTGAATTCAAGATTCGACGCAGAAACCGCTTCGTGATCCGAATTGGTCTGTTCGAACGGTTTCTTTATGGAAAAGAGACGCCCCGATACCGGATAACGCAGCCGTACAGCTCAGCCGAGCCGACGTACAGCGTATCGTCGCCGCGCTCGTACGCAAGGCGGGAGATGTGATGAATGCTGCCGAACTCGGTCGACAGCGAGTTCAGCTCCCGATTGTCCTTGATCATACGCGGCCGGCCGAGGTCGACGAATCCGCGATCGCGGGAGAAATAAAACACGTGACCGGCCTCCTGCTCCCCGCCGTAGATGCCGATCGCTTCGCCATCGCCGATTCGCACGAAATCGCGAAGCTGGCCGCTGGCGTACAGTCTGCCGTACACCGTTCGCTGGCGCAAATCGGGAGTCAGCGTAAACAGCAGGCCGTCCATCGTTCCGGCGACAATCGTGCCGTCCGCCAGCACCGTTCCGCCCGTCAGCAGCGCCTTGAACATCCGTCCGCGGATCGACGCCGCCTTCACGGCCAACGTCTCGGCCCGCTCTCCCGCGAGCGAATAGACGAGCAGCTCGTCGTTCTCCCCGCTCAGCAGCAGACGGTCATCGTCCAGCGGAAGCAAAATCCCGTCGTTCGGCTCGACCTGCAGCCCCTTGAGTTGGCGGAAACGTCCGCCCCTGCCGATATGATAGACGGCCCCTTCTCCATCGCTGCCCAGCAAGCTTCCGTCCACTGTCGCAGCATGAAGCCGGGTCAGCTTGGGCTCTTCATCCCCGGCCCATTGCTCCGCTCCGCCTCCGATCGGATCGACCAGCAGGATGTGTCCGTTCGTCGTCAGGACGGCTGCCCTGCCGACGCCGAACGGAATGCAGCTCGCCGGACCTCCCCCTTCATAGAGAGTGCGAATCCGCGATGGCCGATCTTCTCCAAACTCAGACTCCGTCGCAACGATGCTGCCGCGCCCTCCGAGCGTATACAGCTTGCAGCCTGAGACGTGCAGATGGCAGACCGCCGTATCTTTCCAGTCCATCGTCTGGTGCAGAGGCAGCGTGCTCGTTTCTTTCGCTTCGATATGCATGAAGGCGGCGCTGCCGACGCCGTTGTAATCCGGCTCGAAGTACGGCCGGAGCTTCGCGTCCGGCGCATCCGCCCCCGGAGGCTCCAGCTTGCCGACGTCGACGGCGAGAATGTACGGAGAAAACTCCCCGCACACGTCCACCATATGAAGCAGACCACGATCGTCGAAAATCATCTCGCAAATGTATTGCGAATCTTTGCCGCCCCATGTAATCAGTCCGAGATTTTCCGGCCTGCCGCCGCCGAGCAGATCCCAGCGCACAAGCCGGATCGGGCAGTATTCGTCGTGCGTCTTCAGCCCGTAGTAGAGAACGAAGTGGCCGTCCGCGGCGAATCCCCCGATTCCGTAGCCGTTTACGGACGGCACGTCGGCGGGCAGAATCGAGCCGTGACGGGTCGCCTCCAGCGTCTCCGGGTCCAGCTCGATAACTTCCCCGTCCATATTGCCGACGAGCAGCAGCGTATTCCGCGGCGTATGAAGCGCGAAAATAAACTGCCGCCGATGCTTCGTGCCGCTCGGAGGAAGGAAGCGCAGCTTCAGATCCTCGATCTCGTCCTTCTCGGGATCGTATCTCCAGAAGCCGCCGGAATAAGAGCTTCCGTACAGCCGCCCTTTCGCGTCCTTCACCAGACGGCAGGAAGAGAACTCGGACACTTTGCCGTAATCTTTTACCTCATTCGTCTCCAGGTCGATTCGATAGAAATGGCCTCTCATATAGCCGAGAAAATAATAGAATCGCGGATCGTTGCCAAGCATTCCCCCGTAGATGCTCTCCCGCGGCACGGGAATGCCCTTGATCTCCGCCGCGTTCGTGTCCGGATCGACGATCATCAGAATCGAGCCGGGATACCCCTCCCACGGATGCTCGTAATGCTGCTCGAACATCCACTGCCGATGACCGGACGCCGGAGCCGTATTGTGCGTCGCCATAATGAGCCGCCCGTCCGGCATGAAGTCGATGCTCGTATGTATTTTGCTGGGAGGCATCTGTCGGTCATCGACGATCCATATTTTCGCCACGTCGAAAATGAGCCGCAGCTCCCCCGTAGCCGGATCATATTCGTACAGCAGCGCGGTCAGCGGCTTCTCGTTCTCCCCGCACACGCTGACATAGAACCGGCCGTCCGGAGCGCGCACGAAATCCCAGACCGCGTTATGCCCCTCTTCGTTAGGCAGCTGCGTAAAACGCGCAAGCTCCTCCGGTATGCCGGCTAACAAATTCGTTGTCACCGTCTGTTCCTCCCCCAAGCCCTATTCGTAGACGATATGAAGCTGCGGCGTCTCCAGTCTCTTCCCTGCGTGCAAGGAGTCCATCGCGGCGCAGATCATCCCGGTCGTCAGCAGCGTCCGCTCGGACGGGAACGGCTCTCTTCCGTTGATGACGAACGCCTCGATCATGCGGGTAAGCCGTTCGAAATGAGCGAACGGCCGATCCAGATCGCTGTCGCACAGCGCCGCCGTCACCCGGTCTCCGTCGTGGCGGAAGGCGAAGCTCCACTGCTCGACCAGCCGTTGGAACTGAAGAATATACCCTTTCGTTCCGTCCAAGTACTCAATCGCAAACAGCGCCGGAGCCGGCTCAAGCTCCCTCGGATGCTTGGCGGGCAGTCCCGGAATCGCGCTCAGCGCTTGAAGCATCAAGTCCTCCGGCCATTCGCCCCGGTCCATCGCGGCCCAGGCTTCACCGCCCGTTCCCCGCAGCAGACTTATCGCTCGGACGCCGGTTTCTCCGCCCGCCCTTCGCTCCGTAAGCGATTGCAGAACTTCCATTGCGTGAATGCCGTAGCCTTCCAATCCGCCCGAGCTGATGACGACGGCCTCACTCAGCGAATGCAGCAGCCGCGGATCGAAATTCGGCACGTAATCGCAATGCGGAATGGACGAACCACCCATGAACGGAATGCCTCTGGCTTTCATCTGCTCGTACATCCATACCGCATCGTCGTAATCGTGGGCCAGATGCTTGTCGGAAAATATCGGAACGGCCAGACCGAGTTCGTCCAGCGCCGCAAGCGTCTCCTCCAGAAACCGCCTGCGGGGATACATCATCTGCTCCTTCTCGTTGACGGGATAATCGCCGTGCTCCCCGATGATGACGACTCCGTCGATCGGCTCCGGACAATGGCTGGCCATAATAGCCTCGCGAATCGTCGCGCAGATCGGAATGCCGCGGCGCGCCGCCTCCTCCCGGCTCATATCGTTAGCGGGAACCTGATCGGTATAGAGGCTGACGACCTCGATGCGAGGACGATAGTTCAGACGACCGAGCAGCCTGCCGACGATGACCTCCGCATGGGAATTGTGCCTGTACTCGGTGACGATCGCCGCCACCCTTTTTCTAGCGCTGCCGCTCACCTTCAGCCCTCCTGATCGCCGACGTGACTCATCGGCTAGCTGTTAAGTGAATTTTATCGTCGATCTCGGGTTCCGTCAATCAGTTTTTCACGTATGTGTAAATGTTTTTATATTTTGTGTGATTTGGCGGATTGAAAACGCAGAACTTTGTATATCATTCATAGACATGAAATGAAGAGGGGTGTCGGAAGTTAACAAGCGGGGGAAAAGCGGGACCCGGCGAAGGAAAACGGGGATCGGACAAGCCGAATCCCCGCTTTCTTATTTCATCCGTTTAATGCCGACGATACCGAGGATAAGGCCGGCAAATCCGGCTACAGATAAGACAATCTTCAGCCACAGCAGCGGAAGGGCCATGGAGAAGCCCAAGCACAGCAATCCGGCGACCAAAAACATGACGGGGGCGTTGGAACGTTTATTCAATGCGATAACTCCTTTTCCTTGTACGCGTGTTAGGTTTGAATCCATTATATCACTATCCCCCAAGCTAACGCGTCCCCTGCTTCCTCAACTCCGGGAAAAAATAATCAACCAGCACCTTCCGCCTCTTTTGTCGCTATCCCCTTCCGTCAGTCCTGCCCAGCACCACATCTCTCTTTCACCCCTTTTGCCGCTATCCCTTTCCGTCAGTTCGTTCGCTCTCTCTCCCCTTTCATCCTCTTCGTCTTTTGACGCTATCCCCTTCATTCAGTTCGCGCCGTACCTGTCCTACCGCTTTTGGCCCCTTTGCCGCTATCCCTTCCGGTCAGTTCAGCCTCCCGCTGCCTTACTTTATATCTCCTTTTGCCGCTATCCCTTTGAATCAGTTAGGAGTCACGTCCAGTGGCTCGCGAATTGCATCCATTCTTCCATCGGTCACATATCCGGAACCCGCAAAGTCTAGCAGCCGTTCCCGGCTTGGCAGAGCCTCAACGATCTGCTTCTTTTTTAACGGACCCGACCAACCTGATTAGACGGGATACCGGTAAAAGAACGGAAAAGGCGCTACGTACGTATTCAGAATGTGGCGCAGACAAACTGAGTGGACGGGATACCGGCAAAGAACAGAAAAGACGCTACGCGCGTATTCAGAATGTGGCGCAGACAAACTGAGTGGACGGGATAACGGCAAAAGAACGGCAAAGGTGCTATGTACGTATTCGGAATGTGGTGCAGACAAACTGAGTAGACGGGATACCGGCAAAAGAGCGGAAAAGACGCTACGTACGTATTCGGAATGTGGTGCAGACAAACTGAGTAGACGGGATACCGGCAAAAGAACGGAAAAGGCGCTACGTACGTATTCGGAATGTGGTGCAGACAAACTGAGTAGACGGGATACCGGCAAAAGAGCGAGAAAGGCGCTAACCACGTATGCAGAATGTGGCGCAGACAACCTGACTGGACGGGATACCGGCAAAAGAGGCAGAGAACGATAAACCGCGCCGCCGGATCACTTACTTCGTATTACACATGGGCATGCAAGCCACGCTGGCCGGCTCTCTTGAAATATCTGCCTCAGTACGCTGCTCCCACATATGCTGGCCCTAACAAAAAGAGCCCCGCATTTTCCGGCGAAAATGCGAGACTTCTCTCTCAACCTCCGATGACGATGACGACGTTGCCCTTCTTGCGCCCCGTGTCCACATAGCGGTGGGCTTCTGCGGTCTGCTCCAGCGGATACCGGCGGTCGATGACCGGCCGGAGCGCTCCCGTGTCGCAGAGTTCGCTAATGAAAGCAAGGTTCTCCTTGTTCTGCATCAGCCCCGCGGTGGCGAAAATCGCCTTCCGACCGCCGGATGCAGCCGTTCGCAGCATGTTGAACAGAATGGACGCCGACGGGACCGTGGACAAATAAATGCCTTTGGGCGTCAATGCGCGCTTGCATTGCCCGTAGGTGCGTTTGCCGACTGCATCGAAAATAACGTCATAGGTTTGACCGCTTGCGGTGAAATCCTCTTTGCCATAGTCGATGACCCGATCGGCCCCCATCGTCTTGACGAGTTCCGCATTGGCCGCGCTGCACACTCCCGTAACCTCTGCTCCGTAGTGCTTGGCAAGCTGCACGGCGTAGATACCGACCGCTCCGGACGCGCCGTTGATCAGCACCCGCTGCCCGCTGCGGACTTTCGCCTTGTCGCGCAGAAAGGTCAGCGCGGTCAGAGCGCCGTCGCATACGGCGACCGCCTCTTCGTAAGTGAGCCCAGCCGGCTTGACGATAAGCGGAGCCGCCTCCGGCAAGCACATGTACTCGGCATAAACGCCGAACGTCTTTGCGCTTAAGCCGAATACCTGGTCTCCCGCTTTGAACGAGGCCACGCCGGCTCCGACCGACTCGACCTCCCCAGCCAGCTCCGCGCCCAGAATCGAATATTTAGGCTTCCTGAAACCGTAGATGAATCGGATCAGGAGGGGATCGCTTTTGCGGAAAGCGCAGTCCGACGGCCCCACTGTACCCGCGCGTACTTTAATCCTCACTTCGTTGCTCTTGGGGACCGGCTTCTCTACCTCTTGCAGCCGGAGAACTTCCGGCGTTCCATACTTCGTGCACACGATCGCTTTCAATCCCAACACCCCCGGCATCGAATAACTGCAATCGATAGTAGTATACCTGTCGGCAAGGAAGTCCGTGTAGCTACTTAAGTATCGTTTTCGGCTTTTCCGCTACAGCAGCCCCAGCTCCCGCGCGCGGGCGACCGCTTCGGTGCGTCTCTGAACCTGCAGTTTGTCGAAAATGTTCCGGTTATGCCCTTTCACGCTGCTGAGCGCGAGAAACAGCCGTTCGCTGATCTCCTGATTCGAGAGCCCTTGCGCCACAAGGCGAAGCACCTCCAGCTCCCGCTCGCTTAACGGCTCGATCAACGGCTGAGCCTTCGGGATATCGGACGGGAACGCCGCAAGCAGCTTGGCGACATACCCCCGCTTGATCCCCCGCTTCTGCGCTTCGGACAGCAGTCGCTTCATCGCTTCTCCCTCGTCGACGAAAATCCGCACGAAGCCTCCCGGCTCAGCCATCGCGAGCGCGTCCCGAAGCAGGCTCATCGCCAGCTCTCCGTCTCCGGCGCCTGCCCGGGCAAGCGCCTCGACAACCGTCGCTCTCAGCCGCTCGTCTTCCCAGCCCAGCTCCTTCATCCGCAGTCGCAGCGGCTCCAGCAAAGCCGCTGCCGCCGGCCAGTCTCCCTGCGCCAAGCATACGCGAGCCTGCCACAGGGGAAGCTCGTGCGACCGTGCAGACTCGGCAGCCGCCTTCAAGTCCCCCTCCCTTAGCGACAGCTCCGCGCGAGCGGCCGCGATCTCGGACAGACGATGCGAGAAACCGTGCTGCCCCGCCAGCAGCTCCGCTTTGGCCAAAGCGGCCGAAGCGCCCGCCTCGTCGCCCTGAGCCAGTTTCAGTCGGAAGAGAAACAGCTCGCACGCCAATGCTCTGTCCGTGCTCTCCAGCAGGGGCGCGAATCGGGCGCTCGCTTGCCAATGCCGCCAAGCCGCATCGAGTTCGTTCCGCTGGTAGCCGATGCGGGCGAGACCGAGATGGGCTTCGCAGAAGGCTGGCAGCGGGGCGTCTCCGGCCTTCTGCAGCACGCCTCGATACGTAACCTCGGCCAATTCCAGCCGATTGGCCTCCTCCTGCACGCTGCCCAATCCGATCCCCGACATGACGGCGACAATGTAATGGCCGATCTTCTCGCTGACCGCGAGCGCTTCGGCGTAGGCCCGGCCGGACGCTGCGCGGTCTCCGAGCAATTGATATGCGTAACCTAACGCCCAGGTCGTGGCGGTGCGGACAGGCAAGTTATCGGGATGCAGATGGTCCAGAGCGCGCCGGGACTGTTCCATAATGACGTCCGCCTGGTGCATCGCGACGGCTATGGTTGCCCGAATGGAGGCGATGTGCCCGATCAAATCGCGGCCGCGATCGTCCGGTTCCGTCAGTTGCAGGGCGGCTTCGGCGCTCTGCAGCCTCGGCTCAACGTCCGCCAACCGGCCGACGAACAGCATCGCCGAAGCGTACATGACTCCAAGCCCCGGTCGGGCGCTTAGCTCCGGTTCCGGCAGCGATTTCAGCCAGTCCAGCACCGGGACCGCCGCGCCGCGGAACAGCAGAGGCATGCCCCTGCCTTCGATCAAGCGCTCGGCGCGATCGACGTCCCCGGCCGCCGCGGCATGACGGAAAGCTTCCAGCTCGAAGCCTTCTTCTTCGTACCAGACGCTCGCGCGGCCATGCAATTCCGCCTCGCCGCCGACCTGCCGAAGGCGCCGCTGCAGCAATTCGGCGAACAGATGATGATAGCGATACCACCGGCGCTCGTCATCCAGAGGAACGACGAACAAGTTGGCCTGCTCCAGCGACCGCAATACCGTCTGCCCGGCCGGCTCCCCCTCCTTTCTGCCGAGAACCGCGTCGCACAGCGAACCGCACATGCGCTCGAGAACGGAAGTGCCCAGCAGAAACTTCTGCACGTTTTCCGGCTGCCTCTGCAATACTTCTTCTATTAAGTAGTCTACGACGTGCGGATGGTTGCCCGTAAAATCCCGAACAAAACCGTCCGCGTCCTGACGTCCCCGCGCCGATATCGCAGCCAATTGCAGTGCGGCAATCCACCCCTCGGTGCGAGCCTCAAGCAGAGCGACGCTTTCCGGAGACAGATCGAGATCCATCGCCCGATTGAGAAACAGCGACGCCTCCGCATGGTTGAACCTTAGATCCGACACCCTCAGTTCCGTCAACTGGTCTCGTACGCGCAGCTTGGACAGCGGGAAGCTCGGATCTTTGCGGGTGGCGACGACCAGGTGCCATCCAGGGGGCAGATGTTCCAGCAGAAATAAGATCGCCTTGTGGATCGGCTCGGATTCGATCGCGTGATAATCGTCCAGAACGAGAATAAAAGGAGTGGCGAGAGCCGACATTTCGTTGATGAGCGGCGTCATGACCGCTTCGATCGGAGGCAGTTGGGGGGATTGCAGCACGCCAAGCACGCTTTCCCCTATATTCGGCGCAACCGTCCTTAAGGCCGCAACGAGATAGGCAAGAAAACGCGCCGGATCGTTGTCCCCCTCATCCAGAGACAGCCATGCAGCCGGCCGTCCGCAGCCGGCGAGCCACTGGCCGGCCAGCGTCGTCTTGCCGAAGCCGGCGGACGCGGAGATGAGCGTCAGCTTGCGGCTCAGCCCCGCGTCCAGCCGTTCGGTTAAACGCGGACGCCGAACCGCTTGCGACCGCGGAGAGGGAATATATAATTTCGTGGATAGAATAGGTATGGACATAGTTTTATTATAAAATCGGCCGCTTCAGGGCGTCAATCAATGCTTGGAGAGCAAGTAAAGAAAATACGGAGCGACCAGCACGGTGATGATGATGCCCGTCGGAACGTCCGCACCGAAGCTGACCGTTCTGCCGAGCGTATCCGCGAGCAAAATAATGATCGCGCCGACCAGTCCCGAGGCGGGCAGCATCGCTCGATGTCCCGAACCGACCAGCCTGCGGGCGATATGCGGACTGATCATGCCGACGAAGAAGAAGTTGCCGCCGAGCGCGACGCTGCCCGAGGAGAGCGCCACCGCCGCGAGCGACAGTCCGATAAACTCGCGCCTGATCGCTACGCCAAGCCCCGATGCGGCATTGTTGCCCAGGTTCAGCGTATCCAAAGTGCGTGATTTATAGAAGACATAGAGACCGATCGCCACGATCCACGGCAGCAGCACGGAAATGTACTTCCAATCGTCGCCCCACAGGCTTCCCGCCTGCCAGCGCAGCGCGAATTCGTACTGTTTCTCGTCCAGCTTCAGCGTAATCGCCAGCGTTAGCGCACCGTACCCGCTGCCTACGGCTACACCCGTCAAGATCAGACCGGTAGGCGAAATCTCCCTGCCTCGGCGGTAGGCCAACAGGAAGATCACCCCGGCCGCCGTGATGCCTCCGGCAAAAGCGAGCGCAGGCAAAATAAACGGCGCGAAGAAGCCTTTGACCGCAAAGAGCGTAACGTACAGCAGAACGAACAAGCCGGAGCCCGAGCTGATGCCGAGCGTCCCAGGGCTGGCCAAGTCGTTCTTCAGCAGCGTCTGCATAATCGCTCCCGCGACCGACATGCCGATGCCGACCAGGATGGCCAGCGTCATTCGAGGCAGGCGGAACTCGAACACGATCAGATTTTGCTTGTCCGTCCCTTGCCCCGTCAGCACGTTGAACACTTCCGCCGGGGTCAGATTCATTTTGCCGACGTTCATGCTCACCAGCGCGATCGCAAGCAGCAGTCCCGTCAAGAGCAGCAGTATGCCAAGCGACCGGGCCGCTCCGTATTTGACGGATTCGGTTCCGTTCAAGAGAACTCCCTCCTTTGCTTGCGCACAAGGTACAGGAAGTAAGGAACGCCGATCAGCGCGAACACGATTCCGAGCGGCGTTTCATGGGGACGATTCATCATTCTGCCGAACAGATCCGCGCCCATCAGGAAGATCGCTCCGTACAGAGCCGAAGCCGGAACGATGTGCCGGTAATTGACCCCGATCATATACCTGACGATATGAGGGATGATCAAACCTACGAAGCCGACCGGTCCGACCACAATCACGGACAGTCCCGTCAGCACGAGCACGATTACTGTGGCCGCTCCCATCACCCACTTGACGCGCAATCCGAGCCCGGCCGCCATTTCCTCGCCGAAGCTCAGTATCGTAATCGCCGGGGACAGCACGATCGCACCGATCATGCCCGCCGCGAACACCGGAGCAATGTACGCCAGCTCGATCCACTTGGCCCCTGCCGTGCCTCCGGCCGTCCAGTAATCGAGCGCTTGGCCGATGTTGTATTTGATCGCCAAATACGTGCTGAACGACCCGAACAGCATCGAGATCGAGATGCCGGCCAGCACCAGCCGCTGCGGAGTCATTCCCCGCTTGCCTACGTAGGCCAAGTAATACGTGATCCCGGTAGCGAACGCCGCCCCGAGACAGGAATACAGCATCGTCTCCGCATAGGTACGGCCGGGCAGGAAAACCATGCACAACGCGATCGCAAACGTTGCCCCCGAGCTGATGCCCATCAATCCGGAGTCGGCCAGCGGGTTGCGGGTCGTCCCCTGCATGATGGCGCCGCATACCGCCAGGCTGCTGCCGACGATCATATCCGCCACCGTGCGAGGAAACCGGAACGTATGAATAATTTGGTGCTCGGTAATGCCGGGATCGAAGCGGAACACCGCTCCCCATGCCAGCCGCAGGCTCATCTCGGCGGCCCCGAACGTAATCGAGGCGGCCGAGACGAGCACGAGCAGGACGAGGCCGATCAGCATGAAGAGATTAAAGTTCATGATGCCGTTCCGATCTTGAGCGCTTGCTTTTGCCATGATCAGCCTCTTCGGTTTACTTGGACAGCGCCAGCAGCTTGTCCATAATATGATCCAGTTGAGCGGTCATGCTCGCTACGTCGGAATAGTAGAACAGGCCGATATACTCTCCCGGAATGTCGACGATATGTCCGTCGCGCACGGCCGGAATGCTCTTCCAGATTTCCGTCTGCGCGAATTCGGAGTCCTTGCCCTCCGTCAGGAACCAGAGCACATAATCTCCGAAGTATTGCGCGGCGACTTCATAGGACAGCGAATCGCGGCCCTTGCCCGAGCTGTCGACGAGCTGCTGCAGCTTCTCCGGCTTGTTGAGTCCCAGATATTCGTACAGCAGCGTGCCTCCGCGCGAGCCCGTCTCGTACATGACGCCGTAGGAATCGCCGCCCCAGTCCTGAAGAACGCTGAACGTCTTATCTCGGAAAATATCCGACGTCAGCTTCTTCTTCGCTTCCGCCAGCTTGCTCTCGAACGTCTGGATCGCGGCTCTCGCTTCCGCCGTCCGGCCGGTCGCCTCACCGAGGAAAGCGAGCCGCTCCGTCGTCTTGACGTCGCCTTCGGGCACGACGATGACCGGGGCGATCTTGGACAGCTTATCGAAGTCTTGCGGATCGTAAGTAATGATCAGATCCGGATCGTACTTCAGCAGCTCCTCCGGCTCCCACTTCTCGATCGCCGGCACTCCCTCGAACTTGTCGAAGAACGGCATCGTCTTCTGCGCCCATCCGCTGTAGGCTGCCGGCTTAAGCCCGAGCGTGAACACGTCGCCTACATACCAGTTCACGATAATGCGCTGCGGATTCGCCGGCACTTCGACTTCCCCGAGCGCCGTCGACACTTTGCGCGTACCTCCAGATGCGGCCGCTTCCGCGCTTCCGCTCGGAGATGGCTCGGCTGCGGGGCTTGCTTGAGAGGCTTGAGGCGTATTGGAATTTGCCGGCGAGGCGCCGTTCGCGGAATTTCCCGAATTGCCGCAACCCGCCAACAAAACGAAGCTAGCCAGAATCATGCACAACATACTGCTAAACTTTCTGTTCATCGTAGACTCTCCCTTTTATGAAAATGATTCTCATTATCAATTACATGAACTATTCTAGTAAGTTTCCTTCGCTCTGTCAAACCGTAAATGCAAATCATCAAGAGAGCGTCAACATCGTGACGATGAACTTGGCGGGGAGACGGGGCGTTGATCGACCGCTATTGCGAAATAGCGGCCAAAGCAGACAGAGAAGCCACCCCCAAGCCGTCGCAACGGACTTGGGGATGGCCCCCGTCGATTAAATGCGGAATTTGCTTACCATGTCCTGCAGTTCCAGCGCCATGGAGGCGAGCTGCTGCTCGCTGGCGCTCGAAATGCTCTCGGCTCCGTAAGCCGTATCCATGGACGCCTTCTTGATCATCTCCGACGCGCGTACCAATTGCTCCGTGCTTGCGGACATCTGCTGCGAAGCCGCGGATACTTCCTGGATCTGTCCGGATACGTCCTGAACGGACGACCGGATTCTCTGGAACGACTCATCCGCGTCGTTCACGATGCTCATCCCCGCGGCGACCTCCCGCGTTCCCAGTTCGATGGAGTCCACCGCCTGCCGGGTTTCTCCTATGATCGAAGCGATCAATTGAGAGATTTTGTCCGCGGAATGCGCGGATTGCTCGGCGAGCTTGCGAACCTCCTGAGCCACTACGGCAAAGCCGCGCCCGTGCTCTCCCGCCCTGGACGCCTCGATCGCCGCATTGAGGGCGAGCAGGTTCGTCTGCGAAGCAATGCCCGTTATCTCTCCTACGATCTGCCCGATTTCCCGCGAACGGTTGCCCAAGCCTTGAACAACTTCCGACACTTGAACGATCGTGCGATGAATGACGTTCATCTGCCGGACCGCGCTGCCCAGAGACTCGCTGCCTTCGGCCGCCAATTCCGACGATTGCTGCGCGGAGGCCGCGACGTGATACGAATTGTTCGAGATTTGCCGCACGCCCTGCGAAAATTGCTCGATCGATTGCTCGCCTTCCGCGACATGCCGAACCTGCGTCTCCGCGCTTTCCGCGACGTCCTGCACCGAATGGGCGATATGCTCCGCCGCCTGGCTCGTCTGGTGCGAGCTGGCCGACAGCTGTTCCGAGGATGCGGCGAGCTGATCGACCGTCTGACGAACTCCCAAGATGACGGCGGACAGCGAATCGGCCATCTGATTAAATCTTGCTCCCAGCTTGCCCATCTCATCGTTGGATCGCAATTCGATCCGTTCCGTCAGATCGCCTTCGCTTATTTTATCCGCGGCCCGCATAATCGCCCGAATCGGCCCCAGCAAAGAGAGAATGATCAGAACGATAACGGCCGCTCCGGCCAGCAGGGAAATGGTCACCACCACGAACGTAGTCTGGAAGATCGGCTGAACCTCCCGCTTGATTTCGGATTGAAACATCGTGCCGGCAATTTTCCACCCCGTCAACTCGTGCGTGACGAACTTCGTCAGCGCCTCCTGTCCCCGGTCGCCATGCTCATATTGTCCCGACGCGCTTGCGTACAGAGGATCGTATAGTTCTCCTCCCGCTTGATCGCCGCTGCTTAGCGACGGGTGAGCGATCATTTTGCCCGACTGGTCCAATATATAGGCGAAGCCCTCCTTGCCTACTCTGTAGCTGTCCGTCAGCTCTCTCAGCTTGTTCAGACTCAGATCGAAGCCCACCACTCCGGATCCGTCCTCCAGCGCCTTGGCGATGGACACCACAATGCTGTGAGAGCCCGCGTCCTCGTAGGGGTCCGTAATGATCGGTTGACCTCCTGCGCTCATCGCCTCCTGATACCAATCCCGCTTTCTTGGATCGTAGCCCTCCGGGATCTGCGTGTCGGGAGCGGTTATGAATTCGCCGGACTCCGAACCGATGTAAGCCTGGAAAATCTCGGAGTGAAGCGCCTGATACTGCTCCAGCCGCTTTTTCGACTGCTGCAGCTCGTCGGGGTTCGCTTTCAGTTCTCTTGCAAAATAGCCGATTTGCTCGGTTTTCGGTTGGATCAACGACTCGATCGCATTGCTCAAGAAGCCGATAGTATTGTCCGCGCCGTGCAAAATTTCTTCCTTCACTTTGCCCTCCGCGCTCCGGTACGACAGCAGGCCGATCGTCAAGCTCGGCACCAGCAGCAAAATCGCAAAAGAGCCGATCAACTTGGTTTTGAACGTCGGGTTCAACCATTTCCTCATCATTTTTATCTTCCTTTGCGATAGGGTGTCGATTTCTTCCCCAGTATAGAAGAGCCGATTTAGGAAAGTTCGCGGCCAGCTATTAGAAAAGTATTGAAGAAACAAAAAACATCCTCCCGCCTCCATGCGAGAAGATGCTGTAGTTCCTAACACTTTCCTTGCAATTTGCTTTAAGTCGTCCGCATCGCCTCCTCCTTCTCCATATAGTCCATATGCTTGAACCCCCATCCGCACATTCCGCTCAGCACCGGACTTAACGATTTTCCGTGATCGGTTAAGTCGTATTCGACTTTTGGCGGAATTTCCTCGTACGCCCGACGAACGATAATCCCGTCCCTTTCGAGCTCGCGAAGCTGATTGGTCAGCATTCCTTGCGTGATGTTTGGCAGAAGGCGTTTCAATTCGCCGAATCTCTTCGTTCCCTCGTGCAGCAAAATAAACAAAATGAGCGGCTTCCACTTTCCCCCAACCACATGAAGAGTAGCCACGATTCCTTCCATTTTATTTGGATCACCCATGTTTACCGCTCCCGTAGCCGTTTGATTTGGATAGGCCAACCGTTGCGCCTACATCATTATAGTACCAGGATTTAAAAATTAAGATACTAGTACGATTTATCGTACCGGCGTCCGACCCAAGCGGCGCTCAAAGTACGGTTTAGGGGACTTAGTATGAAAAAACAGCGTACTTTTCAAATCGGACATCGTCCACAATAATGAGATTGTAAGTCGCGGCTTACGTAAAAGCGAGAAAGGAAGATGTTCATGAAAATTATGGTTATTGTCGCGCATCCCCAGCTGAATAACTCCCGCGCCAATCGCGCGTTCATGCTCGAACTAGGTAATCGCCCGGACATCCATGTCCGGGATCTGTATCAGGAATACCCGAATTGGGAGATCGACGTGGAAAAGGAACAACGGCTTCTCCTTCAATATGACCGGATCGTGCTTCAGTTCCCCTTGTTTTGGTACAGTTGCCCTCCTCTATTAAAAAAATGGTTCGACGACGTGTTTACGCACGGCTGGGCTTTCGGACCCGGAGGCGACAATTTGGAAGGCAAGGAGTTCATGATCACAACGACGGTCGGCGGCACGGAAAACCAATATCGCTCAGGCGGATTTAACAAGTTTACGATCAGCGAATTGTTAAGACCGCTGCAACGAACCATTGCCAGATGCAACGGCTCCTACCTGCCCGCATTCGTTGCCTACAATGCGAACGCAGGCTCGGACGCCTATCTTGACCGGGAGGCTGAAAAGTACGCGGAGCATATTCTAGCCCCGATGCTCGAGTTGGTCCAATGATCGCTCCTCCCCATGATCGGCTTCCGCCACTCCCCGACCACAGCCGATCATGGGGAGAGGTGACCCGTTGTCGGGTGTCGCCAAATCTTCTGGCTTACGCCGGAATCAAATGCCCAGATGCTCCCTCAGCGTCGAACCCGTATATTCGCTTCTGAACAGGCCCCGCTCCGCCAGCTGCGGCATCAGCCGTTCGAAGAACAGCTCCATCGACCTTTCCGATCCGCCCGGAAGCGCGATAAACCCGTCGATCGCCCCCGCTTCGAAGCGCTGCAAAATATCGTTCAGCACGTCCTCGACCGTACCGACCGATACCCAATGCGCCGATCCGACCACCTCGGGTCGTGCCAGCACCTCCGACACCGTCGGCTCGCTGCGGGCGATATACCCGCGCAGCAGCTCGGCATGCGTTCGGCTGCGGACCGGCTGATCCGGATCGGGAAGATCGGCGGCGGTCACGCGATCGCTCGGTGCACGCCCGCTTAGATCAAGACCCAGCACGGATCGGAGCGAAGCAAGCCTGCGTTCCGTGCTGAAATGCGCATTCGCGGTCTCGAATAACGTCTGGGCTTCCTCGCGGGTATCGGCCAAGAAAAAGTACAACCCGGGCAGAACCTTGACCGCGTCCGGATGACGTCCCTGTTGCTCCGCCCTCTTCCTTAAATCGCCTCGCAGCTCCACGCCCGACTCGAGATCCGGCATCGCCGCGAAAATCGCATCCGCTAACGAAGAAGCGAAATCCCGACCAATGTCCGATGCGCCCGCCTGGAACAGAGGCGGGGTTCCCGATGAATGGGCAGGCAGCGTGAGCGGGCCCTTGACGCTGAAATACTCGCCCGAATGCTCGATCGGACGCACCCGCTCCGGATCGGAAAACTGACCCGACTCGCGGTCGACCACTATCGCTTCGCGCGGGAAGCTGGCCCACAGCTTCCGCACGACGTCGGTGAACTCCCTTGCTCTCGCGTACCTCGCTTGCGGAGACGGCATTGGCGCATCGCCGAAATTGTCCGCGCCTTCGATCGAAGTGACAATGTTCCAGCCGGCGCGCCCGTTGCTGAGCCAGTGCAGAGACTGAAGCTGCCTGGCCGCGACATACGGCGGGTTAAACGTCGTGGACACCGTCGTCACCAATCCAATCCGCTCCGTCTCGCGGGCGATCGCCGCGAACAGGAGCGTAGGGTCGGGACTGCCGTAGTTGGCGGAATCGCCCAGCATTTGCGGACTCACGTAGAGATAATCGGCCCTGAACAAAAAATCGAGCTTGGCCTTCTCCGCCAGCTTGGCCAACTCGATGTAATACTCGATCGAATCCATCCGTTCCACGCCGCTATCCGGCTTGCGCCAGCCGTACCCTTTCATCCAAGTGGCCGATAAAGAAAATCCGATGCACAATTGCTTGTTCGCCTTCACTCGCAGCTACCTTCCCTCTACATCCGATTAATAACGATAATCATTATCATTTACTAGTTTACCAAGCTCGGCCCGATATGCAAGCCGCACCACGCCGAAAAGCCGAATCTCCTCAGCGGAGTCGGCTTTCCCAGAATGATAGCGAATATGAATGGTCCGGAACGAAATGGAGAACCGGCGATCTTATTTACCGATCCAGCTCGGCATCCGCAAGCCCCGTCGGGAACGGAGCCGGTTTCCGGCAAGTGCTCTGCATCGCATAATGAGCGTGATTCGCGGAAGAGTCAAGAATGCCGAACATCGCATCGAGCACGTGATAGGCCAAGTCGCCGCTCGCACGGTGTTCGCGTCCCGTCGCAATCGCCTGCGCCATGTCCGCGGCCCCGATGCCCCGCGCGTTCTCGGACTTGCCGTGCGTGAGCGGAATCTCCGACCATTCCTGTTCGCCCGCCCGCTTCAGCTTCACCGGCCCGTCGAACGTATTCGGGTCCGGCACCAGCAGCGTCCCCTTGCTTCCGTACAGCTCGATCCGCGGCAGCACGGAACCGCCATTGATATCGAAGCTTGTCAGCAGCGTCGCCATCGGACCGGAGGCAAAATCGAGCAAGCCCCCGATGTGCGTCGGCGTCTCGACTTTGATCTTCTTCCCGTACAGCTTCTCGCTTGTGGCGACCCGTTCCGGGAACGAGATTTTCGCCGAGCCGGTCACCCTCGCGATCGGGCCGAGCAGCGCGATCAGCGCGGTCAAATAATATGGCCCCATATCGAACAGCGGTCCGCCGCCGGGCTGGTAGAAGAAGTCGGGATTCGGGTGCCAGGCTTCCGGCCCGCTGCCCATCATGAATGCGGTTGCGCCGATCGGCGTTCCGATCTCGCCGTCTTCGATCAGCTTAATGCACGTCTGGATGCCGCCGCCCAGGAAAGTATCCGGCGCGCCGCCGACTCGCAAGCCTTTGCTGCGCGCAGCTTCAAGAACGCGAAGTCCTTCCTCCCGCGTAGCGGCCAGCGGTTTCTCCGTGTAGACGTGCTTTCCCGCTTCCAGCGCCTGCAGCGCGACGGGCGCATGCGCTTGAGGGATCGTCAGGTTGATCACCATCTGAATGTCCGGGTCCGCGAGCAGTTCGTCCACCGAACCGCCGCGAACGCCGTATTGTTGTCCGACGGCTTTGGCCCGTTCCACGTCCAGGTCCGCGCATGCCACGACTTCCATCGACTCGAAGCGTTTCCCGTTGTTGAAGTAAATCCCGCTTATGTTGCCCGTACCGATGATGCCGACCTTTAATTTAGCCATGTCGAGCCCCCTCGCCTTCCTCAATCTTGTCTATAAGCCGAACCAAATTCGAATAGCTCGTCTTGACGCATTCCAGCGGATCGGTCTTGCAGCTATCCTGCTCCACGACGTACCATTCGACGCCCGAAGCTTCCCCCCAGCGAAGAATCGCTTCGAAATCGATCGTCCCCGTGCCGATCTCGGCGAAAGCCTGCTCCTCGTCGTCCGTCATATCCTTCAAGTGCAGAATCGGTACGCGGCCGGCATACGGAGCGAGGAACCCGACCGGATCGCGGCCGCCCTTCTTCAGCCAATAGACGTCTGGTTCCGCCAGAAGGATATTGTCCGCCTCCGGCGCGATCAGATACGACAGCGCGTCCTTCCCGTCCACCGTCGTGTCGAATTCGAAGGCGTGGTTATGATAGCTGATCCGCAATCCCTCGCTGCGCAGACGATCCGCGAGTTCGTTGAACCGAAGCTTGAGCGTCCGGTATCCCGCTTCGTCCCGGGAGTCCCCGCCTATTCCCGCGCACACGATGTCGGGCGTTCCGAAATATTTCGCTTCCGCAATCGCCCGCTCCGGCTCGTTCAGCAGCTGATCCCCGCCGTAATGCAGGCCGGACACGCGAAGCCCCGTCTCCTCCAGCACCGATCTGAGCAAAGCTTGATCGTATCCGTGGAACCCGGCGAACTGGACGGCGCTGTAACCGATTCGCGACAGCTCGCGAAGCACCCCCGGAAAGTCGGCCGCGCATTGCTCACGGAGCGTGTACAACTGAACGGATATTTTATTCCTCACGCCTCTTTCCTCCCCCATAGTATTCTCGCCATCAGATTAACCTCATTAAGCCGCCCGTTGAATAGCCGATTTGATGACTATTGACTTATTTGGCAAAATGTTATTTCGTAATAGGTGAGAAAATGCCGCTCGAATCCACTTGGCGCAGGAGGTAGACGAATTGGCGCAGCATTCGGTCAGATTGCACTCTGCCGGCTATTCCGTTCACCGCAAGCCTTTCCGCAGTCTGGAGAAAGGAGTTCCCTCCTATCTGCTCGTCAGGCTGCAGGTCAAGGGAAGCTGCCAGGCGACCATTAACGGCAAGCTGCTGGAAGTCGAAGCAGGCGATTTAATCGTCTCGAAGCCGGGAGAGAGCTATCAATTGTTCATAGACGCCGATCCCGAGCGAGAGAGCGCGGATTATTATTTTTTCTGCGATGGAGAATGGGTCTCGCATTGGCTTGAACGGTGCGGCTTTCCCGACAAAGCTCTGATCGAAATGAGCGACGATACTCTGTTTCTGTGGAAAAGATTGATCGAGGAGAAGCGGAACCTACATGAGGACAATTCGGAACTAGTAGAACACCTGCTTAAAGCGCTATGTCTGACGCTTGAGCGGGCGGTGCGCCAGCAGACGGCGAACGCCAACCGGTCCGAGAAGTTTCTGCCCTACCGCATCAAGCGGTATATCGAGCAGCATGCGACGGATCAACTGGCCCTTGGGGAAATCGCCGAACGCTTCGGCGTCAGCGTCTCCACGGCCGTCCATCTGTTCAAGCGGACGTTTGCCCAATCCATGATCCGCTACGCGGTGGACGTACGCCTGTCCATCGCGGCCGAACGCATTCTTCACACTGACTTGCCGCTAGAAGAAATATCCGACGCTTGCGGATTTCACAGCTATCCTTATTTTTGCCGCGCCTTCCGTTCCCGCTACCAGCTTCCCCCCCAGCCAATATCGGACGCGCTTTCGCGCACTGTGACGCCAACCGGGGCAAGGCCGCGAGAGCACTTGAGGGTGGGTGGACTCGGCGACAGTACCGGAAGTACAAGGATTCGGCGAGCGGTTGTCGAATTATGACATATGGACACTAGCGTATCTTTCTTCAGCAAATACAGAAATTTGTTGTTATGCATATTGTTGTTTGGTCTGCTGCTCGGTCTGCGATGGGCATGGTCCGAGGTGCTGTTCCCGGTGGACCGGAGCATGCAGAGTGAGAGCGGAGTGCTCGATCTGCGCGGACTGGATTGGGAGAAAAATGGACCGTTGATGCTGAACGGGGAATGGGAATGGTATCCGGGGCAATTGTTGTCCCACGAGGAGCTTCAATCGGAGGCTTTGCCGCGGCAAACCGCTTCTGTTCCCGGCAGCTGGAGGACACCGTCCGGCCTGGAACAGGAGGAAGCAGACAGCGCCTACGGATACGGCACATACCGGCTGCGGCTTCTTATCGATCCGATGAAGCGGCCTGCTGCCTTCTCCATCAGCAGCGTCAAAAGCTCCTCCGAAGCCGAAATAAACGGCGAGACGGTTGGGGGCTCCGGGACGGTAACGGCCGAGCGGGAAACCTACAAACCCAATAACGTATCCTATACGGCGGCCTACTTTAAATCGAATATCACCGAGATTGAATTGCTGCTGCGCGTGGCCAATTACGATTCGCCGACGTCGGGCGGGCTTGTGCGTCCCGTGCTGTTTGGGCTGCAGTCGGACATAGAGTCGAACAGAACCTATTCGATCGATTTCCAACTGATGACGTTGCTGATCATGCTGCTGCACGGCCTGTACGCAAGCATCGTCTATGCGTATAAGCCGCAAAACCGCTCGCTTCTGATCAGCGCTCTTATCTATGTGTCGGTTGGCATTGTTGTAGCCTGCGGCCACGACAAGGTGTTAACGATGTGGATACCGCTCAATTACTCCTGGAGCATTAAAATACGGGTACTGGCAGTGATGCTGCAAAATTATTCGGTTCTGCTCATGTATCGAAAGTTCGCCGGCATTCAGAGAGGCGGCATCGGACTCCAGGCTTACACAGCCATCCTGCTGATCCTCGGCCTGGGCACCTTGTTCCTGCCGATATCGACGGTAAACCGGATGCTGGATTCCAGCGTTTATTTATTTGTCTTTCTGATCCCGCTTGTTTGGTTTGCAGGGGTGGTGGGAAAACTCGTATTCGGCAAAACGGACGATAAGGATATCCATTTTATTCTGATTTCCGCCGTGTGCATTATGTGCAATTTGATAGGGGCCAACCAGCTCGGATATGTGCAAGCGTCGAGCGTTTATTATCCGCTTGACCTCATTATCGCCGTTACCTCGTTCTCCGTGTACTGGTTCAAAAAATACATCCGGAACTCGGATGAAGTGGAGCGGTTGTACGAGCAGTTGAAGGTGGCCGACCGGATGAAGGATCAATTTCTGGCGAACACTTCGCATGAACTGAGAACGCCCCTGCACGGCATCATGAACTTGTCGAACAGCGTGTACGCGCGGGAGTTGAACAAGCTGGAGGATGACAGCCGGCAAGCTTTGGAACTGGTCGGAACGGTAAGCCGGCGCATGTCCAGACTCCTCGACGACTTGCTGGATCTGGCACAACTTCGCGAGCACCGCATTGTGCTCAATCCCGGTCCGCTCAATCTTCACGCCGTCGTGCCGGGCGTTGCCGGCATGCTCAACTACATGGCCGAGAGCAAACCCGTTCGGCTTCGCCTTGCGTTGGATAGCTCGTTGCCTCCCGTATGGGCGGACGAGAAAAGGTTTGTGCAGATTCTCTATAACCTGCTGCACAATGCGTTCAAATTTACCGAAGAAGGAGAAATCTCGGTTGCGGCGGAGCTGCGAAGCGGGCAGGTCGAGATCCGGATAGCGGACACAGGGGTCGGCATGGACCAAGAGACGTTGTCCAGCCTGTTCGTCCCTTACGCGCAAGGGACGAACAACAGAAGCGACGGCAGGGGCCTCGGCCTTGGCTTGAGCATTTGCAAGCAGTTGGTGGAATTGCACGGAAGCGACCTCAGCGTTCAATCGGAGCCGGGGCGCGGCTCAACGTTTCTGTTCCGACTGCCTGCAGCGGACGCAATGGCGGAGACGGCGGCAGCCAGGGCAACGCACGAAGCGAATGCGCCGGAAGAAGCGGCAGCGGTCATGCCGATTGCCGAGGCCGAATACCGCTTCTTGGGCGATGCCGCCGGTGAAGCAAGCGCACGGTTCGCGTTGCCGGATTGGCTCCATTCGCCGGGCAGCCCGATCCGCGTCCTGATTGTCGACGACGATCCGGTTAATCTGAACGTGCTCGCAGGCATTCTGTCAACAGAGCCGTATAGCGTCACCAAGGCGTTGTCGGGCCATGAGGCACTGAAGCGACTGGAGGAAGGCGATTGGGACTTGCTGGTTGCGGATGTGATGATGCCGGGCATGTCGGGATACGAGCTGACGGAGAAGGTCCGGGAGCGCCGTTCCGTCTCCGAGCTGCCGGTGCTGCTGTTGACGGCGCGCGGCCAACTGGCGGACAGGTATACCGGCTTTCTGGTTGGGGCCAACGACTATGTGACCAAGCCTGCGGATGCGACGGAGCTGAAATACCGCATCCGTTCGCTCATTGCATTGAAACGGTCGCTGTCGGAGCGGCTTCGAATGGAAGCGGCCTATCTGCAAGCGCAGATCAAGCCTCATTTCCTGTTTAATACGATCAATTCCCTGATTGTCCTCGGCGAGATGGATACGGAGAAAATGCGCAAATTCGGCGAAGCCTTCACCTCCTTTCTGCGAATCAGCTTCGATTATTCGAATACGGGCGCAACGGTGGATCTGAAGCATGAGCTGGAGCTTGTGCGCGCTTACTTGTACATCGAGCAGGAGCGGTTCGGGGATAAGCTGTCGGTCGTTCAGGAGATCGAACCGGACATTCGCTTGTCTCTCCCGCCGCTATCGATTCAGCCGCTGGTAGAGAATGCCGTCCGGCACGGACTTTTGAAGAAGGCAAGAGGCGGTATGCTGCGGCTGAAAGTGGAGCGTACGGCTAGCGGCGTACTCGTCGAAGTCCAGGACGACGGTATCGGGATGCCGTTCGACCTGGTTGAACGGCTGCTGAACCGATCCGATCCGTCGCGCCCCGGAATCGGTATTGCCAATACGAACCGCCGTCTGATCCAGCTGTACGGCCGGGGTCTGTCCATCAAGAGCGTGCCGGGAGAAGGAACCGTCGTTTCCTTTATCATTCCGCATCAGCCGGGAGCGCTGCAGCGTCCGAACGAATCGTCATGACGCCTGCGCTCCCGCCTGACCTACAGCGGCAAGCGCACCGTAAACGTAGTGCCCTTGCCGACGACGCTGTCCGCATGGATCGTGCCACGGCCGGCTTTCACAATATTGTGAGCGATCGAGAGTCCCAGGCCGTGTCCGCCGGATTGCCGCGTCCTCGACTGATCCTGGCGGTAGAAGCGATCGAAGATGCGGGGAAGCGCTTCGGGCGCGATGCCGATTCCGCTGTCCTTGACCTCGACGGTCATCATCCGTTCCCCTTTTACCGTCCTATCGGCCAGCCTGACTTGTACGACTCCGTTTTCCGATGAATATTTCACAGCGTTATCGACAAGCAGAATAAGCAGCTGCGCGAATTTCTCTTCGTCCCACTCCACAATGAAGTCGGCCGGAGCGTCCAGCTCGATGGCGATGCGCTTGTTGTCTCCCAACGGACGGAGGCGATCGACGACGTTCTCTGCCGCCAAGCCGGCATGAAATGGCGAGCGGTTCAGCTCAAGCTCTCCGGAATCGGAGCGAGCAAGCTGCAGTAAATCGCCCGTCAGATTCGTAATCGATCGGACTTCCTGTTTCATGCCCGATAGGAGGTTATGGGCGAGAGGGATGTCTGCGGCGCTCTCTTCCAGCTCCAGTTGGAGCGCTTCAATCGAGGTTAGAAGCACGCTAAGCGGCGTTCTTAGCTCGTGCGAAGCGTCCGCTGCAAATTCCTTCTGTCTCGCGTAGGAGCGAGCGATCGGGACCATCGCTTTGCGAGACATCCAATAACTGAACCATACAGCCAATAAAAAGAACAGAAGCGCCATTCCGACCAGCAGAATGAGCAGCCAGCGGAACAAATTGTATTGGAACGTCACTTCTTTCCCGATATATAACACGCTGCTCCGATCCCCGTTAAACGCCAATTCGCGGGCCGTAACCAAAAATTGCGCATCGCGGGCCGACGCGCCGCTGAAAGTCTGCAGCGATATTCGGGTATAATCGTCCCGCACGAATTGTCCTTGCGAGATCGCCTGCATCGCTTGCTCGCGCAGTTGGGACTGAATTTCGCCGCCCAGCTGGACATGCCCGCCATCGCCGATCAAATAATAGAACGACTGATCGTTGCTGATCGAGAAAGCATCCTCTACCTCGCGAGGGGGCGGACGGGTCGAATCGCCCCCTTGCTCGCTCCACTGCTTCAGCGCTTGAAATTCGCTGTCGGCGATTGCGCCCAGAGCGGATCGCTGCTCGCTCCAAATTACCCCGTACAGCAGCGCATACACGGCGATAATGAACAGGCTCAGAAATAAAATGAGCATGCCGCTGTATTGAAGCGTCAGCTTGTTGCGCGTCATGGCGAACAGGTCGACGTTCGCTGCCGGCCTTCGGATTCCCCATTTAAGCTTCAACTCGATACCCAACGCCTCTCACGCTCATAATGAGTTCCTTCGAAGAAGATGACCCGAGCTTCTTGCGAATCAATTTGACGGTCGCATCGATCGTCTTCAAATTCACATCGGCGTCGATCCCCCATACTTTGTCCAATATCACTTCCCGCGCCAACGTAAGCCCTTTATTCTGTACGAGCAGGTCCAATATTTGAAACTCGCGGGGAGACAGTTTCATTTCTTCACCGCCGCTCTTGACGATCTGGTTGTTTCTGTGCAGCTCCAGATCGCCGATGCGGATAACGTCCTCTTGAAGCGGGACGAACGTTCTGCGCGTCAATGCCCGCAGCCGGGCGAGCAGTTCCTCAATCTCGAACGGCTTCACCAAATAATCGTCGGCCCCCGCATCGAGACCTTCAACGCGATCCTGCAACGTGTCTTTTGCAGTCAGCATCAGAATCGCCCCGGCATACCCGTTCTGGCGCAGCTTCGCGCAGATATCGCGGCCATTCCCATCCGGCATCATCCAATCGAGGACGACCACATCGTAGCTGGAAGCGGTCGCATAATCGTAAGCGTCGCGGCCCGTCGTCACCCAGTCCACCGTGCAGCCGGCTTTCTTCTTGATCATGTGCGCGGTCAACTCGCCTAACCGGACATCGTCTTCTGCCAGCAATATTTTCAAGGCGGTTCCCCCCTTTCCGAATCATTCTACTAAAAAAAAGTATATTCGATAGGACTCGCGCTTTCACTATATTTTCACCAAATCCAGGTAACATCGGGATCAAGCAAGAACAAACCTACGATGGAAAGGAAGAGAATGAACATGAAGAAGACGGTAAAGTGGATGGCGGCTATATTGGCGGCAGCGGTAATCATCGGCGGGGGGACTGCGCTTGATCGTTCCAATCACACGATGGCGGCTCCTTCCGGACAGAACGATTGCGGTTCGGGAGGCACGGGCAAAACGCCGCCTCCGCCAAGCGGGGACGACAGGAAGAGCAATCAAGATCAGCCTCGCCCGCCTAAAGGATCCGGAGCGGGAGCAGGCGCCCCCGCCAACGCCCCTTCGTCCAGCAACTTGACCACGGTCACTACAACCGAGGACGGCACCGTTTCCGTCACTGTCTCAGGGGGTTACGAGACCGACCCGCAAGATCATGGCCGGCCCGTCGTTCTCATCGCTGCCGCTCTCGGGGTTCCGACCGAAGTATTCCGCGAAGCGTTCAGCGGCGTAACGCCAGCCGAACTGAGCAGCGGCGGTCCGACCGCTCAGGAGGCGCAAAGCAACAAAGCGGCGCTGTTGAAGGTGCTGGCTCCTTACGGCATTACCAACGACAGATTGGACGAAGTATCCGACTACTATCGGTATAACGGACAGCACTCGCAAACCTGGAAGATCGTCCCGGCAACCGCAGCCGCGATCGTGGAAAATGGCATCGTAACGGGAATCTCCATCACGAACCCCGGCTCCGGCTATTCTTCGGCGCCTACGATAACGATTAAAAGCCCGAACGGCACGACGACAGCACAGGCGACGGTTTCCTACTCCAAAGACTTTGCGAAAAACGGCAGCCTCTCCTCCATTACGCTTCAATAGCCTTTTGGAATTGGACGGAGGACTATGGGAAAACAGTAGAAATAGCGGGCCGAGAGGCGATAGAGCGATGCGGAGGTCATATACAATGGAAAAAAAGTTTTTAGGGAAAGCGCTAATCGGAAAACAAGTGGCCCAAGACATTATGGATAAAAAAGGAATGCTTCTGATGAAATCGGGGACGGTGTTGACGGAGTCGAAAGTGGCATTGCTGCAAAAATATCATATCGTTCAAGTGTTCGTAAAAGAGTGATTCGAGCAGGCGGGGGCGTCTAGCCCCCATCTCTCACTTGGTGCAGATCTTCGTGACCTGCTCAGAAATCACTTCGCTTGCTTTCAGTAATCCTCTAAGAGGATTGGGTTGCCGCGGAATGATGCGCCGATTTTGCTTTCGGTTTGAACGTAAGCCCGAAGAAAGCCCACAGTGCCAGCAAGCTTGTCGTCAACAGAATAATTCCCATCGGTACCGCGGAGTTCTCCCCGGCAACCCCGACGAGCGGAGACGTGAACGCTCCCAGCACGAAAGGCAGCAGGCCAAGAAGCGCCGCCGCGCTTCCCGCTCTCTTGCTCTGCGACTCCATCGCCAGAACGAAAGATGCCGTCGACGTCATGCCGATCGACGCGACAAAGAAGAACAGCGGGATAACCAAAGCGATTAACGGACCGTGGAACAAAATGACCATCAAGGCCGAGAAGCTCGCCGTACAGGACAGCAGCAAGCCGAGGATCACGAATTTGCGCTCCGAGAACACTCCGCTGAAGCGTCCGACGACCTGGGAACCGATGATCAAGCTGATTCCGTTGGAGGCGAATAACAGCGCGAACAGCTGCGGCGAGGCTCCGTAGATATTCTGATAGACGAAAGGAGTTCCCGACACGTAAGCGAATACGCCCCCGATCATGATGCCCTGCGCAAGCGCGTAACCGAGAAACAACCGGTCTTTAAGCAGGGCCTGAATGCCGGAGAGCAGCTCGCCGAAGTTCGCGGATACCCGATTCTCGACGGGCAGCGTCTCTTTCAAGTTCTTCGTTGCCATGAGCACGAGCAGCAAACCGACCGCGCTCAGTACGAGAAACACGCCGGTCCACTTCGTAAAAGAAATCACGCCGCTGCCGGCCATCGGCGCAATCATCGGAAACAGATTATTGACAAGCATGAGCAGCGAGAAAAATTTCGTCAGTTCCGGTCCGCTGTACACATCCCGGACAACCGCCCTGGAGATGACGATTCCCGCGGAAGCGGCGAACCCTTGAATAAAGCGTGCGGCTATAAACCAATAGATATTCGGGGAAACCGCGCAGACGAATGAAGCTGCAAGATAGATCGTCAGCGAAACGATAATCGGCTTGCGTCTTCCATGAACGTCGCTTAAAGGCCCCATAATGATCTGGCCTAATCCTAAGCCGATGAGACAAGCGGTCAAACTTAGCTGAACGAGGGAAGCTTGCGTGCCGTAGTCGGCGGCAATCTGCGGGAAGGACGGCAAATACATATCGATCGTAAGCGGACCGAGCGCCGAAAAGGCGCCCAGCAGCAATACCAATCTTAAGCGATCATAACTTTTTATTGCGGACATCTTATCGTTTTCTCCTAACCTGTCTCGGAATCTCGTGATGATTTATGCAAAAAGCTCTTGAACTGTCGCAAGGACAAGTTCAAGAGCTTGTTCATTGTAAGGTGGTGCGGTCGAGAGGACTCGAACCTCCACGGGGGGTTAGCCCACACGGACCTGAACCGTGCGCGTCTGCCAATTCCGCCACGACCGCATAATGTTGTGAGCTTCGCGCATGATCGTCTGCACCGGTGAGGCTTGAAGTAACAGTCGCTTGTCGAAATCACGTATATTAAAATAGCATAGATTTCCGACCGAAGTCAAGCCGACTTAACAAAGTTCTAATTTTCAGTTAATATTGCCCAACCTCCGTTCAGAACGAAGGAGATACGCTGGCTTCCGGAAGCTCGGGCAACTCGTCGTCCTGGCCGAACTCCGTATCCTCGAACGCATTGAATTGAAGATGCCTCAGCGGGTCGGAATCCGCATGCGAGATTTCATCCGGCAGCGGGGACGCTCCGACTTCCGCGTCCCGCAGCGCGTTCTGCACCCACGACGCACCGTTCGCCAGCACTTGCCCGCTCGCGGCCGCGGCGGCGACCTGAACCGTCTCCATAAGCTGCTCGTCGCTCGCGCCCAGCGCCTTCGCTTCCTGCGCATAAAAGTATGTATGGGCTTCGTTATTGGCGAAGAGCGCGGCGCCCAGGCCGATCAATTGCTTCGTTCTGGCGTCCAGCGCTCCGTCCTCGAACCGTTGAGCCGTTGTCTTCATGCTGACCCCTCCGTTATCGGAATTCGTTCCGCAGCAACGAACGCGCGCGCTGCTGCTTCTCAGCATTCCTCCGGACGGCAGACTTCATTCAAGGGACCACTTGCGCTCCTCGCTTGCGAGCTGGATCGGGTAATTCCGCTTCGCTTTGACGACTCTCCGGTTCGGCCTCCGGATCAGCACGTATTCGTCGTCCCAAGCGACGACGATGCCTATGACATCGTTCTGCTCCAGCGCGTCGCGGACAAGGCGGATCTTCGTCCCTTCCACGCGCAGCTTGTCCAACTGTTCATCGTTCAACATCGCATTTATCCTCCTTTGTCCTCTCACGCAGAAAAACCCGCAGGACGAGGCGTCGAGCGGGTTTCCCGGTATGATCGCCGGCTTGCGTTACCCGACGTGTTCTTTCGAATCGTTCGTTTCGTACCAATAGTCGAGCACTTTGCTGGACATGACTCTTCCCTGCACATATTCCGCTTGGTGGGGCGCGAAGCTTTCCGTCCACGGAAGCTCCAGTTCCTCGCACAGCTTCACGATCGTGAGCAATTCCGACCACGCGACATACCGTTTGTACCAGAAAAATTGCGGATGTTCGATCATGTAAGGGTACAGGTCGTCGAACTCTGTATGCTTGCAATCGAGCGCGCGCTCGAAATGAGTTTTAGCCTCTTCCAACTTATTCAGGAAGAAGTCGACCGGCAAATTGACTTGATTCGAGTTGACCATTGCAGTTCGCCTCCCCATCTGCAGAATAATCCTATTATACGTTATTGCAGCCAAGATCGGAAGGACGGATGCCGCCCGATTTGCTAATCTTCGAACGTAATCGTATTGTCCTCGAGGGATTGGATTCTCACAAGCGTCTCCACACGGAATCCGAGCTCCCGCAGCGCCTTGCCGCCCGCTTGGAACGATTTCTCCAGCACGATGCCGATTCCGTTCAGCTTCGCTCCGGATTGTTCGATGATTTTGATCAGTCCGCGCGCCGCGTCGCCGTTGGCGATAATATCGTCGATAAAAAGAACCGAGTCTTCCTTGCTCAGCAGGTGACGGGATACGATCAGATCCGTGACGATGCCTTTCGTGAACGAAGGAACTCGCTCGCAGTAGGCGTCGGGCTCTCCGAGCAGCGTCTTCTTCCTGCGCGCGAACACGAGCGGCACGCCTAGCTGAAGCGCGGTCGCGAACGCGACGGGAATGCCGGAGGACTCCACCGTTATCACTTTCGTAATCGGTTCGCCGGCAAACCTGGAGGCGAATTCCTTGCCCATCTCCATCGTCAATTGCGGATCGACGCTATGGTTAAGCAGAGAATCCAACTTCAACACCCCTGCATTTATGACGCTTGCTTCCTTCAAAATTCTTTCCTTGAGAATATCCATCGTCTTCCCCGCCACCCGTTGTCTTTTCCGTTTAACGTAACATATCCTCTTCCCCCGCGCAACACCGGATTGCGGTTTTTTCCGGGAGGACGGACAGAAATCCTCCCCGCGAAAAACCGCGACTAAAGTCCCGACAATCTTTGACTCTATGCGACAATAGCAGGAAAATGAAAAATAATTTGAAATACACGAAACTTTTCCAGCTTATGTCATGTCTTATATAGATGAAGGGAAGTCCAGGGAGGGATGAAGCATGACGATCGATATGCCTGTATTCATGCGAATTTGGAGCGTATTGCTTCTATCCGCAAGCTTGGTCTCATGCAGCTCGTCCTCTACGGATACTTCGCCGACCTCTTCGGCTTCTCCTTCCGCATCGGCTCCGACGGACGTTAAAGTTCCGCTTCGGGAGTCGCAGCCGTCCGAGCCCGCAACAGGGCAATCGCCGGCAACCAAGGAAGAGCTTTCTTCCGGCGAAGCGCCTTCGACAGGGCCAAGCGAACCGCCGGAACCCTCCGAGCCCTCCGTCGAAGCTTCGACGGTCCAGCCCTCTCTCCCGCCGGAAGGCGGGACGTCGGAGAATCCCGGCAAGCACCGTTTTCTAGCGAAGTCTCCTTCGCTCGCCCATCTTAAGCTGGGATACACGGATAAGGAAGTCGTCAAGCGCTACGGCCTGCCCGAGGAAACCTATCCTCTGCCCGGTGACGAGGAAACGATCGAAATATGGGAATACGACGGCCTCTCCGTCGGACTGAACGAACAGGATAAAGTCGTCTATATCGAGATCAGTTCCAAGAAAGTAGACACGGGCATCGAGAATCTCGATTACGGCATGAATGGCTCGCAAGCCGCGGAACTGCTCGGCCTTCCCGGGGACGGACAGATGAACGTCCTGTCGCTGGAAGTAACGGGAGGCTGGCTGAAGATCGATCTGGATCCCGATACGCAAAAGGTTCTTTCCCTCAAGCTGCTCGATCTCTAAAACTATTAAACTCTAACCGGGATGTCCCCGGTTAGAGTTTTTTTGACGAACGGATATGGGACAGCTGCCTGCCGATCAGTTTTTTGTATAGCTTGCTGAAATATTTGGAGCTGGGATAGCCCACCTTCTCAGCGATTTCGTACATTTTCAGATCGGTCGTACGGGCGAGATGCTCCGCTCTTCGGATACGCGACTTTGTGACGTACTGGTGGAACGTCTCGCCGGTATGTTCCTTAAACAGCCTGCTGAAATGTGCGCGACTTACGTTAACGAACGCAGCCGTCGATTCGAGGCCGAGCTTCTGATCGTGCAGGTTTCGTTCGACGTATTGCAGCGCCTTCTCGACCTCCTGCGGATGCGAGCCGTGTATGAGCGCTTCCGCCGTTTCCCACAGCCGCAACACGTATCGTTTCAGTTCCGGCGCCGTGCCCAGCGCTTGCAGCCGGGAATACATTTCCGGTTCGACGCGGTAAAGCTCGCGCAAGATGCCCGGATAAGACGCCGCCCGCTGCAGCAGCATGCCGAGCAGCATCCCGCTAAGCTCCAGCGTCTGCCGGTGCGTGGTGTTTTTGCGTTCCAGCTCGCGATAAATTTGTTCGACTTTGTCCGCGCCAGGGAATGAATCGCTGAACCAGCTGCTGTCGAGCCATTCCTCGGAACGGTACGTCCATCTCGGTTCCGCGGCTCCTTCGACAACGATCAGCCGATCCGCAGGAATGCGCTGCTCGCGTTCGTCCAACACTTTGAGCAGCGCGCCGGCAGCTTGCGACAGCTTTCGCAAGGCGATCGGCTCGGTCTGCAGCGCCATCTCGACGTCAAGCTGGAAGTAGGTTCGCAGCACGCGCGACAGCGTCGTGAACCGCTCGTCCCGCTTCCCTGCGCTGCTCTCCGAAGCGCCGGACAACAGGACGACGGCGAGATCCGGCGCTTTGCAGACGGACTCATACCCGGATTCGGCGCGAAACAATTCATCGATGACGTTCGTCGCAGCGTATGCGAACAGCGTCTCGTCCGCCTTGAAAGAGCCTTGCAGCACTTGATCGCCGTTGCGAAAGCGGACAACCGCAACGATGCTCGCCGCCGGGTCGCATTGGAGCGGCACTTCCTTCCACTGCGCGTCGCCGACCTCATTGCCGGCGAGTAAGTCGAGCAGCATGCGTTCCTTCAGCTTCCTCGCGCTGTTGAGGTACAGCCGCTCGATGCGATGCGCCGTCTGCGCTTGGCGCTTGGACTCCTCCCGCCGCACAGCCGCTTTCTTGACCGCCTGAACGATGTCGGCCGGCATCATCGCCGGCTTGTGCAAATAGCTGCAAGTTTGCAGCTCCAGCGCTTCGCTCACATACTCGAAGTCGGTGTAGCTGCTCAGGATGATCACTTCCGCAGAATAGTCATGGTCGCGCATCGTTCTGACGAGATCGAGACCGTCCATTTCCGGCATTTTGATATCGGTCATCACCACGTCGAACTTGATTTTGCCCATCAGCTCCCAGGCTTGCTTGCCGTTGGCGGCCGTATGCGGGGCGTTAAACCCGGCTTCCCGCCAATCGATGCTGTTGACGATGCCGACGGTGACGAGCATTTCGTCTTCGACGATCAAAATATCGTACATCTAGACCACCTTGCCTTCGGTCAAAATCGGAATCGCGACGACGATGCGCGTACGCAGCCGCAGCGGCTTCTCCACGGTAAGCCCGTACTGTTCGCCGAAATGCATCCGTATCCGGTCGTTGACGTTCGACATGCCGACACCCGACATCTGATCCGTCGGCTTCGGCGCGAAGCCGACGCCGTTGTCTTCGACCTCGAACCGGATTTGCCGGTTCGCTTCGTCCAGCACGCCGCGCACAATGATGAGACCGTTGTACGAGTTGTTCGCCAACCCGTGAATCATCGCATTTTCGACGATTGGCTGAATGATGAACTTAAGTGTGTAATAGCGGTCCATCCGCTCGTCCCATTCGTATTCCACTTCGATCTTTTCCCCAAACCGCATCCGCTGTACCTGCACATAATCCCGAATGAACTCCATCTCGTCTTTAATCGGGATAAAAATCTCGTTCGTCCGATACGTAAAACGAAGCACCTTCACAAGCGCGACAACCGCGTCGGCGATTTTGTTCGCCCCTTCGCTAATCGCCATCCACTTGATCGAATTGAGCGTGTTGTATATAAAATGCGGCTGGATTTGCGCCTGCAGCGCCTTCAGCTCGGCCGCCGTCTTCTCCTCCTCCTTCTTCACCGAATCCTTGAGCAACTGATCGATTTTTTCCACCATCGTATTAAACGTGACGGCGACCATGCCGATGTCCGGGCTGTTCGATACCGGCACTTTGACGTTCAGTTGCCCCTCGCCGGCTTTTCTCATCGAGCGGATGAGCGTATGGAATTGACGAAGGATGCCATGCGACAGCAAAATGGCGAACAACACGGCGACGATAAGCGCGAGACCGGCGACGATAAGCAGGATGTTGCGCAGATGGCGGAAGTCCAGACTGTACCGCGACAGCGGAGAGGCGACCGCCATCACCCACCCGCGCCCCTCGAGCGGCCTCACGCTCAGCATGAGCGTCTGACCGTCCGACTTCATCGTCGTCGTGGCGATTCCGGTATTGCCCGCCACTCGCTTACGGATGTCTGCGGCTGCCGTATTCGACAATTCTGCCGATGTGCGCTCTTGAATGATGCGGCCTTGTTTGTCCATGAGAAAGACGCTCTCGGCCTGATCCGTCGGCATAAGCTGCAATAGCGAGCCGAACTTCGCCGCGTCGACGTCAATCTGGATCAGCGCGAGGTCTCTGCGGGTGCCATAGGCGCCGACGGGGCGAACGAACGACAGCACCTCGCGCTCCTGCAGCAGCGTGTAGGTCGGCGTGTGAGAAAGCAGCAGCTCGCCCTCCGCTTTGCCTGTCGGCGTTCGAAGCGCTTCCTCGACCCAGGACATCGCTTTCAGTTCATCCCGATTCAAGTAAGGATCGGTCGAATAGAGCGTGCCGTCGGAGCCGACCATGTAAATCTCCGTAATATAGGGATACGATCGCTTGAAATTGGCGAGCAGTTCCTCCGTCTTCTTGAGCGTGTCGAGCTTTTCCGCCCCCGTCTTGTCCGCGTAATCCATGAACGCCCGCGACGTGACGGAATAGGCGATCAGTTGCGTTTCGGTCGTCTTGACCTGCTCGGAGACAAACTCGACTTTATCGCTTAGCTGCTTGAGCAGCTCTTCGTTATAGGATCTGATTTTCTGCTCCAGCGATACATTCGTACGTTCGTAATAATACCAATTGATGACAAGGGCGGGCAGCAGCGCAATGACGAACAACGCGCCGATCAGCTTCGTCTGGATGGATGGCGACCGCCGTATCCGTTGTTTGAACTTGCCCATCGCGCTTGTCCCTCCCCGAAGTCGAATCGATCAGCCTTTGACCGCGCCGGCCGTCATACCTTTGACAATCTGTTCTTGAAACAGCATATACACAAGCCAGAGCGGCAGCATCGAGACGACAAGTCCGGCGCAGACGAGCGCGTAATCGGTCGAATACTGCCCGGTAAGCGCCATTACGCCTTGCGTCAGCGTCTTCGAAGGCTCGCTGCCGATCAGCACGTAAGCGAATAAATACTCGTTCCAGCAATTCAAAAAGCCGAGCGTTCCGACGGTTGCCAGCCCCGGCTTCGCGAGCGGAAGCACGATAGAGACGAACGTGCGCACCCGGCCGTACCCATCGATAGCCGCCGCTTCCTCCAACTCGCGCGGAATGCCCTTTAGAAACCCGTGGAGGACGAACACACACAGCGACAGGTTGCTCACGATGTAAATCAGAATCAAGCCGAAATGCGAGTTCAGAAGATGAAGCTGCTTCAGCAGCACGAAGGACGGAATCAGAATGGCGTGCACCGGAATCATGATCCCGAGCGTGAAGTACGCATACAGCCAGCCGCTTTTCTCCCTTCGTGCAAGCACGTACGCGGCCATCGCCCCGATGAGGAGCATAATCGCCACCGCGCATGCGGAGATGAACAGACTGTTCCAGAAATAACGCGACAAATGCGCCGTTTGCCAAATATCGGCGTAGTTGCCCCAATGCCATTTCACCGGGAAGCCGAACGGATTGGCATAAATTTGATGCTTGTCTTTGAGCGAGCTGACGAGCACCCAATAAAACGGGAACAGCGTCGACAAAGCGAAAACCGCGAGAACGAGGCCCCTCGACAACCGGGTGACCCGCTGCATGGCGTAAGTCATCCTCCATTCCCCTTTCAATTATACAGTCTGGCGCAAATTCTTTTAAACAGCACCGTAAACAACGCCGCATACGCCAAAATCGTAATCGTCATCGCGCTTCCGTAGCCGATTTGATTGCTGATGAACGCGGTTTTGAACATTTGCAGGGCGATAAACGAAGACGCGTTGCCCGGCCCTCCCGAAGTAATGACCCAGGCGTGGTCGAACGACTTGAGCGAGCCCGTCACCGCGAGAATGACGCACACCTGGAATACGTCCCAGATTTGCGGCATAACGACGTTGAAGAATGTACGAAAAGGACCGGCGCCGTCCATTCTCGCGCTCTCGAGCAACTCCTCTGGTACCTGCTGGATCGCTGCCAGAAAAATGACGACGTACAAGCCGATATACTGCCAGATTTGCGGCGCCATAACCGCCTTCAGCACCGTATGCGGATCGGACAGCCACTGTCTCTTCCAAGAGGACAAGCCGAGCGAATCCAGCAAATGGTTCAGAGGCCCGGTATCCGAATTGTAAAACAGTGAAAACATCAGGCCGATGGCAACCGGCGAAATAATAACCGGAATAAAGTATACCGACCGGTAAAACCGGAACCCGCGTACGACCTTCGCCAGCAAATAGGCGATCGCAAGTCCCGCGCCTACCTGAAAGACGAGAGAATACGCAATCAATTGCCCCGTGTTGCGAACGACCTGCCAGTAATCGCCGTCCGCGATCAACTCTTGATAATTGCCCAGCCCTTCGAACGTCTTGGCCGTTACCCCATTCCACTCCGTCAAGCTGTACCCCGCCGACATCGCGACAGGATAGATCATGAACAGCGTGTAGACGATCACCGCGGGCAAGACGAATGCGCCGTAAAAAACCGCATCGTGTTTTCGCCGCATAGTCCCTTCCTCCTTCCCTTGCGCCGCGTAAACAAGAAGAGGGGGACGCGCCCCCTCCTCCTTGTTCCGCAGTATCCGTCACTTCGCTTTGTCGAGCGCTTTCTGCGTCTTGGACACGTAATCTTCAGGCGATACGAAGCCTGCGAACAGTTCGTCCAGAGAGCTCAAGATGACGGAATAGGCGTTGCTGTCGGGAACATAGCTCTCGTGATGCGGCCATACGTTTTGAGTTTTCGTGAATTCCATCGCTTTGGCGTAGAGCGGGGACAGCGTCGACGGATCAAGCTCCATCTGCTTCGCCGGAAACAAACCGCCCTTCGCCACTTCGCCCAGTACCTCGTCGGAGTTGATGAAGTCGGCGAAATCTACGAGCGCCTGCTGCTTCGCCGGGTCCTCGAACGACTTGCGGTTGATGAGCAGCCCCATCGCGACGGCGCCGATTGTGTAAGACGAAGGATCGACGACGGAGCCGTCGAGCGCCGGGAAGTTGATCAGGTCGCTCTTGTCGACAATTTCCGGCTTCACGTTGCCGATCATCCACGGAAATTCGTAAACCATCGCCGCTTTTTCCTCGTTATAGAGCGACAGCTGCGGCCCCCAATCGCCGTTGGCGACCGTATCGCTCGGGAAGATGCCATCCTCCTTCATCTGCGTGACCGCTTGCGCCGCTTGGCGAACCGCGTCCGTATCGTATTGGTACGTTTGGGGAATTTGCTGCGCGTCATCGAAGCCGTTTTGGAATTGATACGTCAAATAGCTGAAAAACAAGTGCGAAGGCTGACCGTTTTTACTGCCCATGCTGAACGGCACAATGCCATTGTCGTTGAACACCTTGGCGACGTTAATCAAATCGGCGTACGTTTTTGGGTATTCGAGGTTGTACTTTTGGAACAGCTCGCGATTCGCCATGAAGAAGCCTTTGAACGCTTCGAGCGGAAGACCGTATTTTTTGCCGCCGATATCGAAGAACGACCAAGCGATATCGGTGTACTGCTCTTTTTTCACCGTGCCGCTCTTGCTTAAATATTCGTCCATGTCGAGAATTTCGTTGGCGTCGACGAGCGGCTTCAAGTTGACCGGTCCGAGCCAGTAGGTGAAAATGTCGGGCAAATTGCCGGCTGTCGTATCCACTTTGATTTTCGTGCGGTGCTCCTCGCCCGGCGTCGCTTCGAATTTGAAGGCGATTTCCGGGTGCTTCGCCTCGTACTCCTTCAGCTTGCCTTCGAAATACGACGCTTTCGGGTCAGCGCCCGTCCAGTTGTAAGCGAAACGGATCGTGATTTTATCGCCGCCATTGTTTGGCGAAGAGGAAGCGGAAGGGGAGGCATCGGTCGACGGAGAGGCGTTGCTGCCCTTGTCGTTATTGCTGTTCGAGCATCCTGCAGCCAAACCGGCGACCAGAGTAGCCGCAAGCACGATGGATGCGGACTTTTTCATTTTCGCAGATAACCATGTCATAGAGAGTTTCGCTCCTTTTAAGTTCAAATCACAAGCGTATGGAAGGATTTCGCGGTCATTGGCATTTCGTAGACGGCGCCTTCGCAAGCGATCGCAATCGTTCTCGGCTCATCATGCGGGTTATGCACGATGAATGCTTTGCGTCCTTCGGCGTTCTCGAACGCGATGGCGTTGCCGCTCCAGCCTCCTCGGAGGCTGAGCCTGTCTGAGCCTTTGCCGACGAATCGGCACACGTGCTTAAATGAATAAAATTCCGGGTTCCACGCCACCTCGCCGTTATCCAGGTCCACGTTGACAAGGCTGTTCTGGTAGCCGCCCCATGTGCATTCCCCGCCTTTGGGGAGCACCATGTTCCAATACACGTAGCTTTCGACGCCGTTATTTAGATAATGCCACAATAGGCCGAAAATGTAGTGCGCATATTCCCACGTGTTTTTGCCGTCTCCGCATTCGTTTTCCGTCTGCATAAGCCGCATTTCCGGGAACGCGACATGCGTCCGCTGAATCGCTTGCTTGCCCGCCCATTGATAGCCAACACCGCTCACGTACGCCTTCGCTTCCGGATCGTTCAGGACGATGCCGGCGTAGCTGTCGTACGAATCGGTGTTAAGCGTGCCGAGCCACAGCTCGATTTCCGGCTGTTTTTCCTTGAACAACGGGCCGAGATGACGTTTCAGAAAATCCCGCATTTCTTCTCCGGTCCAGACGCACGAAGGAAAGCGATGATGCGTAACAGGCTCGTTCTGAAAATGAAGCTGCGCGATCCGCACGCCTTCTTGCGCATAAGCTTCCGCGAATTTCAGCAAGTAGAGCGCATAGGCTTGCAAATTCTGCTCCGTCGGGACCAGCTTGCCGTAGTTGTACGTCTGCGGATGCTTCATCCACGTCGGCGGGCTCCACGGCGAGGCGAACCATTGCATGTCCGGCTGAATCTCCTGCGCCGCCTTGACGTAAGGCAGCAAATGTTGCCGGTCGCGATCTAGCGAAAACTTCTCCATCGCGTAATCGCCTTCGTTATCATTGCAACTGTACCAGTTCACGGAATAATCGGTCGCTCCGATCGGAATCCGGTTCAGCTCCAGACGCAACCCGTCTCCGGTTTTGTCGAACAGCGCCTTCAGCACTTCCTGTCGCGCTTCTTCGCTCGTCGACTTGAGCGCCAACCACCCTAATTCGTTGACGCATCCGCCGAACCCTTCCATCCTCTGATGCCTGGCGCCCGTCCACTCCAGGTCGATCGTCGGATGCTCTGCCGCAAGTCTCGGCTTGCTTTGCCGCCAAACCGCCCGTTCATCCGACGAAATGAGCAGCGGCTCTCTTAGCGCTCGCTCTGTCATCCCTCGTTGCCCCCTTTACTTTTTTGACGTTCTGACAATTTCGATTATAGGAAAAGGGAGATTCCCGGCGTAATGCCACGATCTTGCGAATGTATCGCCTTTTCGTACCCGATTGTCGCTTGGCTGGCTTATCGCCGTGTTTCGTACATAAATCACCTCTCGTCAAGGGGCCAAATCGTGCGGAAAAGGGGGCAAATCGTGTACAAAGCTAAAAACCGTTCACGAGCCTTCGGCGAAGGCTCGTGAACGGTTTTTCTGCGAAGTATCTTAACCAATGGTCGGAAGTCTGGCGCAATCATGACTTATAATCGTCCTACTCAGACCCCCCGGCTCCGTTTGCCCTTCCAAGGCATGCCCGTCCAATTGGCGACATAGAGTAGAGTAACATGGACGAGTTAGGTCGGGAGGTTCCGCGAATGAAACATTGGGCCAGAAGCATCCAAGTCGCGCTCGTATTTATCGGAACCGTCGTAGGTGCGGGTTTCGCTTCCGGCAGGGAAGTGCTGCAATTTTTCACCCGATTCGGGCATTGGGGACCGTATCTGATCATCGTCTCCACGATGTTTTTCGTGTGGATCGGGGCCAAGGTTATGCTCCTGTCCGCCAAATTGAACGCCAGATCCTACGAAGATTTGAACAAGCATCTGTTCGGCGACAGAGCCGGGCGCTGGGTCAGCCACATGATGCTGATCGTGCTGCTCGGCGTCAACGCGGTCATGCTGGCCGGCGCGGGCTCCGTCTTCTCGGAGCATCTCAACCTGAGCTACCAGACGGGACTGATCGTGACGATGTTCGCCTGCTTTTTGCTGCTTCGCAAAGGGATGAACGCCATTCTGGCGATCAATACGTTCGTCGTCCCGCTCATGATCGGCTTTTCGGCCTTTCTCGTGTTCGAGACGCTGAGGGAGCCGCTGCCGGATCAATGGTTCAGAGCGCCGAACGAGCAGTCCGCGTGGGCTGCTTGGTTATCGCCCTTCCTGTACGCCGCGTTTAACCTGTCGATGTCCCAGGCCGTTCTCGTTCCGCTCGGCTCCACGATCGGGGATTCCCGAATTTTGCGCAAGGGAGCGTGGATGGGCGGAATCGGCATCGGGGGGCTGCTGCTCGCCGCCCACTTCGCCTTGTCGTCGCGCATGCCCGGCATTGCCGACTTCGATATTCCGATGGGCGGGATCGCGAGGGAGCTCGGGGCATGGCTGCATTGGGTGTACGTGTTCTTGATTTTCATGGAAATCTTCACAACGCTCGTCGCGGATGTTTACGGGCTTACGCTTCAATTGCACGAGAGGACGAAAGCTTCGCCCTGGATGCTGACGGCGATTCTGCTGCTGCTCTGCTTCCTCGCCGGACAGTTCGGCTTCGGCACGCTGCTCTCGGCGCTGTATCCGATGTTCGGCCTGCTCAGCCTGGGTTGGCTGTTCCTGATCAGCCGGGATCGGGCGCTGCCTTCCAGCCCCGGGCGGTCTCAGCGTCCGCCTAAGCTCCCAGCGTAATCAAGTTCGCTCCTTCAACTCCGGAGACGATCGTCCTGGCGACGTGGCGATGGCAGGTAAACAGCAGCGCCTGCCTCGTCTGCCCAAGCTCTTCGAGCACCGGCAGCGTTCGCTCCAGCCTCGTCTCGTCGAAGTGAACGAACAGGTCGTCCAGCAGCAGCGGCAGCGGATGCTCCGGCGACGCGGCGTCGCACAGCGCGAACCTCATCGCCAAATACAGCTGCTCCTGCGTGCCGCGGCTTAAATAGATGCTGTCCAGCAGGGAGCGTTCCTTCGTCTCGGCCAGCAGCGCCTTGGAATCGCCCGGAGCCACGATGCGGATATAAGCTCCCCCGGTCATCCGCTGAAAATACCGGGAAGCCCGCAGCAGCACCTCCGGCTGCTTCTCCTCCTCGTAGACCGCTTTCGTGCGGACGATCAGCTTGTCCGCGAGCGCCAGCACCGCATACCGCTCGGTCAGCTCTTCAAGCTGGTCGACGAGCTCTCCGAGCCGCTGGGTCTTATCCTCCAGCTCGGCATCCCCGCGAAGCCGTTCGAGCTCCTGCGCCAGCCGGCCGCGCCGGTCGAGCAGCTCCGAACGGCTCGTCTCCGTCTCGGCAAGCCTGAGCCGCAGATCTTGGGCAAGGGCGGCGAGAGAAGCTTCGTCGCGCGAGCCCAGCAGCTCGTACAGTTCGGCTTGCGCGGCCGCATCCCGCCCGGATTCCAGCCGAAGCTGCATCTCGCGGGCTTCCCTGCGAAGCGCGCGGCAGCGCTCGTCGATACGTATCCGGCCGTCCAGCTCGCTCTCCGAACCGACGCGGAACTCGATTAGCGTCTTCCTGATTCTCTCCACCACACGCTCAAGCTCGGCCTCGAATTGCCCAACCTTTGCCTCCACCGCCTCCAGTTGCGCTTCCAGCCGCTCGGCCGCTTCTTTGACGGACAATTCCTCTGACGCCGCGCGGTACAGCCATTGCACCGCAAGCTGGGCATCCGCTCCGATTCCGGCCGGCAGAGGCCGCTTCCCGGCAAGGCTCATCGCCGCGCGGTCGAAATCGCCGATCGCGAGATCCAGCGCGCGAGCGCGCTCCTTAAGCCGATCCCTCTGCCGCAGAGCGGCTTGTCCCCGCTCCGCAGCCGCGAACAGCTCGGAGGCCCCTGCCTGCGTCAGATGAAGCGGCAGCTTGCGCTCGGCCAGCCACCGCTTCCACCGCTCGCGAAGCTCGTCCAGCAGCTTCAACTGCTCGTCTGCCTCTTCGCCGGCCAGTTTCCTCTCCTTCAGCAGCTGCTGCATCCTTCCCTGCCATTCCTGCCTGCGCGCGTCTTCGCGTTCGCTGCGCTCCCACAGCTCCAACTGCTCGTGCACCGCCTCGCGCAGATTGCGCCAATAAGCGTCCGCTTCCGCCGCCGTCCATTCCGCGCCGGCCCGAGACGATTCTTCGTCCAGAAGCGCCGCAGCCGCGGCTTCGGTATCGCCCAGCAGCCGCCTCAGCTGCTCGTTCATCTTTGCGCGGCTGGCATGATAAGCTCCGGAATGCGCCTCCGGATTGCCTTGCGAGCGGGAAGCTTCGTTCCCGCGCCTGCTCCAGACGTATGCGGCCAGACCGGCGGAGAGAGCCAGCAAGCCTGCGGAGACGAGCGCGGATAACGGGGAGAGTCCCCCTTCCCGTCCCGGCAAGAACGGCCACAGGAACGCCGCCAGCGCCGCGGCCGCCGCAACCCAGATGAACCATCCCGGGGCGCTCCGCTCACGTCCTCTTCCGGAACGCGACAGGGCGGCACGCTCGGACGGCCTGGGTCCGTTCGAAGCGGCTGCCCGTTCGAATTCCCGGCGCGCATCCTCCGCCTGATGCCAGGCTTGCAGCAGCTCGGATTTCGTTCCCGGCGCGAAACCGACGGACAGGAGCGAGTCGGGCATCGCACTCTGCACGCCATCGCCATCCTCCTCCAGCCCAGCCTCTTCATCCAGCAGCGCTTCCCGCTGACGATCCAGCCTGCGCAGCTCGGCTTGCAGCGTCATCGCCGCCCTCTCCGCCTCTTCCCACGATTGCCGCAGCATACGCACCTGCTCTCGTTCCGCCGTCAAGCCTCCGAACGCGGCCAACTCGGCCTCGCCCCACTCCGGCGAGATCAGCGCGAGCGAGCTGCGCACCGCGTCGTCCAGAGCGATCAGCTCGGCCTCCAGCCGAGTCTGCTCCTCCCGCTTGGCCGCGATTCCCTCGCGCATCGCCTCCAGTCTCTCCAGCTCGGGGAGCGCCGCGAGCAGCTCCTCATCCCAATGCAGCCGCTCCCGCTGACGCCGCAGCTCCTCAAGCACTTCCCGCTCCGAAGCCAGCTTGTCCCTGGCGGAACCGCGAAGGCTTCTCAGCTCGGCCCATATCCCTGCCGCGTCTTCGGGCAACAGGGCCGCGGAAGGGTCCGGCAGTTCCGCACGCAGGTCGGCGATCTCCGCAAGCAGCGCTTCCCGCTTCAGCCACCATTCCCGCAGCTCCAGCGCCCCCTGCAGCTTCGCTGTCTCCAATCTAAGCGAGGGCAACTCCTTGTCCAGTTGCTCCAACCGCTCTTCGACCCGCTCAAGTTCCCGAGTCGCTTCCGCGTAATCGCGAATCCCGTCCCGGCTTCGGCGAATGTCCGCCTCCAGCTCCTTGATGCCCGCAAGCAGACGATTCATCTCTTGGGTCGATCCTTTCGGCCGGTAGAGGCGATCGAGCTCGGCGCCGATCTTGCGGCGCGCTTCCGTAATCGACGCGCCTCCGGCCAGTCCGGCATGATACAAATAATTGCTCAGCTCTTCTCCCTGCAGCGTCCTCAGCTCGTGCAGCTCGTTCAGCGACACAGCGAACAGCTGTCGAAACAGCCGCTCGGACAAGCCGCCCAGCAGCAGCTTCTCCCACTCGGCCTGCCCGACAGTCCGTTCGGTTCCCGAATTGTCCCTCAGCCGGATCTCTCCGCCCCGTTCCGCATGGCGTTCGATCCGCCACTCCCGTCCTTCCCTGTCCGCCAGTACGAGCCGCCCCCCGTGTCGTCCGCCGAATACGGGCTCTCCCCGCTCCACCGGGTCCTTACGCGTAGGGAAGCCGTACAGCATGCTTCGCACGAACCGGAGCAGCGTGCTCTTGCCGGCCTCGTTAGGCCCGTAAAGCACGGTGACCCGCCCTTCTCCGAGCGAAAGAGCGACACCGTTCAGCGCGCCGTATCCGTCCACTTCGATTTCCCGTATGTACATGTCCGCTCCTCCTAGGGTGTGTATGCATACTCCGAAGATAGCAGATGTTGCCGAATTTTCGTTCCATGCAAGGAACTTTTGTGAAGGCGTACCGAAGGTACGTCAAGCAAAAGTGACGCAGCAGGGGGTGATAGATGCCCCTGAGCGGGTTTGCATACACGCCCTAGCGCCTACCCCGCATCGTCGTCCCGCAGCAGCGAAGCGCTCAGCTCCATCGCCCGGCGAATCCACCGCTCGCGTTCCTCGCGCGTTCGTCCGTCCAGCCACTCCCGAACGCGGGGCAGCTTGCGCAGCGATTCCGTCGCTTCGTCCAGCATCGCCTTCGCCTCCTCCAAGTCGGCCGAGGCCAGCATGCCGCGGCGGATCAGCTCGCCCAGAAACCCGCCTTCCTCGGCGACGCGCTCCAGCAACAGCTCGCCGGAAGTGCGCACGAGCAGCGATTCCGGCCAGATCCAATCGTCCGTCTCTTCCGGGGACGCGAGACAATCCCGCACGCCCTCCAGCCACTCTTCGGCCGCTCCGGCCCGAAGCAGCAGCTCGTGCATCGGGCCGCGTCCCTCCAAGCGCAGCCGCGCGACCGTCGGTCGTCCGGAGGAGTCCCGACGCGCATCTTCCAGCGCGGACAGCATTGCCTCTTGAAGCTGCTGCTCCCGCTCCAGTCCGTCGATCGGAACGGCGATCTCCCGCCAGACGACGTCCGCCAGATCTTGAAACCGCATGTCCACTGCCCCCGAGCCGGAGACGGACACGACGTAGGCGCCTTTGCCGCCGGTTTCCCGGACGCTTCTCCCCTGCAGATTGCCGGGGTAGACGACATGCGGATATTCGCTCAGCACGCGCCGGTCGTGCACGTGTCCGAGCGCCCAATAGTCGAAGCCGGAAGAAACGAGCTCGTCCAGCCGGCAAGGGGCGTAGTCGTCGTGCGCCGGGTCGCCGTCCACGTTCGCATGCAGAACGGCAATATGAAAAGGCGCTCCCTCCCGTTTCCTGAAGCGAAGCGCCAAATTATCTCCGACGGCCCGCGTCGGGTAGGAAATGCCGTAAATATGGGCGGCCGTTTCGCCGCCGCGGGCATATGCCGCACAGCAATCGACCCGGGAAGATCCGAAGACGTGGACGCCCTCCGGCCAATCCAGCTGCGCCTGCCTTCCGCTCTCGTGGTCGTGGTTGCCGTGCACGATATACGTGCGTACGCCTCGCTTCGCCAAGTCTCCCAACGCGCGCTGAAGCCGCAGCTGGGCGCGCAGCGAGCGGTCCGCCGCGTCGAACAGATCGCCCGCGATCACAACGAAGTCGGCGCGCTCCCGCACGGCCAGCTCGGCCAACCGGCCGAGCGAGGCGAAAGTCGACTCGCGCAGCCTCTCCCGCACGGCGGCCGGCGCCTTCGACAGCCCCTTGAACGGGCTGTCGAGGTGCAGGTCCGCGGCATGTATGAAGGTAAAAGGCACGCCCATTCCGTTCACGCCTCCTCGTCGCCGTCTCCCGCGTCCGCTGCGGTCTCGGCCTCGCTGTCCGCCTCGGCTCCCGCCGGGCCGAAGGAAATGTAAATGCGCTTGAGCTCGCTGATTACCCGGTTGAGCGAGTAGGTTTTCTTCGCTTTGTTCCAACCGGCCCGCGCCATCTCGTAACGGAAATGAGGGTCGTTGATCACCGTCTCCAGCGCGCCCGCCAAGGCTACTGGATCTTCTGCCGGCACGAGCAGCCCGTTCGTTCCGTCCTCGATCTGCTCGGCGATGCCCCCGACGTTCGTGCCGACGAGCGCGAGCAGGCAGAGCGCCGCTTCCGCGAACACCGAGCCGAACGCTTCCGCGCGCGAAGGCAGGACGAACACATCGAAGAACGGCATCAGCTCTTCCGGGTGAAGCATGTATCCGTAAAAAATCGTATCGTCGTAGATGCCGAGCTGCTGGGACAGCTCCTCCAGCTCCTTGCGGATCGGGCCGTCCCCGATGATGTGCAGCACGAACCGGGAATCGCGCTTGCGCAGCTCGGCGCAAGCCTGGAGCAGAATGTCCAGCCCTTTCGCCGGAACGAGCCGGCATACGGTGACCAGTTGGGTCACTTCATTGTCGTGCGGCACCGGCTTGAATCTTCTCTCGTCGTATCCGTTAGGAATGACGATCGTGCTGTCAGGTTCTTGAAGGTACGTGCCGATATATTGAGCAAAGGACTTCGACACCGTCATCAGGCGATCCGCCTGGCGCTCCAGCTCTCCGTAGATCGAAGTCAGGAAACGATGCTCAGGGCCGCCCTCGGCGATTCTTCCGTTCAGAATAAGCTCGCGCTCGTAGCTGGAGTGAACCGTCATCAGCAACGGCGTGTCGGGATAGATCCGCTTCATGGCGAGCGCGGCGATCGGATGGTGGGCGTGGATCAAGTCGAAGCGCTGCCCGGACAGGCGGAGCTTCACCCACCAGATATAGTCCTTGTAGGTCTGAATGTATTTGTCCACGATGGCGTTGCCCGCGTAAGGCCGCCAATCGAACGTCGCGAATTCGATCTCTTCATGGCCCTTGTTGCGAATGCGCTTGGGGAGCGAGAACATCTCCATCTCCCAACCGATCTTGCGGAATCTCTCCCCGATGTAGGGAACCATGGACGAGACGCCTCCCGGCTGCTCCGGGGGGAAAAACAGCGCCTGCAAGATGTTCAACGGCGTTACCTCCTCGTTCCGACGTTCTTGATGCTAGCTTCTCACAAAATATGATATATTAGAAACATATGTTCTGCAAGTTTCATAGACCGCCTTTAAAGGAGACCCACATGTTCCTGATCACGCTGACTTCCGACAATTTCGCGCTGCTGTTCTCGTCGGCAATGGCCGTCGTCATCGTCTCGCTCATGCTGTTCATGTCCTATCGGCTGTACGCGAGCAACCGGCGGCACGCCTATCGGTCGCTGCTGACTTCACTTACATTTATTTTAATCCAACAACTGCTGCAGATGGCGATCTCCATGGAGATGACGCCTAACTCCCCCGTTCTGGTCTTCATCGGGAAGCTTCTACAAGTATATGCGTTTATCGTCATCAATTTCGCGGTTTTCGAATTGTACCACCGCAGGCGTCCGAGAACCCGGCTTTGGTTTGTCGGCTTGCTCGCGACAGGCCTGCTCGTGGCCGCCGGGGACATCCTGCCGGGGGCGCTCTCGTCGGATGGGCCCTGGATCGGCGGCTTCGGCTCCACGCCGGCGCTCGACGGCTATTTGCTGCTGCTCGGCCCTCTCTTCGTGTTGATGTTCGCTCCCCATATCGGTCAGCCCCGCAAGTATATGACCAGCCTGTGGATCGCCTTCACGATGCAGCTGTCGAGCATCTCTTCCGTCTACTGGGCGCCTGAGGCGGCGATCTTCAAGACGATCGCGGGCTTGCTGCCGGTCTTCTATTATATTCTGCTCTTCGCCATCATTTTCGAGCGGGTCGTCGAAATTTTGCAATCCGTCTACCGATCCTCCATCACGGACGGCTTGACCAACCTGTACAATCGGAGGTACTTTATGGGCAGGATGGATCCGCTGTTGAAGAGCGGCAGGCCGGTTGGGGCGATCTTCTGCGATATCGACAATTTCAAAAAGCTGAACGACACGCAGGGGCACCATAAGGCGGACGGCGTTCTGAAGCAAGTGGCGGCGATGCTGATGGAAGAAACGGACGGAATCGGTCTGGCCGGAAGGTACGGGGGAGAAGAGCTCGTCGCCTTCGTCGTCGGACCGGCATCCGCCGTGGCGCAAGCAGCCGAGAGCATCCGCTCCCGTACCGAGAAGGAGACGATCGTCACGATCAGCGTCGGCTACAGCATGGCTTCTCCCGGCGATACGGCCGAGTCTTTGATGAAGCAGGCCGACGAAGCGATGTACTACAGCAAGACGAACGGCAAAAACCGGGTCACCGACTTCGCCGCAATGGGACGTTCCGCGAACCCGGCCGCCGTCCCGCAGCGCCGCAAAGGTTGATTGCCGCACACGATACGTCCGACATTCGTTCCAACAATTCAACTTGAGGAGAGACACTACTATGCCGACTTTACTATTGCTCTTCCCGCTCAAACCCGAACAGATCGAGCAAGTCCGCCAGCGAATTCCGGAATGGAACATCATATCCGCGAGCGACGCCGCGATTACCGAAGAACAATACCGCGACGCGGAGATCGTGCTCGGCTGGAACGCCGCGATGGACGCCGTCTTCGATTCCGCCGCCAATTTGAAGTGGGTGCAGACGAGCTCCGCCGGCGTGGACAGACTGCCTCTGGATCGGCTTCGCGAGCGCGGCATAGCGTTGTCCAGCGCCAGCGGCATTCATCCGATATCGATGGCCGAGACGCTGTTCGCGATGCTGCTCGCCTTCAGCCGTAACCTGCACCATGCAATCCGGCAGCAGAGCCGCGGAGAATGGCGCGTATCGGAGCGCTATTACCAGCTTGCCGGACGGACGATCGGCATCGTCGGAGTCGGCGCGATCGGAACGGAGATGGCCCGGCTGGCCAAAGCTTTCGGCATGACGACGCTCGGCGTGCGCAAGAGCGCCCGTCCTGTCGCCGAGGTTGACGAGATGTACGGCATGGATCGGCTGGACGACGTTCTGTCCCGCAGCGACATGGTCGTTAACGTGCTGCCCTACACCGACGAGACGCATCATCTTTTCAACACGGAGCGGTTCGCGGCCATGAAGCCCGATGCCCTGTTCTTCAACTTCGGACGCGGCGCATCCGTCGATACGGCCGCTCTCGTCGCGGCATTGGAGCAAGGCACGATCGGGGGAGCCGGCCTTGACGTATTCGAGGAGGAACCGCTGCCGTCCGGCCACCCGCTCTGGAAGATGGACAACGTCATCGCGACTCCGCATATCGGAGGCTGGACGGACCATTACAAAACGCGGGTAACGGAAATTTTCCTCGACAATCTGGATGCGTACTTGACTAAGGGGAAGCCGGTGCGAAACGCGGTCGACTTCGATCGCAATTATTGACGCGCGGCTTGCCGCTTCATCCGCCTATCTCCGCATTTACCCAAAATCGTTTGCCCCGGGGTAAATGTCCAATCCGCGCTCATCCTTCTTCATAATATAGGTGTAGACCGAGGCAGAGGGACAGCGCAAGAAATGCACCCGCTTCGGCAACCCCCACTATTATCTACATGAAGGAGGAGTTTGCATGTCTGGTGCAGTCGGCGGATACTATGCATCGGCAGCCTTCGTGCTGGTCTTGTTCATTCTGCTGGTCATTATCTTGCGCGCTGGTTACTGAGTTCCGGGAAGCGACTCCTGCACATTTCGCCAGCTAAGCGCGTAGAGCAAGCCGGGTTTGCCGGCTTGCTTTTTTCCCGTTACGCCTGCTTGATTACCAGACGCTCCAGGACGACCGCGACGCCGTCCTCGTTGTTGGAGACGGTCACTTCGTCCGCGGCGGCTTTCACCTCGTCGGGAGAATTGTCCATCGCCACGCCCCACCCGGCAAACGCCAGCATTTCCATATCGTTATAATAATTGCCCATCGCCAGCACGCTCGCGCGCGGAATTCCCCTTTGCTCGGCCAGCCAGCGCAGGGCCTGCCCTTTGCTGGCATTCGGATGCTGCACGTCGATAAAATAGTCCCCGCTCCGAATCGTCTGCAGCTCGTGCGTCCAGCTATTCCATTCCAGTTCGACCTCGTCCAGCACTTCTTTGGGCGCATAGACCGACATTTTCACCAACCGCTCCGGCAGACTTTCCGCGAAGCTTCTTCGAATCGGCTTGGCCAGCAGGTTGTCGTACATCGCCGCCGCGTCGTCGTTCAAGTCTTCCACGAACAGGTCGAACGCCGTATTCAGATCGAAGTGGATGCCCCATCCCTTGAAAAAGTCCATGTAGCGGCGCGCCCGTTCGTGCGTAATCGCCGTATCGTGAATCACTTCCCGCGTCTCGCTGTCGACGACGGAGGCGCCGTTATGGGTAATCATCGTGCCTTGCAGGCCAAGCTCCCTCAGCACGCCCAGCGCGCTCGTCGAGCCGCGGCCCGTGCAGATGACAATCTCCGCCCCTTGCTCCGCCGCCTCCCGAACCGCCTGTCTGACTCTCGGCGTAAGCTCATGATCGTCGTTCAGCAGCGTGCCGTCCACATCCAATGCAATCAAGCGATAGTTCATTCCTGTCCATCCTTCCGGTAATTTCTCAAGTTGTCGACTTCGTCTTCCGTCAATTCGCGCCATTCGCCCGGAGCCAATGCGGGATCGAGCTTCAGCGGTCCCATCGACACGCGCCGAAGGTAGAGCACCTTTTTGCCCACCGCTTCGAACATCCGCTTCACCTGATGGAATTTGCCTTCGTGAATCGTCAGCTCGATCCAGCTCAGCGACGGCGCCTCGGGACCCGAGGGCGCGAAGTCGAGCACGGCAGACATCTCCGCAGCGTCATCCGGCTCGTCCGCCTGCATCGTTCCTCCGGCTGCGGCGTCGACGGAAGCGAGCGCCCGCAATTGCGCCGGCATCGTCACGTAACCGTCGTCCAGCTCCACGCCTTTCGCGAACGCCTCCGCGTCCGGCTCTCCGACGGCCCCGGCCACGAGAGCTCTGTACGTTTTCGGAACGTGCTTCTTCGGCGAGAGCAGCTCGTGCGACAGCTTCCCGTCGTTCGTAATGAGCAGCAGCCCTTCTGTATCCTTATCCAGTCTCCCTACCGGAAAAGGCGACAGCACCGTAATGTCCTCGTCGAGCAGGTCGATCACGGTCCGGTCGCGGTAATCCTCGGTAGCGGAGACGACTCCAGCCGGCTTGTGCAGCAGCACATAGACCGTGTCGCGATAGCGAATCGTTTCTCCGTTGAGCGTCACCGTATCGTCGTTCGGGCGGATTTGCTTACCGTGATCCTTGACGGTCTCTCCGTTCACGGTAACCGCTCCCTGCTTGATCCATTGCTTGATCACGCTGCGCGTTCCGTATCCCAAATTTCCGAGCATTTTATCGAGTCTGATCGTCGCTTTCATTTTTATACCTGCTTTCTTTTTGACAGTTTCATGTCATTGGCGCGCACCCCGTTTTGTTCGGCGGTCTTATTAGGTATAATGTAAGAGAGTTCGCAGAACTTGTCCATGACTTCCATACATAATACCAATCCGAATTGGGGGAATCGTTAATGAACGCCAAGAAATTATCGATCTTCTTCGGCATTCTGGCCGCGTTGATCGTCCTGCTCGTTGTATTGAACAACATGCAGCCCGACACCGTATACGGCAAGCCGGAAAACAAGCTCTTTCCCGATACGCGGGCTCAGTTGAACGATCCGAACTACAGCAATCTGATTCTTCCGGACGAACTGGAGACGAAGCTGAAGAACAAGGAAAGCTTCTTCGTCTACTTCTACGCTTCGAACTGCCCTCACTGCCAGGCGACTACGCCGAAGCTGAAGCCGCTGGCCGACGAGCTCGGCGTCAACATGCACCAATTCAACCTTCGGGAGTTCGAGAACTATTTCGGCAAAATGAATATCGAAGCGACTCCTACGTTAGTATACTTCAAAGACGGCGTAGAAAGCGACCGGATGAAGGGCGGCCTGAAGGAATCGGAGACGACTGCGGGCTATTCGCTGGACGATTTCAAGGCGTTCTTCGAGAAGCATAAAGTGGAAGGTAACGACTGATGAACGCCAAGTGGCTGCTCGCCCTGCCGACCGCGCTGCTCGCCGGTGGGATACTGCTCGTCGCTTGCGGAGGAGGTTCCGGCAACAGCGAACCCCACCGCCACGGGAACGAAACTTGGGAGGTCGAAGCGTCGCTGTCCAAGATGCCGTCCTTCCTCAGCAACTATTCGGGAAGAACGAACCACCTCTACTCGATCGTCGGCAAGTACGAAGACATTATGAAATCGGTCAAATGCTATTGCGGATGCATGAACTACGAGAACGATCCGCACGACTCCCTCTTCCGCTGCTACGTGGCGGACCAGAGCGAGGACAGCGTCACCTGGACCGATCACAGCGGCACTTGCGGCATCTGTACCGAAGAGCTGCTCAAGATCGAAGAGTGGAGCAAGCAAGGCAAGACGCCGGAGCAGATTCAACAGCTGATCGAAGACAACTTTAATCCGAACGCATAGCGAAAAAAACCGTCAGGGACGCTTGAGTGACAAGCGTCCCTGACGGTTTTTTTCTGAGTGCTGGAGGGCCGGAATGAGCCTTGGTGCGGCCCGCATTCCGCCGAGGCACTTTTGTCGCCTTGGCGCGTGACGCGGGGTGGGGCGGAGGCCACTTCTTGGCCTTCGATCTCACGCATCGGACCAGGCCACGTGCCTCCAAGGCACTTTTGTGGCCTTAGTGCGTGGCGGCCGATGAGCCCAAGGCCACTTCTTGGCCTTCGATCTCACACATCGGACCAGGCCGTGTGCCTCCAAGGCACTTTTGTGGCCTTAGTGCGTGGCGGCCGATGAGCCCAAGGCCACTTCTTGGCCTTCGAGTTCTCGCACCGGACCAGGCCGTGTGCCTCCAAGGCACTATTGTGGCCTTGGTGCGCGGAGCTGGATGAGCCCGAGGCCATTTCTTGGCCCTGGCACCGGGCATCAGGCCAAGACCAGTCAGCCGCTACCCAGCTCAATAAGGAGAAGCGCTATGCCCGTCCTGCTCGGCTTCAAGCACGGCCTGGGCCGCTTTGGCCGCGCCCATCGGGCCGCCTGTGCCGTCGCCGGGGCCGCGTGCGTCGAGCCCTTCCTTTACGCGCCGCCCGTATTCGGGGTCGCACTTAGTGAAGTGCTCCACCATCTTGCTCCGCACGACCTCCGGCGCGGGGGCGAGCGCACCAATCAGATTGGCGATCAACTCTTCGCGCTCCCAATCCTCGAACATGCGGAATCGGTCTCCCGCCTGCTCGTAATTGTTCGGCCGGTCGATCGGCTCGCGCACGAGGTTCCCTTCAATGCGAGGCGTGTATTCGGGATCTCCCTTGCCCGCTTCCACGATGCCGCCCAGCGAAGTCGGCTCGTAGTTGACGTGCGGATTCGATCCCGGAGGAGAGTCGACGAACAGCGCCATCTGGCCGTCCCGCTGGTTTGTCGCCACCCGCTTTTTCGGCGCGTTGATCGGAAGCTGCAGGTAGTTGGAGCCGACCCGGTAACGCTGCGTATCCGAATAAGAGAACGTTCTGCCCTGCAGCAACTTGTCGTCCGAGAAGTCAAGGCCGTCCACGAGCACGCCCGTCCCGAACGCCGCCTGCTCGACTTCGGCGAAATAGTTTTGCGGATTGCGATCCAGCACCATGCGTCCGACCGGCAGGAACGGAAACTGCTCCGGCGGCCACAGCTTCGTCGGATCGAGCGGATCGAAGCTCAGCTCCGGATGATAGTCATCGCTCATGATCTGCACGCACAGCTCCCATTCCGGGTAATCGCCCCGTTCGATCGCCTCGTACAAATCCTGCGTCGCATGGTTGAAATTTTTCCCCTGAACGCTCTCCGCCTCGGCCTGAGTCAAGTTTTTGATGCCCTGCTTCGGCTCCCAATGGTACTTGACGAGCACCGCCTGCCCCTCGGAGTTGACCCACTTGTACGTGTTCACGCCGGAGCCCTGCATTTGCCGGTAGTTCGCCGGGATGCCCCAAGGGGAAAACAGAAACGTGACCATATGGAGCGCTTCCGGCGAGTTGCTGACAAAGTCGAAGATGCGCACCGTATCCTGCCGGTTCGTCACCGGGTCGGGCTTAAACGCGTGCACGAGATCCGGAAACTTCATCGCGTCCCGGATGAAGAACACCTTCAGGTTGTTTCCCACGAGATCCCAGTTGCCGTCCTCCGTATAGAACTTGACCGCGAAGCCGCGCGGATCGCGCAGCGTCTCCGGCGAGTGCCCGCCATGGATGACCGACGAGAACCGCACGAATAAGGGCGTTCTCTTCCCGGCCTCCTGGAACAGCTTCGCCCGCGTATACTTGGCGATCGGCTCCTCGCCGACTTTGCCGTACGCTTCGAAATAGCCGTGCGCTCCCGCTCCGCGGGCATGAACGACGCGCTCCGGCGTCCTCTCCCGGTCGAAATGCGTGATTTTCTCGAGGAAATGATAGTTTTCCAGCGTGGTCGGTCCGCGATTGCCTACGGTCCGCAAATTCTGATTGTCGGCGATCGGGTGACCCTGCCGGTCGGTCAGCGACTGCCCGGTCTCCCGGTCGGTCATTCTTTGATCCGCCGCGCCTCCCGCTCCGGTTACCGATGTTCCATCGTACTCGCTCATTGAGATACCCCTCTCGGTGATTCATTACAAAATCCCTCAAGGTAAAATTTCCCGAACGAGCGAATATTATCCCCGTCACTCAGTCTTTATCCGATTTGTCCTCTTACTCCGCCTCCAAGCGACGCTCCTCGTTCCACCGCTCTGCCGAAATCCGAAGCCCGTCGTCGACGATGCGAAGCTCGAACGCCCGGAAAGGGGCGTCCAGCGGCCGCCGGGCCAGCGCCTCCAGGCTCTCTTCCAGGCTGCGCCGCAGCGCCGCCAGATCCAGACCGAGCGCGACGTCGCCGTCATGCGCGCCCAGCTTCTCCAGCGCGGCCGTCATCAGCTTCACGGCCCCCGAACGGTTGCCGTTATCCCAATGGTGCAGGCCGACAGCCGCCTGAAGCAGTCCTTGCAGCAAAGAGCTGCGGCCGTTTTCCAGCCACAGCTCTTCCATTACTTCATGACATTCGAAATAATCGCGGTCCCGGTTGAAATAGACGACATAGGCCAGATAGCGCGAATCGCCCATGACCTCGTTCCACCTTTCACTCCTCATGCCGACCCGCTCCCTAAGCGTTCCCGCCTTTTTCCGCCGTTCCTCCCGCCTGGTCCAGTCCTCTGCGAGTGTCCGCCTTTTTCCGCCGTTTCCCCCGCCTCGCCTCAGCTTTACGAGTGTCCGCCTTTTCCCGCGCGCTTAAGCGCCGCCTGCACCTCGGCAGACAGCTCCTTGAGGCCCCACAGATCGTCCTGCTCCCACAGCTCGTTGAAGCGGCGCTGAAACTGCGCGGCCTCCCTGACCCTGCGGAAGAAGTACAGCTCCTGAATCTCGTTAAGCACCCGCCTCACGACAAGCGAGCTTTCCTCGAAGTCCTGCTGCGCGTCCACGATCTCCTGGCGGATGCTCGACATCTCGTTGTCGAGGGAAAACGCCGCTTCAGCCGCTTTGCGAAGCCTCTCCCGAACGTGCGCGGGCAGTTGGTTGCGGTACTTGTAATTCAGCGAATGCTCGATCGTCGCCCAGAAATTCATCGCCAGCGTCCGGATCTGAATTTCCGCCAGCACCGGCTTGGAGCCGAGCGACGTCTGCACCGGGTACTCGACGATCAGATGGTAGCTGCGATAGCCGCTGTCCTTGTAGTTCGTGATGTAATCTTTCTCGTAGACCATCGTCAAATCTTTGCGCTGGCGGATCATCTCCGCGACGCGATAAATATCGTCCACGAACTGGCACATGATGCGGATGCCCGCGATATCCTCAATTCCGACTTCGATCCGGTCCAGAGGAACGGCCAGTCTGCGCGACTTCTCCAAAATGCTGGAAACCCGCTTCACCCTGCCGGTGACGAACTCGATCGGAGCGTATTCGTCCCTGGCCTTGAGTTCGGAGCGCAGCGACTTCAGCTTGACCTTCAGTTCTTCCACCGCTTGCTCATAGGGAAGCAGGAACTTCCCCCAATCCATTCCGTCCATCGACATTCCTCCTAACGAACGCCCGCTCCTACCGCCTGAGTGATCCGATTGAATCCGTCCTGCTTCAGCCTTCTCAGCAGGCCGGCGTGAATTTCCTTCAGCACTCCCGGTCCTTTGTAGATCATGGCCGTATAGACCTCCACCAGGCTGGCTCCGGCGAGAATTTTCTCGTAAGCGTCATCCGCCGTGAAAATACCGCCAGACCCGATTATCGGCAGCCTGCCCTTGGTCAGCTTGTACAAGCTCCGCACGACCTCGGTCGAACGCTGCGTCAGCGGGCGTCCGCTGAGTCCCCCGGTCTCTCCGGCGTTCCGATGGGTCAATCCGTCCCGTCCGATCGTCGTGTTCGTCGCGATAATGCCCGACATGCCGCTCAGTTGGATTGCTTCGGCCATGTACTCAAGCTGTTCCTCCGTGTTGTCCGGCGCGATCTTCACGAGAATCGGCTTCGGCAGCTCCCCGTGACGCTCCGCCTGCTTGCCCATCTCGTCCTTCACCGCGTCCAGCAGACTCCTCAGCTCGTCTCCATGCTGCAGCGCGCGCAAGTCCGGCGTATTCGGCGAACTGATATTGACCACGAAGAAATCCCCGTACGGAAAAAGCTTGCTCACGCACGCCCGGTAGTCGTCAGCGGCGTTCTCGTTCGGCGTTGCCTTGTTTTTGCCGATGTTGACCGCCAGCGGAATGCGCCGGCGCCCCAGCTTGGAGAGCCGCTCGGCCATGACGTCCGCTCCCTCGTTGTTGAAGCCCATCCGGTTGATCAGCGCCTCGTCCGGCGGCAGACGGAACAAGCGCGGCAGCTCGTTGCCCGCCTGCCCCTTCGGCGTTACCGTACCCACTTCCATGAACGACAGGCCGATCCGGGATAAGCCGGTCACCGCTTTCGCGTTTTTGTCCAGTCCGGCGGCCAGGCCTACGGGATGTTGGAAGTGCAAGCCGAACAAATCAACGGCAAGCTCGGGAGAAGCTTTGGTTCCCCAGATCGCGGACAGCAATCCGGGCATGCCCGGGACTTTGCCGGCGGTTCCCATCCCGTCGATGATCAAGTGGTGGGCGGCTTCCGGGTCCATTTTGAATAACAGCGGTTTAGCCATACGATACAGCAATGAGTTCGACATCCTTTCGCACAAAAGAAAACCTTTCGGCTACCAGTTTAGCCTTTTCCAGAGGAAAAGAAAAGGGCAACCTGCCTTTCGGCCTATCAGTCCGCCCCGGGGAGTTAACCGAATTTTCACAATTATAAGCAAACGCGCTCTTCACGGCATTTGGATGTGAAAAAACGCAAGTATCGGAGGAGATGAACAAATCGTTTCCTTTAAAAACAGACCTTCTGCGGATGCCAACATCCGGCAGCGGACCAAACGGATACCGGTATCCGGCGAGAGCATCCGGATGGCGGGGACGATGGGCGCGATCAAAAACTAACCTTGGCGAGGGCCGTTTGTTTCGGCGTTATTGCGAGGCTTGTCTGGCATTTTACAGGGAAAACGATTACAATAGAAGGAGTTCGCGAATCATAGGATAGAAAGGTTGATATTCATGAGCACACACAAAAAGAAACCGCCGGTCACGTCACGTCCAAAAGAGAAGGAGCAGGTCAACAAAAAGGCGCTCATTTGGATCGGGGCTGCCGTCGGTCTCGTCATTGTGGTCATGGCGGTGCTGCTCGCGCTGGACATTTAAGCCGCGACCGCCGTTATCATTAACCTAACCAATCATACACTTTGTGGGGGTTTGTCTCGTTCTGCGTGGTCGGCAGCCGGAAGCGTTCCGGCGGCGCCCGCAGTTCGTCGGGCAAACCTCCTTCTGCTATCGTAACCGGCGTTCCCATCGGAACGAGGTCGTACAATTCCTCGATATCCTCCGTCTTCATCCTCACGCAGCCGAGCGACTCGTCCTTGCCCATGCTGTCCGGCTCATCCGTTCCGTGAATGCCGTACCGGGTATGGGAGAGCGTCATTCCCCTGCTGCCGAATGCGCCGGTGCTGCTGCCGTTCGGGTCCTTGACCTTCTCCGAAATGAAGAACTTGCCTTCCGGCGTCTTGTCTCCGCCCAGGCCGACCTCGTAGTTGCGCAAAATAACGTCTCCGCTGACGACGGCCAGCCGATGATTGCTCTTGTCGACGATAATCTCCATCGGATGCTCCGCCATCGGAGCGAGCGTCCCGGCAGGCGCGCCGTGACCCGAGCCGGGGCCTGTCTGATCCGGCCAGCCCGCGCTCTGCGGAATTTTGCCGTCCTTCTTGTCCGCGAGCACGGCCTTCAGTTCGTCGAACCAAGGCGACATGCTCTCCGACCAGCCGGCCATCGTGTTCTTCGGATAATCTCCGGCCATCGCTTCGGGCGAATCGGGCCACTTGCCGGTTTGCTCCCTATATCGAATGACGGCGGAGCGCAGCGCCAGCTTCTCCTCCTGGAGCGGCTTCCAGCCTTCGACGAGCTTGGCCGCGGCTTTGCCGTCCTCCGGCTTGCAGTCGCACCATTTCGGATCGAACCACTGGATGCCGGCCAACCCCGACTCTCGGTCCGACGTGACCGTCGCGATCGGCTTGCCGCCCTTGACCCAATCGTTCCACTTCCCGAGCTTCGGCACGGCGACCACCAGACGGGGCTGGCGGGAAGGCTTGCTCGTCAGCGTCTCTCCAAGCACGCTTCGCCCCTGATCGTCCGGGCCCGGCGCCCCCGCAATCTGATCCGGCGGGATAACGCCCGCAGGCAGCGGAGCCGGCTTGCTCCCGACCGCCGGTTTAGGAGCTGTGCTCGCTCCCGCCGACGCGGCCGGAGACTCCGGGACGTTCGTCTCGATCGCCGCCGTATCGTCCGCCTCCGGAAGCAGCTCCCGTACGGCTATTATCGCTCCTCCCACGAGCAAGAGCGGAATAAGCAGCGCGGCGGTCCATTTTTTCCACCCGGATTTTTTCTTCGTTTTATTTTCAGGAAGCTGGGGAGCCGGCTTCGATTCGAACGCCTCGTAGATCTCTCCGGCCTGCGCGAAGCAATAAGTCGCCTTCGCCGTATCTCCCTTGCCCTCGTATTCCTTGCCCAGCAAATACCAAGCCATGCGGCTGTCCTCGTGTTTAAGGAGGTATTCCTTGAGCGGCAAAGCGTCTCCGACATTGGGAACGTTGTCATAGAAGTGCTGGATCTGTTCGTCAATGCGAGATTCTTTGCTCATGGCGTCACCTCCGCGACTGTTCGTTTATCCCTCCATTATTATCGGATTTTCTCGGCCGGTTCTAAAGAACAAATAAAACGGAGCTTTTCCGCAAGTAGCCAGGAAGCCGTAACACTCATCGAAAAGTAGAAAAGGGGCTGTCCCATAAGTAGAGACGTACAAAATTATCGTTGAAAAAAAGTGGGTATCTATCTCCTGGAGACTGCCTCATACGGTCCTGAAATGACCCTGCCACGGGTTTACCAGTTCAAAATTTCAGGATCGTATAGCATCGGAAGGAGATAGATACCCATAAACATCTATTCATCGATAATTGTTCGGTACGTCTCTTCTTACTTATGGGACAACCCCGTTCGAATTAAGAGTGGAAATCCTGGCCGGACAGCACTTCCTTGACATGCCCCGCCCGGATGACGAAATCTCCGAAATGTTCGCCCTCATTGCGCTCTTTGGCGTACTGCTCAATGATCGGCGACAGGGAGTCCAGTATTTCCTTCTCCCCGATATTTTCCTTGTACAGCTTGTTCAGACGCTGACCGGCGAAGCCTCCGCCCAAGTACATGTTGTACTTGCCGGGAGCTTTCCCGATGAACGCGATCTCCGCGAGCGCGGGACGGGCGCAGCCGTTCGGGCAGCCGGTCATGCGGATGACGATATCGTCGTCGCGCAATCCGTTGCTCTCCAGCATAGGCTCGATTTTCTCCATCAGGTCCGGCAAGTAGCGCTCGGACTCGGCCATCGCCAGCCCGCACGTCGGCAAGGCCACGCAGGCCATCGAATTTCTTCGCAGCGCGGAATAATGCTTGCCGTCCGTAAGTCCATACGTCTGGATCAGCGCCTCGATCTTTTTCTTCTTCTGCGTGCTGACGTTGCCGATGATCAGGCTCTGGTTCGGCGTAAGCCGGAAATCTCCGGTATGCACCTGGGCGATCTCCCGCAGCCCCGTCATCAGCGGATAGCCTTCTTCGTCTTTGATTCGTCCGTTCTGGATGAACAGCGTAAAGTGCCACTTGCCGTTAATGCCCTTCACCCAGCCGTTGCGGTCGCCGTTGTGGTCGAAATGGTACTCGCGCGCTTCTTCGAGCTTCCAGCCAAGCCGCTTGGTCAGCTCGTCCTTGAACCAGTCGAGGCCGCGGTCGTCGATCGTGTACTTGAATCTCGCGTGCTTGCGCACGGCGCGATCTCCGTAATCGCGTTGGATCGTCACCGTCTTCTCCGCGACGTCGACGACTTGTTCCGGCTTGCAGAAGCCGATGACGCGCGCCACTTGCGGATACGTCTTCGTATCTCCGTGCGTCATGCCCATGCCGCCGCCGACCGTTACGTTGAAGCCTTGCAGCTTGCCGTTCTCGATGATGGCGATAAAGCCCAGGTCCTGGGAAAACACGTCAACGTCGTTCGTCGGAGGAACGGCCAGCCCGATCTTGAACTTCCGCGGCAAGTATACCGGGCCGTAGATCGGCTCCTGGTCCGCATTCGTGTCGACGACCTTCTCCCCGTCCAGCCAGATTTCGTGGTAGGCGTTCGTCTGAGGCTCCAGATGGCGGCTAATGCGCGAAGACCATTCGTACACTTCGGAGTGAACTTCCGATTGATACGGATTCGGCGTCGCCATTACGTTCCGGTTCACGTCGCCGCAAGCCGCCAGCGTCGTCAGCAGCGAAGCGTTGATTTCCTGGATCGTCTTCTTCATATTCCATTTGATAATGCCGTGCAGCTGCACCGATTGACGGGTCGTCAACCGGATCGAGCCGTTCGCGTATTGCTGCGCGATCCGGTCCATCATGAGCCATTGCTCCGGCGTCACGACGCCTCCGGGAGCGCGAATCCGGAGCATGAACTGGTAAGCCGGTTCCAGCTTCTGCTTCGCCCTCTCGTTGCGCAAATCGCGGTCGTCCTGCATGTAGCTGCCGTGGAACTTCATCAGCCGGTTCTCGTCCTCCGGGATGGAACCCGTAATCCGATCCGCCAACGCCTCCTCCAACACGCCGCGCAAATAGTTACTGCGAATTTTAATATCTTCAACATCGCTGTGCGGAGCGCTGTTCGGGTTCATCAAGTTATTTTCCGACATTCTGTATTCTCCTCTCGCGATCGTCGGGACCGAATTAATAGACGTCCCTCTGATAACGTTTCTGCTGCTGCAACTGAGCCATGTACTCGCCCGCCGCTTCCGGCGTCATGCCGCCTTCTTGTACGAGTATGTCCAACAACGCCCGGTGAACGTCGTGCGCCATCTTTTTCTCGTCCCCGCACACATAGACGTACGCGCCGTCCTGCAGCCACTGGTAGAGTTCCTTGGCGTTCTCCCGCATTCTGTGCTGCACGTACACCTTCTGGTCCGTATCTCGGGAAAAAGCGACGTCCATGCGCGTCAGCACGCCGTCTTTCAGCCAGCGCTGCCATTCGACCTGGTACAGGAAGTCGGTGGCGAAATGCTGGTCTCCATAGAAGAGCCACGATTTACCCGTCGCTCCGGTCTCTTCTCGCTCTCCCAGGAACGCCCGGAACGGAGCGACGCCGGTGCCCGGTCCGATCATGATGATCGGCGCCTCGGGATTGTGCGGAAGCTTAAAGTTGTCGTTCTGCTGAACGAAAACGGGAATCGGATCGCCAGCCGCGACTCTCTCGGCCAGATGCACCGAGCAGACGCCTTTGCGGGCGCGGCCGCGGGCTTCGTAACGCACCGAGCGAACCGTCACGTGAACTTCTCCCGGATAAGCGCTGGGGCTGCTTGCAATGGAATACAAGCGGGCCGGCAGCTTGCGGAGGACCGTCGTGAACTCGCTGGCCGGTACGCCTTTGAGCGGGTAATCCGTCGCCAAGTCGAGCAAATCCCGGTCGGCGATATAGGCGCGAAGCTCCTGCTCCTTGCCTGCTTGCAGCAGCTCGCCCACTCCGCTGCTCGGCGCCAGCTTGGCGATCTGCTCCAACAGAGGCTTCGTCAGCACCGTAATCTCGTAATGCTTCCGCAGCGCTTCGCCCAGCGGGAGCTTGTCTCCGTTTTTGCCTACCGCGACTTGCTCTCCGGCAGACCAGCCCATCGCTTCGATCAGCTCGGCGACCAGTTCCGGATCGTTCTCCGGATAGATGCCCAGGCTGTCGCCCGGTTCATACTGCAGATTGGAGCCTTCCAGGGAAATCTCCAAATGTCTCGTCTCCCGATCGGAGCCGCGTCCGTTCAAGTTCAAATTCTCGAGAACTTCCGCTTGGAACGGGTTCGATCTCGTATATTCGGATTCGACCGCGATACCGGAAGCTGTCGCAGATGGAGCTGCGGCGCCAACCGGAGCCGCAGCAGGCGCGCTAAGCGCGGATACGACCTGCCCAATCCACTGCTCGGCCGCCTCGTCGTAGTCCACGTCGCAATCGACGCGATCTACAAGACGCTTGCCGCCGAGCTCTTCCAGCCGCTTGTCGAAATCTTTGCCCGTCTGGCAGAAAAACTCGTAAGACGTGTCGCCCAGCGCCAGCACGGAGAACCCGAGCGACTCCAGCTTCGGCGCCCTCTTGCTGTGCAGGAACTCGTGGAAGGCGAGCGCGCTGTCGGGCGGTTCCCCTTCGCCGTGCGTGCTGACCACGATCAGCAGCTGGCTGACGTTCTTCAGCGTATTCGGTTTGAAATCGTTCATCGAAGCCAGCGTAACCTGCAAGCCTTGCTCTTCCAGCTTCTTCGTCAGCTTTTTCGCCAGCTTGCTGCTGTTGCCCGTCTGCGATCCGAAGAGCACGGTCGCTTCTTTCGGTGCGGCCGGAGCGACAGGCGCGCTAACGGCCTCCGCAGGCAGAGCCGCCGGGACGCCAGCCGTCGGAGCGGCCAAGGCGGCTCCGGAGGAATAGGCCGATAAATAACCGCTTAACCAGATTCGCTGCGATTCCGTTAAGCGGGGCAATAACCGATTGAGCAGGTCGGCTTGCTCCTGATCGAAAGGACTGTTCGTTACTTGAAGAACCAACGTTATCCACCTCACGCGCGTATGCTAGTCGTTATTCCTAGTATTCATGTTAACTTAATTTATTTTACTTATTGAACCTACCACAGCCAGCGGGACGGGTCAATTAGAATGATCTTATAGCATTAATCAGATAAGCTAATAAGGGGAGTGAAGGCAAAGAGGGGAAAGTCGAAGATGGTTCGGGAATAGATCGATCGCCGCGACAAGATAAGGCCGCCTTCCCATGCTCTTCAGTTACGGCTCCAGCCCGAGCCGCTCGTATTGCTCGGCGGGAGCGTCGCTCTCCCGCATCAAGCTGCGCATCAGTCCGGACATACGCTCAATCGCATCAGTGTCCTGCAGCGGCGCGAGCTGTTGAGAGTCACTCTGCAAGTCGAACAGCAAATCGCCGAACGAATGCGCCGCAGTCATACTGCTCGCATCTGTCCGCATCAGCGCAACCCCCTTCGTAAAGCTGAACGGCGGAGCAAGCGCCATCGTCCGCAGCTCCTCTACGCCGAACATACTCCGCATATGGCAAGGCATCAGCGTGTAATTGTAAAGCGGCGAGTTGTCCGGCCTCACAGGCGCTTTCATATAGACATACCTGCCGTCCGTGCAGTTGACATGCGCGCCGAACAAACCGAACAGCACCGCTTCGCGCTCCGACTCCTCGCCTGCAACAATCGGCCCGAGCGGCCTGCCTTGCATGCCCTCCGGAATCGGTAAGCCGAAATAATCGAGCAGCGTCGGCGCCAGATCGATCGTCTGGACCAGACTTTGCCGCCGCTCTCCCCGCTTCCCGCTTCTCGGGTCCCACACAAACAACGGCATCCGCGCAACCTCATTGTAAAATGGCTGCACCGTCTTCGCCCACCAGTCGTGCTCGCCAAGCAAGTAGCCGTGGTCCGTATTGACAATCAGAAGCGTGTCTTCCCATAGCCCCAGCCTGTCCATCTCATCAAGCACCTTGCCCAAATAATAATCGCACATGCTTACCAGCGCAGCATATTCATATCGTACATGCTCGACCTGCTCCGCTGTCTCCTTCACTCGTCCATAACTTGGCCAATCAAAGTGCGGACCGTCGTACGCATGCGGGTACAATTCCCTGAACCGCTCGGGAGCATAAAACGGCTCATGCGGATCGAAAGTTTCCAACTGCAAGAACCAGTTGTCCGCATTCCTGTTAACCGCAATAAATTCCAACCCTTCGCGGAACGTCAGCGCCTGCGGAAAATGATCCTCGCTCGTTATATATTTGCGGTTGATCCAGTCCTGACGCATAAGCCTGTTGCCAGACTGTCCGCCGATATGCGGCGGAGGCGACGGATCGGCCGCCTCTCCCTTCCATGCATCGCCTTCCTGCCCGCGTTGAAATGAAAAGGTATTGTATCTGGAATGATAGGTACCCCCGCCATCCTCAAAATAATGTTGATGGTCCGTAGTCAAATGCGTATAAATTCCAGATTGCTTCAATAATTCCGGCATAGAGTCGTCATAGGGCTCCAGCGGCCCCCAACTGCGGTGCAGGAAATTGTATCTGCCTGTATGAAGCTCCCTTCTGGCCGGCATGCACGGCATGCTCCCGATCCAGCATTGATCGAATACAACTGCTCTCTCGGCCAATCTTTCAAAGTTCGGCGCGTGAACGGACCTGCCCCCGTATGGAGGCAGCATATGACGGTTCAAGGAATCGAACATGACCATAATCGCTCTCACAAAACCTCTCTCCTTTATTACCTGCCGTTCAACGCCGCGTTCACAGGCGTTATCGCCGCTACAAACTGCTCCCATGGCTCGTCGTGCATATCGAGACAGCCGTAGTTGCCGATCAGTCCGTCCGGATTGGCATAATCGTACAGGGCGAACCAATGTACTCCCACCATATAAGGAAGACTTGCCGCCCGATTGACAAATGCGCTGTACGCCTCCGCGCGGCGCGCCTGGTCGCGGACCAATACGTTTCTTGCTCCGTTAGTGCTTTTCAAATACCCCGCTTCGCGGCCTGCGCAAAAGCTGAATTCCGTTATCATAATCGGCATGTTCATCATTTGGCTGACAGCCTGCAGCCATTTCTCCGGCAGCTCAAAACTGTAGAAATTAAGCGACAGGAGGTCCGCGTATTCCTTCATCACTTCCAACACAACCGGCGGCGTGCTCGTTCCGACCATGCGGCAGCCCAAATTGAGGCGATGCGGGTCATACAGACGCAGGGCCGCATTTGTGGTCGAGAAGTACACCTCGGCAATCCGGCGCAAAAATCCGGTTTTATCCTCCTCCAGCACGTTCGGCTTTGCCCGGTACACCGCAATATAAAGAAGATCGTCCAATTCCAGATATTCGCTGCCCCATGCCTCGTTCAAGCGCTCGATCGAGCCGTACTTGTCGGCAATAAACTGAACCCATGCCTGTTTACCGGCAGCATGCGGCGCCAGCTCGAAGTAATCGTCTACCAGACCTGTGGACTGGTAGCCAAGGTCGGGATCGTTGTCGCCCCATTTGCCCGATGAGCCCCACCAATGCAATTCATTGTCGGTATAGTAGCCGATCAATCCTCGATCCTGCAGCAGATCCTCTCCCTTTTCATAAAAACACTCAGCCAGCGCCTTGTACACGGACGCCTTGAAGCTTTTATCAAACACGTCAGGAAAACCGATGCCCCAATCGAAATTCGCCTTTTTGGCAAATCGGGACATACGAATTTCAACCGTTTTCGGCGTGCCGTCGCCCCAGTAATATTTTTCGTGCCAGGCGCCCAACGTATTGAAGCCCCAGCCCTTCACTTGCCGCAGCTTGTCGTCGGCCCAGCGCTTCAACCAGTTGGCATCGGCGCCGTACTTATCCACAAAATCGACGCGCAGCCAAGCCGATTGATCAATAATTTGATTGTATACACCGTTCATCCCGAGGGAAAAAACGGGTTTGCCGTTGGAGTCAATCAACTGCCAGCGTCCATCCACGCATTTCGTAGTGAAATATCCTGTTGTCATCAATACCACTTCCCGTTTGTCAAAATGTCACCGGACGCCCGGCAAATCATTGGAAGAAGAGGGAAGAGCATGCTGTTCATACTCCTCCCTCTAACCTTGCATCTTATTTGCGGTTCTCGTTGTACCAAGCGGTTCTTTCCTTGATCAAGTCGTCGCCGCCTTGCGCTCTCCAATCCGCCATAAACTTCTCGTAATCGCTGAGAGGCGCGTGTCCGATAAGCACCTTCGCAGCCGCTTCGCGGAACATCGTCGTCATATTGCGCTCATCTGCAATGGGCGGCATACCGACCGCTTCATTGACGAAGCCTTCCGTATTGGCGATTGTATAAGCTTCATCAAGATATGCGAACATCTCATCGTCGCCGAGCTTGATTCGCGTCATTTCCGGATTGTAGCCGTGAACGCGCACAACCGTATCCAGCCAGCGGATGCCTTCCGCCTTCTTCGCGTCGAATGTAATTCGACCGTCCGAGGTAGCGGTAAAGAAAGTGTCCCCCTCGATGCCCAGTTCTGCGAATATTTGGCCTTCTTCGCTCATGAGCCAATCGAAGTAGCGAATGATGGCTTCCGGATTCTCAGCGTCCTTAGTTACGATAAACGTTTTGTTAATCGGGCTCCAGCGCGTGCCCAGCGGACCGTCGTAGCCTGTGCCCCTCGGGGTTGGAATAACGATGACCTCCGGATTCTGATCAGCGATGGAAGCTCTCAGATCGGTATTCCATTGCGTAACAAGAGCTGGCGCGTGTCCCCATACGCCGACAAAACCCGCTCTTATTTTGGATTCCCATCTTACACGGTCATTTGTCAGAAACTCGGAATCGATGAGCTTCTCGTTCCAGAGCGCATTAATATACTCAAGCGGTTTCAAAATATTCGGATGGATGTTGCCAAGAATGACTTCATCGTTGTGATAGTATTCGGTCCAGGCTGTGCCTACTCCCCACATGCCGAAAATGTTGTCGCCCCACGAAATGTTTTCGCGCATGCTGAACGGAATTTCATCCGGCTCGCCGTTGCCGTTGGGGTCTCCGTCGCGGAAAGCGCGAAGAACTTCAAGCAGTTCATCGGAGGTCGTTGGAACTTGCAGATTCAGCTTATTCAGCCAATCCTTGCGAATGAACATCACTTGACCGGATTGCGTCAAAGCCGGCTGCGGAATGGCAAGAATTTCGCCCTTTACCGTAACGGCATCCCATGCCGCCTGAGGAATGTTCGCTTTCAAATTCGGACCGTATTGATCAATCAAATCGTTAAGAGCCAATATTTTGCCGCCCTCGATCAAATCCAGTTCAGGTCCGGACCAAGACTGGTACACATCCGGGAATTCGCCGGAAGCGAACTGGAGCTTCAACTGATCCAGATAAGTCCCGTGAGCCAAAAACTCGATGTCCAGATCCGTATTTGTCTTTTCCTCCAAATATTTGATCCGAGGATCGTCCGCTCCCGGAGCTTGAACGCTGTGATCGGACACCACCATTTTGATCTTCACCGGTGCTGCCGGCGCATCCGTCGCTTGTCCTGACACGTTGTCCTTCGTCTGCTCCGGCGCATTGGTTGGAGTTTGCGTATTGCTGCCATTGCTTGAGCAGGCTGACGCTACAAGTGCAAATACGAGAATTGCACATACAATTGCAATAAGCTTTGTTTGTCTCATCCTTCAGCTGACCTCCTGTATGATGATTTAATTATGTCAACGGCTTTGCCGTTAAACATCGCTGCCAGCAAATCGGACTACTCCTTGACTGAGCCGATCAAGGCTCCTTTGATGAAATGTTTCTGAATGAACGGATAGATGATGACAATCGGAACCGTCGCCACCATGATCGTCGCCATCTGCAGCCCCTGCGGATTCAGCTGCGTCGTCGATTCCGCGGCAATGGCCAGCATATCGTTCATATCCGACTTGGCTACGAGATTGTACAAATACAGTTGCAAGGGCTTAAGATGGGTTTTGGTAATATACAGAAGCGCCGTTGCATAGCTGTTCCAATGAAACACCGCGTAGAATAGTCCCAGCGTCATCATAATCGGCTTGGACAGGGGCACGGCAATTTGCATCACCATTCTCATCTCGCCCATACCGTCAACCCGCGCCGCCTCGAACAGTTCCTCCGGCAAAGACCGGAAGAAGGTAAGACAGATCAGCAGGTTGAACTGCGACAGCGCCACAGGAATAATCATCGCCCATACCGTATTAATCAGGCCGATATCCTTGACGACGAGATAAACCGGAATCATCGGCGGATAGAATATCATTGTAAATACGATATAGATCAAAATCGCGTTTTTACCGCGAAGATAGCTTTTGGACAATGGATAGGCGGTAAATATCGTCATCAGCATGTTGATCAGCGTGCCGACAACGACAACGAAAATCGAAATGCTGAACGACCTCCAGAACGTTTTGTTCTTCATAACGGCCTCATAATTGCTCCAATTAAAATCAACCGGCCAAATACTGACCTTCGCATGAATAAGCGCATTGGTCGAACTGAGCGAGCTGGCAATGACATGCAGGATCGGGATGATTACCGTGACGCAAGCGAGAGCCAGAATAATGACGTTGGCGGCATCGAATATTTTTTCGCCGAGTGATCTGCGAATCTGCATTGCTTCCAGCCCCTTTCTAGAAAATTCCTTGTCCTGTCAACGATTTACTTGCCCGATTTGCCATAAGCAGCAGGAGGAAGCCTACAACGGCCTTAAACAATCCTATCGCTGTTGTCATACTGTATTTGCCTTGAATAATGCCCTCGCGGTACGAATAAGTGTCAAGCACATCGCCGGTGGCATAGGTAATCGGATTAAGGAAGATATATATTTGCTCAAAACCAAGATCCAGCGTATGTCCGATCTTGAGCAGCAAGAGCAGCATGACCGCTGGCAGAATGCCCGGCATTGTAATATGCAAAAACTGCTTCCAGCGTCCGGCCCCGTCGATCTTCGCCGCCTCGTACAGCGATGGACTGATTCCTGCCAATGCGGCAAGGAATATGATCGCGTTCCACCCCATCTCCTTCCAGATGCCGGAAGTAATAATGATCGAGCGGAAGTACCCGGGCTCCTGCAAAAAGTGGATCTTCTCAAATCCGAAGGCGGCAATCCATTGGTTAATCAGGCCGACCTGCGGCGACATCAGCATATAACCGAGACCGCCGATGATGACCCAGGACAGGAAATGCGGCAAATAGAGAATCGTTTGCACGCTTCTCTTAAAAGCTGCATTCCGCAATTCGTTCAGCAGCAGAGCCAAAATAATCGGAGCTGGAAACGCGAAGATCGTCTGATAGAAGCTGATGGCCAGCGTATTCCAGAGAAGTCTTGTAAACTGCGGGTAATTAAAAAACTGATAGAAGTATTTGAAGCCGACCCAGTCGCTCGCCCAAATTCCCTTGTATATGTTGTAATCTTTAAAAGCGATAACGCTTCCAAATAACGGAATGTATTTGAAAATGAACAAATAGACGATGCCCGGAATCAGCATCGCATACAGAATTCGATGCTTGAGCACTGACTTGAGCAAAGGAAATCCTGGTGAGTGTTTCTTATCGATTTGTTCCATATCTGCTCTCCTTCGCTGGCAAAATTGTTGTTGATTCAAGTATAAAATCACTCAATACCAAGCAACAATAAGGCCATATTTCGACTTCTATTGCTATATCACTATTCTCCAATGATCCGGAAACGAGAAAAGCTCCAGCCTGGGGAGGCTGGAGCTTGCGCAATGAATTATTCGCCACTGGATCAAACCCTCAAGCCTCCATCCGTTTTTTGTATTCCGCCGGAGTTAACCCATAATATTCCTTAAATGTTTGAGTAAAATATACGCTGTTCTCGTATCCGACTTCCTTGGCGATCTCATACATTTTCATCGGGGATTGCATCAGCAGCTTTCTCGCCTCGTCCATCCGCACCGAAGTAATGTAATTCCATACCGTCATGCCGGTTTCCTGCTTAAATACATTGGCAAAGTAACTGCGGCTCATTGTCGCTTGCTCGGCGATTTCCTGCAGGCTCAGCTTCGTAGCGTAATTGGCCCGGATATACTGCTTGGCGTCCTCAAGCGCCTTGCGGGTCGGTTGATCCTGCGTTGCCTTGCATGCGCGGTAGACGGCCGCCGCCCCCTCCTCCAGCCTGCGAACCGCGCACAGCCTGAAGTAGAAGCGGAGCTTTCCCTTTGCAATCAACGCGTCGCCGAGCCCTATATCCTCTCCTTCCTCCAGTTGCACTTCGATTCGATCGCGGCTAAGCTCCTCCGCGACGATCTCCAGCCAGCCAAAGCTGAGACTCATCAACAAATCAAGACACTCTTCCGTCCACATCTCCAGCGTTTCCAGCGTCTCTACAACCAGCAAGGGCAAATTGGACAGCTCTCCGAGCTTCATCCGCGTCACCCAATGCTCCAATAGCTTGCGGTGATGAGGCAGATGCTGCAGAAGAAGCTTCCGAGCGCGATCCTCCCGTTCGCGCCGCAGCCTGTCAGCCGCCTTCAGCATCGCTTCCGCGAGCGTTTCCTGCTCAATCGGCTTCAATATATAGTCGATCGCGCCATGCTGCAGCGCTTGACGGACATAATTAAAATCGTCGTAGCTGGAGACGATGACGCAGTGCATCCAGGGGAACCTCCGCTTGACGAGTTCAATCAGATCAAGGCCGTTCATAAGCGGCATACTGACGTCCGTCACGCAAATATCCGCATAATAAGTCTCCAGCCATTCAAGCGCCTCTTTCCCGTTCTCTGCAGTTCCGGATACGATAAACTGAGGACCGAGCTCCGTTATTTTCTTGCACAGACTCGAACGGATCAGATGCTCGTCATCAACGACGAGAACTCGTTGCATGTGGATTCACCCGCCTTTTTTGTCGTCTCAGGAATCGAAGCTCGGTTACGGCTCCATTCGGTTCATTGTACACGTGCAGTCCGGAATCCTTGTGCTGATCGAACATCCGGATGCGATACTGCACATTGAGCAATCCTACGCGAGACAGTTCCCTGTACGCCTCCCCCGCATCCTGAATCGCCAGCCTCTCTCGCAGTTGCTGCAACGCTTCCTGCGAATAACCCGGTCCATTGTCGCTGACCTTGATGACAACATGCTCTTGCTCCATCTCGGCGCTAATGACAATGCGAATGGCCTGCCCCGTCTTCTCGATGCCGTGCTTCAGGCTGTTCTCCACAATCGGCTGCAGAATCGCCTTCAGACAAAGAAGTTCCCTGCACTCCTCCGCGACCCGGAACTCATGCGCGATGCGATCGCTGAAACGCAGCCGGCAAATCTCCAGATAATGATTGGTGTGATCAAACTCTTTTTGAAGCTGTACAAGCGAATTTTCGTAATTGGACGTATACCGCAGCATCTTGGACAAATTAATGGCCGCTCTCTCAATTTCCCGATGATTGACCAAGTTAGCCATCGAGTTGATCGATTCCAGCGTGTTGTACAAAAAATGTGAATTAATTTGCGATTGCAGCGCAGTCATCGTTGCCTGCTGCTGTTTCGATTTCGAAACGGCCAGAGCATGAATCGTCTCGTCCAGCCTGTCGAGCATCTGATTATAGGCAACGCCAAGATCGGCTACCTCGTCGTTGCCGCCGACAGGCGCCCTCATTCCAATATTGCCGAGCTTGGTCCGCTTGATTATCCGGCGCAAGTTAGTCAATCGATTCGTCACCGATGAAGTCAGCCAGACAACGAGCAGCGAAGACATAATCAGCGCAATGAGCGCTGTTGCGATTGTAACGTTTCGAACCCTGATAATGCTTTTGTTCATATCGTCGAACGGAATGATGGCTATCGTCTTCCAGGCGGTGCTGTCTATATTGCCGAAAATGACCATCTCTCTCGTTTCCTCCAGAAAAAACCAGCCCTTTTCCTTGTTCGCAATCCTCGCTCCCACTTCCTCGGGCAACCGGCTGCCGACTCTTGAATCGTCAGGATGCACGATGATTTCGTTAGACTCATTAATAACCATGCTGTTTCCATTCTCGCCCAGATTTATTTCGCGCAATATGTTTTGAACAGGCTCAAGCGCAATATCCATCTTAATCAAGCCGTTATTGATTCTGCCAAGCTGCTTGGCCATGCTCATGACCATGATGGGATGCGCTTTGTTGTCCCTTGATTTGTAATGCTCGCTTAGTCCGACCTCCACATAGAGCTTGTCCGTTGCGCGCACCGTCTCCAGCCAATGCTCCTCGGACAAGGAATAATCCTTATTCAAAAAATAATAGCCGTTCTCCACATGAATTTCGTTGCCCTTATCGGACAAGAGCGAAATCGACAAAATTTCGTTATGCCGTGACATCAAGGGCAAAATATAATTGTCTGTGATTTTATAATACGTAAACGCTTTGCCCGATGTATCATCGGACGACTTGCTCATCCAGTCCCGGACTTCCGCGCTGGAGCCCAGCAGCAGAAAGCCTTGCTCGTAGGATTGATAGTAGCGGCTCAGGTTAAAGCTCGCCTGCTTCAATATTTGCTCGCTGAAATGCTCGATATCGCGCTGCAGCGTTCGTGAAGTGTCCCGATAGCTGAATATGCCGATAACGGAGACGGTCAGCAAAATAACGACTATCATCAAGCTGACAAACTTCCACTTGATTGACGAAGAGATCGCCCGGAACATTGCACTCCCCCCGCATGAAATAATTGGAGCTGCGCAGTTAACCGTCGGACAGCCCTGCTACGGCGATTGTTCCTGCCCGCCTGATACCAGGCGATTTTCCTTGTACCACGCCGTCCTTTCGTCTATAAACGACTGCCCGCCATTCCGTTTCCATTCCTCCACAAAACGTTCGTAATCTTCTGTTGTGCGCTCTCCGATCATAACAAGAGCCGCATGCTCGATGAATTCGGAATGAAGGCCATAATCGTTATCAATATTAGGCATTCCGACCGTCTCGTTCACAAAGCCTTGCGAATTGGCAACAGCGAAAGCAATGCTCAGCTTTTCCCTTATCCTGTCATCGGTCATTGTTCCGCTCCCCAACTGCTCATCCATGCCATGGGCGGCAAAGTTCCTCTGGATAAATTCGATATCGGCATTTCTGGAAACGTCGTATTGCAGCCGACCGTCCTCACGACGGTATGTGACGCCCTCCACTCCGTTCTCCGCAAAAAATCTCCCTTCCTCGCTGAACAGCCAGTCGAAGTATTGAATGGTCTTTGCCGGATCCGCCTCCGTTTTCATCAATATAAACGTCTTCGCGGTTGGACTCCATCTTGTGCCGATCGGACCGGCATATCCGACTCCTCGCGGCGTTTTGATCGCAATGACCTCAGGCTCCTGCTCAGGGACTGACTGTTCAAGCGCCTGCTGCCAGGTGCCGGCAGCACGCGGCGCATGCGCCCAAATTCCGACTCTGCCGGACTTGATCTTCTGATCCCAGACCGACATCGTATTCATAAGAAACTCATTGTCAAGCAAGCCTTCCATGTACATGCGGTTCATATAACGCAATCCGTCGAGATAACGGGGATGAACGCTTCCGAGCAACAGTTCTCCATTCTCATAGGTTTCCGTAAACTTGGAGCCGACGCCCCACATGCCAAAAATATTTTCGCCCCATTCCAGCTTCTCGCGCATCGTAAACGGTATTTCATCCTTCAACCCGTTGCCGTTCGGATCCCTGTCCCGGAAAGCCCGCATTACATCGAGCAATTCATCCGAGCTCGTCGGAGCGGAAAGTCCAAGCTTGTCAAGCCAATCCTTGCGAATATAGAGCACGGAGCCCTGCAGCGTCTCAGACGGCTGAGGTATGGCGAATATTTGCCCCTTCACCGTAACGGAATCCCAAGCCGCTTCCGTGATGTTCTTTTTCAGATTAGGCCCGTACCGCTCAATCAACCCATTCAGAACATGAACCTTGTCTCCGTTGATCAGCTCCTGGCTCGGCGCGGACCATGACTGGTACACATCCGGAAAGTCTCCGCCGGCGAACTTTAATTGAATTTGATTCAAATATTGCGAGTGAGGAATGAACGTCATTTGAAGCTCGACATTCGCCTGGCGATTCATATAGTCAATATACTGGTCGACATTATCAGGAACAGCAAGCGCGTGATCGGATAAAAAAATGCGCAGCTTGGCCGGCGCATTGGGCTCGTCTCGACCGTCTGGGGGTCGAATATCGCCAGTAGCGCCGTCCTGTGCGCATGAAGCAAGCATCACCGCGAAAGCGGTTACAAAAAGCCTGTAAAATGCGGTCACTGCTGTTCCCCCTTATGGAATCAGGCGTCCTTGAGTGCACTTTCTAATAGCGTATGACGATAATATTGCCGTAACAATACATCAATATTACGAATTGCATCGGTATATTGCGATTTTCCCGTTCTGCTCACAGCAGTTCCGACTCAATCGTTCAATATAAATCCATTATGGAAATTGTAAGAAAGAGATGTCAAGGCATTGAAAGCGCCGTCGGCGAAGGGACCAAGGTTACCGTTCACATTCCGATAGCCGACAACTCGGCTTCCGAACTTTAGCGTCCTGCTGCCTGTCGATCCAAAGCCAAGTACGGAATCGGGATGCCCGATAGAAAAAAATCAGGCCGAGCGCTCTACTGGAGCAGCTCGGCCTGTTATCGTTTGCTGTTAGAATTGCTTGCTCCGGATAACGACGGTTTTCGCCGCGGCGTCCCATTGAATGTCGAGTCCGCTCTCGTCGGCGAAGAATCGAACGGGAATAAACATTCTGCCGTTAATCGAAACCGTCTTCGCGTTCAGCTTCAACGCCGCGCTTGTACCCGAAACGGTTTTCTTGACGGTATCCTTGCCTTCCGCGATCGCGTAGACGGTTCCGTCCTTGGTGAGAAGCGCCTCTCCCGTCTTCTTGTCGTAGCCGACTTGGTAGCCGAGCGCCTTGCCCACGTCGCGAACCGGCAGCAGCACGGCGCCGGACTTCAGCTGCGCCGGCACTTCGGTCGGCACCAGCTTTCCGTCGAGCAGCACCGCTATCCCTTGATTCGCGGGCAGCTTCGCCGGAGCGGCGTATTTCTGAAGGATGCGCACTTTGTTCCCGTGCTCGTCCACGATCGCGAGCCTGCCGTCGGCAAGCGCGACGACGTCCGTCGGACGATTGAACTGCGCGAACGCGGTCACGCCGTTGGTAGAGCCGGGCTCGGTCGGAACGCCTGCGATCGTCGTGACTCGGCCGTCTTGCAGCAGCCGGACGGCGTGGTTCAAGCTGTCCGCGATGACGATCGCTCCGTCTTCGGTTACAGCGAGTCCTTCAGGCGAATTGAAGCGTGACTCAGCCGCCGCTCCATCGGCGTAATCGCCTTGAACGAAGTAAGCGTTCGATCCGTCGTAGCTTCCTCCGCCGGCAACGGTGGACACCTGGCCCGAAGCCAAATCGACGTATCTGATCCGCTGGTTGCCGCGATCGCTCACGTACAGATTGTCTTTCGCATCGACCGCAAGCCCGCTCGGTTCATTGAACTTGGCGGACGCGATCGGTCCGTCCAGGAAATCCCCGGCGTCTTCGACCGCTCCTTGCACGTATTCGATCACTCGGGTCGAAGGCGCGTTCAGCGTCGTTACCGTGCCGTTCGGCGCGATTTTGCGAATCAAGTGGTTCAGCGTATCCGCCACATAGACGTTGCCTTTGCTGTCTACGGCGACGTCGGACGGGGCATGAAACTGTGCGTTCGTTCCCTTGCCGTCAGCGGAACCGATTAAGCCGCTGCCAGCCAGCGTCGTTACCGTTCCGTCAGGCGCGATCTTGCGGATCGCGTGATTGCCGCTGTCCGCTACGTAGACGTTGCCTTTCGCATCGACGGCAAGCCCTGAAGGAGAATCGAAGGCTGCGCGCTCGGCCGAGTCGTCGTTTAAGCCGCCGATCGGATTGCCCGCCTCGTCTTCGCCGAGCCAGTAGCCCGCATAGAGAGCCGACTTGTCCGCATCCAGCGTTCTCAGCCGATGGTTGGAGGAATCCGCTACAAGCAATTTCCCGTTCGCAAGCGCAACCGCCGACTTCGGATGGTAGAACGTCGCTTCATTGAGCGCTCCATCGCCATGTCCGACTCCCGCTTGTCCCACCCACGTTCTCACTTCGTACAGCTTGGCGGACTTGGTCCAGCCTGGGGCCGCGGCTCCGGCGAACGAAGCAAAAGCCATTCCCGCAGTCAGCAGGACTGCCGTAGCCATCGTGTACCGTCTGGTTGTATTTTTAGTCACGGTAGTTCTCCTTTAATTGAAAGTTGGGTCGTCGGGCATTGCTCAAATAGTAGGCGGTGTAATCATAATTTCATAGTTTATACGCTTGCCTTCGGAATCTTCCAGAACAATCGAAAAGCTCACGGAGCCTTGACCGTTGTATTGGTATTTGATTTTATAACTTTCCGCACTCTCGGTGGTTTGAACAACGCTAATCACATTGGGTTGAGTGCTCGTCCAGTCTTCGATCAGCCTCGTACCCGGAGCAGTTTGGAAATCAATGTTGACGATTTGAGCATCCAAACTCTCCTGGTGGAATTGCCCAGTATACCTCAAGAATTCACCCAGGGTCATTTCAATCGGATTGAAGTTTTCGTCATTCACAGTAATGGCTTGGAGAGCCAAACTGCCAGGAATCTCTCCGACGTAGAAATACAGATCAAAGACTGCGGACGTGTTGGGCTCGAACACTCTCAGCGGATCCACATACAGCTTTAGCAGATTTACCCCCGGCTGCAAGCCATTTACCTCGGATCCCTGTCCTTCACCCAGAACCTGACCGTTCCACTCGATCCGGAAGTCGGCATATTCAAACTCAAAATCCAAATCGAAGTTCCCCAAAAATTCATAAAAGGATAACCAGCCGCTCGTCACATCCACCGGCAGCGAGGCAATGTAAGACGTATCGCCGGTGTAAATCAGAGAATGGGTTTTATATTGTTCGTTCGAATAGTAATTAAAATCAATTCCCCCTGAGTTGAGCTGATCGTTCACAAGAAGAACTTCGCCGACTTTCAGAGTCAACTGAACCCAAGTACTCATCTCGAACTCATCGGTGATTCTAATGTCGTATCTGTAATAATCATCACCATAAACTTCTAGATTAACGGTGTTCGTTCCCGGATTCAGTTCTGTCTCCTGCACTTCGACCGCGTACGGATCCAGGGTGCCCCCATAGCCGTCGCCGATTTGAATGGTCAGTTGGACGACATCGTTGGCCTGAACGGACGGCAACACTGCATAAAATTCACCATCCGGCGTTAACTGGATCTGATAGGATTGATTGTTTACGAGCAGGGACCATGCCTCTACGCCTTCGGGCAAAGCTTCCACTTCAATATGGAACGTATACCAATGCGTGAAATAGCCGAGTTGGTCGGTTACAAGAAACTTCACTGTGTTCGTACCGACATGAAGTTGAACCTTTGGGAACTCGACATCGAACTCGACCGGTGATCCGTTCACGACGGCCTCTTCGACGAGATAATTGCCGTAACTCACACTAATTTCTCTCGCCGTCAAAGGCACCGTCGCTTCAAAAACACCCGAAGCGTTCCTCTCATACCCGACTTGCTGCATCTCTCCGTATCTTAGTTCCAACGGATCATTTTCCTCTTCCCAATTCGGGCCGGACTCTCCGTTCAAAACCTTCAAGTAATAGGTAGAATACGAACCCCCGGAAGGTTGACCTCCTTCAGCATGGACAACGGTCAACATAAATGCGTTCATCCCATGGTCCCTTAACGGAATCGATTGGGTTTGACCACTTGCCGTCCACTTGATCGTCTCGAACGGCGATTGCGACTGACCTAGATCGTCTATCCGTACTTCCGATACGTTCGAATCAAATTGGATCTGAAGCGATACGGAAGCAGCCGCTTGAACCGTATGAGTAATAAACGTCGAAGAATCCGTCATCTTCCATGTCAGTTCCTGATTACTGTCTGTCGTCGTTTTCCATCCCGTGAGTTCCTCCGGCTTAGCCGCCGGCACTGGAGTCGGAGTAGGCGTTGGCGTTGGTGTCGGAGTCTGATTTCCGCCGCCTCCCCCGCTGCTTCCACCGCCACCTCCGCCAGTTGTCGGGGACGGGGCAACGCTCGGCATTGTCGTCCGATCTTTCAACTCTTGCTCACGCTTCTTGCTTTCTTCCTCGAAGCGTTTTTTCTCCGCTTCGGCCAGCTTATTCACGTACTCTTCCTTCGCTTTGTTCTTCTTCTCTTCGAGGGCCTTCCGATTGGCTTCTTCCTGCTTCTTCTTTTCTTCGGCCACCCTTTTCATGATTTCGTCGAGCTGGCGCAGCAAATCGGCTTCCTTCTGCTTCTTGGCCGCTTCCAGACGGGCTTCCTCTTTCTGCTTAAGAAGCTCCTGCTTGCGCTTTTCGAGCTCCGTCAAGGCTGGCGGAGGCGTGTTGGCGAGATCAATTTTGTTTTTAAGCGTCGGATTCGCTTCGTCGATCAGTTTTTGCAGCTCGGCTTGAGCAATTATTTGGGATTTCAAAACTTCTTGCAGTATGTTGGCGACAAGATTGTTCAAATTTTGGGTAATACGGTTCAAGTCATCGACCGTGTTCAATTCGAGAGAAGAGTCCGTCTGACCGTCCTCAAGCTCTTTCTTTTTCTTGTTGATGAACTCCTCATTTTCTTGGTCGATCGCGTTTTTGGATTGGAGAATCGCCGCGATAATCGCCGGAGAAGCGTTGTTCAAGAAAGAAGACAGATCTGCCGGAATGACTTCATCCGGGAATTCGTCCGTTTGATTCCGATCGTCGATCGTGATTTGCTGACCTGGAAAAACGAGAACGTCGGGAGGCGTCGCATTCGTCCGCTTGTTCGTAGGAACGATCTGACCAACGCCCGAAGCGATAATGAATTTGGAGTCTCCCGTCACCGGGTTAACGGAGGCCAGCAGATTTGTTCCCCGCACGCCCATGATAGCGGTCGGAGTTTCCAGCGTGAACTCGTCGTTCGCGCTCTTGATCGACTTGACCGTCGACCAGACCGAGCCGTTCTGCACGCTGACTTTCGTCACGGTGTTTTTGCCTTCCTTAAGCTTGGAGAAAGTCAGAGTCGTATTGGCGGACACCGCCATCTGGTCGTCTTCCGACGAGCCGTTGGCGAACTGGAGCACCGCGGACCCTCCCGCTCCAACCGTCAGAATGTCCCCTTCGTTCAGGCTCATTTTGGCGAACGCCGTAAATTCTTTCGAGCCCCCGGACTTCTTTACTTTTACCGTGCCCTTAAGCTCCTTGACGACGGCGACCCGGGACGATGCCGCGGAGGCCTCTTGGGCCAACACGCCGAGCAAAGGCAATGCCACCAACAGCACGCCAAGCGCATAAGCGACTAATTTCTTCATTTGAATTGCTCCTCTCCCGTTTGTTCAGTTTTTGTTAAGTTGCAAATTCTATAATGGTGTACAAGGCCGTTAGCGGCCTTTACATCTCGTCCTTCAGTCCAAGCAGTTCATAGACCCGAATCGGATGAGACTTGCCCTTAAACATCCGGTCTTCGCCTTCATCGAACAGGAACCAGCGTTTCGTCTGCTCGTAGACTTGCTCGGAGACGTGGACCTGTCCCTTCTTCGTCTGCGATTCGATTCGCGCCGCGATGTTGACGTTGTCGCCGATCGCCGTGTAGTCGACCCTCAGATAAGAGCCGATATTGCCTACGACGACGTTACCGGTATGAATGCCGATTCCGACGTTGACTTCGCACTCGTATTTCTCCATGATCTGCTCGCGAATTTGCTTCATGCCTTGCTGAATTTCGTATGCCGTCTGAACGGCCATGCGTTCATGCTCCGCCACGTCGAGGGGCGCGTTGAACAAGATCATCGCGGCATCGCCGATAAACTTATCGATTGTCCCCGAATTGCGCAGCGTCGTCTCCGTAATCATGTTGAACATCGTATTCAGCGTATCGACGAGTTCGGCAGGCGCCAGCTTCTCGGACAGCGGCGTGAATCCGCGAATATCGAGGAACAGAATCGTAATATGCTTCAAATCTCCGCCCAGCTTGATCTCGATGTCCTGGGCCACGATCTGTTTGACGAGATCCGGAGAAATATAGCGGCCGAACTGCCGGGTGACGAAGCTTTTTTGCGTGCTGTCCATATAAGACTTAAGGGACACGTTCGCCAAGTAAGCGAGCAGCATGGCAAGCAGGCCCAGGACGACGTTCGCGTGCAGCGCGGCTGTCTGATAGAGCGCGTACTGCCCGTACAATACGGCTGCGAATACGGTCAAGAACAATAGAATAGAATATATATTTTTCAATCTCCATGGCAGATAAATAAATAGAAGAAACAGAATAAGCGCGAACGTCAGCTCCGCCCAGTTCGGTACGTAAGAGACCTCCGAGCCCTTCAGCAGTTGGTTGACGATATTCCCGTGCGCGTACATGAGCTTGAAGTTTTTCTCGATCGGAGATGCGCCCGTATCCTGTCCTCCGTCGCCGGTTAGTCCGACCGCCGTGAACCCTACGATGACGATGGAATCCTTGAACAGATCGGGAGGCAGCTCGCCGTTCAGCACGTCTATGAAAGACACCGTGAGAAAATCGTCGGTCGACAGATGATAATCGATCGTCATCGTGTTCTTCGCGACCGGTTCTCCAAATTTCTTCGGATCGGTAAGATCCGAATACCCGCTCAGGTCCGCCCCTGCCATCTCCGCCGCTTTCCAGGCCAGGGAAGGAACGATCTCCCCGTCGGGCCCTTGGATATTGAGCCAGGTTTGGCGAATGACGCCATCCTTGGTCACTACGCGGTTAATATGGGCCAATTGGACAAGCTCGGCAAACAGCTCATAAGGCTTAACGATTCCTTGCGCCTGAATATATTCGTCGCGTCTGACGACGGAAGTGCTGAAATTGTCGCCCATAATTCCCGTTACGGGTAAAATGACGTTCGAATAGGACGCCAGCGCCTCCGCGAACGCCATGTCGCCGTCCGGATTGTCGCTTGCCTCGCCGAATATAATATCGAACGCGATCGCCTTCGGCTCGTTCCCTTCCTGGTTCAAATTCGCCAGGAACGGAGCGTATACCGCCCGATCCCAAGGAAATCTGCCCAGCTCCGCGAGCGACGCATCGTCGATCGCGACCATCACGATGCTCGGATCCGGCTGATGGTCCGCCGCAGCCTTCATATCGTAATCGAACAGCAAAATATCGATTTTCTGCAAAGCTCCCGATTGATGGATGAGAAATAATCCGAGCAGAAGAACGACATTGAGCGCGATCGCTATTCTTTTAATTTTCCCTTTCAAACTCCACCCCGCCCGCCTATGTAAAAGATACCATTTTGCCTCTATTATACCTTAGGTACAAGGCTTTATGTTGCTTTTTGTCTAAAAAGTGACTTTCATGACGTCAGTCATAGATTGCATGACAAAGAGAGCTCTCGCCTGGGTCTGTGGTCCCAAGCAAGAGCTCTCTGAGCGCTTCAACTATTACATATTAAACGGTGAGTCCGCGATTTTGATCGAATCCGTCGGGCAGCCGTCGGATGCGTCTTGCAGATCGTCGTATAGATCTTCCGGAATTGCGGTGATTCCGTGGTTGCCATCGTTGGCGTAGATCACCTCGGCAAGGCCTTCATCGTCGTAATCGTAAATGTCCGGCGCCGTCGCTCCGCATGCGCCGCAAGCGATGCATGTGTCTTTGTCTACGTAGGTAAACTTAGCCATGTGATAACCTCCTATTTTCAATCGGTGTTGCGTACGAAAGTAGTCCCACTACTGTTCAATATAATACAAAACCTGGCCAAGATCAAACGAAAATACAGATTGTCTCGCCTGAACATCCGCTTTATCCCGGCCTTGCTCATTCGTCGGAACTTTCCCGCAAAAAATCTTTTTGCAGAGAGGTCCCCCTCAGCTTCTTATTGCGAATAAGCGTCGACGGATCGTCTCCCAGCATTCCGGCGGTAAGCACCGCTCCCTCGCCGAATTTGTCCCTGAGCGCGTCCATGGCGGTCAGCAACCTCTGCTTCTTGGGCTCCTCCTCGTAAGTGAACAGGTCGAGCTGAAGCGGCGTATCCTTCTTCGGAGACAAGCTTTGCAGCGTAACCCCGAGCAGCCTTACCGGCTTGCCTTCCTTCCAATGCGCGTCCATCAGCTTGCAGGCCAGCTCATATACGTCGCCCGCCGTCTCCGTCGGCACGGGCAGCGTGAGCGAGCGCGTAATCGTACGCATATCCGGGTCCCGGATCGTAATCTGCACGGTCTGGCATACCATCCGCTGGCGCCGGAGTCTTCGTGTCGTCTGATCCGCCAGATTAAGCAGCACTCGGCGGTACTGGTCGCGCTCGGTCAAATCCGCCGGAAGCGTCGTCGTATGGCCGATCGACTTGGGCGCTTCGTGCAGCGGCTGAACCGGCGACTCGTCGACGCCGTTGGCGGCGTTCTTCATCCACGTGCCGTACACGCCGAATCGGTCGACCAGCATCTTCTCGTCGGCGCCCGCCAGCTCCCCGATCGTGCGAATGTTAAGCTTCAGCAGTTTATCCGCCGTGCGCGATCCGATGCCGTACAGAGTCTGGCAAGGTCTGCCCCACAGCAGCGACGGCATATCGCGTCTTCGCAAGATCGTAATTGCGTTGGGCTTGCGCATATCGGAAGCCATCTTGGCCAACAGCTTGTTCGGGGCGATTCCGATAGAGCAAGGGAGGGAAAGCTCTTCCCGTACTCTCCGGGCGATCGTCTCGGCAATTTCCATCGGCGATCCGAATTGCGAGCTGCCGGTAATGTCCAGGAAGCATTCGTCGATCGATACGGCTTCCACCAGCGGCGTAAAGCTGCCCGCGATGCGCATGAAGCCGCGGCTGTATTTCCGGTAAAGATCGAAGTCCGGAGAGATGATCATCAGGTCCGGGCAAGCGCTCAGCGCCTGCCGAACGGTCATTCCCGTCCGGACGCCCCGCGCCCGGGCTTCGTAGGAACTGGTGACGACGATCCCTTTGCGCAGCTCGACGCTGCCGGCGACCGCGGTCGGTTTTCCTCTGTAAAGACTCGGCTCTTCGGCGGCATGAACAGAGCAGTAAAACGCGTTCATGTCGATATGCAGAATGATCCGCCCTTTGCCCGCGTTTGCGCTCACATCCATCCCTCCTGATTGCTTCCTATTATACAAAGGATCCGAACATGGCCGCAACGAACCGCGCTCTCTACATTTAATGCCAACCATGGTATAATAGTTTCACCTGTTTTTACTTTTAAGGAGGCTTTCCGGTAACGCATGTCTACTCCACTTTGTATTTTCGATACGACTTTGCGCGACGGCACGCAAGGCGAAGGGATCAGCCTAACCGCCGAGGACAAGGTTAAAATCGCCCTGAAGCTCGACGCATTGGGCGTCCATTATATCGAAGGCGGCAACCCCGGCAGCAACAGCAAGGACATCGAGTTTTTTCGTCGCGTCCGCGAGATGAAGCTGCAAGCAAAGTTAACGGCATTCGGCAGCACCCGCAGGAAGCTCAGCTCTTGCGAGCAGGACGTCAACTTGAAGCATCTGACGGAATCCGGCGCGCAGGCGGCGACGCTGGTCGGCAAGACGTGGGATTTCCACGTTCACACCGCCCTGCAGACGACGCTGGAAGAAAATCTGGCGATGATCTACGAATCGCTCGCTTACGTGAAGCGCAGCGGGATGGAAGCGCTGTTCGACGCCGAGCACTTCTTCGACGGCTACAAGGCGAATCCGGACTACGCCTTGTCCGCCCTGGCCAAGGCCAAAGAAGCCGGAGCGGCCTGGATCGTCCTCTGCGATACGAACGGAGGCACGCTGCCGAACGAGATCCGCGAGATCGTCTCGCGCGTCGTATCGGTCATCGACGCTCCAATCGGCATCCATACGCATAACGATTGCGAGCTGGCCGTGGCGAACACGCTGGCGGCGATTACGGCCGGTGCTCGTCAAATCCAAGGAACGATCAACGGATACGGCGAACGCTGCGGCAACGCCAACCTCTGCTCGATCATCCCGACTTTGCAGCTTAAGATGGGCTATGAATGCGTAAGCGACGAGCAGCTCAAGTCGCTTACGGGAGTAGCGCGGTACGTGAGCGAGATCGCCAATGTCATCATGCCGGTTAATCAACCGTACGTCGGCAACGCGGCATTCGCGCACAAGGGCGGAATCCACGTCTCCGCGATCATGAAGGACTCGAAAACGTACGAGCACATCCAGCCACACCTCGTCGGCAACAAACAGCGGGTGCTCGTGTCCGAGCTTGCGGGTCAGAGCAACATTTTGTCCAAGGCTCAGGAACTGGGACTCGACGTCAATCCGGAAGGCATGAAGTCCCGCGACGTCATCGACCGGATTAAGGAGCTGGAGCATCAAGGCTACCAATTCGAAGGAGCGGACGCTTCCCTCGAACTGCTGCTCAGAGACGCTTACGGCGATGCCGTGCAAATTTTCTCCGTCGATTCTTTCAAGATTACGGTTGGGAGAAACGAAGGCCAAATGACGACCGAAGCCGTCGTAAAAGTCAATGTAGCCGGAGAGCAAGTGTATACGGTAGCGGAGGGCAACGGTCCGGTCAATGCGCTCGACAATGCGCTTCGCAAAGCGCTGGTGCAGTTTTATCCGGGTATCCGCGACATTCACCTGTCCGATTACAAGGTGCGCGTACTGGACGAGAAGGACGCCACGGCGGCGAAGGTTCGCGTGCTTATCGAGTCCACGAACTTCAAAGATACATGGAGCACGGTAGGCGTGTCCTCCAACGTGATCGAGGCCAGCTGGGAAGCGCTTGTCGACAGTATCCGCTACGCCCTGATCGGCATGGACAAGGATTCCGTCGCCGGCTCCGAGCTGGTACAGACGAACGGACTGGTCAATCATTGACGAGAGAGGCTTCGGCCTCTCTTTTTGCTTTTGCCGGGACAAGTCGCTATTTCTCACAATTTGACTCTTCGGGGCATGGATAGGCGCGGGTAATCATAAGTTTAACAAGAGAGTTTTCGGATGTACCTCCATAGTGAGGTATTTTTTTTGTAGAATTACAAGCTGCTCATGCTCGCGGGAAAGGAGGATGACAGTGAGAAAAAAGAAAATCACCCGCATCTGCCGCAGTTGCAGGAAGATCACGAGACTGTGCTGCTGCCCGCGCTCTAATGGACACAAGAAGCAGCATCGGCGCAAGCGGCCTCCGGCTCCCAGACCGCCTCGTCCTCCCCAGCCTGTCGGCCCGGTCGGACCGACAGGGGCCACAGGTGCGACTGGGGCTGCCGGGGCGACTGGAGTGGAAGGGCCACGGGGGCTAATGGGTTTCCGAGGAATACAAGGTGTTCCAGGAGCCACCGGCGCTACGGGACCTCCCGGTGTTAGGGTGACTGGTGCTACCGGTGCAACTGGCATGACTGGTGCTGGCGGCGACGCAGGAGCTACGGGGGCCACTGGGGCTACTGGGGCCACTGGGGCTACTGGGGCTACTGGTGACATTGGAGCGACTGGCCCTACCGGTCCCACCGGGGCGACCGGCGGGACTGGGGCGACTGGGGCTACAGGCCTTACTGGCGCTACAGGCGCTACCGGTACAACTGGTGACACTGGGGCGACTGGAGTTACTGGCCCGACCGGAGCTACCGGGGAGACCGGCCCTACTGGGGCCACTGGTGATACGGGGGCTACTGGAGCAACTGGCATGACTGGTGCGACTGGCATGACTGGTGAGACTGGTGACACAGGAGCGACTGGGGCCACTGGAATTACTGGTCCCACCGGAGCTACTGGGGACACTGGCGCTACTGGTGACACGGGGGCGACTGGAGCTACCGGAGACACCGGCCCTACTGGGGCCACTGGTGATACGGGGGCTACTGGGGCTACTGGAGCAACTGGCATGACTGGTGCGACTGGTGACACAGGAGCGACCGGGGCCACTGGAATTACTGGCCCCACCGGAGCTACTGGCGACACAGGGGCTACTGGTGACACTGGGGCGACTGGAGTTACTGGCCCGACCGGAGCTACCGGAGACACCGGCCCTACTGGGGCCACTGGTGACACGGGGGCTACTGGGGCTACTGGAGCAACTGGCATGACTGGTGCGACTGGTGACACAGGAGCGACCGGGGCCACTGGAGCGACTGGCGACACTGGAGCGACTGGGGCTACTGGTGACACGGGCGCTACGGGAGCTACTGGCGCTACCGGTGATACAGGAGCAACTGGCCCGACTGGTTCGACCGGAGCCACTGGCAACACGGGCGCTACGGGAACTACTGGCGCTACTGGCGCTACCGGTGCTACTGGTGACACTGGAGCGACTGGCCCGACCGGAGCCGCTGGCAACACGGGCGCTACGGGAGCTACTGGCGCCACTGGTGATACAGGAGCCACTGGCGCTACTGGTCCCACTGGAGCGACTGGGGCTACTGGCCCCACCGGAGCGACTGGCGACACTGGAGCGACTGGGGCTACTGGCCCCACCGGAGCGACCGGGGCCACTGGAGCGACTGGGGCTACTGGTGACACTGGGGCGACTGGCGTGACTGGTGACACGGGCGCTACGGGAGCTACTGGCTCTACCGGTGATACAGGAGCAACTGGCCCGACTGGTTCGACCGGAAACACGGGCGCTACGGGAACTACTGGCGCTACCGGTGCTACTGGTGACACTGGAGCGACTGGCCCGACCGGAGCCACTGGCAACACGGGCGCTACGGGAGCTACTGGCACTACCGGTGATACAGGAGCCACTGGCCCTACTGGTCCCACTGGAGCCACTGGAGCCACCGGCCCTACTGGAGTTACAGGCGTTACTGGAGCTACAGGCGCGACTGGGGCCACCGGAGCCACCGGTGCGACCGGAGCTACCGGGAACACCGGGCCAAGCGTGCTTGCAGACGGCTTCTCGGCTTCCCGTACGGGCTCTACGATCGCCACCGGCACGCAGCTCCTCAACTGGATCGTTACGAGCCCTTATTACGGCAATCCGGCGTTTAATCCGGCAGCAGGCGTCTTCACCGTCCCGACAACCGGAAGATATGCCATTAAAGCAACCTTAAGCTACTCGACCACCGCAGCCATAAATCTATCTATCGGAGCAGGAGTCAATCCGGCTTTCGCCATTCGCAGAACGAACGACGGAACGAATTTGATCGTTGGCTTTTTCCCGATCCTGAACGTCAACGTGACCCTGCTGAATCTTCGGGCCGTGCTCGGAACTTCCAGCGTTACTTTGGCTGGAGACGTCACGCTGAACTCCGGCGACACGATCGGCATTTTCTATGTTAGCGACGGGTTGACCGTCAATCTGAATCTCGGAAGCACCCAGCAGGCCGCCACCGTGTGGTCCATGCACAGATTGACCTGACGCCGCCGAGCATCCGGTGCCCTTATGAAACGGAGGAATGATATGGTTTCGATCAGTCTCTGCATGATCGTAAAAAACGAAGAAGATGTGTTGGAGCGCTGCCTCAGCGCCGTTGCCCCCGTCGTCGACGAATTTGTCATCGTCGATACCGGCTCCACCGACCGGACGAGAGAGATCGCTCTACGGTATGCGGATCGGCTGCTTCATTGGGAGTGGATCGACGATTTCTCGGCGGCTCGCAACTTCTCTTTCGACGCTGCGACGCAAGATTACATTCTATGGCTGGACGCCGACGACGTGATCACTCCCGACAACCTCCAGAAGCTGCTCTCCCTCAAACAAAAAATCGACCCATTCGTCGATGCTGTCTCCATGATCTACGAGCTGGATAAAGACGAATACGGCAACGTCTCCCACAGCTTGCGGCGCAACCGGCTTATTAAGAGAGCCAACGGATTTCGCTGGGAAGGGGCGGTGCATGAAGTGCTCATCGTCGGCGGTCAGATTTGGGCGAGCGACGTCTCCATCGCTCACCGTCCGCTGAAACATTCCGATCCCGGCAGAAATCTGCGAATTTACCGCGAACGCGAAGCCAGAGGACTTCCTCTGACTGCCAGGGATCGCCTATACTACGCTCACGAACTGCTGGACAACGGCGAACACCGGCAAGCCAGCATCCACTACGAGCGCTTCCTTGCCGACGGTCAAGGATGGGTGGAAGACGAGATCACCGTCTGCGGCAAGCTTGCCGATTGCTATCACGCGCTTGGCGAGGAAGACAAGGAATGGAATGCCATTTGCCTGTCGTTCAAATACGGCGAACCGCGCCCGGAATTTTGCTGCAGAATCGGCTTCCGACTGCTTCAGCAGGGCAAGTACGAAACCGCCGCCTACTGGTACAAAAAAGCGATCGAGCTCCCGCCGGCGCCCAACTGGGGCTTAACGAACCACGCCTGCCAGACGTGGCTCCCCCATTTGCAGCTGTGCGTCTGCTACGATCGCTTGGGCAGGCATGATCTTGCCTACATCCATAACGAAATCGCCCGGACCTACCGTCCGAACGATCCGGCCATTCTCTCTAACCGTAAGTATCTGGAGCCGCTTCTGCTCGAGAGGCTGGGCTCCGGCAACAGTTCCGGCAACACCGTCACTAACAGCAGCATAGAGGCAAGCTAGCCCGTTAGCTTTACTCCATCCATTCGACCAGTCGCGGATTCGGATCCAGAATCGACTCGTACTGCGCCTTGCTTCCGTAGCGGCCTTCCGGGTCCAGCTCCCGATATCGCTCGTACTTGCGCCTTCGGGCATCTTCCCGGGACCAGCCCATATGCTTCAGCCGGTAAGAGCTGATCGCATTGGGCATCGTGAAGATGTTCGAAGGCATTCTTCCGCAATGCAGCGGAGCATCCGGCCATACGAAAGGAAAATACGGACGGTATCGAACCAGCAATGGCCGATGAAGCCGATGACTATGCCAATGCGCGTCTTCACGGTAATGCCCCTCACCCCAGAAGTCGTAGATGCGAAAGCTGAACACGTCGATCTCGTTCTGCTCGAGCATCGCCGGAAGTCCTGCGGCGAACGACGGTTCGAACCATTCGTCCGCATCCAGCATAAGCACCCATCGCGGATTGAGACGCATAGCCTCCAGCCACTGCTGCTTGCGCAGCTCGTTCTCCCGATGAAACCGCGAATGCTCGTTGCGCACAATCCGCAAAGGGATGCCCTCCAGCATCTCCCTGCAAATTTCAGCAGTGCTGTCCGTGCTCCCGTCGTCGATGATGCACGCCGCATCGATATACCCTCTACAGTTCCCCAGCATCTCCCGCAAATGCCCCTCCGCCTCGTTGCGGACAACCATCGACAGCAGCAGCCGGGGGCGTCCGCCTTGATCCAAGCTGTTGATATTCGCCCAGTGCACCCGCTGCTCCGGCAACCTGTCCAGATCTTCCTTACGATATAAGTGCAATGCCGGCAGCGTCGTATCGACGAACAGCCCGAAGCCGAGGCATTCCGCTCGAATGCAGAAGTGACGGTCCTCCCACCAGAAGGATAGATTACGAATTTTGCCGAACCGGACGCCCGCCCGCAACGCCTCCCCGCGGATAAGCATACAGGCGCCAAGCCCTCCGACCCGATACCGGCCCGGAACCGTCAGCATGGCCAGAAATTCGTCTATCCTGCGCTTCATTTCCGCATCGGTCAGCCTCTCTCCCGGCTCTCGTTCCGCCATCTCGTACTCGTCCATCAGCCACACTTGCGGCAGCGGCCGGCTCCCGGGCTGCCACTGAGTCCAGAAAATTTCGCTGACGATCTGCCGGTCCGCATCGAGAAGTCGCAGCAGCGTATCGGGATGCACGACAACGTCCGAGTCCAGCAGGAACAAAGCGTCCGCCCCCTCAGCGATCGCCTCGCGAATAAACCCATCCTTATGCGCGGCTACCCGCCATACGAGCCGCTCGTTCCACGCGTGAGCGTTCTCGTCGCATACAAAAGGGACTCCCGCTTCCCGATCGGCTTGTTCGATCTTCGCGGAAATCCCTTTGCGCGCTTGCAGCGCCTGAAACGCTCTCAACCTGTCCGACGATTCCCTGTCGTCGTTATCGTCCACGAACCGAAAGCTCAATTCGTGTCCGCCCGCTTCCAGTTCGCACAGACTGTTGAGGAAGGCGGCCAGAATGTCCGGGTCACGCCTAACCGGACTTGCTATCGTAATCTTCAGCTTTTCCATCGTTCCCCTCCGACCGGCGCAGGCTCGGGAAGCGGCGATCGACCGCCGCCTCCCCTCCTTAACCTTTATGCACGGAAAGTCGAACGAATGCCTTCGCGGCCTAGGACACGAGCACATCCTGAAGCAGCTTATCCCATTCCTTGCGGTCGATAATGCCTTCGATCCGGTGGCGTATGACGCCGTCCTTGTCGATAATAAAGCTGACCGGATACCCCGTTATTTTGTACAGATCTCCGGCCACTCCCTCCGCGTCGGTCAGCACGGGGAACACGAAGCCCTGCTCCTTCACGAAGTCTTTGGCCGCTCTTACCCGATCGTAATTGGTCGCGTTAATCGCGTACAGATCCAATTGCGCCTGATGGTCTTCATATATTTCCTTCAGATCCGGCGCTTCCACTTCGCAAGGACCGCACCAAGCCGCCCAGAAGTTGATGATCAGCGCCTTATCCCGCTTGCCCCCTACGCTGTAGGAGCCGCTTCCGTCCAGCTCGTTCAAGCTGAACTCCGGCGCGAAATGATTCGCCTTCGGCGCGGGCTTGGCGGGAATGTCGCCGAGCACCCGCCCCGACGCTTCCGCGGGCTGGCCCGAGGAGGCGCTCTTGCCGCTTCCGTCCCATATCCATACGCCGGCTACGGCGATAACCGCTATGAGCAAAATAACCAGATTTCTCTTCAAGGATCTCACTCTTTCAAGTTAAGATGTTACCTCTATCTTACCCCATTTCCCAATCCCATTCCATGCGGTACCCGTGTCGGATTCATGAACTTAAGCAGTCGGAAGTCCGCGCGCGGCGCATACCGTCCCAGCCCCCAGGGAAACTTAACAGGCATCTGCGGCCATCGCGACAAGCCGACTTAAGGAGGAGCAGAAGTGTCCGCGACCACGAAATCCCGACGCAAGCTGTCCGTCACGTTCACGAGCGACCTCGACGCCGAAGACGATCGCCCAGCGAGTTCATCGACATCGGCCAAGCCCGACCGACCCAAGAGCAAGGCGCTGGAGTACGTCGCCCTGTCCACCGTCCCCCTTGTGCTCGTGCTCGGCAATTCCATGCTCGTCCCGATTCTGCCAACGCTTCGCCAAGAGCTCGGCATTTCCCAGTTCCAGACCAGCTTGGTCATCAGTTTGTTTTCCTTCGCGGCGGCGCTCATTATTCCGATCGCCGGCTATTTGTCCGATCGTTTCAGCCGCAAAGCCGTCATCGTTCCTTCTCTTATCGTTTACGGCAGCGCGGGCGTGCTGGCGGGCTTCGGAGCGATCTGGGATTCTTACGGCGTGCTCATCGCCGCCAGAGCGCTTCAAGGCATCGGCGCCGCCGGCACCGCGCCCATCGCCATGGCGCTCGTAGGCGACTTGTACAAAGACGGCGAGGAAAGCCGGGCGCTCGGACTAATCGAAGCGTCCAACGGAACAGGGAAAGTGGTCAGCCCCATTCTCGGTTCCCTGCTTGCGCTCATCGTCTGGTATGCCGCCTTTTTCGCGTTTCCCGTCTTCTGCCTCCTCTCCCTGCTCGGCGTTCTTTTTCTGATCAAGGAACCGAAGCGGCAGGACGAACCGAAACCGATCTCCCAGTACCTCCGTTCCGTCCGACAGATTTTCGCCGACCGCGGCCGCTGGCTGATCTCTTCCTTTTTCGCGGGATCGCTTGCGCTGTTTATTTTGTTCGGAGTGCTTTTTTTCTTATCGGACATTCTGGAGAAGCCTCCCTATTCGATCGAAGGCGTTCGCAAAGGACTCGTTCTCGCTATCCCCCTGTTCGGAATGGTGACGACCGCCTACGCGACGGGCGCCGTCATTCGCAAGAACGGCGTGCTCATCCGTCTGCTGATGAATATAGGACTCGCCATGATGACGGCCTCCTTGGCGCTGGCTATCTGGTTCAATACGAATCTGTATGTGTTCATCGGGCTGCTCACCGTCAGCAGCATCGGCACCGGACTGCTTCTTCCTTGCCTGAATACGATGATTACGGGGGCGGTGGACAAGGCGGAGCGAGGCATGATCACATCGCTTTACAGCAGCTTGCGGTTTTTCGGAGTCGCCGTCGGTCCCCCGTTGTTCGGCTGGTTGATGGCCAAGTCGCACATGATCGTGTTCGTCACGGTATCGGCGCTGTCGCTGGCCGCGCTGGCGCTCGTCTTCTTCCTGGTCAAACCCGGCAAGCAGGTGCAATGAACGGGGATTGCCACTTCCGCCATGTTCGCTCATACTCGATGGTGGAGGGGGAAGACGAATGAAAGCCACAATAAACGTCGGGTTGGAAAATGAACTCGTGCATACGGTACGCAGCCGCCTGCCCTTCGAATCGTGCGGAGTGATCATGGGGACGGTAACGGGAGAGGTTATCGAAGCAAGCGGGTTTCGTCTCATTCGCAACGCTGCGGGCCGTCCGGCAACGCAGTTTTCTTTTCACCCCGAGGATTGGATCGAAATCTTCTTCGAAGCGCAAAAAAACCAACGCGAAATCGTCGGTTTGTTTCACAGCCATCCGTCCGGAACGATCGTCCCCAGCGAGAGCGATCTCGCAGGGTTCGTTCCTTGGAAGACGTATTGGATTGTCGGGCTGACCGAGGCCGGTCATGAGATCGGAGTGTACGCGCAGGAACCGGAAGCCCGCTGGAGTCGACTTCCCCTCGAGATCGTCAGTGACGGCTCAAGTAGGCGTACAGCTCCCCCAGCGTCATCACTTGCCGATCCAAAATCTGTTTGAGAAACTTGAAATAAAGCTTGGCGGTCATCATCGAATCGTGCAGCGCGTGGTGCCGCTCCGTCACCTCGACGCCATACCGGTCCAGCACTTCGTCCAGCCCGTAATGGATCGCCTTCGGCTCCAGCCATTTGGCGATCATCATCGTATCGAGAATCCGGTGCGTCAAGTTGACTTTCGACGTCCGCCACAGCGCGCTGTTGAGAAACTGCTTGTCGTGGCCGCTGCCGTGAGCGATGAGCACCCTTTTTCCAATAAAGTCCATAAAGTCGTGCAGCACCTGCATCAAATCCGGAGCGTTCTCCGCCATCTCGTTCGTGATTCCGGTCAGCTCCGTAATGTGACGCGGAATTTTACGCTTCGGATTGACCAACTGATAGAACGGTTCGGTTTCCTCGAAGCTTCCCCCGCGAATAATGACGCCGCCTATAGACAAGATTTCATCGCCGTTGTATGGATAGAATCCGGTCGTCTCCAAGTCGAACACGACCGCATCCATTTCGGACAGCTGCATTTCGAGCGCGCTTTCCTTGCGTTGCTCCCTGGACATCGAGCGGATGAATGCCATCTGCTGGGCGTTGGCCGAACCGAACATCGACGCGATCGCCGGAGTCAGTCCGCCCATCTTGTACAGGTTCCACATTCGTCCCCTCGAATTCGTATCCTTGGGATCTTTCACCGCTTTCACCTCCCGCCAAACCGGTACTGCAGCTCCTTCTGCACCTTGCGCTGAATTTTGTTGCCCGTCTTCAGCGCCTTCTTCAGAGGAGCGATCATCTCCTTGGTCAACTTGTTCGCCGGAAGCTTCCCCGTGCCGACGAGATATCCGTCTTCCACGGCCACCGACGTGAACAATCTCAGCTTCAGGAACAGGCTGAAAGCCTCCTTGGCCTCCACCGACTCTTCCTCGTCCAACAGATTTTCTTCCCGAAGCGCGTCGATTCGCCGCAAAGTGCTCGTCTCGCGAATGCCGGCGCGCATGGCCAGCAGCCGGAAGGCGTTCACCATCGGAATGTAGGCTCCGTATTTAATGTCCAGGCTTCCCGCGTTTTCCCCGTATCTCTCCGTCAGCAACTGGCCGAATACGCCGACCAGAACTTTGTGCCGCAGCGTATTCTCGAGCATTCTGCGTTCAATTACCGGATGACCGAGCAGATCGCCGAAGTAGCGGCTGCGCAGCCGATCCGCCAAGCTCGCGTCTCCCCATATCGCCCGCCCGTCGGCCGCGATGAGCAAGTAACGGACGTTCTCCCAGCTCGGCTCGGCGAACCAACTTGCGATTCTTGCCGCCCATTCCGTCAGAGACATGCACCATGCCGGATTGGAAGCGATCACGTTGCCCTCGCAAGGGGGATAGCCGATCGCGATCAGATGCTCGACCGCCGTTTCGGCCAATTTCAGAAAATAAATCCGGTTGCGTTCCTCTTCCGCCTCGTTTGTCGCATCCGCGTACACAAGGCCGCTGTCCTGATCGCTATGCATCGTCTGCTCGAACCGACCGCCGCTGCCATAAAGCATATACGCATAAGGCACGGGAGGAGCGCCAAGCCCCGACCGTGCCAAATCGTTTTCCGCCAGCATAAGCACTCGGGCAATCAACGCATCGTGAAGTTCGTTCAGCGTTACGATCGCCTCGTCGGAGGGAGAGGAAGCCAGCTCATCCTCGAGCAGACGCTGTTCCCTCTCCCTTGCCGACTTCAGTTGGTCGAGATTGTCGGCGCAGGCGATGTCTAGCCACCGCTTTTCCCCGATGGGATTGTGCATGCGGTCTATACCCCTCCTGTGATTGCGCCGGCGGACAATCTGTCAAAATTATACGGACGTAGTATTACCGGCTTTTTTCAGTTGCTCCGGATAACCGTAGTTGCCGTGTTCGCTCAAGTCCAGACCGATAATTTCTTGCTCTTCCGTGACGCGGAAGCCGATCACTTGCTTCACAACCCACAGGACGACGAAGCATGCCACGAATGCGAATCCGCCGGCTACGACTACAGACTCGAACTGAACCCACAGCTGCTTCCAGCCGCCGCCTGCGAACAGGCCCGCTTGGCCTACGCCGACTTTGGCAGACAATTCTTCCGTAGCAAACAATCCATTCGCCAAAGTTCCCCAAATCCCTGCCGCGCCGTGTACGGACAAGGCGTAGATCGGATCGTCGATTTTCATTTTCTCGAAGAATTTGGCGCTGAAGAAGACGAGTACGCCGGCAACGAGACCGATGACGACTGCAGCCCATGGATCAACGAATGCGCAGGACGCAGTGATCGCGACCAGACCAGCCAATGCGCCGTTCAGTGTAGCCGTGATGTCGGCTTTGCCGTTCACGAGCCAGGAGATCAGCAGCGCCGCTACAGCGCCCGCAGCTGCGCCGAGCTGCGTGTTAAACGCTACGAAGCCGAAGAAGCCGTCGCCGATCGCTACCGTACTGCCCGCGTTGAATCCGAACCAGCCTACCCACAGGATGAGTACGGACAGAGCCGTAAACACTTGGTTGTGACCGAGAATTTCGTTCGCGGAACCGTCTTTGTTGAATCTGCCGATACGAGGTTTCAGCAAGATTGTAGCTGCGAGAGCACCGATCGCACCCGTCAAGTGAACGACGGTCGAGCCCGCGAAGTCTTGCGCTCCGTCTTCCGCCAGCCAGCCGCCGCCCCAGATCCAGTGAGCGACTACCGGGTAGATGACCGAAACGAAGAACAAAGTGAAGATCAGATAAGAGGACAATTTCGCTCTCTCCGCGAATCCGCCCCATGCGATCGACAGCGATACCGCCGCGAACGCCAGCTGGAAGACGAAGAAGACCGATTCTGGCAAGCTGCCGTCCGTTACCCCGTTAGCCGGGCTAAAGAAGAAGTTGCCGATTCCGATGAACTTGTTCAGCGCCTCCGAAGCGTCTCCGCCGAACGCGATACCGTAACCTACGGCCCAGTACACCAAGGACGCGAGACCTACTGTGAAAATCGTCTTGCCTGCAACGTGGCCGGCGTTCTTCATGCGAGTCGAGCCCGCTTCCAGAAGAATAAATCCGCCTTGCATGAGCAGAACCAGAATGGCCGCCAGCATGACCCACAATGCATCGAGTCCCATGTTCAATTGCGATGGCGACGGATCTTCCGCAAACGCGACTGTCGGAAACAGCATCAGAAGCGCACCTAACGACACCAAACTTTTCTTCAACACAACGACCACTCCCTACGTGTGATGTTTCTTAACATATTAAGAAAGGCATAGTGTCATTATAGGTTGATCTTCCCGATTTGACAATACGATTTTCATAAAAAAGTTGATTATAAACGCCAAAAATCTAACATTCATGTCCTTTTGGACTTTCAATGTTAGGTTTTTGGGTTTATTTTTACATAATAAGGGATTTCACATTGGTGAGTAAGTAGTTTAGACTCACTTCTTTCTAACTATATGTAATACAATACCAATTTGCGTTAGTTAATATGCCGCAGAGGTGGGTCGGTTGTTTTATCTGCCGGCCTCCCACCGCGATTGCGACCTTTAAGCTCGCCTGGCGAATTTAATGTGTGCGATCCTGCGGTGGGCGAGTGAGTTAGTACCGTCTGACGAGCTAATGCGTGCGATTCAGCGGTGGGCGAGTGAGTTAATACCATCTGGCGAGCTAATGCGGGCGGTCTGGCAGAAGGCTGGCGCTTATAGTACCGCACGGCGAGCTAATGCGTGCGATCCAGCGGCGGGCTAGCGGGTTAGCACCGTCTGGCGAGCTACTGTGTGCGATCAGGCAGTAGGCAAGCGCAGTGGTACCGTCTGACGAGCTAATGCTTGCGATCCAGCGGGGGCCGAGCGAGTTAGTGCCGTCTGGCGAGTTAATGCGTGCGATCCTGCGGCGGGCCAGCGGGTTAGTACCGTCTGGCGAGCTACTGTGTGCGATCAGGCAGCAGGCAAGCGCAATAGCAGCGCCTCCCACCTGCCCGCCACGACCGCCGCCTTCAGACTCCCCACGGCTCAGGCAATATAAGATGAAGTTATATTCACAAGACTGCCATAACATTGCGAATAAGGAGTGAACAGGTCAAGCATCACGTTTGACTGTATGGTTAGGGATTCTGTATGATGAAGATTGAACGAAGCTCAGGGGATGAGGAACGGAGCGCAGGAAAGCCTACGTGAGTACCGGAAGACCCGGCTGAATCCAAGATTCGACGCCGAACCCGCATCATTGAATAGACTTCGTGATCAAAAGCGGACTTGTTGAACTACCTTACAAAGGAAGGGGATAACGATGCGTAAAGATCAGCCACCCGCACAACGCCTTTACCGGATCGGAGAGCTTTCCTCTTTGGCCGGAATCAGCCCGCGGACGATCGATTATTACACCGGCTTGGGCTTGCTGCTGCCCGCCAAACGATCTTCCGGGAATTACCGCTTATACGACGACGAAACTTTAAGCCGGCTGCGCCGTATTGAACAATTAAAGGCGCAGAAGTTCTCCCTGGAAGAGATTCGGGAACAATTCGCCCCGCACAACCGCGTTGCGGCGGACGAAGCCGTGAATCGCAAGCTTGCGGACCTTCAGGTCCATCTCGCTCAGCTCGAGCGGGAAGTCAAAGAGCTGGAGCCCGTGCTTGAGCAATTAAAGCCGAGACAGGCCAAGAAGCTGTACCGGGCGCTTACGCCGCAAACCGCAGCCTGCGTCGAGGCTCTTCTTCTTCTTTTGGGGAAAAGTAACTTCATGTGAACAAGTTACCCTAATGGAGGTCGAACATCATGTTCTTTCACCCGATGGATTTTCTGATCATTATCGCTTTTCTGTTGTCTCTGTGGGCCCAATTCAGGGTCAAAGGAACTTTTACCCGTTGGGCCCAGGTCAAAGCCGCAAGCGGATTGACCGGCTACGAAGCCGCCAGGCGCATGCTGGACCGCAACGGCTTGCACGACGTTCCCATCGAACCGGTGCCGGGAACGCTGTCCGACCACTACGACCCGATCGCTCGCGTCGTGCGGCTATCCGAGCCCGTATACTACGAACGCTCGATCGCTGCGATTTCCGTCGCCTGCCACGAAGTTGGACACGCGATCCAGCATCAGCAGTCCTATCCGATGCTCGTGATCCGCCACCGGATGTTCCCGGTCGTTCGCTTTGCATCCGGCATCGCGCCGTTCCTGCTCATCGCCGGCTTCCTGTTCAGCTCGCTGAACCTCATCGGCTTCGGGATCATCTTCTTCTCGGCAGCGGTCGCTTTCCAGCTCGTCACCTTGCCGGTCGAGTTCAACGCAAGCTCAAGAGCCCGAGATCTGATGGTCGCGGAAGGGTTCATCCACCGGGACGAAGAGCGCGGAGTCGCCAAAGTACTCAACGCTGCCGCACTGACGTATGTCGCCGCCGCATTGATCTCGTTGCTGGAGCTTGTCAAATATATCATGATCTTCACAAGCAGCAACCGGGAGTAAGAAAACCCATTCTCACATACGACAAAGGGCAGCCAACGGATCTTTCGCGGATCCGGGCTGCCCTTTTCTAGATCAAAGGGACCTGTATTCGTTGTTGAAGAAATCGATCAAGAACGAGTGGAAGATCTGCACGACGAGAGGAAGCTTCTCCGAAGATCTATGGATCAGGCCGATCGTCCGCGTCACCTGAGGCTCGCTGATTTTCACCACGGCTGGCATCATCGAGCTCGTCTCATACATCGCCATCTCCGGCAGCAAGCTTACGCCCATGCCAGCCGCAACCAGCCCTCTTATCGTTCCGGACTCCTCGCCCTCGAAGCCGATCTTGGGCGTGAAGCCGGCCTCCTTGCACGCATCCCAGACGATTGGACGCAGCGAGTAGCCGTTGCCGAACAGCACGAACGTCTCATCCTTCAGCTCGCTCAAATTAATAGACTCTTTGTTCGCCAGAGGATGGCTGGTCGGAAGAATGGCAAACAAGCTTTCCGTCAGCACGACTTCCCCCGTCACCTGCTCGTTGTTTTCCGGATACGGAGAAATAAAGGCAAGATCGACCTCGGCATCCACCACGTCCCGAATCAAAGAAGGATACATGCCTTGCCGAAAACGAAACTTGACGTTCGGATGAATTTTGCGGAAGGCGGCCACGACTTGCGGCACGAGGTGAATGCCCAAGCTGTGCGGAAAACCGAGTCGAATTTCCCCCACTTCGGGATCGAGAAATTCATGGATTTCCATGACGGCACGGTCGAGATCGCCAAGAATCGCCTCCGCTCTGCGAAGGAACAGCTGGCCGACCGGAGTCAGTTGCACGTTGCGTCCGCGCTGCATAAACAACCGTATGCCCAGCTCCTCCTCCAGACGGTGAATCTGCCTGCTCACCGCCGACTGCGCCACGTGAAGCTCCTCGGCCGCTTTCGTCACATGCTGCAGGCGAGCGACCTGCACGAAATATTCCAATTGCCTCAGTTCCACGCGACCACCCCTTCTCCGCAACATCAATGCTTCCAATGATTGGACAATGGCATTCCATAACGATTATAATGATTACGGCAAACCTTATCAATGAAGGAGGATTTCGTCCAATGTCCCAAGAACGTTCCGTTTCTTTCAAAGGCAATCCGATTACGCTTGTCGGTCCTGAACTGAAAGTCGGAGATTCCGCTCCCGACTTCTCGTTGAACAAAAACCTGCTCGAGGCTTCGTCTCTGCAAGATTTTGCAGGTAAAGTCAAGCTCATCAGCGTCGTGCCTTCCATCGACACTGGCGTATGCGACGCGCAGACGCGCCGCTTCAACGAAGAAGCCTCCAAGTTGGGCGAGAACGTCGCCATCCTGACCGTGAGCGCGGATCTGCCGTTCGCTCAAGCGCGCTGGTGTGCGGCGGCCGGGGTAGATCGCGTCTTCCTCTTGTCCGATTATAAGGACAACAGCTTCGGCAAAGCTTACGGCGTATTCATCAAAGAATTCCACCTGGATATGCGCGCCATCTTCGTCCTCGATGCGAACGACCGCATTACTTACGTCGAAGTGTTGAACGAAATGACCGAGCACCCGAACTACGAAGCGGCGATCGAAGCCGTCAAGAAACTTCTCTAATCCGCAAACCCGTACATGACAAAAGCGAGGACAGGCCAGACGCCTTCCTCGCTTTATTATGTCGTCTGAAGCGCCCGTCTAAGCTTTGTAAGTCGCCAGCTTGCGATCCAGTACGCTGTATATTTCCTGTATGTTGCGATAGTTCGCTCCGAGATCGCCGAGAGAACCGCGGGAAGCTGAATAGATGTCGACCGCCGTGTTGCCCGGGCTTGTACCGACGAGTTGGATCGTAATATCCATCGTGCGTCCGGACATCGACTTCTTCTCCATGACGATTTCCCCGACCGTCTGGACTTCGTGAAGAACTTTGTAGCCCTTCATCTTCTTCAGAATGGAGCTAATCTCATCCCAAGCGCGATCTTTCGAAAGGCGATAATAATGAGATTTCAGCTTAGGGTCTTTCGCCTTGTCGCTCGTATGTTCATGACTGCGAATCAATCCGATCAGAATCCGCTTCAAACGCTCTCTCTCCCTCCGAGTACCCTTGGCGCTACATTCTATCATACCACGCCTTACCCGGGGATTAAAGACCTATAGACAGAAAAACCCGCCCTTGCCGTCCGACGTGCATGTTTCTGAACCTGCTTTGGCAGGTGGGTGCCCGCAGCCCGGGTTTTGACTTCCCTTTTCGAGGGCCTGTCAGCCGCCTGGCGATGTAGAGCTCCCTGGAAACAAACATTGGTTCAAAACAATAAAGCGTCGTAACGCACAGGGCAGGAATATCCCCATTATAAGCAGGCAAAGCGCAAAAGTAAAATGTTTAGTCCTGGGATTTCTTCTCTAGGTTTACGCTCTTCTCTTCCCGGCTTCCATCTTCGCTTGCATCGTCGGTCTCCTCGTCCGAGTCGGCCTCGGCCTGCTCCTTCATCAGCATCATCTTCTGAATGACGATGTTGAAATTGAAGAAAGTGTACACCGCGATAATGCTTCCGAAGAAGAAAGGCAGCAAAAAGGTGAATCTCAAGCTGATGGCGATGACGACGACTGCCCCGATCGCCATGGCCAGCGAGCGGAATGGACGCCCGATCGTCAATATAAGCGCATTCTTGAACAGTTGAACCGTTTTCATATGAAAATGGGACAACAACGAGAAAAAGTGCAACATGGAAATAAGCAGCAACAACATTAATGCGATAAATAGATAGGCAAGAATCTGAAATCCGCTGATCTGCTTCAAGTAGACTTGGAAGTCGATAATCAGGATCGCGAACAACAGCGCGTAAAAGATGCCGCCGATCATGGCCTGAACGTAATTCTGCTTATAATTGCGGAAGAACGTCTTGAAGAGCGGAACGTCGACGTCCCCCAGCACCCATTTCCGGGCGACCGAGAACATCGCCGAGGTCGCCGGAAATAAGGTGAAAGGAGCCACGATCGCCATCAAAATGACAGCCGAGACGAGGGAGCCGCTCGCAGCGTCTCCCTCCCCTTGCGGACTGATGAACGGCGTAATGAACAGAAACCAAAAAGGAAAAGAAGTGAGAAGCCATAACACGTTAGTAACCGACAGCCTCATAATCCACTCGGATATTTTGTAGAAGCCGCCCATCATGCCCCGCATTTCCATGGGGATTCCTCCCTGATGACTGTTGGTCAGTATGCTGCTGCGATTAGATCTTCACGAAATCTTCGCTCTGCGAACGGCTGCCGCGATAATCGTCTCTGCGCTCGGTACGGCCCCCGCGATTGTCGCGATAGCCGCTGTCGTCGCGATTGCTGTTGTAGCGGCTGCCGCTGCCGCCGCCGTAAGGCTTGCGTCCGCCGCCGTTATATCCGCCCGGACCGCGATCGCCGCCGCGGCCTTGACCGCCGCCTTGGCGCCAAGCTCCGCCTTGCCCGCCTCCGCTGCCGGAGCCGTAACGGCGTCCGCCGCCTCCGCCTCCGCTGCCATAGCCGCCGCTGCGTCCGCCCTCGAACTTGCGCTTCTTCGAGCGAACCGGATCTTCCGGAGTCAATTCGATATTGACGTCCTTCTTGTCCCCGTTAAGCAGCTTCATGGCAGCCGCCAGCAATTCGACGGAGTCGTACTGCTCGAGCAGCTGCATCGCTACCCATTTGTAAGGATTGACTTCCTCTCCGGAACGAACGGTTTCCATGATGCGCTCGGCCAGAACCTTCTGCTTGCCTTCCATCGCTTCGGACAGCGTCGGAAGCATCTTCTTGGAAATGCGGTGACGCGTTACCCGTTCGATGAAGTGCAGGTGGTCGGTCTCGCGGTGCGTGACGAACGACCAGGAAGTTCCTTCCTTGCCGGCGCGTCCCGTACGGCCGATCCGGTGCACGTAGCTTTCCGGGTCTTGCGGGAGGTCGAAGTTGATAACGTGGGTTACGCCGGATACGTCCAGCCCGCGAGCCGCCACGTCCGTCGCCACCAGAATGTCGATGCTGCCGTCGCGGAACTTGCGCATGACGGCGTCACGCTGGTTCTGGGACAGGTCCCCGTGCAGTCCGTCGCAAGCGTATCCGCGCTTCATCAGAGCTTCGGAAAGCTCGGCTACGCGGCGTTTCGTACGACCGAAGATGATGGCCAGTTCAGGCGGCTCCATGTCGAGCAAACGGCACAGGCCGTCGAATTTCATGCGCTCCTGGATTTCCACGTAGTACTGCTGGATCGAAGGCGCGCTAAGCAGCTTCGATTCGACTTTCACATGTTCGGGTTCGCGCAGGAACTGCTGCGCCAGTTTCTGAATGTTCGCCGGCATCGTCGCCGAGAAGAGCAGCGTCTGACGCTCTTCGGGAACGAGCTTCAGGATCGACTGGATGTCGTCCATAAAGCCCATGTCCAGCATTTCGTCCGCTTCGTCCAGCACGACCGTCTGAACGTCGTCGAGGCGAATCGTCTTGCGGTTGATGTGGTCGAGCAAGCGACCCGGGGTTCCGATAATGATCTGCGGCTTCCGTCTTAGAGACCGGATCTGACGTGAGATGTCTTGACCGCCGTATATAGCCAAGGAACGCAGTCCCTTGAAACGTCCAAGCTTCTCGATTTCTTCCGATACCTGAATCGCGAGCTCGCGAGTCGGCGCCATAATCAAAGCTACGATGCGGTCTTCAGATGCGGCTATCTTGCTGATCAGCGGGATGCCGAATGCAGCGGTCTTGCCTGTGCCCGTCTGGGCTTGCCCGATCATGTCTTTGCCTGCGATGGCAACGGGAATAGCTTTCGCTTGGATTGGGGTCGCCTCTTCAAATCCCATCTCCGATATGGCTTGAAGTACATCCGGCTCCAAACCAAACTCTGCAAATGTGCTCAAACTTTTTCAATCTCCTTCTGTGTTGGGCCTTCAACTTACGGCTTCCAAAAAAATGATCAGTTCATTATAGCACAAACCCGCCTGTAAACTCCAGTCTCAGGAAAAGAGTACCATTCAATTGAATGAGCCTCTCTTCCCGGGGGAACCTAAAGCGTACGCCGCCGTCCCTGTTCCCATGCGCGCGAGAGGAGTGCTTTCATGAAAAGGTTTGCCGTAATCGGCCCCGTATTTTTGATGATTTTAAGCGCCGCCGCCGTCGGCTTCGGCTTTCAGATGCTGCTGATTCCGGAGAAGCTGCTCAGCAGCGGAGTGTCCGGCGTCGCGATGGTCGTCGGCTACTTGACCGGCTGGAACATCGGCTGGCTGTATTTTGCCCTGAACGTGCCGATTTTGTTCTGGGGTTATCGCGTGCTCGGAAAACGTTTCATCGCGCTCAGCATCGTCATGGTCGCCGCCACCTCGTTTTTCCTGCAAGTTATTCCCATGATCAAACTGACGGACGACCGGCTTCTCGCTTCCGTGTTCGGCGGCGTGCTCGTCGGCTTGGGCACGACCGTATCGCTTCGCTACGGCGGCTCATCCGGAGGGTTTGACATCGTCGCTTCCATTATTTCGCGTTACCGCAATCTCCCCATCGGTATTCTGATCGTCGCGCTCAACACGTTCGTCGTAGCCGCTCTCGGCTTTCTGAAGGACGATTGGAACGCCGCCCTCTATTCTATGCTGTCGATCTACTTAACGGGAAAAGTAATTGACGCCGTACATACGCCCCATCATAAAGTGACCGCCTTCATCGTCACCAATCGCACGCAAGAGCTCGCGTCCAGATTGCTCAAGATGCCGCGGGGAGTCACGATCATCAAAACGCGGGGCGCGTTCACGAGCGAAGAACGGGATATGCTGATGACGGTCACGACCCGCTTCGAGCTGGCCGAGCTGCGCAAAATGATCAAGGACGTCGACGCCAGAGCGTTCGTTAATGTCGTCCAGACCGTAGACGTCATCGGGGATTTCCGCAGAAGATAATTATAGAGGTAGTTCAAAAAGTCCGGTTTTGATCACGAAACATTTCAGGAAGCGGAATCGACGTCGAATCTTGAATTCAGCCGGTTCTTCCGGTGCTCACGTAGCTTCCACTACGCTTTACTACGTTCCTCATCAACGGTCTTCATCCAACCTTCCAGGATGCATGGGCGAGCAGTTCGCCGTAAGGCGAACGACCAGCCTCGGTGCTGAAAACCGGACTTTTTGAACACGCATTCATAGGCGAAAATTCTGGGTTTTTCAGCAAAATACTACAAAATACCTGTGTCTACTCCCCCCTAACTCGTTTATAATCTTGTTACAGAGCTTATGGGGAGAGAATAGAATGAGCATTTTTTTGACGTTTTTCCTGCTGATTAACAGCGCGTTCGGCGGAGGAGCTTCCGCTTCGAGCGGCGCGCCGTCCAACGGACTTTGGCACGCGGTCAAGACCGCCTTGCATCAGCCTTCCGCGCCCGGAGACTTCGACGATGAAGATTCTCCCGCCGTTACCGAGGGAGATCCGCAGCCCGACGCCCCGGTCATCAAGGGCGTTTATGTAACGGCTTACAGCGCCGGAGGCGAACGAATGGCGACCTTGCTGGATCTGTTGGACCGCACGGAGCTCAATTCGATGGTCATCGACATCAAGGACGATCTCGGCAACATCACCTACAAGACGACCAATCCGAAGCTGCAGTTGGGCAATCCCCAACCGTATATCAAAGACGTCGACAAGCTGATGGGAACGCTGAAGGAGCATGACATCTATCCGATCGCGCGAGTCGTTGTGTTCAAGGACAGCGTGCTCGCCAAGGCGCATCCCGAATACTCCTTCGTTCAGAAGGACGGCTCGGTATGGCAGAACGGCAACAAGGACAAATTCGTCAATCCTTACCGCCAGGAAGTGTGGGAATACAACGTCGAAGTCGCCAAGGAAGCCGCCAAGCTGGGCTTCAAGGAAATCCAGTTCGACTACGTCCGCTTCCCAGAGGGCTTCGAGAAGCGCGCCGACAGCCTGAAGTTCACGAAGGACGAGCAGAGCCGGGTCGACATTGTAACGGGATTCGTCGAATACGCCAAGAAAGAGCTGGAGCCGCTCGGCGTGCGGGTGTCCGTCGACATTTTCGGCTACGCCGCATCCGTTCCCGCGGCGGAAGGCATCGGACAGGACTTCGTGAAAATTTCCAGCGCGGTTCACGTCATCAGCCCGATGATTTACCCGAGCCATTACAGCACCGGCTGGTTCAAGCAGAAAGATCCCGACAGAGCGCCGTACGAGACGATCAAAGGCGCGATGGACGACACGCACAAGAAGCTGGAGGCGCTCGGAGACGAGAAGCCGATCATCCGGCCCTGGATTCAGGACTTCACCGCCAAATGGCTCGGCAAGGGCCACTACGCCCAATACGGCGTCGCGGAAGTAGAAGCTCAGATCAAAGCGCTGAAGGACAGCGGAGTAGACGAATACTTGCTCTGGAACGCCAGCAACCGCTACACCGAAGGCGTCAAATATTAAGCTTACCGCACTTATCGGGCAATGCAGGCCAATCGGCTTGCATTGCTTTTTTTCATAATTGTCTGGCCGCAATGAAAAAAACAGTGGCCGTCCCGGGTCATCTGTCAAGATGACTTAAGGAACGGCCTCTGATCGTACGGGCTAAGCTATCGCTTGCCTTGATAATACGGTTCGCCCAAAGCTCCAGGAGCCCTTGAGCGGCCTACCGCGCCGACGAGCACCAGAATGGTGAGCACGTACGGCAGCATGTAGATGAACTCCGACGGGACATGAGACGAGAAGTCGAACAGCTGCAGCACGTTGTTGATCGACTGCGCGAATCCGAAGAACAGCGCCGCCCCCATCGCCCCGAGCGGGTTCCACTTGCCGAAGATGACCGCGGCCAGCGCGATGAACCCTTGTCCGGAAATCGTATTGTGCGAGAACGACCCCGTCGTCGTCATCGCGATCGTCGCGCCTCCGATGCCGGCGAGCACGCCGCTCAACAGCACGGCTGCGTAACGCATGCGCAGCACCTTGATGCCTACTGTGTCCGCAGCGCTCGGATGCTCGCCGACGGATCGCAGCCGCAGACCGAAGGCCGTCTTGTACAGCATGTAATAAATCGCGCCTACGAGAATAAGCGCCAGGTACGTCGTCGGGTACGCGTTGAAAATACCGTCGCCGATAATCGGAATGTCCGACAGCAGCGGAATTTTGACCTTATGGAACACTTCGTTGACAAGAGACGTTTCGCCGGCGCCCTCGAACAGCAGCTTCACGAGATACAAGGTCGATCCGCCCGCAATGAAGTTGATGACGATTCCGCTGACGACCTGATCGGCCCTGAACGTAATCGTCGCCACCGCGTGAATCAGCGCGAACAGCACGCCGAAGATCGCCCCGGCGATGACGCCGATCCAGGGAGACGCCCCTCCGTAACCGGCCTCCTGCGCCTTGTAGGCCGCTACGGCGGCCGCAAACGCTCCTGCGGTCATAAGTCCCTCCAGCCCGATGTTCACGACGCCGGAACGCTCCGAGAGGATGCCGCCAAGCGCAGCCAGGATCAATGCGGTCGAGAATACGAACGCGGTGTTCAGCATATGCCCAATCGTTGCCGCATCCATCTAGATCGCCTCCTCTTTGCGTTTCTTGCCGGATACTCGCTTCAGCAGCCAGCGAATGATGCCCGGGGCCGCAACGAAGAAAATGACCGAGCCGATCACGATGCGGATAATTTCCGGAGGAACGTCCGCACCGAAGCTCACGCCGGCGGCGCCGTACGACAGAACTCCGAACAGAATCGCGCCAAGCAATACGCCGAGCGGATTGTTGCCTCCCAGCAGAGCGACGGCGATGCCGTCGAAGCCGTGGCCGGTATGGCCGGCGGAGATGACCTGGTTGTGGAATACGCCGAGCACCTGGAATACGCCGGCCAGTCCCGCGAGCGCTCCCGAAATGAACATCGCCTTGACGACGCCTTTGTTTACGCTGATGCCCGCATAGTTGGCCGCGTCCGGGTTCGAGCCGACCACTCTGAGCTCGAAGCCTTGCTTCGTGCGCCATAGGAAATAGTAGAAGAAAATAACTCCCAGAAGCGCAACGACCATTCCCCAGTGCATCCGCGCGTCGTCCATGAACCGCGACAGCCAGCCGATCGCGACGGATGCCGAATCGTCGACCATGTACGATCTGCCCTTGCCCGGTTCGAGCAGGAAGCGCCTGACGATATAGTTCGCCAGATGCAGCGCGATCCAGTTGAGCATGATCGTCGTGATGACTTCGTTCACGCCTCTGGCCGCCTTCAAGTAACCGGCAATCATTCCCCAGACGCCGCCCACGAGCGCCCCTACGACAACCGCGAGCGGAGCGTGAATGTACCAGGGAAGGTTCATGGTGACGCCGATGACGGTCGCCCCGGTCATGCCCATGATGTACTGCCCTTCGGCGCCGATATTGAACAGTCCGGTACGGAAAGCAAACGCGACCGCTAGACCGGTGAACAGGATCGGAGTAATCGCCGTCAGCGTCTCGCCGAAGTCGTACCGGTTGCCGAATACGGTATCCAGCAAGGAGCGGTAAGCAAGAATCGGATCGTAGCCTCCGATCAGCATGATGATCGCCCCGACGATCAAGCCGAGCAGGATGGCGACAAGAGGAACAATCGCGGAATCTTTTGTAAATGCTTTAATCAGCTTGTTCACTGCCCGCCCCTCCTTGCTTCTGCTTGTAATCGGTCATCATCAGGCCGAGCTCCTGGTCGTTCGTCTCGGAAGGCTTGACTTCCCCGACGATGCGTCCTTCATAAATGACCGCGATCCGGTCCGACAGCTGCATGATCTCGTCCAACTCGTACGAGACGAGCAGTACCGCCTTGCCCATGTTGCGCTGCTCCACGAGCCGCTTGTGAATGAATTCGATCGCGCCGACGTCCAATCCGCGGGTCGGTTGGGCGGCGATCAGCACTTCGGGGTTTTTGTCGACTTCCCGGGCGATGATCGCCTTCTGCTGATTGCCTCCGGACAACGCGCGCGCGTCCGTCATAATGGACGGAGTCCGCACGTCGAAGTCTTTGACGAGCCGCTCCGCATGCTTGCCGATCGCTTCGTAATCGAGAAATCCCCGCTTGTTGAACTGCGGCTGGTAGTACGTTTCGAGCACCATGTTGTCCCGTACGGGAAAATCGAGCACGAGTCCATGCTTATGCCGGTCTTCCGGAATAAGCGAGATGCCTGCCTCGGAAATCTTCCTCGTCTTCTCCCCGGCAATTTCTGCGCCCGCCATTTTGATCGACCCGCCGGCGACCGGACGAAGGCCCGTAAGCGCCTCGATCAGCTCGCTCTGGCCGTTGCCTTCGACGCCCGCGATGCCCAGAATTTCTCCTCGCTTCAGCACGAACGACGTTTCGTTAAGCGCGTTCAAACCTTGGCGCCCTTTGACGACGAGGCCTTCGACTTCCAATATCGGCTCGCCGAGCACGGCATCCTTCTTGTCGAGCTTAAGCGACACTTCCCGGCCGACCATCTTCTCGGCCAGCTGGTTCGGATTGGTGCCGGCAACCGGCAAGCTGTCAATGACTTTGCCGCGGCGAACGATCGTCACGCTGTCGGCAATCGCCATAATTTCCTTCAGTTTGTGGGTAATAAGCACGATCGACTTGCCTTGACCGACCAGATTGCGCATAATGACGAGCAGCTCGCCGATCTCCTGCGGAGTCAGCACCGCCGTAGGCTCGTCGAAAATCAAAATGTCCGCTCCGCGGTACAACGTCTTCAAAATTTCAACCCGCTGCTGCATGCCGACCGAGATTTCGTCGATCTTCGCATAAGGGTCCACATTTAATCCGTATTGCTTGGACAGCCGGTCTACTTTCTCGTAGGCCTGCTTCTTGTCCACGGCCAGCCCCATCCACTTCCGGGGCTCGCTTCCGAGAATGATGTTTTCCGTGACGGTAAAAGGGTGCACCAGCTTGAAATGCTGATGCACCATGCCGATGCCGAGTTTGATCGCTTTGTTGGGCCCGTCTATGACGACCTGTTGCCCATTGACGAAGATTTCCCCTTCTTCCGGCTGATACAGGCCGAACAGAACGTTCATAAGCGTCGATTTGCCGGCGCCGTTCTCGCCGAGGAGGGCGTGAATCTCGCCCTTCCTCAGCTTGAAGTTGACGCTGTCGTTGGCGACGATGCCGGGGAAACGTTTCGTAATGTTGCGCATTTCTACGACTGTTTTCGCCTGTTCCATAGTCGCACCCTTTATCGGTTAGTAATTACTGGGCAGTCGGCACCGTAATTTCGCCGCTAATGATTTTTTGCTTGTACTCTTCGACTTTGTCGAGAACCTCTTGAGGAACGTTTTTCGTCGAAGTTTCGGGCAAGCCCACCGCGTTGTCCTTCAGGCCGAGCGTCGTAATTTGACCGGCCGGGAAATTGCCCTCGATCATTTCCTTCGACACGCGGTATACCGCTTCGTCTACGCGCTTAAGCATGGACGTCAGCGTCACGTCGTCGCCGAATTCGAGCGATTGGTCTTTGTCTACGCCGATAACCCATACTTTCTTGTCCGCAGCCGCGGATTTGTTGCGCTCTTTCGCCTCGTTGAAGACTCCGTTGCCCGTGCCGCCAGCCGCGTGGAAGACGATGTCGGCGCCGGCGTTGTAGATCGAAGCCGCAGCCGCTTTGCCCAGATCCGCTTTGTCGAACGCGCCCGTATAGTTGATCTCCACTTTCGCGTCCGGGTTCACTGCGGCTACGCCGGCTACGAAACCGAGCTCGAACCGTTTGATGACCGGAATGTCGATGCCGCCGACGAAGCCGATTTTGTTCGTTTTCGTCATCAAACCCGCGACTACGCCGACCAGGAACGAGCCTTCGTTCTCTGCGAACGTGATCGACGCGACGTTAGGCGCTTCGACGACACTGTCGATGATGGCCAGGTGAGCGTCCGGGTTTTTATCCGCCGCGTCCTTCACCGCGTCGCCGAGCAAAAATCCGATGCCCCAAGTGAGGTTGTAGCCGTCGCGCACGAATTTATTCAGGTTCGTCAAATAGTTCGTCGCTTCTTTGCTCTCCTGATATTTGACTTCCGCGCCCGTCTCGTCTTTCAGTTTGTTCAGGCCTTCCCACGCGCTCTGGTTGAACGACTTGTCGTTAACGCCGCCTACGTCGGTAACCATCCCGAATTTGAAGCCTTTGCCGTCTACCGCATCGCTCGGAGACGCGCTCTCGCTTGCGATCGGAGATGCGCTTGGAGAAGCGCTCGGGCTTGCCGCTCCGCCGCCGTTGTTGTTGTTTTTAGCTCCGCATGCCGTCAAGGTCAAGGAAGCGACCAGCATGATTCCGGTAAGAAGCTTAGTCGTTTTTGTCATGTCTTAGCTCTCCTTCAGAGTAAGGTGGAGTAGTGTTGTTGCTGCGGTAACGCGATTGCGGAATTCCGTTCTACAACCGTTGAACGACCGCTTTGACGAGCGAAATGAACTTCGGCTTCGTCCGATTCGCGACCTCAATAACTTGTTCATGGCTGAGCGGCTCCAGATGTTCGCCGATTGCCATGTCCGTCACGCAGGAGATTCCGATGACTTTCATCGCCATATGGCTCGCTACGATCGCCTCCGGCACGGTGGACATCCCCACCGCGTCGCCGCCCATCAAGCGCAGCATCGTCAGCTCGGCAGGCGTCATGTAGGACGGGCCGGTAATTCCGGCGTACACGCCTTCCTTGACGCTGATCCCCAGCGACTGCGCCGTCTCGCGGACGAGCTCGAGCAAATCTGGTGTATACGCCCGGCTCATATCCGGAAAACGAGGCCCCAGCGAAGGCTCGTTCTCTCCAATCAGCGGATTGGCTCCGGTCATGTTCAGATGATCCCGGATCAGCATCAGATCTCCCGGCTCGAATGCCGGGTTCATGCCTCCGCACGCGTTGGTAACGATAAGATGATCGACCCCGAGCGCCTTCATGACGCGAACCGGGAAAGTCACTTCCTGCATCGTGTACCCTTCGTAATAATGAAACCGCCCCTGCATGGCAATAACCGTGCGATCATGGAGTCGGCCAATTACGAGCTGCCCCGCATGGCCCTCCACCGTCGATACCGGAAAATGCGGAATCGACTCGTAAGGAATCCGGACAGCGTCCTGAATGTCGTCGGCCAGCTCGCCCAAGCCGGAACCGAGAATCAGGCCGATGCTCGGCCGCCCCGGTATCAAAGACTGAATATGCGCTGTCGCCTCGTTCATTCGTTTTAGCAACTGGCCCATTGTTGTTTCACCCCCTTTAAAAGTATAACCCAATATTGCCAAATCGCTTGGCCGTCGTCACGCATCCGCGTGAACTTCACCGACGACGAGCGAGGGTGGCTCCACCGATTCGGGCCGAATCGAGATCGACTCGTAGATGCGCGCGATCGCTTCCTCTACGCCGATTTCGTTGGCATGGACGGTTGCAAGAGACTCGCCCGCTTGCACCGCATCCCCGATTTTCTTGCGCAGGACGATGCCGACCGCCAGATCGATGTTCGATTCTTTGGTCGCGCGGCCCGCTCCGAGCAGCATCGCCGCCAGCCCCATTCGTTCGGCCGCGATCGAAGCAACGTAGCCGGATTCCTTCGCCGGCACCTCGATCAACCGCTTGGCGGCCGGCAGACGCTCCGGCTCGTCGACGACGGTAGCGTCGCCGCCCTGCGCCGCCAGGAACGCCTTGAACTTCTCGAGCGCCTTGCCGCTTGCGATGGCTTGCTCGAGCAGCGCCCTGGCCTCTTCCTTGCTTGAAGCCGCTCCGGACAAGACGGCCATGTGGCTGCCTAGCGTCAGACACAGCTCCGTCAGATCTTCCGGTCCTTGTCCCCTGAGCGTATCGATCGCTTCCCTGACCTCCAGGGCGTTGCCGATCGCATTGCCCAGCGGCTGGCTCATGTCGGACAGCACGGCGACCGTCTTCCTTCCGACGCGGCTGCCGATGTCCACCATGCAGGCCGCAAGCTCCTCCGCCTCGGACATTTCCTTCATGAACGCGCCGTCGCCGGTCTTGACGTCGAGCACGATGGCGTCCGCTCCCGAAGCGATCTTCTTGCTCATGATCGAGCTGGCGATGAGCGGAATCGAGTTAACGGTGCCGGTGACGTCCCTGAGCCCGTACAGCTTCTTGTCCGCGGGCGTCAGATTGTCGCTCTGGCCGATGACGGCGACGCCGTTGCGATTGACCAGCTCGATAAACTCGTCGCCCCCGATCTCCACGTGGAAGCCCGGAATCGACTCCAGCTTGTCGATCGTTCCGCCCGTATGGCCGAGTCCTCGTCCCGACATCTTCGCGACGGGAACGCCGATGGCGGCGACGAGCGGCGCCAGCACCAGCGTCGTCGTATCTCCTACGCCTCCCGTGCTATGCTTGTCCACTTTGACGCCCGAAATGGCGGACAGGTCGATCGTCTCTCCCGAATCGACCATGGCCATCGTCAGAATCGCTCTCTCTTCCGGCGTCATGCCGCGGAAGAAGATCGCCATCGCCATCGCCGACATCTGATAATCCGGAATCGAACCGTCCGTATACCCTTGGATCAAGTAACGGATTTCTGATTCCGTCAGTTCGCCGCCGTCTCTTTTTTTCGTAATCAGGTCAACGGTTCTCACCCAGCGTCCCCCTCTCAGTACCCTTGGGCGGTTCCGCCCGTGACGATTGCGATCGAGGAGCTGGCTCCGAGCCTTGTCGCTCCGGCCTCGATCAGCTTGCCGGCCACCTCGAGATTCCGCACGCCGCCCGAAGCCTTGATGCCCATCTCGGGGCCGACGACGCTGCGGATCAGAGCGATATCCTCCACCGTCGCGCCGCCTGTGCCGAAGCCCGTCGAAGTCTTCACGAAGTCGGCTCCCGCTTCCTTGCTCAGCTGCGAGGCAACCCGCTTCTCCTCGTCGGTCAAATAGCAGGTTTCGATAATGACCTTGACGGCGGCTTTGCCCTTGCATGCCTGCACGACCTGCTCGATGTCCCATTTCACGGCATCGTTAAGGCCGGATTTCAACGCGCCGACGTTCAGCACCATGTCGATCTCGGTCGCGCCGGCGCGAATCGCGTCTTCCGCTTCCGCAGCCTTGATCTCCGTTCGGCTGGCCCCGAGCGGGAATCCGATTACCGTCGTCACGCCGACCGGGCTTCCGGCCAGCTCCCGCGCGGCCGTCGGAACCCAGTACGGATTCACGCATACCGTCGCGAATCCGTACTGCTTCGCCTCCGTGCAAATGCGAACGATGTCCCGCTCCGTGCTTGTCGCCAATAACAGCGTATGGTCGATTGTTGCTGCAATTTGTTCAGGGGTCATAGGGTCGATTCTCCTAAATGTCCGTTTTTTTAAGCAATGCTTTGGCTGTAATCTGATCCGTCACCAACGTGTTGCCGTATTTGCCGCGCAGCGCCCCGCAGATGGCGTTCACCTTGGACGCTCCGCCGGCGACGAGAATGGAGTGCTCCTTCTTGCGCAGATCCGCCAGTTCGATGCCTACCGTGCGCTCGTTCAGACTCGGCAGGCAGATCTCTCCGTCCGCGTCGTAATAGCGCGAGCAGATGTCGCCGACGGCTCTCGTCTTTATCGTCTCCAATTCGTCGCTGCGCATATAATTCGAATTGATCAGCACCGAATCCGCCGTGGGGGCGCCCGCCGTGAATACCGCGATGTTGGCGTTCTGCCCCATATCCATTACCCTGCGAATGTGCCGGTCAGTCAGCATCGCCTGCTTGACGAGAATATGGTCGACGATCGCCGGCAAATACATGAAGTAAGGGGTTACGTTAAACGCCCTGCCGAACAGATGGACGATCTCCGACGGCGAGATAAGAATATCCGCATCGCTGACTCCCCCGTTCAATTGAACGACGAAGGAGTTGTTCAATGACTTCGCCTTCAGATGAAGCGCCACCTGATACATCGTGGAGCCCCACGACGCCCCGATCGTATCCCCGTCCTTGACCAGCTCCATGACATAGGCGGCGGCCGCCTGGCCGATGTACCTCTTCACGACGCTGTCGTCATAGGTCGGAGTGAAAGCGACGACGGCGTTCTTGAGCTGGAAGCGCTCTTTCAGCATGCATCGCAAAACTTCGACATCTTCCGTAGGGTCCTTGATCTCGATCGTGACGACGCCTTCCGCCTTCGCCTGTTGGAGAAGCCGCGATACGGTCGGCCTGGACACCCCCAGAGCCTCGGCGATCTGATTTTGGCTGTAGTCCAGTTGATAGTATAGTTTGGCGGCTTCCACGACTTTCCTGATCTTGTCGTTATCCAACAAAGTTCACACCATTCGCAGAGCTGAATTTTGAAATTTTGTTCATTTTAAATGAAATTTTGTTCTCTCAACCGCTATTATAATGGATATAAGCATTCCGCGCTAGGGCGAAATACATACAAAAAAAGGCCGCTTCCCTTCTATCGGGAAGCAGCCCGGGCTTACAGCCCCATCTTGCGATTTATTGCGCCAAACGCAGCGCCAAATTGTACAGATCCAAGTTAAACGTCTTCTTCGTCGACACAACTTTGTCGATATCCGTCGCCACGAATTCTCCCTTGACGATGCCGATTCCTTTGGCGGAATCCCCTTCGATCAGGCGCTGTACGGCGAAATCGGCCAGACGGCTCGCCAGAATGCGGTCGTTGTGCGTCGGAGCGCCCCCGCGCTGGATATGTCCGAGCACGGTTACGCGAGGCTCGATGCCGCTGTACTCGGTAATGTTCTTGGCCACTTCCTCGCCGGAGCCTACGCCTTCCGCCACGACGACGATGCCGTGCCGCTTGCCCTTCTGGAAGTTGTCCTTCATGCGCAGCGAAATATCCTTAATGTCGAACGGAACTTCGGGAACGAGAATCGCTTCCGCCCCGCTCGCGAGACCTGCGTACAGCGCGATGTCGCCGCAGTGGCGTCCCATCACTTCCACGACGGACGATCTCTCGTGCGAAGTCATCGTGTCGCGCAGCTTGTTGATCGCGTCCACGACGATGCTGACCGCCGTGTCGAAGCCGATCGTGAAATCGGTGAACGGAATGTCGTTGTCGATCGTGCCCGGAAGACCCATCGTCTTGATCCCCAGCTTGCTCAGCTTGTTCGCTCCCTGGTACGAGCCGTCGCCTCCGATGACGACCAGGCCGTCGATGCCCTGCTCGCGAAGCACTTCAGCCCCGCGCTGCTGGCCTTCCGGCGTTATGAACTCCTTGCAGCGGGCGGTCTGGAGAATGGTGCCTCCACGTTGAATGATGTCGCCCACGCTGCGCAGATCCATCGGTCTCAGATCCTGATTGATCAGGCCCTGGTAGCCTCTTTGCACTCCGTAAACTTCAATGCCGCGGAACAACGCGCTCCTAACGACGGCTCTAACCGCCGCGTTCATCCCTTGCGAATCTCCGCCGCTCGTCAATACCGCGATCTTTTTTACTGCGCTCATTTCCAAATTCCTCCCCGTAGTTCTAGCCTCTACATGGCTTTTCTTATCCAATGGCTGTTCAGCCAGAAAAACACCCTCGTCCACGGACTGCCCTTCATGAGCAGCCTGGCGGTCATCCGCACGTCCTGCTGATCCCGAACTTTCGGATCGGACAAGTACAGCGCGACGAGCCCCTCCACGATCATCCGGTGAAAATGTCCGAACGGCAGCCCTTCGGCAGCCGATCTGGCGGCTTGAACCATGCGTTCCATCCGCTCGTTGAGCATCGGCTGGTCGTTGTAGTAGCTGCAGAAGTTCAAATCCCCGCCTTCCCGGTCCTCCGCCTGGTCGATCAAATAATCGAGCAGAATATGCAGTCCGCAGATGGAAGGAAAGTACCGATTGCGGATTTCCTTCGCCTGTCGGTCCTCCAACAGCGGATCGCTGGCCGCGAGAAACAGCATGAACATACCGAGCGTCGATCCCGTCGCCGCCGCGAATTCGTTCCAATGCAGGTCCGGGTAATTCGCCGAATGCTTGTCCCACCAGGCGAGCAGTTCTCCCTCCCGCTTGGTCGGATGAATATGCTTATATACTTGAAGATCTCCGTACAGCTGCACCAGCTCGATCACGAACGGCTGCACCTTGGAGTACGCGGGCAGCTGCGCTATCCGCTTCCTGCACTCCTGCACGAGCGCCTCCAAGTACCCCCCGTCGTCCTGTTCTTCCCGCAGCGCATAGTAATTGCGAGTCGGGGCTTCCGGAGTTACCGCGTCGAGCATGCTCTGATGCAGCAAGCGAAAGTCGTTCGGATCGAGCGAGGTGCTGCGGTCGCACAGATTGTCGAGATAGTCGCTGATCGTCTGCAGCGCCACGATCAGCGGAATAAGCACATGCCGCCGTTCCAAATTCGCGGCGGCATAGACGCCCCCGCCTTCGCAATGAAACTGCTTGCCGGCGATGCTGTCCAGCGCCTGCTTGCGCAGCTCCGGGTCGGGAATGCCCCCGGCCATGTTCCGCCAGCGCCCGAGCTCGGCCCGGACTTCCGGCAAAATGTACTTGTATACCCTCTTCATTAAAGAAAACGGCCCGCGAGGGGATCGGCCCGCCAATAACGTTTCTTTCGTCATTTCGTAGGGTCCTCCGCAACGCTCTAACCGATATGCAGCTTCGCTTGCGGCTCCAGCTCTTGCTGGATGCGAAACCAAATATTCAGGTCGTTGATCCTGCTGGCCAAGTCGGCGATATCCCCGTTGATCAGGCAGGATTGGGCGAAATCGTCTTCCTCGAACAACAGCTGCTGCTTCTCCCGAATGGCATCCTCCAGATGTCTGATTCGATCCGGAATCTTCCCCCGAATCGTCTCCCACCTAGACAATATTGCGGCTTGGCATTCGAGCGCCAGTTCGTCCCAGTCTTTCTCCGGAGCCGGAAGCGCAATGCCGTGCCTATCGCTGTAAGCGAACTGCCGTTCGAGCCACCGTTCGTCCACCCGCATTTTCATCACCCGGTCTTTGCTCGACAAAGCCTCTAAATTTGCTTTATTCTTTAATTTATCATTTTGCAGGGGCGAAATCCAGTTTTAATTCTCCGAAAATGATCCCCGAATATTCTTCATAATCTGCTATAATACTACCTATCTCTAGCAAAACCCCTTCGGCGACCCCAGGACGGCGAAGGCGTTATGTCGGAGACGATTCAGATAAGAAGAGCGGATCTCATACTTCCTGAATCGCTGACAACCGGAAGCTTTGCTTTCCGAAGGAGAGCCTACTGCCATGCCGCACTCTAACGAGCCGGTCTCACTGAGACGGCTTTTACTGTTTTTCATTCCGATGGGGATCTCCGTACTGCTGATCAACCTGTCGCATATCATCATCAACGGGACGCTGGCCAGGTCGGACAATCCCGAGATTATACTGGCCGGGTACGCGCTGGCGATGAGTCTGCTCGTCGTTACGGAGAAACCGGCCGTGCTCTTCCGGCAGACGTGCTCGGCGCTCGTTCGCGACCGCACCTCGTTCCGGGCCGTTCGCAAAGTCAGCTTCTACGTATTCGGCGCTTCGCTCGCGTTCGGAGCGCTTATCGCCTACACGCCTGCGGGGCACTGGGTATTCGGAGGCGCGTACGGCGCCGACCCGGTCGTCGAAGGGGAAGCGATCCGCGCGTTCTACGCGCTGATGTTCCTGTCGGTATTTTCCGGCATCCGCTGTCTTTATCAAGGCGTCATTATTTATAAAATGAGAACTCGTTGGCTGACCATCGCGATGGTCTTCCGACTCTTGGGCATGTTCCTGCTGTCCCAGTACTTCCTGCGGGTCGGCGTCGACAGCGCCCTGCATGGGACCGTCATCTTCGTGTTCGGCATGATGATCGAAGCCGGCCTGAGCTGGTGGGAATCGAGCAAGCTGATTAAGCAGTTGCCCGAGAAGGACGAGGAATGCGAGATTACCGAGCCGAAGCAGGTAGCCAAGTTCTACAACCCGCTCCTGTATTCGTCGCTGATCGTCGTCTGGGTGCTGCCGATCCTTAACGCCCTGCTCGGCACGACCGACCGCGGCACGCTCGCCGTCGCTTCGTTCGCCGTAGCCGGCAGCCTGATGAACCTCGTGCTCGGCTTCTTTACTTATTTTCACCAGATCGCCCTGCTGTTCGTCAAATCCAATCCGGCCATCGTGCGCAAGTTCACGCTGATGCTCGGCTTCATTCCTCCGCTGCTGCTGTCGCTCATGGCGTTCACGCCGATCGGGGAATGGATGTTCTCGCACGTGCTCGGAGTGAAGGACGAGCTGTTGACGGCCTGTATCCATGCGTTGCGCGGCTTTCTGCCGTTCGTGCTCGTCTTCCCTTGGCTCGATACGCTCAACGGCATCGTCATGGCCCACGGGGAGACGAAGCTGATGTTCGGCTCACAGGTCGCCAACGCGATTCTGACGGCTCTGACGATCGTGCTGCTCGTCCTTCTGCTGCCCGCTTGGAACGGCGTTCTGGGCTCCTTGGCGCAGTCGACGGGGGTCATCGCCGAAGTGCTATTCCTGGCGTGGCTCTTCCGCCGCAGCCATCGGACGGCCAAGCTGACCGCCTAGGGCGTGCATGCAACCTCCGAGGATAGCAGATGTTGCCGAATTTTCGTTCCATGTAAGGAACTTTTGTGAAGGCGTACCGGAGGTACGTCAAGCAAAAGTGACGAAGCAGGGGGGCGAAAAGGCGGGGATAGCTGCCTCTGAGCGGGTTGGCATGCACGCCCAAGCATCCAGAATAGGAGATTACGCAATGAACAACGGCTCAGTCATGCGCGGCCAGCTCTTCGTGCTGCGCTCGCTCCAATTCGCCAACTACGCCGCCATGGTGCTGCTGGTCACCTACTTCCCGCTCTACTTTGAAAGTTTGGGCTTCTCGAAGCTGCAGATCGGCGCGATCTATTCGGTCGGACCGTTCCTGTCCATCGTATCCAACCTTGTCGTCGGCATTCTGAGCGACCGCATGAAAAACCTGCCCCGGATACTCAACGTGCTGTATCTCGTGCAGATTCTTGCCCTCGCCTTGCTGCTTCCCCAGAAGGAATTCGGCATTATGGCCGGCATCATGGCACTGTTCTACCTGTTCCAGACGCCGAACAATTCGATGCTGGACAGCGTCTCGCTGCTGGCCGCCGAACGGATGAAGATCAGCTTCCCTTCGATCCGGATGTTCGGCTCGCTCGGTTACGCCGTATGCGCCGTCGTGTTCGGATACGTGCTGAAGACGTTCGGCTCCGATCTGACGATCTGGCTCATTCTCGGCGTCGTGCTCGTCTCGCTCGTCTTCTCCTTCTTCATCGGCGATTATCAGGCGACGCTGCGCAAGTTCGAATTCCGGGGACTGTGGGAGCTGCTGCGCCGCAGGGAGACGCTTGTGTTCTTCGGCCTGATCATGGTCATCTCGGTCGCGCACCGTACGAACGAAGGCTTCCTGTCCATCGCCATGCGGGAGATCGGGGCCGACGACTCAGTCATCGGGTACGCCTCGCTCGCGTCAGCCGTCAGCGAAATTCCGATGTTTTTCCTGCTCGCCAAGTTCGGGCATCGCTTCCGCGAATATCCGCTGCTGGCCATCGCCAGCGCATTCTACGTCATTCGGCTCGGCCTGCTCAGCCTGGCCGACGAGCCCTGGATGATGGTCGCACTGCAGATGACGCACGCCATCACCTTCGCCATCTTCTACATTACGGCGCTGCGCGGTCTGCAAGCGCTCATCCCCGACGAGTACCGCTCGTCGGGCCAAGCCGTGTTCGCCGTCGTCTGGTCCGGCCTCGCCGGCGTCATCGCGGGAACGCTTGGCGGCTGGCTGTACGACTCGTTCGGCCTGTCCCGCGTTTTCCAGACCGGCGCCGTCTTCGCCTTGATCGGCATGATTGGCTTCCTTATCGCCCATGTTCGTCGGCGGTAGTTGCCTGTACACAATCGGAAACACAAGCGATAGGGATGGTTGTTTTGTTCGCATGCTGCAACCCGGCCCAGCACGGTTCCAGCGACTCAGCCTCCCGTTCGCTCGCTCCAACCCGACTCAGCACCGTTACAGCGACTCAACCAGCTCATTCGCGGCTCCAACCCGACTCAGCACGGTTACAGCGCCGCAACCAGCTCATTCGTGGCTCCAACCCGACTCAGCACCGTTACAGCGACTCAACCTCTCGTTCGCTCGCTCCAACCAGACCCGGCACGGTTACAGCGACTCAACCAGCTCATTCGCGGCTCCAACCCGACTCAGCACCGTTACAGCGACTCAACCAGTTCATTCGCGGCTCCAACCTCCGCTCGCTCTAGCCCGATGCAGTCGGGCTAAGGAAAACTACCGGAAACGGTGATTGCGAACGCCGGATATGGCGGTGAAGAAAAAACTCAGAAATGTCGAAAGATACGCGTTATCGGTACGAACGAGGGTTATGCCAGCGTGTGTATTTGAAGAAATGCAAAAAAACTAGGATTTGTTTAGGGGGTTACAGGAGTTACAGGAGTTACAGGAGTTACAGGAGTTACAGGAGTTACAGGAGTTACAGGAGTTACAGGAGTTACAGGAGTTACGATTCAAACCAGAACGGCAGTGCTATAGGGATGCTCCCCTCTAGCACTGCCGTTCTGGCTTTCGCCGATTCATTCATCTGCAGTTTATATCAGCCCGTCTCGGCTTGAGGCTCCCACTTCGAATCTTCTTCCTTGTTCACGGTGATTCGGGATATCCGCAAGTGATCGGTCTCTTCTATCGTAAACCGGAATCCTTCTTCGGCGACGACGAATTGGTTTTTCTTCGGCGGGTTTTCGATCTGGGAGTATATCCAGCCTCCGATCGTGTCATAGTCGTCGGTAGGCAGATCGAGCCCGAAGAAGCTGTTCACCTCTTCGATGAGCATCATGCCGTTGATGGAGTACGTATTGTCGTCGCGCTGCTCCACATCCGGGCGTTCCTCGTCGAATTCGTCCTGAATTTCGCCGACGATCTCTTCCATAATATCTTCTAGCGTAACCAAACCGGAAGTTCCGCCGTATTCGTCGATCAGAATCGCGATTTGCGTCTTCTTCTTCTGCATCAGCTTAAGCAGCGCGCTGATCGGCATGCTCTCGGGCACCGTCGTCATCGGGCGCAACAGATCGCGAATGTCGATAACGGCATTGTCCGGCACCTTCAGCAAGTCCTTGATATGCACGAAGCCGATAATGTTGTCCTTGTCTTTCTCGCACACGGGATATCTCGTATGCATCTCGCGCAACGCGATCGCCCGATTCTCCTGGAAACTCAGATTGCCGTACAGGCAGCTCATCTCGGTCCGGGGAATCATGATCTCTCGGGCGTTCGTCTCCGAGAATTCGAAAATGTTATCCATTAGCGTAAGTTCGGTATTGTCGATCAATCCGCTCTTATGGCTTTCCTGTACCAGAATCCGGATCTCTTCCTCCGTATGCGCGGTGGAAGTGTCTTCCTTGACATCGATGCCGAACGGCTTCAGCAGCAAACCTGCCGTTCCGTTGAGCAACCAGATGAACGGGCTCATCACTTTGCGGAAAAAGATCATCGGGGCCGCCGTAAGCAGGGTGACCGCCTCGGCCTTGCGGATCGCTACCGATTTCGGCATCAATTCCCCAAGCACGATATGGAGCACCGTTATGAACGAAAAGCCGATGATGAAAGACAGCGGATGAACCAGATTCTCGTTGAGATGCACGGCTGCGAACATGGGCTCGAGCATACGGGCGATCGCGGGTTCGCCGATCCATCCCAGTCCAAGCGACGTCAGCGTAATGCCGAGCTGGCATGCCGACAAGTACGCGTCCAGATGTCCGACCAGGTGGGAAGCCACCTTCGCTCTCTTATGCCCTTCTTGCGCCAAGCTGTCGATCTTCGAGCCGCGCGCCTTCACCATCGCGAATTCGGCAGCCACGAAGAAACCGTTCAGAAAAACCAACACGAAGATCAAAAATAAATCCACGCCTAACGGAAAGGGGTCAGGGTCCAAATGTTTCCTATCCTCGCCGATAGCTGGGAGGACAGGTACACCTCCTTATCGAATAAAAAGTATAAAAACTGAAAACTCTATTCCTTAAGCTTAGACGGTTTCGGGCACCCCGTCAAACGACGATCGACCTCGTAATCCGCCGTAGTACCCATCTGTATTCGCTAGAGCCTGCCACCTATGCCGATTTTTCGGCCGTAAAGGCCGGATATCCCCGATTCCAACGAAAAAAGACCGTTTTTCCCGATCAAAGCCATTTTTTCCCTCGAAATACCCGGGTTGTCCGCTCCAAACTCCCTCTATCCGCGTTTCCCTCTTCGCCTTAACTGATTTTGCCGGATTTTATCTTCCATCCCTTGCTCGGTCGCCTCGTAGAAGACGCTCGAAGACAGCTTGTCCGGAAAATAGTTCTGTTCGACGTAGTGGCCGGGATAATCGTGCGGATACTTGTACCCGACATGGCCGAGCTTCTGCGCTCCGCTATAGTGCGCGTCCCGCAAGTGCAGTGGAACTTCCGCGGATTTGACGGCGTCGAAGGCCGACATGATCTTCCCGATCGTCACCGCGATCGCGTTCGACTTCGGACTCTCCACCGCGAACAGAATTGCCTGCGCCACGATATACTTGGCTTCCGGCCAGCCGATGCGGTGATAGGCCTCCATCGCGCTGACGGCCTGCACCATCGCCTGCGGATTGGCCAGCCCGATGTCCTCGCTGCAGGCGACGGTCAGCCGGCGCAGGAACACCATCGGGTCCATGCCCAGCTTCTCCACCGCGTACAGAAACCAGAACAGCGCCGCGTCGCTCGAGCCGCGTATGCTCTTGTGGAACGCCGACAGCACGTCGTACTGGGTCGATTCGTCGGCCTGAACCGTCGGTTGGCGGATCGATTCCACCGCGACTTCCAGCGTCACGCGGACGGTGCCGTCCAGCTCGGAAGGCGTCGTCACCGCAGCCAGTTCCAACGCGGTCAGCGCCCGGCGAATATCGCCGTTGGCCATCGATGCGATATGCTCCAGCGCCTCCTCGTCCGCCTGCAGCTTCATGAAACCGAGTCCCTTGACCGGATCGGTCAGCGCCCGGCGCATCGCGGCGAGCGAGTGCTCCTTCGTGAGCGGCTCGAGCCGGAACAGCGTCGAACGGGACAGCAAAGCTCCGTTCACGGAGTGGAACGGATTTTCCGTCGTGGCGCCGATGAAGACGATAATTCCCCGTTCGACGGCCGGAAGAAGCGCGTCCTGCCGGGCGCTGTTAAACCGGTGTACCTCGTCCAGGAACAGAATCGTCTTGCGGCCGTACATGTTTTTGCTGCTCTCCGCCCGCTCGATCACTTCGCGCACATCCTTGACGGACGCGTCGACCGCGTTCAGCCGCACGAAATCGCCCTGCGTCTGTTTGGAAATAATGTGCGCGAGTGTCGTCTTGCCGCAGCCCGGAGGACCGAACAGCAGAATGGACGACACGACGTCCCCCTCGATCGCCCTCCGCAGCAATTTCCCCGGACCTACCACATGCTCTTGCCCGATGTATTCGTCAAGCGTCTCCGGACGCATCCGGTCGGCGAGCAGCCGCCCGCGCGGCTCCGATTCCGCTTGGAAGCTGAACAAATCCATTCGTATTACCGCCTCTCTTCCTTATTATCATACCAGAAACTTGCGTTTCCAGGAAGAGAAAGCGATCATACGTTCCCTTTCAGATCGTACATCCGCTCCTTCACGATCTCTCTTCTCTCGCGGATATAGTTGCGGATGATGAATGGCTCCCCGATGAACTCCTGGTACAGCCATTTGCGGCTGCCGTCTTTCTTCATATACGGCGCGATTTTCTCCATCATTTTCTCCGCGACCGGCATCAGCCGTTTTTCCGTGAACGGCCCGTTCAGAGCCTGCTGCAAAATCGTTCGGTACTGCCTGCGAATGGAAGGAAACCCGAGCAGTTTGTTCGTCAGTACGTTGTACCCTTCCACCTTCACCAGATCACTCTCGACGATGCGTCCATAGCAATTGCGTCCCCAAGTTCCTTCATAGTCCCACGGAATCATGCGCAGCTTGCCCGTTTTGCTGCTCCGATAGATCGCGTAGTTTTGCTCGAAGCCGTCGTAATTGCCGGTCAGCACCGCCCCGGCGAGCCATCGCAAGTAATTGTCCACGTCCAGGCGGGAGCGAATGAATGCTTCGGCTTGCGATCCGTTGAGCGTATTCAGCCCCTTGATGAACGACGACAGCTTCGCTTTCTCTCCGCTTAAGCCGAATCGATGTTCGTAACCGGCGAGCAGCGACCTCTTCGGCCGGTCCGACTCCGACGAGATCAGCCCGAAATCCGCCCGGTTGTTGATCGCGTAGAACAGGGACGAAGCTCCGAGCTTCCTTTTGGAAAAAAACAGCTTCTCCACGCCCTCGATTTCCAGATAGACGCCTTTGGACTCTCCGTTAACCGTGAGAAGGACGTGCTTGGTGCGGGGGGCCGGGACACCGATCATCGGGAAAAAGGCGAAGGAAAGCGCGTTGCGAATCATCGAAGGGTCGTCGTATTCGGCATTATAATGGAAGGCTTGATTTTTGCGGACGACTTCGTACGATTTTTTCGGATAGCTCCGCGTATGTCCTCCCCGATACCGCACGGACACCGAAGTCGTTACGCCGTTGGTGCTCATTCTGCCCGGAACGTACCGATCGTTCCATAGGTTTTTTTCCATATCGCGGCTTGCTTCGTCGCTCAGCCTTATCGCCCTGACCGGTAGAGGCATGCACTCTCCGCCCTTCTTCATGTTGCGTCGTCTGAATCAGCGTATGTCGCCCCGGCATTGGCGGAAACGGCATCCGTCTATACGACGAAGAAGCGCCCGAACCGGGCGCTTCCTGCGTTCTTGCAGCTATGACTCCGTCAGTTCAACGCGACTTCGGCGCTGTGAATGGACAGGCTGGATATTTTATCGTTCACGATTCGGAAATAATAGTCCAGCAGCAGCGGGTCGGGCAACCCGGTTTTGTCATACGTCCCATCCAATTTCAACATTCCCCATTGTTGCCCCACCTCGCTTATTTTGATAATTTACACGGTCGGAATCGTTCCGCCATCGATGACGTATTCGCTCCCCGTAACGGATGCGGCGCGGTCGGAAATCAGAAACGCGGCCAGCTCGGCGACTTCTTCGGGAAATCCGGGGCGGCCAAGCGGAATGCCGCCGAGCGAATCCATAAGCTGCCGGAGCGCGCTTTCCCTGCTTCCCGTTGCCGCCGCCATTCGATCGATCAACGCATCCGCCGCCTCTGTCTGAATAAAACCGGGAGACAATGAATTAATTCGAATCCCTCTGGGGGAAAATTCGTTGGACAATCCTTTGCTGTAATTGGCAAGCGCGGCTTTGGCCGCAGCGTAGGCCAACGTCGTTTCGTAAAGAGGCAACTTTCTCTGGATTGAGGTGAAATGCAGAATGACGCCGGATTTCCGTTCCAGCATTAGCGGGATCAAGGCGCGATCGAGCCGTACCGCGGCGAGAAGGTTCCAATTCAACGCCTGCAGCCAATCTTCATCGGTAAGGACCAGCGCTCCTCCCGGCGGCGTAGTCGATCCACCCACGCAGTGGACAAGGATGTCGATGCCTCCAAGCCGATCCTTCACCGCCGCGATGACTCGTTCTACTCCTTCGGGCGAAGCAATATCCGCTTGCACGAATTCAACCGAATTCGGCAGATCGGCAGGTTGAGAACGAGCTGTCGTAAGGACGGTCGCGCCGCCGCTTGCAAGCCTGTTCACGACGGCTTGTCCCATTCCTTTCGTTCCGCCGGTTACGAGCGCTTTCTTGCCTAGAAATTCCGTTGCCGAGAACTCGAATGTTTTGCTCATATTTGCATTTGTTCCTCTCCGTATTAGGAATGACCGGATCCGGATATTCGGCGCTTATTCCTTAAACGATGTTCAAGGGGGAACCCGATCTCATTTTACACTTGCCCCATTCATTACGTCCAATTTATTATAATAATAAAATTCATGAATAATATTAATGAGGAGAACGATCCGTTATGGAGCTTACACAGTTAGAATACTTTATGACCGTTGCGCGGTTAGAACATATGACGATGGCTTCGAAAGCGCTCGGCATCACCCAACCGGCGCTCAGTCATGCGATTGCCAAACTCGAGAACGAGATCGGCGCTCCCTTGTTCGAACGGAACGGGCGGAACGTGAAGCTGAACCGGAACGGCTCCATATTCTCGAAATGGATCGCTCAGGCGCTGCAGAACATCGAAAACGGCGTCAAGGAAATCGAAGAATGGTCTAATCCCGAAACGGGGGTCATCGCTTTATCCTATCTCAATATTTTAGGCGTCGATTTAATTCCCCGGTTAGTCCAAGACTATCAATCGACCTATCCCAAAGTCCGTTTCGAATTGACACAAGGCAATCTTGGCGACATCGACGAGCATCTGGAACAAGGACACTCGGATCTGATGATCACCTCGAGGGAATCGACGCTGGGCGATCATCCGTGGAGGACGATTCGCAAAGTCCCCTTGTTTATCGTCGTATCGTCCAGGCATCGTTTGGCCGATCGTTCGGCTCTAAGTCTGGAGGAGCTGTCCGGGGAAGCGTTCATCGGTTTGAAAAACAACTGCGGATTAAAAGCGACGATCCTATCGCGGTTTCGGCATACCGGGTTCGTGCTTGATTCGGCATATGAGGCGGAGGATTTGATTACCGTAGCCGGATTCGTGAAGTCGAATCTCGGCGTATCCGTCCTGCCCCAAACGATGGGGCTCATGCTGGATGAATTGGTCTGGATTCCGATAACGAATGAAGGCTGGCATTGGGAAATCGGCTTGCGCTGGAGGGAGGGCCGCCATATCTCTCCGGCAGCCAAGCGATTTATTGCATACATTGAACGGCGGTTCCGCGGAGCTGCACAGCAAAAAATCCCGACCGCCGTCAGCGATCAGGATTTATCACCGTCCGAATTATAGAGGAATAGGCGCATGGTGGAACCGAGTTAACTGCGCTTCTTGCTGTGCCCTTTGCGGCCCTTGTGACCTTTATGGCCTTTGCGCCCTTTGTGTCCCTTGTGGCCTTTACGGCAATCGCATTGGCAGCCGCCGCGACCGGTACGACCGTCACCTGTGCGCCCTGTACGTCCATCTCCTGTACGACCCGTACGCCCGTCTCCCGTGCGCCCTGTACGTCCATCTCCTGTACGACCCGTACGCCCGTCTCCCGTGCGGCCTGTACGTCCGCCGCCGGTGCGGCCCGTGCGCCCGTCGCCGGTGCGACCGGTACGACCGTCTCCGGTACGACCTCCCGTACGACCGCCAGTACGTCCATCTCCGGTACGACCTCCCGTACGATCGCCAGTACGTCCATCGCCGGTACGACCTCCCGTACGACCGCCGGTACGTCCATCGCCCGGATGACCGCCCGTGCGACCGCCGTCAGGTCCCCAGGTCCCCCACGTTTGGTGGCCTTGGTCCGGCGTATCGATCGGATCGTTCGTCGGTTCCTGCTCCTCGGGAGCTTGCTCGATGGGAGCTTGCCGCCTCTTCCTTTTTCCCCCGTACGTCCACCAGCATTTGCATTTGCGTATGCGTTTCGGACGGCGTTTGTTGTTCCCATGCAACAGCATGCTCAATGAAACTGCACCTCCTGAATAAAGATCATACAGTCTATGAGCCATCGCCGATCTCCGATAGAGACAGGCGCAGAATTGCGGCGAAAACGGGCGAATCCCGCTCCTGCAATCGCGGATTTTTGGCGGCCACTCGGACAACCAACCGTATCCCCCAACCTCGCGAACACATACATGTAGAGTACAAACCCGCTTCCCCTTCGGACGGTCGGGAAGGACGATCGCCGAATCGCGGAACGAGACGAGCCAAGCAAAAACGCCTTCGGCGTCCTCTGGACGATGAATGCGTTTTGTCGGAGACGATTCAGATAAGGATAGCGGATTTTATACTTGCTGAATCGTGAACAAGCTGCCGTCCGAAGGAATGAGCCTTTGCGCCGATACCCATCCATTCGCGGGATTTTTCTCAATAGGGAAGGAGTTCATCGTCTATGCTATTCGGGTTTCAACAACCTTTTTTTCAACAAAATCTTTTTCAAGAGCCGGTTCAGCAAAACAACAACGCCGCTCACCCCCCGAGCCACTATGTCGGCCGCGAAGTCGTCATTCATCTGAACGGGGGAGGACGTCTTGAAGGCACTCTCGTCGCCGCGCCGAATGACTACCTGGTGCTCGCGTCCCGCAACCACGGTCTCTGTTACGTGAACGGAGCGTTCGTCCGCAATATCTCCGAAGTTCGCCGCAGCGGTTCGAGCCGCGGGAAAAGCTCCCACCGGAGCCATATTAACGCGGCTAACTTTAATAGCCTGCTGCCCCGGCTGACCCGCCGGCACGTTCGAATCAGCCGCAACGGCGACGCGATCGACGGCTTTCTCGTTGAGGTGACGCGAGACAACGTCCTGCTCATCGTCGACGGCGAGCTGGTCCGTCTTCCAAGAAATCAGATCGCCTATGTGTGCTTGTCCGACAAAAGCCATAAGCATAAGCACCACCATCATCACCACCACCACAGCCATCACAAAAGCCATAAGTCCGGCAAATCGCACGGGAAAAAATCCCGCGGCAGAAGCTGAAGCCGGTGATAACCCAGTTTGGCCGCAAGGAGGTGCTCCCGCCCCCATGATCGATTACGCGAATGAGTTCGTTGCCCTGACGGTTTCAGATCTGCGCCATGCCGTCCGCGGCAAGCTCGTCGATCAAAGCGCGGATCTCGTCGTGCTGTACGACGGCACGCGATTCATGTACGTACCGCTCGTCCATATCGAGCAGCTGACCCGCTGTCCGCCGCCAGTTCGCATGCCGGAGGACATTCCCGAGCCGCCGCTGGACCCGGCGATAGACTTGTCCTACCGCAAAGTGCTGCTGAACGCCAAAGGCGTGTTCTCCGAGCTGTACGTCGCGGGAAGCCAGACGATTCACGGTTACGTTACGAGCGTGATGAACGACTTTTTCGTCTTTAACTCGCCGATGTACCGGTCTCTCTACGTATCGATGAGGCATCTGAAAATTCTCGCCCCCTTCGATCCCCTGAAGATGCCGTACGCTTTGGAGCAAATCAAGTTCCCGGTCTATCCGATGGCCGCGCCGCTCGCCCGCACATTCGACCAGCAGCTCAAAAAATTCGAAAAGGAATTCATCATTTTGGACCTGGGGGAACAGCCGCGGAAAACCGGTCTGCTGAAAACCGTCGACAACAACCTGCTGGAGCTCGTCGCCGCGGACGGAACGAGCACCTACGTTCATCTGGATCATGTCAAAACAATGCATCGTCCGTAAAAAGGCGGCTTGCTCAGAAGAGTTGCACGACACGACATGACGCCAGCCGCGCCGCACGCGAAAGGACCTCAAAATCCACTACAGTGGAAACTGAGGTCCTTTATCATGAAGAAATTTGCTTCCAAGCGGGCTTAATCCGTCGCAATTGCGGGACGGACCCTGACCGGCTCGTCATTTGCCGGAAGGACGCTTATGCTCCCCCGTCGGACGGCAGTCAGAGCTTCTCGATCAGCGCCTCACCCTTCGGATCGGCTCGCCGCGCCCTTCTCGACCAGCTCGCGGAACACGACGCTGACCATAATCAATCCCGCCACCGGAGGCACGAAAGCGTTGCTCGCCGGCGGCTGCTTCGCTTTGCGGATTTCCGGCGCCGTGTCCGGAACGATCCGCTGCGTGACGTCCTCCCTAGGCCGGATCGGGTCCTCCGTCGAGAACACGACCTGGACGCCTTTCTTGATCCCCGCTTCGCGCAGCTTCCTGCGGACGACGCGGGCGATCGGATCGACCGTCGTCTTGGAAATGTCGGCAACCTTGAACCGGCTCGGGTCCGTCTTGTTCGCCGCGCCCATGCTGGAGATGATCGGAATGTCGCGTTCCAGGCACTGCTTCATCAGATGAACCTTGTAGACGATCGTGTCCGATGCGTCGACGACATAGTCCAGCGGATACTTGAACAGCTCCTCGTACGTCTCCTCGGTATAGAACATGCGGAGCGCGATGACGTCGCATTCCGGATTGATCAGCTTGATCCGATCCCTCATCAGCTCCGCCTTCGGCTGGCCGACCGTCGTCGTCAGCGCATGGACCTGGCGGTTGATGTTCGTAATATCGACGACGTCCTTATCGATCAGAATAATCCGCCCGATACCCGAACGGGCCAGCGCCTCGGCGGCGATGCCGCCGACTCCGCCGATGCCGAGCACGGCCACGGTGCTGCCCTTCAGCGTCTCGAGGCCTTCCGGTCCGATCGCCAGCTCCGTTCTGGAAAATTGGTGCAACATCGATAGGTTCGCTCCTTTTGATTAGCCTTGGCTTTGCGCGACCGCTTCGTCCTCCGGCTTCGCTTCCGGAGCGGCATTCTTCGCCTGCGCCGCGACCGCTTTCGCCGACAGTCTTACGTGCAGGTCTTCCAGCTGGCGTTCCGCGACCGGCGACGGAGCGTCGCACAGCAGGTCGGTGGCGCTGGCCGTCTTCGGGAACGCGATCGTCTCGCGCAGGTTCGTGCGGCCCGTGAGCAGCATGACGAGACGGTCCAGACCGAAGGCGATGCCGCCGTGCGGAGGCGTGCCGTATTCGAACGCGTCCAGGAAGAAGCCGAACTTCTCCTTCGCTTCTTCGAGCGAGAAGCCGAGCGCCTTGAACATCTGCTCCTGCACGTCGCGGCGGTAAATCCGCATCGAGCCGCCTCCGACTTCGTAGCCGTTAAGCACGATATCGTAAGCTTGCGCGCGGATCGCGCCCGGATCGCTGTCGAACAGCGCCAGGTCCTCGTCGTTCGGACGCGTGAACGGATGGTGCTCCGCGACGAAACGCTTCGCTTCCTCGTCCCAGCCGAGCAGCGGGAAGTCGACGACCCACAGGAATTTGTACGCGCTGTTGTCGATCAAGCCGAGTTCGCGCCCGACCTTCAGACGCAGGTTGCCCATGACGTCGGCCGCCGTCTTCAGCTTGTCGGCGGAGAACGTGATCAAGTCGCCTTCCTCAACGTTCAGACGCTCGGTCAGCGCGGCGATCTCTTCCGGCTTGAAGAACTTCACGATCGGACCGTTCCACTTGCCTTCCTTGACCGTAATCCACGCGATGCCCTTGCCGCCGTAACGCGCCGCGAACGGCTGCAGATCGTCGAGCTCCTTGCGGCTCCAGCTTGCGCAGCCTTTGGCGTTAAGCGCCTTGACGACGCCTCCCGATGCGGCGACGGACGCGAATACCTTCACGTCGCTGCCCTTCACGATGTCCGTGACGTCTTCGATCTCAAGGCCGAAGCGCAGGTCCGGCTTGTCGGAGCCGTACTTGTGGATAGCGTCGTGGTACGTCAGGCGCTGGAACGGAGTCGGAATGTCGACGCCGATCGTCTCGCGGAACAGGCGCGCCATCAATTGCTCCATCATGCCGAGAAGCTGCTCTTGCGACAGGAACGACGTCTCGATGTCGACCTGCGTGAATTCCGGCTGGCGGTCGGCGCGCAGATCTTCGTCGCGGAAGCAGCGGGCGACTTGATAATAACGCTCCAAGCCGCCGATCATCAGCAGCTGCTTGAACAGCTGCGGGGACTGCGGCAGCGCGAAAAACTCGCCCGGATGCACCCGGCTTGGCACCAGATAGTCGCGCGCGCCTTCCGGCGTGCTCTTGGTCAGAATCGGCGTCTCCACGTCGATAAAGCCGTTCTCGTCGAGGAAGTCGCGGAACACCTTCGTCGCTTTCGAACGGAGCAGCAGCGTCTTCTGCATCTCCGGACGGCGCAAGTCGAGGTAACGGTACTTCAAGCGCAGCGATTCGTCCACTTCCACGCCGTCTTCGATCGGGAACGGAGGCGTTTTGGCCGCGTTGATGACTTCCACTTGCGTGACTTGAACTTCGATTTCACCCGTAACCAGGTTGGGGTTGTACGTTTCCGGGTCGCGTTCGACGATTTTGCCCGATACGGCCAGCACATATTCGTTGCGCGCGCGGCTGCCGAGTTCGAGCGCGTCCTTGGAGATTTCCGGGTTGAAGACGATTTGCACGATCCCCGTGCGGTCGCGCAAGTCGATGAAGAGCAGGCCGCCGAAGTCGCGCCAGCCTTGCACCCATCCGTTCAGCACGACGGTCTGGCCGACGTGTTCCTTCGTTAACTTGCCGCAGTCGTTCGTTTTGAGCATCATTTGTGATCTTTCCCCTTTTTATGGTGTAGGTGCAGTCAGTTTCTTGATCGCGTCCGCCAGTTCGCTCAGCTTCACGGCCGTTTGCTCGCCGCCTGCTATCGGCCGCAGGGAGATCTCTCCCCGGTCCAGCTCGTCGTCGCCCAACACGGCCGCATAGCGGGCTCCGCTGCGCTCCGCCGCCTTGAACTGCGCCTTCGTCTTGCGTCCGAGGTAATCCCGCTCCGCGGCGATTCCCGCATCCCGCAGCCGCTGCGTCAGGCCGGGAGCCGCTTGCTCAGCCCGCTCGCCCAGCGCGACGATGTAGACGTCCGCCTGGTTGCCCAAGTCCGGCTTGATGCCTTGGCTTTCCAGCAGCAGCAGCGTCCGCTCCAGTCCGAGCCCGAGTCCGACGCCCGGCTTGTCGTCCCCGCCGATCTCCGCCACGAGCCCGTTGTACCGGCCGCCGCCGCCGATCGTATCGATCGCGCCGATTCCTTGCGCCTTGTACTCGAACGCCGTGTGCGTGTAATAGTCCAGCCCTCTGACAAGCCGCGGGTTCAGCCGGTACGGAATGCTCATCTCATCCAGGCATTCGCGCACGCGCGCGAAGTGCTTCTCGCAGGCCTCGTCCAGGCTGTCCAGAATCGACGGAGCGTCCGTGAACTTATCCTGGTCGACTTTGCAATCCAGCACTCGGAGCGGATTGCGGTCGATGCGCGCCTGGCAGTCCTTGCACAGGCTCTCGCGCATCGGCAGCAGGAAGGCGAGCAGCTTCTCCCGGAACGCAGCACGGACCGCGGGCGTGCCGACGGAGTTCAAATCCACCGATACTCCGGTCAGTCCCAGCTCCCGGTAAAAGTGATAACCCAAGGCGATCACTTCCGCGTCGAGCGCCGGGTCGTCGGAGCCGATCGCCTCGACGCCGAACTGATGGAACTGGCGGTATCTGCCCGCCTGCGCGCGCTCGTATCGGAACATCGGCCCGATATAGTACAGCTTCGCAATGTCCGGATCGCCGTACAGCTTGTTTTCCACGTAAGAACGGACGACGCCGGCCGTCCCTTCCGGACGAAGCGTCATGCTGCGCTCGCCGCGATCCTCGAACGTGTACATCTCTTTCTCGACGATATCCGTCGTCTCGCCGACACCGCGTTTGAACAGCTCGGTGCCTTCGAAGATCGGCGTTCTAATCTCTCTGAACCGGTAACGCCGGCAAATGTCGCGAGCCGTGCTCTCTACGTATTGCCATAGCTCGGAATTGCCGGGCATAATGTCCTGCGTGCCCGGAGGCTTCTGGAAACCCATGTCCTTCTCACTCCTAAATCGCGCATAATCGGAAGCTGTCCTGCGGATCAAAAAAGCCCCCGTCCCATGGCGATCTCGCTTAAAGATCGTCAGGGACGAGAGCTTGTCGTTACGCTCCCGCGGTGCCACCCGTCGTTCAAGCCCCGTCTTCCGACGACGGCTTGCTGCTTATGTCCGGTTAACGCCCGGCTGCGCCGCGATGCTACTAGGCCGATTCTGACGAGGGCGTCAGGCAGGCGGTTCCCATCGGGTTCTCGGGGAGGTCGTTCGTCCGATCATTGCCGGAAAGCTTGCAGCCGAAGGCTTTCCTCTCTGTGGGCTTGGGGCCGGATTACTTATTCCCGTCATCGAATCTGAGGCTTTGGAAATACAATTGTAATTTATTGTAGTCTGTTGCGGTACGCCTGTCAAGGAAGATCCTTATCAGGATGCTCCAGCCGGGACGGCCGCATTCCCGATACAAAGAAAATAACCTGTCGAAATCGACAGGTTCAATAGTTGTTTATATTGAAAAAGGGGGTCGTCTATAGATTAGTCGATAAACTTTAAGCTCGCGTGTATAACAGATTACAGTTTGATTACAAAAAAGTAAGCGTTCCCTTGTCGTCTTGGCCCTGCAGGAGCCGACAAGACTTCAAGGAACCGCTAAAAGGTCAGCATAATCTCGTATCCCAGCCGCTCGTAATGCGCGACCCGCCTCTGAAACTTCCTCAGCTCCGCGAAATCGTGCTCCATCGCATGCATGTCCACGATGAAGGCCCGATCGGCGGAATCGGGTCTGGACGACTCGAAGTGCGAGACGATTTCGTCCAGAATGCGGTCTCCGTCGTCATGCGCCAAAATGTGATAATATCCGTCTTCCCGCGTCCCGCAATATTCCCATCCCGAAGCCACGGCTTTCCCCCTCGGCTGTTACGCGGCGCATTCGGCGGCCCCGCTCCGGCCTTCCTCCGTTACCCTCTGCCGCCCGGAGGATGCCTCCGGCCGTTGGAGGCTCCGCCCGCAGGACCGGCCCCGAGCTCGCCTGCGAATTCTTCGCCTTGCGACGCCAGAGCCATTGCCTCCCTGCGCTCCGGCATAAGGCCCTCCTGCATCAGCCACAGCGCCGTCTTTTCCTTCCGCGATTGTCTCATGTCTTCTCCTGCCTTTACTCCAAAAGTAGGGATTTGACATGTATTATGGCCCAATCGAGGCTTTCCCAAACGGTCAGCGGCTTTCCAGGATCAGCGTCACCGGACCGTCGTTCACGAGCGACACGTCCATCATCGCCCCGAACTTGCCCGTCTCGACCCGCAGTCCCCGCGCACGCAGCAGCTCGTTAAACTTGTCGTACAGCGCTTCGGCCAGCTCCGGTCTGGCCGCGCCCATGAAGTTCGGCCTCCTGCCTTTGCGGCAGTCGCCGTACAACGTGAACTGCGACACGGACAGCACGTCGCCCCCGACGTCTTCGACGGACAGGTTCATTTTCCCCGCATCGTCCTCGAAAATTCTCAGCCCGGCCAGCTTGTCCGCCATCCAGGCCAAATCCTGCTCCGAATCCTCCTGCCCGACTCCGACGAGCAGCAGCAACCCTTTGCCTATCGCGCCTACGACTTCATTGCCAACGGTAACCTTGGCGTCGGATACCCGCTGCAAAACGACTTTCATCTTTCCGCTTCCTCCGTCTCCCGCCGCTATTGCATCATCCGCTGCACGGAAAAAATATCTTTGACCCGCTTGATCTTGTCGACGACCGATTGCAGATGCTCCTTGTTGCGAATCAGAATCGTCATGTGCATGATCGCCATTTTGTTTTTGTCCGACCGTCCGGACACCGCGGCGATGTTCGTCTTGCTCTCGGATACGGCCTGCAGCACCTCGTTGAGCAAACCGCGGCGGTCGTGGCCCAGAATCTCGATCTCCACGCTGTAATTGGCGTCGACCGAAGATTCCCATTCGACCTCGATGACCCGAGCCGCTTCCTCGCCGTCCTCTCCGGTCGGAATGTTCGCGCAGTCGGTGCGGTGGACGGACACGCCCCGGCCTCTCGTAATATAGCCGATAATATCGTCTCCGGGCACCGGATTGCAGCAGCGAGCGAAGCGGACGAGCAAATTGTCCACGCCTTTGACGCTGACGCCGTGAGACGTCCGCTTCTTCTCCGCGGACGATGAGGCGGGCGCCTTCATCTCCTTGACTTCGGCCGTCAGCTGGATCTGCTGCGCTTCCTCCGCTTCCTTGCGCAGCTTCTCGGTCAGCTTCGTGCAGATCTGCGCCGCCGTAATGCCGCCGAAGCCGATCGCCGACAGCATATCCTCCACGTCGTTAAACGTAAATTTCTTCGCCGCGTCCAGCAGCTTCTCGTCCGCCGTCCATTCGTGCGGCTCCAATCCGAGCCTCTTCAGCTCCCGTTCGAGCAGCTCGCGCCCTTTTTCGACGCTTTCCTCGCGTTTCTCTTTTTTGAACCATTGGCGGATCTTGCTTCTCGTATGTGAGGATTGCGCAATTTTGAGCCAGTCCTGGCTCGGTCCGTAAGAGTGCTTGGACGTCAAAATCTCCACGATGTCGCCGGTCTTCAGCTTATGATCGAGCGGGACGATCCGACCGTTGACCTTGGCGCCGATCGTCCGGTTTCCTACCTCGGTATGCACCCGATAGGCAAAGTCCAGCGGAACCGAACCGGCGGGCAGCTCGAACACTTCGCCCTTGGGCGTGAACACGAACACCAGGTCGGTGAAAAAGTCCATTTTGAGCGATTCCATGAACTCCGCCGCATCCCGAGTCTCCTGTTGAAGCTCGATGATCTCGCGGAACCAGTTCATTTTCTCCCCGAAGCTGCCCGGAACGACGCCTGCGGCATTGCCGTCCTTGTACGCCCAGTGCGCCGCGATCCCGAATTCGCTCGTGCGGTGCATCTCCCATGTGCGGATCTGCACCTCCGTCGGCTCGCCCGTCGATCCTACGATCGTCGTGTGCAGCGACTGGTACATATTCGCCTTCGGCATCGCGATATAATCCTTGAACCGGCCGGGCATCGGCTTCCACAGCGTATGAATGATTCCAAGCGTGGCATAGCAATCCTTCACATTGTCGACCAAGATCCGGATTGCCAGCAAATCGTAGATTTCGTTAAACTGCTTGTTGCGCGTCATCATCTTCTTGTAGACGCTGTAGATGTGCTTCGGACGCCCCGAGATATCGCCTTGGATGCCCATCTCCTCGAGCTTCTCGCGAATTTTGTCGATGAGCTCGGTAATATAATTCTCCCGCTCCGTCCGCTTCATCTTCATCAGATGGGCGATGCGGTAATATTGCTGCGGATTGAGGAAACGAAGCGCGATATCCTCCATCTCCCACTTGATGGCGCTGATCCCGAGGCGGTGAGCGATCGGACAGAAAATGTCGAGCGTCTCCTGCGCGATGCGCCGCTGGCTCTCCTCGGACTGAAACTTCAACGTGCGCATATTGTGCAGACGGTCGGCCAGCTTGATCAGAATGACGCGGATATCGTTGGCCATCGCGACGAACATTTTACGATAGTTCTCGTTCTGCTGCTCTTCCTTGGACCGGAACTGGATTCGCTCCAGCTTGGTCAAGCCGTCGACAAGTCCCGCCAGCGTCTCCCCGAAACGTTCGCGAAGATCGTCGAGCGTTACCTTGGTGTCTTCCACGACATCGTGAAGCAGAGCCGCCATCACCGTCACGACGTCCATCTGCATGCCCATGCATATTTCGGCCACGGCGACCGGATGCAAAATATAAGGTTCGCCGGATTTGCGAACTTGGCCGCGATGCGCTTCTTCGGCAAATTCGTAAGCTTCCCGGATTTTCTGCAAGTCTTGCTCTTTCATATAAGTAGATGCTTTCTCGAGAAGCAGCTCCATGCCCATGCCGAATTCCTTTCCGCCGACGCCTTACGCCGGTATTTTCCCCAGAAGTATTGCTACCATTATGCCTCTTCGCGACGGGAAACGTCAACCTTGGCCGAGAGGCTTTAGTCCTAGGTTTGCTGCGACGATACAACAACTTATGACATCGGCTTGCGGAATGCGATAGCAAAAAAGACGCTCCGTTCCGGCAAAGCAGCCGTGGAGCGTCTTCATGTCCCTCGTAAAGGGGATCAGTAAGTGACGAGCGAAGCGACGTCGATGCCGCCCAGCTTGTCGCGTCCGTTCAGATAGCTCAGCTCGATGAGGAACGCGGCGCCTACGATGTCGCCGCCAAGCTGGTTGATCAGGCCGATCGTCGTGGAGATCGTGCCGCCTGTGGCGAGCAGGTCGTCGGCGATCAGAATTTTCTGGCCGGGCTGAATCGCGTCCTTGTGGATGGCCAGCCGATCCTTGCCGTATTCCAGGTCGTAAGCCGCTTCCACCGTCTCGCCGGGCAGCTTGCCGCTTTTGCGGATCGGCACGAAGCCCACGCCAAGAGCAAGCGCGAGCGGAGCTCCGATGACGAAGCCGCGCGCCTCCGGTCCCGCGATCAAGTCGATTTGTTTGTCCTTCACGAGCTCCTTGAGCGCGTCGATGGCGGCGCGGTATGCTTGCCCGTCCTTGAGCAGCGTCGTAATATCCTTAAACCGGATGCCCGGCTGCGGGAAATCGGGGATGACGCGGATATAGTCTTTGAAATCCACCAATATCAAACTCCTTTATATAGGTCGTGCTTCTTGGCGAAAACGTATTCGTTCGAGTTCACGAGTAGCATTATACACTTTTTGAACGGCCTTTGGCTAGCGAACGGCGCGATGGCAGGCCTCCATCCAGCTTCGCAGCTCTTCCGCCGTCATCTCCGCCACTCTGCGGAGGGCGGCCTGCTCCTTCGCTTTGCGGTAACGGGACGATTCGCTCAGCTCCTTGCGCGGCGGATCGGCGACGACCTTGCGCGACACGCCATTGGCTGCGATGAAGCCCAACTCGACGAACACTTCGAGCATCATCCGCACGGCGGCCAGCGGCCATCCGGTCGCTTCCGCCGTCTCCCGCACGAATCCGTCCGGACTGTCCAGCCAGCTTCCCCGCTTGCGGCACATCGCATACACTTCCGCGAAATGCCGACGTTCCGGAAACTCGCCTTCCTTGCCCGCCTGCGGCCTGCTGCCCGCTCCCGGCTCGCCGTCCGCAAGCACCGTCACCCGCTCCAGTCCCCGCTCGGGCAGCAGCCAGCTTCGGAGCGCGACGACCTCCCGTTCCTGCTTCGGCAGCCCGACAAGCACGAGATGGCGAATATCGGCCGGCAGCCAGCCGCTGTCCTCCGAAGCTGCCGCGGCGATTTCGGAGGAAGCGTCCATCCCGGCCGGCGTTCCGTATAAACCGATCGTTACTCCCGCCATCGCATAACGGCCGACGGCTTCATGATAGGCCGCTTTCGAGGCGCATGCGACAGCGAGCCCCTCGGCTTCCGCTCCGATCAGACGCTCCAGCGCCTCCCACGGGCTTCGTTCCGCGCGACGGTCGTACACGAACAGATGATGGGAGCGATAATCCTGGAACATCATCTGCGTCTTCCGATTGCCGTTCCATTCGTTGACGCTCAGTTCGCCGAGCAGATCGATGCGCATTCCCGGCGCCATTCTGTCCCGTTGCGGTCCCATGCCGAATGCGACGACCTCAAGCGACCGACCCGCCTGCTCGACCGTTAATCTTAGATGCTTGTCTTCCTTCCCCATCGTCCGGCATTCTTTGATGATAACGTCCTGCAGGACAACGCGAGGCGTCGGATTCCCGTTGCCGAACGGCTCCAGCGCCGCCAGCTGATCGACCGCCCGCAAGTTGACGTCTTCCAGCGACACGCACAGGTCGACGAGTCGCTTGGGCTGCCAATCCTCGTCCGTCAGCCGCTCCCCGGCGATCCGGTCCAGCCGCTCTCCCAACTCCGCAACGTTGTCCACGCGCAATGTCATTCCCGCGGCTGCCTGATGCCCGCCGTAATGCTCGAGCAGCTCCGCGCAGTCCGTTAGCGCGGCATACAGATCGAACCCGTCGATGGAACGCGCCGATCCTTTGCACAGCCCCGTCTCCGCATCAATGGCGAGGATAACGGCCGGCCGGTAATAACGCTCCACCAGCTTGGAGGCGACGAGGCCCGCAATACCGGCGTTCCAGCCTTCCTTCGCCAGCACGATCGCCCGTCTCGGCCTCTCCCCGTCGGCTTCGCGCAGCTTGAGCCACATTTCGTCCGCTTCGGCCGTCGTTCGCTCCACCAGCTCCTGACGCTCGGTGTTCAGCCGATCCAGCTCGTCCGCATATGCCTCCGCCTCCGATTCGCTTGCCGCGGCCAGCAGCTTAACCGCGCTGTCGGCATGCTCCAGCCGGCCTCCGGCGTTCAGCCGCGGAGCGAGCTGGAAGCCGACCCGGCCGCTGGAGATTTCGCCGATGTCGATGCCCGCCGCTTTGGCCAACGCCCGAATGCCCGCCGGCGGCGCTTGCCGCAGCTGCGCCAGTCCGAGACGGGCGATAATCCGATTCTCGCCCGTCAGCGGCATCAGATCCGCGATCGTTCCGATCGCCGCCAAGTCGGCGTATTCGAGCACCGGACGTCCGAGCATCGCATGCGCCAGCTTGAACACAACGCCTGCGCCGCACAGCCCCTTAAACGGATAAGGACAATCCTTCTGCTTCGGGTTGACGAGCGCAATCGCGGCGTCTGGAAGCTGCTCGGGCGGTTCGTGGTGATCGGTGACGACGACGTCGATGCCAAGGCTTGCCGCATAGGCGATCTGTTCGACCGCGCTGATGCCGTTGTCTACCGTAACGAGCAAGCGAACGCCCGCGGCGGCGGCCAGGTCGATCGCGGCATTGTTCAGCCCGTAGCCTTCGCGGCTTCGATGGGGAATGTATGTATCGAAGGTTGCGCCAAGCTCCGTAAGGAGCCGGATCATCAGCGCGGTCGAGGTCACGCCGTCGGCGTCGTAGTCCCCGTACACGCGAATGCGCTCTCCTTCCCGCGCCGCGCGTCCGATTCGTTCTACCGCCTCCGCCATCCCCTTCATCCGATAGGGATCCAGCAAAGCTTCGGCGGACGGCTCGAGGAACGCGCGCGCTTCTTCGATCTCGTTCCAATCGCGCCGCGCGAGCGCGCCCGCGACGAGCCGACCGACGCCCAGCTCGGACATCAGCTTGTTCTCCCGCTCCGCAGCCGGCTGCGGCATATCCCATCTGTACTTCGATCTGATCATAGTTCCTGTCTTCCTTCCCCAAATCTCTCACTTGAAGCAAACGATCCGCCGCCCATTCCGGCGGCGGATCGCGAAATACGTATTATTGCAGCATAGAGGACATCTCTTCCTCTTGGTGATTCGACTTGTACGGATACCCCGGATCGTACGGCTGCACCTTGACGTTGACGTCCATGACGTGCAGGAACCGCTTGGTCAGCATGCGTCTTACCCGATTCGCGACATCCTGCCCTTCGAAAACGCTGATGCGCGGATTCACTCGAATGGAGACGTCCAGCACGACGTAATGCCCGCGCTCCCGCGCCTTCACCTCGTCTACGGCAACGACGCCTTCGATTCTCTGCACCGCCTCGAGCAGCGTCTGCGCATCGGACTCGTCGATCGAGCAGCGGTTGGAAGCCCGTACGACGTCCGCGGTCAGGCGGTAGCCCATTCGGACGACGAATACCGAGACGACCAGTCCTGCGGCCGGATCGAGCACGTACAGAAACGGCATGTCGGTCCAAGATCCGACGACCGCTCCCGAAGTGCCGACAAGCGCGGTCAGCGAAGCGAAAATATCGGAACGGTTGTCGCCGGCCCGATCGCCGCGTATGCCGCAGCGGGTGTCGCATCTGCGTTTGTAGCGGATGAGCGCCTCCCGTGCGCCGATGCCCGCGGCGATGACGATAACCGCGCCGACTCCCGGGGCTTCTTCGGTCCCATTGGCGACCGTGCGGATCGAAGAGACGCCCATCTCGATTCCGGCGACGAGCAGAATCGCCGACAAGACGATCGCCGCAACCGACTCCGGATGGCGGGACGAACTTGCCGGGTTCGGATCGAGCCTGGCCTTGCGCAATCCCAAATAGGTCGTGAACGTGCCGGCGCAATCCGCCGCAGAATGACACGCATCTGCCAACAGCGCTTTGCTCCCCGTCAGCCAGCCGACAGAGCCTTTCACGATAAAGATGCCGAGCAGCCCCCATACGGATGCCAGGGAGCCGCGTTCCGCGGTAAGGGAACGTTGAACCGTAGCCACTTGAGCCCCCCCTTTCCGTTACTTACGGCGTGCTTTGCGGCTTTACGGCCACCTTTTTCAGCGGTTCCTTCTTCTTGAAGTACAGCCATACCTGGCTGGCGATGAAGATCGAGGAGTAAGCCCCGCTCGCCAAACCGATGATAATCGCAAGCGAGAACAGTTTGATCGATTCCCCGGCGAAAATGAACAAGCAGATGGCCGCGATCAGTACCGTAATGACGGTATTGATCGAACGCGCCAACGTTTGCCAGATGCTGTCGTTGACCAGCTTATCCAAATCCGCATGGCTTTTGATTTTCGCGAACCGCAGATTTTCCCGGATTCGGTCGAAAATAACGACCGTGTCGTTGATCGAGTACCCGATAATCGTCAGCACGGCGAGAATAAACGGCAGATTGACTTCGAACCGGAAGATCGAAAACACGCAGATTACGAATAAGGCATCGTAGACCGTCGATACGATCGCGCCGATCGAGAAGCGCCATTCGAAACGAATAACGATGTAGAGCATAATGCCGAGGCTCGCGACCGCCATCCCGATCAATGCGTTTCTCTCTTGCTCCTTGGCGATATCGACGTCGACGATATTGATTTCGAACGAGGCGTCGGGATCCAGCTTGGACAAGAACTCCTCTTTGAACTTTTTCTCCTGTTCTTCGTTCAACGCCGTCTTGAAGCGGATTGATTCCCGGTTTTCACCGGACGCCAGCGTATAGTCGCCCAGGCTTTGTTCGTTCAAGAAAGTTTTAACCTGCGTTTCTTCCAATTTCTTGGTCGTCGTCACGTCCACGGACGTTCCCGAGCTGAAGTCGATCCCGTAGTTCAAGCCGAACACGCTGAGCGCGATCAATCCGATCAGCAGAACCGCGGCGGAAGCCGTCAGGAAGATGCGGCTGGATTTGACGAAATCGAATTTCCGACTAGAGCGCATTGATTTCACTCTCCTTCACGTTGTAATACTTCGGTTTGGTGAAGTAAGAGCTCTTCACGAGCAAGTTAAGCAAGTAACGAGGAAGGAATACGTTCGTAATGATATTGACCGCGATACTCCACAGGAAGACGATCGCGAAGCTCTTGACGATGCCGTGTCCCATGAACAGGAGCACGAACCCGGCGATCGCGGACGTCAGATGAGCGTCGATAATCGTGCGGAAGCTGTGCTTCGCGCCGGCGCGCAGAGAAGACGCGATCGATTTGCCGCTGCGCAGCTCCTCCATGATCCGTTCGGCCGTAATGATGTTCGCGTCGACGGCGATCCCGACTCCGAGCACGAACGCGGCAATGCCGGGCAGCGTGAGCGTCGCGTTCATCAGATAGAGAACGCCGAGCAGCATCCATACGAACACGATGAGACAGATGCTTCCGACGAAGCCCGGAAGCCGATACACGGCGACCATGAACACCAGGATCAGCACCGATGCGAGCAGACCCGCGAACAGCGTGTCCTCCAGCGCTTTCTGTCCCAGCGTCGCGCCGACGCTCTGCGTATATTTCTCAGTCAGCTTAAGCGGCAGAGCGCCCAAGTTGATAATGTCGGCCAAATCCTGCGCCTCTTGCCGGGAATCCTGGCCGGTAATGACGGCCGTTCCGTCGGTCAGCGCCTGCTGCACGACCGGAGCCGATTCCATCTGGTCGTCCAGGAAAATCGCCAGCTGCTTGCCTACGAGCTTGCTCGACGCGTCGGCCAGCTTCTGCTTGTCCTTCACTTCGATTCGAACCATGTAGCTGTTGAGTTCGCCCATCTCGACTTTGGCGGCGCCCTCTTTGAAGTCGGAGCCATACAGCTCCACATTGCAATAGGAACCGTCTTCGCAGCCTACCGAGCTGCGGAATTGAAGCTCCGCCGGGCGTTTCATCAGGTCGCGGATTTTCTGAATCGCATCGTCCCGTTCTTTGGCGGTTTCGCCCGTCGAAACGGCGATTTTCAAGCGAATGCGATTGTTGCCCTCCGTCGTGACCTCCGGCTCGGCTACGCCGTTCCGGTTCGCCCGCTCTTCCAGGCTCATCGCCGTCCGAGTCAGCGATTCTTTGGTGACGGTGCCGCCCTCCGTGAGCGGATGGGCCTCGTACAAAATTTCGACCCCGCCTTTCAGATCGAGCCCAAGCTTCGTACCGTTCAGCAGCCCCGGGGTGAAAACGCCCATCACGGCGAAGCTGACGAGAACGACGAGCACGAAAGCTACAATACGTTTCATCTCTGTTGCGGTCCCCTTTCAATTCTCAATGTTCCTATTATACCTACGCGATCAAAAGGAAGTCAAAAAGAAAGGGACTACCCCCATCCATCGAAAGATGTCGGGAATAGTCCGCTCCTCTACTTGCGATACTCGCCTCTATACATATTCAGCGTAATGTAGTTCATAAACTGCGTAACCTTCAAGGATAAAATATCGTTCACGATTTCGTGCAGCGGCGGGATTCCTTTCTTATGGTACTTGTCGCTGACGCATTCCCACACGTCCGCCCCCGTCACCTGCTCGTAGCCGATCAGATGAAACTCTTCCGCTTTGCTGCGGCATAGCTGCGCAATCGTATCGTTCAGCTCGTCCTCGTTCAACCCGGATTCGTTCTCGGTCGTATCCGGACCGACGGGCGGCATACTATTGTCCTGCTCCTCCAACAGCGATTCCCTCCTGCCCGATGTAAGTGCAACGTCGTTCTCCTTATCATCCTTTATATTCTTTCTCCGTTCAACCCCCGATTTCCTTCCAAAGGCATGAAGATGGACAACCATCGCATACATATGGACTAACCCCATCCTAGGGAAGAGGGATCTCTTTGAGCTTGCGCAAACAATCTTTCATCCAAGGCGCCATGATTTTGCTGGCGGCCGGACTGCTGAATCGAGTGCTCGGCTTCGTGCCCCGCATCGCACTGCCGAGAATGATCGGCGCGGAAGGCGTCGGACTGATCCAGCTCGTCTTCCCCTTCACGATCGTGCTTCTGACGCTGATCTCCGGAGGCATCCCGCTCGCGGTCGCCAAGCTCGTCGCGGAGGCGGACTCGAAGAACGACTCCGCCGGAGTGCGCCGAATTCTCAAAATCGCGGTCTCGATCTCGCTCGGAATCAGTCTGGTCGCGGCGGCGCTGTGCTTGGCGCTGTCGGAGTTCATCGCTACGCGAATCATGACCGATTCCCGGGTGCACACCGCCTTCCTCGCGATGATTCCCATTCTTCCGCTCGTCGCCGTCTCTTCCGTCTGGCGCGGCTATTTTCAAGGCAAACAGAACATGATCCCCACCGCGATGTCCCAGACGGCGGAGACGGTATGCCGCATCGTGTTTACGCTGCTGCTCGCCTGGCTGCTGCTGCCCTACGGCTTGGAGGCCGCCTCCGCGGGAGGCGTGCTGGGCATGGGGGCCGGAGAATGCGCGGGCCTGCTCGTGCTGTGGCGGCAATTCGTCCGCGACCGCGCCAAAGAACCCTCGCCTTCGGCGTCGGGCTCCGGCAAAGCTCCGGCAAGAAGCTATTCCCGCGAACTGCTGAATACGGCCGTTCCTGTAACCGGGAGCAAAATGATCGGCTCCCTCTCCTACTTGCTGGAGTCGATTCTGACCGTAAGAAGCTTGACGATCGCCGGCATCGCTGCCGCGGGAGCAACGGCCCAATACGGAGCGCTGCAAGGGATGGTCATCCCGCTGCTGCTGCTGCCGGGAGCGCTGACGTACTCCTTGGCCGTATCGCTCGTGCCGTCCTTGTCCGAAGCGGCTTCCCGGGGCGATTGGTCCACGATCCGCGTGCGGCTTCATCAATCGATGAAGCTGGCCGTCATTACGGGAGCGCCCTTCGTCGTCCTGCTCTCGCTGATGGCCGCTCCGGTGTGCAAGCTGCTCTACGGGGACGATTCGATGGCCCACATGCTCAGATGGATGGCGCCGCTGGCGATTTTCCTGTATATGCAAGCTCCCCTTCAAGCCGCCCTGCAGGCGCTTAACCGCCCGGGAACCGCCCTGTTCAACACCTTTGCCGGAGCGGCCGTAAAGCTCGTTCTCATCGTCCGGCTCGCCACCGACCCGCAGCTCGGCATTATCGGCGTCGTCATCGCCATCGGCGTCAACATGATGCTCGTCACGCTGCTTCACTGGATCAGCGTCGCTCGTCTTACGGGATTTCGGATGCGCCCGCTCGAGTTTCTCAAAGTTACTGCCGCGATGATCGTCATGAGCGCGGCGACTTTGCGAATCTGGGAGTTCGACTGGTTCGGTCCGAGCGCCGCCGATCTTATACTCGCGGGGGCGGCAGGCATCGTCGTCTATGCGCTGCTGCTCGTGCCTCTCCGGCTGGTCGATCGGGCGGACGTCTCCAGAGTGCCGATCATCGGGCGCTATCTGACTCCGCGCAATCCGCAATAAGCAGCCAGGTCGAATCGGCCGTCTCGTCGCGGCATCTGCGCTATTTGCGTTACTGCTTGCCCGTCGGCTGCCGTTTACTTTTTGTCCACGTACAGCTTTCCCTTATGGTCGATGCTGCAGAAGAACACCTGCTTAAAGTTGTCCACGTCGTACTGCTGCAGCTCGCTCTTTAACCAGAACCGGGTTTTGCCCAGCTTTTCCAAATTGTCGTCCTGCACCTGACCGTCCATAATGAGCGGCAGCGGCAGCAGCTCATAGCGTATTTTCGGCCCCGCGTCAGCTTTGCCGTAACCGGTCTGCCCGGAATCCCCCGAGGAAGAGTCGCCGCTCGAGTTGCCGGAGCCCCCTCCTCCGCCGCTACCGCCGCTGTTGTTGCTGTTGCCGCTTCCGCTGCGCTCCTTAACAATGACCGACAGCTTGCCCGTCGATTCCAGCACGGCCAGCTGGACTTCGTCGAGATCGGACACCTGATTTTCCCGCAGCTGAAGCATCAGATCGTCCAGATTGTATCTTTGGCGCAGCATCTCCTTGCGGTTCAGATGCCCGTCTTGAACAAGAACGCTCGGCTTGCCGTCGATCAGCAGGCGCATCGTCCGGTTTTTCAGCGATAGGAAGGCGATTCCGATCTGGATCAGCACCAGCATAACGATCGGGGCGATGGCTGTCATCATCCCCTTCTCCGTCGACTCGATGACGATGACGGCGATTTCCGCGATCATGATCGAGATGACCAGATCAAATACCGACAGCTTGCCGATTTCGCGCTTGCCCATCATCCTCATGATCAGGAAGATGAAGAAATACATGAAGATCGTCCGAAGCAATATCGCCGTCAGTTCCATGTTTCCCTCCGTATTTCGCCCCGGCGCGGCAGCCTGTCGCTGCCTGGCTCTGCCGGGTAAGGTAGCTCGGACCTATAGTGTCACCGCCGGTCAATTCCCTCATTCCGTTCTTCCCTGCGGAAAATATGGTAATCCCTGCCCGATCCCGCTCCGAAAATCGCGGCGGGCCTGTACTACGAACCGTTTGCCCGCCATAAGCTGATACAAAACCTATTTCGTTAGGAGTGATCGGCATTGAGTTCGTTATCCCGCATATTCGGGCTGCGCAATGCTTCTCCCGTTGCCTCGGGCCTGTACTGGTCCGGCATTTGGCTTGCCGTCGGCGCCCTCATCCTGTCCATCCTGCTTACCGGCTCTTCCTTGAACGAATCGAACATGCTGCCTTGGGTGTTCGGCGTGCACGGCTTCGCGAACTTCGCGGGCGGCTTCGTGTCGGCCAAAAAATCGGGTCGCCGGGGATGGTACTTCGGCATGGCCAACGGCTTGCTCTACTCCATACTGCTGGTCGCCATCAGCTTCCTGGCCACCAACGCCGGCTGGTCGTCGGCCGTTCCCATCCTGCTGCTCGTCGCCTGCCTCTCCGGGGCCGTCGGGGGAATACTCGGAGTCAACGCCGGCTCCGGCGCGAAATCCCGTTGACGGGTGAAAGCGCCTGCCATGTGATATAATGGGCTGGTGCTATCAACATCGTGTTCGGAGGACGCGTCATGACTTTATTTCACAGTATGTCAACCGTGGCATACTCCACCGCGCTCGCGGTCGCCGCGCTGATCTGGTACGGCACGGGCCGGCAGCCTCTCGCGGTCGGTCTGGCGTTCGTCAAAGCCTTGATCGGCTCGCGCAAATATTTGCTGTTTTTCGTCGCCGTATTGGCGATCCTGCTGGTGAACAAATACGAGCTGCATCTCGAAGAGTGGATCAACGTCTCTTACGACCTGACTCCGATGCTGACCGGATGGGAAGGAGCCTGGCAGGCCAATCTGCAAAGCCTCTTGAAATCCGACGTCCTGATCGGCTTTACCGCAATATTCTATCTGGTGCTGTTTCAAGCTTCGATGATCGCCTCGGTCGGCATCTATACGTACCTGCGGAACATGAGACTCTATTACGCCCTCTGCGTTGCGATTGTGCTCAATTACTTGCTGGCCGTGCCTTTCTATCTGTTCGTTCCCGTGAACGAAGCCTGGTACGCCAATCCGCAAATCCAGTTTCTGATGCTGAACGTTTTCCCCACTTTCGAGCAGCACTATCGTTCGTTGTCGGGCCTGAACAACTGCTTTCCGAGCCTTCACACCTCGCTCTCCGTCACGCTCGCCCTGGTCGCGAGCAAGTCCGGCATACGCCGGTGGGCAGTATTCGCCTGGATCAACGCGATCGTCATCGTGTTCGCGATTTTCTATCTCGGCATTCACTGGTTTACGGACATGATTGCCGGACTGGCGCTCGCCGGATTCAGCGTGTACGTCGGATTGAAGATCGGAGCCTGGGCCGAAAGCCGTTCTTACTCGGGCGCCATCGTCCAGCACCGCGACAAGCTCGAGCCGCCTTACCCCGTTGAGTCTTGACCGCGCAGACGCGCAAAAAAAAGCCTTCCCGTCCCGGAACGTTATCCGGATGGGAAGGCTTTCGTGCTTGCAAGGGATCAGGACTTTTCCAACGATGGAGTCTCGCTCTTCGCCGATACGTTGTTCACCGAAGAACGGTCGAACGTCAGCTTGGTGACGTCGTTTACCTTCAACACGACCGTATCGTCGGTAATCTCCGCGATCGTCCCGTGCAATCCGCCTACCGTCGTTACTTTATCGCCCTTCTTCAGAGAGTTCAGCATCGCACCGCGCTGCTTCTGCTTCTTCTGTTGCGGACGGATCAACAGGAAATAAAAAATGGCGAACATGAGAATAAAGGGCGCCAGCGTCATCCAGATGTTGCCGCCGCCTGCCGTTTCTGCCAACCACATTTCGTTTTCCCCCCTCTCTTAAAAGCCGCTTTCGTTGTGAGCCATGCCGTATTTCTCGAAAAATTCGTCGCGGAACGTCCCCAGCCTGTCTTCCCGGATCGCCTCGCGCACCTGAACCATCAACTGAACCAAAAAGTGAAGATTATGTATGGTCGTCAGGCGGAGTCCGAACATCTCGTCCGCTTTAATCAAGTGGCGGATATAGGCGCGGGAATAGTTGCGGCAAGCATAGCAGGAGCATTCCGGATCGAGCGGACTAAAATCGTTCGTGTACTTGGCGTTGCGGACGACCATTCGGCCTTGGCTCGTCATCAGCGTTCCGTTGCGGGCGATTCGCGTCGGCAGGACGCAGTCGAACATATCCACCCCGCGAATGCTTCCTTCGAGAAGCGCATCCGGAGAACCGACTCCCATCAAATACCGCGGCTTGTGGCTCGGCAGATGAGGAACGGTCTCTTCCAACATTTCGTACATGAGCGGCTTAGGCTCGCCCACGCTTAGTCCACCAATAGCATACCCCGGAAAATCAAGGGAAGTCAAATCCGCGGCGCTCATTTTACGCAAATCTTTGTGCATGCCGCCCTGAACGATGCCGAACAGCGCCTGATCATGGGATCGTTCGTGCGCCTTCAAGCATCTTTCGGCCCAGCGGCTCGTGCGTTCCGTCGATTGCTTGACGTATTCGTATTCGGCCGGATAAGGCGGGCACTCGTCGAATGCCATCATAATGTCGGCGCCCAGCGCGTTCTGCACATGCGTCGCGCTCTCCGGCGTCAGGCTCAGCTTGTCGCCGTTAATGTGGGAGCGGAATTCCACGCCTTCTTCCGTAATCTTGCGCATCTCGCTTAGAGAGAACACCTGAAAACCGCCGCTGTCCGTCAAAATCGGGCGATCCCAATTCATGAACCGGTGCAGCCCGCCCGCTTCCCTGACCAACTCGTGGCCGGGACGAAGGAACAGATGGTACGTGTTGCTGAGAATGATTTGCGCTCCGAGCGACTTCAGCTCTTCGGGGCTCATTCCTTTGACCGACGCCTGCGTGCCTACCGGCATGAACGTCGGCGTATCGATGACGCCGTGCGGCGTATGCAGCCTGCCGAGCCTGGCTCCGGTCTGGGCGCAAGTTTTGATCAATTCGTATTTGACTGCCATGATGGAGAAATTCCTTTCAAAAGCAAGATAGTAGGACTGTATGGCGCGCTGCGCAATTGGCCGTTTGACCTAGGTAATGAACATCGCGTCCCCGAAGCTGAAGAAGCGATATTCCTGCTCGATCGCTTCCTTATAAGCGCCAATAATGTTCTCCCTGCCGGCCAGAGCGCTGACCAACATGACCAGCGTGGAACGCGGCAAGTGGAAGTTCGTCAGCAGCGCGTCGACCATCGTAAATTCGTAACCGGGGAAAATGAAAATGCTCGTCCACCCGCTGCACGCCTCGATCGGGACGTTCTTGAAGCGCTGTCCGATCGTCTCCAGCGTTCTGGCCGACGTCGTGCCGACGGCGACAATTCTGCCTCCGCTTGCCTTCGCCTCGTTAAGCAATCTGGCGCTCTCTTCGCTAACCGAATACCATTCGGCGTGCATCTCGTGCTCCTCGACCGTCTCCGCCGACACCGGTCGGAACGTGCCGAGCCCGACGTGCAGCGTGATCGGGCACAGCCGCACCCCTTTCGCCTGCAGGCGCTCCAGAAAAGCCTCCGTAAAATGCAGCCCCGCCGTAGGCGCGGCAGCCGAACCTTCGTTGCGCGAATAGACGGTCTGGTACCGCTCGCGGTCGCTCAACGTTTCTTTAATGTAAGGCGGAAGCGGCATATGGCCGAGCCGATCCAACAGCTCGTTGAAGATGCCCTCGTACTCGAAGCGAACGATTCTCGCCCCCAGCTCGCCTTCTTCTTCCACCGTCGCGGAGAGCAGCGGCTTATCGGAAGGACCGAACACGATAGTCGCTCCGCGATGCAGCTTTTTGCCCGGACGGACAAGAGTTTCCCAACGGTCGCCCTCGATCCGCTTAAGCAGCAGCAGCTCCGCCTTCGCGCCGGTATCCGCCTTGACGCCGAACAGACGCGCCGGGAGCACCCTCGTATCGTTGAGCACGAGCGTATCCCCCGGCTGCAAATATTCGGCCAAATCGGTGAACACGCGATGCTCGGTACGGCCCGTCCGCTTGTCCAGCACGAGCAGCCGCGACGAAGTTCTTTCCAATAACGGAGTCTGAGCGATCAGAGACTCCGGCAGTTCAAAATCGTAATCGCTAACGTTCATCGCTTGGCATCCTTTTCGATTGTCGCGTTCTCGTAGTAGTATTTCAGGATATATTGGTAGTCATACCCTTGTTCGGCCAGCCCGCGCGCGCCCCATTGGGACATGCCCACGCCGTGGCCGTAGCCGTTGCCCGTAATGACGAAGCCGGGCGAGGTCGTGCCGGCTCGCAAACCGCCGTCTCCGTCCATCACGTAGACGTTCGGGCCGGTCAAGGCTCGCGCCTTGCCGTCCGCTCCGACGACTTGCAGCGATCCGCCCTGTGCGGGATAATTCCTTGTCTTGCCGTCGCCGCCGACGATCGCGAACCGCCCGGTTTCCTCGATCGAGAGCAGCGTGCTCTTGACGCCGCCCAGCGCGCTGCGCCAATTGTCGCCGACCCCGACGTCCACGGCGACTCCGTTCGCCTTCACTTCCGTCACTCGCCCGGAGGGACCGCGCTTGGACACCTCCAGCGTGCGCAGCGGACCCGCGATCTGGGTTTTCGCCCGCTTGTTGAGCGCTTCGAGCAATTGATCCCCCGTCATCGGCGCTTCGATCCAGCTGAAATCGTTGTATTCCGGAACCCGCTTCAGCTCTACGACAAGCTCGCCTGCATTCAGGCGCGCCACCGGCTCGACGGTGCTGACGATCTGCGGCTTGGAGCGAACCGCGGCTCCGTCGCCGACGACCCGCAATATTTTCGCTCCGCTCTCATGCTTCTGGCCGCTGTCGGCGACCAGATCGGACCGGACGTATCCGTTCACTCCGTTGGACAGTGCGACATGGTGCCAATCGAGCTTGCCCTGCTGCGGCCCTTCGTCCGGACTCGTTACGGCCGAGGAATAATACGCCTGGTCCCCGCCCCAAATTTCGCTTGCGTTGTCTGCGGTAATTCCGCCCGAGTTGGCGGAGAACACGGCGTTGATCAGCTTGCCGCCGTACGTCAGCACCTCCCCCGCGGTCGCGTCCACACCGGCCGTCGAGTTCGGGTTTTCCGAGCCGATGCCGTAGTAAGCCTGGCTTACCGTCGTGTCCACGACGTTCGCGATCTGGAAGCCCGTGCCGGCGAACAGCGCGTACGTGCGAGCCGCGACCGCCTGCGCTTTCTGCGCTTCCAGCGGCCAGCTCTGGCCGACTTCGACTCCGACTACCGAATACAAGTACTGTTCGAAGTCGACTTCGTTCACGACCGCCAGAGACTGGTTCAAAATGCTGATTTCCATACTGCCCCGATACGTTCTTTTGCTGCGTTCGGCCAGCAAGATGCCGTCCGCGCTCGCGGGCTCAACCCGGATGACCGACGAAGCCCCCGCAGGCAGCGCGTACAGCATCGCCGACGCGTCCGCCTGCGCTACGTTCTGGCGGAGCACCGCATACGGCTCACCGGCTTCGGGAATGCGCGCGTTGGCCGCTCCGGCCGCGGCGGCGGACTGCTGCAGCGCGCCAAGCTTGGCGGCGTCCTGCTCCTGCCCGATCCGCACGACGTACTGCACGGCGCCGCCAAGCGGCTTAAGGGCGACGAACGCTTCCAGGCCGGCGCCTCCGAGCCGGTCGGCAGCGGCTTGCGCCTCCGCTTGGCTCGCGTAGGCTCCCGTTTCGACAGCCCACGGACCGAGCACCCGCGCCTTCGTCAGCGCCGGCCCCGACGCCGCTCCGGCGCTCGTCCATTTAGCCAGCGCGGCGCTCGCGCCTGCCGCGCTGGAGTAGGCTCCCTCCGTCACCTGGTAGACGGTTTTACCGGACTTGGCGAGCTGGATAATCGCTCCCGCGTTGGAGGACGCCTGGATTTTCTTCAACGAGGCGAGGGCGGCGTTGTAATCCGCCGTTTCGAGCACGAGCGCGCGATAGGCGTCCATCGCGAAAGTCGCCGACTGGCCCGCCGGAACCGTTCCGAACGCCGCGTTCGACTGTCCGTCGCGCCAGATCAGGCTCATGCCTCCGGCGGACGACAACGTCGCGTTCGGCGTAATGGCCTGATACTTGCCCGAGCCGAGATTCAGGAACAGCGCGACCCGGATCGTATCCGGAACGGCGACCGCCGCCCGCGCGGCGAGCGGCGAAGAGCTCAGCGCCAGCACGGCCGAGAGCAGAACGAACAGAAGCAAGCGGGAAGGCTTTGTCTTCCTTGTAGCGCTTGTGATCATATCGGGTACCTCCGTTCATCGTTGTGGTGGATGGAGATGGCTTGGCGTCAGCGATCGGCGGGCAGAGGCAGACCGAGATGGCCATAGGCCGCGGGCGTGGCGATTCTTCCTCGCGGCGTCCGCTGCAGGAATCCGATCTGCATTAAATAAGGTTCATACACGTCTTCGATCGTCTGGCCTTCCTCCCCGATGGACGCCGCCAGCGTGTCAAGGCCGACGGGACGACCGCCGAAGCTGACGATCATCGCGCGGAGCATCTTATGGTCGATGCTGTCGAGCCCCATCGGGTCGACCTGGATGCGCTCCAGCGCATCGTGCGCGACCTCTTCGGTAATGATGCCGTCTCCCCTGACCTGGGCATGATCGCGGACCCGCTTCAGCAGCCGGTTCGCAATTCTCGGCGTTCCTCTCGAACGTCTGGCGATCTCCCTGGAAGCTTCGCCGATAATGCCGACTCCGAAAATTTCCGCCGTTCTCGTCACAATAAAAGACAGCTCGTCCTCTCCGTAGTACTCCAGACGGCTCACCACTCCGAACCGGTCCCTGAGCGGCGCGGACAGCAGTCCGGCTCTTGTCGTCGCGCCGATCAGCGTAAACTTCGGCAGATCGAGCCTGACGGAGCGCGCGCTCGGTCCTTTGCCGATAATGAAATCGAGCGCGAAATCCTCCATCGCCGGATACAGCACTTCCTCCACCGTTCTGTGCAGCCGGTGGATTTCGTCGATGAACAGCACGTCGTTCTCCTGCAGATTCGTCAGAATCGCCGCGAGATCGCCCGGACGTTCGATCGCCGGTCCGCTCGTCGTGCGAATATGAACGCCGAGCTCGTTGGCGATAATGTTGGACAGCGTCGTCTTGCCGAGCCCCGGGGGGCCGTACAGCAGCACGTGGTCGAGCGGCTCCCGCCGCATCTTGGCCGCCTCTATGTAAATCTTCAGATTGTCCTTCACCTGCGATTGGCCGATATACTCCGCCAAGTAGCGAGGGCGCAAGCTGTATTCCACCGCCTGGTCTTCCATCATCAGATGCGCGGTGACGATACGCTCCTCTTCCATTGTTCCGGCCTCCTCTCCCGCTTGCCGATCATCCTTGGAACAATTGCTGCAGCGCAAGCTTGATCAGCGTATCCGGCGACTCGCCGCCGGTAACCCGATCCTTCATGGACAGCCATGCCTTGTCCAGCTCCGCTTCCTTGTAGCCGAGCCCCGCGAGCGCTTCTCGCGCGGCCGCCCACGAAGCGCCGCCTTCCTCCGGTTGGGCCTCGGGCTGCTGCAAGTCGATCATCGCCGCGACGGCCCAGCGGCTGTCTATCGTTCCGAGCTTGTCTTTCAAGTCGAGAATCATTCGCTGCGCCGTCTTCTTGCCGATGCCCGGGAGCTTCGTCAGGAAGGCGAGATTCTCCTGCTGGATCGCCGCGACGACGTTCTCCGGCCGGCCTCCAGCCAGGACGCCCAGCGCCACCTTCGGACCGATGCCGGACACCTCCAGCAGCCGCTTGAACAACGCCTGCTCGTCCCTCGTCGTAAAGCCGAACAGCTGCATCGCGTCCTCGCGAACGTGATGATACGTAAACAGCTGCACCGGCTCGTCGTTTCTCGCCAATCCGTACGGGTTGGGCGTGTACACTTGATAGCCTACGTCGCGAACGTCCAGCACAACGTACTCGGATTCCACATGGGCAACCTTGCCCCGCAAATAATCGATCACCGGCGCGTCACTCCATTCATTCTCTCATTCAGGACGATAGAGTGGGCGTGGCAGATCGCAACGGCGAGCGCGTCGGCTACATCGTCCGGCTTGGGGATGGCGGTTAATTTGAGCAGCATTTTGACCATTTCCTGAACTTGCCTCTTCTCGGCGCCGCCGTAACCGACGACCGCCTGCTTTACCTGCATCGGCGTATACTCCGCGATCGGCAGCCCCCGCTGGGCGGCAGCCAGCATGAATACGCCGCGCGCTTGTCCGACGCTGAACGCGTTCGTTACGTTTTTGTTGAAGAACAGCTTCTCCACCGCCACCGTATCCGGTTTATACTGATCCAGCAATCCGCATACCGCTTCGTAGATTTGCTTCAGCCTCGTCTCTTGAGGCGTCCCGGCCGCCGTCTCGATGCAGCCGTATTGCACGGGGGTCAGCTTGTGTCCCGACTTATCGATAAACCCGAATCCCATAATGGCTATCCCAGGGTCGATTCCCAATACTCTCATTTGAAACGATCCCTCGATTCTAGCAACTCTATGTAAAAATAATACTCCTCATTATAGCAAAAGTTCCTCTCTATGAGAACAGAAGGAGAACATACGAAAAATAGATGCATACAGAAAAAAAAGAACCCCGGGTCCTGCACGAAAGTGAAGGAGCGAGGTTCTGTCTGCGGTTGTGCGGCTACGATCGAGGCTTTGCCTGCGAACGCAAGCTGCTGGCATATTCGTTAAAAGTGGATAGAACGCTGTTGTACTCATCCTTGTCCGATACTCGTATGCCTTCGGCCAATTCCCGAACGCGGTCATCGCCCAAACGGGACTCGAGCATGTCCACATCGAGCTGAAAAAAGGTCCGAATCACTTTTTCCTTCCATGGAGGTCCGTCGAACAAAGATAAGTTGCCCTCCTCGTCCATGCCGATATACGCCGTCTTGCGGCATTGCGGAGAGAGGTCGTCGATTTCTTCCTTCACGGTCAATTTGCCGGCCGCCGAATCGAGGCTTGCATTCCACTCCCGATGAGACTTGATCAGTTCCGCCGCTTCGGAGGCGGCGTGCCTGCCCAGCTGTCTGATCTCTTCCCCGCACAAATACGAGCGGTGCAGCACCAGCTCGACTTCTCCTCGGCGTTCCTGCAACGCCAGCAGCGTCCTGTCCCGGGAAGAAAGATCCGGAGCGGACATGCCGTCGTCCGACCGGAGCGGCGCCGCTTCCGCAGGCTGGACGACTCCCAGACTCATATCGGTAACGACCCGATTCGCGAGCCATGTCCCTGCCAGCGAAGCCAATACGAAGGCAAGCGCGATCATCCCGAGGGACCAGACGTGGCGGCGTTTTCTCTTCAGCGATTTTTTCAGTTCCTTGAAAATACGGAAGCGAGACACCGGAATCCCCTTCTCTTCGTTTTTCTCTAGTGTTGCCTGGGGATTCCGGCGCTATTCGCTCATATTACCATTTTATCCATGGCATGCTTTCTTTGCGTTTCGGTTTGCCGGTTCGCGACGCGGCCGTCTTCGGCTTCGGCTTCGCTTGACGCTTCTTCGCGGGAGAAGCCGATTTGACCGTCGCTTCCTCATCCTCTTCGTCAGCGACCGACCTCTGATCGCTAATGTCGTCTCTCAAAGGAGGCATGGGCGGGATCGGAGGAAATCCCGGCATCGGAGGGATGGGCGGGAAGCCCCCTACGCATGTCGGATTGAAATATCCGGGCGCGACGCCGGCTCCGGCCACCACTCCGGGCAAGCCCTCGGCCACCGGAGTAAATCCTACCGGAAGGTCTCCCATCTGCGGCCCGTAGCCGTATCCGGGCTGCATGCCGGGAAAACCGGCCGACAACGGACTCACTGCGCCCGGCCCTTGACCGTAACCCCCGGCAAACGGACTGACCGCTCCGGGGCCTTGACCGTAACCGCCTGCGAACGGACTTACCGCTCCGGGACCTGCTCCGTAGCCTCCAGCAAGCGGACTCGTTGCGCCTGCTACATTCCCATAGGCGCCGGGGAACGGGCTAACGGCGCTCGGCGCTTGAGCTTGCGCCCCGGCGACGAACGGAGTCGGACCGTACGGAATTCTTCCGTCGGAATACCCTGCAGCGTTAGCGTAAGCTTCGGCCGAGTAGAGGTTGCCCGGAAGCGAAGATTGTGCCCCGCAAGGCTTGCAATTCGACTTCGGCGCCCCCTGCAGAGAACCGTGAATCTGAGCGGCATCGGGCGGGCTGTAGGAAATGTCCTGCTGTCCGTACAAGCCGCCGAGATCGGCCGGAATGCCGCCGGTAAGCGGCGAGATGCCGGAATGCCCTCCGTAGCCCGACCCAGCCCCCGCCTGCGCCCCGTAACCGCCGTGCCATCCCGCTCCGCCAACGCCGGGTTGAGCGGCTCCATAACTCGACTCTGCCCCTGCCTGCGCGCCGTAGCCGTCATGCCATCCGCCCTCGCCCGGTTGGACGTAGCCATAGCCTTGATCCGAATAGCCTTGCTGCGCCCCCCCAACGCCGTAACCCTGATCACCGTAGCCTTGCTGCGCCCCTGCAACGCCGTAGCCCTGATTGCCGTAGCCCTGCTGCGCGCCTACGCCCGGATAAGCCGCTCCGTAGCCGGAATGCGGCGTCGGATAATGACCGGCATGTTCGCCGCCGATGTTCACCGGATAATGGATGTATTCGATTTGCTCGTGGACCTCGATGCCGTAGATCGGCTTAGTTTCGGCGATCGGAGCGACCTCCGCCGGCGCCGGAGCAGGCTCGGGCTGAACGGGAGCAGGCTGCGGCGCAGGGGTTTCCACCGGTGTGATCACTACCGGAGCGGGAGCCGTCTCCTGCGCTTTGACGCTTGTATCCGCCTTGCCGGTCCCGGTTCCAGCCCCCGTTCCCGCTCCGGATACGACGCCTGTGTTGGCCTTCCCATGCATCGTGACGGTCGTGCCCTCGCCCGGGGTCGAGGCTTGCGGAATATTGACCACTTCGCCGGTGAGCAGGGCGTTCGGATTTTTAAGCTGCGGATTCGCCTTGATCAAGTCGGTCAGTTGAATGCCCCACGCCTTGGACAGCTTCCACAGCGTATCTCCTTGCTGGACAATATGCTGGTGAATGACGCCGAGCGCCGATTTCGGGCGGGTCGGAATCTTGACCTTCATGCCGACGTCGATCGCGTCGGGATTGGTAATAGCCGGATTGGCTTTCACAATGTCTTCCAGCGACACGCCGTATTTCTGGGCGATCGAATACAGCGAATCCCCTTGTTTGACGATATGGATTTTCACGCCGTTCCCTCCTGATAGTGATGAAATCGTTCACGACCGGGCGAATGCCCTCGCGCAATCCTTACATCCTATGCAGGTTCTGGGCATTTGACATCTATTACGGCAAAAATCCGGCAGCCTGTCGGCATGCCGGATCTTTTTATCGGGATGGGGAACCGTTCCCGGTTTTCGCGGGCTCGTAGGGCACGCTCGGATAGGAGCCGAGCAATCGCACCTGGCAGCCGAGCGCTTCGATTTCGGCCAGCGCTCCGGGGAGCAGCACCGAATCCAGAGCGTAAGCGATATCGATGTAAAAATAGTACGTGCCGAGCTTCTTCTTCGTCGGCCTGGACTCGATCTTGGACAGGTTGATCCGTCTCCAGGCGAACGCGGACAGCACTTGGTGCAGCAAGCCCGGGTAATCCTCGGGCAGTGTAATGAGCACGCTCGTCTTCTGCGCCGTCGTCTCCTTGTTCTCGTAAGGCGTATGGCCGACGAGCAGGAAGCGGGTGAAGTTGTTGTCGTGATCAGTCACGCCTTGCTCCAGCACGTCCAATCCCATGTCCGCCGCAGCCAGCTTCGTGCCGAGCGCCGCCCAGCCTTTGCCCGGATTGTTCTGGACCGTCCGGACGGCTTCCGACGTGCTGCTCAGCGTCTCCAGCTCCGCATGGGGCAGGTTGGCGCGAATGAACTGCAGACATTGTGCCATCGCGACCGGGTGGCTCATCACTTTGACGATTTTGTTCGGGTCCCATCGGCCGTCGTCCCCGTTTAATTCCGAGGCGAATCCGATCAGGTTCTGGATCGACGGGTACACCCATTCCGCGCGGATGGGCAAGTCCACTTCATGAACGAGCCAGTCCGTATGCAGGTTCACGGAACCGTCGATCGTATTCTCGATCGGAATAACGCTCCAATCGGTACGGCCGCTCGCCGTCGACTGGAAGACGTCCGCAATCATTTTGCAATAGACGAATTCCACGTCCTCGCCGCGGAACAAGTATCGGACGGCTTCGTCCGACACGGTGCCTTGCGGCAGCAACGCTACCGACTTCTTCCGGCTCATACGCCCACCTCCGCTTGAACGCTCAGCAAGTATGCCTGCGGCTCTTGTCCGAACTCGGGATCGCTCTTCGCCACATGCCGCACCTGCGGACCGTGCAAGCAAACCTTCAGCCAGCGCGTCTCGACTCGAATGCCTTCGGCGGACATAACCCGCTCGACGAAAGCCGCGAGTTTTCCGTCGGACATTTGCGCCGTATCGGCGAGCAGCAGCAGCGTCGGTCCGGCGCCGGACAGCGCCGCTCCCAATGCGCCGTGGTCGGGCGCTTCGCGCAAAATCGTCTCCATGCCCGGAATAAGCGCCGCCCGGTAAGGCTGATGCAGGCGGTCCCTCATGGCGCGGGAGAGCAGGTCCAGTCTGCCGGAAGCCAGAGCGGCGGTCAGCAGAGAGCTGTGCGTGACGTTAAACACCGCGTCCTTCATCGAGACTTGCTCGGGGAGCGCGCTTCTCGCTTTCTTCGTCTCCAACTCGAACTCGGGAATGGCCGCCATCACTTCCAAGCCTTCCGGCGGTTCGATGCGCACGTAATCGGCCCGCTCGCCGTCCCAGGACGCCGCGATAATGCCCCCGAACAAGGAAGCTCCGACGTTGTCCGGATGCTTCTCCAGCTCCGAAGCCATCTGGAACAATTCGTCCTCCGACAACGCGTAGCCGGTCAGCGCGTTGGCCGCCACGAGCGCACCCACGATCGCGGCTGCACTGCTTCCGAGCCCCCGGGTCAACGGGATATCGCTGCGGATGCCGATCTCCAGCTCCGGCAAGTCGACGCCCGCCTTGCGGAACACGGCCTGCGCCACTTCGTAGATCAAATTCGTCTTGTCCTCGGGAACGCCCTCGAGATTGCCTCCGACGAGCAAGATCCGGGTTTGCTCCGCCGGAGCCATGCTGACCCATGCGAATAAGGATAAAGCCATTCCGAGCGAATCAAAGCCCGGTCCCAGATTCGCCGTGCTCGCGGGCACTTTGACGACGACGCGGCCGGACTCCGACCCTGTTGCAGATGCTGCTTGCATACTAAAGCTCCTTTTACGAGGTTGTTCCGAAAGCCCGGCGAAAACCGGCTCTCCGAACGCGCATTTGTAATCTGATAATCAGCCTTCCACGCGATAGACGCTTTTGACTCTTTTCACGGCGGGCAAGTTCTCGAACGACTGCAGCACCGCTCCCATCGACTTCTTGCTGGCTTGGTGCGTAATGATGATGATTTCCGTAGACGATTGATGAGGCGTCGACGGCTGCATGACCGATTCGATGCTGACGTCGCAATCCGAGAACACTTGCGCGATCTGGGCGAGTACCCCGGCGCGGTCTTGGACGTGCAGCAGCAAGAAAAACTTCGATGCGATCTGCTCGTCGCTCTTCAGCTTCAAGACGTTGTAAGAGAGCTGGGCCTGACGGCCGTTGACGCCGAGCTTCATGTTCTTGATCACGGCGACCAGATCCGCGACGATCGACGTCGCCGTCGGCAGCTCTCCCGCGCCGGCGCCGTAGAACATCGTCTCCCCGACCGCTTCGCCATGCACGTAGACCGCGTTAAAGACGCCGTTCACGGAAGCGATCGGATGGCTCGTCTTGATCATCGTCGGCTCCACGCTTACGCTGATCAAGTCGTCCTGGCGCTCCGCGATGCCGAGCAGCTTCACTTCATAGCCGAGACGTTTGGCGTAACGGATATCCTCCTGCGTCACCCGGCTCATTCCCGTAACGCTGACGTTCTCCAGAGCAACGTTGGAGCGGAAGCCCAGCGACGACAAAATCGTCATTTTACGAGCCGCATCCAATCCCTCGACATCGGAAGTCGGGTCGGCTTCCGCATATCCGAGCTCCTGAGCCTCCTTGAGCACTTCGGCGTACGCCGCGCCCTCTTGGCTCATCTTCGTCAAAATATAGTTGGTCGTCCCGTTGACGATGCCCATAATTTTCGTAATCCGGTCCGAGGAGAAACCTTCGATCAAAGTGCGGATAATCGGGATTCCTCCCGCTACGCTCGCTTCGTACAGCACGTCGCAGCCTTTCTCCCGAGCTTTCTCCAAAATCTCCTGCCCGTGCAGCGCCATCAAGTCCTTGTTGGCCGTGACGATATGCTTGCCGCGCTCCAATGCCTCCAAGATGTACTCCTTAGTCTGGGCGATGCCGCCCATCACCTCGACGACAACGTCGATCTCGGGGTTGCGCACGATTTCCCATGGATCTTCCGTCAGCTTCGCGGCATCGACGGATATGCTCCGCGCTTTGTTGCGGTCTTTAACGAGAATTTGCGAAATCCGGATCGGCGAACCGACCTGGTTGGACAAATCCTCCTGATGGCCTTCGACGATTCTGACGACGCCCGTTCCGACCGTCCCCAACCCAAGCAATCCTACGTTTATCGGCTTCATCCTTATTCCTCCGCTTCCGACTATCTCACCTTCGTAATCGTATCGATGTTCAACTGCGTCCGATGACGCTGGCCCGCTTGACTCCGTTTAATGAACGAAGCCGTTCCAGCAATTCCGTCAGTGATTCGCCCATCCCCGCCGTATCGATGGAGACGACGACGTTGGCCATGCCCTGGAGCGGAATCGACTGGGAGATCGTCAGCACGTTGCCTTCGCTCGAGGCCAGCGTGCCCAGCACCTTGGACAGCACGCCGGAACGATGCTCCAAATCCATCGACAACGTCGCGATCGATTCGCGGGACGCTTGCTCGAGCAAATACACTCCGTCTTTGTATTTGTAATAGGCGCTGCGGCTCAGACCGACGCGTTCCGCGGCCTCGTGAACCGTGGCCGCCTCCCCCCGCCTTAGCAGCTCCTTCGCTTGCTCCGTCTTCAGAATGCCCTCCGGCAGCAAATCCTCGCGGACGACAAAATAACGTTCCGCCATATTGCGTCCTCCCAGGAAAGACGATTGTATATATATAGAGGACATTATAGCGAAACGATCGGTTTGCGGCAATAGGCAATTACGGACTCCGCTCGGCTTCGCCCGCCTGTCGCGGCACGGGATGTCTTCCCGTCCGAGTATACCATAACGCCTCGCGAGGGTTCGGCCGTTTCGAAAAAAAGACCGCTCCGGGTCGATAATCGAGCCCAAGCAGCCTTATTTCATCCCATAGGTTATTCCTCGTCGAACAAGTAATCGTCCTGCCCGCCTTCGAAAAATTCGAATTCGAACTTCCCGATCCGGATCGTGTCTCCGTTCTTGGCTCCCCGCTTGCGGAGCGCGTCGTCGATGCCGAGTCCGCGCAAGATGCGTCCGAACCGCATAACCGCCTCGTAAGAGTTGAACTGAGTGCGGCGCATCAGCCTCTCGATCCCTTCGCTCTCGATGACGTACACTTCGTTGTCGCGAGAAATCTCGAACGCCATATCGTCGTTGGCTTCGTAGCGGAATACGACGCCCTCCTCCGCTTTGGCCGCTTGCTCGCTTGCTTCCTGCTCGTCGATGTCCGGCAGCGAATCGAGCAGCTCCGCGACGCGGTACAGCATCTCTCTAATACCTTGCTTCGTCAGCGAGGAGATCGGCATAATCTCGATGTCCGGCCTGATCTCGGCGACTTTGTCGCGGAACGCGGCCAAGTTGTCCTCCGACTCCGGCATGTCCATCTTGTTGGCCGCGACGATCTGCGGGCGATCCGCCAGCTTCGCGTTATACAGACGCAGCTCGTCGTTGATTTTGACCCAGTCGTCGAAAGGATCGCGCCCTTCCATCCCCGACATGTCGACGACATGCAAAATGATCCGCGTGCGCTCGACGTGGCGCAAAAACTCGTGCCCGAGGCCGACGCCGGTATGCGCGCCCTCGATCAAGCCAGGCAGATCGGCCATGACGAAGCTGCGCTCCTCGTCCAGATCCACGACGCCCAGATTGGGCGTAATCGTCGTAAAGTGATACGCGCCGATTTTAGGCTGCGCCGCCGAGACGACCGACAGCAGCGTCGATTTGCCGACGCTTGGGAAGCCGACCAAACCGACGTCCGCCATCACCTTCAGCTCGAGCGTAACCCAGCGCTCCTGCCCTTCCTCGCCGTTCTCGGCAATGGCGGGAGCCGTGTTCACCGAGCTCTTGAACCGAATGTTGCCTCTGCCCCCGCGGCCGCCCTTGGCGACGACGACTTCCTGACCGTGCCGGGTCAGATCGGCAATCAGTTCGCCCGTATCGTCGTCCGTCACGATCGTTCCGGGAGGAACGCGGACGATCATATGCTCGGCGTTGGCTCCGTGCTGCGACTTGTTGCGGCCTTTCTCGCCCCGAGTCGCTTTGAAGTGCTTCTGGTAACGGAAATCCATCAGCGTGCGCAGACCTTCGTCCACGCGGAATACGACGTTGCCTCCGTTGCCTCCGTCTCCGCCCGCCGGTCCGCCTTCCGGCACGTACAATTCTCTGCGGAAGGCGACGAGACCGTCCCCGCCGTTCCCGCCCTTAACAAAAACTTTCGCTTTATCCACAAACATGCTGTTTTCACTCCATTATGCCGGCAGAGGAAAATGGATTTCCATCGTCCGCGCTTGCGGAGCATTTTCCACCGGCTCTAGTCCCTGCGCCAATCGTCCTGCGCCTTGCAGGCATTTCTCCAACTCTTCGGTGATGCTGTCCGCGGCCGCCAGTTCGCCGTTGTACTGCATGACGATTGCCAGCGCCCCGTCTTTCTGCTCGAGAGCAAGCCGCAGGACGTTCTCCCCGGCGTGCGGCGCGGATGCGCGGAAACGAATGACGTTAATCAACCCGATAATCGCCCGGCTCAACCTCTCGGCTTCGAGCGGCAGCTTGTCGAGGAACAAGCCGTCCTCGACCTCGACTTCGAGACGCATCGTATCGCAGATCGTGCGGAACGACAGCAGGTAAGATGACAGCTCCGGATGACCAAGCTGCGAGATCCGGCTGTCCTGCTCCATCCTCGTTCTTATTCTGTCCACGACGTCGACCGCTTTATCGAGCTTGTTAAGCCTTAAGTACCCGTATAAGATTTGCAGCTCGTTCATCCAATCGTGCCGATGATGGCTGAGCGTGCGAATCGTAGATAATTGCGCGTGCGCCAGCAGCTTCTCGCAATGCTCGCGGTGAGCTCTTCTCTGCCAGGCGGCCATTCCGGCGAACACCGCCAGGGTCCACAGAACGAATACGATTAACGGCCACCATGAACGAGGCCAGATCAGGACAGCCGCGAGAGGCAAAGCCAACGACGCGAGAGCCGCCGGCCCCCTTAGTGACATTTTCCCAAATCTCATTTTTTATCCCCGTTTCGTGTTTCCTCGTCTGCCAACGTCCGGAAGCCCCTTACCCGTCCAGTATACCATGGCGGGACGCCCATCACCACGCCGTTCCGAACGCTCGCGCGGCTCGCCGAATCGTCATGCAAAAACCCCGACCAACTTGCATTGGCCGGGGTTCTGGATGCCCTATTAGACTTCGAGCGCGGCAGCTACCGGAGCTTGCGCTACAGGATAGACGCTCACTTTTTTGCGATCGCGTCCCAGACGTTCGAACTTCACGACGCCCGGCGTCAAAGCGAACAAAGTGTCGTCTTTGCCGATGCCGACGTTCGTGCCCGGATGGATCTTCGTGCCGCGTTGGCGGTACAGGATGCTGCCGGCCGTTACGACTTGACCGTCCGCTCTCTTCGCGCCGAGGCGCTTGGAGTGGCTGTCCCGTCCGTTCTTCGTCGATCCGACCCCTTTTTTCGAGGCGAATAACTGAAGATCTAACTTCAACATGGTGTCAACCTCCTTTTTTCACAAAGGTTTCTTTTATGGTCACGTACTTGCCGTAAGATTCCACGATGGATTCGAGCGCGGCGACCATTCCTTCCAGCAGCAACTGGACCTGGTCGTTCCGCCGGGGATCCGAGCTATGCGGAGCTTCCGCCTTGAGCAGACCCGATCTCGATTCAGCGTTCGGGACGAGTCCCGTCAGCTTCTCGATCGCGTTGACCGCTCCGATGGTTACAGCCGATACGCCGGCGCAGACGATATCCTTGCCGGGATCGTTATAATAAGCATGCCCCGTTACGGTAAACCGTACGATGGCCCTCTCGTCGTTGCGCACGATCGTAATCGCGATCATCTCGGCAGCCTCTCTTATGCCTTGATGCTCTCGATCGTCACTTTCGTGTACGGTTGACGATGGCCTTGCTTGCGCTTGTAGTTCTTCTTAGGCTTGTACTTGAAGACGATGATCTTCTCGCCTTTGACTTGTTGCTCGACTTTGCCCGTTACGGAAGCTCCGGCAACTGTCGGGGAACCCGTAGTCAGTCCTCCGTCTTTGGAAACCGCCAAAACTTGGTCGAACGTTACGCTGTCGCCTGCGTTAGCGGAGAGCTTCTCAACGAAGATCACGTCGCCTGCTTGGACTTTGTACTGTTTGCCGCCTGTTTGAATAATCGCGTACATCTGGTGCACCTCCTTATGTCTAAGACTCGCCTCATAGGGTGTCGGATGCCGCAGCTTCGGTGAGCCAGAGCAGCGCCGATCTTGTCGACCCGGTGGAGTGCGGTTGTAGCCTGCATATCCTCAGATTGCACGCACTATCGGATTTTAGCACATTGGTATAGGGAATACAAGAAGTTTGTTTAATGAGCTTTTTGCGGTGTACATTTTTTGAATCGTATTTTCAAGATATACGTGCTAAAGTCGGCAATCAAGGAAATTTAAAACAAAATTATCGGGGGTATAAGCATGTGAACGAGAGACATGGCGAAAAAAGAATGCACGTATCCCGTTCTCCACAGCATAAAGCGCGGTGGAATGTTCGTTCACTTCACATCTGGATCACGAATTACGAGGCTGCGCTGGATACCAGGCTGCGCATCTTCTCCGCCTGATTCTCTTTGATGCGTCCAAGCGCCATTGCCAACATGACACAATCCGGCAGCACCTTACAAATTTGTTCTACCAGTGTCTCGAACATTCCGTCGATTAACGTTTCATATGCCATCAAGTTCTTTAGAAATCGCGTGTACACCCACGGCGGCGGCACTTGGTTGTCCAACCCGCAAAGCTCCCGAAGTTGCCCATTACGCGCCAGTTCACGGCGCAGTTTCTCCACGTTATCATGCTGAAACACGATGCCAGCCAGTACCGAATTCCACATGGCGCGCACCGGGTAATCGTCACGTCCCTTACCGCGTTGCTGCTCCAGCGTACGCATGAGTTCTTCGTCAGGCATCGCCTCCAGCACCAATTGCAACCGTTTCAAATCACCCAGCGTTTGAATTTCCGTCCATTCAAACAGTTTTATTTGTGGTATAATCGCCATATAGACGACCACTCCTTTTGGCGAAAATTGTTGATCTCGACAATCACAATTTTACCAGAAAAATGGTCGTCTTTTTGCTGGTTCTGCCCGTTGGGGTGGATTTTTTTACAAATAGTTATTTATCGCTCTTAACCCTTTGTTTTCTCGCCTTTTTGGGGAAAGATGATTTTCGCCTATCTCTCAGCCCTTATCCCTCAAGGCTTCCCGAACATCGCAATTAGCTCTTAATTAAATCGTTGCTTGACTTCTCCCCCTCTTCCTCGTGATTTTCCATCTCCGCCAGCGCCGCTTGGCTTCTCAGCTCCCCTCTCCTAGTTTAGTTTCCTCCACGGCCACTGAGCTTCTCCGCTATCCCTCCGCTTTCATTATCTCGACCATCGATCGGCTTGCTTCCGTCACTTTCCGCTTTCCATCTCTCCGCGCTGACACGTGCCGCACATCAAATCAACTTCAAACCAACTTCATCAAAAGCTGCAGCGACTTCTCCGTAATGTGAAACTCATAGCAGCGCTTGGGACCTCCTCCAACAGAGCAAACGAGCTCCTTCTTTTGCATTTCCCAGATGATCTTTCTGCACGTTTCTCTCCCCAGCAACAGCCATTCGCTCACATCTCCCAAGCGAAACGTTTGCCCCCTCAACCATGCGCATCTTAGCACCTCTCGTTCGTACACGGGAAGTTTCATCAAACCGGTGCCTTCCTTCGTGCCCAGTTTCCCCAGCAACTCATATAAGCTGCGTTGACTTTCTTCCGGCCTTTTCTCCAGTTCATCCCGACTGTACGGGAAATAGATGAACAGGTTCACGGCAACCGAGCGTGCCCGCGCCCTCTCGAACGAGAAGCGATCGCGCGTAACTTTCTCCGCATGCGTAATAAAGTGATCTTCTTCGACAATTAGACGCAACGACGGCAAACCGACATCTCCAAAAATCTTTACTCCCGAAGGCCCCGTCATCTCGTACTCCAGCACCATGCCGTCGCTCTTCCCGAATACCGGAAGCAGCAGATTTTTCATAAGCAGCTTCGTCCCCGTCAAATTCCGGTTCAACATCTCGCTTCGTTGTCCTGTTGCGGCCGCTTTTTGCACCTCAAGTAACTTTTCGAATTCTTCTTCAAATCTCTCCACGCCAAATCACTCTCCTCAGAAAATTGAACGCAAGAAATAAAAAAACGCCGCTTACTCCACTGCGGGAGAAAACGGCGTGTGCTTCACGCTTAAATAGAAATATAAATTTCCATAATATAACACAAACCATTCGAAAATAGCAAACCTAATTGCATAAAATTCGAATCGTAAAATCTTCGCATCTGGTGCTCAGAGAGCTGGGGGCCACGTTAGTCGATTTCTTAGAACATCGCCTCGCCAACCCGGCCTTTTCCGGCCACGTTAGTCGATTTCTTAGAACATCTCCTCGCCAAACCCGCCTTTTCCGGACACGTTAGTCGATTTTCTAGAACATCGCCTCGCCAACCCGGCCTTTTCCGGCCACGTTAGTCGATTTCTTAGAATATCGCCTCGCCAGCCGAGCCTTCTCCGGCCACGTTAGTCGATTTTCTAGAACATCGCCTCGCCAAACCCGCCTTCTCCGGCCACGTTAGTCGATTTCTTAGAATATCGCCTCGCCAGCCGAGCCTTCTCCGGCCACGTTAGTCGATTTTCTAGAACATCGCCTCGCGAAAGGCGGCGCCGATCATGCCCGCTTACCGAATATATATTTTCCCGCTGCCCTTGCAAGCCGCGCAAGTCTCGTAGAAATATTTCATCGCGTTCTCCCGCGCTTTCTTCCGCGTAAGCTCCATCAGCCCGAGCCGCGTCCAGCCGACGACCTGGCATTTCGTGCGGTCGCGTTTGATGCGCGTCTCCAGCCGCTGCGCGATCTGGTGGCGATGCTCCTCGATCTCCATATCGATAAAATCGATAATGATGATGCCCCCGACGTCGCGCAGCCTGAGCAGCCGAGCCACCTCATCGGCGGCTTCCCCGTTCGTCTGGAACACCGTCTCCTCCAGATCGACCGAGCCGGTATACTTGCCGGTGTTCACGTCGATGACGGTGAGCGCTTCGGTCTGCTCCCAGACGAGATAGCCGCCGCTCGGCAGCCAGATTCTCGATTGGAAAGCTTTGTCGAGCTGCTCCTTGATGCCGAACTTCTCGAACAGCGGCTTAGATTCCCGATACAGCTGAACCCGCCCTTCAAGAGCGGGCGCCGTCTGGCGCAAATAAGACTTCGCTTCCTCCGCTCTGGCCTCGTCGTCCACGAACAATTGCTCCGTGTCCGGGGTAATCACGTCCCTGACCATCCGACCCACGAGCCCGGTATCCCTGTGCAGCTCAAGCGGCGCTCTCGCATGCTTGCTGCGCTCGAGGATGCTCCGCCATACCCGGCGCAAGCCGTGCAAGTCTTCCTCCAGCGCCTCCCGGCTCTCGCCTTCCGCGTTCGTCCGGAGAATGACGCCTTCCGTCCCTTCGCGGACCGCTTCGGCCAAGCCCTTCAGCCGGCTTCGCTCCTGCTCCTGCTCGATTTTCTTCGATATGCCTATATAATCCGCATCCGGCATGTACACGAGCCATCGTCCGGGAATCGAATAGTGCGTCGTCACGCGAGCGCCTTTGCCTCCGAGCGGCTCCTTCATGACCTGAACGAGCAGCTCGTCCCCCGGCTTCAGCAGGTCGCCGATCGGCGGCTTCTCCTTCGGCTGCTTGTCCAGGTGCGGATGCAGGACGTCATCTACGTATAGAAAAGCGTTCTTGGACAAGCCGATATCGACGAATGCGGCCTGCATGCCGGGCAGAACGTTGACGACCCGCCCCTTGTACAGGTTGCCGATCAGCGAAGCGCCTTCCGTCCGCTCTACGGCGAATTCCGTCAGAACCCCGTCTTCCAGCAACGCCGATTGTGTTACCTGATTCGAACAATGGATAAACAGCTGCTTCATGCCAACCTCCTTGTCGGGAACCTATTTTCCCAACCCGCGAACTCACTCCTTTTATTCTACATGAAAAACCTCAAATCCGCATGCCCCGATGTCAGACGACCGAGAAATCCGTCGATGATCGCCTTTTCCGGAACGACGCCGACGATCTTCCCCTGCTTCATCACATAGACCAGATGGTACTGTTCCTTCATATATAGCTTCAAAATCCGGGTAAGCGGGCGATTCTCGGAAATGACGATCGGCATCGACAGCTTCCCCTTGTCGAAATGCTCCTCGGCCCTCTCGCTGCGATGTACGAGGAAACGCAGGAAGACGAACGGAACGTTGCGAAAATAAGTCCAATTGGACGCGCATAGAAAAAGACCGACGGCCAGCAGGTTCAGATGCAGCAATCCGCCCTGGGCGAGAGGATAGACCGCTGCCGCGACCATCAATCCGCTGAACGCCATACTGATTTTGGCGCTCCACATCAGCGTTCGATGGTAAGGGATTCGCAGGCTGAGCCACGATTGCAGCATCCGTCCGCCGTCGAGCGGCAATACAGGCAGCAAATTAAAAAGGGCGATCAGCGCGTTCGCACGCACGAAATCGTCCGACCAGGCTTCGTCGATCCAGCCCGCGTAGCCGAGCAGCAGTCCGATCGCCGCCAGCACGGCGTTCTGGGCCGGACCGGCCAAGGCTACCCACAGCTCCTCGCGAACGGGAACCGAACCCGCGTCTTCGACCTCCACCACTCCGCCGAACGGCAGCAGCTTGACCTCCCTCACCTTCCAGCCGAACCGCAAAGCGGCCAGCAGATGCCCGAGCTCGTGCCACAGCACGATGAAAAACAAGACGAGAAGCTCGGCAAAATGGCCGGTCGCGACCGAGGCGATCATAATCAGCACGAAAAGCGGGTGCAGCCGGAAAGCGATCCCCTTCCATTTAATCAAAGCCGACCACTTCCGACGGATCGACTACGATGCCGTCGTGCTGCACCGCGAAATAGAGCACCGCTTCGGATTGCCCGTTCGCGGCGGGTCCGAGCCGGCCTATCGTTTGTCCCGTTTCGACCCAATCGTTCGGCTGCACGCTGGCCGATTCCAGCCCCCCGTACACCGTCAACACGCGATTCTGATGCTGCACGAGCACCGTCACGCCGCCGTTATCGTCCCGGGTGACCTGCTGCACTTTGCCTGTATAGACGGAGAACACTTCGCTGTCGCCTTTCGCGGCCACGCGCACCCCTTTGCCGTTCTCCGAGAACGGCTGAACGACCGTCCCCCGGATCGGGGCCGACGTGACCGACGGGTCGAGCAGCGCCGCTACCTCTCGCGTCTCGGGCTCCCCGCGGCCGAGCGTCAGGAAAGAAGGAGAGCCTCCGAACGTATCTCCGTACCAAGCTTCGATCGCGCGGAAATCCATATCCCGCGTCACCGAGCCGACCATCCATTCTCTGGCTGACGAGCTTCCGGGCAGCTCCAGCTTCATCCAGCCCCAGAAGCCGGCGAAGACGACCGAGGCGATGAGCAGCCTGACGCCGATGCCGCGAAGCAAGCGCCCCGGACCTGTTCCCTCCCGGGAACCCCCTCCGCCGGGCGCCGAGGTCGGAGGAATGCCCTTAAGCCCTTCCCATCCGGGAGCTCGTCCCGTTTTCAGCCGTTTCTCCCGCTCTCTCCACCACAGTTCGGGGTCCGGATCGGACGGCGAAGCTTCCGGGCGCGCGAGCTCCTTCTTCGGCTCGGAACGCGGCAATTCGAACGCGGGGGGAGAATACGCCTCCTCCCGAACGTTTGCCGGCGCCGGCGAGATGCCTTGCCCCGTCGACTCCGTCTCCTTGCCCTTAGGTTCCGCCGACTGCTCGGCTATCCGGGTTTGCGCCGACTGCCGCTCCACGAGCCGGGCAATTATCTCCCGTCTCCGCTCGCGCACATTGTCCCGTATTTGCATCGCCAGCCCCTCCCTTGTCCTCTTTTCTCTTATTACCTTATGGCGGACAAGGAGGGAATAGACCTTGCGGGGCGAGGGAGAACGGCGATGGGCGTCCCGCTGGAACCGACTTGGGGTTAGCCGAAAAAAACGGCGAAGAGCCGTCCCCTCAGCCATCCATAGGAGGACTGGGGAACGGCCCTGTCGGCCGATCGAGCGAACTCGTTCGTCACTGATCCATCTGATATTTCTCTTGATGCGCTTTAATGCTGAAAATAAGCCCGATCGACAGCATGTTGAGCAGCAGCGAAGTGCCGCCGTAGCTGATGAAAGGCAGCGTGATGCCGGTAATCGGCATGACGCCGAGCATCATTCCGATGTTCTGGAAAATCTGAAACACCATCATCGTCGCGATGCCGATAATGATGAACGAGCCTCGTCGGTCGTAAGATTGATAAGCGATCAGAATCATCCTGTAGATGAACAGGAAGTACAGCAGGAGCAGCAGCGCCGCGCCCTGAAAACCGAATTCCTCGCCGATGACGACGAAGATCGAATCCGAATACGTATACGGAATAAACTTCCGGTTTTTGGAATCGCCCTGCAGGTAGCCGTCGCCGGCCAGCCCTCCGGAGCCGATCGCGATCATCGCGTATTCCGACTGGCGCCTGGCGTCCGCCGACGCTTCTTCCGGATGGATGTACGTATTGATTCTCTCGTACCAGTGCCCGAGCTTGCGGTCGTTCAAGTAGCTCTCGATCTCGGCGTTGTAAGAATTGAACAGCGTCACGAACAGCAGCAGTCCGCCGACGACGGCGGCGAGGCCCATCATGACATACGAATATCTGACGTTGCCGATCCAGAGCATGCCCAGCACAATGAAGATATAGATCATCGCGTTGCCCAGATCCGGCTGAAGCATGACGAGAACAAACGGAACGAAAGCGACAATCGCTACCGCCATGACGTCGGTGCGCATTCGCAGCGGATCGCCCTGCCGCCTTCCCATAATCGCCGCGATCGCGATAATGAGGAACAGCTTCATGATCTCCGCCGGCTGGAATGACACCTCTCCGAATTCAAACCAGCTGCGCGCGCCGTTCTTCGGTTCGACCAGCACGAAGATCAGCATGAGCATAATGATGCCGATCGCGTACCAGACGTACCAGATTTTGAGGATAAGACGATAATCGATCAATGTGGACAGAATGACGACGCCGAACCCGATCCCGTAGAAAATCAACGTTTTAATGTCGTGATTGACGTAAGCGGGGTTGTTGTAAGTCGCGCTTCGCACGGCGATCGTGCTGATTCCCATGAACATCAAGAGAATCGCCAGCATCATCCAGTCCATTTTTTTCAATCGGTTAAGCAAGCCCGATCATCCCATTCCAAGAAACTTCTTTACTTTGCTGAACATGCCCGACTTCTCGTCAAGATGAGCTAACGGAACCGTCTCCCCCAAAATGCGCCGCGCGATGTTCCGATAGGCGATCGCCGCCCGGGAATTGACGTTCATCACCGTAGGCTCTCCGGAATGCGCGGCCTTGATGACCGATTCGTCGTCCGGCACGATGCCGATCAGATCGATGGCGAGCACTTGGCAAATGTCATCCACCTCAAGCATATCCCCGCTGCGAACGAGACCCGGACGTATGCGGTTGATGACCAGCTTGGGCGAGGGGAAGTTGCTCTTCTCCAGCAGCCCGATGACGCGATCCGCGTCGCGGACGGCGGCGTTCTCCGGCGTCGTCACGACGATCGCCTGGGAAGCGCCTGCGATGGCGTTGCGGAAGCCCTGCTCGATTCCGGCCGGGCAATCGATAATGATATAGTCGAAATCCGGCTTCAAGCTCTCGATGATCTGCCGAACCTGCTCCGGAGAAATGTCGTTCTTGTCCTTCGTCTGCGCCGCCGGAAGCATATACAGCTCGTCGAAGCGCTTATCCTTGATCAAGGCCTGATTCACCCGGCAGCGCCCTTCGGCCACGTCGATCAAGTCGTAGACGATGCGGTTTTCGAGTCCCATGACCACGTCCAGATTGCGCAAGCCGATATCGGTATCCACCATGCACACTTTCTGTCCCAGCATCGCCAACGCGGTGCCGAGATTAGCCGACGTCGTCGTTTTGCCGACTCCGCCTTTGCCCGATGTGACAACGATCGCTTCTCCCATGATCCTTACACTCCTTTGAACAGCATGACTTCTTTACGCTGGCGTCCAAGGCTGGTCAGCTTGTCTATGGCCATCTTTCCTTCGCGCAAAAACGCGTATTCCATCCAGGGCTCGGCGGACGTCCATTCGTCGGGGGGCCGGCTGATCACGTCGGCGATGCGCAGCTGGGTCGGTCTCATGAGCGAGGCGGCGATGATCGCCTCCTCGTTGCCCTGCGTCCCCGCATGCACGCTTCCCCGGAGCGCTCCGAGCACGTAGACGTCGCCGCTGCAACGGATCGTGCCGCCGGGATTGACGTCGCCGATCAGCAGCATATGCCCGTCATACTCGACCGTCTGTCCCGATCTGACCATGCCGATCATCGTATGCAGCTGAGGAACCTCCTTGGCGTCGGGATCGACTTCCGGCGGATCGCTCTCGATCGACTGGATGAGCAGGTTGCCCTGCTTGCGGAAGATCGCCTTGATCCGCTCCTTGTCCTCTTCGTTCAACTGCCTTGCGCCAAGCTTTATGAAAATATGCACGATCGGCCCGTTAAATTGCTGAACGTGCTTGTCCAATTTCGCGCTTAACTCGTCCAGCAGCTCGACGAAATCGCACTGGTCGTCCAGCAGAAAGACGAGCCCTTCTTTGACGCCCTTAATGGTAATGATAGTTTTGCCCGTCACGATGCCCGCTCCTCCCTACGCTAATTGAAATTCGGCTTCGCGAAGCCGAATTCCTGCCTGCCGGGTTAACATCGTCCTATTCCGGATTGTCTTCTCCCGGGGAAAGCGAAGCTTTAACCAAGTAACGACGTACGGGAACGTACAGCAGAAGCGCGATCAAAAGCTGAAGGAGCGCGGTCGGCGCCACCTGCCAGTAGAAGACGTGGGCAAACTGCAAATCCGTCAGGCGAAATAGATTGTAGATCGAGTAGACGATGGAATCGAGCAGCAGCCCGAACACCAGGACCGCCCAAGAGAATAGGCTGATCGTATAGCTCTTGTACTCCGAGAGCAGACCCGCGAGATACCCGATCAAGCCCATGCCGAAGCCGTAAGGCCCGATGAGGTGGCCGTAGGCCAGCATGTCTTGAAGCAGTCCGAAGCCGAGCCCGAACAGGAACGCGGGATGGCGTCCCGCGTAGCCCGCTACGAAGATCGTCAGGATGAACGTCAGATGAGGCAGCAGCCTGTCGCTCCAGCCCGGCGGAATCAGCCAGGGCACGATCGCGTTCTCCGCGATCACGAGCACAAGCCCGAGCAGAATCGCCCAGTTAATGCGCATGCTCACGGCTCATCCACCTCTGGCACAACGATGACGAACACTTCCCGGAGATGGTCGAACTTGGCCGCCGGCTCGATCGTCGCCGTATACGTCAACCCGAAGTCGCCGACCTGGCTGCTCTTGACCGTGCCGATGATGATCCCTTTCGGGAACAAGCTGCCGAGTCCGGACGTAATGACCGTATCCCCGTCCACCGGCTTGTCTTTTTCCTCGATCTTGGACATGAGCAGCGTCTTCGTTTCCTCGTCGTATTCGATAATTCCGAAAGAGTCCGGTTTGCTGAGAAACGTGGCCGATACGGGCGAGCCCTTGGACGAGCTGGGATCCAGATTCGAGATCAGGGTGACGGTGGACGTGAAGTTTTTGACTTTGCTGACCAGCCCGACGAGTCCGTCGACCGTCCTTACGGCCATCTCGGGCTTGATTCCGTCCTTGCTGCCGAGATTGATCGTGATCGTTCTCTCGTAAGGATTGGACGTGCTTCCGACCACCTGGGCGATCAGATAGCGATAGTTGTCCATGTTCTTCTGTCTTTCGGTAAAATTGAGCTCTTCCTGCAGGCGCTTGTTCTCCGCTTCGAGCAGATTAAAGCGAATCTGATCCTGCGTATACTGGGCCACCGTCTGGCGGAGCTGCTCGTTCTCCTTATAGACGTCGGAAAGCCGGCCGAGATCGCGGAAAAAATCCGCGACCGCTCCGACCGGCCGGTAGAACACTCCTTGCACAGTCCCGAATGCGTCGTTGACGAATTTCTCCGGCCAAGTCAGCCGGTTTCTGCCGAACGTAAACCCCATGAGGGCGATAAACAAGATCAGCCCGATCATGAGAATAAACAAACGCTTATTGCGCATTAAGCGAAAGATCGCGCTCACCTGCTTTCCCGTCCTGTGAAATTATCGGCTGGATCGGGATGCTCCGCCTTTGGACTTGAACAGATGGATATTCTCGAGCGCGCGGCCGGTTCCGATCGCCACGCAGTCGAGCGGATGCTCCGCGACCAGCACGGGCATTCCCGTCTCGCGGGCGAGCATCTTGTCCAAATTGCGAAGCAGCGCTCCACCGCCGGTCAGTACGATGCCTCGGTCCATAATGTCCGCGGACAGCTCCGGAGGACATTTCTCGAGCGTCGCCTTGACCGCTTCAATGATCGAATTGACCGTATCGGACAACGCTTCCGTGATCTCGTCCGAAGTGATCGCGAGCGTCTTCGGCAGACCTGACACGAGGTCGCGGCCGCGAATTTCGATCGATTCCACTTTGTCGAGAGGCAGAGCAGAGCCGATCTCCATCTTGAGCTGCTCGGAAGTACGCTCGCCGATCATCAGATTGTAGAGACGCTTAATGTAAGCGATGATCGCATCGTCCATCTCGTCGCCCGCGATGCGGATCGACTTGCTCGTGACGATGCCTCCGAGGGAGATGACGGCGACTTCCGTCGTGCCGCCGCCGATGTCGACGACCATGCTTCCGGTCGGCTCCCACACCGGCAAGTCCGCGCCGATCGCCGCCGCGAACGGCTCCTCGATAATGTAAGCCTCCCGTGCTCCCGCCTGCTTCGTGGCGTCTTCCACGGCGCGCTTCTCGACGGCCGTAATGCCGGAAGGAACGCATACCATCACGTTCGGATGGCGCGGGAACATCGCCCGCGGCTTCTGCGCTTTGCGGATGAAATACTTGATCATAGTCGCCGTCGTCTCGAAATCCGCGATGACTCCGTCCTTCATCGGGCGAATGGCCACGATGTTGCCGGGCGTGCGCCCGATCATTTTTTTCGCGTCGGAACCTACCGCTTCAATTCTCTTTGTATCGGTACGCAGAGCAACCACGGACGGCTCTCTGACGACTATTCCTTTGCCTTTCATGTACACCAGCGTATTTGCGGTTCCGAGATCGATGCCCAGATCCCGCGTGAATCCTCCAACCATTCTGCTACCTCCTGCTATGACCGCGACTGCTAGGTTGACGCTCAGGCTGCGCTTCAGTCGTCGGGACAATCTTACTTATTATATTATATGCAGCCCATCTCCTTCAAACTAATAAAGCGACTGTCACCGATTACCAAATGGTCGAGAAGCTCGATGCCCAGCAATTGGCCCGCTTCTCCGAGTCGTCTCGTCAGTTGAAGGTCCTCGGCGCTCGGCGTCGGATCGCCGCTGGGATGGTTGTGCGCGCAAAGGATCGATGCGCTGCTGCGCCTGATGGCCGCCTTGAACACTTCCCTCGGATGAACGATGGACGCGTTCAGGCTGCCGATCGATAACGTCTGTCGGCCGATGACATGATTTTTGGTGTTGAGGAACAAGCATACGAAGTGTTCCTCCCGATAATGCCGCATCTCCTCCATGAGCAGATCGGCGGCATCCTGCGGACAGGTGATCTTGACCGTCTCAGGCAGCCTGGAACGGGCGATTCTTCGCCCGAGCTCGATGGAAGCCTGAAGCTGGAGCGCTTTGGCCGGACCGATTCCGCGAATGTGGATCAGATCCTCCCAGCCGCTCTCGGCCAGTTTTCTGAGTCCTCCGGATTCGTTCAGAATACGCTGGGCCAGATGAACCGCCGATTCGTTCGGTGTTCCCGTTCGCAGCAGAATGGCGAGCAGCTCGGCGTGGCTTAGCGCCTGCGCGCCGTGCTGCTGCATGCGCTCCCTCGGACGTTCTCCGGAAGGAAGCTCTCTCAGACGAAAAGATCTTTGCTCCATGCGTTAACCAGCTTTCGTAAGCCGCGTCGGCCGCGGAATTGGCTTCGTCGCTCAAGGAATCGTAATCTCGAATTGCTCCAGCAGCACCGCCAGAAGAGAGACGGGCAAGCCGACGACGTTGAAATAGTCTCCTTCGATCGACTCGACTAGCACGGAGCCGATCTCTTGAATGCCGTACGCTCCGGCTTTGTCCATGGGCTCCCCGGTCGCAACGTAGCGGGCAATCTGATCTTCCGACAGAGACCTCATCCGGACTTTCGTCACCCGGTGGGAAGTCGCCTCCTTGCCGTCGGACGCGCGGACGCAGGATACGCCCGTATAGACTTCGTGAACGTTGCCGGCGAGCTGCCGAAGCATGCGCGCGGCATCCTGTCCGTCTCTAGGTTTTCCCATGATCTGCCCGTTCAACACGACGATCGTATCGCTTCCCACGATAATAGACGATTCATCCGGCGATTCGGTTAAATCTTGCTTGACCGCAAGCGCCTTGCGCTTGCTCAGCTCCTCGACGATCTCGCGCGGAGACCAGGTCTCCGGCGTATTCTCGTCCGCGCCGCTGGGAATGATCCGCACCGGCAAGCCGAGCAGAGAAATCAATTCCTGCCTGCGGGGCGAAGAAGAAGCCAGCACGAGCACGGTTTGGGTCGGCGTAGCGGTCGACATCGGTTGCTTCTTCCTTTCGAATTGCATTTTACATTTTGCGATACAGCCAGATTGCTACGGCCGCGCCGATAACGCTGAGAAGGCTTAGCCGAACTTCGAGATTCAGGCTGTATTTGATCACGGCCAAATCCGCGGCCGGCGACCAACTGACTTCCAGCGCGCGGGTCAAAAAGGAGAGTCCCGGAACCTCCTTCAGCCAATTGGCGAGCAATGCGCCGGCCAACAGTCCCAGAAAGAGAAACAGCAGCAGAATCCATCCGTTTTTCTTCATTTTTCCCCGTCTCCCACCATTTTTTGACACCCGTCCTTTCATTATACGTCCCTCGGACAAGTCGCACAACGTATAAAACGAAAGACAGCCTGAGCGATGCAGGCTGTCCCGTTCTAAAGTCCCGATGACGCAATACGGAGCCCGGAAGGTTGTCCCGCACCAGAGGAATTTTCTGTCTCTCTTCGGGAAAAATTTCATGCTCATCCGTTCGAATCAAGCGCGGCCCGCAAGCGATGATCGGCCAGCAGCGCCTTCATTGCCGCCGTCTGCATGTTCCACAGCTGCTTGCGGGAAGGTTCCTTTGCGTACTCGGCCATGGCCGTTTCTCCCGCTTTCAAGGCTTGTGCGATCGCTGCCGCCTCGCCGGCGGCTTCGCTTCCCCAAGCTCCCTCGTAGGCCGCAGCCTTCCGCCAGCGCTGCTGCGCCGCTTGCCAATCCGCCAGCCGCTTGTCGCTAAGCGCCGAGGGCTGCCGCTCCTGCAAGCCCGCACCCGACACCCGGACGAGCTCGCGAATCATCGCCGCGCCCGCGTCGATGAACTCCGCTCCCTCCGCCGTCAGCGCCCCCGAACCGACCTTGAGCGCGGTGCCCCCTACCGGCTTGATGTATACCTCCAAACCGGTCATCTGCGCGGCCAGCAGCTCGGCCTCTTCCTTCGTCAGGGTGGCCGCCGCGTACACGCGGTATCCGTCGCTCGCATCCGTCCCCCACGAGTATCCTTTGCTTTGAAGCTGCCCTGCGGCAACTTCCATGCTCTCCTCGTTATTGAACACGCCGTATTGGAGCACGTAATACCGATCCGCCGCCACCTCGGTTATCGCCAGCGCGGAAGCTCCGCCGCTCTTGGGCGCCGTTGCCTCGGACGCGCCGCCTGCCGCCGACTCGCGCCCGCCCGCCGGCTCGGCGGAACCGGGCGCCGCGGAGGCTTGCGCCGGGACCGCGGCCGTTCCGCCCGCCGACTGGTTCGGAAACAGCGGCTCGCCCGTGAACAGTCCGAGCACCATATAACCGAACAGCACGCCCGTCGCAATCGCTCCCGCCACGGACAATACGACTCTGGTCCATGACGGCCCCCGCTCCCGGACGATCTCCGTCGTCGTAATCGCATCGTACCAGCCGTTGCCGGACCCGAACGTTTTCCCGTCCCCGTGTCCGTCTGCCGGGCCGTCTCCCGCTTCCGCCCGCTTGTCTTCCAGCCACTCCGATACGGTGATGTCCTGAAGGTCGTCGCGGTCCCTCCTCGGCTTCGGACGGGAAGAGAAGGCCTTGTCCGACAAGAGCGGCTCCTTGTTCGAATCGGACTTCCGAATAATTTCCTCCAGCGCGCGAATGTCGTCCTGGTAAGGGCTGTCCCACGCTTCGAACACTGCCGGCGCGGCAGGGAGCTCCTCCTTCGACGTCGGCGTAATGTCTATCGGCTCGGCCTGACGGGCCGCGGGCATCTCTATCGGCTTCTGCTTCGGCTTGACCGGAGGCTCGAAACGAATGGTCATTCTCGCGTTGGATGGCATCTGCGTCTCTCCTTGTCCCTTAATCTATGAAATAGAATATGAGAGACAAGAGAGAAATATGAACGAAAAACCGCCCGGGAGCCATCGTTCCCGGACGGTTATCGTTTATTCGGATTCGCGTTCCTTGAGCAGCTTCGACAGCTCGACGGCCGTCTTCCAGATGTCGCCGGCCCCCATCGTCAGCACGAGATCGCCCGGAGCGACCTTCCCGGCCAGAATGTCCCGCACCTCTTCCTTGGTCGGCACGTACGAGACGTTCGGATTGCTGTTCTCGGCAATCAATTCGACCAGCTTGCGCGAGTTGACGCCTTCGATTCTTTGTTCGCCCGCCGGAGAATAAATGTCCGTAATGAACACCTCGTCGGCGCCTTCGAACGCCCTGCTGAACGCGTCGAGCAGGAAATACGTTCTCGTGTACCGCTGGGGCTGGAACACGGCGATAATCCGCTTGCCGGTCGCTTTCGCAGCCTGAATCGTCGCCTGGATCTCCGTCGGATGATGGGCGTAGTCGTCGATGACCAGCATGTCCTTCACTTCGCCAAGCACTTGAAACCGGCGCTTGGCGCCGCGGAATTCCTTGATCGCTTCCGCGATCGCCTGGAACGGGGCTCCCGCCTCCAGACATACGATAACGGTGGCCAGAGCGTTATATACGTTATGGCGTCCCGGAACGGACAGCGACACGCGGCCGAGCTCTTGGCCGCGATGGCTCACGTTGAACGAGACGCAGCGGTCGCCGAGCTCGATATCCGTCGCCTTGTAATCCGCGTCTCCGTCTTCCGTGCCGTACGTAACGATCCGTCTGTCCGTGACTTGGGGCAGCAGCTCACGAATATTTTCGTCGTCCGCGCAGACGACCGCGCAGCCGTCCGGCTTAATATTGCGCAGGAACGAAACGTAGGCCGCCTTCAATTTATTGAAATCGCCGTCGTAGTTCTCCAGATGGTCGGCTTCAATGTTCGTCACGACGCCCATCGCCGACTCGTATTGGAGGAAGGAGCCGTCGCTCTCGTCCGCTTCCGCCACGACGAACCGTCCCTTGCCCGCTTTCGCGTTCGTGCCGACGTTCACAATCTCCCCGCCGATAATGTAAGTCGGATCGAGATCGCAGTTCTCCATCACGAGAGCGATCATCGAAGAGGTCGTCGTCTTGCCGTGCGCGCCTGCCACCGCAATGCCCGTACGGGCGTTGAGAAGACGGGCCAGCATCTGGGCCCGGTGCAGAACGGGAATGTTGAGCTGCTCCGCTTCCTGGCGCTCGACGTTGTCCTTGGATAACGCCGTCGAATAGACGACGAGATCGGCTCCCCGGACGTTCTCCGGTTCATGGCCGATGTAGATTCTCGCTCCCTTGGCGGCCAGCTTGTCGGTCAATTCCTGGCTCACCACATCGGAGCCCGACACTTGATAGCCCATCTCCAGCATGACCCGGGCGATGGCGCTCATTCCGTAGCCTCCGATGCCGATAAAATGCACATGCTCTGCGGTTCGCAACAACGCTTCACCAGCCTTTTTCAGATTTCGTTCCTTGGAGCAGCCACGAACGGACGTCCGCGATCAGGTACAGCGTACCGGTTACCACGTTCAGCGTATTTCCGTCCCCGGCAGACGATGAAGCTTCCAACAGCAATTCCAACGCGCGCCGCCAATCCGGCTCGACGATCACGTTCGGCGAACGACCGAGTTCGGCCCCTACCCGCCGCGCTACGTCGGCGAGTTCGGCGGCGTTCATTTTTTTATGAAAATCAGGTTCCGTAATCACGAGCGTATCCACCAATGGTAGTATATGCCGCAACGAATGTTCATGATTCTTATTCGGCATCATCGCTATCATCGCGTTTAAACGATCATAAGCGTACACGTTCCGCAGAGCGCGATTCAGCGCCTCCATCCCTTCCGGATTGTGGGCTCCGTCGATCAGAATCCGCGGCTCGCGGGAGACCATCTCCAGCCTTCCGGGCCATTTCGTCTCCCTCAGACCGGCCTCCAGATGCTCGTCGTCGACGATCAGCGCGTAATACTGCCGCAGCACTTCAAGCGCCATGACCGCCGTCGCCGCGTTCGCGATCTGATGCTCTCCGCTCAGCGTAATCGTCAGCGAAGGAACGGCCCGGAACGGGCTGCGGAAAGAGAAGCTTTGCTCGCTCTCCGCTACCTCCAGCGCCTCGTAGACGAATTGTTCTCCCGCACGGTACAGGGTCGCCTGGCGCGCGCGCGCCGTCTCTTCGACGACCTGCACGACTTCCGGCTGGGATACCGCTGTGACGACGGGTACGCCCGACTTGATGATGCCCGCTTTCTCCCGGGCGATGTCCGTCAGCGTCGGGCCGAGCACGTCCATGTGATCGTGGCCGACGTTCGTGATGACGCTGATGACCGGCGTGACGATATTCGTCACGTCCAGACGCCCTCCCAGCCCGGTCTCCCAGACGACGTAATCGGGAAAAGTAACCGTGCCGTAATACAGCAGCGCCAGCGCGGTCGTCACCTCAAACATCGTGGGCGCGCCGAGCTCGCTTGCCGCCAGCTCGTCCGCCGCGGGCTTCAGCCGGTTCGCCAGCTTAACGAGCTGCTCGTCCTCGATGTCCCCTCCGTTATATTGCAGGCGGTTGGAATAAGACGTCAGGTACGGGGACGTAAACGTCCCCACGTCGTATCCGCTCTTCAGCAGCACGCTCGTCAAGTAGGCGCATACCGAGCCTTTGCCGTTCGTGCCCGCCACGTGAATGAATTTCAGGCGTCGTTCCGGATGGTTGAACCGTTCCATCAGCGCGCCGATTCGGTCCAAGCCGGGGCGAATGCCGAAAGCGGTCAACCCGGTTATCCACGCCATCGCTTCTTCCGCGGTGCGAAAGGCGGTCTCTTCGGCCCGTATGTCATTGTTCATGTTGCCTTGCGCCTCCCGTCATCCTTGCAGCTCCGCGATTCTCGCCAGCACTTTGTCCCGCTTGTCGCGGTAATCCTGCCCTTTGGCCCGCTCTTGCTCGACGACTTGCGCCGGCGCTTTGGCGATATAACCTTCGTTGGACAGCTTCTTCTCGACGCGCTGCACTTCCGCGTTCAAGTTGTCCAGCTCCTTGTTCAGGCGGGCGATCTCCTGCGCGATGTCGATCAGCCCGGCCAGCGGCAAATACAGCTCCGCGCCCGTCACGATCGCCGTCATCGCCTTGTCCGGAGGCGTCAGCCCGCGATCGAGCGTATAGGCGGACGTATTGCAGAAACGCTGGATGTAGATCTCGTTCCGGGAGAAAATCGCTTCCTCCGCTTCCCCCGTCGGCTTCAGCAGCAGCTCGACTTTCTTGCCCGGCGATACGTTCACTTCGGCGCGAATGTTGCGCACGGCGCGAATCGCCTCCATCAGCAGCTCCATTTCCTTGACCGAGCCCGGCGCTTCGAATTCGGCGCGGTATTCCGGCCATGCCGCCAGCATGATCGTCTCGCCCTGCTCGTGCGGCAGATGCTGCCAAATTTCCTCGGACAAGTACGGCATGAACGGGTGCAGCAGACGCAGCGTGCGATCCAGCACGTAAGCCAGCACCGACTGCGTGCTGCGCTTGGCCGCCGCGTCTTCGCCATACAGCGTAAGCTTGGAAAATTCGATATACCAGTCGCACAGATCGTCCCAGATGAAATTGTACAGCAGACGTCCGGTTTCCCCGAACTCGTAGCTTTCCATCAGGCGCGTAATGTCCCGAGCGGTCTCGTTGAACCGGTGCAGAATCCAGCGATCCGCCGTCGACAGCTCGCCGCTCAGATCGATCTGATCATGCGTGAAGCCTTCCAGGTTCATGAGCGCAAATCGCGAAGCGTTCCAGATCTTGTTCGCGAAGTTGCGCGCCTGCTCGACCTTCTCGAAGCGGAAGCGCAGATCCTGTCCCGGCGTGCTGCCGGTGGAGATCATGAAGCGCATCGCGTCCGCGCCGTATTTCTCGATAACCTCGAGCGGATCGACGCCGTTGCCGAGCGACTTGGACATTTTGCGGCCTTCCGCGTCGCGGACGAGTCCGTGAATGAGCACGTCCTTGAACGGAATGCGATCCGTAAACTCCAGCGCGGTGAAAATCATCCGGGCAACCCAGAAGTAGATGATGTCGTAGCCGGTCACGAGCACGTCGGTCGGGTAGTAGCGCTTAAAATCGTCGCTGTCCTCCGGCCAGCCGAGCGTGGAGAACGGCCAGAGCGCCGAGCTGAACCACGTGTCGAGCACGTCGTTATCTTGCTTCCATGGCGAGCCCGGCTCTTCCGCGCCCTGCGGAGCTTCGAGTCCGACGTAGATCTCGCCGGTCGTCTCGTGGTACCAAGCCGGAATGCGGTGTCCCCACCAGAGCTGGCGGGAAATACACCAGTCGCGCACGTTCTCGATCCAGTGCAGATAAATTTTCTCGAACCTGTCCGGCACGAAGTTAACGCCCTCTCCCGACTTCTGGGAGGCGATCGCTTTCTCGGCCAGCGGCTTCATGCTGACGAACCATTGCGTCGACAAATACGGCTCGACGACGGCGCCGGAGCGCTCGCTGTGGCCGACCTGGTGCACGTGGTCCTCGATATTGATGCAGACGCCCTGCTCCTGCAAGTCCTTGACGATCGCCTTGCGGCATTCGGCACGGTCCATGCCTTCATACGGGCCTGCGAACTCGTTCATCTTGCCGCCTTCGTCCATGACCGTAATTTGCGGCAAGTCGTGCCTTGAGCCGACCTCGAAGTCGTTCGGATCGTGCGCCGGCGTAATCTTGACCGCGCCGCTGCCGAACTCCTTGTCGACGTATTCGTCTCCGATAATCGGAATTTCGCGGTTCACGATCGGCAGCAGAATCGTGCGGCCGATCAGGTGCTTATAGCGCTCGTCTTCCGGATGAACGGCGACGGCGGTATCCCCAAGCATCGTCTCCGGACGCGTCGTGGCGACCGTGATCGATCCGCTTCCGTCGGAGAGCGGATAACGGAGGTGATACAGATGCCCGTTCACTTCCTTGTATTCGACCTCGATGTCGGACAGCGCGGTGCGGGCCGCCGGATCCCAGTTGATAATCCGCTTGCCGCGGTAGATCAAACCTTTGTCGTACAGACGCACGAACACTTCGCGCACGGCCTTCGACAAACCTTCGTCCAGCGTGAACCGCTCGCGGGAGTAATCGAGGCTAAGTCCCATTTTCGACCATTGGTCGCGGATCGTTCCCGCGTAGAGCTCTTTCCACTCCCACACCTTCTCGAGGAACGCTTCGCGTCCGAGGTCGTAGCGGCTCTTGCCTTCTTCGCGGAGCTTCTGCTCCACCTTCGTCTGCGTGGCGATGCCGGCATGGTCGGTGCCCGGCAGCCACAAGGCGTCGAAGCCCTGCATCCGCTTAAAGCGGATCAAAATATCCTGCAGCGTAAAATCGAGCGCATGCCCGATGTGCAGCATGCCGGTGACGTTCGGCGGCGGGATGACTATCGTGTATTTGGGCGCGTCGGGGCGACGTCCGGCTTGAAAATACCCGCTCTTCAGCCAATGATCGTACCATTTGCGCTCTGCGCTCGTCGGGTCGTAGGTCGTCGGCAATTCGACGTTCGGGCTTTTCGTGGATTCGGACATGTGTGGCACTACCTCCATAGAAACATCGATTAGCGGTTTGCTTGCGGCCGGCCTCGGCTTAACATCTCAACAGCCTCGACGAGCCGCCAAAAAATACAAAAACCTCCCGTCGCAAAGGACGAAAGGTCAACTTCCGTGGTACCACCTTCGTTCCGCACGGACCGGACAAGCGGACCATAACGGCACTCGACGCAAAGTAACGGTTGCGACCGTCCCGTTCTACTCGCCTCCGGCTAACGCGCCGAATTTCGAACCGGGAAACTCCAGGGCGACTCGCAGCAGCTCGTTTCCCGCGGAACCTCTCAGCGCTGAATTGACAGCGGCCCCGCTCTCTGACGGACGATCTGACTACTCTTCCCTATCCTCGTTATTGTAACTTATTTTACCTCCCCCCCGTTAGAGAGTCAATACAGGCGCTTCGGAGGGGCAGGGATAACGCTGCTGCGATTATTCGCCAGAGTTCAGCAAGTCTAATCCGTCAGTTTGGCAGTCTCGCTTTTCGCTCCACTTTCCACTCCTTTTGTCGATATCCCCTTCCTTCAGTTCTCCTCGGCCATACGCCTCTCTTTCATCTTTTTTTGCCGCTATCCCCTCCGGTCAGTTCACGCCTTACCTGTCCTGCCGCTTTTTCGCCCCTTTTGCCGCTATCCCTTCCGGTCAGTTCACGCCATACCTGTCCTGCCACTTTTTCTCCCCTTTCGCCGCTATCCCTTCCGGTCAGTTCACGCCTTACCTGTCCTGCCGCTTTTTCGCCCCTTTTGCCGCTATCCCTTCCGGTCAGTTCACGCCTTACCTGTCCTGCCGCTTTTTCACCCCTTTTGCCGGTATCCCTTTGGGTCAGTTAGAAATCACGTCCAGTTGATCGCGGATTGCATCTTTCACAACCACCTATTCTGAATTCACGAAGTCTAGCGGCCGTTACCAGTCTGGCAAGCTGACTCGAGTCTCACGGCAACCTTCCCTCAGACCTGGATGATCCGCTCCTTTTCGAACGCAACGCAGCCAATCACTCACACTCCATGATCCTGTTCTTTTTCAAAATCGGGTCTAAAACTGAGTCGCTGGCCCCCCTAAGAAGCTGCTGAACGCTGATTCACAGCCGTGAGAATGATCAACTGACTAATCGGGATCGCTTATCACTAAACGCTAAATAACCAGACTCCTGAGCTGTCGGGATAAAGACAAATGGAGGATATGCCACGGCCGATCCGCAGGAAGTGTGCGACCAACCTGATTAAACGGGATATCGGCAAAAGGAGGGAAAAGGCACTACGTACTGATTCAGAATGTTGCGCAGAAACTGATTAAACGGGATATCGGCAAAAGGAGGGAAAAGGAACTACGTACAGATTCAAAATGGGGCGCAGAAAAACTGAGTGGACGGGATACCGGCATAAGGAGGGAAAAGGAGCTACGTACAGATTCAAAATGGGGCGCAGAAAAACTGATTAGACGGGATATCGGCATAAGGAGGGAAAATGAACTACGTACAGATTCAAAATGGGGCGCAGAAAAACTGACTGGACGGGATATCGGCATAAGGAGGGAAAAGGCACTACGTACAGATCCAGAATGTTGCGAAGAAAACCTGATTGGACAGGATACCGGCTCTTGGGCCCCCCGCAAAGTAATCGGAATAAGCTGCGAAAAGCTTAACGTCACTTTGCGGGGGATCAAGCACTCGGAAGAAGATAGATGCACCCGGCACCCATACATCCAACCATCGATAATCGTTCGATACGGCTCTGTTTACTTATGGAACAGCTTCCGATCGCATGCTCATCTTACGGAATGTACAGCACCTGACCTTCCGATAAGTAAGGCTCCTGCAGGCGATTGTAGAGCTGGAGCTCGCGCGTCTGAAGGTTGTAGCGGCTGGCGATCGCTTCGAGCGTCTCCTCGCGCTGGACGATGCACATTCTGACCTTGCGGAACGATTGCGCCTCCGAGCCGCTGTTGAGGAACAGCCGCGTCCACTCGATTTCGTCGCCCGTGCTGGCGTTCTGCGCGGCCGCGTTCGCCGCCTGCGCCTCCAGCTCCGCCTGTTCCGCCTCCTGGGTGCGAAGCAGCGCTTCCCGCTTCGCGCCCTTCTCTCCGAGTTGGGAGAGCAGGCCGACCCCCGACGACTGGGACGACGACGCTACCGAATCCAAAGGCTTGCCCCCCAAGGCAACCCGGACATCCGGCTTCTCTTCGGCCGCCGGAAGCTGGGGCTCGGCCTCCTGGAACGCCTCGGCTTCCCCCTTAACCTCCACCGGAGCCTCGGCGTCGGCATAGGCGTCCGCCTGCTGCTCCGTCGCCGGTCTCTCCTTCGACAGATCGCCCCACAGAACGGGCTCGGCGGCTTCCTGCGCTTCCTCGGCTATTTTCTCCTGCGCGGCTTGGGCCTGATCGCTTCTCGATTCCTCCAGGTGTTGGAACATCGACAGCCAGCTGCTTTCTTTGGCTTCCTTGGCCTCCTTGGACGCCTCGTAAGCAAGCGCCGCGTCCGTCTCCTGCTGCAAGCCCCACTCGTCGACGCGTTCCTGTTCGACCAGTTCTCCGCCCAGAAGCGGGACTTCTTCCGCGGCTTCGGCCTCTCTGGCGATCCCGGAGTCGAACGAAGCTTCCTCCGCCGCCGTTCCTGGCAGCGAATCGTCCTGAGCGTCCTCCGACCGCGCCTGATGCACGACCGTGAAGCTGTCGTTCCGCCAGATCGGGCTCTGGACGGATTGAATTTGCAGTCCCCGCAGCGCGAGCACGCCCGTTACGTTGAGGGATCGGGTCGTCAGCAGATCCACGTCGAAGTTGTCGATCTCCACCGCCAGTTCCTCCACGCTTTGAATCCGGTTAAGCGGCAAGGCGATCTCCACGGGAATCCAGTGCTCAAGCTGGGACAAGCCCGCGCTGCCCTGAGACCGGTAAACTCCCGACAACAGCAAATGCCCCCTTAACAGCACTTGGTCGTCTTGAGGCAAAGCTTGCATATGAGGTACCAATTCGATTTCTTCCAGCTCTTCGATTGCGGCTACATCGTCAGGCAGATGCACGCGCTCGTAAATATCGAATCGCAACCCGTTCAACTGGTCCGTCACGACGAAGTCCTCCTTTCGGCATTAGCGTCCGGCCGATACGACCGGTACCTATGCAATTCATTAATTATCTATATGCCGGGGATGGGCGGGCATGACTGAAAATGCAAACAACCTCTGCCGTCCCGGGCAGAGGTTGCAGCCGCATCTATCGAGTTGCGATCAAAGGTTGGACAGAGCAGCCCGATGCGCTTCGATCGTCAGATCGATGTCGCTTTCGGAATGCGCCGTGGAGACGAACCAGCCTTCGAAAGGAGAAGGAGCGATATTGACTCCGTTGTCCAGAAGCCTGCGGAACACGGTGCGGAACCGCTCCGTATTCGACGTCTTCGCGATGTCGTAATTGATGACGTGCTTGTCCGTAAAAAACGGGCACACCATGGACCCGACGCGGTTGATCGTCATCGGAACTCCGAACTGTTCGGCATTGCGCTCAAGACCGACCTGCAGACGGCCGGACAGCCGCTCCAGAAGCTGGTACGCTTCCTCTGTCATTAACTTCAGCGTCGTGTAGCCGGCTGCCATCGCCAGCGGATTGCCGGACAGCGTCCCCGCCTGGTAGATCGGGCCGACCGGAGCCATGCGCTCCATGATCTCCCGTTTGCCTCCGTACGCGCCGACCGGAAGGCCGCCGCCGATAACTTTGCCCAGGCAGGTCAAATCCGGAGTCACTCCGTACAGCCCTTGCGCGCAGTTGAGATGCACCCGGAAGCCGGTCATCACCTCGTCGAAAATAAGCAGGCTGCCGTAGCGTTCGGTCACTTCCCGCAGGCCCGTCAGGAAGCCCGGCAGGGGAGGAACGACGCCCATATTGCCCGCGATCGGCTCCACGATGACCGCCGCGATGTCTTCGCCGTACCGTTCGAAGGCGAGCTTTACGGACTCAATATCGTTGTACGGAACGGTCAATGTATGGGAAGCCACGCTCTCCGGCACGCCCGGGCTGTCGGGAAGTCCCAGAGTCGCCACGCCGGACCCCGCCTTGATCAGAAGGCTGTCCGCATGTCCGTGATACGAGCCTTCGAACTTCAAGATCTTGCTTCTCTTCGTATAGCCGCGCGCCAGCCGCAGCGCGCTCATCGTCGCCTCCGTACCGGAGTTGACCATGCGCACGACTTCGACGGACGGCACCCGCTCGCAGACGAGCTCGGCCATCAGCGTCTCCAGCTCGGTCGGCGCACCGAAGCTCGTTCCTTTCTCCGCCGTGCGCTTGATCGCTTCGACGACTTCCGGATGCGCGTGGCCCGCGATCAGCGGCCCCCAGCTCAGCACGTAATCGATATACGTCTGCCCGTCGATGTCGGTAATCCGGCTTCCTGCGCCCTTATCGATGACAAGCGGGGTCAGCCCCACCGATTTGAAGGCGCGCACCGGACTGTTCACCCCGCCCGGAATGACGCGCTTCGCGCGTTCGAACTCCGCCTTGGAGCGGGAATCGACGCGAATTCGCTCTTTTTCGCTCATATTCGTCACGTCCTACTATCAGAATTGGAAAAGGCTGTGTTAAACTGGATACGCGCTGTTAAACCATCCCGCCGACCGAACGCTACATAGAGCAGGAGAGATGATTCCATGATCGAATGGCTGAAAAAAGTATCGCTCTTCGACAATTTGAACGACGAGCAGCTCGAGCACGTCCTGCGTATCTCACATAGAAAAACGTTCCCTGCAGGAACGATTCTGTTCCATGAAAAAGACATGGGCCTCACCTTCTACGTCGTCCTCAGCGGCTCCATCAAGCTGTTCACGAGGAGCAGCAGCGGCGAGGAGAAGGTGCTGTCGCTCGTCAGCGGCGGCGAAAGCTTCGGAGAGCTGTCCCTGCTCGACGGCAGGCCGCGCTCGGCTTCCGCCCAGACGCTCGAGAAGACGACCGTACTGGAGCTCGCTTCGGAGCAGTTCATGAGTCTGCTGCAGGCTCACTTCGATATTACCCGGGGCATTCTGGCCGAGCTCTGCCGCAGATTGCGGGCGACCAACGAGCACGTCAACGACCTGACGTTCCTCGACGGCCGGACGAGAGTGCTGAAGAACCTGATCGCCCTGGCCAACCGCAACGGCAAGAGGGAGGGCAACCTCATCTTCATCCCGATGTCCCTCAACTACGACGAACTGGCCCAGATGGCCGGCGTGAGCAAGCCCGCCCTGGCCGACGTCGTCCGCGAGCTGGAGACGCGCGGCGTTCTGCAATTCGGCTTAGGCGAATACAAGCTTAACCTCGACAAGCTCCGCGGCTAAATCCAAGCCGCCTTAATTTCCCCTCAGCCAGCGCGCGGCATCCTTGGCGTGATACGTAATGATGAGATCCGCGCCCGCGCGCTTCATGCCAGTCAACGTCTCCAGCACGATCGCTTTCTCGTCGATCCAGCCCTGCTTGGCCGCGGCCTTGACCATCGAATATTCCGCACTTACGTTGTAAGCCACGATCGGGAGCGCGAATCTGTCCCTGAGCATGCGGATGATATCCAGATAGGCAAGCGCCGGCTTGACCATCAGGAAATCGGCTCCCTCGTCGACGTCGCTTTGCGCTTCGCGCAGCGCCTCGCGGGAGTTCGCCGGGTCCATCTGATACGTCTTGCGGTCCCCGAACTGCGGCGCGGAATGTGCGGCTTCGCGGAACGGACCGTAGAAGGCGGACGAGTACTTCACCGAATACGACATGATCGGAACGTTCTCGTATCCCGCTTCGTCCAACGTCCGGCGAATCGCCCAGACGAAGCCGTCCATCATGTTGGACGGCGCGATAATGTCCGCGCCCGCGCGCGCCTGGGATACCGCCGTACGCGCCAGCAGCTCCAGCGATTCGTCGTTGTCGATCTCCGCGCCGCATTCCGTCTCGTGAACGACGCCGCAATGCCCGTGATCGGTATATTGACACAGGCAATTGTCCGCGGCGACGACGAGTTCCGGGTACAGTGCCTTCATTTTGCGAATCGCTCTCTGAGTAATGCCGTTATCGTCGTAAGCGGACGTCCCCTGCGCGTCCTTGTGAGCGGGCACGCCGAACACCATAACCGACTGGACTCCCGATTCGACGATGTCGGCCAGCTCCCGCTCCATCGTATCGAGCGACCAGTGATAGACACCCGGCATCGAGGAGATCTCCTCCTGCACGCCTTCTCCTTCCGTAATGAAGATCGGCATCATAAAATCGTTAGCCTCCAGGCTCGTCTCCCTGACGAGACTGCGCAGTCCGGCCGAATTTCTCAATCTGCGGTTACGAACAATCGGATAGGCCATAACAGCTCATTCTCCCTTCTTGCCGCGCTCTATGAGCGCCTGAACCAAACCTTCTATCGTATAGTCGTCCGGCATAATCGACACCTTCAGACCGTGCTCTTCGGCCGTCTTGGCCGTGACCGGACCTATGCAGGCGATCTCGCTCCTCGCGAGCGCCCTCTGCGGATCTTCTACGCCCAAGCGGCGAAGCGCCTCGAGCAGATTAACTACCGTCGAAGAGCTCGTGAACGTGACGGTGTGGATCTCGCCGTTCTCCAGCATCTCCGGCAGCCAGATATCCCGGGGAACGGACAGCTCCGTGTCGTAGACGTCGATCTCGACCGTCCGAACGCCCTTCGCCCTGAGCTCCTCCGGCAAAATCTTCCGCGCCAGGTCTCCCCGCGGCAAGAGCGCGATCTGCCCTTCCGCGACCTGATCGGCCAATCTGTCCAGCAGCCCCTCGGCGCGAAAGCTCTCGGGGAGCAAGTCGGCCCGGATGCCCCGCAGCGCCAGCGCATCAGCCGTCTTCGGGCCTACCGCCGCGAACTTGGCCCGGTGAAACCGGCGCACGTCGACGCCGAAGCGGTCTAGCCAGCGGAAGAAATAATCGACGCCATTCACGCTCGTCAGCATCACCCAATCGTATTCCTCCGCGCGGGCGAGCGCGTCCCCGATCGCTTCCTCGGCTTCCTTGCCCTCCGGCAGCTTCGTCTCGATGACGGGAAATTCGTACGCTTCCCCGCCCAGTTCGTCGATTCTCGCCACCAGCTCGCTCGCCTGGGAACGCGCCCGCGTGACGAGAACGCGCCGTCCGAACAAAGGCTTGCTCTCCACCCAGGCCAGCGTCTCGCGCTGCTTGACCACCTCGCCGACGACGATAACGGCGGGAGGCTGCAAGTTGGCCGCCTTCACCTTCTCCTCGATGTCTCCGAGTGTCCCGACGACCGTGCGCTGCTCCGCCCTTGTTCCCCATCGCACGAGCGCTACCGGCGTCTCCGGCGGCCTGCCGTGCCGGATCAATTGTTCGCTGATGTATCCGATCTTGGCGACGCCCATCAGGAAGACGAGCGTTCCCGTCGCGTTCGTCACTTTGTCCCAGTAGATCGAATGGTCGAGCTTGTCCGGGCTCTCATGGCCCGTAATGACGGAAAAGGAAGAGGCGAGATCGCGATGGGTAACGGGAATGCCCGCGTACGCCGGAACCGCGATGGCCGAAGTAATGCCCGGTATGATCTCATAGATAATGCCGTTTCGCCTGAGCAGCTCGGCCTCTTCGCCGACGCGCCCGAATACGGTCGGATCCCCGCCCTTCAGCCGGACGACCGTCTTCCCCTGCAGCGCCAAGTCGACCAACAGCCGATTGATCTCCTCCTGCTTCATCGTATGGCGGTCCGGCAGCTTGCCGACGTAAATTCTCTCCGCATCGGACCTCGCATGATTGATCAGATGAGGACCCGCCAACCGGTCGAAAACGACGACATCGGCGCGCTTCAGCGCCTCCAGACCTCGGACGGTGATCAACTTCGGATCTCCGGGGCCGGCCCCTACCAAGTACACTTTTCCTTTTTCCATCCGCGTCTATTCCCTCGCTTCCGCCAATAAACTGCCCGCACCCCGGCTCAGCAGCGCTTCCGCCGCATGCGAACCGACCTGAAGCGGATCGGGACCCGAAGCGGATTCCCGAAGCAGCCGTCTTCCGTCCGGCGAAGCGACCAGCCCTTCCAGCGTCAGATCGCCGTCCGCATTGTCCGTCTCCAGACGGGCGTAAGCGCCGATCGGCACCTGGCAGCCTCCGTTGAGCAGCCCGAGCAACCGCCGCTCGGCCTCGACAGCCCGTGCGGTCGCTTGATCGTTCAAGCGGCCCAGCAAATCCAACAGTTCGCCGTCGCCGCCTCGGCACTCGATCGCCAACGCTCCTTGGCCGACGGCGGGAAGACAGATTTCGGGGGACAGGTACTCGGTAATCCGATCTTTCCAGCCCATCCGGTGCAGCCCCGCGGCCGCGAGCAAAATCGCGTCGAAGCCCTCCTCCTCCAGCTTGCGAAGCCGGGTATCGATATTGCCGCGAATCGATTCGATCTTAAAGTCCGGCCGATACGCCTGCAGCTGAGCCGAACGGCGGAGGCTGCTCGTCCCGATCCGCGCTCCTTGAGGAAGCTCGGCAAGGGGCTTGCCCCCTCTGCTTACGATGCAGTCCCGCGGATCTTCGCGGCGGGGGATCGCGCCGATGACCAGACCTTCCGGCAGCTCGAACGGCATATCCTTCATGCTGTGGATCGCCATGTCGATCTGCCCGTTCAGCAGCGCTTCTTCGATTTCTTTTACGAACAGCCCTTTGCCGCCTACCTTGGACAGCGTAACGTCCAAAATCCGGTCGCCCCTCGTGACGATCGGTTTGACTTCGAACGTAAACGGCAGGTTATCCCTTTCGCACAGTTCCTTGAGCAATTGAATCGTTTGGTTCGTCTGCGTCAGCGCTAGAGCGCTCTGCCTGGATCCGACGATGATGTTCCGCATTAAGTATCTGTCCCTTCCGTTCGTTTCGCGAGTTGCCGCAGCCGTGCGATAAGCTTGTCCGCATCGTCCAGCCAGGAAGCCGCCCGCCACTCGGCGAGCGCTTCGTCCGTGACGGCCGCGCCGAGCAGAGCCCGGCGTTCCGACGGATCGGCGACATGCGCCTTGACGATGCGGCGAATCGTTCTCAAAACCTCGACGTTCTCATTGTAGTTCTGCCCGTACCTTTCGGCAAGCTCTCCGATAATGCGAACCGGCAGCGCAGGCCCGGCTCCCGTAGCGCTCGCCGTCAGGACGAGATCGCCTCTGCGCAGCACGGCCGGCACGATGAAGTCGCCGCTCTCCCCGTCGTCCGCCACGTTCGCGGGGATTCCCCGCTCGGCCGCCGCTTCGGCCAGCCGGCGATTCAGATCGGGGCGGTCCGTCGCGGCGAAGACGAGAATCGCCCCGTCCATGTCGCGCTCCTCCGCCTCCTTCTCCGTCCAGCGAAGCTTGCCGACGCTTGACCATGCGAGCAGCGCCGGCGTAACCTTCGGACTTACGATATGGACGTCCGCGTTCGCCTCCAGCAGTCCCCCCGCTTTGCGCTGCGCGACCGCTCCGCCTCCGAACACGACGCATTTGCGCCCGTCGAGCCTGAGCAGCACAGGATACCAGCCCGCCATCGGCGTCCCCTCCCATTCTTATGCTCTTCCCAGTTCCGGCTCAGACGATTTGATGGAACGAAGACGCCGAGCCGACGAAAAATCCGACGACAAGCAAGGCGTAACCGAGCAGGTTCCAGATGGCCAGCTTGGTCCCGTCGTCCCTGGACCTGATTTTCCGCAGCAGATAGAAGATATACACCAGTCCGGCCATAAAAGACAGCATCACCCGGCCGTCGAACAGCTTGCCCGGATCGTGGTCGATAATGAGCGCGGCCGTTCCCGTGGACAGCGACAGCAGCAGCAGCGGAACGCCGATCGCCCCAAGTCGGAACGCGTAGCTGTCTATCGACTCCAAGCTCGGCATTTTGCTCATGACGTGCGTCCACTTCTTGGTCTTCAGCTTTCGGTGCAGGAACAGGTACATCGCTCCGAGCAGCGCGGCGATCGTGAGCAGCGCGAACGAGAGCGTGATCAGGCTGACGTGCATGATCAGCAGCCTTCTCGCCACCTCCCACGGCTCCAGCGCCGCGGTATGCTGAGGCCGCTGGATCAGGTTAAGCGCCAGCACCGCGAAGCCGGCGACGTTCACGAGCAGCACCAGCAACTCCGCCCGCAGCAGACGATTGAGAATAAAGGAGACCGACACGAGCATCCACGATACGAAAAATAAATAATCTTTCGCCGTCAGCTGCGGAACGGAAAATCTCTCGATCAGGAAGCTGAGCAGAAACGCGCCTTGCAGAATCCACACAAAAACAAGCAGCCCTGTTCCTACCTTTTTCGCCTTCGGGTTGCCGGAAGCGGCATCGGAGACGAAAAAAAGCAGACTCAGGGCGTAAATATAGAGTACGGCATCGGTTAACCAATCCTGCGTGATCATGAGGGCAGCGCCTCCAGCCTCCGCTTGCGTTTATTGCAGCGCTCCCGCCAGCTGCGTCAGCAGCTTGTCGACGTCCAGTACGGGCGCGGAGCTCGTCTTGCGGGATTTCTCCTCGGCCTTCTCTTCCGCTTTCAGCCGGGCTACTTCCTCTTCGAGCGCGAACAGCTGCATGAACAGCTTCATCGCTTCGTCGCTGCGTTTCTCCGCGGCCAGCTCTTTAATGCGCAATATCGGATCGTGAATGACCTGATTGACAATGCTCTTCGTAAGCTTGCGAATGACTTTCAACTGCCGTTCGTCCAGCTCCGGGAGCTTGCGGACCAGGCTGTCCAAGGTGCTGTCGTGAATAGCGGCGGCTTTCTCCTGCAGCGCGCGAATCAGAGGGCTGACTCCAAGCGTCGCGTACCACTGGCGATACGCCTCGCTCTCCAGCTCGATCATCTCTTCGATGATCTCGGCCTCTTGACGCCTCTTCGCGAGATTCGTCTCCACGATGCCTTCCAGATCGTCGATATCGTACAGGAATACGTTCGGCAGATCTCCGCTGGCCGGTTCGATATCTCTGGGCACCGCGATGTCGATCAGGAACAGCGGCCTCTTCTTGCGCGAGGCCATGGCCGCTTCCACGTTCTTGCGAGTGAGGACGAACTGGTCGGCGCCCGTGCTGCTGATGACGATATCCATATCGGCAAGCCGTTCGATCGCACGTTCCAGCTCCATCGCCGTTCCTTGGAATTTGCCCGCCAGCTCGCGGGCTTTCTCCACCGTGCGGTTCACGACGAATACTTCCTTCGCGCCGTTGGCGTGCAGATGCTGAGCGGTCAGCTCGCTCATCTTGCCCGCCCCGACGATCATGACCTTCTTGTCGTCGAACCGGCCGAAAATGCGCTTGCCCAGCTCTACCGCCGCATAGCTGACGGATACCGCATTTTCCCCGATCGAAGTGCTGGAATGGGCCCGCTTGGCGAGCGTGACCGCCTGTTTGAACAGACGGTTAAACAGCGTCCCGGTAGCGCGCTGCTCCTGCGCCAGCAGGAAGGCGTCGCGAACCTGGCCCAGAATCTGGGTTTCGCCGATAATCATCGAATCGAGTCCGCTTGCGACGCGGAACAAATGCTCGACCGCGCGATCGTCCTCGTACATATACAGATGGCTGTTGAATTGCTGTCTCGGGATGCTGAACCATTGCTCCATGAACGAACGGATATAATGTCCGCACAGCTGCAATCGGTCTACGACCGCGTAGATTTCCGTCCGGTTGCAGGTCGCCACGATAACTCCTTCGAGAATGCTGGTCGTCTGCCGAAGGGCTTGCAGGGCAAGCGGCATCTCCCGATCGGACAACGCGAACCTCTCGCGGATTTCCACGGGAGCGGTACGATAGTTCAATCCGACGACGATCAGATGCATGGCATTCACCCGGCTTTCTTCCATGAAGTAAGGACTGGCCTGTAATATCAACGATTATTATAGCATAGTTGCGGGGATGCTCACCCGTCAAATATGAAAACTTTATGAAAACCTCTGAATTCAAGGTTCGATGTCGAAATTCGCTTCCCGAACCGCTTCGCGAACACAATCGGACTTTTGGAACAACCTTTCCTATTGTCGTCGAAACGGCCCCGTCGTATGCGACGGAAAAGAAAAAGCCATGAGCGGGCCGCCCATGGCTTGAAGGCTTATTTTACAAGTTCCGCCTGCTGGATGGCCGGCTCCTCGACCTGAAGTTCGCCGAGTCCCCGAATCAGCTTCTTGGCGTACGTCTTCGCCGGCTTCAGAACGCTGACGAGATAATCGATTGCGAGCTGCGGATCCACGGTTTCGCCGCATGTATAACAATCGATCGCGGCAAAGCCTTTCTCAGGATACGTGTGAATGGAAATGTGGCTCTCCGAGAGCATGACCAATACAGTTGCGCCTTGAGGCTCGAACTGCTTCGCTTGAACCGAGAGTACGGTCGCGCCGCAAGCTTCCGCCGCTTCCACCATGTGCGATTGGAGAAGTTCCGCGCTGTTCAGTAAATCGATGTTGCCTCCCCATGTGTCAACCGCAACGTGCCGTCCGAAAGTCGAATATTCCATCTTTCGGTTCCCCCTTCCTAGGAATAAAATTGTGAAACTGATTTCATCCGCTAGGACCTACGTCATTCACTTGGAGGGAATTTGCTCTCACCGCATTCCTTGAGTGAATCCTGGTTCCTAATGTATTGAGTTGTCAACGAATCTAAAAATAACATCTAATCTGGGTAAATGCAATAGTTTTTTTCGCAGGGGGGAAGGACAACTTTCACCATGGCCCGTAAGGGATTTCAAGCTTTTCGCAGGGGATCTCGCAAGTCATTTTTTTCCGTCTGTTTCCGCGGCTCCGTTAGGCTGCAACTCCAGTGTATGCGCCGCTCCGGTTAACGTGCATTCGCCTCTCTCGCGGGGGCAATCGCCGCTGGTCCGCATATGCAAAAAGAGAGCCGGGAGGCTCTCTTCGACGTACCGCGCGGTTCAATCGCCCGTCAAGCTTCGAGCGCGAACAGCATGCGGCTATGGGATGTCAGGCTGTTATCGATCTCACGGATCAGCTCGGCGTCTTGCGTCTGGTTGCGCAGATCCAGCAGGTCGTTGACCGAGCCGCGCAGACGCTTGATCTCCTCTTCGACGGACGCCAGATGGAACAGCGATTCCAGACGCCCGGCCGTGTCGCGATGCTCGAACACGGTGCGCAGGGTCGTTCCCTTGCATTCCGCGATGCGGGCGACTTTGCCTTGAATATAGTGATAAATCATCGTAAAACCTTCATAAATCCGATTAACGACCGCATCTCCCTTGAAGGTCGACACGAGCTTGCGCAGCGCATTGGTCAGCTTCGGATGAACGACCCGGCACGTCAGCTCGCAGCGGAACTGTCCGTCCGCGCGTTCGAACGTGAGGCGAATCGACTCTCCGACGCTCTCGTCCTCCAGCACGACTTCGTGATTGCCGTTGTCCAGGACGAACACTTGCAGACGAAGCTGTTGCTGCTCGCACATCGAAATCAATTGCCGCATTTCGGCTTCCGTCAACTGCAGGTTGGCATTGACATACTCCGTGGCTACGCGTTGAGCCATAAAATCTCCTCAATTCCCTTGTCTTGCGATTGGATTACGCGCTATCTATGTTTAATTATACGCGAAATCGCAAGCCGTTTCCTCCCGTCCGAACGCGATAATCACGGAAAAATCGGTTAAAAATCGATTCCTCGCGCGATCCAGACGATTTATTACCCGTTATTCTCCGTTTCCTGCGCTATGTTCGCGGGTTCAGAGGAGGAATTAGGCGCTATTCCTGCCGCTTGCGCGATCATGCTCCATAATTCATCCCTTCCTTGCCCCGTCTCGGACGAGAAAAGAACGAGCGGAACATGCCCGGGCATTCCGAGGCTTTGCCGGATGATCTTCAAATGCTTCGGCCATTGCGAGCGCGATACTTTATCCGCCTTGGTCGCCACCACGGTCATCGGAATGCCGTAATGGGACAGCCATTCGTACATGCGCACGTCGTCAGCCGAAGGCGGGTGCCTCACGTCGACGAGCTGCAGCACGAGCTTCAGCGGTTCCCTCTCGCGCAAATAGCGCTCGATCATTTTGCCCCAGGCTTCGCGCTCCGACTTGGACACGCGGGCATAGCCGTAACCGGGAAAATCAACGAAGAACAGCTCTTCGTTGATCCGGTAATAGTTCAGAGTCTGCGTCTTCCCCGGCTGCTGGCTCGTGCGGGCGAGATTGCGCCGCAGCAGCATCTTGTTGATCAGCGAGGACTTGCCCACGTTGGAGCGGCCGGCCAGAGCCACTTCCGGAAGATCGCCTTCCGGATATTGACTCGGACCTACCGCGCTGATCACGAATTCGGTCGTCTTGATTTTCATGGAAATAAAGTTCTCCTATCCTGTCCGTCCTGTCAGTGCGTGCTCAGAGGCGGCGTTTCCTCCGGCTTGTCGTCCACGGGCGGCTGCAGCCCCGCCGCCGGCTCCATCCCTTCGCCGCGCTCTTCTCCGGTCCCCGGTTCCCCGACGACCGCCCAAGGCTCCGTCAGAGCCTCCCGCAGCACTTCGTCGATGTGGGAGACGGGAACGAACGTCATGCTCTCCCGCACGCTGTCCGGGATATCGCGCAAATCCCGCTCGTTGTCCTTGGGCATCAGCACCTTCGTAATGCCCGCGCGGTGAGCGGCCAGCGACTTCTCCTTCAGGCCGCCGATCGGCAGCACGCGTCCGCGCAGCGTAATCTCTCCGGTCATCGCCACTTCGCGGGACACTTTGCGCCCGGTCAGCGCCGAGACGAGCGCGGTCGCCAGCGTAATGCCGGCGGAAGGGCCGTCCTTCGGAATGGCGCCCTCCGGAATATGAATGTGAATATCGTTCTTCTCGTGGAACTGGGGATCGATGCCGAACTCCTTGGCCCTGCTGCGGGTGTAGCTGAACGCCGCCTGCGCCGACTCCTTCATGACGTCGCCCAGCTGCCCGGTCAACGTCAGTTTGCCCGAGCCGGGCATGATCGTCACCTCGATGACGAGCGTATCGCCGCCGACTTCGGTCCATGCGAGCCCGGTAACGGCGCCGATCTGATCCTCCTGCTCCGCCATGCCGAACCTGAACTTCGGCGGGCCGAGCAGCTCCTTAAGCTTCTTCCCGTCGATGACGATCGGCGCGGACGACGGATCGTAGACGAGCGTCTTGGCCGCCTTGCGGCACAAGGAAGCGAGCTGCTGCTCCATGTTGCGCACGCCCGACTCGCGGGTATAGTGCCGAATCAGCGACAGCAGAGCTTCCTTCTCCACGACGAGCTGATCCTCTTCCAGACCGTGGTCCCGCTTCTGCTTGGGCAGCAGATGGCGCTCGGCGATCTGCTCCTTCTCCAGCTCGGTGTAGCCCGGAACTTGCAGCAGCTCCATCCGATCCAGCAGCGGGCGGGGAATGTTGTGCACGACGTTGGCCGTCGTCACGAACATGACGTTCGACAAATCGAACGGCACTTCGACGTAGTGGTCGCTGAACGTCGTGTTCTGCTCCGGATCGAGCACCTCGAGCAGCGCGGAAGCCGGATCGCCGCGAAAGTCCATCGCCATCTTGTCGATCTCGTCCAGCAGGAATACCGGATTGGCCGAGCCCGCATTGCGCATCCCTTGCAGAATGCGACCCGGCATCGCGCCGACATAGGTGCGGCGATGGCCGCGGATTTCCGCCTCGTCGCGAACGCCGCCCAGCGAGATGCGAACGAATTCGCGGCCGAGCGATTTGGCGATCGACTTGGCGAGCGACGTCTTGCCGACGCCCGGAGGACCTACGAGACAGAGAATCGGTCCCTTCAGCTTCTTGACCAGCTTCTGCACGGCCAAGTACTCCAGCACGCGCTCCTTCGGCTTGTCGAGGCCGTAATGCTCGTCGTTCAAAATCTGCTCGGCTTTGGCAATATCCAAGTCGTCTTCCGTCATCTTCGACCACGGCAGCGCGAGCAGCCATTCCACATAAGTGCGGATGACCGCCCCTTCCGCGGAGGACGCCGGCATTTTCTCCAGACGGTCGATCTCCTTCGCCGCCTTGGCCGCGGCTTTCTCGGGCAGGTCCGCCTCGGCGAGCTGGGCTCTCAGCTCCTCGATCTCGCCGGCCCGGCCTTCCTTGTCGCCCAGCTCCTTCTGAATCGCCTTCATCTGCTCGCGAAGGTAATACTCCTTCTGCGTCTTCTCCATCTGCTTCTTGACGCGCTGGCTGATTTTGCGTTCCAGCTCGAGCACTTCCCGCTCGTTGCCGAGAAAATCAAGCAGCTTCTCCAGACGGGGACGAATCTCGACGGTTTCGAGAATTTCCTGTTTGTCTTTTATCTTGAGCGACAAGTGACTCGTGATGACGTCGGCCAGGCGGCCCGGCTGATCGATGTCGGACACGGCGGCGAGCGTCTCGGGAGTCACTTTCTTGGACAGGTTGATATAGTGCTCGAACTGGCTGAGCACGGCGCGCATGAGCGCGTCCAGCTCCGAGTCGTTGGTCTGGGATTCGTGAAGCTCGTGGGCCAGCACCTCGTAGAACTCGTCGTTCGGCAAGTACTGTTCGATCTCCGCCCGGCTAACGCCTTCTACCAGCACGCGGATCGTTCCGTTGGGCAGCTTCAGCATCTGACGGACTTTGGCAATGGTTCCGACCCGGTAAATATCCTCTTGCGTGGGCTCCTCGATGTTGACTTCCGATTGGGAACACAGCAGGATCATATGATCGTCGATCATGCATTGCTCCAACGCCTTGACGGATTTCTCCCGTCCGACGTCCAGATGGAGCACCATGCTCGGATATACGAGTAGCCCTCTTAAGGGCAGCAGGGGTATGGAACGGCTCTTCTGTTTGCTCGAACCCATAATTGACGCACCTCGCTGTTCAGGAACGATTTCAAAACCTTTCGTCATTGTATCAAATGTAGTCGCTCGCCGCAAAAAACGGTCCCTAAACATAAGGAGACGCCCGTCAGTCAGTATAAGCCGACTGGGGGCGTCCCTATATCTTAATCAGTGCGAAGCGGCTGCTCCATAAGCGCTTTAAGTTGCTCGGAAAGATGATCCATACTAAAGGTTCAAGGGGGATGTACCTCCTTCCGATGCTATACGCTCCTGAAATCTGAATAAGTAAACCCGTTAATCGGTGATTTCAGGAACGTATGAGGCAGTCTCCAGGAGGTACATCCCCCTTACTTTGTTTATCGATCATCTTAAGCAACTGTGCTTAGAGGGTCAGCCGCTTCGACTGTACGCCTAACGTTCAATCGTACGCTTCGCGCCCTCGGCGGGCCGCTGGGCTTCGGACGGCAGCGGCAGCTTCCCGGCGTGCAGCACCGAACCCGCCGGAGCGGCAGCGAAAGACTCGGCGGCCACAGGCAGCTCGACGCTCTGCAGCTTCTCCGCCATCCAATCCGTCGCCTCGCCGAACACGTGCCGGAACACGTCCTCCATCCGATCGACGGGAATGACTTTGACGCCTTCGAGTCCCTCGAAGATCGCCTGCCAGTTCTCCTTCGGAATGAGCACCGTGTCGGCTCCGGACTGGAACGCGGCTTCGACTTTGGCGACGACGCCGCCGACCGGCTTGACCGCGCCGTGAATGCTGATCTCCCCCGTCATCGCGAGCTTGTTGTCGACCGGCTGCCGGGTCATCGCGGAGGCGATCGCCACCGCCATCGCGACGCCGGCGGAAGGACCGTCCACCGGAGTTCCACCGGGGAAGTTGACGTGCAGATCGTAATTTTCCGGTTGAAACCCGTGACTCCTGAGCACGGTCAGCACGTTGTCGAGCGAGCCCTTCGCCATGCTCTTGCGCCGGAGCGTCCGCTGGCCGCCGCCCAGCTCTTCTTCTTCCACGACGCCGGTAATGTTGAACTGCCCCTTGCCCCGCTGCGCGGGAATGGCGGACACTTCGATCTCCAGCAGCGCTCCCATGCTCGGTCCGTAGACGGCCAGGCCGTTGACTAGGCCGATTTGCGGCTTGGAAGGCACTTTGCGGTCGGGCCGCGGAGGAAGCTGGCTGCTGTTGACGACCCACTCGATGTCCGCCCCGGTCAATTGCTCGCGGTTCTCGGACAAAGCGAGGCCGGCGGCCAGTTGCACGATATTGACCGCTTCCCGGCCGTTCGTCGCGTATCTCTTGACGACTTCGAGCGCATCGGGCAGAGGCGCGAAGCCGATCTTCTGAATGGCGTTCTCGGCGATCTCCGCGATCTCGTCCGGCAGCAGCGGGCGGAAATACACCTCCATGCACCGGCTGCGCAGCGCCGGAGGAAGCTCGCTCGGCGATCTCGTCGTCGCGCCGACGAGCCGGAAGTCGGCAGGAAGGCCGTTCTGGAAAATGTCGTGGATGTACAGCGGAATGTTCGTATCCTCCGCATGATAATACGCGCTTTCCAAATACACTTTGCGGTCCTCCAGCACCTTGAGCAGCTTGTTCAGCTGAATCGGATGGAGCTCGCCGATCTCGTCGATGAACAGAATGCCCCCGTGGGCTTTCGTCACGGCCCCCGGCTTCGGCTGCGGGATACCCGCCACGCCCATCGCTCCGGCGCCCTGATAGATCGGATCGTGAACCGATCCGATGAGCGGATCGGCGATGCCGCGCTCGTCGAAGCGGGCCGTCGTCGCGTCGATCTCGGTGAACTTCGCGTCCAGTCGGAACGGCGACAGCTTGTTTTTCTTCGCCTCCTCCAGAATGACGCGAGCCGCCGCCGTCTTGCCGACCCCGGGAGGCCCGTAGACGAGCACGTGCTGCGGATTGCCGCTGCACAGCGCGGCTTTAAGCGCGCGCAGCCCTTCCTTCTGTCCGACGATGTCGGCGATCGACACCGGCCTCGTTCTCTCCGCCAGCGGCTTCGTCAAAGAGATGGAGCGAAGCTTCCTCAGCTTGTCCATCTCCTTCCGCGATTCGCGGTCTACCGCGCTGCGGTTGCTCTTCTGATTGCGCAGCAAGTTCCAAAAATAAATGCCGATTACAACGGCAAAGAAAACTTGAATCAGCATCAGAATCATGCTTAAGTTCATCTGCGATCATCCTCCCCGATCCTTGCTTCCGGACGTCCCGGCCGGCAGGCGGCCATACACAAAAAAACCGACGCCCAGGCTATACTTGGTAGTATTGCCCGAATGTCGGTCCCTATAGTCATGTGATCTCCAGCAGTTCGCGGATATCGTCTTCCGTCAGCGCGGACAGCGTCGTCTCGCCCGGCCGGACGATCTCTTCGATCAGATCCTTCTTGCGCTGCTGGAGCTGAAGCATTTTCTCCTCGATCGTGCCTTGCGCCACCAGCTTGAACACTTGGACGACCTTCTTCTGCCCGATGCGGTGCGCCCGATCCGCCGCCTGCTGCTCCACCGCCGGGTTCCACCACAGGTCGAACAGCACGACCGTATCCGCTCCGGTCAGATTCAATCCCGTTCCGCCCGCCTTCAGCGAGATCAGGAACAGCTCTCTCTCCCCGCCGTTAAACGCGTCGCACATCTCGACCCTTCTGGCGGAAGGCGTGGAACCGTCCAGATAAAAATAGGATACATCCCGGGCGTCCAGCTCCTGCCGGATAATGTCCAGCATCGAAGTGAATTGCGAGAAGACGAGCATGCGCTTGCCGCCGGAACGGCACTCCTCGATCAGCTCCAGCAGTTGCTCCAGCTTGCCCGAGCTTCCCTCGTAGCCTTCGAGGAACAGCGAAGGATGGCAGCAGAGCTGACGAAGCCGGGTCAGTCCGGCCAAAATCTTCATCCGGTTGCGCTGGAAGCCTCCGTCCTCGGACAAATCCCGGACGACGTCCGATTGCAGCCGCTCCAGATAAGCGAGGTAAAGCCGCTTCTGATCGGCGGACAGCTCCGACGGCTGCACGCTTTCGATTTTGTCCGGCAGCTCCTTCAGCACGTCGCTCTTGAGCCTGCGGAGAATGAAAGGACGCACGATCCTGGCGATTTTGTCCCGCGGAAGATCCGCGAACGACTTGCGGCTTCCGAACAAGCCGGGAAACACCGCTTCGAAAATCGACCACAGCTCGTCGAGCGAATTCTCGATCGGCGTCCCCGTCAGCGCGAATCGCTGCCCGGCTTGAAGCCGCCTCACCGCGTGGGAAGTCAAGGAGGCGTGGTTTTTGATCGCCTGCGCCTCGTCCAGGAACAAGGCGCGGAACGTCCGCTTCTCGTACCAGTCGATATCCCGCCGCAGCAGCGGATAAGACGTAATCCAGACGTCCGCTCCCTGCAGGCCGTCATCCATCAGCCCTTCGCGTTCCTGGGGGTCGCCGGCCGCGACGACCGTCCTGAGCCCCGGCGCGAACCGTCTGACCTCCCTCTCCCAGTTGTAGATGAGCGAGGCCGGACAGACGATCAACACCGGGGATGCGGCAGCAGAGCCTTCTTCCGGAGGAGCCGCCGTCTCGGAGACGATGTACGCGATGCTCTGGATCGTCTTGCCCAGCCCCATGTCGTCCGCGAGTATGCCGCCGAGGCGGTAATGGGACAGCGTCTTCAGCCAATGGAAGCCGAACTTCTGATAGTCTCGCAGCACCGGCTCCAGCCCGGACGGAATTTCGAAATCGAGGTTGTCGGGATGACGAAGATTGTCCCACAGCCGGCGCAGAGACTTTCCGACCTGGACGCCCCGGGAGGCGCCGCCGAACCGGTCCATCAGCTGGAAGCCGCGAACGGCCGGCATGCGCATCCGCGTTCCGTTCATCTCCGACTTGCGAAGGTCGAGATCCTCGAACAGCCGGGTAATGTCGCGAAAGCTTTCCTGCTCCAGAGACAGGAATCTCCCGTCGGGAAGCCGGTAATATTTTTTCTTCTCCAGCAGATTTTGCATCAGCCCGCGAATATCCGCTTCGTTCAGCCCTTCCATGTCGAAGGAGAATTCGAGCCAATTCGTTCCCGCATCGACGTCCAGCTTGGCCCAGGGCTCGTATTCGGCTTCCCGCATAACCGTCCGCACCGCTTCGGTCGCGTAGACGTCCACGTCGTCTCCAAGCTGGGGAAGAATGCCGTACAGAAAATCGTACATCTCGTCCTCGTGGTCCAAATAGACGTCCTTCCCGTTGAACTTGAAGGCCGCGCGTTCGATCAGCGCCATGATGCGGTTCTCCCGGTCGAGATCCCGCATGAGCAGAACGTCTTCCCTCGCGTTCTTGGTCTCCTTCTGCGGCAGCGGCGTAATGACGATGTCGTCGTACGCGTATTCCAGACGCGCCAGCAGCCGGTCGTCCTCCATGTCCAAATACAGGCGGGCGTTAAGCGGCGGGCTGACGATCCGGTCGGCAATGTGCGGCGAAATTTCCACCCGAATCATCGCCTTCAGCTCGCGCACGACGCGATCGATGAACGGTTCGATCTGCTCGGACGATATAAGCAGCCTTGTGCCCGATTCGTATTGGAACAGGTTCTTCAATTCCGCCAATCTCCTAAGCCGATCCGGATCGGCGCGGAAGAGCAGACCTCCGGAGACGGCAACGCCGTAGCTGTCCAGAAATACGGTGTCGTTCAAGCCTTCGAAGACGAGCTGGTAGCCGCCGCTTCCGGCTCTGTCCAGACGAGCCGCAATCGGAAGCTCCCCTTCGACCAGTTCCATCGCATGAACGCCCATCTTGTCCTCGAAGCTGACGCTGGCCCGCCCCAGATAGGGCAGCATTCTCTCCCAGACGGCGGGAGGAACGGCCAATATTCTTTCCTCGCGGTAAGAATACGAAGACAGCGAATGAAGCAAGTCCTTGTAAGTCTCTTCGGCATGCATCGCTTCCGTCAGCAAGCCGATCAGCGCTTCGTCATGCTCCTTGAACGCATGCTCGGAAGGGTCGTACGAGAAATGTTTGGCGAACGCCATCTGCGTGCCGCTCTCGAAGTTCTTCAGGAAATCTTTGATTTTCTGCACGACGTACATGCGGGACAGCCCGACTTTCATCGAGACGGCGAACATCGTGCGGCCGCCGAAGCTCTTCACCAGCTTGAAGGCGTATTCCGCCTCCAGCGTCCGCTTCTCCCACGCCTCGTCTTCCAGCGTCTGCAGAGAGGCTTCCGTGCGGCGGCTGAGAGCCCGATCGAACAAAAAGATAACCTGCTTCGTCAGATGGACGTCCTTCCCGGACATCTCTTCCTCCTCCGCAGGCAATCTCTCCTCTTCCGCCAGCTTCAACAATACGGCGACGATATGCTTGCAGTACGACAGGGGAGCGTACGCCTCGCATCCGCAGGACGCCCTTAGCTCCCCGTCCCTGCCGGCCTCCACTTCGACCTCGTATTTCTCGCGGTTAGCCCCTTTTACGGTCGCTTTGTAGCCGGCCTCGCTGCCCGACTCCATCCTGACGGCCAGTACCTGACCCGAACGAAAATAAGCTTCGCCGCGCAAATACGTCGCTTCGTCGCTCATTTCCCGGATCGATTGCTTATCGAAGACGAATTCGTTCACGCCCTTTGAACCGGCCGGCCGAAGCCGCGGACGCCCGCCTTACGCCGAAGGCATCGGCGTATCCGTAGGCTTGGCGTATCCGGTTTGATATTTGCTGTCGATATGCTTGCGAATGTCCAAGTTCGACTTGCCTTGCTGCTTCAGCTGAGCCGACTCGACGGCGATCTGGACGCAGACGCCGCACCTTGTGCCGTGATCGTCCCACTCGACGGTCCCGTCCTCGCGAACCTCGTGGATGAAGCAGTTCAGATTGCTCTTATGTCCTGCGCTGCCGCCGCAGCCGCAATAACAAGGAATCCATTGCAGCGTGTCGTCGAGCGCGCCGGCGATCTGGTAAGCCAGCCTGACCGCGTCCGGCTGCTCCTCCAGAAAGAAGGGCAACGTATCCGACGAAGCGGTAATCTCCCTGAGATCGCCGTTAGGCGCATGGGAAGCGTGGGACGAATGTCCCTCGCCGGAAGAAGCCTGTTCGGCTTTCCCGCAGGCGCTCATGACCAGCAGCCCGAGGCCCAGCGCCGCAACCGCCAGCTTCTTCATCTTAGCCATGTCTCCTCCCCGGTATAACTCCCGTCTCGGCATACGCCGCCGCGATCTGGTCGATTTCTTTCTTCAACTCGTTAACGAGCTCCGCCTCCGGCACTTTGCGGATCATCTCGCCGTAACGGAACAGCATGCCTTCGCCCCGCGCGCCGGCAATGCCGATGTCGGCTTCGCGAGCTTCGCCCGGTCCGTTGACGGCGCAGCCGAGAACGGATACCTTGATCGGAACCTTGAGCTTGGACAAATATTCCTCGACCTCGTTCGCCACAGCGAACAAGTCGATATCGAGCCGCCCGCAGGTCGGGCAAGAGATAAGCGTCGGCGCGTCGGTAATCAGACCGAACACCTTCAGCAGCTCCCTGGCTACCTTGATCTCTTCCACCGGGTCCGCGCTGAGCGAGATTCTCATCGTGTTGCCGATGCCGTGGTTCAGCAGGACGCCAAGCCCCGCGGAGCTCTTGATCGTGCCGGAGAACAGCGTACCGGCCTCGGTAATGCCCAGGTGGAGCGGATAACGGATCACTTCGGCCGCTTTCGTATACGCCTCGATCGCCATCGGAACGTCGGACGCCTTCAGAGAAACGATGATGTCATGGAAATCGAGCTCTTCGAGAATGCCGATGTGGAACAACGCGCTCTCGACCATCGCTTCGGCCGTCGGGTAGCCGTACTTCTCGAGCAGATGGTTTTCCAGCGATCCCGCGTTCACGCCGATCCGGATCGGGATGCCCCGTTCCTTGCACGCCTTGACGACCGCCTCGACTTTCTCGCGGCGGCCGATGTTGCCGGGATTGATCCGAACTTTGTCGATGCCGTTCTCGATCGCCAGCAGAGCCAATCTGTAGTCGAAATGAATGTCGGCGACAAGCGGAATGCTGATGCGCTTCTTGATCTCCTTGATCGCTTCGGCCGCTTCCTTGTTATTGACGGTGACGCGGACGATCTGGCAGCCCGCTTCCTCCAGCCGCTTGATCTCGGCGACGGTGGCTTCCACGTCCGCGGTTTTCGTCGTGCACATACTCTGCAAGATGACCTTGTTGTTGCCGCCGATCGTCAGGTTGCCGACTTGGACGGCGACGGTATCCGTACGTTTGTACATATATGTTTCTCCCCTGTATACGCCAAAGTCCACCCCGCATGAGCGCGGGGTGGAACCGGCAATCTAGGCGAATTCCGCGGCGGCCGAAAGGCCTTGCGGCGGCTTCCGTCCTGCTCCCGTTACGCGCTTTCTTCTTTTTTCTTGCCTTTTTTGGTCGTGAGCTCCGGCGCCATCTTCTCCTTGATCACCTTGGCGGTGACCAGGCAGTTGACGACGTCGTCTCGCGAAGGCACTTCGTACATCACGTCGAGCATGACGCTCTCGATGATCGCCCGAAGTCCGCGCGCGCCCGTATTCCGCTTGATCGCTTCGCGAGCGATCTCCTCCAACGCGCCGCTCTCGAATTCGAGCTTGACGTTGTCCATCTCCAGCAGCTTCTGGTACTGCTTGACGAGAGCGTTCTTCGGCTCGGACAGAATGCGAACCAATGCAGGCTCGTCAAGCGGCTCCAGCGTGGAGATGACCGGCAGACGGCCGACGAACTCGGGAATCAAGCCGAATTTCAGCAAATCTTCCGGTTGGGCCAGAGACAAATACTCGCCCGGCTTCATATCCTTCTGTCCTTCGAGGACGGAGCTGAATCCGATCACTTTTTTGCCGATACGGCGCTTGATGATTTGCTCCAGACCGTCGAACGCTCCGCCGCAGATGAACAGAATGTTCGTCGTGTCGATCTGGATGAACTCTTGGTGCGGGTGCTTGCGTCCGCCTTGCGGAGGAACGGAAGCGACCGTGCCTTCGAGAATTTTCAGCAGCGCCTGCTGCACGCCTTCGCCGGACACGTCGCGCGTAATCGAAGGGTTCTCGGATTTGCGGGCCACCTTGTCGATCTCGTCGATGTAGATGATGCCGCGCTCGGCCTTCTCCACGTCGTAATCCGCAGCCTGGATCAGCTTAAGCAAAATGTTCTCGACGTCTTCGCCGACATAACCCGCTTCCGTGAGCGAAGTCGCGTCCGCGATCGCGAACGGAACGTTCAGGATTTTGGCCATCGTCTGCGCGAGCAGCGTCTTGCCCGAACCCGTCGGACCTACGAGCATGATATTGCTCTTCTGCAGCTCGACGTCCTCGATCTTGGCTTGGGAGTTAATGCGCTTGTAGTGATTGTATACGGCAACCGACAGGGATTTCTTCGCTTGTTCCTGGCCGATGACGTATTGGTCCAAAATGTTGCGGATATCTTTCGGTTTCGGAATATCCTTCAGATCGAGCTCTTCCTCGTGACCGAGCTCCTCCTCCACGATCTCCGTGCAAAGCTCGATGCACTCGTCGCATATATATACGCCGGGACCGGCAACCAGCTTTCTGACTTGATCCTGCGATTTGCCGCAGAACGAGCATTTCAGCTGGCCTTTTTCGTCGCTGAACTTGAACATGTAAACCCTCCTTATTCAACCGCGCCTAGTGTCCGCTTTCGAGAAACCGGACTTTTAACTCGCGGGACGTTGTTGCCTATATTAGGCTTGCGGATTGTCGACGGCCGTCGGCTGCGTAATGACGCGATCGACGAGACCGTATGCCACGGCCTCTTCGGCACTCATGAAATTATCGCGATCGGTATCCCGCTCGATCTTCTCATAAGGCTGGCCCGTGCGATCGACGTAGATCTGATTCAGCTTCTGCTTCGTCTTGACGATCCAGTCCGCGTGAATTTTAATATCCGATGCCTGACCTCTTACCCCGCCCAGCGGCTGGTGAATCATAATCTCGCTGTTCGGAAGCGCGAAGCGCTTGCCGGGCGCGCCAGCGGTCAGGAGCAAGGACCCCATGCTGGCGGCCATTCCCACGCAGATCGTGGACACGTCGGGCTTGATGAACTGCATCGTATCGAAAATTCCCATGCCGGCCGTTACCGAGCCGCCCGGGGAGTTGATGTACAGATGAATATCTTTCTCCGGGTCTTCCGCTGCCAAGAACAGCAGCTGAGCGATAATGAGATTGGCGACATCGTCGTCAATCGCGCTTCCGAGAAATATAATGCGGTCCTTCAAGAGCCTCGAATAGATGTCGTACGACCGCTCTCCGCGATTCGTTTGTTCGACGACCATAGGTACTAGCATGTTACCAACCCCTTTTCTCATTAGACGTTCGAATCTCGGTAATAGTTTAACACGTTCAAATCGGAATGTCATGTTGACGAGTCGTTTTCGGGCGATCGTCGCTTCGGCGTTCGGCGTTTCGTATGTATTCGGGGTGAAAAATAAGGCACGCGGATTGCACGTGCCTTGTCTATGTTGCGGGAATTACTCGGATTTGCTGTTTTCTACGAGGAACTTCACGGCTTTGCGGACTTTCAGATCCGCGTTCAGGTTATCCAGGTAGCCGTTCCCAGCGAAAATGTTGCGAAGCTCTTCCGCAGGGCGGTTGTACAGCTTTGACAGGTTCTCGAGCTCCTCGTTCACGTCCTCGTCGGACACTTCCAGGTTTTCGGCTTTGGCGATCTCTTCGAGCACGAGGTTGCTGCGAACGCGCTTCTCGGCGTCTCCGCGCATTTGCGCCTTCAGAGCCGCTTCGTCCTGGCCGCTGAATTGATAGTACAGATCCAGCGTCATGCCTTGCTGGCGCAGACGGTTCTCGAAGTCCTTCAGCATGGCGCCGATCTCGGTCTCGATCATCACTTCCGGAACTTCCAGCTCGGCCGCTTCCGCCGCCTTGTCGACGATCGCCGTCTCGCGAGCCGCTTCCGCGTCCTTCGCCTTGCGCTCGCCCAGCTTCTTCGCCAGATCCGCTTTGAACTCGTCCAGCGTATCGAACTCGCTGACGTCTTTGGCGAATTCGTCGTCGAGAGTCGGCAGGCTCTTGCGCTTGATCTCGTGCAGCTTCACTTTGAACACGACCGCTTTGCCGGCCAGGTTCTCCGCTTGATAGTTTTCAGGGAACGTAACGTCGATGTCTTTCTCTTCCGCGATGTTCAGGCCGACGACTTGGTCTTCGAAGCCCGGAATGAACGAACCGGAGCCCAACTCCAAGGAATACTTCTCGCCTTTGCCGCCTTCGAACGGAACGCCGTCCAGGAAGCCTTCGAAGTCGATCGAAGTGAAGTCGCCCAGTTGAGCGGGGCCTTCGTCAACGACGACCAGCTCCGCATGGCGCTGCTGCAGGCGCTCGAGTTCCGCGCTCACTTCTTCTTCCGTCACTTCCGCGCTCTCCGCGGCAACGACCAGGCCTTTGTACTCGCCGAGCTTCACTTCCGGCTTGACCGGAACTTTCGCTTTGAACTTGAAAGATTGGCCTTTGGAGAATTGCTCTACGTCGACTTCCGGACGATCGATCGGCTCGATGCCGACTTCGTCGATCGCCTTCGTGTAAGCTTCCGGAAGCAGGATGTCGATGGCGTCCTGATACAGACTCTCGATTCCGAAACGGGCTTCGAAAATCGCGCGCGGCACTTTGCCTTTGCGGAAACCCGGAACGTTGACTTTCTGAACGACCTTGCGGAATGCCTTGTCCAATGCGAGAGCGACTTGCTCCGCGTCCACTTCAACTTCAAGAACGCCGAGGTTCTTCTCTATTTTTTCCCAGTTTGCTGTCATATTATGCTTTCCCCTCCGTAACATCTTGCCGCGGCATGGCGGCAATTCACATAAACCATTCCATTATAGAACAACATTGCGCTCGGTTCAAGGCGCAATCACGAATCCGTGATTTGCGGCTCCATCGCGTAGTTTCTCAACCACCGCAGCGCCTGCTCGTAGCGAAAGCGCAATTCGTCCGTAATGCCGTACTGCTCCCGGATTCCTTCGTCGCCGTGCTTCGCGTGCAGCTTCTCCATCAACAGCTGGTGCAGCGCCGCGGCCCAGATGTCCGACGAGCCGTCGTCGTCCTCGGCCATGCTCTTGAAAGTCGGAGTTCCGTAAGCGAGCTCGGCGCAATCCTTCCACGTCTCTTCCGCGAAATAGGACAGCGTCGGATCCGACACTTCCGCCGACTGTTTCACCCGCTCGAGCACCTGGTGCATGCCCTGGGGGAATTCCGCGAAGCTCAGCGGCGTGTCCGCCGCTTCCACGGTCAAGCTTTCTCCGTCCCTCCAGAACGCAACAGGTCCGCTTCCTCCCTGCTTCCGGATCGCCTGCAGGGCGCGGTATTGGAGAGGAGGAATGTATTCCTCTCTGGCCAGCCACTGCCTGAGGGAACCGTCGATGTCGGGATGAAACACATGCTGCAGCTGTCCCAGGATGAGCATCTGCTGCCCCGGATCGTCGCCGTTGTACAGGGCGGCCAACAGCTCCGGTATGTAGTTGGCGTCGGCTTGGCTTCGCTCCGACAATCTGCGTTGGAAAATCTCCTCTTCCCCTTCGTCCTCTTCGTTCCCGTCGGTCTGCAGGAAAGCGTCGCAGCCCGAATCCCCTTCGAACGAAGGGAACGCGGCTTCGAGCCACCCGAGCAGCGCCTGCCACTCCGTGTGGTGCCGCTCCGCCTCCCCCTTGCACTGGAGGAGGAAGGCCAGCAAAGCTTTGGCGTCGCCGTAACGTTCTGTCTCCAGCATTTTCGTCAATTGTATTTGATAATAATCCAGTGTCTTCGGAAACAGCACCAGATTATCCTTCGGTCGATCCGTCATGTGGGCAGTTCCCCTCCGCCTGTACCGGCATTTGAATCGCGTCGTCTGAAAATTATAGCATGAACGGGGGCCAAATAAAAAACCGCCGCCCCCTTCCCTCGCTTTCTTGCGCGAAAGCGGTCGATGGGAAGTCAAAATCGATCGACTATATGACAAGACGCCCGGTTTGGCGTGGGCTGGAGTGGATTGTTCGCAATCTGTGCGAATGCACTGGCCGTATATTCGCCTCCACATAAGCTATCACATGACTTCAATCTTCGCAGTTGGGTGGTGATTGCATGAGTTACCCGGTTGGAGGCGCAGGAACCGGCCCTTGCTACGGCGGCGGCGGGATGGGCGCAGCTGCATTCGCGCTGGTGCTGTTCATTCTGCTCGTAATTATCTTGCGTGCCGGTGCTGGCATCTGGTAAGAGCTACACCTCCCTATCTGCCGCAGGAAACATCTCGAATCCCAAGCTAGATGGCGAATGTTGCTTAACCAAGCAAACACGCCTTCCGCGTCCTTAGGACGGTGAAGGCGTGTTGTCGGAGACGATCTCTGAATCGTCGAGAAATCCCCGCCGCGGCGATCGTCCGCAGCGGGGATTTGCTCGTTGCGGAGGTTAGCTCGTTACCGAAACTATCCGCCCCGCTCTTCGTACATACTTACAACATATCCCCGATAAAGGAGCTGTTGCACGTGAGATTCAGCGTCGACGGCATTACGATCGTGTGCCCCTGCTGCCGGAACGATACTTTCGACAAAGATTACCGGCAACTGAACTCGAGAGGCGCGACTTTCTTTGGCTTGGATTGGGCGAATCGCAACGCGACGATTCTCGTCTGCCAGAGATGCACCCACATCTCTTGGTTCATGTCGGAACCTGCCTCGGAGAAGCGTTAGAACCTCGTGCCGCAACTGCGCCCGCGAGCGTTGCAAGCGGCAAAAAGCCCATAATCCCGAGCGTTCGGGTTATGGGCTTTTCATTTATCATTGCATGAAGGATGTGTCTGCCAAATGGCGTCCCAGGAGGGATTCGAACCCCCGACCGACGCCTTAGAAGGGCGTTGCTCTATCCAGCTGAGCTACTGAGACACGCAAAAAGTATATTAGCACACATCTTCGCGTTGCGCAACCTCTTTTTCCCTTTCGGATTGTGCCGTTTGAAAACGGACCTGCGACAGGCTAAGATCAATGAAGACCGCCCAAAACGCCGTTCCCCCTGCTCGACAGCGAAGACGGCCGATTCAAGCGGGACTACTTTAATTAAAGATCGCAGGTGATCATCATGACAATTCGACAAGCCGGGAGCGGCGACGCGCCGGCTCTTGCCCGCCTTATTCTGCTGGCCATACAGGACATCGCGTACCAGTTGACGGGTGAAGACGACGAGGGAGACGTCCTGCGCCGGCTGGAAGCGTTCATCGACTCCGAGGGCAACCGGTTCAGCCGCTCGTGCATTCTGGCGCTGGAAGAGGACGGACGTCCCGTCGGGATGATTTTGTGTTATCACGGCAGCGACGCGCGCCGATTGTACGAGCCTGTTCTAGAGCATCTGCGCCGCAAGGGCGGAGATCCCTCCGTGACGATCGACGACGAGGCGGACGAGGACGAATACTACATAGACGCCATCGCCGTCGATCCGTCGCATCAAGGCAAAGGGTACGCCAAATTGCTCATCGCGGCGGCCGAGGGCCGGGCCAAGGAGCTCGGCTGCGACAAAATCGCGCTGAACGTCGATCAGACGAACGAAGGCGCGCACGCGCTGTATGTCAAGCTGGGCTATCGCGCGGACAAGGAAATCCAGATACACGGCAAACCGTACTGGCACATGGTAAAAAAACCGGATTAAGTCGGTCGGAGCCTATCCGCTTAAGGTCGACGGCGCCTTCCATCGACTCGCGGGCAAGGCTCCTCAAATCGCATTGCGGAGGAGAAATCGGTCATGGGAATGTGGTTGATTTACGCGCTGTTATCCGCCGTGACGGCGGCACTTGTCGCCGTCTTCGGCAAAATCGGCCTCAAGGACGTCGACGCCAACTCGGCGACCGCCATTCGCGCGGTCATCATGGCGCTGTTCCTGCTCGGCGTGGTCGTCGTACAGGGGAAATTCGCCCAGCTCGGCGAAATCTTCGCCCAGAGGAAGGCGATGACGTTTATCGTGCTCAGCGGCGTGGCGGGCGCGCTGTCCTGGCTGTTTTATTTTCTCGCGCTCAAAGGGGGCAAAGTGTCCCAGGTCGGGCCGATCGACAAGCTGAGCGTCGTTCTTGCCGTCCTGCTCGCCTTTTTCTTCCTGGGAGAGCGGATTTCGTGGATCAATTCGGCAGGCGTCGCGCTGATCGCCATCGGCGCCATTCTCGTGGCTTGGAAGTAATCTTCACTCGGCCTCGATCCAGGCGACCTGCTTGGCCTTCAGCGCGGTCTTCCATTCCGAAGGCGCGGGGACGTCGCTGACGACGAGGTCGATATCCTGCAAGTCGGCGATCTTGAACAACTGGGCCTGTCCGAACTTCGTCTTGTCGGCGACGACGACCGTCTGCTTGGCGTGCTCGATGATTTTGCGGGCGAGCACTCCCCTCGGGGTATCGAAGCCGGTCAGTCCCCGTTCGACCGTCAAGCCGTCGACGGAAATGAACGCTTTGTCGACATAGAAAAGCTCGGCCATCTGCACCGCCACCGTTCCCGTCGAACGGGACTGAGACGCGTCGATCTCTCCGCCGATAAAGTAGATTTTGCCGCCGAACAACCCTCTGTTCGCATAGTCGATCAGCTTGCACATGCCGGCGACGCAGATCGTCAGCACCGTAATGTTTTTGCGCCCCACTATGCTGTCGATCATCGGCAGCGTCGTCGTGCCGTCGTCGATGAAGATAACGTCCCCGTCTTCGACAAGCGTCGCCGCCGCCAGTCCGATGCGGCGCTTCTCCTCGGAATTGATCGCTTCCCTTTTCAGATAGGCCGGCTCTTCCCGCGCCTCGTCCGGCTTCATCGCCCCGCCGTAGACGCGCTTCAGCTTGTTGTCCGCCTCGAGCTCCTCCAAATATTTGCGGATCGTCTCCGACGACACCTTCAGCTCGTTGACGAGATCGTAGGTTCTGACTTTGCCTTCCAAGTTCAATTGCTGCAAAATATAGGCTTTGCGCTCTTCCCCGATCAACGACATCGGTTAACCTCCATCCATGCATAAAGCCCGCGAATGCGCGGTTAGGTCAAGCGTACACTACCCGGCAAGCGCTGTAAATCGTCGGCGCGCAAATAAGCCGCCCTGCCCCTGGGAGGGACGGGCGGCCGCTGATCGTTAACCTTGCCTGATCCGGTTAGGTCTCGCCGGATTGTTCATGGCGGGATGGGCGATATTCGTTTTGAGCGTCTCTTCGACGAATTCCTCGCCTTTATGGGCGATTTGATTGCCTTTGTTTTTCTTGAATCGATCTGCCACCGCTTTCTCACCTCCCCCCGCGCTACAAAATGTTCATCGATTCGATATGGCGTTTCGTCTCGTCGGTGCCCAGATCGTGCAGCATGCGGTAAATATCTTTAAGCAGCGCGTCGTAGGTTTCGTTTTCGGGCGAATCGGAGATGGTCGGAGAACCGCTGTAATCGAAAATCTCGTCTTCGTCCGCGTCCTGGGCTTCCTGGAACAACTCCTCGAGTTTGTCGATCTCCGCTTCGGTAGCCTGAATCGAGAACTCGAAAGATGCCGCCCCGCGATCCGTCAAAATTTGCCCGGGTCCCACCGCGACGTAATAAGTCCTTCTGCCGCCATCCCGCGTATCGGCGTCGTTCATGCGCCATCGGACTCCTTTCCCCCGTTAACGGGTCGTAGTCTTCACGTATTTTCTCCTCATGGACATACATCTTATGCCTTTTTTCGCATATCCATCTTAGTGTGTGTTCAAGAAGACCGGTTTTCAGCGCCGAGCAGGCGGACCGGCTGAATTCAAGATTCGAAAGGAGGGGAAGACCGATGTGCGGAATTACCGGATGGGTGGACTGGACCGCGGATTTGACGAAGCAGGCCGATACGATCGAGAAAATGACGGAGACGCTCGAACAACGCGGACCGGATGCAAGCGGCACGTGGCTTTCCCGCTATTGCGCTTTTGGACATCGGCGATTGTGCGTAATGGACCCCGCGGGCGGAGCCCAGCCGATGGTTCGTCCGGCCAGAGGCTCGGACAGCCACGACTGCGTGCTTGTGTATAACGGAGAGCTGTACAACGCGCCGGAGCTTCGCAAGGAACTGGAATCGCTCGGCTACCGTTTCCGCACGACGTGCGACACGGAGGTGCTGCTGCAAGCGTACGTGGAATGGGGACCGGACAGCGTCGACAAGCTTAACGGCATTTTCGCGTTCGCGGTGTGGCATACGGCGGAGCAAAAATTGTTTATGGCCAGAGACCGGCTCGGAGTCAAGCCGCTGTTCTATCGCCGCGAGGAAGGGCGGCTGCTGTTCGGCTCGGAGCCGAAGGCGATTCTGGCCCATCCCGGCGTGGAGGCCGCGATCGACGCGGAAGGCTTGGCGGAGCTGTTCGTCATCGGCCCGGCGCGCACGCCCGGCCACGGCGTATGGAAGGACATTTACGAGCTGAAGCCCGGGCACTGCCTGCTGTACGATCGCAACGGCATGAAGCAGTATGCTTACTGGCAGCTGCACAGCGCGGAGCATGAGCAGAACGTCGAGCAGACGGCCGAAGCGGTGCGCGAGCTGCTCGCGGACACGGTCGAACGTCAGCTCGTCTCCGACGTGCCGATCTGCACGCTGCTGTCCGGCGGACTCGACTCCAGCGCGCTGACGGCGCTTGCGGTCGACTACTATAAGAGAACCGGGCAGGGCCAGGTTCATACGTTCTCGGTCGATTACGTCGACAACGACAAGCATTTTCAAGCGCACGATTTTCAGCCAAACGCGGACGCGCCCTGGATCAAGCGGATGAACGACTATTTGTCGACGGTTCACCATCCGAAGCAGTTCGATACGCCGGAGCTCGCGGGAGCGCTCGACGTCGCGGTGCTGGCCAAGGATTTGCCCGGCATGGCGGACATTGACGCTTCCTTGTATTTATTTTGCCGGGAGATTAAAAAAGAAGCGACGGTGGCGATATCGGGCGAGGCGGCCGACGAAATCTTCGGAGGTTATCCGTGGTTTCATCGGGAAGAGGCGCTTAAGGCGGAGACGTTCCCTTGGTCTCTGGCGACTGACCTGCGGGCCGGCCTGTTATCCCCGGAGCTCAGAACGAAGCTCAGGCCGCGGGAATATTTGGCCGACCGCTATGCGCAAGCCGTCGCCGAAGTACCGCACCTTCCGGGCGAGGATGAGGACCGCCGGCGGATGCGGCGCATGTCGTATTTGAACATTACCCGGTTCATGCCGACCTTGCTCGACCGCAAGGACAGAATGAGCATGGCCGTCGGCCTTGAAGTCCGGGTACCCTATTGCGATCACCGGCTCGTACAATACGTGTTCAACATCCCTTGGGAGATCAAGACGGCGGGCATGCGCGAAAAAGGCATCCTCCGCAAGTCGCTCGAGGGGGTGCTCCCGAACGACGTGCTCTACCGCAAGAAGAGCCCTTATCCGAAGACGCACAACCCGAACTACTTGGCTGCCGTGCGCGGCCGGCTGCTGGAGCGGCTGGACGATCCGTCCTCCCCGCTGCTTCCGCTGATTGACGCAAGCCGCATCCGCGAGCTCGCCGCGGCAAGCGACGCCAGCTCCCACATCCCGTGGTTCGGCCAACTCATGTCCGGCCCTCAGCTGTTCGCCTACTTGCTGCAGGTCGACTTCTGGCTGCGGCATTATAAAGTGAAGCTGGTGTTGTAGGAGGGGCGTGATAGGCGGGGTTGGCTTGCGGCGGGGTGGGCGCGTTACTCTAAAGAATCGTACAACGGCCCTCAAAATGGGCCTCAACGGTGCGCGTTACTCTAAAAAATCGTACATTGGGTCCGCGAGTAAAAAGGAGCTAATCCCCTTAATCGGAGATTAGCTCCTTTCGTTTACACCTTGCCTTCAAGCAGCGCCAGCAGCTTCTTCAGAGCCTGCCCGCGGTGGCTGATCGCGTTTTTCTCCTCCAGCGTCAGCTCGGCCATGCCGCGCCGCTGCGAAGGCACCCAGAACAGCGGATCGTAGCCGAATCCGCCGTCGCCGCGGGGGCGGTTCATGATTCGTCCCTCGACGTAACCTTCCGCTGCCGCCTTGCTCTCATCCGATGGATCGTACAGGACGAGCGAGCAGGCGAACCTGGCCGAGCTCAGCGTCGCGAACTCTTCCCCCGCTTCCGGCAGCGGAACGATCGGCGCCCCAATCCGTTCCAGCTCGCGAAGCAGCTTCGCATTGTTCGCGGCGTCGTTCCCCGGCTCGCCGGCGTAACGCGCGGAGTATACGCCGGGCGCTCCGTCCAACGCGTCCACGCACAGACCGGAGTCGTCGGCGAGCACCGGCATTCCGACCAAGGCGGCGACTTCCTTCGCCTTGATCGTCGCGTTCTCCTCAAATGTCGTTCCCGTCTCCTCGATATCCGGAATGCCTTCGACCTCGTTCAAATCTTTGACTTCGACCCCGATCCGGAGAAATGCCTCGCGAAACTCCTTCGTCTTCCCGCGGTTCCTCGTCGCGATCAGCAGCGTATCTCCTTGGCGAATCACCGCTTGCCACCGCCGATCCGAGCTCCGGCCTCTCCCAGCGTCTCCTTCTGCAGCTCGATCAACCGGCGAATGCCGGCTTCCGCCAATCCGAGCATCTGATCCAGTTCCTGTCTGGTGAACGGAGCTTCCTCGCCCGTGCCCTGAACTTCGACGAAAGCTCCCGCTCCCGTCATAACCACGTTCATGTCGACCTTCGCCTTCGAGTCCTCCTCGTAGTTCAGATCGACGACCGGCAGATCCTGAATGACCCCGACGCTGACGGAAGCCAAATAATCCCTCAACGGATATTTATCGAACGAAACCGTGCCCGACAGCTTATGTATCGCCAACGCCAGCGCGATATAGGCGCCTGTAATGGAAGTCGTTCTCGTCCCGCCGTCCGCCTGAAGCACGTCGCAGTCGAGCGTAATCGTCCGTTCTCCAAGCGCGTGCAGGTCGACTACGGAGCGCAGAGCCCGTCCGATCAAGCGCTGGATTTCCATCGTTCTTCCGGTCAGCTTGCCCTTGGCCGCCTCCCGCTGGTTACGGGTGTGCGTCGCCCTGGGAAGCATGGCGTATTCCGCCGTTACCCAGCCTTTGCCCTGCCCTTTCAGGAACGGGGGCACTCTCTCTTCCACGGATGCCGTGCATAATACTTTCGTGTTCCCGACTTCGATGAGCACGGAGCCCTCCGCGTATTTATTCGGGTGAAGCGCAACTGCGAACGGCCGCAGGTCGCGATCTTGTCTGCCATCGGATCTCATTGATTAACCTCCCAAGTACTCAATCTCACCCATTTTACCAGACGTTGCACGCAAAAGCATCCGCACGGTTGTCAGGCGGGTTGAAAAAGTAGTAAGCGGCAGTCCATGATGCCCAGGCAGCGCAAAAAGCCGCGTCTCGCTCGGATTCCGAGAAGACGCGGCCGATACATAATGGCTCAGCGGTTAAGCGGATTGACGTACATAGGACGGGTGACCGGTCGGTCGTAAGCCCGCTGCTCGGAGTCCAGGAACGAATCGTCGCCGTTCATGACGACGCTCACCTGCGGCAGGTCGGCCGCCTCGGTCAGCGTAAGCACGAGCGCCTCCATCATGCTCGACGGCACTTCGGACTTGGGCATTCCCGACGCATCCTTCAGGGACACGTTGACCGTATCGGCCATGCGGACGAGCTTCTCGACCGACATGTCCGGCGTCATGACCGCCTGAAGCGATTTCGTATCCTGCGGCCCCGCGATCAACTGCTCAAGCGCCGCCTTGGCGACGTCTTCCTGACGGTTGACGAGCCGCGTGACGGGGACGAAGTAACCTTCCCCTTCGGCGGTTTGGGAAGCGAAATACAGCGTTACGCCCATCGCGTACGTCGGCTGGACGTCCTTGACCTTCTCCAGGTTGATGCCGAGCCCGCGGGTCAAGACGGGATCGACCGGCAAGCCCGAGGAGGGCAGCGAGCGGATCGGCTTGCCGCCGACCGACAGCTTCACCTTGTCGATGCCGGGCAGCTCGGTTAACGTCCAGACGAGCGCTTCGATCACCTTCCGCTCCCGCGAGGCCGGAATTCCGGGAAGCGGCGCGGCGAAGTCGACGGATATCGTCTGTTCGGCGGCGTCTTCCGTTACGGAGTTGACCTTGGTCCCTTCCGGCAGCACGGCCGCGAAGCCGGGCGGCAGTTGATCCGCCAGCTGCCTGCTCACGGTCATCCAGGCGATCGCCTTCTCTGCGCCGGAGACCGGGGCGGACTGTTCCTGATCCTGCTCCTGATCGGCCCGCAGGGACATCGGAGCCAAATATTCGTTGCGGTCAAGCAAATAGACCGTAATCATCTCGCCGGCTTCCGCGATCGCCGACTGTTCGACGCCCTGAATCCACGCCTCCTCCAAATCTTTGGGCGGCGGATCGATGCTCGTCTTATCGGCAACGTCTCCCTTGCTTCCTCCCCAGATGCTACAGGCGGAGAGCAGAGGAACGAGCAGCAGGAGCAGCGCCCATTTTCTCAGCTTGGCCGTGCGGTTCGGTTTCGTTCTCATTGATTAATCCTCCCTCATAATTGGGTCAGACGAATAGGCCGCCGTTCCACCGGAACTCTATTTGTAGTACTATGTATACGAGCCCTCGGTACAAATATGTTAGTTTGTCCAAACGAGTTCAGACGGAGGCCGGCAGGCTTCGGAAAGAGGTGTTGTTGATGTCCCAACCGAACGTATACCGCCTTAACAGCAAAGAAGTCGCAAGAGCGACCGAAGAGTGGCTGACGAAACGAGGCGTAACCAAGGAGCAGATCGGACAGCTCGTCATGCTCCTTCAGAAAGATTATTTCCCGGATCTGACGCTCGCCGAATGCGTCGTGAACGTCGAGGCGGTCCTGTCCAAGCGCGAGGTGCAAAATGCGGTATTGACCGGCATCCAGCTCGATATGCTCGCGGAGGAAGGCAAGCTTCTGCAGCCCCTGCAGGATATGATCGCCTACGACGAAGGGCTCTACGGATGCGATGAAATATTGGCGCTCAGCATTGTCAACGTCTACGGCAGCATCGGCCTGACCAATTTCGGCTACGTCGACAAGCTCAAGCCCGGCGTCCTGAAAAAGCTGAACGACAAGAACAGCGGAGAAACCCACACTTTCCTGGACGATATCGTCGGCGCGATCGCCGCGTCCGCTTCGAGCCGCATCGCTCACCGCAAGCAGGAAGAGCGCGAGGAGTCCGCCCTTGGCGACGGACAATAAACGAACGGGGCCATCCCCTAAGTCTAATGAATGACTTAGAGGATGGCCCCTGCCTGTTCCCGGACCGAAGCGAATCAGCTTCGTTCCAGTCGCCAGTATTCGGTTGCTTCACCGGATGCGCCCGCTCTCGCGGCGCGGACGACCGTCCCTTCGGCCTCCATCCGGACGAGGTGGGCGATCGTTTCCGCGAGAGCGAAGCGCAAGTTGTGCGCGTTGTCCCTCAGCCTCGCCCCGAACAGCAGCTCGCAAACCTCGAACGCCGTCAGCTCCCGCTCTCCGATCAGCTCCGCCATCTTGTTCATGCGGCGCCCGTGATGGTCGAGCAGTTCGTCGATCCGCTCGCGGAAGCGGGCAAAGGGCGACCGATGCCCCGGGAATACTTCGCTTACCTCCAGCGCTCTCAGCCGCCGCAGGCTGTCCAGGAACGACAGCAGCGGATCGGGATCACCGCCCGGCATCCAGCCGATGTTCGGCGAGATGTCGGTCAGCACCTGATCCCCGCCGATCAGCCGTCCGCTCGTCCGGTCATGGAAGAGCAAGTGGCCCGGAGCATGGCCTTCTCCCCCGTGCACGTCCCATTCGACGCCGCCCATCGAGAACGTCTCGCCCGGAGAGAGCAGCCGCACCTCGCTCGGATGCGGCGACACTTTGGCCCGGAATCCGGTCAGATGCGCCCGCATGGCGTCCTCCAGCTCTCCCGCAAGCCCATGGCGCAGGAAAGCCGCGGTCAGCTGTTCCGAGAACGTCTCGCCGTCCCCCCACAGCCTGTTCGCGTTGCTATGCGCGACCGGAGACATCCAGACCGGAGCTCCGGCGCGCTCCTGAAACCATCCGGCCATTCCGTAATGATCCGGGTGGTGATGGGTGACGACAATGCGCGCGATATCGCCCCATGCCAGATTCCGGCTCCTCATGACCTCCTCCCAGAACACTTCCGTTTCCTCCAGCCGCAGTCCCGGATCGATCACCGTCCAGCCCGAGTCGCCCTCGGGCAGCAAATAGGCGTTGACCCATTTTAACGAATAAGGAAGCGGCACCTTGACTTGCAGCCAGCCTCCGTCTAATTCCACAATCCGCTCGTTCATCGTCCGCATCTCCCCAGCATAATCAAACGTTTGGAACTCGTCTCCCGGTAAGGGCCGCCTTCGTAATCCCCGTAAACCCGTTCCAGAACGAGGCCGGCCTCGTCCAGCATCCCCTCGAACTTACGCAACCCGATCAAGCGGACGCGCTCCTCGTATCTTCTTGCGTCGCCCGCATCCCCTTCCTGCACGGGCGGTATCACTTCGATCCTTTTGACGACGAAATCGCCTTCGATCTCCCGTCGCTCCCGGATCAGGCAGCCGCTCGGCCCGTCTATCCGTTCCGACTCCGGAACGAGATGACGCTTCACGTCGCCCGGATTCAGGAAGTCGATCAGAAACCTGCCTCCCGGCTTCAGCACTCTGCCGATCTCCCGAAGCGCCTTCCCGTTGTCCCGCTCGTCCGAGAAATAACCGAACGAGGTGAACCAGTTCACCGCCGCGTCGAACGACGCCTCCGGGAACGGCAAGCTTCGCATATCCCCCCGCACCCAATTGACGATCCCTTCCGCATCGGCTCGCTGGGCCTCGCGCAGCAGCGCCTCGGACAGGTCCAATCCGGTGACGTTATAGCCCAATTTTCCGAGCGCCATCGCATGCCTGCCCATGCCGCAGCCGACGTCCACGACCGCGGAGCCGGGACGAAGCTCCATCCACCGCGTCATCGCCCCGATTTCCCGCGCCGCGTCGGCCCGGCTTCGGTGCCGGTAGACGATTTTATAATCTTCTCCGAAGCTTTCCTTGAACCAGTCTCGCATGCAACGAAATCCCTTTCGACACTTCTATGCCCTCGGCGGACAGCCTTCGCGCTCAATTGTGCGCCCGTTATGCGCCAGTCCCAATCGAACCGGGGCAATCACCGATGGATAGATGTCCTCATATGATGGAGTATTCTCGCTAGCCCCCGGGAAGGAAGCCTAGAAGCCTTCTCCGCGACATTCGCAAAGGTGGAAGGAGTACGAAACATGTCCACCCCGAAAATCGACGTCCATGTCGTCAGTTCCGGCATTCTGTCCGACGACGTCCTGATGCTGGGGGAATCCCTGATGAAGCAGTGGAGAATACCCGCCCAGCAGCATCTTGCCCTGCAGTTCGGTTCTTTCCGCCATTCCGTCACCGTCGTTCCGGTTCCCCGGTACGAGGGGCTGCGCATCAGCCAGACGCTGGCCCGCCGGATGGGCATCTACTCGGGCACTCCGCTGCGGCTGCTGTATCAGGCCTCGACCCGGACGCTCGCCCTTGGCCCGCTGATCGGCGTGTTGGTCAGCCGGGATCATTCCAATCAGCCGGATAAACCGTTCGGGGATATCACGATGTTCTGCCGCGAGCTGACGGACGCTTGCCGAAGCCAAGGCGCATACGTGTATTTTTTCACTCCGAACGCCATCGGGTCAAGTCTCTCCTCCGTGGAAGGCTGGGTGTACACCAAAGGCTGGCACAGGATATCGCTCCCGGCGCCCGACGTCGTCAACAACCGTCTCACCTCCCGCAAGCTGGAGAACAGACCGATCGTCCAGCAGTTCATGGGAGAGATCAAACGCCGCTTCGGCGCGCACGTGTTCAACGAGAAGTTCCTCGACAAGTCGGAAGTGTTCGACGCGCTCAAGAAAGACATCGGTTTGCAGAAGTACTTGCCGGAATCCCATTCCCTGCATAACTATACGATGCTCAAAAGCATGTGTTCCAGATACAGCACCGTATTCCTTAAGCCGGTAAGGGGCAGTCTCGGCAAAGGCATCATTCGCGTATCCCGTCTCGGCCCGGACAGCTGGCAAGCGTCTTACGCCACCGCCATGGGCACGAAGCGGCAGACGTTCGGCAGTCTGGTGAAGCTGTTCTCCACGCTGGCCGGCAAGATGAAAACCGTCCGTTATCTCATTCAGCAAGGGCTGCATTTGATCGAAATCGGAGGGCGGCCGGTCGATTACAGGGCGCTCGCACAGAAGAACGCCAGCGGCAAATGGGCGATCACCTCGATTGTCGCCCGAACGGCGGGCAGCCATCACTTCGTCTCCAACCTGGCCAGAGGCGGCACGCTGTCGACCGTCCGGGAATCCGTCGCCAAGTCCAATCTTCCCGTCCAGTTTCGGGGAGACGCTTCCTTGCGCCTGTCGAGGGCCGCTCTGGACATCGCCAGAGGCATCGATATGTACATTCCCGCGCACTTCGCGGAGCTCGGCATCGATCTCGCGCTGGATACGTCCGGCCGGGTATGGCTGCTCGAGGTGAATTCCAAGCCTTCGAAAAACGACAACACACCGCTTAAGGAAGGAAAAATCCGTCCCTCGGTACGGATGCTGATCCAATATGCCCGGTACATTTCAGGTTTCTGAGGCGGTACTCGCGCACGCTTCGCCGGCAGAGCTCGGCGTGCTCGTCTGCGAGCGTCAAGGCCGCCCGCCGTTCGCCGAAAGCTGTTACGTCAAGCGTTTGTCCGTCATCGGCAAGAAGCTGGGCATTCGGCTGTTCGCCTTCGCTCCCTGGACGTGGAACCCGCGGGACGATTCCGTCAAGGGATGGATCTGGAATGAGAAGCTGCGGGACTGGAAGCCGGCTAGGCGCAAGCTGCCTTCCGTCGTCTACGACCGCGCTTGGCCGGACTCGGAGGAGGAGAAGCTGCGGTATCGGCGTGCCCTGAAGACGGTTCAAGCCGCCAAAAGGCTCGTATTCCTCAACGGAATGCTGCCGCATAAAGGAAAAGTCTGCGAGATGCTTGCACGTGACCGCGCTCTGTCGGCTTACTTGCCGCCTACGGCGATCTACGAGGGCATTCCCTCTCTGGGCTCCTGGCTGCGCAAGCATAACCGGTCCGCCTTCCTCAAGCCCGTCGCCGGAAGCCAAGGCAAGCGGGTGCTGGCCGTGACGCTCCGGCAGGACGGAACGGTCGCGCTGACCGGAAGGGACGACCGCAACCGGCCGATCGCGCGGAGCTGCGCCGACGAAGCGGACGCGCTGCGCAGGGTCGATCGCTGGATCGGCGGCAGGCTGTATCTGATGCAGCCGATGCTGGATTTGAGGAGCTCCTCCGGAGAGCCCTACGACGTGCGCGCCTTAATGCAGAAAAACCGCAGAGGCAGATGGTCCTTGACCGGCGTCGCCGCCCGAATCGGTTCCCCCTCGTCCGTGACGGCCAATCTGCACGGGGGCGGAACGGCCGCTTCGGCCGCCGCCGCGCTCGCCGCGCAGTTCGGAGAACGCCGGGGAAGCGAGCTGCTGGAGGAGATCGCCGGACTGTCTTCGTCGATCGCCTCGCGTCTGGAACAAACTTTTGGGAGATTCGCCGAAATCGGTTTGGACTTCGGAATAGAACGGAGCGGCAAGCTTTGGTTTCTGGAAGCCAACTCCAAGCCCGGTCGCGCCGCCATGGGCTCCGCCGGCGAAGAAGCAGCGGCGGCAGCGGCGGAGCAGCCTCTGTCCTATGCCAAATCCATCTTGCTTCGACCACCTGGGAGGGTAATTCATGAGTTTGACCATCTGTAACGTCCATTTCACACAGCAGCCGGAACGTATCGTATGGTTCTCCAGCCCGCTTGCGAAGCTGCTCAAGCTGGGCGGACGTAAATCGGTCAACGTCAAGCTCGGCAGAGACGTCGTGCCCGCCACGGTTCGAACCATCAAGCGCAAAGGCAACCACGTGTACATGTCCGCGGGGCTTCGCCGTTCCGTGCGGATTCCGAAGTCGGGAAGCGTCTATCTTGTCGGGGAAGAAGGGGAAGACATTCAGCTGGGCCCGCTGATCGGAGTGCTGACCGACAGCGGAGCCCGCTCCTCCGCGGCCCCGTTCGGAGAACGGACCGGCTTCGTCAGGCAGCTGCTGGGCCTCGGCCAGAAACGCGCTTACATGTTCGCGTTTACGCCGCGGGACATCAACTGGCAGCAAGAAACGATTCACGGCTGGTTTCTCGACGGAGGAGGAGGCTGGACGCGGCGCGTCGTGCCGCTTCCCGACGTCATCTACAACCGGCTGCCGAGCCGGCGGGCGGAGACGGGCGCAACGATTACGTCGCTTCGCGAACGTTTTATCCGCAAGAAGATTCCGTTCTTCAACTGGAGCTTCTTCAACAAAGCGGACGTCTACAAGCTGCTCGACAACGATCCGGAAGCGCTCCGCCACTTGCCCGAATCCGTCAACAATCCGTCGCCGGAGAAAATCAAGGAGCTGCTGGAGAAGCATCAATTCCTGTATTACAAGCCGAGCGCGGGAAGTCTGGGGGCCGGCATCTACCGGCTGACCTACCATCCGCGCAAAGGTTACTTCATCCGCTACCGCAGAAGCGGCGGCAACGTGCTGCTTCGCTTCAGCACCTTCGGCAGCTTGATGAAGATGCTGAAGACAAGGCACGGAAGCAGCTTGAACAATTACGTCGCCCAGCAAGGCATCCGCCTTGTCGAAATCGACAATTGTCCGATCGACTTCCGGTTTCACATGCATAAGGACGGCCGCAACGAATGGGTCGTCGCCGGCATCGGCGCCAAGAAAGCCGGGCGCGGCAGCGTCACGACGCACATCAAAAACGGAGGCTCGCTCATGACGCCCGAGCAGGCGCTCGGCCGAACGTTCGGAGCGCGTTCGGAAGAAGTGCTGAAGGAAGCCAAGACGGTCGCCGTCCGGCTGTCCGAAGCGATCGAACGCAACTATTCGCACCAGCTCGGCGAGCTCGGCCTCGATATCGGCATCGACCGCGAAGGCGATGTGTGGATGTTCGAAGCGAACGCCAAGCCGGGCAGATCGATTTTCAAGCATCCCGCCTTGAAGGATCAGGGCAAAGCCTCGCTGGAATACATTCTCGAGCACTGCCTCTATCTAAGTAAATTCCGCAGGAGGGATGAATCTTGACGATTCCTAAATCTCTCTCGACCAAATCAGGCGTAATGGAAGCGACGGCCGACAAGCCGGTCGTCGCGATCCTTACGATCGAAGACGATATTCAACTGTTTCGGGGCAATCGGGGCAACTTCGCGGATTTGATCCAGACCGGGCAGCAGATGGGCATTCTCACTTATGTCGTGACCGTAAAAAATCTGAAGCTTCAGGCGCACAAGGTGCTTGGCTTCACTTACCGCGAATCGGACGAAACGTGGGTGCAAGCGTGGTTTCCTCGCCCCCACATCGTATACAACCGGATTCCCCAGCGGGAAGACGAGCGATTGCCGAGGGTGAAGAAGAAGCTGTCCGCCCTGGCGAAGCAGCCCGACATTCGGCTGTTCAACCGGCGTTTCTTCAACAAGTGGTCGCTGTTCCAGTGGCTGAACGAGAGCAAGGCGACGAAGCCTTATATTCCGGAAACGAAAAAGCTGACCGACTCGCTCGTCCTGAGCGGTCTTCTTAAGAAGCATCGCCTTCTCTACCTCAAGCCGGTCCGCGGCAAAGCCGGCGTCGGCATTATGACCGTAACCGTGCAACCGGAGAAGAAGCTGCCCTATCGCCTGCAAATCCAGGAAGAGAAAGGCAGCCGGACTTTCCGCGCGGGGACGATGAGACGACTGTGGGACCGCGTCTCCCGGCAATCGGAACGGTTGGGAGAGCCGTACATCGTCCAGCAGGGCATTTCGCTGGCGAGCGTAAACAACCGGCCGTTCGACCTGCGGGCGCTCGTGCAGAAGAACGGCGTCGGCCAATGGGAATTGTCCGGCATCGGCGCGAGAGTCGCCGGCGATTCCAGCATTACGACCCACGTGCCGCGCGGAGGCTACATCGACGAGCCGGAGAAGCTGCTCGTATCGGTGTTCGGGCAGGAGAAAGCCGGCAAGGTGCTCGGCAAGGTCAAGGGTACGACGATTACGCTGGCCAAGCAAATCGAACGCTCCGCGCACAGCCGGCTATGCGAAATGTCGATGGACCTCGGCGTGGATACGACCGGCCACGTCTGGTTTTTCGAAGCGAACTCGAAGCCGATGAAATTCGACGAACCGCACATTCGCAACAAGTCGCTGGAGCGCATTTTCCAATACAGCCTCTACTTGCACCGGCTGAAGCACGAATCCAGGGGAGGCGTGGCCACGTGACGTCGAACAAAGTACCTGCTCTTGCTCCGGGCGGCAGCCCGCCGCTGGCCGCCGCTTCCGCCGGGCGGAGGTGAACGGCCGTGCGACAGCCCGTGCTTGGCATACTGACTCTCTATTTGAACGAATCGAAGGCGTTGGAAGAAAGGCCGGTTTACGAGAAAATGATCGCGGCGGGCAAGCGGATCGGCCTGTCCGTCTTCGTATTTACCCCGCAGGACGTTGACGACGCCAAAGGGCTTATCCGCGCCCAACTGTACAACACGGAGACGAAGAAATGGAGCCGGCGCTGGGTTCGCTTCCCGAACGTCATCTACGACCGCTGCCGGATTCAGAAGAGCTACCGCTTCGAGCAATTGCTTGCCTTCCGCAAGCGGTACTCCCATCTTCATTTTCTCAACCGGCCTCTTCGCAACAAATGGACCGTCTATCGCACGCTAAGCAAAGTGCCGGCCTTCCGCGCGCACTTGCCGACTACGAAGCTGTACCAGTCTCCGGAGGACGTCTCTCTCCTGCTGAAGAGATATCCGACCGTCTACCTGAAGCCGATCAACGGAACCGGAGGCAGAGGCATTCTGCGCATCGAACGCGCGCGGGACGGCACCTTGCTGCTGCAAGGGCGCAATCATTCCCGGTCGATCGTCCAGCCCAGGCACATTTCGCGCGGTCGCCTGGCGTCCGCTCTGGAAAGCTGGGATAAGAAGGGGGATCGCTACATCGTTCAGCAGGGGCTGAACATCAAGCTGCCCAGCGGCAGGGTGCACGACTATCGGATGCTCGTGCAGAAAAACGGTTCCGGCGTATGGGAAGTGACCGGCTGCGCGGGACGGATCGGCCCTCTTCGCAGCATCACCTCCAACCTGCACGGCGGAGGCGAGGCGGCGTCGATGAACGATCTGCTGCGGCAATGGATCGGCAGCGAGAACGATATCCGGCAAATCCGCCAGACGGCCGAAGCGTTCGGAGTCGACGTGGCGCGCCACCTGGAAGCGACTTACGGGGCGCTGTGCGAGCTGGCGCTCGATCTGGCTATCGACAGGAACGGAAGAATCTGGCTGATCGAGGTCAATCCGAAGCCTTCGCGGGAAGTATTCCAGCAAGCGGGGGAACGGGACGTGTATCGCAAGGCGATCGTGCGCCCGATCGAATACGCGCTGTGGGCTTACCGGGAGAAGCGCGGCTTGCGCGCCCCCAAAGCGCCGCCGGGCGTCTCCGCCGGCGCCGGAGCGATTGCGGAGCATCGCTCGTCCTCGGAAGCTGCGGAAGGCGCTGACGCCTCTTACGGTCTATCTACGTAAGGAGGCGTCTTCCGCGCTTTTGCGCGCGCCGCCCGGCGCCGCCGGGCGGGCTTATCGGCGGGGAGCGCCCCGGCCGCTGCTCGCTACTGGGCGTCGAATGGAAACAGCAGCTTCTGGTTTTCTTTCGTGTACATATTCTCTTTCGTGATCAGCTCCGACCCGGTATCGATCAGCGGCTCCACCTTCCTGCCGCGGGTGACGTCGACCGCCGCCCTGATCGCCAGATAGCCCATATTAAACGGCTTCTGGACGACGATCGCCTGAATGACGCCTTCCTCCAAATACGCAATCTCCTCGGTGGAGCTGTCGAAGCCGACCATCTTCAGCCGCCCGTCGAAGCCCAGTTCCTTGACCGCCCGCGCCGCTCCGACCGTCGTCATCTCGTTCAAGCAGACGAGCCCGCGCAAGTCGGGCTTGTCGAGAAGCAGCTCCTTCACGATTTCGTACGCTTTCTCGACCGAGGACTCCGAATAGTACGTCGTCTCGTCCACGGCGGACATGCCCGCCTCCTTCATTCGGTCCCGCACCCCGCTCTCCCGCTCCATCGCCGTCTTCGAGCCTTTCATGAAACTGACGACGGCGATCGGCTCGTCCCGGGTCGCCAGATTGGCCATCGCCTCTCCCGCCTGACGCCCGGCCTTGTAGTTGTCCGTCGCGATAAAGCTGCGGGAGATGCCCCCGTTCAGCCCGGAATCGACGGTGATGAGCGGAATGCCCGCGTCGCGGATCTTCGTCGCGATCGGCACCGTCAAGTTGTAGTCGGAAGCGGCCAGGACGATCGCCTTCGGACGTTCCGCGATCGCCTTCTCCAACAGCGCGATCTGCCCTTCGATGTCCGATTCGGCGATCGCGCCCACCGTCTGAACCTCTTCCCCGAATTCCTTGGCCGCCAAGTAGACGCCTTGGCCGAGCACCTGCCAGAAGTCGATGCGCCCGTCCACCGTCTTCGGAACGAACACGATCGGCTTGCTCTTGTCCGCCCAGGAATGGAAAAACGTCAAATAAACGGCGCCGACGGCCGCGGCGAGAAGAACGGCGGCGATGCCTCCGATCGCGATTTTGCGCATTGCTCCATCCCCTCTCTTATCGGATTTCCGGCAGCCGCAGCGTCACCGTCGTTCCTTCCTCGGGCTCGCTCTCGATGCGCAAGCCGTAGATCTCCCCGAAATACAGCCGTATCCGGTGATTGACGTTCTGCAAGCCGACCCCTTTGCCGCCCTCGGCGTGCCGCCATTTCTCCGCCAGCGACTGCAGCTGCTCCTCGTTCATGCCGACGCCGTCGTCGATGACCCGGAGCGCGATGCCGTCCTCTTCCCGGCGGCCCGTGACGGAAATATGACCGATGACGGCCTGCTGCTTCAGCCCGTGATAGATCGCGTTCTCGACAAGCGGCTGCAGCACGATTTTCAGCGTTTTGCACGACAGAATGTCCGGGTCCACGTCGATGTCGTACGTAAATTTGTTTTTGTAGCGGATTTTCTGGATCGTCAAATAGTTCTGGATGTGCTCCAGCTCGACCTCGATCGGCACGAGCTCGTCGCCCTTGCTGATGCTGGAGCGGAACAGCTTGGCCAACGCTCCCGTCATTTTCACGACGTCGGCCATCTTGCCCATCTCGGCCATCCAGATGATCGAATCGAGCGTATTGTACAGAAAATGGGGATGGATCTGCGCTTGCATCGCCTTCAGCTCGCTGATCCGCTTCATCTCCTGCTCCTCGACGATCTGGCCCATCAAATCTTTGATTTTGCCGATCATCAGGTTGAAGGAGCGGGACAGCTTGCCGATCTCGTCGGTTGACTCGACCTCGACGCGCAAGTCGAAATCGCCCTTCTCCACTTTCTTCATCAGACTTTCCAGCCGCTTGATCGGCTTCGTCAGCCGGAACGACAGGAACACCGAGATCGACAGCGCCACGATCAGGAACGCCACGCCTACCAGGATCGAAGTCGTGCGGATTTCTCCCTTGTTGCCGACGAGCTCGTCGGGATACGTCACGCCGATCACTTTCCAGCCGAATTCGTTCGTGCGAATCGTATAGATTTTGCGGTCCCCGTCTTCCTCGAGCTCGATCGAGCTGTCCTTCGTCCCGAGCAGCGTCTGATCGCCTCCGACTTCAGCCGGCTGTAGAGCAGCTGCTGCTGCGGATGGTAGATCAAGTCTCCGGCCGGATCGAGAATAAACACGTAGCCCCGATTGCCCAGCTCGATCTGCCGGCACAGATTGTTGATGACGTTCAGCTTGAGATCGACCATCAGCACGCCCCCGCCGGGGAGGCCGGGAAGGCCCAGCTGCCTGCTGATCGAGACGACCCATCTGTATTCGCCTTTGTAGAGATGCTCCACGTGCGAAGAGCTGATGACGACTTTGCCCTGCGCCTCCATCGCATTGCGGTACCAATCCTGGGACCGGAGATCTTCCGCGGGCTTGAATTCCGCATCCTGCCGGTCGGAGACGACGTTGCCGTTCTCTCCGACGAACAGAATCGTCGCGATGTCGTCTCGCGAACGGACGATCGAGCGGAAGTATTTACCGATCTTCTCGTTCCGCTCCACCCCTTCCGAAGACAGCGGCATGCGGACAAGCGCGGCGTCCTCCAGCTCTCCGCCGCTAAGCGCCAGAGCGGACATGCTGACCATATTGTCCAAGTACGTCTGAATGTTCGTATTCACCTGATCGACCAATTGTCCGGTATACGTCATGGCGTTGTCCGTGACGGCTTCCTCCGACAGCCGGAAAGAATTGAACGTCAGCAGCACCGTCACCGCCACGATCAGGCAGGAGAAAGCGATGGCGATGCTCGTATGGATGCTCTTGAACCGAAACGGACGCCAAGCTCTCATTCAGGATATCCCTTTCTGCGCGGCGCGGTATTCCTTGGGCGTTGTACCCGTATGCCGTTTGAAAATAACGCTGAAGTAATGCGGATCGCCGTAGCCGACCTTCTGGGCGATCTCGTACGTCTTGTGAGACGTGATGGCGAGCAGCTGCTTCGCTTGCGCGATGCGCAGCTTCGTCAAATAGTCGACGAACGTCGTCCCCGTATGCTGCTTGAACAGCGAGCTGAAATAGCTGGTGCTCATGTACAGATGGCCGCATACGTCGTTAAGCGAAAGCTCTTCGTTCATATAATGTTCGTTAATATACCGCTCCGCTTCGATCATCTGCGAATGCGTGACGTTGGAGCGCTTGGCGGACAGTTCCTCCAGAATGCTTCGGCACGTGCCGTCCAGCCAGACGCGCACTTCGTCCAGCGTCTTCATCTCGCGAATAAGCGAGAAAACGCCGTTGCCCGGTCCCGATTCCGGCTCAAGCCCCGTCTCGGCAACCCAGTTCATCAGCGCGGCGATCAGTTTGTTCAGGTGTCCGTAAGCTTCGTTCGCCGGCAAGCCGGACGATTTCAGCTCGGCGAAGCCGGCTTCGAGCGCCCGGGCCACGATGTCTCCGTTGCCGGTGCGCATGGCGCTGATCAGCTTCTTCTCCCATTCGTTGTCCGGGGCGGCCGCCTGTCCCGAGCCCCGGCCGAACTCCACGTCCTGTATGGAGAGCGTCCGGTTCGACCCAAGCATGAACCGGTAGTCGAGCGCCGAAAGCGCTTCCCGAAACGAGCCCGGAAGCTCCTGGATCGAGGTCCCTGGGCGCCCGATGCCGATCGACAGCGTGCGCTTCAAGTACTTCTCCACGCTGTGGCGCACATGGCCGGCCAGCTTCTCCGCCTCCAACGTCGAATGGGTTTCCGGCACGGAGAGGAACGCGGCTACCTTACGGTCGCGCGTCCGGAAGACGACGCCGTCCCCCTCCGACTCGACGATCTCCTGCATGATGTTATAGAAGCCGAACCGGTGCAGCTCCTGATCGGAATCGGACAGCAGGCCGCCGTCCTCTCCCGGTTCGTCCAGCTCGCCGACGATCGCCGCATAGGCCGGCCCGGTCAAGCTCGCCGCGTACGTTCCGATTCCCGCTTCGCGCTCCTCGCCCGTCATCGCCCCGGAGGCGAACTTCTCCAGAAACCGTTCCTTCAGCAGCGGCAAGCTCTGATGAAGCTGGCTGCGCAATCGGCTCAGATCCTGCTTGCGCGCATGCTCCTCGTCGAGCTCCCGCTTCATCCGCAGCAAATATTCGGTAAACTCCTGAGAGTTAAGCGGTTTCAACAAGTAATCGTTGACTTTAAGCTTGATCGCCCGCTGGGCGTAATCGAAATCCTCGAATCCTGTCACGATGGCGACCTTCACGTCCCGGTACCGCTCGTAAATATGCCCGGTCAGCTCCAATCCGTCCATGAACGGCATGCAAATATCGGTAATGACCGCATCAGGCTTGAGGCCGTCCATCGCCTCCCATGCGTCGCGGCCGTTCTCGAAATCCCCGACCAGCTCGAAGCCGCATTCCTTCCACGGCGTTTTCGCCTTGATGCCTTCCCTGACCTCGTCCTCGTCGTCGATCAACATAATTCTGTACATCCCGCTTCCCCCCAAGCAACGCTCTTGCGAGATCCTCTATCCGAGTATAATCGATCGTCCCATCCGTTGAAAACAGCGAAAGCGAGGCTGCCCGATATTGCCAGGCAACCCCCTTCCGCGGAGCAAAACGCTATTTTATTCGTACAGCAGCGGCTTGATCTCGTCCGAATCGATATTCGTCTTGTCGTACCAGAGGAAGCCGGTATCGATCGACTTCGGAATGTTCTCGCCGTTCTTCGCCTGCACGGCCGCCTTGACCGTCTCGTAGCCGATGCCGATCGGATTTTGCGTAATCGCTCCGGCCATCTTGCCGCTGCGGACCGCGTCCATCTGCAGCTTGCCGGAATCGTAGCCGATGATGACGATCTGGCCTTCCTTCTTCAGCTCGGTCACGGCATTGACGACGCCTACCGCGGAGCCTTCGTTGGCGCCGAAGATGCCTTTGATGTCCGGGTGGGCCTGAATGATCGCCTTCGTCAAGTCGGTGGACTTCAGATGGTCGCCTCCGCCGTATTGGATATCGACGATCTTGATGTCGGGATACTTCTCTTCGATGCGGTTTTTGAAGCCGTCGCGGCGATCGATGCCGGTGCGGCTCGTCTGGTCGTGCACGATCAGCGCGATCTCGCCTTTGCCGCCGATCAGCTCCGCCATTTTTTCCGCCGCGAGGCCTGCGGCGGCCGCGTTGTTCGTCGCCGCCGTCGTCACCGGAATGTCGCTGTCTACGCCGGAGTCGAAGCCGATGACCGGAATGTTGGCGGCTTTCGCCTTCTCCAGCAGCGGCGTCGCGGCTTTGCTGTCAAGCGCGGCGAAGCCGATCGCGGCCGGTTTCTTGTCGAGCGCCGCCTGCAGCATCTCGATCTGCTTGTCGACCTGGGTTTCCGTCTCGGGGCCTTCGAACGTGATCTCGACGTCGAATTCTTGAGCGGCCTTCTCGGCGCCCTGCTTCACCGCCTGCCAGAACTGGTGCTGGAAGCCTTTGGAGATAACCGGGATGTACAGCTTGCCTCCGGATGCTTGAGCTTCCTTCGCGTTTTCTTTGTCGCTGCCGCATGCGGCCAGAACGGTCATGGCCAGCATGCCGGTCAGAACGAGCAAACCGAGCTTTTTCGATTTCATTTGCGAGTCTCCCCTTCTCGATTGGAAATGAATGCGGTGACGCGTATGTCGCTCCTGAGCGGAGGATATACCGATGTTCGTTCTTTCCGCTGCGCGCCCCTGTTGCCAGCGCATGGCGCTTGGCTTAAGCTTTGCGCCGGCGAAGAATGTCCGCGTAGACGGCGCCGATGACGACGAGCCCGATGATGACGGTCTGCCATTCCTGCGGCACGGACAAGATCCGCAGCCCGTTCGTGAGCACGCTCATGATCAGCGCCCCGATGACCGTGCCGAGGATGGTGCCCTGCCCGCCGCTCAGCGACGTTCCGCCGATGACGACGGCGGCGATCGCCTCCAGCTCGTAGCCCGTGCCGAGCGCCGGCTGGGCGGAATTAAGGCGGGAAGCCATCAGGATGCCGGCGATGCCGGCGAAAGCGCCGGTAATCGTGTAAATAACGATTTTCCACAGGTTGACGTTAACGCCGGACAGCCGGGTCGCTTCCTCATTGCTGCCGAGCGCGAAGTTGTACCGCCCGACGATCGTCTTCGTCAGCAGCAGTCCGGCCACGATCGCGAGCCCGAAGAAGATGAGCACCGCGTTCGGAATTTCCACGCCGATCAACCATTTCGTGACCGATCCGAGCGAGATTTTCGAGAAATCCGCGGCGTGCGGCTCGTCGAAGTAAATCGGCTTCGTGCCGGAGATGACGAGCGACAGCCCTTTCGTGATCATCATCATCGCCAGCGTGGCGATGAAGGGCGGAATCTTCATCTTCGCGACCGCCAGGCCGCTGATCAGCCCGCACGCCGCGCCGGTCGCGATCCCCCCGGCGATGCCGAACGGAATCGGCAGGTTCCAGAACGTGATGATGACGCCGGTCATGACCGAACTGAACGTCATGACCGTCCCGACCGCCAAGTCGATGCCTCCGGTGACGATGACGAACGTCGACCCGAGGGCCAGCACGCCGATGACGGCGGTCGAGAGCAGAATGCCCATCAGATTGTCGAAGCGAAAAAAGTTATCGGAGGACAGCGTGAATACGAGTACGAGGACGATCAAGCTTGCGAAGGCAAGCAGCTGCTGCAGAACGCCCGATTTGATCTGAATTTGTTTCTTGTTCGTTAAGGCGACTTTCATGTCGCATCCCCCCTGTCTCAGCCCGTGCGGCTCGTGGCGAACTTCATGATTTTCTCTTGATCCGCTTCTTCCCTCGTAAGCTGCCCCGTGATCCGGCCTTCGCACATGACGATGACGCGGTGGCTCATTCGCAAAATTTCCGGCAATTCGGAAGAAATCATAATAATCGATTTGCCCTGTTCCGCCAGTTCCTCAAGCAGCTTGTAGATTTCCCCCTTCGCTCCGACGTCGATGCCTCGCGTCGGCTCGTCGAAGATGAGGATATCGCTGTCCTTCGTCAGCCACTTGCCGATGACGACCTTCTGCTGGTTGCCTCCGGACAGGAATTTCACCTTCTGGCTCACGTTAGGCGTCTTTACCTTAAGCGCGTCTACGACCTGTTCCGCCGAGCTCTCGATCGCATCCCGCTTCATCCAGCCGAGACGTCTGAACTTGCCGTAGGACGCGATGGCCACGTTGGACTGAACGTCCATGTCCACGAGCAGTCCGAAGCGTTTGCGATCTTCGGACAGGTAGCCGATGCCGTGCTTGACCGCGTCATACGGACTGCGGATGCTGACCCGCTTGCCGCGGATCAGAATTTCCCCCGAATCGATGCGATCCGCTCCGAAGATCGCCCTGGCCACCTCGGTTCTGCCGGCGCCCATCAGCCCGGCGAATCCGAGAATCTCGCCTTTCTTCAGATGGAAGCCGACGTCGCGCACCGCCTTGCCCCGGTTCAGTCCGCGAACCTCCAGCACCGTCTCCGCCGAATCGCCGATTGCCGTCCGTTCGACGGAATGGTAGATTTCCCGGCCGACCATCATCGAGATAATTCGGTCCACCGACACTTCCGCCGTATTTACCGTATCGATGTAGCAGCCGTCGCGCATGACCGTAATCCGGTCCGTAATCCGCTTCAGCTCGTCCATCCGGTGCGAGATGTAGACAACGCCGACGCCCGACGCTTTCAATTGCTCGATCATCCGGAACAATTCCTCGATCTCGGAGGTCGTCAGAGCGGCGGTCGGTTCGTCCATAATGAGCACCTCGGAACGAAAAGACAACGCTTTCGCAATCTCGACCATTTGCTGCTTCGCTACGGTCAGATCCGACACTTTGGCCCGGGGATCGAGATCCAGGTTCATCGTCCGGAACAGCTCCCGGACTTTCTCTTCCAACGCCTTCTCGTTCAGCAGCAGCCGGAATTTCCGGCGCGGCTCGCGTCCGATATAGATGTTCTGCGCCACCGTAAGGTGCGGCATCAAGTTCAATTCCTGGTGGATCATGCCGATGCCGATCTGTTGGGCCGCCTTCGTATTCGGGATGTCCACCTCTTGCCCCTTGTAGACGATCCGTCCCGCATCCTTCCGGTAAACGCCCGTCAATATTTTCATCATCGTCGACTTGCCTGCCCCGTTTTCTCCTACGAGAGCGTGTACCTCTCCCGCGCGAAGCTCCAATCGGCATTGATTCAAGGCGTGCACGCCCGGGAACGACTTCTCGATCCCTTCCATGATGACGAGCGGCTGGTTGACCATCCGTACACCCCCTCTTTTTTGCGTCTGTGCCCATTGTATAGGGGATCGGCCGGAGGCTGAATTTATTTTCTTACACAAAAAAGGTGAACATTTTACGATGACAGGCGGTATTTGTCCTACGCGAACGCTGCCGGTCGATCATAAATTGTGGGGATCCAGCAAATAAATTACGCGAGCAGGTGTTCATAAAAAGATGCGCATTCTGATCGTCGCCCCGGAACAAATTCCCGTCCCTCCGACGCTTGGCGGATCGGTCGAAATTACGATTTTGGCTCTGGCCAAGCAGCTTGCGAGGAACCATCGCGTCACGATCGTCAGCCGGACTTATTCCCGTTATCCCCGACATTCCGTCGTCGGCGGCGTCCATATTTACAGAGTGCCTTCCGGCAATCCGGCGGCCTACCTGTCCCATGTCAGGAAATTCATCCGGGGAAAAAGCTTCGATCTCGTGCAGATCGACAACCGCCCCCGCTTCGTCGGGCCGATCAAGCGCATGCTCCCCGGCGTTCCGGTCTCGCTCTTCCTGCATTCCTTGACATTCGTCTCCGCCCCGTACGCGACTCGTTCTGCCGCGGCCGCCGGACTCTCCCGGGCCAACGTCGTCATCGCCAACAGCTCTTCGCTGAAGCGCCAGCTTGCCTCCCGGTTTCCGCGCTCGTCGGGCAAAATTCGCAAAGTGTGGCTTGGCGTGGATACGCGCAGGTTCAAGCCTTCAAGATCGCGGGGCGCAGGGCGCGCGTTCACCGTGCTGTTCGCCGGCCGGGTTATTCCGCGCAAAGGCGTGCCCGTTCTTCTGAAGGCGATCAAGCTCGCGCGGAAGTCAGCGGGACGGCCGATTCGCGCGATCATCGCGGGCGGTTCCCCTCGGCCGCGCTATATGGGGCGCATGCGCTCGCTTGCCCGCAAGCTCCGCGTGAACGCCCGGTTTCTCGGAACCGTTCCGCATCGCCGCATCCACCGCGTGTTTCGCCAAGCGGACGTATTCGTCTGCCCTTCGCAGAAACATGAAGCGTTCGGGCTGGTGAACGTGGAAGCGATGGCTTCCGGCGTGCCGGTCATCGCTTCCGCGAACGGCGGCATCAAGGAGATCGTGCGGCACAACCGCAACGGAATTCTCGTTCGCCGTTACCGCAAGCCGAAGGCGTTCGCCGCCGCGATCGCCAAGCTGGCAGGCAATCGCGCCGTGCGAATGCGCATGGCAAGAACGGCCCGCAGGGACTGCGTGCGCAAGTTCGGCTGGCGGGCTTCCGCCGCCAAGCTGGGCCGGATCTACGCCTCGAAAACGTAGACGGCTCCCGCAGATAAGAAAAACCGTCAGGGAAGTTCGCCCTGACGGTCCTTTTGGGTTTGGAGAATATCCGTAACTTTATATTCGTGTCCACGAACCCCTTTGTAATATTCCGGATACATTTCTCCTCCGCAATGCTCACATGCAAATTTAGGCGGTACACTCGGATCTCCACCGTCCATTCGATCAAAATCCTGTACCACCCCTAGCGGAATTTGCTCCGTTTCTTCACATCTCAAACAGACATAATTGACTTGCTGCTTGTCTAACATTCGCCGGCTTGCACTCACGGATGACTTCTTTTTCTTCTTTTCTGGTTTTCGTTTCCTCGATACCGGTGAGATCTCGGATCATCCTCTCTAATGTGGCTTTCGTCGTCTTACAGGAGGCGTACTTCACCCTTAATTGCCCTTTCTCCAGACAGACTTCTCCCTTGTATTCATAGTAACATTCACATTTCGCGCAGACCATCGGGTCTTTTCCCGTCTGTGTCTGTATCCGTTCTTTCCATTTACGTCTAATCCGTTGCTTCACCTTCACTAGCGTCCGCTTCACCGTTTCTTGCCACACCTTTACTTTCTCCTTGCTCATCTTCTTCGCCCGCCTTGCGTATACCCCGTAATGGCGGATCATCTTGAATTGCTCTTCCGGAATATGTCGAATAAGCCGTGAAATGAACTCTTCCACGGTGACCTGCTCTTCCTTATCCGTATCCTCCGTTTTGTCGTGGTACCGAAATACAACATATTCCCCATCGTAAGATACGATTCGCTCTACAGCTATCGCCGGTCTGCGGATGTATCGTCCAATGTAGCCCAGTTGGGCTTTCACATTCCCTCTTTGTTTTGGCGCATGTACGTAGAAGCCCTTATCATTGCTCTGATATGCCCGCTGCAACAACGGTTGCACCTGCCGCTTTTCTTCCTCCGTTAGGGTTCGTCTTATCAGCTTAAGCACGACGGTCTGCCACACTTTCCGCAGCTTCTCAAACGGGACGTAATCGTAGGTCTTCCATTCCCCGTTTGCCTTCATGCCTCCCATTGTGACTAACATGTGCACATGAGGGTTAAAGTTGAGTTTCGACCCAAATGT